>CAIWKE010000027.1 GCA_903913215.1 uncultured Holophagaceae bacterium
CAGCCTCATCGGCCCCAAGCGGGTGGATGTGCCCTGGAAGATGCTGGAGAAGGACGGCTTCATCGCCACGGCCCACTGCCTGGAGATCCGCGTCCCCCAGCCCACGGACGAGCGCATGGAATACGCCGTGGCGGACCAGCGCCAGCGCTTCCGCATCGCCTCGGAGAACAGCCTCAAGCTGGCCGTGGTGGATGAACTGTTGGCGGGGCATCCCAAGGACAACATCCTCATCATCGGCCAGTACCTGGAGCAGCTCCGCATCATCGGCGAGCGCCTGAATGCCCCGGTGCTGACGGGCCAGACGCCCGAGAAGGAGCGGGAAGTTCTGTTCCGGCGCTTCCGCGAGGGCGACCTGCGCATCCTCATCGTGAGCAAGGTGGCCAACTTTGCCATCGACCTGCCGGACGCCAGCGTGGCCATCCAGGTGAGCGGCACCTTCGGTTCGCGGCAGGAGGAAGCCCAGCGCCTGGGCCGCATCCTACGCCCCAAGGGTGACCGGAACATCAGCTACTTCTACAGCCTCATCAGCCGCGACACCACCGAGCAGGAGTTCGCCCGCAACCGGCAGCTCTTCCTCACAGAGCAGGGCTACCGGTACCTCATCGAAAGCCGCCACTTCATGGAGAGCGGCCACCTGAGCGAACCCAAAGTCTGGAAGACCCTGCTCGAAGACACCGGCGGCTGAGGGCGGAACCGCGAAAGGTGCGAAAGATTCGGAAAGCGCCTGGAGGACAGAATTCACCACGAAGTAGATCCACTTCTTCCTTCGTGGTCTCCCTGTCTTCGTGGTGATCAGTCGTATTTTTGATCCCGTGAACGGGATCAGCGCCAGAGGCCCGGATGCAGCAGGGACTGGGCGCTGAGCCACTGGTCCAGGGGCCACGTGATGAGGGCGGCGAGCAGGCCCGCCAGGACGTCATCCATGACCACACCCCAGCCGCCGGGCAGGGCCTGGGCGCGGTCCACGATGCCGGGTTTCCAGATGTCGAAGAGGCGGAACAGCATGAAGGGCGCCACCAACCGCGCCACCCACAGGGTCATGGGCTGGGGCTGCAGGGTGGCCGTGAAGAGCAGGGGCGTGAGGGCCACCCACAGGCCCGCCCATTCGTCCGCCACGATGAAGGAGGGATCCTTCTGGCCGGTCTCGCGGACCACTTGTGCAGAAGCCCAGACGGCGACCAGCGTCAGGGCCAAGGTCAGAAGAGGGACCGCCGCCAGGAGCAGCCAGGGGGGGCAGGAGCCAGCGCAGTGGCGCAGGCCACTCACGACCAGCAACCAGGCGCCCAGCCCTGCCAGGGTGCCCCAGGTGCCCGGCGCGGGGCGCAGGTAGCCGCTGCCGAAGCCCGTGGCCAGCCACCAGGCCATGCGGGGAGCCCGGGCGCCCTTCATTTCGGCGACCGGCCGAAGCGCATGCCGAATTGGAGCGAGGCTTCCCAGCGGGGGGCCATCTGGCGGAGGAGCCCCGATGGCCCCGTTCCGCCCTGCTGCCAAAGGGGTACGGCCACTTCAAGGCGGGTGAAGGGGTGGGTGTAGTTGCCCCCCTGGGTCAGAACGCCAAGGAGTTCGGCGGCGGGATAGGGAAGGGGGAGCAGGATGCCCCGGAAGCCCACCTGGCCTCGCAGCCAGGGCCGGACCAGCAGAACCTGATTCCCGGCCAGGGGCGAGGGGCCACTCACCAGGCTGCTGTGCCCCGAGTACTGCTCCACACGCAGCTCCGCGCCCAGGGCCGCCTGGACCCCGTGGTATTCGCTCCACCAGCTGTGCTGCCAGCCCGCGCCCGCCACGGAGTAGCGCAGGTCCGAGCTGGAGCCGTTCTGGGCCAGGGCCTGCCACTGGTCCATTTGCAGTTGAGAAGGAGACTGGTCCCAGCCCACACGCAGGTGCAGGGCCGTGGTGTTGTCCCCCTTGCTGCCCGGGATCGGCCCCTGGGTCGTGAAGCCCACGGTCCCACCCACCGCCACCTCCAGACCATCTGCCCGCAGGGAAAGGCCGCCCAGCAGTATTGCCATCAACGGCAGTGCTCGGCTCCACCCTTGATGCTTGTCCACCACCGAATCGCGCAGCGATTCGGTCCAACGCGCACCCCCAACACGGCTACACATGCCTCAATGCCTCCACGATGCGGAGCCGCGCCGCCTTGAGACCTGGGAACAGCGCGCTCACCTGGATGGTCAGCTGCAGGCCCAGGGCCACGAGGAGGTAGACCCAGGGCACGAAGTGGATGAAGAGCTCGTAGCCATGGCTGGAGCCTGGCGGGGCGGGCATCTGGACGTGGAGGGCGTTGAGCCCGGCCCGCAGGAGCAGGGTGGCCAGGAGGCCCAGGGCGCTGCCCAGGAAGCCCAGGAAGGCGCCTTCCCACTGGAGCAGCACCAGCAGTTGCCGGGGCTGGAGGCCCATGGCCCGCAGCACGCCAAACTCGCGCACCCGCTCCATGACGGACATGAGCAGGGTGTTGGCCGTGGCCAGCAGCACCACCAGGAAGAGCACCAGGCCCATGAAGCCGAAGATGGCGAAGTAGAGCAGCTTCACCTGCCGGTAGAAGGAGGCCAGCTCGAACCAGGGCTTCACCGAGGTGCCGGGCAGGAGTCCCTGGAGCCGTGCCTGTTCCATCGCGGTGTCCTGGGGCCTCTTGAGCATCACACTCAGACGCGACCGCGCCTGGGCCGAGTCCAGGAGCTGATCGGCGGTGCCCAGGCTCACGGTGAGGAAGCGATCGTTCAGTTCCCGCAGGCCCAGATCCTGGAGCCCCGCCACTTCGACATCCACGGCGTTGAGGGCGCCCTCGCGGGTGGTGGACATGAGGGTGAGGCTGCTGCCCACGGAAGCGTCCAGGGCTCGGGCCAAGCCCGTGCCGAGGATGACTTCCCGGGCCGCGGGATCGCCGGAGAGCCAGTGGGAGCCAACGCCGCCCTTGGTCAGGGCGCCGTTCTGGAGCGCCTCGGCGCAGGCCATGTATTTCGGCTCCAGTACGGGGTCCACGGCGGTGCCCAGGAAGGCCACGCTGCGGGGGCCATTGGAGAGCAGGCCCATGAACTGGGTGCGGGGCAGCACTTCGGCCACAGCCGGGTCCTGGCGCAGGCGCTGGGCCAGGGCTTCGCCCTCGGGCAGGGCCTTTTCCAGGCTCTGGGCCTCGTCCCCCTCCAGGGCGCCCGGAGGCATGACCTGCAGGTGCCCCAGGCCACCGCGGATGGCCGCGTCCGATAGCCCCTGGAAGGTCTGGGCCATGAAGCCCCCCGCCAGGCTCAAGGCCAGGAAGCCTGCCACCACCACCATGAGCGTCAGCGCCGTCCGCCGTTGCTGGCGCAGCAGGTTCCGCAGGGCCAGCCGGGCGAGGATCATCCGACCTCCACGAGCTTCCCGTCCAGGAGCCGGAAGACGGTGTGGGCTCTGGCGATGACGGAGGGGTCGTGGCTGGCCACGAGGAAGGTGGCACCGCGCTCCTGGGCCAGTTCGGCCATTAGGTCCAGGAGGGGGCCGCCGTGGGCGTGGTCGAGGCTGGCCGTGGGCTCGTCCGCCAGCACCAGCAGGGGCTCGGGCGCCAGCGCGCGGGCAATGGCCGTGCGCTGCTGCTGGCCGCCGCTGAGCTGGCCCGGGTGATGGTGGCGGCGGTCCGCGAGGCCCACCCGCGCCAGGGCGGCCTCGGCCCGCTCCCGGGCTTCGGCCTCAGGGCGGCCCTGGAGTTGCAGGGGCAGCATGACATTTTCGAGCGCCGACAGCACCGGCACCAGGTTGAAGGCCTGGAACACGAAGCCCAGGCGGCGCAGGCGCAGGTCGCAGCGGGCCTTTTCAGGCAGGCTGGAGACCAGCTCGCCAGCCAGGCGCACCTCGCCTTCGTCCGGCGTATCCAGCAGGCCCGCCAGCTGCAGCAGGGTGGTCTTGCCGCTGCCACTAGGCCCCGCCAGCACAGCCAGGCAGCCCTTGGGCACCGTCAGCGAGACCCCGAACACGCCGGCGCGCTCGCCGCCGAGTTCGTAAGCGCGGGTGATGGCGCGGAATTCCAGCATGCGGACAGTGTAGCCCGGGGAGGGCTGTGGGTTCGTATCCCACAATAAAACGCCAACCGCTGAGAACGCTGAGAAAACATCCAACCGCAGAGAACGCAGAGAAGGGCATTCAGGGCAGATGACGCAGAGTCTGCGTAGCAGGGTTTGCTCGGGGTCGATGGGACCCCTGTCCCACCGCGCCAAGCTTCTGGATTCAGCTTTTTCTGCGCTCTCTGCGTCCTCTGCGGTTAAACGTCTTTTGATCGTCTGGAACAAGGTAGGTGCCGGTTCCCAGGCAAGGCCATGGCTACGTGGCCACCTCCGCGTTCTCAGCGTTCTCAGCGTTCTCAGCGGTGAAATGACTGCTAGTCAGGGGCGGAATATCAGGGTCTGGACTGCTTTCTGATGCAGCTTTGTGGTCTTCCCCTCGGGGTCTCCTTCGGCCCAGGCCCGGGTCTGGTCGCCGCGATGGCGGTCGCCCAGGTGGCTGCTCTGGCCCAGGGGAAGGGCCAGTCGGGTGGCGTCGAGGTCCGCCAGATCCACCACCATACGCATGGACTGGCCGTGGGTGCCCGTGAGCACGCGGATGGCGCGGGCGGCGCCGGGCAGCTGGCGCGGCGCGGGGTTGAAGAGCCAGCCGAGCAAGCCGCCCCCGTAGCCGAAGGGATGCTTCATGCGCAGCTCGTTCACGACGCCCCAGGGGCGGTTCCAGTCGGGGCGGGCCATGGCTTCGCCCAGGCAGGCCTGCACGAAGGCTGCCTTGTCGCCCAGGCCGGCAGCCTGCCACTGGGCGGGGCTGGCCTGGGCGGCGGCGAGCTGCCAGAGCTCATCGCCCGGGTGCCGGTAGTCCAGGGCCTTGAGCTCCGTGCCCCGGAGCAGCCGCTCCAGTAGGCGGCGACGGAAGGCGCGGCGGAGGAGTTCGGCCCGGGTGAAGGTCAGGCTGTCCGGCTCTGCGGCTCCGGTGAAGCCCGGCAGCAGGCCCAGGGCCTGGATGAAGGCCCGGTGGAAGTTGCTGACGGGATCCCGCTGCAGGGCCTCGAAGCCGGGGGCGGTCCAGGGGCCGCCCTGCTCCAGGCGCTCCAGGATGCGTCCAGCGCGGCTCATGCCCGCCCAGCTGGTGGTCACCGGGTGCGGAAAGCCCGTGCCCACGGTGCGGTTGTTGGCGGTGCCGATCAGGCCTTCAGCTGGATCCAGTACCCGCGGCATCTCGGCGGCGGGCACGAAGCCGCGCCAGTCAGCTTCAGGGTCGTTGCCGTCATGGATGCGGCTGCCATCGTCGCCGGGACGGCGCAGGGGCACCAGGCCCGAGGCCCGCCAGCCGATGTGGCCGTCGACGTCCGCGTAGATCATGTTCTGGGGCGGGCCTGGGTGCACATCGATGGCGACGTTGAACTCGGCCCAGTTACGGGCCTCCATGAGGGCGGCCAGAGGCATCGACAGGCGCCGGGGATCCAGGGCGGGCCAGTGCAGGGAGAGGCCCGGCAGCACCTGGGGGCCGTGCCGCCCCAGGGCCACGTTCAGCTCCACGGGGGGTTTCCCCTTCACGGCGATGAGCTCCCGGCGCCAGCTCTGAGGGGCCTCCCGGTAGAGGTCCTGGAGGTCCGTGCCCAGGTTGGTGAAGCCCCAGGCCATGCGCTCGTTGTGGCCGATGACGAGGGTGGGGATGCCGGGTAGGGACACGCCCTGGGCCGAGCGGCCGGCCCATTCCAGGCGCAGGGGGAACCAGATGCCCGGGGCGCCCAGGTCCAGGTGGGGATCATTGGCCAGCAGGGGCTTGCCGCTGCGGGTACGGCTGCCGGCCACCACCCAGTTGTTGGAGGCTAGGCGCGTCTCGGAGCCCGGCAGGGACAGCTGGGTTGCGGCCTGCAGCCAGGTGCCCACCTGAGGATCCTGAGCCACCTTGACCGGCGCAGCGGCAGCTTCCAGGAAGGCGGCGGTATCGGGGCGCAGGGCATGGGCATCCGGCAGCACCGGGCGATCCCCGGCGCCAATGCTGGGCTCCAGGAAGTGACGAAGGGGCTCGGGCAGGCCCTTGAGGGCTTCGGTCTGCAGCTCAGCCTTCCAGCTGGTGGAGAGGTCCTCGTGCATGAGCAGCAGTACCTTGAGGCTGTCCTCAGGGCGCCAGGGCTCCGGCCGCAGGCCCAGGAACTGGAACTCCAGGCCCCAGTGGCCCGGGCGCTGGGCGATGAAGGCGTTCACTCCGGCCGCGTAGGCCTCCAGGGAACGGCGCTCCGCCGGGCCGAGCAGCCGGGCTGCGGCCTCGGCCACCTCCCGGAAGCCGTAGATGCGGTGCAGGCGGTCCAGGGGCAGGGCCCCGGCGCCCACCAGCTCTGCCAGGCGCCCGTCGGCTTTGCGCCGCATGAGTTCCATCTGGAAGAGCCGCTCCCGGGCTGTGAGGTAGCCCTGAACGCGGTTGGCGTCATCCAGGGACTGGGCGTGGATGGTGGGGAGGCCCCGGTCATCCAGGTCCACGGAGACCGGTGCGCTGAGCCCGACCAGCGCCGGGACCGCCGTGGTGGGCAGCTGGCGCCAGACCAGGAAGAAGGCCGTGCCGAAGGCCAGCAGGAGAAGGGCTGCGAGGCCCAGGAGCAGCTTTTTCAGGAGGCGCATGGGGACTAGGATAGCCGAGCGCATGGCCAGGCCTGGGCCGCTTGGGAATGGGGAGGAAAAGCAGTCAACCGCAAAGAGCGCGGAGGTCGCAGAGGGACATCTGGCTCCTCCGCGCGCGCTACGTCCTCTGCGGTTAGCTATGACGGGCGCGGAAGGCTTCTTCGTAGGCAGCGGTGCTGGATTCGAGGCCACCCTCTTCGACTTCGCCGATGAGGTCGTAGGCGTGGGCCTTCACGATGCGCACTTTCTGGATGGTGTTCACCTGGGGGGCGCCGTCCACCAGCAGCACGTTGCCGTCGATGTCCGGGGCCTGGCCCTGGTGGCGGCCCTTGACCAGCAGGTCGGTCTCCTCGTGGGCGCCCTCGACGAGCACGTCGATGACCTGGCCCACCTTGGCCTGGTTCAGCTCCCGGGCGATCTTCTGCTGCAGTTCCAGGAGGCGGCGCTTGCGGGCCTCCTTGGTGCGCTTGGGTACGGAGTCACCCAGTGCGTAGGCGGAGGTGCCCTCTTCGGGGCTGTAGGTGAAGACGCCCACGTGGTCGAAGCGGGCCTCCGTCACGAAGGCCTTCAGCTCTTCGAAGGCGGCCTCGTCTTCGCCGGGGAAGCCCACGATGAAGTTGGACCGGATGGCGATGCCGGGCACGATGCGGCGAACCTTCTGGATGAGCTTCAAAAAGCTGCTGCGGCTGCCGCCCCGGGCCATGGCCTTGAGGATGGCGGCGTCGGCGTGCTGCAGGGGCATGTCCAGGTAGCGGGCGCAGTTGGGGGTCTCGGCCATGGCATGGAGCAGGCCGTCTGTGAGGCGGTTGGGGTAGGCGTAGTGGATGCGGAACCAGCGCAGGCCATCGACCTCGCCCAGGGCCCGTACCAGCTTCTCCAGGGCGTCCGGATCGCCGAAATCCCGGCCGTAGTCCGTGGTGTCCTGGCCCACCAGGCTGATCTCCAGAACGCCTTGGGCCACCAGGTTCCGGGCCTCGGCCACGACGCTTTCGACGCTACGGCTGCGCTGGGCACCCCGGAGCTGCGGGATGACGCAGAAGGCGCAGGCATGGTCGCAGCCTTCGCTGATCTTGAGGTAGGCGCTGGCCTTGGGGGTGGTCAGCATCCGGGGGCTGGCCTCGGTGTAGAGGTAGTCCGGGTTGGGGTTCAGCTCGAAGCTGGCCCCGGCGCCGATGACCTCGGCCACCTGCTCAATGTCCCGGGTGCCCAGGCAGGCGTCGATCTCGGGCATGCCGGCCATGAGCTCATCCCGGTAGCGCTCCACCAGACAGCCGGCCACGATGAGCTTCTCGCAGGCGCCGTCCTTCTTCATGGCAGCGGCCTGGAGGATGGCCTCGATGCTCTCCTGCTTGGCGGCGTCGATGAAGCCGCAGGTGTTCACCACGAGGACCTGGGCTTCTTCCAGCACGGGCGTGATCTCGTAGCCCTTCAGGCGCAGGTGGCCCAGCATGACTTCCGAATCCACCAGGTTTTTGGGGCAGCCCAGCGACATGAAACCGACTTTGGTCAACGGACCTCCGCACCCCTTCCGGGTGAACCTCATAGGTTACCGCGATCGGCCGATAAGGTCTCCTACGCGTGTTAAACTCAGTGCCCTCTCGGAATGCCCATGAAGCTCACTCTCCAGGTTGACGGTGCCCTGCACCCCGTGACCCTCACGGAGGAGGGCCTGACCATCGGCCGGGGGGATCTGGCCTCCATCAAGATCCACGCGAACGCCGTGAGCCGCATCCATGCCCGCATCTTCCTGAAGGACGGGCAGCCCCACGTCATGGACATGAAGTCCCTGAATGGCACCTCCCTCAACGGGGTGACGCTGTCGGAGCCCGCCCCCATGCGGCCTGGGGACACGGTCCTCCTGGGCGAGGCCAAGGTGGTCTGGGTCCCGGAGGGGGTCGGCCCCTCGGGCCTGAACCTGGATCTGGCCCCCAAGGCCGTGGCCTCCAAGATCTCCCTGGAGGACCGGGCCTTTGATGCCTCGGGCTCCATCCTGGTGCCCCACGCCAGCCTGGAGGCCATGCTGGCCCAGGCCAGCGGCCAGCATCCCGCTGGCGAGGCCGTGACGCTCTTCCAGCGCTTGGCGAGCATGGCGGGCACCCTGCTCCGGGCCGCGGGCCTCACGGAGCTGCTTGATTCGGTCATGGGGCTGGTGACGGCCCAGATCCCCTGCCAGCGCGGCTTCATCCTCCTGGCGGATGCCAACGGGGAGCTGGTGCCAGAACTGCTCTGGGAGGAGACCCCGGGGCAGCACACGAACCCCATCAGCCGCACCATCGCTCGCACCGCCATGAAGGACCGGGTGGCCATCCTCACCACGGATGCCCGCATGGATCCCCGCTTCAGTGCCGGGGAGAGCATCAAGATCCACGGGATCACGTCGGCCCTCTGCGCGCCCCTCATCGTGGAGGACCAGTCCCTGGGCGTCATCTACCTGGAGACCAGCCTCAACAAGGGCGGCTTCAAGCGGGAGGACGAACACCTGCTCAGCGCCATGGCCAACTTCGCCGCCGTGGGCATCCAGCGTGAGCGCGAGGCCCGCTTCCGGCAACGCCTGGAGCGCTACCACAGCCCCCAGGTGGTCAATCAGATTCTCAAGAACAGCCAGAATCTGGAAGGCCCCATCCTCCAGGCCCAGCGCTGTGAGATCAGCGTCCTTTTTGCGGACATCTCGGGCTTCACGCGCATGAGCGAGGGCATGGAGCCCCTGGTGCTGGCAGGCATCCTCAATCGCACCTTTGAGGCCCTCACGGACCAGATCTTCAGCCGGGGCGGCACTCTGGATAAATACATCGGCGACGCCATCATGGCCTTCTTCGGCGCCCCCAATCCCGATGCGGAGCACGCGAGCCATGCTCTGGAGGCCGCCGTGGGCATGCAGGAGGCCCTGGAGATCCTCAACGCCGAGCGCCCCGAAGGCTACCCGGAGCTGCGCATGCGCATCGGCATCAACAGCGGCGAAGCCTTCGCCGGCGACATCGGCTGTGAAAAGCGCATGGACTACACCGTCATGGGCAGCACCGTGAACCTCGCCTCCCGCCTGGAGAGCGGGGTGGCCAAGGCCGGCCAGATTGTGGTGGGCCCCCGTACCGCCGAGCTCACAGGCACCACCCACCTCAGGCAGCTACCGGGTTTCGCCCTCAAGGGCATCGAGCAGGAGGTCCATCCCTTCGAAGTGATCTGGACCCACGACGGACCCACGGGGACGCACCACCTGTAGCGGGTAGGGTCAGCGGCGCTCGTTGGGCCAGGTGCCGAAGGCCAGGATGCACAGGACGATGATCATGCCCACGCCGGGCACGAGGCAGAGCAGGGCCAGGGCGCCGCTGTAACCGGCCTTCGAAAGAATCCGCCAGAAGCAGAGGATCGGCAGGACCACGCCCACGATGAGGCTGAGCAGGATGAATCCGCAGCCCAAACCCATCAGGCCCGCCGCAGAAGGTTCGTGGGCCCGTTGCAGCCACGCGAAGGAGGAGAGAATGGTGGACAGGGGCATGGGCACGTCAGGGAGTAGGTAGATTTAACCCCATCCGGACCCGGTCACCCCAATTAATGATGGCTTCCCGAACCGGGCACCCAAAGCAGGAAGGTATCCGCGTGCGGACATCCTTCCTTGTGTGGTGCCATCGCCGCCCTTAAGCTAGGTTCAACCTGAGTTTCACCATTATTTTCCAGCTGTGCCTCGCAGGGGGCTCCGCCTTTTTCTGGAGACCGCATGTCCCATTCTGATTCCAACGCGCTCGCGGCCCTGCTTGGCGGTGGTTGCCTCCTGTTCGTTCTCCTGGGCCTGGCCATCGGCATCGGCATCGCGGTCTTCTACATCCTCACCATGCAGAAGGCTCTGACCCTGGCGGGTGAGCGTCACCAGAAAATGAAGCCGAGCATGGTCTGGCTCATGCTCATTCCCCTCTTCAACCTCGCGTGGCATTTCATCGTGGTGAAGAATGTCTCAGATTCCATCAAGAGCTGGGCGGCGGAAAATGGCGCCAGCGTGGATGACGCAGGCTACACCCTGGGCCTCATCACCTGCATCGCCCACTGCTGCGGGATCATCCCCTTCATCAACTTCCTGGCGGGTCCCGTGGGCCTGGTCTGCGGCATTCTCTGGTGGGTGAAGATTGCAGGCTTCAACAAGGTGATGGCCGCCAAGGCCTGATTTTCATCTTTCTTCACATGCAAAACGGCGCGCAGGCGCCGTTTTGCATGGCCCCAAAGCCCGATGGGACCTACTCCTTCAAAAAGTCCTTCCACAACATCGACGGCTGGATCCCCGAGTTGCGCTGGTACTTGCCGGACACGTAGCTGTCGTACTCGCCCTCCACGGAGTGGTAGAAGATCTGGCAGATGGCCACGCCAGCATAAATGCGGACGGGCTGGATGCAGCTGATCTCCAGGGTCCAGTAGCCGCAGAAGCCGATGTCACCGAAGCCCGCGGTGACGTGGACGAAGAGGCCCAGGCGACCTACGCTGCTGCGGCCCTCGAGCATGGGCACCATGCCATGGGTTTCGGTGTATTCCAGGGTGCGGCCCAGATACAGCGTCCCAGGCTGCAGCAGCAGGCCCTCGGCGGGGATCTTCAGGAACTCGATGCCGTTGGGCTTGGCCATGTCCAGTTCGCGATCCGTGTAGACCGCCAGATCCTCACCCAGGCGCAGGTTGTAGCTGTTGGGGTTCAGCTGAGCCTCGGACCAGGGCTCGATGCGGAGGCGCCCCGCCTCCCGCGCCGCGAGGATCTGCCTGCCGGTGAGAATCATGGGGGCTCCTAACGAGAGGCGCCCGCCGAGGCGGGCGCCGTCTTCGGAATCAGGCGGCCATTAGCGGTCGACTTTGATGACTTCGGAGGTGGCGATGATGTCGCTGAGGCTGATCCGCTCCTCGCCCTTCACAGCCAAGACGATCAGGTTGAGGGCAAGGATGTTCCCGAACTGGCGCAGGATGGCGGGGCCCAGGTCCAGGTGACCGGCGGGCTGGCCCAAGGGGATCACGCGCAGCTTCATGGCCTTCTTGCCGATGCTGGCGCCGTACTTCGAGACCGTCCAGGGGACGAAGAAGAAGATGTAGGCCATCTGGACCAGGAAGCTCAGGGGCAGGAGCACGCAGCCCACGAAGGGAATGACGGACAGCACACCGAAGACAATGGAAATGAGGATGGAAGGGACCACATCGATGAGCACTGCCAGCAGGCGCTCACCAAGCTCGCCGCGCTGGCCCGTGGCCTGGGCCTGGTCGGGGATGGTGGGCAGCAGGTTGCCCAGGAAGGAGGCCTCGGGATTGGCCACGGCCATGGGCCGGGGGGCGGGCGGCGGCGCGATGGGGGGGATGGGAGACTTGGCCGGGGTGGCCACGGGGCTGGTGGAGCTGGGGTCCGGCGCCGGAACCGTGTCCAGGGTCATGGCTGGGGTCGGGGCTGGAGCGGCTTCCTCCGGGGCCCGGCCCAGGTGGATGGCCGCCAGCTGGTCCGCGGACATGCGGACGGTGCCCAGGGGGGGCGCTGCCTCCAGGGCCGAGATGGCCACGGTGGCATCCGGCTCGGCCTTGGGGTCCTCGAAGGTGAGCTGGATTTGGCCAAGGGTGATGCGGTCCCCGTGGTGCAGGGGGGAGGCCTGGACCCGGTTCCCGTTCACCAAGACCCCGTTACTGCTCTGCAGGTCCTGAATCTCGTAGCCACCGCCCACCTTGCGGACGACGCAGTGGTGGCGGCTGATGCTGGGGTCCGGCAGGCGAAGGGTATTATCCAACTCCCGGCCCATGTGGACCTCATTGTCCACGATCTCAAAATCTCGTACGCCCGCGCTTTCGTGAACCAGCAGTTTGGCCATGGAGCCCCTCGAGGATGGTGGGATGGCCGAAAGTGTAGCGCAGCACCATTTGCGACGATAGAGAGGGAATGACGGTTCTTTCTTGACGGGCCTAGGCTGACCC
The DNA here is from genome assembly GCA_903913215.1 of uncultured Holophagaceae bacterium. Lineage (GTDB taxonomy): Bacteria > Acidobacteriota > Holophagae > Holophagales > Holophagaceae > Geothrix. The sequence goes on from CAIWKE010000027.1 coordinate 12,513, forward strand.
GCCAATCTTCCCCAAGACACGAAGGTGCAGGCATGGTGCTATTCAACGCGGCCACCAAGGAATTGACGGCCAAGATCGTATATTACGGCCCCGGTTTGTGCGGGAAGACGACCAATCTGCAGCATGTCTACGACACGCTGCCCGGCGCGGGGCGCGGTAAGATGCTGTCCCTGGCCACCCAGACGGACCGCACCCTGTTCTTCGATTTCCTGCCCATCGAACTGGGCACCATCCGCGGCATGAAGACGCGCATCCAGCTCTATACCGTGCCCGGCCAGGTCTTCTACGATGCCACCCGGAAGCTGGTGCTGCGGGGCGCAGATGCCGTGGTCTTCGTGGCGGACTCCCAGGCTCCGGCCCTGGAGAGCAACAAGGAGAGCTTCCAGAACCTCATAACCAACCTGCGCGACCAGGGTTCGGAGCTGGAGAAGCTTCCGCACGTGATCCAGTGGAACAAGCGGGACACGCCCAATGCGCTGCCCGTGGAGATCTTGGAACGGGAGGTCAACCTCTTCGGCGCCCCCACCTTCGAGGCCTGCGCCATGCGGGGCCAGGGCGTGCACGAGACCCTCACGGGCGTAGCCAAGCTGGTGCTCAAGACCTTGGCCGAGCGCTACGGCGGCGGCGTGGTGGAAGAGCCCCCGCCCATCCTCATGGGCAACGTGCCCCCACCGCCCCCACCGCCACCCCAGGCCTCCAGGCCCCTCGAAGTGGAGGAGCTGTCCGCCGGCGAGCTGCTAGAGGAGATCGACGAGATCCCCGCCGATCCCGGTTCCCACAGCCCCGCGCCCACCCACATGCCCCACAACAGCGTGGTGGAGATTCCTGTGGTGCTGGACCGCAGCCTCTTCTCGGGAGACGGGCCCATCGAGATCAAGTTGAAGCTCTACATCAAATAGATCTTGTGGAATCCGCTAAATTCGCGGCCTTTGGCCGCGAATTTCGTTAACCCGCAGGCGCAGCCTGCACGCATTGAGTCACACTGGAAGATTGCACTCTGAGGTCCCATGTCCCGCCAGATCGTCACCCGCTTCGCTCCGTCCCCTACCGGCATGCTGCACATCGGAGGGGTGCGGACGGCCCTGTTCTGCTGGCTCTTCGCCCGGCGGCACGGGGGCCGTTTCATCCTGCGCATCGAGGACACAGACCTCAGCCGCAGCACCGACGACAACATCCGCATCATCGAGGAGGGCATGGCCTGGTGCGGCCTGGATTGGGATGAGGGCCCGGTGGTGGGCGATCCCAGCGCCTGGAAGGGCCCCCACGGCCCCTACCGCCAGATGCAGCGCATGGACCTCTACCGCACCAAGATCCAGGAGCTGCTGGACAAGGGGCTGGCCTACCGCTGCCGTTGCTCGCGCGAAACCATCGACGAGCGCCGCAAGGCCGTGGAAGCCGCGGGCAAGGTCTTCCAGTACAACCGTGGCATGGACGCCGGGAAGGGCTGCGCGGACCTGGGCCACGATGCCAGCGAGCCCGCCGCCATCCGCTTCAAAATGCCCACCGAGGGCGACATCCTGGTGCCCGACCTCATCAAGGGCAACACCCGCTTCCCCGCTGACAGCCTGGACGACTGGATCATCGCCCGCACCGGCGATGGCCCCGGCCAGATCGGCGTGCCCACCTACAACTTCTGCGTGGTGGTGGACGACACCCACATGGAAGTGAGCCACGTGATCCGGGGCGACGACCACCTCAACAACACGCCCAAACAGATCCCCCTCTTCGCCGCCTTCGGTTACGACCTGCCGGCCTTCGCCCACGTGCCCATGATCCTGGGGGCCGATGGCGCCAAACTGAGCAAGCGGCATGGGGCCACCAGCATCACCGAATACCAGGCCCTGGGCCTGCTGCCCTCCGCCGTGCGCCTGGCCTTGGCCCGGCTCTCCTGGACCCCCAAGATCGATGGTCGTGCCGTGGAGAGCGCCGAGGAGGAACTCCTCACGGATGAGCAGATGATTCAGCTCTTTGACCTGGCGGACTGCCAGAAGAGCGCCGCCCGCTTCGACATGGACAAGCTCACCTGGCTGAATCAAAAGCTCATCCAGCGCGCTCCCTGGCAGGAGCTGGAGCCCCACCTGCGCCCCTTCCTGCCCGCGAGCTGGGACACGCAGCCGGAAGCATGGAAGGCCCAGGCCATCCAGTGCACCCAGAAGGGGAAGTCCCTCACCGACATGGCTGAGGCCCTGCGCTTCGCCTTCGAGCGGCCCACCACCTTTGACGAGAAGGCCGTGGAGAAGTTCCTCACACCGACGGTCCTGCCCGCCCTGCGGGATCTGGCCGCCCTCACGGACTACAGCCATGACGCCCTGGAAGCGGGTTTCACCGCCATCCTGGAACGGCACAGCCTCAAGACCAAGGACCTGGCCCAGGCCCTGCGGGTGGCCCTCTGCGGGAGGCCCGTGAGCCCAGGCATCTATGACACCCTCATGCTGGTGGGCCGGGACGAGGTCCTGGCACGCCTGGAAAGGTGGCTGTGATGGACCTCGACGAGTTCACCCACATCACCCTCGCGGTGCTGGAAGAAGAGGGCGCCGCCACTTACGCACCCACCATCATCGCCGGCGAGCGGGTCCAGGTGATCCAGGGCATTCCCGAGGGCCTGGACCACCGGGCCGCGCTCCAGGAAACCATCGTGCGCCTGGGGCTGGGCCAGTCGGACTTCTACTTCGGGGTGAAGTCCGGCCCCGGCGAGGTCACCACCGGCCACCACACGGTCGTCAGCACCGAGTTCCAGCGCATCTCCGAGATGCAGACCGGCTTTGTGGTCTCCGACCTGGAGGACTGCGGCTGGTGGACCCTGGGCGAGGGGCGGGACCAGTAGACCTTAATCGCAGGGGCCACAAAGGCTCCTCTTTGTGTCCTTTGTGTCCTTTGCGGCCAATTCCTTTTTTGTGTTCCCTGCGGCTGGCACTTTAAAGAAATAACTAATAGTCACAAAGAACACAAAGAGCACAGAGCAAAGAAAAACCTCCGAGGGGGTTTCTCGTGGGGGCCCACAGAGCTTTGGGATCAGCCCTGCTGGTTGAAGCTATCCGGCCCGAGGTTCTCCTCTTGCCGGTGCACGTAGGTGATGACCAGCGTGTCGCCGTGGCGCTCGTAGAGCAGGCGCAGGGGCTTTACCAGGACCTCCCGGTAGAAGCCGGGGCCGAACTCCGGCACCCAGCGGCCTAGATCTGGGAAGCGGACCAGCTGTCGCAGGCAGGTATCCACCCGGTGATGCAGGGCCCGGGCGGCCTCGGGGTTGAAGCCACCGATATAGTCCAACCGCTCCGCGAACTGCTCCGCGGCTGGTTCGGTCCAGAGGAGCTTCAGGGGCCTGGCCATGCCGGTTCGGGCCTCAGGCCCACTTGGCGGTGCGAGCCAGGACTTCCTTATGGCTCAGCGTGCGACTCTCGGCCAGGGCCTGCTGCCCCCGGATGATGCCCTCCAGCAGGGCCAGCTTCCGTTCCTGCAGGCGGTAGCTGACCACATCCATGAGAATGGCGGCCTCGCGGCCGTGCTCCGTGATCATCAGGGTCTCCTGATCCTGCTGCAGACCTGCGATGATTTCCGTGGCCTTGCGCTTGATGTCCGTGACCGGAACCAGTTTCGGGAGCATGGGGGTTCTCCAGGTGGAATACTCATATTATAGTTTTATTGTGGTTGAATTGTATCACTTCGCAAACCCCCATTTCGCAGATGTATTTCTGGAGCAGCCATGACCCAGCACCCCCAGCTCGCCATCCTCGGCTTCGGCACCATGGGCCAGGCCATTTGTTCAGGGCTGGTGGAGGCCTCGGGCTATCCGGCCGGGCTCATCCACGCCGTCGACGTGCATCCTGCCGCCATGAAGCCCCGGGCCGAGGCGCTGGGAATCCGGCTTTCCAAGGAGGCGGATGGTGCCGTCAAGGCCGCTGAGGTCGTGCTCCTTTGCGTGAAGCCCAAGGAGCTGAAGGGCCTGCTGGACGGGCTGACGGTGGCAGGAGCCCTGGACCACCGGCCCCTGCTGGTCTCCATCGCTGCGGGGGTGACCCTGGACTTCCTGGTGGCCCACACCCCTGCAGGCACACCCCTGGTGCGGGCCATGCCCAACACCCCCTGCGCCATCCGCCGGGGCATGACAGTGCTGGCGGCGGGGCAGGGCGTCACGGAGGCCCAGCTGGCCCAGGCCCGAACCCTCTTCGAGCCCCTGGGCCGGGTCATGGACTTGGACGAGAAGCACATGGATGCGGTCACGGGCCTCAGCGCCAGCGGTCCCGCCTTCATGTTCGTGATCTTGGAGTCCCTGGCCGAGGGTGGCGTGCAGTGCGGCCTGCCCCGGGCTGTGGCCACGGAGCTGGCCGCGCAAATGACCCTGGGCGCCGCCTCCATGGTGCTGGAGACCGGCCGCCATCCCGCAGCCCTCAAGGACGAGGTCACCACCCCCGCCGGTTGCACCATCGCCGGGCTCATGGTCCTGGAAGATGGCCGCATCCGCTCCGTCGTGGCCCGGGGCATCGAGCGCGCCACCCAGGTGGCTGCCGGGTTGGGCTGAAAAAGCATCTAACCGCAGAGAACGCAGAGGGCGCAGAGAAAACCTTCCTCTGCGCTCTCTGCGCTCTCTGCGTTCTCAGCGGTAAATGAACCGCCAAGTTGGGTCGCGCCCAAGGTCCATGCCCCGGTTAACCTTATAGATTGCATCCTGTGAGCCTAGATGTCCGCTGACCTGCCCAATCCTGAACCCAAGAGCCTCCACTTCATCGAGGAGATCGTCGAGGCGGACCGCGCCTCGGGGAAGCATGGCGGACGCCTGCTCACGCGCTTCCCGCCGGAGCCGAATGGCTACCTGCACATCGGCCACGCCAAGAGCATCTGCCTGAACTTCGGCCTGGCGAAGGCCTACGGGGGCGCCACCAACCTGCGCTTCGACGATACGAACCCCGTGAAAGAGGATGTCGAATACGTGGACTCCATCCGCGAGGACGTCCAGTGGTTGGGTTTTCAGTGGAAGGGCGAATTCTACGCCTCGGACTACTTCCCCTTCATGTACGAGTACGCCGAGTACCTCATCAGCCAGGGCAAGGCCTATGTCTGCGACCTGACTGAAGCGGAGATCCGCGAATACCGAGGCAACTTCCACGTGCCGGGCAAGGCCAGCCCTTTCCGGGACCGCAGCCCCGAGGAGAACTTGGACCTCTTCCGCCGCATGAAGGCGGGCGAGTTTGAGGACGGCTCCAAAGTGCTCCGCGCCAAGATCGATATGCAGGCCGGCAACATGAACCTGCGCGACCCGCTGATGTACCGCATCCGCCGGGCCCACCACCACCGTACCGGCGATGAGTGGTGCCTCTACCCCATGTACGACTACGCCCATGGTGTGTCGGACGCCCTCGAGACCATCACCCACTCCATCTGCACCCTGGAGTTCGAGGATCACCGCCCTCTCTACGAGTGGTTCCTGGCTCAGGACGTGGACGCCAAGTTCTTCCAGCGCCCCCTGCCGCGCCAGATCGAGTTCGCCCGCCTGAACCTCACCTACACGGTCATGAGCAAGCGCCGACTCCTTCAGCTGGTGCAGGACGGCATCGTGCGGGGCTGGGACGATCCCCGCATGCCCACCATCTGCGGGCTGCGCCGCCGGGGCTTCACGCCTGAGGCCGTGCGGGCCTTCGCGGAGCGCGTGGGTGTGGCCAAGCGCGACATGGTGGCCGACGCGGGCCTGCTGGATTTCTGCATCCGCGAGGATCTGGAGAGGCGCGCCCCCCGCCGCATGGCCGTGTTGCGCCCCCTCAAGGTCGTGATCACCAACATGAGCGCGGCCGATGCCTTTGAAGTTGAAGTGGCCAACCACCCCGAGGACACCACCCTCGGCACCCGCAAACTGCCATTCACGCATGAGCTGTTCATCGACCAGGACGACTTCCGCGAGGAAGCCCCCAAGAAGTGGTTCCGCCTGGCCCCGGGGGCTGAGGTGCGCCTGCGCGGAGCCTGCCTCGTGACCTGCAAGGAGGTCATCAAGGACGCCCAGGGCACCGTGGTGGAGCTGCGCTGCGAGTGGGATCCCGCCTCCAAGGGCGGCAACGCCCCGGACGGCCGCAAGATCAAGGGCACCCTCCACTGGGTGAGCGCGGTCCACGCCCTACGGGCCGAAGTGCGGCTCTATGAACCCCTCTTCACCCAGGAAGACCCCATGGACGTGCCCGAGGGCCAGGACTGGAAGGCCCTCCTGAACCCCGCCAGCCTGGAGACCCTCACGGAGGTCCGCGTGGAGCCCAGCCTGGCCGCCGCCCAGCCTGGTGAGCGCTTCCAGTTCGAGCGCACCGGCTACTTCTCCGTGGACCCCGACAGCGCCCCAGGCGCCCTGGTATTCAATCGCACCGTGGGGTTGAAGGACAGCTGGTCCAAAATTGAGGCCAAGCAGTAATCCCACTGAAAACTACATTCGCAGAGAACGCGGAGGGCGCGCAGAGGGTGGGAAGGCCTGCCTGACGCCGGACCGAACTTCAATGAGCCTCTACCGGCATTCAGTGGTGGTTGCCATTTCAGGTGCGCGTCATGGAGGTCGAATGAGGTTCATGCCCTTGATCCCTGGCTCGAAAGCCCTCTGGCTGGCCCTCCTCGTGGGGCTCACCACCTCGGCCCAGGCCCTGGACTTCCCGGGGCCGGAACCCGGCAAGGCCAAGGGGAGCCTCGTCCAGGGCCAGTCGCTGGCCTTGTCCAACCAGGCCCTGGCCCTGTCCTGGTCCACCTTTGGCGGGCGCCTGCAGCCGACCACCTTCCGGGACCTGCTGGGGGGCCACCTGCTGGAGGCGCCCCTGGAGGCCTTCACCCTGGAGTTCCAGGACGGCACGCGCCTCAAGGCCAGCCGCATGCAGGCCACGGCCTTTCAGGTGGAGGCCCTGGTCGGGGATCCGAAGTCCGTGGGTGAGGCGGGGCGCCTGCCGGGGCAGCGGGTCTCCGCGACCCTGAATGCTCCCAATGGGACGCTGCGAGTCCACTGGCAGGCCACCCTGCGGGACGGCTCCAACTACATTCGCCAGGAGCTTCAACTCACGGCCCTGAAAGGTGACGTCGACTTCGCCCGGGTGCGGCTCATCGATCACTGGCTGAAAGGCGCTGAAAGCACGGGCCGCGTGGCGGGTTCGCCCGTGGTGGCGAACACGATTTTCACGGGGCTGGAGCATCCCATGGCCCGGACCCAGTTGGAGGCCGGGGGGGTCCCGAAGCTCATTCCCGCGCCGGGCACGGAGGATGGTCCCTTGGCGCCGGACCGCCCGGAATCCCGCGAGACCCGGGAGCCGGAGCCGCGCTGGGGCCGGACCCATGTCCAGAGCTGGCTGGACCTGGCCCTGCCCCTCCGGGAGGGCCGCAGCCTGCAGCTCTCCTCGGTGCTGGGTGTAGTGCCCCCAGGCCAACTGCGGCGGGGCTTCCTCTTCTACCTGGAGCGGGAGCGGGCCCACGCCTACCGGCCCTTTCTCCACTACAATTCCTGGTACGACATCGGCTATTTCACGCCCTACAGCGACCAGGATTGCCTTGGCGTCATCGAGGTCCTGGGGCGGGAGCTAGTCCAAAAGCGGGGCGTGAAGCTGGACTCCTTCCTCTTCGACGACGGCTGGGACGACACCGCCAAGGGAGGCCAGTGGGCCTTCCACGCGGGCTTCCCCAGGGGCTTCACACCCCTCAATGAGGCGGCTGAAAAGCTGGGGGCCGGGCCCGGGGTCTGGCTCTCGCCCTGGGGGGGCTACGGCCCACCCCGCGTGGCCCGGCGGCGCAGCGGCCAGGCTGCGGGTTTCGAGGTGGTGCCGGATCCCTGGGCCAAGGACGCGGAGTACGGGCAGCTCTTTGCCCTGTCGGGCCCCAAGTACTACGAGAGATTCCATCGGGCCTGCCTGGACCTGGTGACCCGATACGGGATCAACCAGTTCAAGCTGGACGGCACCGGCAGTGTGAACACCGTGATCCCGGGCAGCCGCTTCGGCAGCGACTTCGAGGCGGCCATCGCCCTCATCGGCGACCTGCGCCAGGCCCGGCCGGACCTGTTCATCAACCTCACCACGGGCACCTGGCCCTCGCCCTTCTGGCTCACGATCTGCGACAGCATCTGGCGCGGCGGGGAGGACCACGACTTCGCCGGCGTGGGCCCGGACCGGGAGCGCTGGATCACTTACCGGGACGCGGACACCTACGAGCGTGTGGTGGCGGCGGGGCCGCTCTATCCCCTGAACAGCCTCATGCTCCACGGCATCCTCTACGCCAAGGGGGCCAAGGGGCTGAACACGGATCCAGCCAAGGCCTTTGCCCACGAGGTGCGGAGCTATTTCGGTTCTGGCACCCAGCTCCAGGAGCTCTACCTCTCGCATGGCCTCCTGAGCCCCGCGGACTGGGATAGCCTGGCCGAGGGGGCCCGCTGGTCTCGGGCCAATGCCGCCACCCTGGTGGACACCCACTGGGTGGGCGGGAGCCCCCGCAAGCTGGAGGTCTATGGCTGGGCCTCATGGTCCCGTGGGAAGGGCATCCTGACGCTGCGCAATCCCGGCGCCGAGGCTCAGGGCTTCAGCCTGGACCTGGCCAAGGTGCTGGAGCTGCCCGCCGGTGCGTTCGAGGCCTGCCTGGTCCGACCGGCCTTCCCCCAGCGGGAGCTGAAGGATCTGGAAGGTCGCCTGAATCCCTGGAAGCCCGTGACCATCACGCTGAAACCCTTCGAGGTGCTGGTTTTTGAGGCCCTGCCCGCAGCGCGCTAGGGCCCCGCAGGGGTTCAGGGCCAGGCCTTCCCCGGAGCTGAGGCTGTGATCCAGGTCGCATCGGAGGGGGCAGGGTTCTTTCCCTCCATGTCGTGAAGGGCGCGCCTCTGATAGTCTCGAAGGGTTGGGCCTCCCCGGGGGCGGCCCTGCCGGGAAGCCGCCCATGGATAAGCTCGCGAGTCTGCTTCACATGACCCCTGCCATCTTCTGGATGGTTGCCAAGGTCATCATCGTCTTTTCGGGCGTCATGGCCCTGGCGTCCGTGTGGACCTGGGTCGAGCGCCGAGGCTCGGCCATGATCCAGGACCGCATCGGCCCCAACCGGGCCGCGCTGTTCGGCAAGATCCGGATCATCGGCCTGGCCCAGTTGCTGGCGGATGGCATCAAGTTCTTCTTCAAGGAGGACCTGGTCCCCGAGGAGGCCAACAAGGGCCTCTTCTGGCTGGCCCCCTTCCTGGCCTTCGTGCCCGCGCTCATGGGCTTTGCCGTCATCCCCTTCGGCAAGAGCTTCGTGAGTGACGGTGTGACCTACCACATGGCAGTGCTGGACCCCGGCAATGGCATGGGCCTGCTCTACCCCCTGGCCATCGGCGGCATGGCTGTCTATGGCGTGCTGCTGGCGGCCTGGTCCAGCAACAACAAGTGGTCCATCCTCGGCGGCATGCGCGCCTCGGCAGCCATGGTGAGCTACGAGATCGGCATGAGCCTCGCTGTGGTGGCCCTCTTCATGACCACCGGCGGCTACGATCCCTCCGAGGTCATCAAGGTGCAGGGCCACCTCCCCTGGGCCTGGAACTTCTTCCATCAGCCCCTGGGTTTCCTGGTCTTCTTCACCTGCATGTTCGCCGAGACCAACCGCCTGCCCTTCGACTTCGCCGAAGGTGAGAGCGAAATCGTGGCCGGCTTCAACACCGAATACGGTGCCATGAAGTTCAGCCTCCTGGCCCTGGCGGAGTATTCGCACCTGATGACCGCCTCGGCCCTGATCGCCACGCTCTACTTCGGCGGCTGGCAAGTGCCTTTTGTGGCGGATCCCCCGGTGCTGCTGTCCGTGGGTGCCTTCCTGGTGAAGATGCTGTTCTTCGCCTGGGTCTTCGTCTGGATCCGCTGGACCCTGCCGCGCTTCCGCTACGACCAGCTCATGCACATGGGCTGGAAGGTGATGTTGCCGTTGTCCATGGCCAACCTGGTCTTCCACGCCTGGCGCATGAGCCAGGGTCATTGAGGAGGGGGCGATGGGCGTTGTCGTCGTAAAAGTTGAGCTGAGCTGGCTGGACCGCACCTATGTCTGGCCGATCCTGAAGGGCATGGGGATCACGTTCCAGCACTTCATCAAGAACCTGTTCACCTCCACAGCCAACCGCTACACGGTCCAGTACCCGGACATGAAGCGGGAGATTCCCGCGGGCTACCGGGGCCTCCACGAACTCAAGCGCTTCGAGGACGGGGCCATCAAGTGCGTGGCTTGTTTCATGTGCCAGGAGGCCTGCCCGGCCCGCTGCATCAGCATCGAGGCCGAGGAGTTCAGCGACCTCAACATCACTCAGGGCTTCGAGGAGAAGCGCCCGGCCAAGTTCTCCATCGACATGCTGCGCTGCATCTACTGCGGCATGTGCGAAGAAGCCTGCCCCAAGGACGCCATCTGGCTGCGCGACACCTACGAGGTGGCGGCCTATGACCGGCTCTCCATGAAATTCGGCAAATGGGACCTCATGAACACCTACGCCAAGGCGGACGGCAAGGATGAGATCACCGAGGACACAACCCCCACTGTGCCCCGCCGCACGATCGTGATGTAGGAGAAGCCATGTTCATCACCTTCGCCCTCATCACCCTCATCGCTGCCTTGGGCATGCTGCTCCAGAAAAACGTCATTGTGGCGGGCCTCTGCATGGTGGCCGCCTTCTTCGGCGTGGCGGGCCTCTTCCTGCTGCTGGGTAACCCCGTGGCGGCCGCCTTCCAGGTCATCGTCTATACCGGCGCCATCATGGTGCTGGTGCTCTTCGTGATCATGATGTTGAACAGCCACGAGGAGGAGAAAGCCGAGGTCTCCCACCCCATCCAGCGCTGGGTTTCGGTCGCGCTGGTGGGTGCGCTCTGTGTCGGCGCCGTGAAGCTGGTGTTGGCCTCTACGGGGCTGAAGGCCCTGAACGCCTCCGGCGCGGCCATGCCCACAGCCATGAACCTGCAGAAGGTTGGCTTCTCGCTCTTCGCGGACCAGTTGCTGGGCTTTGAGGTGGCGGGCCTGCTGCTGCTGTCGGCCATGATCGGCGCGGTCGCGCTGACCAAGCGGAATCTGTGAGGAGCCAGCGATGACCTGCATGGATTCAATCCTCTGCGGCAGCCTCCAGGGCTACCTGGTGGTGTCCCTCCTCCTCTTCGCCATCGGCCTGGCAGCGGTGCTGCTGCGCCGCACCCTGCTCATGCAGTTCATGGGTGTGGAGTTGATGCTGAATGCGGCCAATGTGGCCCTGCTGGCCTTTGCCCGCTTCCGCGGCGGGGATGCCCAGGCCATGGTCTTCTATCTCTTCATCATCGCCGTGGCCGCCTGCGAAGCGGCCGTGGGCCTGGCGCTGATCATCGGGCTCTACCGTCATCGGGATACCACCGATTCGGACCGGGCCTCGAGCCTGAAGCAGTGAGGGTGCGATGAACAAGTACTACTGGCTCATTCCGATCCTCCCCCTGATGGGCGCGGCCTTCAACGGCCTGCTGGGGAAGCGCGCCGGCAAGGGCGTCGTCACCTTCGTGGCCCTGGGCGTCGTCCTGGGCTCCCTGCTCCTGGGTTTCTCGGCCTTCTTCGCCATGAAGGGCCTGCCGGACCACCGCCTGATCCTGAACTATGGCGAGTGGATGGCCACGGGCAGCCTCAGTGTCCCTTTCGGCCTGGCCATCGATCCCCTCAGCGGGACCATGATGCTGGTCATCACCGGCATCGGCTTCCTCATCCACCTCTACTCCGTGGGGTACATGCATGACGACGAAGGCTACTACCGGTTCTTCGCCTACCTGAACCTCTTCGTGTTCTTCATGCTCACCCTGGTGCTGGGCTCCAGCCTGGTGCTGATGTTCGTGGGCTGGGAGGGCGTGGGTCTCTGCTCCTACCTGCTCATCGGCTACTTCTTCGAGACGGACTTCGCGCCGGAGGCCGGCCTCAAGGCCTTCCTCATGAACCGCGTGGGCGATTTGGGCGTGGCCATCGGCATGATGGTGCTCTTCGCCGCCTTCGGTACCCTGACGGTCTCGGACATCCTCACCCAGGCGGGCCACGTGGCCCCCGAGGTGGGCTTCGGCGTCCTCACCTTTGCCACCCTCATGCTCTTCGTGGGCGCCACGGGCAAGAGCGCCCAGCTGCCCCTCTACCTCTGGCTGCCGGACGCCATGGCGGGCCCCACCCCTGTCAGCGCCCTCATCCACGCGGCCACCATGGTCACCAGCGGCATCTACATGATCTGCCGCCTGGCCCCAGTATTCACCCTCACGCCCATCACCATGAATGTCGTGGCCTGGGTGGGCGCGGGCACGGCCCTCTTTGCCGCGACCATCGGCCTGGTGCAGCGCGACATCAAGAAGGTCCTGGCCTACTCCACGGTCTCCCAGTTGGGCTACATGTTCCTGGGTCTGGGCGCCTCGGGTTTCGCGGCGGGCTTCTTCCACGTTTTCACCCACGCCTGGTTCAAGGCCCTCCTCTTCCTCGGGGCCGGCAGCGTCATCCCCGCCATGCACCACGAGCAGGACCTCTTCAAGATGGGCGGCCTGCGGAACAAGACCAAGATCACCTTCTTCACCATGGTCGCTGGCACCGTCGCCATCATGGGCTTCCCCGGCACCAGCGGCTTCTTCAGCAAGGACGAGATCCTCTACCTGGCCTTCCTGAAGAGTCCCGTCCTGTGGGTGATCGGCGTCATTGCCGCCTGCTGCACCAGCTTCTACATGTGGCGCCTCATGGCCCTGACGTTCTGGGGTGAACCCCGGGACCACCACGCCTACGATCACGCGCACGAGAGTCCGTACTCCATGACCGTGCCCCTCATGGTCCTGGCCGCGGGTTCGCTGCTCTGGGGCTTCTGGGGCGTGCCCGAGGCCTTCGGCGGTCATTTCGCCGTAGGCGAGTGGCTGAAGCCCGCCCTCACCTATGGTCAGACCCACGCCGCCCACGGCCACCATGAGGGCCCGGCGATTTTGCTGGCGGTTATCTCCACGACCCTGGGCCTGGGCTGCGGCTTCGCTGGCTGGACCATCTTCAAGAAGGGCCCCGCCGCCGAGCTGGCCTTCGCCGCCAAGTACCCCTTCGTCCACAACCTCTTGCTGAACAAGTACTACGTGGATGAGGGTGTGGAGCTCTACCTGCTGGCGCCCATCCGCTGGTTCGGCAACCTGCTGTGGAAGCTCTTCGATGTGATCCTCATCGACGGCGTGGGTGTGAACCTGCCGGGCGCGTTGGCCCGGGTCTTCGGGGACTTCACCGCCCTCTTCCAGACCGGCCGGGTGCGCAACTACGCGCTCAGCATGGCGCTGGGGGCCGCGGTCCTCCTCTATGTCTTCCTGAAGTAGGTGGGGCGATGACCTGGCTGAACTCCCATCCCCTGACCTTTCTGGTCTTCGCGCCGACCCTGCTGGGCCTGCTGCTCATGCTGCTGCCCCAGACCCTGGGCCGGCTGGCCCGCATGCTGGGCTTCATGGGCGCCCTGGCCTTCTTCGCCCTCAGCCTCTCCTGGCTCCTGGGCCACACCGGCAGCCCCATCGTGGAGCGCGCCCCCTGGTTCACCCTGGTGGGCCTGCCCGTGGACTATGCCCTGGCCGTGGACGGCCTCAACTTCTGGCTGGTGATCCTCACGACCTTCCTGGTGCCGCTCACCATGCTGGGCACATGGGACAGCTTGAAGGATCGCATTGGCACCTTCGCGGGCCTCTTCCTCCTGCTGGAGACAGGCATGCTGGGCGCCCTGATGGCCCAGGATCTGTTCTTCTTCTACCTGTTCTGGGAAGCCATGCTCATCCCGATGTATTTCATGATCGGGGTCTGGGGTGGCGATGAGCGCCGCTACGCCGCCAACAAGTTCTTCCTCTACACCCTGGGCGGCTCCCTGCTCTGGCTGGTGGCCCTCCTCTACCTGGCCAACAAGGCTGGCGGCTTCAACCCCGCACTCATGGGTCAGGCCGCTTCGGCGCTGCCCTTCGGTGTCCAGTGCTGGCTCTTCGTCGCCTTCGCCGTGGCCTTCGCCATCAAGGTGCCCCTGTTCCCCCTGCACACCTGGCTGCCGGACGCCCACGTCCAGGCGCCCACGGCGGGCTCCGTCATCCTGGCCGGCGTCCTGCTGAAGCTGGGTGGATACGGCTTCCTCCGCTTCGCCATCCCGATGTTCCCCTCGGCGGCCATGCACTACGCCAAGCCCATCGCCATCCTCAGCGTCATCGCCATCGTCTATGGTGCGCTGGTGGCCATGGTGCAGCGCGACATCAAGAAGCTGGTGGCCTATTCCTCCGTGAGCCACATGGGCTTCGTGATGCTGGGGTTGGCCTCCTTCACGGTCATCGGCACCCAGGGCGCCATCCTCCAGATGCTCAATCACGGCATCAGCACCGGCGCGCTCTTCCTCCTGGTGGGCATGATCTACGACCGGGCCCACACGCGCCAGATCGCCGACTTCGGCGGCGTGGCCGTGAAGATGCCGGTGTTCACGGGCTTCTTCCTGGTGGTCACCCTCAGCTCCATCGGCCTGCCCCTCACCAACGGGTTCGTGGGCGAGTTCTGGATCCTGAACGGCACCTTCCTGTCGGGCTTCCCCTGGGGCCGCCTCTACGCCTGCCTCGCCACCTCCGGTGTGCTGCTGGGAGCCGTCTACATGCTCTGGATGTTCAAGCGGGTCTTCTGGGGCCCCGAGAACAAGGATGAGCACAGCGGCACCCATCACCTGCACAGCGACTTGAACGCCCGGGAAGTGGCCGTATTGCTGCCCCTGGTGGTCCTGATCATCTGGATGGGCATCCACCCCAAGACCTTCGTGGCCATCAGTGAGGCCCCCGTGACGGCCCTTCTGGCCGAGGCCAAGGCTCCCGCGGTGCGGACCTTCGTCCTCAAGCCCGCCGTGCATGAGCCCGCTGCCCATGAAGCCCCCGCGGGCCATGAGGCGGCCCACGAAGCGCACGCCGCCCAACCCGCCGCCCACGAGGTGCACTGATGAGCCTCACCCCCAGCCAATGGGCGGCCCTGCTGCCGCTGATCTTCCCGGCCTTGGGCGCCTGCCTGATTCCGCTCATGGCCCTCGATAAGGACCAGGCCACCTCGAAGGCCATCCGGGGCGTCATGTACGGTACGGCCCTCCTGGCCGTGGGTGCCAGCTTCTGGTACCTGACCGACCTCTGGACCACCGGCGCCCAGCCCAGCTTCTACCAGTTGCGCATGGATCGCCTGGCCCAGTTCACGGGCATCTTCGTGGGCGTGGCCGCGGCCATGACCATCCTGCAGAGCTGGGACCACTTCCACCAGGAAGGCTGGGTGAAGGGCGAGACACTTTCCCTGCTGCTGTTCTCCGTCACGGGCATGATGCTCTTCGCCTCCACCACGAACTTCGTCACCCTCTTCCTGGGGCTGGAGCTCTTCAGCCTGCCCCTCTACGCCATGGTGGGCACCGTGCGGGCCCGCTCTGAAAGTGCCGAAGGCGGCATGAAGTACTTCCTGACGGGTGCCGTGGCCTCCAGCTGCTTCCTCATGGGGGGCGTGCTCATCTACGGCCTCAGCGGCACGTTCGAGCTGAGCGCCGCAGCCCTTACGCTTCAACACAATGGCCTGGCCCTGGATCCCCTGGTCCTGGCGGGCGCAGCCCTCCTGCTCCTGGGCTTCCTGTTCAAGGTCTCGGCCGTGCCCTTCCACCAGTGGACGCCCGATGCCTACGAGGCCTCGCCCCATCCCATCGCCGGCTTCATGTCCGTGGCCACCAAGGGCGTGGCCATCATCGCACTCATGCGCGTCTTCCCGGGCAGCTTCGCGCCCCTGGGGGCCGTGGGCGTGAAGATGCAGTCCGTGCTCGCCCTCCTGGCCCTGGCCACCCTGGTGGTGGGCAACCTCACGGCCCTGGTCCAGACCAACGTGAAGCGCATGCTGGCCTATTCCAGCATCAGCCACGCAGGCTACCTGCTCCTGGGCTTCGTGGCGGGCACCCCCGCCGCCTACAACGGCATGCTGTACTACCTTGTCATCTACCTGGCCATGAACATGGGCGCCTTCGGGCTCCTGACGGCCTTCGGGCTGGTGGGCGAGAAGACCACCTTCGACGACCTGCGGGGTCTGGGGTGGAAACGGCCCGCCATGGGCATCTGCGCAGCCATCTTCATGCTGAGCCTGGCGGGCATCCCCCCCTTCGGCGGCTTCTACGGCAAGTACATGATCTTCAAGGAACTGGTCGGCACCGGCCACGTGGGCATGGCCATCGTGGGCGTGATAGCGAGCCTCGTGTCAGCCTATTACTACCTGCGCTTCCTGGTGGCCCTCTTCCTCCAGTCCCCCAGCGCCGAAGCTGAGCGCCTGGCCTCGGACCGGCCACTGGTCCACGCACCCCTGGCTGGTGCCACGGTCCTGGTGGCCGCCCTCATCGTGCTGGCGGGGGGCTTCCTGCAGACCTTCCTGGCGGACGGCTTCACCCGGCGGGCCCTAGTGGATGGCCTCGGCCTCCTGCGCTAGGTCACAAATTAGGTTTCAACCAAGCGACCTGTCTGGTGGTCAATACATCGTTATGCGAAGGTTAAGGCTGGTCCTTGCTGAAAAGGCCTGGCCCATTGATATCTGGAGCGCGGCGCCATGAAGCGGAACACCTGGATCGGCATTGGAATCGGCCTTGTTCTGGTAGGTGGGGGTACCGTCTACTCCTGCACCCGGCCCAAGGACGAAGTGAAGTGGCGCCTGGCCAAGATTGAACGCGGCAACATCACCCAGCGCATCAACGCCACGGGTGCCGTGAACCCCGTGGTGCAAGTGGCCGTGGGCACCCAGGTCTCGGGCGTCATCTCGGCCCTCTATGTGGACTACAACAGCATTGTGAAGAAGGGCCAGCTCATCGCCCAGATCGACTCCACGGTCTGGGACACCCAGCTTCAGGACGCCGAGGCCACCCTCCTGCGCTCTCAGGCCGCCTTCGACTTTGCCAACGCCGACTGCAACCGGGCCAAACGTCTGGCTGCGGACAAGCTCTTGGCGGACCAGGATCTGGAGACCAAGGAGACGGCCCTCAAGAACGCCAAGGGGAACCTGGTCTCTGCCAAAGCCTCCCTGGACCGCGCCAAGGCCAACCGGGCCTATTGCGACATCACGGCCCCCGTGGACGGCGTGGTCATCTCCCGCCTGGCGGATGTGGGCCAGACCGTGGCCGCCAGCTTCAGCACACCCAACCTCTTCCAGATCGCTCAGGATCTCTCCCAGATGAAGGTGCAGGTCTCCATCGGCGAATCCGACATCGATGACGTGCAGGTGGGTCAGCGCGCCATGTTCACGGTGGACAGCCTCCCCGACAAGCAGTTCGAGGCCCGGGTCAGCCTGGTCCGCCAGGAACCCATCACCACCTCCAATGTGGTCACCTACGTGGTGGAGATTATCGTGCCCAACGAGCCCCTGGAGGGCTCTGACAAGTCCATGGGGGCTCCTGCCGCCAAGGGCGGGCACGGCGCCCACGGGAAACCCGAAGCCGTGCCCGCGGGCAAGGCCGCAGCTCCCGAGGCCGCGCCGGACCCCGAGAAGGCCTGGGAGCGCATGAAGGACCGCATGGCGGCCCAGGGCGTCACCAAGGAGGCCTTCCTGAAGCGCTTCAAGGAGCGCCAGGCCCAGGAGCGACCCGCGCCGCGCCCCGTTCAAGCCATGGTGCCCAGTGCCGCCAAGATGGATCGTGCGGCCCTGGCCCACACCCCCGGCGGCGCCAGCCTGCTGGGTGGCCCCAAGTTCACGGGCTCCCTGGCCCTGCGTCCCGGCATGACCGCCAATGTCACCATCGTCACCAACCAGCGGAGGGACGTCATCCGCGTGCCCAATGCAGCCCTGCGCTTCAACCCCTCGGCTTTCATCAAGGATGACAAGAAGACCGACGGCCCCCGCCTGGGCCAGCCCATGATGATGGGCGGTGGGCAGCGTCCCGGCGGCCAGAGTGGGGCCGGCAGCAAGGGCGGCACTGTGGTGAAGCGCCAGGATCGGGTCTGGGTGCTGGAGAACGGCAAGCCCAAGGCCATCGAGCTCAAGGGTGGCATCACGGACGGCCAGTTCACCGAGCTGGTGGGTGATGGCCTGCAGGAGGGCATGCAAGTCATAGTGGGCGTGGAGAATAACAAGCAGGCCGGTGGCAGTCCTACGCCTCTGGGTGGCGCACCCGGCGCACCGGGTGGCGGTGGACGGCGTTAGCCGGGAGATCCCATGCGGTTCCTCGAATTCCTCAAGCTGGCCCTCTTTGCCATCACTCGCAACAAGATGCGGGCCTTCCTCACCATGCTCGGCATCATCGTGGGCGTGGGGGCCGTCATCGCGATGATTGGCATCGGTGAGGGCTCCAAGCGGGCTTCCATCGCCCTCATCCAGAACATGGGCTCGAACATGCTCCAGATCTTTCCCGGGGCCGGGAGCAACCGCTTCGGGCCCTCGGCCATGGGCAGTGCCGACATCCTGCTGGAAAGCGACGTCCCCCTCATCGAACAGGAGCTTTCGGGCAGCAGCGTCGTGGCTGCCAGCCAGCTGGTCCGCGCGGGGCGCACCCTCATCTACCAGACCAACAACTACAGTTCCTCCATCCAGGGCTCCAACCCCAACTTCCTGCAGATCCGGGGCTGGGACGTGGAGTCTGGCCGCTTCTTCACGGATGCTGAGGTCCGGGGCATGGCCAAGGTCTGCGTCCTGGGCCAGACCGTGAAGGACAACCTCTTTCCCGGCGGTGAGGACCCTGTGGGCCAGACCATTCGCATCGGCCCCCTGCCGTTCCTGGTGGTGGGCGTGCTGGAGAAGAAGGGCGCGGGCATGTTCGGCGACCAGGATGACCTGGTCGTGGCCCCCTACACCACAGTCATGCGCAAGATCATGGGCCGCGACAAGATCCAGCAGATCATGCTGAGCGCCCAGGAGGGGAAGGCCGACCAGGCTCAGGCCGAGGTCACGGCCCTGCTGCGCCAGCGCCTGAAGGTGGCCCCCAAGGACGACGATCCCTTCATGATCCGCAAGCAGGACGACATCGTGCAGATGCAGACGCAGCAGGCGGGCATCCTCACGGCCCTTCTGGCCGTGGCCGCCAGCATCTCCCTGGTGGTGGGCGGTATCGGCATCTCGAACATCATGCTGGTGAGCGTCACCGAGCGCACCCGGGAGATCGGCATCCGCCGGGCCCTGGGCGCCACCCAGCGCAGCATCCTGTGGCAGTTCCTCACGGAGGCCGTGGTGCTTTCCTTGCTGGGCGGCATCATCGGCATCGGCTTCGCCTACAGCACGGTCTTCATCCTCCAGAAGTTCAGCATCCCCGCCGTGACCGAGTCCTGGGCCGTGGCCCTGGGCCTGGGCTTCTCCGGTGTCGTGGGCGTGGCGGCGGGTTTCCTGCCGGCGGTGAAGGCGGCGAATCTGGATGTCATCGACGCGCTGAGATACGAGTAGCAGTGACGGAGCCAAACAGTTCCCACGACCCCTACGCTGCGCTGCGCCACAGCAGCTACCGCTGGTTCGTGCTGTCTCTGGGCCTCGCCACCCTCGGCATGCAGATGCAGGGTGTGGTCGTGGGCTGGCAGGTCTATGCCCGCACGGGTGACCCCCTGGCCCTTGGCCTCGTGGGCTTGTCCGAGGCGCTGCCTTTCCTGGCCCTGGTGCTTTTCGGGGGCCACGTGGCGGACCGGGTGAACCGGCTGCGGATCTGCATGGCCACCATCCTCGGGCTGGCCTTCTGCTCGGCCCTGCTCCTGGCCTTCACCTGGCGCTACCAGGCCGGGGCTCTGGCCCGGGCCGTGTGGCCCATCTATGGCGTCATCTTCCTCACGGGCCTCGTGCGGGCCTTCTACCGGCCCGCCAACACCGCCCTGGCCACGGACCTGCTGCCCAAGGAACACTATGCCAACGGCTCCACCTGGCGCGTGGCGGTATTCCACGGCGGCATGGTCGTGGGCCCGGCCATTGGCGGCCTGGTGTACGCCTGGCGCGGCCCCGTGGCGGCCCACTTCCTGGTGATGCTGCTCCTGAGCAGCGGCTTCCTGGGGCTTTTCTTCATTCAATACGCTCCACGCGCCATTGCCCCCCGGGCGGGCTCCATCCTGGCGAGCCTCGGCGAGGGCCTCCGTTTCGTGGCTTCCCAGCGACTGTTGCTGGGGGCCATCAGTCTGGACCTCTTCGCGGTACTCTTCGGTGGTGCTGTGGCGGTGCTGCCGATCTTCGCGCGGGAGATCCTGCACACGGGCCCCCAGGGGCTGGGCGCCCTGCGGGCCGCTCCGGCCGTGGGTTCGGTGCTCATGGGCTTTGCCATGGCCCACATGCCCCCCCTGCGGCGGGCGGGGCGGACCCTGCTGGTCTGCGTGGCCACATTCGGCCTCACCATGATCGCCTTCGCCCTCAGCCACAGCTTCGCCCTCAGCCTCTGCCTGCTGGCTGCCAGCGGCGCCGTGGACAATGTCAGCGTGGTGCTGCGCTCCACCCTCCTCCAGATGGTTACCCCGGAGCAGATGCTGGGTCGGGTCTCGGCCGTGAATCAGGTCTTCATCGGTTCCAGCAACGAGATCGGCGCCTTCGAGAGCGGCCTGGCCGCTCGGCTCCTGGGCCTCGTGCCCTCCGTAGTCTTCGGCGGCTGCATGACCCTTCTGGTGGTGGGAATCACCAGCTGGAGGGTGCCCGAGCTGCGGAAGATGGATCGGATTGGTTGAGACTGGCCGCTGGGCGAGGCCTGCTCAGCGCGGCTCTTGGCGCCGACCCATCGCAAAGTCCCGGTGCCGCGCTGAGATAGAAAACACTTAAGAGAAAACGGCCCTTTTTGGGGCCGTTTTCTCTGCTGCTGAAGCCTGGGTTAGAGAACGGCCAACGCCGCGTTGTAGTCGGGCTCCTCGGCGATCTCGGGGACCAGCTCGGTGTGGATCACCTTGCCGGCGGCGTCGAGCACCACCACGGCGCGGGCCAGGAGGCCCTTGAGGGGGCCGTCCACCAGGGTCACGCCGTAGCTCTGGCCGAACTCAGGGGCGCGGAAGACGGAGACGGGGACTACGTTGTCCAGGCCTTCGGCGCCGCAGAAGCGCTTCTGGGCGAAGGGCAGGTCGGCGCTAATGCAGAGCACGGTGGTATTGGGCTTCTCGTTGGCGCGGGCGTTGAACTTGCGGACGCTGGCGGCGCAAGTGGGGGTGTCCACGCTGGGGAAGATGTTCAGCACCACACGCTGGCCGGCCAGGTCCTGGCCCGAGACTTCGGACAGATCCGTGCGCACCAGGGTGTAGGCCGGGGCTGCGGTGCCCACCTTGGGCAGCTCGCCAGAGGTGTGGAAGGGATTGCCTTTGAGGGTGACCTGGGCCATGTGGGCTCCTGTGGTTGAGAGCCTTCAGTTTACCTGCTCGTGTGACCTTCGCATGGACCCGGGGGACATTGTCAGGAACAATCGGAACTTCGGTGCCGGGCTCGTTCCTGGATGTTGCGAGGTGGCCTGCTGCCCCTGGAGGCCCAGGCGGGGCTCAGCGCCCTGCAGGCCCAGCTGAAAGCCCTGAATGAAACCCTCTGGACCATCGAGGACGAGATCCGCGACTGCGAGCGGCACCAGGACTTCGGCCCCCGCTTCATCGAGCTGGCCCGGGCCGTGTACCACGAGAACGACGGCCGTGCCCAGGTGAAGCGCCAGATCAACGAGCTCCTGGGCTCGGACCTGGTGGAGGAGAAGTCTTACCAGACCTACTGAGCGGCTACTTCGGCGGGAATTTTACGAGAATGTCGCGGACGGCCTTGGGCACCACCTCGTCGGCGTCCTCGGGGTTGCTGAGGCCCGTGAGGGCCCCGGCGGCGGCGCCCTGCCAGATCATCTGGTTGCTCTTGAAGTCCACGATCTCGATGACGATGGTGCCTTCCTTGTAGTGGCGTACCCGGCTGGTGGTGGTGCTCACGCCACCGTAGAAGGGACGGTAACCCCAGCCCCAGCCCGTGCGGACGTTGGTGCGGACCTTCCGGTCCGTGACGATGGGGTAGTAGGTCACGAGAAAGTCGGGATCAGCCTTGGTCTCCATGGTGAAGCCCTTGGCCTGGAGCTCCCGCTCCACGGCGGCCCGCACCCGCTTGTCCATGAGGGTGGTGGTGCCCCCGGTGCCCTTCTTGGAGGTGTAGTAATCGAAGGTCTTGTATTTGGCGTAGGAGGCCGTGACGTCGTAGTCGTAGGTGACGTTGTAGCTGGAACAGCCCACCAGCAGGGCCAGGGGCAGCAGGGCGGTGGCGGGGTGGAACAGGCGCATGCAACATCCTCCGGGTACCAGTATGGAGGCCCCGAGCCGGGGAATGGTTGAGTCAAAGGCTGTCAACACCCCCCCCTTCTATCCCAGGGGGGGCGCTTCGAGGATCAGGGGTGGGGGCTCATCGGCGATGAGGGCTTCGAACTCCTGCCTGAATTCCTGCAGGCTCAGCCCGATGGTGGCTGCGAACTTCGCCAACTCATGGGGGTCCTCGAAATCGTCCCGGCGGAGGCGGATCATGTAGCGGCGGGCGATGGCGTAGCGGGTCGAGTGGATGTCCACCTGGCGCAGCCTCGCCTTCCCGGTCACCGGGTCCAGCATGTGTGCGAAGGGGATGGGCACAAACTGGCCCCCCTGCAGGGAGACCATCAGGGCATTGCCGCCGGAGAGCAGCACCTTGGCCGCACAGTAGCCCAGGTCCCGCGTGTATTCCATGTCAAAGGGAATGGGGTCGGCGCAGCGCAGCTCGTATCCGATGTTTTTCGCCACGATGGTGGACTTGATGCTGAAGGACTGCAGCCGTTTCTGCACCCGGGCCTTCAGGAGCTCTCCCAGGTTGATTTCGGCCAGGCGGAGGTTGCCATGGGCATCGCGCTCCACTTCCTCCAGTTGGGCCAGATCCTCGGGGGTGATGGACAGCGTCAGCCCCTCAGCCAGGATGGCCACGCCATCGCGTCGGCCCGAGGAAAGCCGCTTGAGATAGGCGCCCACCAGGGTGTCCACCAAGGTGCTGAGCCGGATCTTCTCGCCCGCGAATTCTTCCGGGATCAGTGTCAGGGTGGCACCCGCCGCCTTGCCGATCCCCAAGGCCAGGTGCCCGGCCTTGCGGCCCATGGCGATGACGAAATACCAGCGCGAGGTTGTTTTGGCGTCCACCATCAGGTTCTTCACGATGTCCACGCCGATGTGGCGGGCGGTCTGGTACCCGAAGGTGTCCACGGATGGCGGCAGGTCCAGGTCGTTGTCGATGGTCTTGGGCACATGCACCACGCGGATGCGGCCTCCGGCCTTTTCTTCCACCCGCATGGCCGAATAGGCGGTGTCGTCTCCGCCGATGGTGATGAGCATGGAGACGTTCAGGCGGAGCAGGGAGATCACCACGTTTTCCAGGTGCTGGGGATCCCGCGTGGGGTTGGCCCTCGAGATGCCGATGAAGGAACCACCCCGGAAATGGATGCGGCTCACCTCATCGATATCGAGGACCTGGACATGGTCGATATCCCCCTGCATGATCCATTCGAAGCCGTCCCGGATGCCTAGGACCTCGATACCCTCGAGGTTGCAGCGGATGGTGGCCGCGCTGATGACGCTGTTGATCCCCGGCGCCGGTCCCCCACCGACAAGGATGGCAAGTCTCTTGGGGTGGCTCATGGGCAACCTCCGGCGAGGCTTCCAGGGTACCACCCAGGGGGAGGGGCGCCCCCAAGCGGTGGCTGCGTCCTCATTCGCGCCAACCCACAAAGGAACCTGCCAATGCCTGGGGCAACATGGTCTAGGGTGGTCTGTAGTTGGGGCCGATTTTACCCCGGGTTCCTGGGGTGGTCTGTTGAGGGCTGTGGGAACTTCGGTGTTTCTTTGCCCTGGGAGGGTTTTGTGCCGATCCTGTAGGAGATGGTCCTCGATCCCACCCTCGACCCTGGCGCCTCCAGCCCCCTCTACCTGCAGCTGCAGCGGCGTCTCCGTGCCCTCATCCAGCAGGGCGAGTGGCGGCCGGGCACACGGCTGCCCGCCGTGCCCGAGCTGGCCATCCAGTGGGGCGTCCACCGCCTCACGGTGCTGAAAGCCCTGGCGGGCCTCAAGCGCACAGGCTGGATCCAGACCGTCCAGGGCCGGGGCAGCTTTGTGGCGCCCCACCTGCCCGAGGCCCCGGGCCTGCGGGCCAGCAGCGAGTTCCCCTTCGAGGGCTCCCCGCTCCTGGTGCACGACGGCGAGCTGGGCTCCTGGTTAGGCGAGACTCTGGAGCGGGCCCAGGACCGGCACCTCGTGAGCTTCTCCGCAGGCTTCATTCCTTCCGACCTGCTGCCCGGCGAACAGCTCCGCCGCATAACGGCCCAGGTGCTCAAGGACCTGGGCTCCGAGGCCTGGGTCTACTCCGCCCCAGCGGGCCACGCGCCCTACCTGGAGGCCGTGAGCCGCTGGCTCGCCTCCGAGGGCGAGGCCATCGAAGAGGGCTGGGGCATCCGCGCCCTGCCCGGGGCCCAGTCGGGTCTGGCGCTGGCCCTGGAGTCCTTCACGGTACCGGGGGACCGCGTGCTGGTGGAGAGCCCTTGCTATGTGGGCATCCTGGCCCTCATCCGCGCCCTGGGCCGTGAGGCCGTGCCTGTGCCCGTGGACCGGCAGGGACTGGATCCCGACCGCCTGGCCTCGGCCCTGCAGCGCTCCGAAGCCAAGATGCTCTTCACGGTGCCCAGCTTCCACAACCCCACCGGCATGACTCAGTCCAAGGCCCGCCGCGAGCGGGTGCTGGCCCTCACCCGCACCCATGGCGTGATCCTGGTGACAGACTCCGCCTACGGCGACCTGCGCTTCTCCGGCAACTCTCTGCCGCCCTACCGGCGCCTGGAAGGGGCCGACCACGTCATCCACCTGGGCAGCTTCTCCAAGTCCCTGGCCGCGGGCCTGCGCCTGGGCTACCTCATCGCAAAAGACGACCTGCTGCGGCGCATGGCGCCCATCCAGGAGGTGCAGACCATCGCCCAGCCGCCCCTGCTCCAGGCTGTGGTGGCTCGCTTCCTGGATACCGGTGGTTTCCGCCGCCACCTGGCCCGCCTGCGACGGGCCCTCAAGGAGCGCCGGGACGCCATGGTGGAGGCCATCGCCGAAAGTTTCCCCCCCGGCACCCAGGCCTCGGAGCCCAAGGGCGGCATGCACCTCTGGGTGGTCATGCCCGAGCAGTTCTCGGCCCTGGAACTGCACCGGGAGGCGCTCACGCACGGCATCGGCTTCGCGCCGGGTCCCCTCTTTTTTGCAGACGGCCGGGGTACCAACTGCCTCCGCCTGAATTTCTCCACCCACGATCCAGTGACCACGCGGGAAGCCATCGCGCGGCTCGGGCATCTGGTCCACCGACCCTGATCCCCTCTTTCCAGGGGATACTGGGACTTCCACCACGAGAGACGCCATGATCCAGATCCAGCCCTCCACCCATCCCGCCAGCGCCGAGGAACGGGCGCAGCGCATGACGAATCCGGGCTTCGGCCGCATCTTCACCGATCACATGGTGGTGGTCCCCTACAAAGAGGGCGAAGGCTGGGGCAAGGGTGTGCTGAAGGCCTACGGGCCCATCGAGATGGATCCCGCCGCCTCGGTGCTGCACTATGGCCAGGCCATTTTCGAGGGCTTCAAGGCCTACAAGCAGCAGGACGGCAGCATCGCCACCTTCAGGCCTGAGGCCAATTCACGGCGTTTCAACACCTCCGCTGCGCGCCTGGCCATGCCTGACCTGCCCGAGGCCATCTTCCTGGAGGCCGCCAAGGCGCTCATCACTCAGGACCAGGCCTGGGTGCCTGGCGCTGTGGGCGAGAGCCTCTACATGCGCCCCCTCATGATCGGCACCGAGGCGGCCCTGGGCGTGCGGCCCAGCAACGAATACCTCTTCATCCTCATGGCCAGCCCCAGCGGCGCCTACTTCCCGGCCGGTGTGAAGCCCGTGACGGTCTGGATCTCCGATGACTACGTCCGCGCGGCTCCCGGCGGCACAGGTTTCGCCAAGTGCGCTGGCAACTACGCTGCCAGCCTCGTGGCTCAGCACCAGGCCAAGGGCGAGGGCTGTGACCAGGTGGTCTGGCTGGACGCGGTGACCCGCAACTACATCGAAGAGATGGGCGGCATGAACATGTTCTTCGTCTATCAGGAGAACGGTGTCACCACCATCGCCACGCCTGAGCTCACGGGCACCCTGCTGCCGGGCATCACGCGTGACAGCCTCCTCCAGCTGGCCCGGGAGCTGGGCTATCGCGCCGAGGAACGCAAGATCACCGTGGATGAGTGGCGCGCCGCCATCAAGTCCGGTCGCATGACCGAGGTCTTCGCCTGCGGCACCGCTGCGGTCATCACCCCCGTCGGCCACGTGAAGTCCAAGCGCGGCGAGTGGAGCATCAACAAGGGCGAGACCGGCCCCGTGGCTGCGCGGCTCCGCGAGGCGCTGCTCAACCTCCAGCACGGCCTCGCACCGGACACTCATGGCTGGATGAAGAAGATCGTCGGCTAAAAGCCTAAGATCGTCGATTTCGGCTTGATGCCGAGGTCGGCGATCTTCTGGTCGACCTCTTTCAGGCTGAAGGGCTTGCGCAGGCTGGTGGCCTCAGGATGCTGGGCCAGCAGGGGGGCGATCTCCAGTTCGCTGTAGCCCGTGGCCATGATGACGGGCAGGCCGGGATAGAGGGCCAGGATCTGGGGCAGGGTCTCGGCTCCGCTCATGCCGGGCATGTTCATGTCGAGGATCACCAGGTCCATGCTGGCGTCCAGAGCCAGGGTTCTCAGGGCGAACTCGCCGCCGGGGGCCGTCTCCACTGAGTGGCCCAGGGCCTCGAGCATGGGGGCCACCGCTTCCCGGATGAGGTCGTCGTCGTCCACCAGCAGGATCTTCAGGTAGGGGGAGGCGGCGATCACGGGTACTGCGATCGCCTGGGCCTGGTCGGCCCGGGCCACCTTGCGACTGGCCGGGAAGCAAAGTCTCGCTTCGGTCCCGATGCCCGGTTCGCTGTGCAGCTCCAGGGCACCCTCATGGGCCTTCATGGTGCCGTAGACCATGGCCAGGCCCAGCCCGGTGCCCTTGCCCTGGGGCTTGGTGGTGAAGAAGGGCTCCATGGCCTTGGTGAGCACCTCGGGGGTCATGCCTTCGCCGCTGTCGCGGACGCGGAGGATCAGGGAATCCTCCGGGCCTCGTCCGGTGGCCACGAGGAGGCTGCCACCGGTGGGCATGGCGTCCATGGCGTTCACGCAGAGGTTCATGAGGGCGTGGCCTAGGGCGCCGCCATCCGCCATTACCTGGTCCAGGCCCTCGTCCAGGTCCAGCACCAGCTTGATCTGCTTAGGCAGCGTGTGCGCGAGGAGCTGGCAGATGTCCCGGGCGATCTCGTTGAGGTCTGAGGGGCGTTCCTCCTGCAGGTCCTTTTGCGCGAAGTAGAGGAGGCTCTTCACGGCGTCCCGGCCCCGGAGGCAGGCACTGATGATGGTATCGAGGTTCCGGGCCGAGGCCGTTCCGGGGGCGGCCTCCAAGTGCAGGGTGGAAGCCAGGCCCAGGATGGCGCCCATGACGTTGTTCATGTCATGGGCCACGCCCCCCGCCAGACTGCCCAGGCTCTCCAGCTTCTGGGACTGCTGCAGCTGGGCTTCCAGGAGGCGCCGCTCCTCCCGGGCCACCTTGATGCTGGAGATGTCCTCCTTGATGGCGATGAAGTTCGTGAGGACACCGGCCAAGTCCCGCACCGGGGCGATGGTCTCGCGCTCGTGGAAAAGATTGCCGTCCTTCTTGCGGTTCTGGAACTCACCGCGCCAGACCTCACCCCGGGCCAGGGTTTCCCACATGGCACGGTACTGCTCCGGCGGCGTCTTCCCGGACTTCAGGATGCGGGGGTTGCGGCCAATGGCCTCCTGGGCGGAGAAGCCGGTGACTGCGGAGAAGCCAGGATTCACGTATTCGATGGTGCCGTGGGGATCCGTGATCACAATGGAAAGCGGGCTCTGCTCCACGGCCACCGAGATCTTCCGGAGGGAGGCCTCCACCAGCTTCCGCTCTGTGATGTCCTGGATGACGCCGATGAGCACGACGGGACGGTCTTCGGAGTCATATTGGATCTCACCCTGGCCATGTACCCAGCGGCGGGCCCCATCTAAGACTCGCTGGATGGGATAGTCCAGGGCGAAACGCTCATGGCGTTCAATTATGCCCAGCACGTAGTGGTTCATCTGCCCCCGGAAGTCCGGGTCCACGAGGTTGGTCCAGCCCTGCAGATCCTTTGGGTAGTCCGGGCCGATGCCGAAGATTCGGTCCAGGTTGGGGCTGCTGGTCCAGAGGTCCTCCTGGATGAACCAGGTGTAGATCCCGACGCCGCCAGCCTCCTGAGCCTCCAGGAGGAACCGCTCACTCTCCCGCAGTGCACCTTCGGTCTCCAGCCGTCGCCCCGCCTCGGCCAGGTGGTCCAGGGCGTAGGAGATCTCGGTGGCGGCCTCCTCCAGCAGGGCCGCCTCGTGGACGCCAAAGAACTCCTTCTCGGTGGCATACACCGCCAGGGCCCCGCGGATCTGGCCTCCCTGACTGATGGGGAAGGCGGCCACGGAGGCCAGACCGGACTGGGCCAGCTCCTTCAGCCAGGCATTGGCCTCGGGCGTGAGCATGAAATCGTTCAGGATGCAGGGACAGCCCAGGCGGATGGCGGAGCCCATGGCGCCCTGGCCCTCGGGGCTGTCATCGCTGCGGATGACGGCGTGGTCGAGGACGCCCAAGACATCACCGCAGCGGGCGGCGACCTGCACCACATGGGTGGCAGGGTCATCCCAGCCGATCCAGGCCATGGCGAAGCGCCCGTGTTGAACCATGACCTGGCAGACCCGGTCGAAGAGCTGCTGGCGGTCCGTGGCGCGCACGATGGCCTGGTTGACCTGGCCCTGGGCGGCGTACATCTGGGTCATGCGCTGCAGTTCCCGCTGCTGGGCTCGGCGCTCGGTGATGTCCCGGATGAAGCAGATCATCTTCAGCTCGCCGCCGGCCTCCAGGCAGCGGGCGCTGATCTCCACCGGGAAGACGGTGCCATCCCGGTGCTGGTGGAGGGCCTCGAACTGCTGGGAGCCCGCCTGCCGTACAAGACTGAACTGATCCAGGGCCGAGGCCCGGACCCCGGCGGGACGCAGGTCCAGGAAGCTCATGGCCTGCAGTTCCGCCAGGCTGAAGCCATATTGCACCTCGGCTTGGGCATTGGCCTCGATGATGCGGCCTTGGCCGTCCAGGAGGAGGACCATGTCATTGGCCTCCCGCATGAGCCAAGCGTAACGTTCCGCAAGCTCCAGTTGCTCCCGTGCCGCGGCGGTGTCGCGGTCCCGGAGCCGGAGGCCCAGGCCTGCGGCCAGGAGGGTCAGCAGGCCCAGCATGGCCAGGCTGCCGACCCAGACGCGCTCCCGAAGCGGGCCGAACACCTCAGCTTCGTCCACCCGGCTCTGAAGGGTCCAGGGTGTGCCCGGAATGGCGCGGCGAACCTCCAGTACTGCGCCGCCCCGGCTGCTGGATGACGGGTTGCTCAGGTAGCGCAGGTCTTGGCCCTCGCCGCGGGTCAGGACCGTCTCGGCGCTGGGGCTGGGGTTTGGCCAGGACTGCACCAGGGGAAAAAGGCTCCGGCGAGGATCGATCATGAGGAGCAGGGCGCCATCGGCCTTGGCCTCAAGTGCCGGGTTCGCCCCGGGCCGGGGCAGGGCCCGGATGGGAATCCAGATGCCGAGGTAGAGGTTTGGATGATCCGCGTGCTCGTGCAGGTCCCTGACCCAGACTTCCCGGGCCTGCAGGGCGATCTGAACTTCTTCCTGGTTGGAGCGCTCCTGCTCCAGATCCCGCTGTTCGGGGACCGCGATCCGTTCGTGGCTCAGGGCATCGAAGAGCGCCACCCTCTGGTAGCCCTGCTTCTGCAGTTCCGCCAGCCAGCTCCGGAGTTGGGCCTCCGGCGGTGCCTGCGCGGCCCCAGTGAGGTAGCGGTGCAGCTGGTCCTGGAGGAGGGCGCTGGCGAGTACCAGCTGGGCGTCGCTGCGGCGCTCTGCGGTCCAGTCGGCGATCTGGTGGGCCTTGAGGTCGGCGATGGTGCTGAGGGATTCGAGGGCCTGGCCCCGGGTGGCCTGGAGCTGACTCCGCAGCAGCAGGGATCCCCCGCCGAGCACCAGGACGGAAAAGGCCAGGAAGAGGGCGAGGCCACGAAGGGAAGGCACCCGGCCGCTGTGGCCGACGACCTGGGACCTGTGGGAGAAGGTGGCCAGGGGCCAAGTATCCCAGCCCGCTCGCAGCAGGAGGACGAGGCCGAAACCCACGGCGCAGAAGGCGGCCAGGAGGGACATGGGGGTGCGTCCGGACCCGTAGAGGGAGGGTGCCCCGGCGGCGAAGCTGACCAACACCAGGCCACCGATCACCAGGGGGACTAGGCCCAGGACGGCGGCCAGCTGCCGTCGCAGCCAAGGCAGAGGCCGGAGGCTCCGGGAGCAGAGGGCGGAACAGGTGCCGCACAGGATCGCCAGAAACGTGAGGGGCTGCAGGGGAGTAGGGTGGAGCAGCAAGCTGGCCAGGGTCGCCAGGATCAGGGCCAGGGTGAGGGTCTGGGCCAGCCGGTGGAGCAGGCGGGAGTCCCGGCGGAACTCTCCCGCCACGGTCACGACCACGAAAAGGAACAGGATCACCGAAGCTAGCGGAGACAGCCCCACCCAGTCCAGGCGGAGAGGCGTGGACGACCAGCCTGCCACCTGAGAGGTCACCAAGGCCAGGCCAGCCAGGCAGGTGGCCCCGAGGGACGCGGCCCGCCGCATCCCCCAGGGATCCTCCGGTGGCAAGGTGTCTTGCCTCTGGAACAAGCCAGTCATTTCCGAACCATTCCTCTTAGTTCGGCTCGAGCCGCCGGGAAGTGGTGTTCAGCACCCGATTTGCGCCGCCCATGTGATGAAGGTCACACACGTGTCGTCAATAACTTTCCACCCTACGGGGACCGCCGATGAACTAGAGGTGTCGAGTTGGGGAAGACCTTGCCCAGTCGCATGGGTGATGAATGCAGATTAGAAAAAAAAGATAAATCCATGGAGGATCCATGCTCACCAACCTGAAGATCGGCACTCGGATGGCTGTCGGCTTTTCGCTGATCCTGGCCTTGCTGCTGGTCATCACAGGGCTCGGCATCAACCGCATGGGCAGTCTGGCGGCGAACACGGACGAAACTGTCACCCGTGCCCCTAAGACCAGCCGCCGACAGTCGCCCCGGCCGGAACTGGCTGCGGCCAAGAAGCCCATGGCCACGCCCGCGGGCGATGACGATGGTCAGTGGGAGGCCTTCTCGGGCTCCCAGGTATGAATTGCCTTGAAAACTTGCCGATCTGATCACACTCGCCGAAAGGGGTCTATCCCCAGCCCCCCAGGCGGGCCGTTGTGGAGAACAACATGGCCAACATTGATGCTGCAACCCAGGGACTCCAGCAGGTCCTCTGTTTCGCCCTCGCGGGCGAGGCCTATGCCCTGCCCATCCTGAAAGTTCGGGAGATCCAGGCCCAGGCCACGATCACCCGCATTCCCAAGGCCCCGTCCTACATGCCGGGGGTCATCAACCTCCGGGGCGCCATCGTGCCGATCCTGGAACTTCGTGACCGGTTCAGCCTGGGTGTGCCGCCCGAAGACACCCGGCCGGTCATCATCATCGTGGAAGTCCAGGGCCGCACTTTGGGGATCCGCGTGGATTCAGTGTCCGACGTGCTGGACCTGGATCCCACCGCCATCCGCCCGGCCCCGGAACTCGGGGCTCAGACGGCTCTGGGGCGGGAATTCATTGCAGGACTCGCCTCCCTGCCCGGCTCCACCGGCTCAGACACCATGCTGATCCTGTTGGACCTGGATCGACTCCTTTCGGACAAGGAACTTCTCGCGCTCGACAGCGCCGCTATGGCCTAAACCATGACCACCAAGAAGGCAGCCCCCGCCCCCCGTACCCTCCCCCTGGAAGGGGATCTGGACGTGTTCTCAATCCATAACCAGTGGGAGCTCCTGCAGCCTCTGGCCCAGGGTGGGGGCCCCCTCACCCTGGATTTCAGTGCCGTGGCAGATCTGGACCTTTCGGGCCTCCAGTTGCTCGCCACCCTACGCCGGGACCTGGCCGCCAAGGGGATGCCTCTGGCCCTGGTCGGCGCCCGGGCCGATTGGTCCAAGCGCTTCGCGGTGCTGGGACTGGCCGACCTCTTCGAGGAGAAGGCTCAATGACGTCCTGGTTCCAGAGTACGCCGAAGGCTGAGCCCGTAATCGAACCCGGCCCCAGCCTTTCCCTGCCGCCGCCCACGGCTGCGGTGGAGTCCAACGACGTGCTCCAGCGCCTGGCGGCCCGCGAGGCCTCCATGCTTGAGGCCCAGGTGAACTTCCTCACGCCTGAACTGTTGCAGGTGGACAGCCTGGTGCGGGAGGCTGCGGGCACTCTGGAAGATGCCCTGAAGACCCTGAACAAGAGCGTCACCCAGCAGCACCTCCTGGCCGGCGAGATCCAGGCCGCCATGCACGGCTCCCTACAGGGCGAAGGTGAGGGCGAATCCATGGGGGGCACCATCATGGGCACCCTGGATGGCTTCGTGCACCACATCACCGAGATCTCCGAATCCACGGGGCTCCTGGTGGAGCAGGTGGACGAGATCCGGGAGCGATCCGAGCGCATGGAGGAGATGTTGGGTGAGCTGACGGAGATCGCCGGGCGCACCCATCTGCTCTCCCTCAACGCCAGCATCGAGGCGGCCCACGCCCGGCAATTCGGGGCGGGCTTCGCCGTGGTGGCCGGCGAGGTCTCCAAGCTGGCTGACCGCAGCACGGCGCTGAGCTCCACCATCCAGGAGCAGATCCACGGCACCCGTCAGGCCCTGGAGCGCACAGATGCCCACATGCAGTCCATTGCCAGCAAGGACATGGATGTGGCCCTGCGTTCCAAGGAGCAGGCTCAGGAGCTGGTGCAGTCCCTGCAAATCACCAACTTCATCGTGCGGGATCTGGTGGGGCAGCTGGAGGAGAACGCCGGCAAGGTGGCGCAGCAGGTGGGTCATGTGGTGCGCAGTCTCCAGTTCGAGGATCTGGTCCACCAGACCTTGGTGGCCTGCCTCAAGGAGCTGGGCAATCTGCTGGACCAGTCCCAGGCCTGGAAGGCCCTGGAGGGACGGCTGGCGGCCGGCGAGCCCCAGGGCCCGGCCTTGGCCGATCTGGAAGCGAAGCTGGTCGAGATCGAAGGCGCCCGCGTACAGTTCCGGGCGGTGAAGAGCGGCTCGCTGGCAGCGGGTGAAGTGGACCTTTTCTGATCAGGAGCTGACTGATGGCCCGTTGCATTCTCACGGTGGATGACTCAAGCACCATGCGGCAGATGATCACCTTCACCTTGAAGGGGGCCAACTTCGATGTGGTGGAGGCCGAGGACGGCGTGCACGCCCTAGAGGTGGCGAAGGGGAGGAAGCTGGACCTGATCATCACGGATGTGAACATGCCGCGTATGGACGGGCTGACCCTGGTGGCGCGGTTGCGGGCGCTGCCGGAGTTCAAGTTCACGCCGATCTTGGTGCTGACGACGGAGTCTGACCAGAGCATGAAGATGCGCGGCAAGGAAGCGGGGGCCACAGGCTGGATCGTGAAGCCCTTCAGCCCCGAGAAGCTTATGGATGTTGTGAACAAGGTCATCTGAGGTAGCCGTGTCCAATCCGATGGATCAATTCCGAGATGCCTTTTTTGAAGAGGCCACTGAGCTCGCCGATGGCATGGAGGCGACCCTGCTCTCCATGGACCTGACGGCGGTGGAGCCCGAGGATCTGCACACGCTGTTCCGGGCGGCCCACTCCATCAAGGGCAATGCGGCCACCTTCGGCTTTCCGGCCGTGGCCTCCTTCACGCATCAGCTGGAGAGCACTCTGGAGCCCGTGCGCCAGGGCACCCGGCCCCTCACAGATGATCTGCGGGAGATCCTGCTGCAGGGCGTGGACCTCATTCGCAGTCACCTGTTCCACGCGCGTCGGGACGAGGTCCTGCCCGAAAAGGACCAACAGGCCCAGGCCGCCCTGGTGATCAAGCTCAAGGAGGATGGCTCAGCTCCTGCGGCAGCCGTCGTGGCGGCACCTGTCGCCCCCATGGTGAGCGGGACGGGCTTCTCCATCCGCTTCGAGGCCCCCCGGGACACCTTCCGCCGGGGCATCAACCTGGAGAGATTGTTCCGGGACCTGGCCAAGCTGGGCACTCTGCACACTTGGCCGGACCTGAGCGGGGTTCCTGCGCTGGAGCTGATGGAACCTGAGGACTGCTACCTGGCCTGGGATCTGCGCTTGGAGACCACGCGGCCCCGGGCGGATGTGGATGACGTGTTCGAGTTCGTGGCTGAGGGTGAGAACCTCCACATTGAAAACCTGCCCCAGGAGGGCGCTGTGCCCCAGCTGGGAGAGATCCTCCAGGCCGAGGCGGGCGTCAGCCCCAAGGACATCCGCGAGGCTCTGTCTCAGCAGAAGCAGCTGGGCGAGTTGCTGGTGGATATGGGCAAGGTCAAGCCTGAGGCCGTGACCAAGGCCCTGGACCAGCAGCAGAAGAAGAAGAACCAGGCCGAGGCCTCCACGGTGCGGGTGGCCACTGAGAAGATCGACCGGCTGGTGAACCTGGTGGGCGAGCTGGTGATCACCCAGGCGATGCTGACGCAGGCGAGCCAGGCGGGGCACACCATGCAGGGCGAGGAGCAGATGAGCGCGGCCCTGCTGCAGCTGGACCGACACACCCGGGAGCTGCAGGAGCGAGTGATGGGCATCCGCATGGTGCCCGTGGAGATGGTGTTCTCGCGCTTCCCGCGCATGGTGCACGAGCTGGGCAAGCAGCTGGGCAAGGACGTGGAGCTGGTGATGGAGGGGCAGGCCACGGAGCTGGACAAGACCTTCATCGAAATGCTGGTGGACCCCCTGACGCACCTGGTGCGGAACGCCGTGGACCACGGCATGGAGGAGCGGGCCGAGCGGGCCCTCACGGGCAAGCCGGCCATGGGAACCATCGCCCTGAAGGCCGCGAGCCGCGGCGGACACATCCACATCGAGGTGAAGGACGACGGCAAGGGGCTGAACCGGGATCGTATCCTGGAGAAGGCGCTGGCCAAGGGCATGATTCAGCCCGGCGCCCGGCCCTCGGACGAGGAGCTGAACCTGCTCATCTTCGAGCCGGGCTTCTCCACGCTGGAGCAGGTCTCGGACCTCTCGGGGCGGGGCGTGGGCATGGATGTGGTGCGCCAGAACGTGCGGAGCCTGGGGGGCAGGATCGAAGTGGAAAGTCAGCCCGGGCAGGGCACGACGATCCGGCTGGTACTGCCGCTGACCCTGGCGATCCTGGACGGGCTCACGGTGCGGGTAGGGGAGGAGACCTTTGTCTTTGCCCTGGCCTCGGTGCTGGAGAGCTTCTCTCGGCTGGGCGCAGATGTGCAGACCGTGAAGGGTGACCGGGAGGTGATCAACCTGCGGGGCGAGTTCATTCCCGTGGTGCGGCTGCAGAAGCTGCTGGGCTTTGGCACTTCCGGTGAGGCAGCAGCCCGGCCCCTGCTGGTGCTGGTGGAATCCGAAGGACGTCGCGCGGCCATGGCCGTGGACGAGCTGCTGGGCCAGCAGCAGGTGGTCATCAAGAGCCTGGAGACCCACTACAAGCGCGTGGAGGGCATCTCCGGCGCCACGATCCTGGGCGATGGCCGCGTGGCCCTCATCCTTGACGTCCAGGGCCTCCTCCGCCTCGAAGCCGGCCTGGTCGAGGCATGAGCATGGCGGCACCACCCAGGCACGAGCCCCTGAGCCTGGACCGGATCCCCCTTACTGGGGAGACCTTCAAGGCTCTGCGGGATCTGCTGTATGAGCACTCGGGCATCGCCCTGGCCGAGCACAAGCTGACCATGGTCCAGTCCCGCCTGGCCAAGCGGTTGCGGGCCCTGGGCCTGCGGACCTACGAGGAATACTTCGACGAGATCCGCAACCCTGATTCCCCGGAGTGGACCGAGTTCGTCAATGCCCTCACCACCAACCTCACCAGCTTCTTCCGGGAGGGCCACCACTTCACCAAGCTGGTGGAGCTCCTGAAGCCAGCTTACGAGTCCTCGCGCCGCATCCGCATCTGGAGCGCCGGCTGCTCCACGGGGGAGGAACCCTACACCCTGGCCATGACCCTGCTGAAGGGCTTCGGCCCCTCTACTTCCATCTCAATCCTCGCCACGGACCTGGACACCGCCGTGCTCCAGACCGCCGCCCGGGGGGTCTACCCCATGGCCCGCATCGAGGGCGTCGACGAGGCCTGGCGACGGCTGGCCTTCCAGCGGGGCACCGGCGAACAACGGGACCAGGTGCGGATCCGGCCCGAGGTGAAGAAGCTCATCAGCTTCCAGCAGCTGAACCTGCTGGATGCCAAGTGGGATCTCGAGGGGGCCCCCTTCCAGGCCATCTTCTGCCGGAACGTCATGATCTATTTCGACAAGCCCACCCAGCGCCGGCTGCTGAGCCGCTACCACCAGCTCCTGGAGCCCGGTGGCCTGCTGTTCGTGGGGCACTCTGAGGCGCTCCTGGACAACAGCCTGGGCTTCACTTCGCTGGGCCAAACCATCTATCGCCGCAGCCTGGGGGCTCCATGAGCTCCACCGCGGTGCCCATGGTCCATGGCCGGGCCTCCAAGTACCTGGATCGCAGCTTCAACCGCCAGGCCATGAAGATCCTCCCGGGGGAGTTCTACGCCACCACCGAAGACGAGGTCATCGTCACCGTGCTGGGCAGCTGTGTGGCCGCCTGTGTGATGGACCCCATCGCCATGGTGGGCGGCATGAACCACTTCATGCTGCCGGTGAAGCAGGGGGACCGGGATCCGGACGTGTTCTTCGCGGCACGCTACGGGGCCGCGGCCATGGAATACCTCATCAACAATCTGCTTCACCTGGGGGCCCAGCGGGATCGCCTGGTTGCCAAGGCCTTCGGTGGGGGCAACGTGCTGCCGGGCATGTCCTCGGATGTGGGCGGCCAGAATGTAGCCTTCGTGCGGACCTTCCTCAGCAATGAGGGCATCCCTCTCTGGAGTGAAGACATGGGCGGTCCACATCCCCGCAAAGTCTACTTCTTCCCCCACACGGGTCAGGTGCTGGTGAAGCGCATGGAGCGCGCCCACAACAACACCGTCCTGAACCGCGAACTGTCCTACATCAAGGAATTCACCGGACCCTCAATGGCCGGTGAGGTGGAGCTGTTCTCATGACTTCCGAAGCGAAACGCCGTGTCCTCATCGTGGACGACAGCGCCCTGGTGCGTCAGGTACTCAGCGGCATCCTCTCCCGCCATCCCCACCTGGAAGTGGTGGGCACGGCGCAGGATCCCTACGATGCCCGGGAGCGCATCAGAGAGCTGAACCCCGACGTCCTGACCCTGGACGTGGAGATGCCGCGCATGGATGGCATCACCTTCCTGGGCAAGCTCATGAAGGGCCACCCCATGCCGGCGGTGATGCTCTCCAGCCTCACGGCCAAGGGCACGGACACGGCCCTGGACGCCCTGGCCCTGGGCGCCGTGGACGTCATCGGCAAGCCCGTGCTGGATCAGGCGGCGGGTCTGGAGGCCATGGGCGCTGAGATCGCCGAAACGGTCTACGCAGCCTCCCTGGCCCAGGTCTTCGAGCAGCGGCCCCAGGCCGCCATCCGCCCGGCCGCACTGGCCTCCCTGGCCCAGCGGGCCAAGGCCGGGCGCTCGCTCATCGCCGTGGGCTCCAGCACCGGTGGCACTGAGGCCCTGCGCCAGATTTTTGATGCCATTCCCGGCAACCTTCCCCCCATCGTCGTGGTTCAGCACATGCTCCCGGGCTTCACCAATGCCTTTGCCGAACGCCTGGATCGCAGCTCCCAGGCCCGGGTGAAAATGGCGCTGGATGGCGAGGCACTGAAACCCGGCACCGTCTACTTCGCCCCCAGTGATACTCACATGGCCGTGGCTCGGCGCGGGGCCGGCCTGGTGGCCCTGCTGAAGGGGGGTGACCGGGTCTCCCGCCACCTGCCCTCTGTGGACGTGCTCTTTGATTCCGTGGCCGATGACTGTGGCGCCCACGCCATGGGGGTGATCCTCACGGGCATGGGCGACGACGGCAGCCGGGGGCTGCTGCGCATGCGCCAGAAGGGGGCCCACACCCTGGGCCAGGACGAGGCCAGCTGTGTGGTCTACGGCATGCCGCGGGCCGCCTGGATGCGAGGGGCGGTGGCAGAGCAGGCCGCCCTGTCCGTCATACCCAGCCGCATGGTCGCCTGGTGCGAACGCGAAAGCTGAACGCTCAAACCCACCCACAGACTGATCCTACCCATGCCCATCCAGCTCTCCCCAGCCCTCCTCCGCTCCGGCACGCTCAGACCTTTTGCCGTGCTCTTCGGCACCTGGACCCTGATCGTGGCGGGCATCCTGGGCGTCACCCTCTACTTCTCCAACCATGAAGAGCGGGAGATCGCCCTGAACCGGGCCATGGACAGCTACCACAAGGACCTGGCCTACCGGAAGTGGGCTGCGGAGCGGGGCGGTGTCTACGTACCCGCGGACGAAAAGACCCCACCGAATCCCTATCTGGCGGGTCGGCCAGATCGGGATGTCACCACCACCACGGGGCGGAAGCTCACCCTGGTGAACCCCGCCTACATGACCCGGATGGTGCACGAGCTGGGAGCCAAGGCCTATGGGCTCCAGGGTCACCTCACGAGCCTCAATCCCATCCGCCCGGAGAACGGGCCGGACGCCTGGGAGCGTCGGGCATTGGAACGGTTGAGACTCGGGCAGAAGGACTACGCGGAGGTGATCTCTGGCCCCACGGGTCCCATGCTCCGCTACATGGGCGTGTTCCTGGTGGAGCCGAGCTGCCTGGGCTGCCACGCGGCCCAGGGCTACCGCGTGGGTGACGTTCGGGGTGGCATCAGTGTCACCGTGCCCCTGGGTAGCGGACCCACTCGGCTGGGGCTCAGCCACAAAAGCAGCGCCACATACGCCATCCTGGCCTTCTGGGTGATGGGCGGCATGGCCATCTACTTCTGGGTGCGGCGCCTGATGGTCGCGGCGGAGGACCAGCAGCGGATGCTGGAGGAAGTTGATGACAGTTCTCGCCGCTTCCGGCAGCTGTTTGAAGCCTCTCCCGCGCCCATGTTCATCCACCGGGCAGGCCGCATCATCGAGGTGAATGAGGCGGCCCTCCGGTTGGTTGAAGCAGAGGCCCCTGCCGGTCTCATTAATCGCCCCGTGCTGGAGATGATCCATCCTGATTTCAAGCAGGCGGTCGATCAACGCATCCGCCAGCTCCTTGAATCGGGGCAACCTACCCCGGCCGTGGAGGAACTCTTCATCACCCTCAAGGGACGGGAGGTCTGGGTTGAGGTCCAGCCCACATTGCTGGACCTGCCCGGGGGCCCCGCGGTGCTGGTCTTTGCCCAGGACCTCACGGATCGCCGCACCTCCGATGCGGAACGACGGCGGCTGGAAGCCGAGGTCCAGCACACCCAGAAGCTGGAGAGCCTGGGCAGTCTGGCGGGCGGCATCGCCCACGACATGAACAATGTCCTGGCGGCCATCATGGGCATGTCCTCGCTGCTGCAGACCCGGCATGAGGGGGATGCCTCCATCGTCAAGTCGCTGCGGACCATTGAGAAGGCCGCCACCCGCGGGCGGGACCTGGTGAAGGGCCTTACGGACTTTGCGCGGAAGGGGTTGGAGCAGCCCAAGATCATGGACCTCAATGCCCTGGTCCAGATGGAGCTGGACCTCCTGGTCCGCACCAGCCGCCAACGCTTCACGTTCGAGGTGGATCTGGATGCGGAGCTGCCGGCCATCATGGGCGAGCCCAGCATCCTCGGCAGTGCTTTCATGAACCTTTGCGTGAACGCCTTCGATGCCATGCCCAAGGGAGGCACCCTCCGCATCCAGACCCGCCGGGCTTCGGGGCACGTGGAGCTGGTGGTGGCAGACACTGGTGAGGGCATTCCTGCCGACATCCTCTCCCGGGTGACGGATCCCTTCTTCACCACCAAGCCCGCGGGCCGCGGCACGGGGCTGGGGCTGGCCATGGTCTACGGAGCCATGAAGGCCCACGGCGGGATCCTGGACATCAAGAGCGAAGTGGGCCGTGGAACCCAGATCACCCTCCGCTTCCCGGCGGTCCTGGTGCCGCTCCAGAGTCCAGAGCCGCTGCTGCCACTGGCGGCAGGCGAGACCCGCCTCCAGATCCTCCTGGTGGACGATGACGAACTCGTCCGCAGCACCCTGCCTCAGATGCTGGAGCAGCTGGGGCATCAGGTGGAGACGGCCGCCAGTGGGCTGGAGGCCATCCGCAGGCTGGACGCAGGTCTGGCGGCGGACCTGGTGATCCTCGACCACAACATGCCCGGCATGAGCGGCGCCGAGACCTTGCCCCGCATCCTCCAACTGCGGCCGGCGGCGCGGATCATCCTTGCCACGGGCTTCCTGGACACTGAACTGAAGCTGCTCCTGGCAGGTTTTCCCGCAGTCCACACCCTGCAGAAGCCCTTCTCCATGGCAGAGCTCCACCAGGTGCTGCAGGCGGCGACCACGGGGCTTGGAAGCTGATAAGGCCGAGCCAGGGCGGGGTTCCTGGACTGAACAGGTCTTGCGACAGGATAAAATTAAATATCTGACAATTTGCTGCAATTGTATGAAATTGAAATATTTCAGGCGGCATATTTCGGTAGGCTAATCCATCTCGGAAAGCCTCATCGGAATTCGCCCCCCTCAGCGTGAAGCTGATCATCTCGCGCATCGTGTTCGAATCATCGACGGAGAGCATGCTACCCATGGGCTAGTCCCGGCTAAAAGGTCCTGCCCGGTCTCCGGCGCACCGTCCTGGTGATGCTCAAAATGCGATGGCTGGAGCTTTATTTTTCAGAAATCAGCAGCAATCTCGGGCTTCGGCACCCCCTTGCCCCAGACTGGTCCCAATCCCTCTCTACAATCCACCCGACCCTGACCCCGGAGGATTCATGCGATTGCCCCGACCGTACCTCGTCCCCAGCGCTCTGCTGGCCTTGGTCCTGAGCAGCTGCCCCGCTTCCGCCCAGGGGAAGATGAGCCCCCAGGACGAGGCCATATACCGGCAGATGGTCCAGAGCATGGGAGCGAACCCGGACGCCGCCATGGCGGCGACAAAACAGGCGGATGCCTCCCGCAAATGGACCGAGGCCAAGGGTGGCCTGATCCACTACCGCATTGAAGGAGTGTTCCAGGGGCAGGTCAACGTGGTGGGAGGCAGCACCTGGATCGGCTTTGCGGATGTCACGGATCGCGTGGTGATCGAGCTGGATTGGAACCTCGGCCAGTCGAAGCTGTCGGGCGTGCCCCTGATCCAGAACACCAAGGCCACCACTCGGAATCTGCGCAACCCGGAACCCAAGTGCCTGCCTCCGATCCTCAAGGGCGACTACGAGCACTACGATCTGCTGGGGGTCAAGAATGGCCTGAGCGGGGCGCTG
This sequence comes from uncultured Holophagaceae bacterium, assembly GCA_903913215.1. Taxonomy (GTDB): domain Bacteria; phylum Acidobacteriota; class Holophagae; order Holophagales; family Holophagaceae; genus Geothrix. The sequence goes on from CAIWKE010000027.1 coordinate 53,815, forward strand.
GAACTGCAGGTCCGCACGGCCTACCCCGCTGTTGAGGTCGCTCAGAACTGCACGGGTGCGCGCACCCGGGTTCCCGCCAGCCTGAAGACGCGGCCAGAGGCCCTCGTGGTGCTTTCACCCGTGCTGCTGGACAGTCATGGGCCCGACTCGGACAACCTGAGCCTCTCGAAGGACCGGAAGTCGATGATCCACAAACAGGGTGGATGGACCTGGACCTATACGCCGAGTCTGCGGAAGTAATGCGGCCCTTGGGCTGAATCCCTCTTTGCCTAAAGTTGTGGTGGTTTTGGCAAGGGGGATTCCCTCCAGGGCCACGGCTGCGCCGCGTCCCTTCCGGCCGCACGAAATGCTGGCACGGCCCTGATCGCCTTCGGCAGCCCCCCGGGCTGCCTTCGGCGGGGCCTACCTGCCAGCATTTCTGTGACTTCGAATCCCCACTCTCCGCCACGAAAAAGCCGCCTTGCGGCGGCTTCAACGTGGCGGAGAGAGGGGGATTCGAACCCCCGGTGCTGGTTTACCCAACACACTCGCTTAGCAGGCGAGCCCGATCGGCCACTCCGGCATCTCTCCAAGGCCTTCTAGGTTACCGTTTGGGGCCCCCGGACACAAGGCTTCTTGGCTGGGGGCCCCCGGGTTCAGGGGTTGTGGGCCGATGAAAGGCGCGAATTCCATAAAATATTCCGGGCCTTCGGCCGTCTTCAAGGGTAGAAGGAGGAAACCCTGGACACGACCTGGATGCCTGAACGAGACCCCCAGCTGACCGAGACCGTCGTACGCGAGCAGGGTCGGCTGAAGCACTTCATCCGCAAGTGGGTGGGCGACGAGGCGGATGTGGAGGATGTTCTGCAGGACGTCTTCTACGAGCTGGTCCAGGCCCAGCAGTTCATGAAGCCTTTGCAGAACGCCACGGCCTGGATGTACCGGGTGGCCCGGAACCGCATCACGGACCTGTTCCGGCGGCGGCGCACGGAATTTAAACGACTCAACCCCTTCGATCAGGCTGACGACGACACCCTCTCCCTCGAGGAGTGGCTCCCTTCCAAGGAGGCCGGACCCGAGGCCGCTTATGCCCGACGGGTGCTGCTGGAGGAGCTGGACGCAGCCCTCGAGGAACTCCCCAAGGAACAACGCGACGTCTTCATCGCCCACGAACTCGAAGGCCTCAGTTTCAAGGAACTCGCCGAGCAGACGGGCCTGTCCGTGAACACCCTCCTTTCCCGAAAGCACTACGCCGTGATCCATCTCCGCCAACGTCTGAAATCCATCTACGAGGAGTACCTCCATGTTTAACCACCGCGACATGAACCACCGTCACCCGCGCAAGTTCCTGGGCTTCATCCTCCTGGGCGCCGTCGGCATCGCCGCCCTGGGCCTCCTGGTCATGAGCCTTTGGAATGCCCTGCTCCCGGCGCTTTTCGGCCTGAAGGTCATCCACTTCTGGCAGGCCCTGGGCCTCCTGGCCCTCAGCCGCATCCTGTTTGGTGGCTTCCACCACCGCCATGGCCGAGGCTTCGGTCCCGGCTTGCGTCACCGTCAGCACATCATCCAGCGCTGGGAGAGCATGAGCCCCGAGGAGCGCGAGACGTTCAAGGCAGGCATGCGCAGCCGCTTTGGGAAGTGCCGGGGCGGACAGGAGGCTTGAGCCTGGCGAAGCATTGCCTCGAATCCTTCACCCTCCGCCAAATCGGGCCCCATTCGGGGCCCATTTTGCTGGCGGAGGGTGAGGGATTCGAACCCCCGAACGCTTGCACGTCTCCAGTTTTCAAGACTGGCGCCATCAACCACTCGGCCAACCCTCCTGAAGTCTCAAGTCTGCCATGGGGCCGCGTGCGGCGGCTAGCTGAGCGCCGACTTGGATCGAGTGCCTCACCCCCGCTGGTCCCAGCCTTCCGCCGCCCGGAAGCTGTGGTAGCGATCGGAGCCCAGGATGAGGTGGTCCGCCAGGGGGACGCCCAGGGACTCGCCTGCGGCCTGGATGTCACTTCCTGAAGATAGTGAAACCAGCAACCGTATTTTTTCTTAAATTCCACCTAGCTTGGCGAAATTACTACATAAGTCGAGAAAACTATGTTCAGAACTTACACGAGTTGATGGAACCAATCGTCGGCTTATTTGGGATCTTCGCTGGTCGGTGTGGGTAGGGGCAGCCGGGAGGCCGGTTTGAGCCGAATGATCGTGGCATGGAGCCTAACACCCTCTCCACCAAGGCGCTCGGTCTGCCCCCTACCCTTGGGAGGCGATGGGGTTGGCGTTCGACCCCGAGGGGAAGGGGGTCGGCATCCGGGTGGATTTCGTATGGGGCGTGACCTTCCCGTGTCCTGAATGAATACGGGAAGGCTAGCGGGGTCTATGACACCAAGGAACGGTCCTGGCGGCACTTGGACTTCTACCAGCACCAGGCCACATCACGACCAAGGTGCCAGGCTGCCGCCACGGTCGGTACGGAGTCCGACACGTCAAAGTGCCTTGGGCGAGACTGTGGTCGGCGTTCAAGGAATGCCCGGAGCTGCGCCGCAGCCAACACCTCTGGCTTAGGACTCCCGGCAACCTCCTGGTCGGCCAGGAATCATTTCTGGCCGTTGCGGAGCCTTTATGCGATGGGGGACCCACTGGCGGACGAAATACTCGCCCGGCACGCCAATGGCAGCATCCGGGTTGGCGCAAGCACTGACGTTTAGCAACGCCTTCTTCTCGCTCTGGGGTTCGGACTTGGGCCTCGACATGGCCACCTTTCGCGGACACGCACTAGGGCGGATCTGGCTGCGGCCACGATAGAGTCCAGATTGTCCAGAAGTTGGGTTATTGGATGCCATTCATGATGGGAACCGGTGGCCGAAATTCCCTTCTGCTGGTGACTTGCTGATTCAGCGGCCGCGTGAGGGCTGGTCAGGAAGATCCCCAACTCGATCGTCAGGGCGAACAATGACAGGATGGCGAAGGCGATGTGCGGGGCAGGTATTCCTACCGCCCGCCCGATCAATTCATAGAGGCTTCGGCGGGAGTTCCCGCGGGCTGCATGGTCCTGGGCGCGCCAAGCTTCAATCCGCGCCCCGGCTTCCCTCCTCCGGTCGACATATCCATCGATGCGAGACAGGGATTCCGTAATCGCCTTGCGGATCTGGGCGACTTGAGCCGCCTGCATCGCCGGATCAAGTTGGACCACGGCTGCCTGGCGCTGGGCGATCTGGACACGCAGCGTGCTGATCTGCTCATCGTAGTCGGTCATGGCGGCGCGTTCGGACGCGGATATCCCATCATGGTCCAGCACCTCAGTGATGGCCTCCATCCGGTCGACCGTGGACAGGGCGTACCCTAGGCAGGCCACCAGGCTGTAAGAGGCAACCACAGCGTAGACAAGGTAGTAACCCATTCCTCGCCCCCAGGAATGGCGCCTGATAGCTGTGTTGGCCGTGACGAGGGCGTACGCCTTCAACCCTTCCAGGATCAGGGACCCTGCTACCAGGGCTCCCTTCTCGACGGGGGTCGTTCCAAGCCCCAGGGCGAGGTTCAGGGTGAAGAACGCCGAGACGACGATCAATGCAATGAAGGTCAAGAATTGAAAAACGCGCATAAAGTCACCTGTTTAGAATGCTTCGCGAATTCCATACCATGGCTATCATGGAGGACAACGCGCTAGCCCGAAGCGGCACGGGAAGGACGAGTTTGGAGTTTCTGGCCAAGCCGGTAGTGACTGGAATGGCTTTTCCTTCGATCATCGAGCCTGTTTCCAGATGTTTCCCGAGTTCGAGGTGCATCTTGGCCTTGGCCTCCCACTTAATATCCTTCTGCATGAAGTAAAAAACGGCTACAAGGGGACCTACACCCAAGCCCCAGGGCAAACGCGGGGTGGCTTCTCAACCAAAGTCCACCTGATCGGGGACGCCCACGGCAATCCCTTGTATTCGTGCTTCTTTGGGCGGCGGCGAACCTGAAGCCCATGCGCCTTGAACACGCGATGAACCCGTTTCAGGTTCACCAGCACTTGCAGGCGCCTCATCAGCGCGTAGATTCGACAATGCCCATAGCGGGGATGGCTTGGGCCAGTAGGACAATCCGCTCGTCCACCCCGTCGACCTTGGCTCGACGGCGGTACCGAACGCAGGAACGGCTGAGCTCAAGATCCCGGCTGGCGCGTCGCTGGGAGAAACCGGCCACCGTCAGGAAGGCCGCTCCCTCCTTTCGCTGCGACGCGCCCGTCATCTTTTTCGGACGACGGCCTTCAACGCAGCGATGTCGAGATCCCGCTCGGCCAGAAGACGCTTCAACTGGGCATTCTCACACGCCAATCGCCGCATTTCTTGCACATCCGTGACCTCGATGCCGCCGAACTTCTTTCGCCAGCGGTAATAGGTCTGAACCGTGATGCCACGGTTGCGGCAGAGGGCCTCGATGGTCACCTCCCCCTTCTCCGCCTCCCGCAGAAGCCCCACGATCTGCTCCTCGGTGAACTTGCTGGTCCTCATTGGACCCCTCTCCTATGAGAGTGGACCCTAACATTTTTGACGGCCCTAATCACCGGGAGCAGGCCAGACCGAGATGCTGGGGCTGATCAGTTCATTTCGCTTCGACAAGAGCTTTCCGCTTGGCATCCAGCGCATCCGCCCAGGCTTCCGCCTTGGGGAGTATTTCTTCGATGGATTCGCCGTAGAACCAAGTGGTGTAGCAGCTTCCCCAGGTGAAGCTCGCCCCACCAACCCCCTTGGTGAATTCCATGACGGGGTGGGCCACTCTGATAAGGAAGCCCCACTTCCCATGGTCATGGAACTGGTAGTAGAACGAACCGTCATCATCATCCCTGGGTTCGGATAGGAACGGGAGGTCAGGCAGGAGTGTCGCCATGACGTGATCATCGAAGTCATCCTTGAACCTCTGTGCTTCCCCGAAACCGCTCAGACAACCGGGATCATCAATGCCAGCAAGAAGGATGATCGATTCGATGCGAACGGTCATCTCCCCAAGCGCGTTGGCGATTTCAAGGTTGGTTCTGTTCATGGTGTCTCCCATGCGCTAGGCAGCATGCCTGGCAGAGCAGATCTTTCCCCCGGAACGTCCCAGGGGCAACATGACCGCTGAGCGGTATCTTTTCGCCTCCAATCGGTTGGCACGATGATTTTCGACATGAGATGGACATCACCTATCGATCCGTACAGACTCCACGAATAACTCATAGCCAGGAGTGTTCATGGCCCGCGATCTTAAACTGACCATCGGTGCGGTCAACATCACGACCCATCCGCATTCTCCGGCGAACTACAAGGCTCTGTTCAAGGCGGCCTTCGGGCTGAAACTAGGGATCCATCTGGCGGGGCAACGGCACGCGGTCCTCGGATCCGTGATCAACGCCGATGAAGCCGATGATGCCACGCCTCTATGCGGTGAGGTCCTCTGCTACACGAAGATCGACAGCAATGGCAATTGGCTAAACCTATCGAACTTCGAGATCTTGGACGATGATGAAAAGAAGCGGGAGATCCGCCTGCCCAAGGACCTCATGCCGGACACCTTGGCCATCCAATACGTGTTCTACCCCAAGACCCACCTCTTGTTCTTTGAGGTGTATCACCGTCGCAGCAAAATGAGCCCGCAGACGATGGGGAAGTTCCTGATCGGCCTGTTCAGCTCGAACAGCATCCAGGAACAATTCGGCGAGGTGAACGTCACGGTCATCCCCAGCCACGAATCCCTAGATCAGATCCTGCGGATGCCAAGGATCACTCGCCTCAACATCTCGATCCGCAGGCCAAACGCCGATGATCAGGAAGAGCTTGAGAAATACGTGCTTCAGACGATGACCGACCAGGGCGTGATTAAGATGGACACCGAATACACATCTGGACGCGGTGGCACCCTGAAGCCCGACAAGGCCATCAGGGACCTAGCCTTCATCGCCGCCAGGAACGGCCTTGTCGAGGCACAGGGAGAGGACACGGAAGGGAACAGCGCGAAGGAATCGACCAACGATCATCCCTTCCTGGACACCACCATGTTCAACGAGAAGACACAGACCCTCCGTCAGGCCATCATGGATCTGTCCGCGCAGATGATGCGTAGTATCAAACAAATTATTCCCAGGTAACCGATGCGCTTCCCCAAATCCTATCAGGGCCCCGCCGACCTCATAGGCAGGTATTGGAAGGCATGTGGCGGATGGCATGACCTGATCCGGTCGGCCTACCTTCACGTGTCGTTCATATTCGCGGGGCTCACCTCATCGGTACTGGCCGACTTGAAGTGGGCAGACATCGTGCTTCAGGTGATACCGAACTTGGTCGGGTTCTCGCTAGCTGGATATTCGGTCCTGCTGGGCTTCGGTGACGAGAAGTTCAAGAAGATCCTCGCCGATACGACAATTCGGAAAAAGGACGAGGAGTTTGGGCATTCGGCCTTCATCGGATTCAACGCAGCTTTCATTAGTTTCATCGCCTTTCAGATCATCGCCATGGCAATGGCCATCATGGCCAAGTCCAGCCCCTTCGTGTTCATCGGGAGGATGACTGGGTTGCATGTCGGCAATTGGATCCCGGCCATCCTCCCATGGTACGGGCCCATCACGAAAATCTGTTGGTTCATGTGTTGGTGGGTCTTCATCTATGCTTTGTCCCTGGCCCTGGCGGCAACACTGTCGATCTTCCGGTTGGCGGGGCTCTACGACAAGCTTCTCTCCGGCAAGGGATAAAGACAGGCAGCACTGGTTCTGCGCGACCGGTCAGGTGTTCGCCGCACGGATGCCAAAAGGTAGTTCGTTGGGGTAAAACGGCAGAGAGGCAAGAATGAAAGAACTTCACGCCAAAGGCCGAACCAGCCATGTAGACTCCTCGTCATGCGCCGGTATCCGTTGGAAAGACAACCAAAGGGATTCAAAGGCATTGGAATGCTGAATATAAAGGCGTCAGCAAGGCCCAATGTTCAACGGAATCTTGGTCTTCATCGAGTACCTTGGCGGTCCACTCCGATTGATCAAGTGGTGAAGCCTTGGATGGATTCGGCCGCCTTAGTGGCAGGACCGTCCCTCCCGCCCGAGACACCCCTTGTGGCGCAGGCCGGTGGCATCGTCCTGGCGGCTTCACCTGTGCTCCAACCTCTCCCGCGGACATCCTGAAGCTGTATCAGGAAGGGGACGCCAATCTTGCGCTCCGGGTCCTGATTCGGCGTTGGATGGTAGACCGGCTCGCCGATGGGAAGGTCCCGGATGAGTTCCTGTTCCAGAAGATGGTGGCTGTGCTCACCTGGAATGAGGCAGGCGTGCTCCAACTTTCCACGGCGGGTCTCGACAAGGGCGTCCTGCGGGCGCTGGCGATCGCCAAGCCCTTGGCCTGCCCCAGGAAGCCCGGGACCGCCTGACCAAGGCCGAACTGGATCCCAGGGGCACTGCCATGCTGGTTGCGGCGCCATCCACTCCATTGTCCCCCATGGGATGGGCGGCCATAGGTGCCATGGCCGCCCATCCCATGGCCAACAACCCGATGTTCAAAGCTCAATTCGATTGGAAGGAATTTCTGCTTCGGCTAGCAGCCTGTCCAGAGCCTGATTCCTTACCCAATCGTCCTTTCCTGGATCTTTCCACAAATCTCGCAGGTTCTCTGCTGACGATCTTCTTTACCTCTTCCTGTTTCCTCTCCATCCATGTGGTACCGGATGTTCACGTCGAACGGTTTCGACCAAGCAGACCACCTATGGAAATGAAAAAATTGGAAATTCATATGGGACCTCCGTTTGCCATTATCTCAGGCTGGAATGGGCATCCAGGATAGATCACTCGACGTGGGGCAGGGGGGCCTATGCTCGTAGCTCAACTGCTTCTGACATGATGTCGGGTTGCCAGGACTGATGGCTTTAGCGACCTTGCTAGGCGTTCTGTTCGCCATGGGCCTGCCTTTCCGTATGTGGAATTTTAGGATTAGGCAATCGGATCCGATTTCCCCTGCCTATCATTCTTGCCGGATCAGGCCAAGACTGGCCAACCATGGGGCCAATATGCCGGGTTCGAGTGTGGATCGCCCCGCCAAGCAACACCACCCCGATCAACCCATATTCCACGAAAAGACCGGGCTAATCCTGGGGGAACGTCATTTTTTCAAGCCACCACAGTGGCGATTTGAACCAGTTTGTGGTTGGAACACAAAGGTGCTAGCTGTGATCTCGAAGGAGTCCTACAAGAGCACGGCCAATACACAGTGCGTATTTCGCCAGTGTCCCGCGACCGAATACATGGGCACTGTATTGGCGGCTTGCAAGGGTGATCCCGCCCTGCGAGGACCTTGGACGCCCATAGGATAGGTGTTCCCTGCTGACCGGTTTATCCTCTTTGTATGCGCTTCCTATTGGACACAAATGTCCTTATCCCCCTGGAAGATTCCCAGGTTGCATTGGCCCCAAGCCTCGCACTCTTCGTCCGTCTTGCGAATGACCATGGCCATCCGCTGGTCTACCACCCATCATCCCAACTGGACATAAACAAAGACAGGGATCCCGCGCGTCGTCGGCAGACCCTCGAACGCCTGCATCAATATGTCCGCCTGGATCATCTCCCGGCCTGCCCGTGGAACGACGAGCGGACAGATTCGAACGATGCCATCGACAATGAGATCCTTCACGCTATCTCAAACCATGCGGCCAGGTTCCTGGTCACCGAGGACCTTGGGATCCACCGAAAGGCTCGTTCCCGGGGGTTGGAAGATAGGGTCCTTACAATCCAGATGGCTGCGGACCTACTGCGCCGCCTTCACGAACGCGTCCAAGTTCATCTCCCGAACATTAACGAAGTTCCGCTTCACGCGATCGTTCATCAATTGCCCACCCCCTTCTTTGATAGCCTGCGCGAGGGTTATCAGGGATTCGACCATTGGTTCCGCGGCAAGGCCGAGGATGGGCGCAACGCATGGGTCTGCCGGGCCCCATCTGGCACCCTTCGGGGTCTATGCGTTTTCGCGGTCCAGACCGATGAACGTGTCACGGATGGTGGCGTTTCGCTTTCTGGCCCTGCCCTCAAGCTGTGTACCTTCAAGGTCGCTGAGCAGGAACGCGGCCAAAAGGTCGGAGAACTTCTACTGAAGGCGGCGTTCCAGTACGCTTCCCGGAACAGGGTCGAGCACATTTTCATCACAGCCGATGGGGATCGGCAACAGCGTCTCATTGAACTACTTGAGGATTTCGGGTTCGGGTGTATCGGGAACCATGGTCGTGATGCGGTCTATGTGAAGCGCCATCCCTCAACCGCCCCGCCCCCTTGGCCCGATCCTGTGTCCTATCACCGGGCGTTCTTCCCCCACAATATGGATGGCGAAGGTATCCGAAAGTTCATTGTGCCGGTCGTCCCCAGGTTCCATCAGGTCCTGTTCCCCGATTACCACCGCACCGGCGACCCGACACCTCTTTTCGAAATCCCCCAGGAAATAGCCGTTGGCAACGCCATTAAACTGGCTTACCTGTGCCATGGAACCACAAATCAGGTTCGCCCTGGGGATCTGGTCTTCTTTTATCGGTCAGGGGACCACAAGGCAGTCACCAGTCTGGGGGTGGTCGAGCGATTCGAGACGCTAGAAGAAGCCGAAGCCATCATCGGACTGGTCCGGCGGCGGACCGTATACTCCATGGATGAGATCCAGGGGATGGCGGACAGGCCGACCAAGGTGATGCTTTTCAGGCTTGTCCAACACTTCCGCCGAAATGTTCCCTTTCCCCGCCTACTACGTGAATCAGTGTTGAAAGGTCCGCCCCAGAGCATCACGCAAATTTCACACGAGAAATACCAAAGACTGATGGAAGCGAGCCTTGCCTAGAACCCTGCTGATCTCCATTCACCCCAGATTCGTTGATTTGATCCTCAATGGCGAAAAACGGATCGAATTTCGGCGTTCCTGGGCCAAGGAGCCCGTGGACCGCATAGTGATCTACGCAACCGCGCCCGTGATGCGGATCATGGCCGTGGCGTCCATCGCCGAGGTACATCGGGAATCGGTGACAGGTTTGTGGGAATTGGCAAAGGAACACGGCGGAGGGCTCACCCGCCAGGAATTGCGGGGGTACCTTCGGGGCAAACCGCAAGGGTACGGAATCCGTTTGGGGAAAGTCACGAGGCTCCAGAACCCAAAAAAACCCATGTCTATGTTCTCGACTTGCCACATCCCGCAATCCTTCCGCTATCTCACAGATGGCGAACTTGACGCGCTGGAATGGGAACTGAGGAATCATCGATGACAGGGCGGATGTCTCTCGGGGGGTCGAGAATTCTTCTGGTGGGTGGTGTCCATGGAGTTGGGAAGTCCACGCTGTGCGCCAAGGTCTGTTCCCAGGTAGATGGGGAACACCTTGTTGCGGGAGAGCTGATTCGGACGGAATGCAAGTTACCGATCACCGTGGATAAGCGGGTCGAATCCGTGGACCGGAACCAGGATGTGCTTGTGCGGGCCTTGGCCAGAGTCCTGCTTCCTGGCCACCGTTACCTGCTGGATGGCCACTTTGCCCTTTTGACATCCAACGGGCTGATTAGTGACATCCCCCTGGAGACATTCGAGGGCATTTCGCCGATTTCGGCGGTCCTCATTCGAGATGACCCGGCAGCAATCGCCAAGCGCATGAAGGAAAGGGATGGCCGCATCTATGACGAGACGCTGATTGCCAGTCTTCAGGAAAGGGAATTCATTCACGGGGAAAAGGTCTGTGTATTTCTAGGAATCCCGTTGCTAATCACCTGTCCACCGACCGCAGCGCAGGATCTGCTGGGGTTCGCTCTCGCCACTTTGGAAGCCAACTGAAGCATCGGCTATATTTTGTGTTCATGAGCAAAACAGATGATTTTGTTCATTTCAGTTCTTCTCAGGATTCCCGGTCCTAGCCTGCCAAGAGAGGGTCTTCACGACAGAACGGACCTGACGGGGCCTGCTGGGAAGCTTGGCTTGGTACATTCCCCCGGAATGCCCTTCAGCGTCGGCAGGGCTTCACCGAAGATCCGAATCGCTTCTTGGCGCATCACTATGGGCGCTTTGGTTTCTTGAGATCCAGGGCGATGGGGGTGATTACGGGACGGTAGTCCTCATCGCAGATGCATGCGTTCACATGGGTGGTGCGTTTATCCTTGTGGACGCCGTAGCCCCCGTGGCTGTGACCGATCACATGCAGGCTGGGATGGATCGTCTTCACCCGGATGAGCAATTCCTCACAGCCGAGGTGATCGGGGTCTCCACAGTCGGGATCCCAACCGCCTATGGACACAAGTAGGCCCTGGTCCAGGATCCCTAAAGGAGGCCCATGGGTAACCAGGATGTCCGTATCGATGGGGATCTGGTTCCATTTTTCCCGAAGCATTCTACTCCGGGGGAGGTTGATAGCCCAGGACATAAACGTTGGCTGCCAGGGTGAACCCCACACCTTGAATCCACCAATATCGCACCCGCTGTCCTGCAGGTAGGTGATCCCCGGATGATCCTTAAGAAGTAGCCCCGCAATGCCGGGATCCTGCTGGAAGGCCCAATCGTGGTTGCCCGCGATCAGGATCTTATGGGGATGTGGCAGGGAATCCAGCCAGTACAGAAAAGCCGCGATTTCGCGGAAGTCCCCGTCCCGGTGCCGTCCCCGGCATGGATGAGGACATCCCCGGCCGGCACACTGATGTCCTTGTGCTGGTTGTGGGTGTCGCTGATGCAGACGACCTTCATGAGAAGGAGGGTTCCTTGGCTGGGTCGTCGGTCAGGAAAGCCTGCCGAGCCCGGCCCGCTTCATCAAGGCTAATCGGTGCCCTCTTCGCAAGAGATCTAAGGCGGAACACCCAATGATGGTAGATCTTCGCTGTCCGGGCGTTTGCGCAGCCCCAGGGCCCCTAGCCTAAGTGGTTCAATACCTGGAAGGCGGAAACCAAAACGACTACCGCCCTTATTTCATGTATTTAAGTGGCAAAAGGATTAACACGAAGGTGGCCTTTCTATGAAAGGCCACCACTGAGCGGAAATTGAGTCAGTGATGGTCGATCTTCGGCAGGCGTTAGAATGCAGCAAACCCCATACTGAAAAGGGGCATGGACCGACCACTCTGGCGAAGCGCAGATAAACGTAAATCATGAACAAAATTGGACCATTCAGTGGCACTTGCGTCTCGGGCGATTCCTGCTATCTCATCAGCAAGATTCGCAGGCATGACGACACCATCTGCCAACCGCACACAGTAGGGTGAGAACAATTCCGCTTGGAAAGGAACTGGATATTTCTTGCCAGTGCCTTTGGGCAGAACCCCGAGCTTTGGAATGCGGCGAACCAGCGCGGTCACCTGAGAAAACCCGAGCCCCTTGTTGGTGGAGGCATTGCAGAGCTCGTTGAAATCCACCTCGTGAGTGTCATTATCGAGAAGGCTTCGATTGCTATGACAGAGCAACGCGTAATGCCGCTTTTGCATCCCGGCAAACTGGTCGTCCCCACGACTGGTCACTAGGGCATGGTGGGGCAACTCGTGCCGCACCCCTCGATCGTCGATGTAACTGAGCCAGAGAATCAGGACGGATGGCTTTGAATCGACCGCACGCGGCTTCGACTGAATAGGTGAGAACAAAATAGGAACATTGCGATTCCCGGGAATGACTTCCCGTATGGTCGGACCAACGGAATTCCCGATGCCCCAAACGAACACACCATCGCCAACCTGACGCTCCAGCTCCTTGCGACGAAGAATCGTCCCAAGATCCTGACCGGCTTCGACGCCCATTTTGGTCCAGCAGAACAGCCCGGGGACATCGTCTCGATGCGCTTTGCTATGGCAATGCAAATGGGCAAACGGCTCGTAGGCTGGGGCTTCAGATGTGCCGAGCATAGGCTTGACCTCAGATGCATTAATGCAATAGTATATCAACCAATGGTTACCCGCACAAGACCCCCAGAAGAAATCATCCAGGAACTGGGCAGGTTCCTTCACCAGCATCCGGACAAGCAAACCGAAATCGCTAGGATTGCGGGAGTTCACCAATCTACCATCAGCAGGATACGAAGTGGGAAAAACCGACTACGGATATCGAGCGGGTTGAGAAAATTATGCGTTTATGCAAAAATTTCGATTGATCTCCAAGCCCCTGCATCCACTCCGGACCCCAGTAGCAGCTTCGAACTGATGTCCGCCTTGAGGGATGTTTGGGATGGCACTCCAGGTCATGCAAAGGCGTTGGCGAGGCTTATCAGAGATTTGAATCTACTGTCACCTCGCCGCTAGTCCCGGTAGGGTTGATCAAGGGTAGGCCGGTTAGTTTTGAGGAGGGTGATGACGAGATGCCCCTGAAGGATCCCCACGACCAGCTATTCCAGGCCCTTCATGGGGCAGGACTCTCCAGGTCCCATATTCGGAAAATGCTCCCGGATTGGTGGACTGATGAGTTGCTTGATGATCAAGCCGCGCGGATCGAACTGGACATCAGCCTGTCGAGGATGTTTGGGCTAAAGCTCTCAAATCTCCTGCAAGACAGACCACTTGTCACATTCGAATTGCCCGGAGGCGCAAAGTACAAGCGCTCAAGGAGAATTGGCGAAGGAGAATTAGCCCAGGCGACATCGATCATCCATTCGATATCGAAAATGGTCGTTGCCTGTGTGAGCACCGATTTCGTCCCCCTTCCAACCGATCCGTTGGTGGTTCGTCGAGAGGTCCTCGCTAAGCATCCGAAGCGTGTTTCGTTGATGGCCATGATCGACTACTTATGGTCCCACGGGATCCCTACGATCCATGTTTCAGAAATGCCTGATGGTCTGAAGAAAATGGACGGACTGGTGCTGAGGATCGATGACCGACCAGTTGTTGTCCTTTGCAAGCGATCCACGTATGAGGCGTGGCACCTGTTCATCGTTGCCCATGAACTTGCCCATTGTGCGCTAGGGCATGTGGAGGGCGATGAAGTCCTGGTGGACTGTACGCTTGGTGAGGAGTCTTACCTCATGGGTGAAGCTGACCTTGAAGAGGTCGCGGCAGATGAGTTTTCAATCGCTGCCCTAAACGGCGATCATGGCGTCATCTATACCTCGGATGTCTCGGCAAATGCAAGCCAATTGGCGAATGCCGCATTGAGCTACCAGAGAGCACATGGGGTAGATGCAGGGCATATCATTCTCAATTATGGCCACCACAACAGTGCTTGGGCCGTGGCACAGGCCGCACTCCGACAAATCGACAAAGGATACGCACCACGGAAGATTAATCAATTCCTTCTCGACCACCTCGATCTTGGCTGGCTGCCAGAATCGTCGGCGGAGTATCTCCTAAAGGTTACCGGGATGGATTCCATCTACGGGCTTGGAGATACAGCAGAATGATCGCGATCATCGACAATGACGTGATCCTGAAATTAGCCCGGTGGGACTTATTGAGTGAACTTACAACTCTGCTTGGGGGCGACGGCAAACGAATTTATTACCTTTCAACATGCATTCCCGCACTATGTGGCAGGCCAGCCCGGATGAAGCGGACTGGATGCGACCAGGCTTCAGCGGAGCGGATTAGGAATTTCTGCTCCTCAGCAAATACCCTCCGCGCCATACCAAAGGCCAGCACACTTGAATTACTCGCCGGCATCCCAGAGATCGATGTTGGCGAGGTCCAGATTTTCGCCATCTCATCCGTGGATGCAGATGCCATCACCTACATGGGGGATAAACGCTCTCTTGTCGCCTTGGCGGCAACTCCAGCAGCAAGGAGCGTGGCTTTGCTGCTGGCAGGTAGGGTGAAATGCCTTGAGCAGGTAATTGGCGAACTTATTCTGCAGTCTGATGTTGAGATTGTTGGTCAGAGGGTTTTGGCCTGTCGCCCGATCGCGGACACTGCAATTACTATCGCGTTCAGTGGCCATCCTGGGGTGCGACCTGAACCCCAGGTATGGGAGGCACTGTATTCGTATTATCAGGATCTAAGGCACGCTACCGGCGATTTGCTCGCCCCGTTCCCTTCCATTCGCGAGCACGACTCATCATCGCCGCCCCAGTCTGTTCCATGACTTTTCATGGGTTTTTTCTAAATAAAGCAGGGATAGGCATTTCTGTTGCTCACGGGTGACTCACTCGCCCGTCCATTTTCGGCGTAGAAGGGGCTTCCTCATATGGCGAAAGAGGCTCCGGGAACTCACACCGTAGGGATTGTCCCCGCATCCATCACATATTCATGTGGTCAAGAGCTTAGTGAAGTCGGTCCTGAAAAACCCTATGCTGGCGATTAGGCCGCCACGAGGGCCTGCTGAGGGGCCGCCTCGGCTTCGAGCAAGGTGACGAGGGTCTCGATGGCCTTCCTGGGCTCGCCCATAAAAAGGCGCAAAAGGGCCATGAGGTGGGCCAGGATCTTCCTCATGTTGTGGCCAGCGCCGCTGAGGATGACGTTCTGGGCGTCTCCGACGACTCCCTTGAGGAAGTTCCGCCCGAGAAGTTCGTCTGATTTCATGTGGCCCAGTTCTGGTTCGATGGGGGCTCGTCGTCGTAGGTCCCGTTTGAGCATTTTGCTGAGCCTTCGGGTGCCGCTTATGAGGACCGCGGTTCGGCCAGGATCCACGCC
Source organism: uncultured Holophagaceae bacterium (assembly GCA_903913215.1). Classification (GTDB taxonomy): domain Bacteria; phylum Acidobacteriota; class Holophagae; order Holophagales; family Holophagaceae; genus Geothrix. Next base: position 69,319 of record CAIWKE010000027.1, read on the forward strand.
GTGGCCCTTGTACCCCTTGTCCACGAAGGTCGTGGCTGGCATTCGGCCTGTGAGTTGTTCAACCTGCCCCAGTTGACGCTCGAGCGTGTGGCCGTCGTACGGGTTCTATGGGCAGCTCATGGCGCCCACAACGAAGCCTTCCTTGTGCGTCACTGCGAGGCTTGCCTTCACGCCGAATTCGTAGGGCTTGTGCGCCTTCCCCTTGGCGATGCATTCGACCTCGGGTGCGTGCAGGCTGTAGACCTTGCCTTTGGTCGAGCGCTTCTGCGTGAGGATGAGGTGGGACAGGATCAGCGTGCCCCTGTGCTTCTGGAAGCATGCGTCGTCGATCTTCCGCTCGACGTCACGCATCACCCTGCCCGCCATCGTCTTCAGGCTCTTCAGAACCCTCTTCGCCCTCTTGAACTGCTTGGCCTTCGCGTGGCCGCCATGCTTGCGGAAGCCCCAATCCATGAGGTTCCGGTAGTTCTGTCGCAGCTTGATCCCCTCTAGACCGGCGATGTGCAGCATGGCTGCGTGGACCTTCCGATACAGGCGCGCGTCCGTCGGATGCTGCACCGCCTTGGGCTGGACGGTCGTATCCACGATGACCTTCTCGAAACTGCGCTCCGTGATGGTCCCTGTGGCCTTCCCTGCCGTGATCGTGGCTTCCAGAAGTTTCTCCACACCCTTTTCGCCGATGCGCCTCCGCCAGCGCGTCATCTGCGAAGGGTGGATCGGGAAGTGGTGCTGGAACATCACCTCTCCGCAGAAGTGCTGCCAGTAAGGGTTCTCGACCCACCCCTTCACCACGTCCTCATCCGACAGGCCATAGGTGTGCTTGAGCAGGTGCAGACCAGCCATCAGGCGAATGGGGATCCCTGGACGACCCAGATCCGGCACATAGAGACGACCGAATTCCTGCGCCAGGTCGTCCCACGGGATCTTCGACGCCAGCCTCACCAGTTCGTGGTTCGGGTACAATGCCAAGTCCAATTCCCACCCGATCACCGGCTGATCCTTCGTCGTCCGCCTCGGCTGTGGCTTCATTCGTACACCAGAAATACGGGGGTCTCCCCTTCCTTTCTGGTGTACCAGATATGCCGAAAGTTCCCTTAAATTGTTGTCATACCTGAATATGCGACTTGTTCAGGGCCGACTAGTGAAGGCAACCTTGGCGGACTGTTGCGTGAACTCCCAAGCCTGCCTTCTCGACAGGCGATCCTCTTAGAGTGGGCCACCCCCATCCCGTCCTGGTTGAAATGAATGAACTGGGAAAGGCCCAGCGACCGCGTTCGGACGATCCGGATTTTCGGGATACATGGACCGGTCGTGCATAACGCGATATCGAATGGGGTGTAGTCAGTACCGACTGGGTCGGTAGGTCTCCATCTTGATCATGAGCACCCCGCTGGACACCTTCTCCAACCATGCCCGGGGGATCCTTTCCAGGGCTACCCAGTGGAGCTCCCCAACAGAAATGTGCCTTGAGGCGTTCATTGCCTGCTTTTCGGTCAGAATGGGTGTTGGACATCCACTCGGTTGTGATATTCGAACACCTTCAAATCAGACATAGGCTCCCCGGATTTGGATTACCCAGAACAATTTGCGTGGGGATGGAATTCCCATGAATTCTCCGTTGTTGGCGACTCCGTAGCCCTATGCTGCTGTTAGAAATTAATATTCCCCAAGTCGTCCCCTCGCATTTTGGGCTTACCTCGGGCCAACTGGCCATCACAGTGACGAGGGTGCCCATTAGTTCACCACGCGTTCCACCTTGCTGGGCCTGCAAGGCCAGCCCCTGAATCAGTTGTTTTCGCTTACGAAGAACCCCCGACTACCGAAGGAAGACGGCGAAGGGAGGCTGGAGCTTCGCAAGGAGGCTGATGCGGTGTATATCGCTAGCCTGGGGGGCTCCATTCATCTGAGTGGGGTCAACCTCAAGACAACCTTTGTCAACGCGCCCCTTGATGTAGTCGTGAGCACCCCTGCCCCTGGTTGGACCAACGGAGACCCTGGCTTGCCGGAGGTTCAGGTCAAACCCTTCAATTTGAAGATCCTCTAAGACGAGAGCGTACCTGGACCCAAGCACATGAATCCCGCTCGGAACCCGTTTCCAAGTCACACCGTCATCTGAGTACTCTTCTGCCTCCTTTGGTTCGGCGAAGTGATTGGACTTGATCTCCTCCATCACCAAGACTACTTCACGCCCAAGAACCAATTGCTGTTTTGCAAATGGCTGGACCATGGTTAAGGGGTGGCAGGTGTTGCCACCGTACCCCCAAAAAATTGCGCCTGATTCGACGAACTCCTGGTGCTTACGGACGATGATTTGGTCGAGGGGTTCCCTCGCATGGACACCAACTTTCATGAACAATAGGGGCTGCCCAGGAACAATATGATCGAAAGCCATAGGAGCCTCACAGTAGTTCAAGGGCATAGGTTGATTCGGGTGCCCTCCCACGATTCAGGTCGGGCAGTTCGCGTACATATTTGAACCTCAATGGATTTTCACGGCCATAGAAGTTTAGCCTTCTCTCATCAGGTAATGGGAGACTCGCCGTTCCCCAAATTTGAGGCATGGCTCGTCTAAATACGCAGGCACATGATTTCAAGTCGGGCGCATCGTCCAGATGGTAGAAGTGCTGCTCCGGAATCATCTCACTTACGAGAAAGCCGTGGTCATTGGCAAGCCTCTGGGAGTCCCTTAGGACATCCTGGGTCCATGGGATATCATGTGAATCGGCGATCACCAACATGCCCGATGCCTGTTCCCTTACTGCCTCGATTCCGCGCTCCATGAATACCCGGACACTCTCACCCCCATTGAACTTCCCCCAAGGTGGGTTTGTGTAGAATGCATCCCATGAATGGAATACGTCGTCCGGCATGGGATCGAACACGTTGTAGAGGCGAGCCTCGATCTGTTCAGAGAATTTGAAATGGTCAGCAAAATAGGTCGCGGCATTGACGATTCGCTCATCAAAGTCCAGGAGAAGTATGTGCTCTGGGCCAAAATCAATTTGCCCTAGGTTTCTGAGATGCAAGGCGCTCAGAGCGATGCTGTCGCCATCGCCAATGAAAACGACCCGCATTTTATCGAATCGCTTTGCCATGAATACGGCCTGGGCGACCATGTCTCCAGCCTTCATGTAGATCTGATCAAACTGACGAAGGGGAAGCGGCCGATTCTGCATGACATCAGAGATGGCGTTTACCGCTGATCTCAAGTCGAACGAATCCATGTCATCACTCCGCGGTTCGAGTTGATCGTTTCCTGACGAGGTGGGGAAAATTATGACTGCGGTGAGATCCGATCCCCTATCCATGCCGATAGCACTTCAAGGCTTTGTGCCGAGTCGAGAAAATGGATTGGGATCCCGGCACCAATGGCATAGATGATGGCCACAGATGCTTGCAAACCAGTGTGGATCCCCGATTCAAAGGTTGTGACCATCGGACGTCCACCGGGATTGTTGCGAATCCGTTTTTGGGTCACTTCAGGCGAGGCGTAAAGGACGACAATTCTCGTCGGCAGCAGTGCCTTGAAGCGGTCCATCGGGAACGGAGTCACTCGGAAACCATAGGATTCCTTGGTGACTGCGTGAGAATCGACCAGGATGGGGCGATGGCTTCGTTCCCTGGCCACCAAGGCGATCAGTTCCGCATCCAAGGCATCAATGTCCTCCTCCGTGGCTATCCCACCAGAGCGTTCCCTAAGCACCTCCTGGGAGGGTAAATCCCTTCCCTGGCGTTGGAGGTACCGCGTCAGTTCAGCGCCGTAGCTAAATATATGAAGCGAAGGGATCATTTCCCCCAGCCGTGCAGCGACCGAGGTCTTCCCAGATGCAGGCGCGCCGGTTAGGTAGATCACCGGGAAATCTGGAATCACCTTTCAACCTCCTGTTGGCTGCCTTTATTATATTGACAATTTTATACCAGTTGATCCCATTCAGTATTTGGAACCAGAAGGGGGTTGAGATCGAGCCACCCAACCGAAAAATTCGAATGCTAACGGCCCAAACTAGGGCTCCATGTTCGATTAATCAGGCTTAACCGTTCGTCTTATGTAGCTAGAGGACGCGTCTGATAATTGGCATCGAGAGGGAGCGGGGGTAGGCCAATGCAACCTCCGCTGCGAGAATTGGGATAAAACCAGTGAAGTGTATGTGGTAGGAGACCGGTTCTCTTTGGACCGAGGGACTGATACAATTGATTCGGTCCCCTCGCAACATCTCATGCTCAGAACGCCGTGCTCTGCGCCGCAGGGCACAACATGAAGTTGATCCTCGCCCACCTCATGCGTCATTTTGTCTTCCTTAGGGCTGGTTGCTGGTCGCGCTTAATCCTCGGCCGCGAAACCTTGCGTCGCAGGATGGTGCAGCCTAATTCGTGAAGGGGCTTTCTCAAGGCCGACTACGACTACCAAATTAGTTACAAGTAATGGTGCAATTAATCCCGTCGATACTTACAGATGTTGTCGGGCAGCAAGAAGAAATCGTGCCGCAGCGATCACTAGTGTAGGTGATGGGATAACACCCCTCGCCGCCGCCGCTACCACCAGATCCATCGCCCGGATCCTTCTGTTGAATGATACCCATGGAAATTGCTCCAGTTCGAGAGGTAGATTCATTTGGAACAATCAGGCGAACACTCCGCCTAGGCACTGCATGAAGGTGAAGGACTAACACTACGGAGTGTGAAGCCGGATCCCTTTCTAAAATCAGTCGTGTTTGACTAAGGTGGGTCAGACTAGCCGATGCCACTGGAGAAATTACCGTCCTTGAAATGATTGTCCTATCTGTTGACGATCGTTCTTGGTCGATATCGATTCCATTTTGCCCTGCAATTGAAAGGACGACTTCGGCTGAACCATCAGTGCGCAACGAACTCGTATATAGGAGTTCGACGGTATATCTCTCCTGCATGGGTACATTTGTAACCGTTTGGGCCTGGATGAGCGTCGGCGATACGCAAGTACACGCAACTAGGATTAAACCTTGTAAGAAAGGATAGGCGAATTTGGACATAATTGCTCCATGGAAGTGGCGTGTCAATAAAAGCACGAATCGAGATATGGAACCCTAAATACCGCCAAACGGTCGTGTTTTCACCCCCGAACGGTTAGGGCATCGATGGTAGGCGAGCCGACTTAGAAATAATGGATGAATGTAATGGTATGGGCTTTAGAGTACTGAACGAGGGGTCACACCCTCAATTTTCGGATGTGCGGCTAATGATTGGCTGTGAAATCAACTTTGATTGAATCTGGCCTCTATTGCGGTTTCAAATTGGGAAGATCAAAGCAATTGTCCCTTGACCGGCAAAGATGCCATCGGCAAGTACAAGCTATAAAAAGCAACTATTTCAATCCTATGTCGAATTGGATTAGGGATCATGCGTTTTTGCCCTCTGGCTTGATGAGAGCCTCTAGGGCCTTGGTGATCCAGCCCTTCGCGGACAGGGTTAGGCAAAGGAACCTGGCAAATTCGGTTTCGGGAAGTTGCAGCAAGACCTTACATACGGCCGCTTGAGGTGCGGCGGGCTGGCCCATCCATCTCAGGGCAAGGATGGCCCTGCCGGCCTGGGTCTCGGAGAGTCGCATCTCCTCTAGGGAGGTATGCCGGAGGGTGAGCCTAGTCTTGCCGAGGCGAACGCGCCGGGTCCGGCCATCCGTCAGGAAGGTCGGGCTGGTAATTACCTGGCTGATCAGTCCGAATCTCAGGGCCCAGTCGGCCCCATGGACAGCAATTCTCGCGCCTTCCTCTTCAGCGAGCGTTTGGGCGACCTTCAAGGCATCGGGGCGAACGATGCCAAGAATCGGATTCTGCCTTGGCTTAACGTAGACGCCACGGGCGACCCGCAAGATTTCTCCCGACTTGGTGAGCTTACGCAACGTGCGAATCAATTCCTTCCCCTCTCCGCAGGCGGCCAACATGCCAGTCGCGAATGGCTGGTCGAGGGGGATCAAGCTAAGGCGCTTTCGGACCTTTTCCATCGTGCTCATGAACGCCACCTTTCGTGTGGTGCAGGCGGTTGGTTTGGTGGGGGGGCAGGGACTAGCCGGCTGGGCGTATCATTCCCCCACCAGCGCTCGTTTCTCGGCTAGTGGAAGCAACGCACCGATTTCCAGAAGGAACAAAGCCTGAGGATCATCAGGCCCGTGGCAGAAATTCTTCGATTCGCGCGACTCTGCACCGAAGTCCGTCCAGCTTCCTGGTCACTGCCCGTATGCATCCAAGAAGTGAGTGCCGCTGGTGCGCGGTCAGAAAGACCCCTTCCCCGATCGCCCCATCCATCGCATCAAGTCCCATCCGTGCCGGAATGGCACTTCCCACGAGACACCCTATGTGATGTCCCAGCCTTCGGCCTGAACCACAGGCTAGGCAGGATTCCTCCCCTGGAGGGCCAACCCATTCTAGGCTATGGAGGGTGGCTTGCAGAATCCGGAATCCCATCGACATGGGGACTGATTTGGACACACGCTTTTCGGGCGCTGGATCAACGGCAGCCATTGGTCTCTCCTACAGGAGGTGAAGGAAGTCCTGGATGTTCGTGAGGGTCATGTCCAGGTCATCCAACTCACGGACAGCGGTCGCGACCATCGCTTCGAGCGCATGGCGATGCGAAATGATGGCCTGAATGCTGGTTGCCAGGGATTCCTTCAGGGTCCCCACCCCCTGGTCTGGAAGCAGGGCTAGACGGACAGGGCAGGCACCTGCGTGGCCATGGGAGCGCTTGGATCCGCAACATGGGCAGGTACCGTTCCCGAAAAGCCCGCCCCATTCGACTTCGCAGATGGCGGCCGCCATCTGCCGGATCTGGAATTCCTGTTGGGCGGAATCCCGTCTGATGAAGGGCGGACAGAGATCTTCTGGTTCCTGCATGCTTGCCTCCCAGTTCGTCGCAGGCTGGAAAGCATAGAGAGCGAAATTCCTCAGGGGAGGAGGGAAATATTCTCCTGGCAGGAGCAGGTAATCCTGGCCTTGCGACACAGAGGGCGATGGAACCTTGGTTGACCGGTCAGCGGGGCTTCCGCTTGAGAAGCCTCTCCATAAGGCGATCAAGCTCAGGTTGCCTTGTCGATGGGATCTTGCCACTGAGAATCCAGTTGTTCACGGTCTTTTGGGCCACCCCAAGCTGGCGGGCGAATTCCGATTGGCTCATCTCAAGCTCCCTCAATGCCCGACCGAGCTTTTCAGAGGTCCAGGAATCGGCGGATTGGGTGTGAGGGGACGGGCGCTTGCCCCCACTCGTGTGCGGGCCATCCGGTTCCAGGGCTGCCTGGATCAGCTCGTCCAACACCTGACCGGCGGGGATACCCTTCCGGGCGGCCGTCACTCGAAGCCGGCGTGCTGAATCCACCGAGACGCGGGCCGTGATCGGGATCCAGTCCTCCTGCCGTTTCCTTCTCGCCATGCTTCCCCCTTGGCCTACGGGGGAATCCTCTCCAAACCGGAGTGGCGTCAACAAATAAACAAATAGTTATTTACCAACGTTGAAAGCTACTAGCATCCCATGTCAGCATCACCCGATGCTCCAAGGATCGGGATCGACACTTTCTTGCACGACCATTGGTGGCCATCGATGTGAAGATCGCATATTACCTTTCCTTTGGTCGATGATGCATACGCGGGACTTCATGCTCGTGGCACATAGCAAAAAGGATAATTTCAAGTAGTAATAAAATGAACAAAAATCTACTAGACCCAATTCAAAACTCACCTATCACAAGGATCTCCGATGAAGCATGCGCAACCCGCTTTGCTGGCCATGGTGGCTCTCTTCTTCCTGCTGGGCTGCGATTCCCACCCCAGTGAAGGCTTTCTGGACCTGGTCCGGAAGGACCGGGAAGGATCACTGGCACCGGAGATCGTCGTCCACCTTGGCAGGGCGCTTGAGGAACGAGCCTTAGTCGGGGCGCAGGGGACTGATCTACACAAGGTCATGGAGACGCTAGGAAATCAAATGGGCTTCCGGATCGAGGCTTCCAAGGGTGGCACGCGGTACCTTGCGACCACGCGTTACGTGTTGGCGGACATCCAGGATCCTGGCCTTCCTGGGCTTTCCGTCACGCGGGAGGGGGATGTGGTGCGCATCCGCCCGGATTACCGGAAGGAGGCCATCATCGAATCGGCCACGACCCCCCACGAGGGCTTTGAGAGGATGGTGAACACGGCGAACCCAGGCCAGGACAAGCTGGGCGCTGAGGCTCTGCTCTACCTGTTTGGAGACAAGGACGCCAAGTCCACCGTATCCAAGCTGGAGGCCGTAGATCAGGAGACCAGAAAGCGCAAAGCGACGGCCTTCGGGACCAACGTTGACCGCGTCCGGAAGGACAACGGCTATGCCAAGGCCTGGTTCATTACCTACCGTCTAAGACATGCCACAAACATCCCATCCGATAGTCCCTTTTGGACCCTGGTGGATGCGCTGGGGAGGGCGCGCACCAAGGACGTGATCGAAAGGAACACTGCCTTCAACGGGACGTCAGCCTTCTGGTTGGCGCGGGGCAAGCAGGACACCAAATCCACCCTGGCGACCTATTCCGTGGTGGCCTTCCAGGACTCCAATGGCGGCCTCGCCAAAACCGAAGGCTGGCTGGCCTTCAAGGGAGAATGACCATGCTCAAGCAAATGACCGCATCCATCCTGATCCTGGTCGCTGGCGGGGCCATCCTGCGGGCGCAGCTCGTGGACACGACGAGGCCGACACCAGCGAGGAAGAAGTCTGCCGGTTCAGCCCCGAAAGGCCCGGCCATCAAGGTTCTCGATAAGAACCTGCCCGATTTCGGGATCACGCCGCGCAGTCTCGCCACCTGGAAGACCACGGGCGGGAAACCGACCCTGGTCTTCCACGACGTTTCCTTCAAGAAGATCGAAAAGCCGGCGCCCGGATCATGGGAACGACCCGTGGACCCGAAGGCGCTCCTGGTGGATGGCCTGGCCCTGAACGGATTCCAGGTCCAGGGCGCCGACTTCCTGGCCAACGGGAAGGACTACCGGACCCTGGCGCTGCTGCGTCTGGCCAAGAAGGCGCCGCAGGCCTCGAAGGATGGCGGCAGGACCTGGACCGATGGTGAGAAGGTCGGGGAAGGGTGGGTCTTCGGGTTCGACAATGAGACGCTGACGATCAACAACGCGGATGAGTCCTTCACGCCCGTCGAATTCAAGGCGTGGGCCTTTGAGCGTGCGGCGGTGACCCGATCGTATGGTCGTCCCGAAGAAAAGGTGGTGCCCTATTTCCATTCAGCCGTCATCACGTTGGCCTATGGACGAAACGAGCTGCAGGGACTGATGAAGTTCCCAGGTTCCACCTATGTCATCGCCTTCAGGGGGATCCGTTTCAAGGATCGCTGGATCGCCAGGTCCTTGGACACCCAACCCTTCAATGCCACCCTCTTCAACAACACGTCCGGAAGCCAGAAATTCATAGGCGCCAAGCCCCTGAAGACTGACGAACATGTCTTCGAGCAGTTTGAGATCATGGGTGATCGCATCCAGGTGGGAACCGGACCGGCCTTCATCAACTACGCTCAGGACGGGGACAGCGCGGAACAGTTGCGAAGCGCCATGGAATTCGAGCTGAATCGCGGCGTCACCCTTCCGGATATCGCCGAAGCCTACAAGGCCAACATCAAGCGGAATCTCTGGACCCGGTCAGATGAGGAAGGTTCGTTCAGTCGTGAGGCAGAGAAGGCCTACGCCGGGACTGGGAAAGTGGTGTGGTTCTATCCGCCTTTCTGGACGACCAATTCGGTGCTCGTAAGCAAGGATGGCGAAAACTGTTTAAACGCCATGGTGGATAGGATCAGGCCGCTCAGGGGAAAGATCGATCTCATCCCCTTGCGGTAGCCACGGCCCAGAGTCCAGCCTGTCCGACCTTGCAGGAGTGCGCATGCGTTTCCGTTCCCTACTTCTCTTCTCCCTCTCCGCGGCAGTCTTCGCGGCGGGACCGTCCCTCCCACCTGAGGCGCCACTCGTGGCGCACGCCGCTGGCATCTTTCGGCCGGCTTCACCCGCAGTCCCAGCCACTCCCGCGGACATCCTGAAGCTGCATCAGGAAGGGGACGCCAATCTCGCGTTCGGAGCCTTGACCGGACGCTGGATCGCGGATCGACTCGCCGAGGGGAAGGCCCCGGATGGGTCCCTGTTCCAGAGGATGCTGGCCGGATTCACCTGGGATGAGGCGGGCGTGCTCACACTTTCCACGGCGGGTCTCGACAAGGGTGTCCTGCGGGCGCTGGCGACCGCCAAGCCCCTTGGCCTGTCTCAGGAGGCCCAGGACCGCATGACCAAGGCCGGCCTGGATTCCAGAATCGTGGGCAGGTTGGCTGCGCCCCCACCCGCTCCCCTGCCCCCCATGGGATCCATCGCTGATCAGGCCATGGGTGCGATGGCCGCTCATCCCATGGCCAATAATCCGATGTTCAAGTCCCAATTCGAGGGGATGCGGAAGAAGATCGAGACCGAGATGGCCGCCAAGTTCCGTTCTGAAGACTTCCGCAAGGAGATCTGGAATCGGATCCTTGACAACTGGAGATCCAGGATCCAGGTCGGTCTGGATGCCCGGGCGATGCTTGCGCCGATGGAAACCGAAATCGTGAACGCGCCGCCCGAAGCTGCCGGGGCAGGGGCCTCCGGAATGTTCGGCGCGGCCGCCGCCGGGAACGACCTGTTCCTCAAATCCTCGCCGCTCGCGTTGGGCCTTGGGGTGGCGGACATCCTTACGGCGCTGAAGTCCCGATCCACGGCCCTCATCAGGGCAACGAGACCCAACGACATTGAAACCTTCCGCTTCGAGGAAACGACTCACTTCCTGCTGCGCCGGAAGCCTTCGGACCTCGTGCTGATGAGACTCCAGGATGACCACGGGACCCCCACCGCGAAGGTCACCAATGGGACCTTCCTTGGACGGGATTTCAAGCCTGCAGATGAGCCCGTTCCTGTAGATGTCAGTCAGGACGGTGACGCCTGGTCCGTGCGTCCCAAGACCCGGCTTGCCCCCGGCCCCTATGCCTTCATGATGGGCGGGCAGAACGTGGTCTTCGTGCCGTTCGTGGTCCGGTAGGCGCCATAAAACTGTTCCAGAAAACACTGAACCGACTTTGACCCAACCGAGGCTGGCGATCAAGTCGCATCCCTGCGTTACTCTATCCTCCGCCCAGGCGGGGAGACGATGACATGAACCAGGCCTAATTCCTGTGTCTGCCTTCATTCTCAAGCTAGGCTCAAAGCTCGGCCATGGCTCCTGAAAATGAGGGAAGACCACATGATGACTGACGCCCTCCATCCAAGTCTGGAACTGCTCCGTCAGGAATATGTCCTCGTCCAGGCATGGAAGAAGACGGCATCGCATATCCGTTACCACAACTGGTATTCAGATACGCTTGCGCTCGATCGAGCCACGGTCAATCTGCCACGGTTTCTTGGCGAACTTGCCGAACAATTGCAGGCCCCGGACCAGTGGGTCAGTGATCCTTTGCGAATTGTGCCTGCCCCGAAAAGTCAGCAGTGGCGGGTGACGAAGGAAACCAAGGTCTGGGAGCCCGTAGACAGGAGCAATTCGTCATCGAAGCTGCGCCCACTGGCTCATGTAAGTCTGAAAGACCAAGTCGTCGCCACGGCGGTGATGATGTGCCTAGCAGACCGGACGGAATCCATTCAGAACGATCCGCGTAGCTCGATCACCGATGCAGACGCAAGAAGGCAGGTTATCTCCTATGGGAATCGCCTGTTCTGTGATGTCGCCAATAGTCAACTTCGCCATCGATGGGGATCGGGCAAGCTCTATCGCGCCTACTACGAAGACTATCGAAGTTTCCTTGCACGACCCCAGATGGCTGCAGAGGCGGCATCAGCTCATATTGTCGCCGTCGATGGCAAGGCACGCATCTTGGTCATTCATTCGGATTTGCGCCAGTTCTACGACCGTGTCCGCCCGGATCTCTTGGCTCAAAAAGTGAATGCCCTCACGCGACACGGTGACGATCCACTTTTTTTCAGCCTCGCACATCGCCTGCTGAACTGGGCATGGGACCCGAAAGATGCCACAGAAGTGGCCGAGTATAAGAAGCGAGCAGAGCTTCCCGATTTTTCAAGCATTGCCCTTCCCCAGGGCTTGGTTGCAGCAGGGTTTTTCTCGAATATCGTTCTACTCGACTTTGACCAATGCTTGCGTGAATCCCTTCTTCAGGAAATCGAACCCGGCCTGCGCATCGAGGACGCTTGTCGGTATGTGGACGATCTCCGGATCGTAATGAAGGATGAAGGTGAGAGAGATCTTGCTGAGATCAAGCGACTCGCCCTTGGATGGATACAGACACTGCTGGATAAATGTGCCCATGGGCTGGTGGCTTCTGAGGAAAAGACCCTCGTTGCAAAGTTCAAAGGAGATGAGCGGCCTCTGGTTCGCCAAAGTCGGAAGATGGCGCGCATTCAGAATGCAATTTCCGGAGGGTTCGATGCCATTGGGGGTGAAGAAATCCTGGATGCTGTCCAAGGGTTGATTCGATCGCAACAGCGATACTCCAAGGAAGGCATACAGGACCGCGGGTGGGCGCTATCACCGGTCCCAGATGTGGGCGATGCCACGGTCGCGCGGTTCGCCGCAGCAAGGTTCCGGAGCACGTTCCGTTCCCTCAGGCCGCTCCTAATGGACACGCTGAGTGATGGTGGATCGGCGGATACGGAGGCTAGTGAGGGGGCAGGGGGACGTTCTTGTGCACCACGCACTCAAGCTGAACTCGACGAAGATGCCAGAGCATTCGCTTTGGAACTCATCGAAAACTGGGTTGAGGATCCATCCAATGTCCGCCTTCTTCGCATTGGGTTAGATCTTTGGCCCGCAGCCGATGTCATTGAGAATGTTTTGGGTCTTCTCCGCCCGTTCACCAAGAAGGGTGGAAGGCGGGGAGCCCCAAGGCGGGTTGCCTGGTACTGCCTGTCTGAGATTTTTCGCGCCGGGGCGACCGAAACCGGGTTTGTTGAGGACGGTGAATCTCTGCCTGCGGAGATCAATCTCACCGCCTTTCGACAGCTCCTATGGGAAGAAGCCGTCAGACTTGTTTCCCTGCCGTCTTCGACCCTGCCTTGGTACCTGAAACAACAGATCCTCCTCTTCCTTGCGGCCAACAACAGGGCGAAAACCCCTGTCCTTCGAAGAGGGACCAATCCAGAGATCGCCCACTACCGAGAGCTGATTCGCTTCCTTGATGGCGAAGAAGCCGGATTGACGAGTGAGAGCTTTGCGACCCTGGCGATCCTGGCACGCCGATCCTTCAGCGATAAGGATTCGGCCATCCAATTGGTGAGAGCTGAAATGACCCCACGGCGTCTTCAGCAGATTGCCGAGCGTGATCCTTCCTATGGGATCGAAATACTTGCATCCCGTAAGGATCTGTCTGAAACCATTTCTCCCCGTCTCCGAGACGATCTTTGCCTCAGCCGAATTGTCGAGGACGGCGGGCGGCTATCGCTCAGTCAGGCTGTGCTTCTGGCGGATCCGAACCACAACGGTCCATTACGAAACGAAATCGGGGTTCTTCGCTTTGCAATCAAATTCCTAACGAAATGGCCTGCAATCCCCGAGGCAGGGGCGATCACTCCTGCTGATGTTCTGCTGGAGCTTCGAAACCCGATCGAAGGGCTTTCAGAATCGGATTCGATCAAGATCGTCCCTAGCCGCGTGGCTTCCTTGGGTTCGATGTACTCACCACCATCCTGGTGTCCCACTGAGGATTGGTGGCGGTTCCATCTCGGGTACCTTCTTCGATTCATCCTGTCTGCACGACAGGATTTTACGAAAACCGTGCGCACGCCCCACTGGAAGGAGGGCACAGCCACTTACAGGACACCCGAAAGCCACTGGTATCAGCGCCTCTACGGCTTCTACAACGGCCGTTCAGCTTTTGGAGACGACTGGTTGCCGATTTCCGACTGGGTCGAGCGCTTACTATCGGCCTTGCTCCAGTGGCCTGGGTGTCGCGATTCCGAAATGGCCAAATGGGTGCGGGGTGGCATCGATGAGACTCTCACCAATATTGGGCTACGCCTGAAGGAAATCATCGCCAAACAAGGAGCCTCAGGCAGCGTGTTGATGCTGCCTTTGGATGCACCATGGCCAGACAAGCGGCAATTCCGAGCATGTGTGGTTCAAACGGTCATTCCAGTTGCGAGAGATTTTAAAGCGGACCTCACACTTTCGGATCCAGTGACTCGCAGGCGGCATAGGAACCATCTGTCATCGGCACTGGCGGCAGTGGGGCGGATGCTCGATCTTCGTGATACGCACTGCCCCAATGGCGCGGGCGGCGGGCGCCTGGATTGGCTGATATTACCGGAGCTATCGGTCCATCCTGATGACGTCAAGACGCACCTTGTTCCCTTCGCTCGTGCCAACAAGACCATCATCGTGGCTGGGTTAGCCTATGAGAAGATATTTGCCGACCAACCGTTAATCAATTCCGCGCTATGGGTCATTCCGGTCAAATCCGCATCTCACGGTCTACAGGTGATGACAGTCCGGCAAGGCAAGCAACATCTCGCGCAAATCGAAAAGAATCACAATGCGGCAGGTGATGTCATACAGGGTTTCCGGCCCTGCCAATGGCTTGTGGGATATGAGTGGTCGGGGGCCGAACAGAAATCCCCACTGTGGCTTACAGCCTCGGTTTGTTACGACGCCACCGACCTCCAATTAGCCACAGATCTTCGACGCAACTCGGATGTCTTCGCAATTCTGGCGTACAACAAGGATGTCAATACCTTCGACCAGATGGCGCTCGCTCTTCACTACCACATGTTCCAAATGGTGATTGTGGCCAACAATGGTTGCTATGGCGGGAGCAACGCCTATTCCCCATATGAAAAGTCATACGAAAGACAAGTCTTCCACCTGCATGGTCAACCGCAAGCATCTATGGCCTTCGTTGATATTCCAGATATCGCGTCGTTCATCACCCGCTACGAGGATGCAAGCTCTCCGGCTGATGCTGCCAAGATCGCTCCGAACTCCGGCCAATCATGGAAATATCCACCAGCGAACATGACCAATTCTTTGTAAAATACGCCTCCCCACATTCTTGAATCCAATTCCATGGTCATGTCCTACACCAATGGATTGTCACGGAATGGAGTTGAGGAGAGCGACCTAATCCGAGATGCATAGCTACGGCACGTGGAGACCATCGGGACTGGAGCCTAGTGCTTCCAGATGGCGACAACGGGAGTCTGCCAAGGCGATGCCTGGCTCCAGGCCTGAGCTCTCAGGGACTGCATGGCCAGCGACTGTTTTGGCCTGGATGAAGACGCGCTGTGAGAGGCGATCACGATGGGTTTTCTGGATCTTGCACTGGTCATTGAAGGATTGTTGCATCCCTACGAGCGGTAGTCTCCGAACATACAAGTTTGCGAATCCAAATGCTTCCAATGGTGCCGAGCCAGACGCTTGGTGAAACCGGGGCGATCCAGGTTTGCCTCTTGGGCGTAGTTGCCAAAGAAAGATGGTCGGCACCAAGATCCGTGATGGGGCCACCCCTGGCCTCAAAAAGGAGACACCATGAATTACCTCACCCTTTTCCCTGCGGCACTGATCGGCATCCTGGCTCAGGCCGCCGGACTTGTGAAACTCCCAATTACCCAGGAGAATCATGCGTCCTGGATGCGCTGTCTTACCGACATGAAGCCTGGTAAATCCATCGTGGCGGTTCTGGCCCAGGATGTCACCACGATCGACAAAATCGTGGTTTCAAAGGGAAGCCGCATCTACGGAATGGTCTCGAAGGATGGTGCAGGTGCCGCCTTCACACGCGTCGTCTTGCCGGATGGCTCGATGTTGGACATTGAGCCCTTCACCATCAAAGGATTGTTGAAGGAAGGCGAGTAGTAAAGTGGCCATCTGGAGCTACCAGAGATAATGCCTTTCAGCTAAGTGTGGGATTTCATTGAGGGAACCCCCAGCACGACTCGACTGATTGAATCAAACGATTCAATCAGTCGAGTCGTGGAAATATACCCGTTCGGAGGCATAATAATACCGTTCACCGGACTAGGGATTAGAGAATTCGAATTGGGGTCTACGATTTCATGGTTTTGCAGAAATCCTAGGGTGATTACTCCGTACTATCCCTAGGATTGGACGGATGTCAGGCAAAGGTTACGGGAATCCTGCTTGATACAACCCCGGAAGGACCCATTAATTCGGTCGCTCGCCACTCACCACCCTAGGAGAACACTATGCCCTTGCCTCGACTTTTCGCTCTCTTCCTATTGGCATCCTGGGGGATTGCTCAAACACCAGTAAAGGAGGCCCGATATCTTCCATGCCGAGTCGATACCCTCACCACTCTAATCTTCCCAAAGGCTACAAAAGTCGTGAATGCTGCCTCGACCAACGAAGGCGTTTTAGTTGAATTCAACTCAGGAGATAGGATCGTTCAAGTTAAGTCAAAGGCTGCATCTGAGGGGTCCCGTTTGGTCGTTACCACTGCGGAAGGTTCCACCTACACCTATGAAATTCATCATGAGATTCTAAATGGAAAGGATTGCGGGGCTATCAATTTTTCGGTATGGCCATTGACTGACGACCAGATCATGAAGAGTTTCGAACCAGAAATCATTGCAGCAATCAACTCTGCACCGGTTAAGCAATACAACATTCATTACAGCAAACGAAAGCCATCCTTTTCAATTCAACCGACCGTGGGCTTTGACGGCAAACGAAGTGCCTTTCAAGTAGAGTCCCTCCTAAACGCTGCCGTCATGATTTACACGGGTACTAAGTCCGAGCATTTGCCTACGCAGACAGTTCCTCTAAAATTCAATCCAAAGGTGTGGGTCTCTGACCGAGTATCAGAACACTGGTTTGTTAGGCATGAAGACGAATGGGCAACCATTGATGTCCAATAATTTCTATCCCACTCTTCCTACCAACTTGATGGATGAACTTGGTCGTATTTATCAATGAAGTTATTTATCCGGATTGAACTGTGAAGCAGAAATAACCAGCCATCAACATTCGAAAGAACAACCAACATGAATCTCCATCATCAATTTCCCTAACAACTAAGTTGAGGTAGTATGAGCATTTTGAAAATTGTCGGTGAAGTCTCGAAAATGAATATTTCCAATGGCTGGAGGATTTGTGTGACTACCTCTTCGCCAAAGGAGCTGGAAACCGCCCTGTTGAAGGAAATCCCGCGTCAAGGTGGTTCAGAGAAAATCGCAACTATGCTTGAAAAGATTCAATCAGAGCATGGCATTCAAACTTGGGAGCGAAACGCGGACAACCAATTCATCCATTCGACCAACGAAAGCAGTCAATGGATCGATCAAGGATATGTGAGTATTGAAAAAGTGACCGCGGAAACGTTGGTGCTTCAATCCTGTGCCAGCAAGCAAGCTAGTGACCCGACCTATGCCATGGGGCTGCTTGCCGGACGATTCTGCGAAATGCTTTTGACTCACTTCGGGAAGGTTGTAAAGGGAATCACGATCATTCCGGGTTAAGGATGCTCATCGGTTTCGGTTGATCGCAGGTGATGGTTTCTCGCTTGATGTTGAACCCCCCCTTTCGCATTCCATGAAGGGGTTCCGCGGACCAGGACCATCGGGGTTGGATTCAACTTCGATAAGCATCATGCTTTGAATATTGAAAGTGCCCGGTTCCCACGGACCATCAGGGTTCGGTTTAACTTCGATGAGGATAATGGCCATCCACCCCCGAGCGCCTTGTCTGAAATCTACAGAGGCGGGCAGCCGATATCCCCACGCAATGCGAAATCGGTTTCAGGGCTTGTGCCATGGGACTGTCGCTCAGGCCGAATTCAGCATCTTCCGGATCTCGGGCTTGATATGGGCCGTCCATTCGTCTCGCAAGAAATCTCGAACGTCCACGTGCGTTTCATCGTCCTTCCGGACATCGTTCCATGCGGCCTCCGCAATTTCCGCAGCCTCACTGATTACCCGTTCGCACACCTCATCAAGATCTTCCCTCACCATCTCCGATGGGAATGCCGCCACGAATCCACGGACAGCGATGCCAAGTTCCTTGTCCAACCGCTTGTGGAGGGCCCCGGCCTTCACCCCATCGGCGGCCGAATCCCCGAGCGCGAAGAGGATGTTGAGGCCAAGTAGCCCATGGATGACGCAGATCCATGCGACGCGTTCAGCAGCTTCGGATGGAAGACCGATCCAGGGTGTAGGTGTATCCAGCGATCTGCGACCGGTTGGCTTGGTGCGTTCGCGCGCGTAGGCACCGGCGGCTTCCGCACGATCACGTTGCTCGTGGTCCTTCAGGCCGACATATAGTCGCTTGAGGAAAGCGGTCGCGTTTTTGACCTGGGATAACCAGGTCGCCATCCGTGTGTGCATGTCTGGCCGATTTCCCGTTGGTGGCGCGTGGCTTGGTGGTGAGGGGGGGGCGGATTCATTACTGGCGCCGTGTCCGAATGGCCTCCGCGGCAGCGACGATCCTGATTTCCTAGTGGGTCTTGACAGGTGGGAGCAAATGGGGAGAAGCTCTCTATTCTTCACCCTCAGATGGAGTCTAGTTTAAAGGGGGGGTTAGGGGGGATTAGTTAGTTGATAACTGATCTTTAGTAACCAATTCATTGGTTACTGAATATAAGTCTTAGAAATTTAAGCTTTTAAAGTGGGATGTAACGATTGTGGCCTCGACGAAAGCGAGGTCGCAACATGGCCAGCACCAACCATTCCCATAGCCAGCAGATCCCCAGCCACCTGCCCAACCACGGCGCGCCAATTCCCCGAACCGCCGTCCGCAAGGTCCCCCGCAGCGCGGTGAGCCTCACCGGCAGACTGGCAAGCGTCAGGGGGTTCTCGCCCCAGGCGTTTGAGAGTTCCCTGGAACGGGACCTTCTGATTCTGCTCGATTCGGATCCCTCGGTCGACCATTACCAAGTTCAGCCGGTGAAGATCCTGTTCCAAGATGCCTTGGGGAAGGCCCGATCTTACACGCCGGACGTCTTTGTGGCATTCAAGCCGGACCCATTGACCGGCATGACGCGGAAATCGCTGCTGATCGAGGTGAAACCACGCCGTTGCCTGGCTCGGAAGTGGCCCCAACTGCGTCAGAAGTTCAAAGCCGCGATCCATCACGCCAATGGGCAGGGCTGGCGGTTCATGATTCTGACCGAACAGGAGATCCGGACTCCGGGATTCCTCGACAACCTCCGCTATCTGCGAGGGTTCATCAATCGCACACCGGACTCTCGCTGGGCCGTGGCGATCCTGGATGCCCTCCTCAAGCAGAAGGAGCAGGCATGCACCATCAGTCGGCTCATGGAAAAGGTGTGCCAGCTTCCGGGTGACCAGGGATTGGCCATGCCTATCGTTTGGCACCTGGTGGCGACACGGAAGGTGTGGACGGACCTCCGGGTTCCCCTGACCAATGAAAGCGTGGTACGGCATGCGCTCCAGCCTGACCGAGCGTTCCTGTGGGGCACAGATGGACCGCCCCTTCGACGGCGGTTGACACCGGTACCGGAACCTTTGCCTACCTGCAACCCGAGCGTGCAACCGTTGCTTTCTCTCGCCAGCGGTTCGCGGGTCATGGTCGAAGGTCGTCCTGGCGTCATCCTCAAAGTTCTTGATCTCCGGGAAGTGCTTGTCCGAGATGATGCCACCGGCCTCCCCGAGCGGGTGCGCATCGATTCCCTGGGTCCATTCATTCTTGCCAGCCCCAAACCGCGGATCATCCCCGATTTGGCAGGGGTTCCTGATGCTGCCTGGACCAAGGCGCTCGAGCGGGATGCGGTGATCCGGCCCCTGCTTTTCGGCCGTCGTACCCGTGAGCGGATCGAACAGGCGAGCAAGGAGGCTGGCGTGTCCAGGGTGACGATCTACCGATGGCTGGGCCAATTTAGGGAATCGGGGGAACGGGCATCTTCCCTCATCCCACAGAAACCTTCCGGAGGACGCCACAAGTCCCGGCTGCCCGAGAAGGTGGAGGCGATCCTCCAGAAAGTCCTGGATGACTACTTCCTCACTGGCCAGAAGATGAAGATCGCCCCCACGATCAGGGAGGTCGAACTCAGGTGCAAGGCGGCCGGGATCAGGCCCCCGCACGCCAACACCATCCGGAAGCGGATCGAATGGATCCCGGAGGAGCGAAAGGTTCGTCGGCGCTTTGGGGCAAAGGCGGCCGATCACATGTTCCGCGTCGTCAGCGGGCCCTTCCCGAATGCCGATTGGCCACTGGCCGTAGTCCAGATCGATCACACCCCCCTGGACATCATCCTGGTTAACGAGCTCGGCCGCGAATGCGTCGGCCGGCCCTGGCTCACCGTGGTGATCGACATCTACAGCCGAATGGTGCTTGGGTATTACGTCTCCCTTGACCCGCCGGGGGACATCTCCACCGGTCTCTGCCTTTCCCAGGCGATACTCCCCAAGGGCGAATGGTTGCGTTCCCACGATGTCCAGGTCGAATGGCCATGCTGGGGGCTTCCCGGTACGGTGCATGCGGACAACGCGAAGGAGTTCCGGGGGAACATGCTCCAAATGGCGGCCCGAGAATATGGCTTCAACCTGGAGTGGCGGGTCCTTGGAAAGCCGCAATACGGTGCCCATATCGAGCGATGGTTGGGATCCCTGGCCCGGGAGATCCACACCCTTCTCGGTACCACGTTTTCCTCCGTTGCGGACCGTGGCAGCTACAAGTCCACCAAGAAGGCGGTCTTCACCCTGAAGGAGCTTGAGGTCTGGCTCGCGAATCACATTCTTGGCCAATACCACCACTCCAAGCATAGCGGACTTGAGGGAGACACCCCGCTAGAGCGTTATGAGAAGGGGATCTTCGGGAGGGATGGTGCGCTCTGCCGAGGCCTGCCTGATCGCATTGGCAACGAAGCCAAGCTCAGGATGGACTTCCTGCCGTACTTTGAACGGACGGTCCAGCATCATGGCATCGAGATTGACGGGATCACCTATTTCCACCCGGTTCTGAGGACTTTCCAGAATGAGAGGGAGCCCGCCACGCGAAAGCTGAAACGGGAATTCATCGTCCGCCGCGATCCGCGTGATATCAGCGTGGTCTATCTTCTCGACCCGAAGACCCAGTCTTACCTGGACATCCCGTACCGTGATGCGTCACACCCACCCATCTCCATTTGGGAGTGGCGGGCGACATTGCCGGCCAAGAAGGACGGCGCATCCAATGGAATCAACGAGGAACTCCGGTTTCAAGCGATTGAGAAGATGCGTGCTGTGGAACGCGAAGCCGCACGGTGCACCACCACAGCCCGCCGTAACGTGGAACGGCAGAAGCGGAATGAGGAATTGGACCTGCATGGCCGCAAGGCCAAGAAGGGTGCCAGTGATCGGGTGGAGGCACCGGCGACCAAGCCAACCAAGGCCCGGAGCCCGAAGCCGGTGATCCCACTCCGGACCACGCCGATCAAGGCTTTCGATGGTATCGAGTGAGGTGAGATGATGAGCATCGCGAGGAGTCTGTCCCATATGGGTCCCGAATCGGAATCCCATATCTCGGCCCTGATCCCGGTAGCGCAGAAGGTCGTGTTCGACCCCGAGGAGGATCGTATTGCCTTCGTGAATGAGACGAGGTGGATCCCCTATCCTCGGGCCAAGGAGGTCCTGGCGGATCTCCAGGACATTTACGAGCGGCCCCAATCGAACCGCCCTCCGTGTCGCTTGGTCCTGGGAGCCACGAACAACGGCAAGACCGAGATCCTGAAGCGGTTCGTGAAGACCCACCCCAGGGTTGAACGGCCTGATGGTGAGGGGATGCTGATTCCTGCCATGTATGTCATCTCTCCCGGGAAACCTGACGAAATGGAATTCTACGAGAGCCTTTTGCGGGCGTTGGGTGTTCCGTACAACACCACTGATCCGGTGCGCCGACGCCATGACCAGTTCCTACGGGTCGCCGAGGAAGTTGGCTTGCGGCTGCTGATGGTCGACGAGGTCCACAGCATCCTTGGCGGTCACAGGACCAAGCACAAGATGTTCCTCAACATTCTGAAACTGATGAGCGGTGAGCTCCGGATTCCCATCGTCTGCGCGGGTACCAAGGCGGCGTTTTTCACGATGCAGTCGGAGCCTGAGGTCGGCAATCGGTTCGAGCCGATCGTCATTCCGCGTTGGGAATTTGATGATGGATTCCTGAGTCTTCTCGCGAGCTTTGAGGAAATCCTCCCCCTCAGGCTGCCGTCGAAGCTCGCAGAGGGGCATCTGGCCGAGAAGATCTTCAACAGGACCGAAGGGCGCATCGGGGAGGTCGCCAAGCTTCTGAGAGAAGCCGCGAAGGTGGCGATCCGCTCCAAGGTGGAGCGGATCGATACGCGGACCCTTGATGCCGCGAATTTTACCCCACCCCAGAAACGGATGGAGCTTCCCAATGGCATCGAATAATGGCGCCGCACGCAGCGTGCCGCAGCTCCACCATAAGTGTCTTTGGCCGGTGCATCCGAAGCCCTTTGCAGACGAAACCCTGACTTCCTGGCTGATCAGATTCGCCGCCACTATGGGTATCCCCTTCCAGGATCTCTGCAAGGCCGCCTGGGCAGGGCGGAAGGTTCAGCAGACCAACCTCAATCGATGCCCCTCTGACATCATCGTGAACTCACTGAAAGCCGTGACTGGGCATAGCCTAGAGGAAATTCGATCGACGACTTTAGCCTCTCTGAACGGGGTGATGTTCCAGGGACCGATTGAAGGACGCACCCAGTGGATTCTGCCCGCCTCGGAAGGGAAGCGCAAAGTGGGAAACCAGCAGTTCTGCCCTGAATGCCTTTCGGAAGACATGAAGCCTCATTTCAGGATGAGCTGGCAATTGGCTTTCGTGACCGGCTGCCCACGGCACGGAAGCCGTCCCCTTCTTGATGTCTGCCCGTTCTGTTCCCGCCCCCTGGATCCCGCCAACAACCACGCCAAGAAGGATCGGAATGGCCCGGACCTTCCGATCACTGAATGCCGCTACTGCAAGAGTGACTTCCGGGAGGCGGTCGGAATGGATTCCGACATCATCGAGCTCCTTCCCGCAAAGGCCGATGCCCTGGGCCAAGCACTTCAGGAGAAGTTGCGAGAAGCCATACGGGAAGGGTGGATGTTCATGGGTGGTGGGAATGCGATCCATTCCTGCCTGGCCTTTGACGGAATCCATCAAATTATGAAAATCCTGGTCGCCAAGCGGTCCGCAGCGAGCCTATTGAAGGTCATTGGGGAGCGGATGCGCTTGGAAGGTGACCGGCTTGTGCAGATCCTTGGGGCCAACGGCAACTGCTTGGAGGCCCTCGGAGTTCGCCAGCGCCGGGTCCTGATGGCGGTAACCGCATGGCTCCTAGAAGAATGGCCTCACAGATTCGTGTCGGTCTGCAAGGAGGCCAAGGTATGGTCCAACCAGATCAAACAGGATCGCCGGGACCGAACGCCATTCTGGCTCGACAAGGTCATCGATGAGCACCTGAAGATTCAGCATGCAAAGTGGCGTGACTCGGCCCCGAAAGGGACGAAACGCGCAGTTGACTCGTACACCCGCCTCGGGCGTCTCGCCTTGAGTCCACGTCTCGCTGACCGTGCCCGCAAGATCCTGTTCATCCGCGACCACATGGACCTGATCTCGGACCTGCCTAGGCTGGCAGTCACCATGCGGGAGGCGAAGCTTTATTCGCCATCCACGCAGACCGGGAACATCGTCCGAGGATTGCCCAAACTGATCACGGCCGCGCAGGGGCCGTCAGACCCACATGCGATTCAGGGGGTTTCACTGGCGATGGCCATAAGAGATAAGAATTTCCCCTTCCCGCGTGGCCGGGCCTACATGACGCCAGAAGAGGAAGTGGGTTTCATGAGCAGCTTCAAAGAACGGGAAGGGCGAGGAATTCCTATCACAGCGAAAGCCGTGCGGGAGGCAATGACGGAATTTCTCCGGCGGCCGGTGTCCGAGGCAGCCATTTACAAGTTCCTCAAGCGCCATGGCTGGGTGGCACCTGGAAGCCCCAAGAGGAAGCAGTCCAACAAAGTCCCGTAGGCAATGGAAATGTCCTACAGGAATTCCTGAATGTGCTCGCGCACCACCTCCCCAAAGTGGATATCCGCCATGGCCATGATGACCACTGGAATCAGGACGTTTTTCCTTTCGGCCAATGACTTCGCTTCTGGCCCGTTGCTCTGGGCCGCGACTCTGGCTACATCCACCGCATGCATGGCGGCACCGGGATGCTCACCGGAAAGCCTGATCAGGAGGTTCGTTAGTCCCTCCTCGAAGGCTTTCCGCTCGGGCTGGTTCTCAGGTGCGTGGTGGATCGCGATTGCGATGGCCTTTGCCATTGCCAAGGCCTCATCGCCTTGATCGATAGCGGGAATGGGAATGCTTCCTGGGTCCCGCCGAAGTAGGACGGGGTCCAGCTTCAGCGGGATCACCTCAGGGTGCTGGAAGACCGACTCAAGGGCGGCCACGCTTGCTACGGTGCTCAGGGTTGCGGTGATGGGGTGTCTTGGGCGCCAGCCGGTCATGGGCTCTCCTGCTCCATGAACCAAGCCTGCCATCGTTGAATTGACTGTGGTTTTTAGATCGGAGTCTAATCTAATCTTGATTCAAAGTGGCTTAGGCCGCGTGTCCAGCCATCTTAGGAAGTTGGAGAAACATTCAAACCTCACTGCCCTCCTGCCCTAGCCCCACTTTGACCAATGCCTCCTAATGGAGATCGGCCCGCAGCCCACCCCAAGGCTCCTGTAATCAACATGATGAGAATTTTCTCAAAGGCATCAGCCGCCTTGGTCATTTGCCATTTGTGGAACAAGAAAAATAGAACCAAGTTAACTGTTGCGAATATTACTGGTGCGATGATGGTTACTGTTTCTCGCCAAAGAGCATGTCGCAAGCCTTTATCTGCCCGAATGTCAGATTCCGTATCGGCATCGATTTTCAGCTTATCTAAATGCCGATTCTCCTGAAGAGATTTGGTGTCAGCTTCCATCTGGAGCTTTAACAATTCCAAATTCTTTTCTGCTTCCATTCTCTGAATTTTAAGAGTTTCCAATTCAAGTTGAAGCCCACCGCGAACCTCCGCTCCCGCAATTGCTTCGGACCGCTTGCCCTCTCCTTCAAGAAGGCGGCAAAGTTCAAGCTTTACCTGATCAGAAGATTGATTGGCAATGGCCTCTAGGATTTGGAGCCGGAAGTATAGATGGTCGTCCCCAAGATCCTCAGTCTGGGGGTCTTCATTGTCTTCCCCTTCAAGTCCTTGGATTGGCTGGAATCTGTCTGAACCCTCACGGGTTGGCCGGCTGAAGTTCTCCCCTGTGCTCGGACCAGGATTCTTTGGCCGGAAGATTCCTGATCCTTTTCCACCCTCATTGGGGTTGTCTCGTAGAAAAACGTGGGCGGGTTCATCAGTACTTCCCAGGAGTTCCGTTCTTGTCCCTTGATCAGGTTCACGGAAGGAGCTGGGGGAGTGATCTGGATGTGGGTGATTTCTTCGTTCTCCCTCCGAACCACCCTCAAGTCTCTTGCCATCATCTTCGATTGCCGCACTTCGTTGGCCCGGGATTTGATGCGGGCTTCCAGTTCCTTCTTGTCCTTTTCCCGATCCTGTATCGCTTCCCTTAGGGTCTTGTACATCCGAGGTCCCTTCGTCAGATTTATCGGGCATTCCAGGCTCCTAGATTACCTGTATCAACGCGTTTGATGTGGATTGGTTCGAAAATATTGCGAGCTGTGCCGAATAGATACCTGCCATGTCCCCAGTAGCGTGGGCTATATGTGGTGATTTATAAGCGGATGCATTTCGGCCAAGAATATTGTGGAAAAGGCGATTTTGGAGCCTGGTTTCTCCTTGAAAAGAGTTGTTCTGCCCGAAGTCCTCCAGAAGCTCCTGAAGGGCTCCCGAGATCTGACTTGGTAGTTTGGCGATCTCCGTATCTTCAGGAGGGGAATTCCTTCGCATGAATCGCCTCGCCAAGTCAGCGCTACATTCGATTGAAGACGCCCAACTGGATTTGCCTAGGTTGTCAACAATCCAATGGATTTAACCCAAACTTCGGAAGGATGATTCCCATAACATTGGATCGATGGTCCTTCAATGCATCATGGAACAACTTCCAGTCGCTGCTATCAAAGTCTGGGTTCGATTCGAAAACATCAGAAGGATCATCCTTCTCTGCGTCAGTCTTGAGGGCCTTGTACTTCCATGAGTCTTGTCCCTTCGGGGAATAATTGAGCTCAAGTAGTTCCTGAGTTGATAGTGCCCCAAAACTGAACCGCTCCTGACTGAACAAGGACATCCATTCGGCATGGCGGGCGTCTCCATCTTCGGAATCGAATGTCGTGAAGGCCCATTGGAGAGTTTCCATATCTTTTGACGACATGAAGGGAGTATCCTCAACACCTCGGTAGGATCGATGGAAGGCGATAATTCGTTCCGATGCCTGAAGAAAGATTTCTGTGTTCTTTCGGATATTCGAATTACCGTCGCGATCGACAAATCCCCAGGAAAGAAATGGTTGGTCTGGCAAGGTGAGAACCATCCCGTGCCCGATTGGCATGGCTGCAAGCGCCTTTGATTGAGCATCTTCTTTTAATGCGTGAAGTCCAGGTTGGTCGTGAATTAGGCCATGGATTCTATTAAACGAATGATTCAGCCCTACAAAGTCACGATGTACCCACGTATCGGCATACACATGGGTCGTAATGCCCAAACGATGAAGTCCGTTGGCATGGTTCCGATTGTCGATACAAGCGCGACACATTTCCGCAGCTACGGGACTATCGGTGGTGCATACAAGTCGGCGAACCATTTCCGCTTCGCGCCCATCCCCGACGGATTTCCCGAGGTTCCCAGGCAAGAAGTGGAATGGAAGCCAGGCTTCAGCATTCAATGCGTTGTTGAGGTTGTCCCTGAATTCACCAAATTCTCTTACCGATGTGGGCACAACTGTGTGTGCTGAGGCGATGTGATCGTAAGTGCGACCGTCCCTGAACTGAATCAAACCTTGGTTCTTGGCATCATCCACATACTGCGATGCATAGGCAATGATGGTCGCCTCTGAATGACGAAAGCCCGCGATCCTAGAGAGTGCGTATGTAACCGCATGATGAAAATCGACCTGCAAAATGACCTCCTGTTGAATGAATTACTTGGTTGTGATCAGATCCATGGTTTTTGATAAGCAGGATCAGTTGCCCTGCCAACTGATTGAGGATTGGACCTCTACACATCAGATGTAATGCGTTTTGTTCCTGGTTACATTCCGTTGGACCCACAGCAAGCCTTACCATTGACTGGTCAACAACGTTCGGCTTGCAGAGTTATCAGAACCGGAAGGTCGCAAAAAGGCCGATTTGGGATTTAGGTGCCATGGCCTGGAGCTGATCAGTGAAGACAGCATTTGGATTTCTAAGGGGGTCGAAGCGCCTGGTTGAAAGCGCCAAGTCACCTTCTATTCCGATATGGGTGTCGACAGGGAATAGCTTGATTGGAACCCCAAGATTCGCACGGAGCCACGGACGACCGAATTGAGTGCTGGTCACCCCGGAAGAGGCGGACTCAAATCGGTATTCAATTCCGAGCCCATAGGTGACTACAGCCTTGCATTCGGTGTAAAGGCCAGCAGATGCGTGGTGGTAGTCATAGTTGGCGGAAAAGGGTCCAACGTAAGGGTTCCCTTGAAAGTACACATTAGTTGTAATATTGGTCCCAATCTTTGGCTCGTATCCAGAAGTCAGTTCAAGAGTCCAAGCCTGAAGTTGGTAAAGTTCCAGGCCCACTCGAATCCCATAGGTCGTTCTGGCATCCAGCCGATTGTCGTTGACATATGGAACCGGATTGACGAGAGATGGGTTGCTCTGTTGGAACGAGAGCTGCTGATAAACTTGTCTGTCAACTTGCAATTCGACTGACAGGCCTGCAGCGATGATCGGCGACGTGCCTAAAGCTCCGAGTGATAGTGCAACCACTGAATGAAAAAGTGTTTTCATTTTTCATGTCCTCCCCATGAACTGAACCTGGTTACGGGCTAGTAGTGAACAAGCACTGTAGTCGAGGTGGAAGCGGTGGCTCCAGATGAATCTGTCGCGACCACCCGAACGGTGGCTGGTAATGTCGCCCCCTTGGTGTAGTTGCTAGGGTCAATTGCCGGGGTCAGGCTGGTCGCTTGGCCAGACTCGCAATCATAAGTCTGGCCTCCTCGCGTGATCGACCATCTATAAGTGAGTTGTGCGGATGGATTTGAATCATTAGGTGAGGCGTTGCAAGAAAATGAGGAATCGTTGTACACAATCTGGTTCGGAGTTGGGCTTGTGATTTGAATGCTCAATGTATTCATGGTGGACGACCAATTGTTGACCATGGCTAGCACATTAGGGCTGCCTAGGCCCGTAACGCCGTCCCAGGCCGGCCCTGCGGTCGATCCAGATAGCCCAGGGACATCGTTGTTTCCATTCGTGATGTCGTGGAATACTGCCGAGCCCCCGAAGGCATACTGCATTATTCCAAGTCCATATAGCCGCGAATTCGGGTTACCCTGACGGCCACGCTTCTGCACGATCAAGGCCATCATTCCAGCAAAGGATGGAGCAGCGACAGAGGTACCGCCAGTAATCTGAAGCTGATTTTGGCTGAAGATCATCATTCCATAATTTCCGAAGAACATGTCGGAGCCATCGAAGCAAACATCAGGTAGAAGGCGCTGTGTACTGCAAGGCACACCCGGGCCGATTTGCCATGATGGGATACCGTACACCGAGGAACTGCCGCTGCCGGTGGCCCATAGGTGGCTGCCTCCAGGCACCGAGCCACTTTCATTCCAGGGGGTTTCAGGAATGTACCCCTTAGGAGTGCCATCGGAATTCCAATATGCGGATGAATTACTAAGTTGTGTGGCCCCGACCGCGACATTGTAGGGGGTCGATGCCAAGCCGTTCACGCCTCCAAATCCACTTCCGCTGGTCCCACTCCCGGCTGCACAGCCTGCAGCACCTGCGTCACCTGATGAGACGCAGACGGAAATACCTTGCGCTGCGGCCTGCGCCCACAGATTGCTATAGAAATTATTCTCAGTCGTACCCATGGTCGATTCGCACGAACCATAACTGACAGAAATAATGTCCGCCAAATTAGTGGAAACAGCATATTGAGCGGAAAGGTCAATTCCGTCGGTGGCCCCAGTCGACTTGGTCGTTACAAACTTGATGGTCGCACCGGGGGCCGTGCCACCGGCCCACTCCAAATCCAGATCCGACTCGCCACCATCTCCAGTAGCATAGCCGTCCCCGGGAGTGTTCCCATTCACGATCACAACAGGGTCATTGGTTGGGAGGCCCAGGGTACTTCTGAATGTGGTCCAATTACTAGAAGGAGGCAAAGCCTTTCCAAGCACCGCGATTGTCGCGCTGGTGCCATTTCCATTCACCGCATATGATGCAGCCGCATTATAAATGGTCGCCCAATCAACTGGACTCGTATACACGCTGGCCGGATGGCCAGGGTACGCCCAAAGTGGGGAGGCGCCAATACTGTAGTTTCGCCTCGGGACGTTGTGAAGAGAAACAACGCCATGAACCAGACTCGTGAACTTGGATGGTATGCGCAATTCCGTCGCATTGCCATGCCGGACCGTACCGTCGACCACGACATCCACCATTTTCACGCCAAAGGTTCGTTCAATCGCTGCCACGCTGGCAGAGCAAATGATGGTCATTCCTCCAGCGGGTTGGTCATCAATCTGAAACCCGTTTGAAACCAACCAATCGCTCACCAGATCGACCGATTTCGAGGTTGGGGCAAATCGTTCCTGGAATTCGAGTGGCGTGAGCCAGCGGTGGTAATTGGGAGAGGTCAAATCCTGTTGTTGAAGGATCAGCTCATCCAACTTGGCTTTGGCATCAGGTGCTAGTTTGAGGGAAAGGATGATCTTCTCCATCCGAAGAGACTGATCGGTTGAACCAACGATCATGCGACTGGTGAATTCGGGGCGAACACTGCCAGCGATGATGGTGGTGGACTCATCTACCGCTGGGGAGGCCTGGGGCGCGATGGCCGGTTCTTGACTTGATCCGGATATCAGCGGCGTGGCCATGAGGCTCCCAGCAATCAGAGGCATGATCGCTTTGAGTTTCAGGCTGTAAGGCCGGACTAAGCCGGTTACGTGGTTGGCCCAAGGATAATTCATTAACATTCCTCCAGGACGAATTGTGGGATGGGTTCAGCGCAATCCGAAGTTGGGGTGAACCGAGTGCGGTGGCAGACGGGCTGAGTTCAACTTTCGAATTGGGTGAACGATGTTTTCTTCTGCGACCCTAGCAACGGCCACGAACAAAGACTTGAATTCACCCTGATCGGGGTAATTTCACCTCCGAACCGTCGGTGCCCCTCCATCGATGGCGGAGAGCCTAGGCTGGTCTACCTCCCCTCCAATACGCGAAGGCAATCGCCGTTATTCAGCGCTTAATCATGCAAATATAAGAGATGTAGTCGCCTTAGGATCCATTCCGGATATCAGGGCCCTTCTGCGCAAGGATCCCCACGCAATGGGGCGCATTCCCCGGTGGAGGATGGAAGCATGGTCAGCAGATTGCGGCTGTTGGCGTCACGCGACACCCCCAACCTTTAGCTCGAGTTTCGGCACACCGCCGTAAAGGTGTGTCTTCCATCCGTGATCTGGATAGTGCAGTTCGGTGATCGCGAGATTCTGATTCTCCGCACCCTACGCTACCGAATTCGAATGGGGCAGGGACAACAAGGCGTATCCCCTCAGCGGGTGCGGTGACGTCGATCGATCACGTTGGTCGTGCGGTTTACGTTTGATAGGTAACCTTACCTTGCCGACACAAAGGGTTCGTACCCATAAGTCCTGATCGTGTGAGGCAGAAAATTGGTTTGCTGTTGCCTTGAATGGTGCATTACGGTGTCACGGACCGAAGGATTTCCTTCACCCGAGGTGTCATGGCCCTGCTGACAGGTAGTTCAACACCTTGAACAACCATGACTCTGATCCGTCCAACTGCCATTGGCCGGATCCCAATTGCCATTGATGGCCTGAGCAGTTGATGGCGTTGGATTCGAATCAACCCTTCGTCTGGAAACGCTTGTTCCACTTCAGACAGGGCCGACCAACGTGTCTTGTGCCGATTTCGCCCTCTGCAGGCGATGACATGATCGTTCTCCAATTCGAAATGGGTTATGGTGCTCAGTTCCATGAAAACTTCGCCTTCTCCGGCCTTCACTGGGAAGCGGGCAGGAGGCGGAAATAGGGCCCGCATCTCGGATGGACTGAGCCTACGCACTAACCTCTCTTGCAACCGATCCAGGCATTTTGTCAGCCGATCAGGAAACACGGGCTTCAGTAGATAGTCCACAGCCGCTAACTCAAAGGCGCGCACCGCATACTCGGAATAGGCTGTCACAAAGACCACAGGGGGGTAATTCTCAGCTTCGGCTAGTACCTCCATCCCATTAAGCCCAGGCATCTGAATATCCAGGAAAATGACGTCCACTTGGTTTCCCTGCTTTAGCCACTTGAGGAGGGCTATGCCATCCTCAAGTTCATCGACAACTAGACATCCCGCTTCATGAAGGAGGCGGGATAACCGTTCCCTGGCCAGCGGTTCATCATCAACTACTAGGGTCTTTAGTTGTTTCATTGCTGCATTCTACTCGCGTGACCTCAAGCCGAATGCTGGCAAGTGTCCCAAGCTCTGAGGGACCGATCGAAAGTTCAGCCCGTGATCCGAAATGCAGGGACAACCGAGAACTCAGGTTTCTCATGCCTAGGCCACCAGGCCCCTTCTTTTCCTCGTATGGCAGCCCCGTATTCCATACTTCTAGGAATAATTTGCCACCTAACGCCCTTGCTCGGATGTGGACCTCACCACCGGGAATACTCGGCGAGATTCCGTGCTTGATCGCATTTTCAACAAGGGGTTGGAGCAGCAGAGGTGGAATCTCAACCTGATCAAGGGTATCGTCCCATTCCCAGGTGATTCGTAGGCGTTTGCCGAGACGGATGGCTTCCAATGCCAAGAAGTCGGTGATGATCTGCTTTTCTTCTCTAAGGGGAAGCCGAGTATGCTCTGAAGCCTGCATAATCCTGCGCAATAAATCTGAAAGATGGCGAACGGCAATTTCTGCGTCATTCGAATTCTTGTGGATCAGTTCCGCAAGGCCATTAAGTGCATTGAATAAAACGTGAGGGTGTATTTGGCTTTGAAGTAGCCTGTTTTTTGCGAACAGAGCTTCAACTTCTGAGGCTTCCCTCCGTTCCTCGGACCGCGCCTGGGCCGCAACCAGTCCACCAACGATCATCATGGCTGGGCCAACCAGGGACGTGTATAGGTCCACAAGCCTGCCCATATTGAATTTGAGAGACCCATGAGCGAGTATCCAGGCATCGATGACAGGAAGGAGGGCTGCGACAACTTCGCAACCAATCAACGAAAGAGCGAATCCAACAACGAATCGCCAGGGGGACCTAAGATTCCTTGGCAAAAGCCATGGCAGTGGGGCGAAGAAGGCAAACGCTCCCACGTGAATCAAAGGTGAGAGGAAAGTACTGGCAAGTGTCCATCCGGAACCCAGCCGATGGTGGGTTATGTGCCCATACAGGACGAGAAGGACCCACAGGGAATAGCAGGTGACTACGACACGCCAATTTTTTGTGAGAGGGAACAGTGGATTCCTCCTGTTCGCCGACGCCAACTCATCGCTGCGAGTGGCGTCGGCGAATTCAGAATGATCCTCAAGGAATGGTGACAGTGAGTGTCGTCGTGATGGTTGGATCCCATTTCTCACCGTGAGACCCCAGCCCCTTGGCATTCTGGAAATCGGGGGAATTGTTGTTCAGTGATTCGCTCGCGTTGCTTGAGCACTGGATGGATTCCTTCTGGAAGGAAAGGCTGTTGCTCATTGGATCTCCAAGGTAGCGCCACGGGGCGCAGCCTTGGTTTTGGGACCGGACCGTGTTGAGGCCAATAGATTTCCATAAACGGTATATAAGCACAGTGCCAACCGTTGGGCCTCAATCAATGACCATTCGAGAGCAGAAGTTGGCCCTTGACAGGTGGTGGTGGTGTCTTGGTGGATCTGACTTCCCACGGACTACGCGCCATGGCATTACAACCTACATGCAGAACTGCGGGATTCTTTGTCCTTCGCACTCCAAGTCTGCCAGCGGATTCCTTGGCAACCAGCCCCCGATTGGTTGCTGGTTCTGGACAATATGCATCGAACGATGATCCCCTGGAAGACAATCGGGCCGAATTTCGCAGGGTCATTCGCGATTTGGTCAGTCGAGGGGAGGTTCGGAATGCGATTGCCTTGGCCTCTCCTGATCTCGCTTCTCAGATCCCATCTTGGCTTGAAGGAACCTTAAGGGCGAAGGCTGCCAAAAGTGTGGAGAGATCCTTGGTGAAATACTTGAGCCGAATGTCCAGTCGTTCGACTCCCTTCGGCCTATTCGCGGGCATCGTAACCGGGGTTTGGGGTGATTCAACCACATTGACTCTCGGTCCCAATTCCGATGACCGGAAGGTGGTTCGATTGGATTGGGGAATCATCCAGTCCGTCGTGTGTAAGTTGGAGCAAGATCCAGTTGTGAGATCGTGGATCTCATACCGCCCCAACTCAAGTATTTACCAAAGTGGAGACTGCTATCGATATTTAGAACGAAAGAACCCAACAGGAAAATCTGGTGCCTTCCATTTGGAAGCCATCAAAGCCACTTCCCATCTGGATTTAGTCCTATTGAAGGCGAAGGGTGGGGCCAAGTGGGAAGAACTTGTCGATGCACTTACTTCTGGGGCCGCCGTCGGCGCAGAGGAGGCGAAAGCATTTCTCAACAAGATCATCGATGCACAGGTGCTTTGTAGTAACCTTCGCCCCCCTCTTTCAAGCGCAGATCCTCTTGGTTACCTGATTAAGACCCTCCATGAAATTCCGATGGGGGGGGTGCTTGCCGAACCCCTCGAAGCATTGGCTAGAGAATTGCGGCGGTTTGAGTGCGAACCAATGTCTAGTCATTCCAAATGGCGCGAACGGCTTCAAACGGTATTGACTGCAATAGGAATACCAGCCGATTCGGGAAATTTTATTCAGGTAGATCTGTACAAGTCTTCTGAGGGGTTGACACTTTCATCAACCATCGGTGATGAGCTTGCGAAGGGCGCCGAAACGCTTCGGAGGCTCACTCCGGTCACACAACTAGGACCGATGGATCGATTTCGTTCCGCATTTTCTGAGCGGTATGGTGATCGCTGGATGCCAATACTCGAGGTTTTGGACGAGGAGAGCGGGATAGGATTCGATGGGGCTACTCCCCTAGGATCATCCCTACTCGATGGAATCTCATTCCAGCGAACATCACCGTCAAAGATTCCATCGCGTAGAGATTTGTTTCTACTGAGCCAATCACATTGTTGGCAGGGAAGACTCATCTGGGAATTAAATGAAGAAGACCTTGAGGGGCTAGAGAATCCAAATCCCCATCCCTTTTCGCATTCATTCTCCGCCCTTGTTAGCCTATCGGCTTCAAATCAGGATGCAATGGACCGCGGTGAATTCAGGTTCTTTATGGACCAGTTCTCCGGGGCTACGGCAGCCAGGTGGCTGGGGCGGTTTGCCGGAGGTGATCCATTCTTAAAGAATTCTCTCATTGAGCACCTGAAACTGGAAGAAGCAGCCAATCCTGAAATCATATTCGCCGAAGTCATCCATAGCCCAGAGGGAAGGATGGGGAATGTTCTGGCTCGGCCAGCCCTTAGAACCTATGAAATCCCATACCTAGCCAGTTTTGGAGTCGAGGAAGACCAAGCCATTCAGCCTGCTGATTTGATTGTGACCGTTCGAGGGGATCGGGTGTTCCTCGCTTCCCGTCGCCTAGGGAAGGAGGTCATCCCACGATTGTCCTCCGCACACAATTTCATGAGGGGTCCAGTCGTTTATCGGTTTTTAGCTCATCTACAAGACCAGGATGGCCGTCCGGGAGGCTGGTCCTGGGGGCCTTTGACGGACCTTCCATACTTACCAAGGGTCACACACGGAAAGCACGTTATCAGTAAAGCGCGGTGGAGGATCGAGGCCAGTGAATTGAAGGAATCCCTCGCTGAATCGAATGATCAGCCCTGGGATGCCTTCCAGTTATTGCGCGAACGTCGAGGGCTGCCGAGATTGGTGATGCTTGTCGAGGGCGACAATCACCTTCTGGTAGACATGGATCAAATAAACCGAGTGGAAACGTTACACCATATCGTTAAAGAGTTATCAGCTTTTAAATTGGTTGAGTGTTTTCCTGACCCGAATCAGTTGGTCGTAAATTCCCCAGAAGGGAAATTCGCCCATGAATTAGTAATCCCCTTCGAGGCTTTGAATCACCAACCTGTTCGGAAAGCGCCTTTGACGCAAATAAAATCAGGGAGGAGCTTCAGGGCATTTCCACCGTATTCAGAGTGGCTTTATTTGAAACTCTACTGCGGAGCATTTAGCGCGGATCGTCTACTTCGGGAATTAGAGCCTCTCCTCAAGAGCACAAAGGGAGATGGGATATGGGATAAGTGGCATTTTGTTAGATATATAGATCAAGCTCATCATCTCCGGCTGAGATTTCATGGCCGGCCTGAGCGATTGCTCACAGAATTGCTCCCTTTGGTTCAACGGCACTTGGCAGGGGTGCTGGGCAGTGAAACGTTATGGAAAATTCAAGTGGATACCTACGATCAGGAACTGGAAAGATACGGCGGAATCCTTGGTTTCGATTTGGCCACATCATGGTTTCATGTTGACAGTCAGAATATTCTCGATCATTTGATGGTTGGTGATGACCCCTGTCATCGATGGAAAATCGGCCTGGCAGAAGTCGACGCAATATGGGCGGCAATGGGCCTAAATATTCTCGAGAGAATGGCCTTGGCTAGGTCGTCCCGAGATGCCTTCCGTGAAGAATTCCAGAAACCCGCATATTCGTTACCGGAAGTCAGCCGTAAGTACAGGGAGATTCGCAGCGAATTTCAGGACTTCATCCCGACACCTTTCAGCTCCAATCCTCCAACCAGATATTTTCACCTCATTTGCATTCGAGATGCCGCAGAGGAGGGAGCTCTTCAAGAGGATCTCCTATCGATAGCGAGAAGCATGGCTCACATGCATTTAAACCGCTTACTTCATGCAAACCAGCGTGAACAGGAGTGGGTCCTGATGGAATTGCTTGAACGATTCTACGCCTCAGCCCTCGCACGTGGAGGGAAGGACTCTGCTCAAGGCCTAGACACTGCTGATTCGGTTGGAACAGGCCACAAATTCCTGTGATCCGGTGAGGTGAAACTACGGGGATGTAATTGGAACCGGGTTGGTGGCATGACAAATGAGGAATCAACGGCGGTGAGGCATTTTGACCCTCCAGATCATTTTGGTTGGTCGGGATAATCCTGTTATCGAAGTCCCGCTTGGCCCCCGATTTGATACCGTTCGACGGAATTGGGCATCGCCCAGGTTTTTCAGGACTACCCTAGGCGTCGAACTTCCTAGTCGGCTCCAACGCAACGCATTTATAAAAATTTACAAATCATTGTTTCACTAACACGATGGAGTTGATATGGCGTGATCTTGATTAAATTATAATGATAGTAACTGTCGAATTTTGTTGACCACGACCATTGCTATGCTGGCCTCTAAATTGTGGTTATAAATAAAAATGATTATTAATATAGGAGATAAAATTGAAACCTATAATTGCCTTTGCATTGGTAAGTTTAACCCTGGGCGCTCAAACACCCGTTAACCCCGTAACCGCAAAGGATTTGCTATCGCTTCCAGTTATTGCCAATGCGAGCTTTCAAGTAAATTGCATGAACATGAATTTTTCAGAACAAAGTTATTTGAATACCTCTCAGGATTATAACAATATCCAAAATCAGGTATCTAATTGTTTGACAGGTTATGGCTTACTTGATAAAAGTTTTGGTTATCTGGTAAAAGGCGCCTTTACTTTATCAATAAATGGCGCTGCAGCCTCAACGGCAATCTCTATGGCCCTATCTAACCTTACCGCAACATTTGCCTCGGAAAACGTCCAGTATAGGTATTTCGCTTTTTATCTTCCTGTCTCAGCGCCTTATGCTATTTCTGTATCACTGCCAGGCGATATTGTTTTTAATCCAAACAATAAGTTTGAATTATATAGTGCGGATTATGTGTATAGATGGTCGGCGCAATTATCCGCTGATGCAAATAGAACCTTCACTTTTGATTCCCTTCCTGCAGGGCCATATATCTGTATGGTTGGACTTGGCAGTACATCATCCTATTTCCATTCTGCTGGTAATATTACGCAAATTCAACTTCAAAGTCCAACTCCTGTAAATTGGTCGGCAAACACAATCGTAGCCATGCAACAAATGGATGGCGCCACTATTTTGCCAAATGTTGGGAATAATACGACTGTGAGTGTGCCGTTCCTGCCGGTGCCAACAAATCAGAATATTATTTCGGGAACAGTTAGTTATTCTGATTTTTTACCTGGAGGAGTGTACGGTTCATATTCTTATGTGGATACTTGGTGTTGGAAGGGATCACCAGGACGATGGATTCTCTATCCACAAATCAATGCGACCAACTCGTATATATCTGGTGGGAGTGCATTTTATAATTTAACAAGAGCGGCCAATGAGTATGAATACGTGTCTTGTAGCCAATAGGGAGGGATATGAAGTATTTTGCCTTCGTTTGTGTCCTATCGGTAGCATTTTTGACTACCATTTCATGCAAATACCCAAACCATCTGCCTAATGAAATTTCTAATAAATTTGTTAAAGGGAAGAATCTAGATAAGGTTTGGTCCGACCCATCATTCCGTGGCAGGTTTGAATATCGCGTTAATGTGAAATGGCATAATTCAAAAGAGGCAATGGAATACCAGGATTTTGTCAAAAACAAACTATATATAATTGAAAACCCCGGTTCATCAAATGAACTAGTGCTATATATTCGACTAGACAAAAGTCCTTTAATGGTTGGGCTTGCAACACCCGGGGTATTTATTGATGGGATTATATATAATAAGGACAGACGGATTATAGCTGCCTTTACCAACGAAAGATTAACCGTAATACCAAGCTCTACAAATTTGAAAAATGCGATTGAGGATTCTTTGAAATTTATACACTTAGAATTCAATGCTAATCAATAATAAATTCAATAAAATAAATCGATCGATTTTACTGAAATGGCGGGGACAACGCACTGGTGGGCAAATCGACAATTTAGATATCACCAATACTAATTAAAAACTGTTTAATTGGTTAGTTGGTGCCGAAGTATTCAATTGACCCAAGTCAATGGTGGTAAAAGGCTATTGTAACTTATTACAAATTCTTAAATTAAAACCACTTGGATGGTCCAATGATTAACTGTCCCTCCTTCATATCCACGAGGAGTATGGCAAAAGCCTGCTCAGTCTTAATTAGTCGGCCCTGAAAAACCCCGTTCTGGCGATTAGGCAGCCATGATGGCCTGCTGAAGGCACGCTTCGATCTGGAGCAAGGCGATGAGGCCCTCGATGGCCTTCCTGGGCTCGCCCATAAGAAGGCGCAAAAGGGCCCTGAGGTGGGCCAGGATCTTCCTCATGTTGTGGCCCGCACCGCTGAGGATGACGTTCTGGGCGTCTCCGACCACTCCCTTGAGGAAGTTCCGTCCGAGGAGTCCGTCTGATTTCATGTGGCCCAGTTCTGGTTCGATGGCGGCTCGTCGTCGTAGGTCTCGCTTGAGCATTTTGCTGAGCCTTCGGGTGCCGCTGATGAGGACCATGCTTCGGCCAGGATCAACGCCGTGGCCCTTGTATCCCTTGTCCACGAAGGTCGTGGCTGGCATTCGGCCGGTGAGTTGCTCGACCTGCTCCAGTTGACGCTCGAGCGTGTGGCCGTCGTAGGGGTTCTCTGGGCAACTCATGGCGCCCACCACGAAGCCCTCCCCGTGCGTCACCGCGAGGCTCGCCTTCACGCCGAATTCGTAGGGCTTGTGCGCCTTGCCCTTGGCGATGCATTCGACCTCGGGCGCGTGCAGGCTGTAGACCTTGCCCTTGGTCGTGCGGTTCTGCGTGAGGACCAGATGGGACAGGATCAACGTGCCCTTGTGTTTCTGAAAGCCCGCGTCGTCGATCTTCCGCTCCACATCCCGCATCACCCGGCCCGCCATGGTCTTCAGGCTCTTCAGAACCTTCCTGGCTCGCTTGAACTGCTTGGCTTTCGCGTGGCCGCCGTGCTTGCGGAAGCCCCAGTTCATGAGGTTCCGATAGCTCTGCCGCAGCTTGATGCCTTCGGCACCGGCGATTCTAAGCATTGCCGCGTGGACCTTCCGATACAGGCGGGCATCGGTCGGATGCTGAACGGCCTTCGGCTGTACCGTGGTGTCCACGATGACCTTCTCGAAGCTACGCTCCGTGATCGTCCCCGTGGCTTTCCCGGCTGTGATCGTCGCTTCCAGAAGTTTCTCCACGCCCTTCTCGCCAATGCGCCTCCGCCAGCGCGTCATCTGCGAGGGGTGGATCGGGAAGTTGTGTTGGAACATCACCTCGCCGCAGAAGTGCTGCCAGTAAGGGTTCTCGACCCACCCCTTCTCCACGTCCTCATCCGAGAGGGCGTAGGTGTGCTTGAGGAGATCTGCTCCAACCGCAGCTCGGCCTGCGTGGTCAACTCGTCGGATTCATCCGTTCCACCATCCACATAGAACCTCACCGCCGTATTTGGATTCGACCTGGGCGGCCACCAGGATGAACTCCTTACCTGCCTCGCGGTGCTGGAGGCAGACGGGCTCCAGCCTGCTGCACAGGTCCCGAATGAGCTGGTTCCAGCCGGGGCCGCTGACCCAGTGCCCCGACCTTCCGGGGTGGGAGTTCGACGTGACTTCCCAGGATCGATGTCGCTGGATGGCTGCGCCATTAAGCACCACACCCGTTTCCTTTCTCATTGTTTGTCGCGTTCTTTTCTATGCGTGATGACAGGGTGTATAACAAAACTGGACAATCATTGCGTGCGCAAATGATCCATAATTAGGGCGGATGCGAATCGGGAGAGCGCGTGGAGGAAAAGAAACCAGCCGAGGAAGTGAAGCCAGTCGAGGAAGAAGCTAGCCCTGGATATGAGAGCCCTCAATACCGGATCTATCGGGAGGACTCGACAACTCTGGACGCCCAGAAGCTGGAAGTTTTCAAGATGTACAACGGCTTCCTGATCACCATGTCCACGGCGATCCCCGGAGGATCATTGCTCGCGCTCAAGGAGTTCGAGGACATTCGATACCACTGGATTCTCGTTGTTTCGTGGGCGTTTTTCGCCATCACGATCATCACTTCATTCCTTGAGCTGTATTTCAGCCAGCGAGCCTACGAGCGCCAGGTCGAGATTTCGG
This sequence comes from uncultured Holophagaceae bacterium, assembly GCA_903913215.1. Classification (GTDB taxonomy): domain Bacteria; phylum Acidobacteriota; class Holophagae; order Holophagales; family Holophagaceae; genus Geothrix. The sequence continues at coordinate 109,667 of CAIWKE010000027.1, forward strand.
GCATGCAGTTCATGTCTCAGGACTACACCACCCAGCATGTGAATTGCTATTCATCCGCCTGCCGCTTTCTGCTGAAAACCACGACCACTGCGTTCATCTGCTCACTTCTGAGCATTGTTGTTTTCTTTTCCATCAATTTCTTTTTCATGAGACCTGCCAATGTCCGAAAAGAAGCCAAACCAGCCGCCAGCGGAGAGGCCAATCCAGAAAAGCATCCCGTCGGGGCATTTGGTTCATCCGAAAAGCCCGGTAAGCAACTCCAGTAGCAATCAGATTGCTCAAAACAATGTCCCCAAGGGGCAGACTGTGCATCCGATCCCGTCCGGAAAGAAGTAGAACTTAGGCCTCCATTCCCTTTCCAGTGAGACGCACCCATGTCTGAAAAGAAGCCAAGCCAACCCCTAGGAAAGCCGCAACAACAGAGAAATACGCCGTCGGGTGGAGGCGTGCACCCAACCAGTCAGGGCCCTAGAAGCAACCACACGGCGAACGTTCCCAAGAACCAGACGGTTCATCCCGTTCCACCGTCAAAGAAGAAGTGAAATACCCACTGCCGGAGTTCGGGAGAAGACCCTCCCGCTTTCCGGCAGTTTTAGAGAAGGGGCCTCGGCCCCTTCTCTGTGTTTTTCCCCCTGCCGTGTGTCCCAGTCATGAGCCCCCCCACCAGCCGGGGGGCTCATGACCGGGCGCGAGCGAGGTGCCTGATCTCTGCGGTCTTTCAGGGCTTGGATGGGGCTTGTGCTTCCACGGATGCCCCGTGTTCCGGGAGCGTACCAGGTGCTTTTTCTGGCGCGATCCCGGAGGGGCGGGCGGAGGTGTTCGCTCCACTGGTGGTCTTTTCACGCGTCCGTTTCAGAAGGTTCTGTGTCCGGCCGATCAGCTTCGCCTCGCTGGCATTGCCCACGGCCACGAGGAGCAACAGGAGGCCCACGGCGATGCGGAACGGGAGGCCCGAAAGGTGGAAGGGCGGGATGAAGATCAGGCCGAAGGCGGGAACAGCGCTGATGAGGTAGAAGAAGAAGTCCCAACGGCGCCGGGTTTCGAGCTTCGCATCGGTCCAGTCTCCCCGGGGTAGGAACGATTTCTCTGAGGCGGAGTAGGCCACGAATTTCGAGCATGCTCCGTATTCCAGAACGTTGAGATACAAATCCATGGCGTGATTTTGTAGGAGCGCCAGGATCTCGTCGCTCTCCGGGAGGTAGGCTATGGCGCCGCCAAAGGCCGCATGGAATTTGGCCTGGACTGCGAGCGGATGAGCCTTTTCCTGGCCATCCTTTGAGCTGGTCAACGCATCGATGAGCTCGGACAGGTGCTTGCGTCGGAGCAGACGGTTCAGGCCAAGATCTGACACGTTCTTGGGGGCTACGAAAAACGCGGTGATCGCAGCACCGATGACAGCGGCTAAGGCGGTGAGGATTTTCACCGTGGGATCGAGGTTGGAAAGGTCCATGAGGACTCCTTAGAAAGGCCAAGACTAAGCGGAGAAGATTTTTTCTCCGGGGTGCGTGGCAATCTTTTTTTCGGCATCACGATGGCGGGCCAGGAGGGAAACAAGGGCGCACTTGTGCGTCCGTCAATTTCCCTCCTGGCCCGTGTGTGGGGAGGATTATGGGGTGATGTGGAGCCTAGAACCATTTCCCGGAGGGAAGTGGCGGAGGGTGCTTCTTTTCTTGCAACCATTCACCGCAGAAGACTAACGGGAAGCTGTGTCTACCGCCGATTCCAGCGGAGATGCCCGATGGCCCTGAACTGGTTCAACCTGAGGTCTAAGACGGATCCCTCATCCTTCGGATCTTCAGCAAAGTACAAGAAGGCAGAATCGAACAACGCTGAGACCCTCGCGGGTTCAGGTTCCCGGCATGAAGTAAGGATTCTTGTCCGCAAGGGCTGCGGTCACCTTGGCCCGCAGCCAATCCCGCACATCACCCTGACGCTCAAGTAGATCGACGATCTCCTTCAGTTGGCAGAGCATCACGATGGCCCCGCCAATCAACCCATCTCGGCAGGATACCACCGCGGCCGGCGTGAATTCCGTGTGGGAGATGAAGATCCCCCTGGCCTGACCTCCCCGCTGGTAGACCCGGACCAGGTGCTGTGAGACCTCCCCGGGGCCAAGTGGCTTGTTCCACCACTTCATCTCGACCAGGTAGAAGTGGCCGTCCAGTTCCACCAGTCCATCGATCTGCTCGATGACCCCCTCCTCACAAGCCCCGTTGACGGTGAAGGCTTCGCGGACCTGTAATCCATCGAGCTGGAACAGGGCGTTCAGTACACCCTCAAGCAGCTTGCCGCGCTTGTGGGCATCGGTCTGGCCGAACAGCGCGAATAGATCCTGTTTGATTCGATCCCGGCGGCTGCGCTTTTCCTGCTGCTCGGCGGCCCGCGCATCCTGCTCTGCGATCCTCTTGGCGCGTTCCGCGTCCCTGTCCAGGGTGATCCGGGTGACGCTGTCCTTCACGTTTACCATTTCCCTGATGTGGGAAACCAGGCCCCGTGCCGCGAGTTCGTCGTTCGGCCAACAGACACTGAAATCCGAGAAGTCCACGACACGACGCAGGATCTCGCGCCGTTCGCCAAGGGTGCGCTCGCCCCTCTCATTAAGAAGGGTCAGGACCGATCTGGTTACGTTGTATTTGTTGAAGGATTCCTTGTCGGTCTTCAGAAGGTTCTGAAACAACAACATATCCGTCCGGCTGACGCCGGCACCCTGGAAGAACGTCAGGAGGTCCTGCTTGGACCGGCAGAGCTTCGGGATCGCCTCGATCAGGCGATTCATCAGTTCCGGTGGGTAGTGGAAAGCGATGTCCATCAGGCAGATCCGTTAGGCTCAATGAGGAGCGTAACATCGGTCTCCACTCATAGGGCCAATGTCCAGGCCCTGGCATGGAATGGCTTACGTCCCTGCTTGGCCCATCATGGGTTCGGTGTGAACGTCAGGGGCTCCGGAACGCAAATTACTCAACTTGAATCAGTTAACACGCCTGCCTGCGGATCGGTGAAGAAGGGCCTGACCATCCGGTTCAACCGGCTGTCACATAGAACCTGTTTGTCGATCAGGTCGGGTTCATCGCCTTCATCGAATCTTTATGCCGCCGCTATCCGAGGAAATCTAAGACCATCCACCCATCCTTCGAATTTTCAGGGAAGAACAGCAAGAGGACCGGCCGGGCCGATGTCGCTGGCCTGACCGGTCTCTTGTGTCCCGCACGCGCTTAGGCGATGCGAACCCAGACCGACCTGGGCCAACCGTCACGCATCCGGCGCACTTCCCCCGAACGGGGATTGCAGCGGGTTCGCGTTTCGATGATCACCCAGGTGCCGGGCTGGTCTGGTTTCTTTTTTCGTCGGTAGGCCATGGGCCACCTCCCTGAGAAGAGAAGACTTGCAGTCCTTCTGCGGGAGGCCCATAATGAAACCGCTGTTGTGGTTTCGTTGCGGGTCTTTCCTTTCCTCCCGCCGAAGCGTTTTTGAGGCGGCCACCTATTCGAACTAGGTGGCCGCCTCTCCCTTTCGGGAAGCTGTCGGGTTTCCGCTGCGTATCACATGTTGTCCTCCCGAGGCCATTCGATTAGCCCCCACCTGCCGTTCTTTCCACGCAGCGCGAACTTCAGAGGTCTGGATTGCAAAACCCTGTAAAGGGTCCACCTGACTTCATGAGGGGTCGGATTCGCCAAATACGGGAACCCAGTCCACCCACCGGCTCGCAGTTCAACCTCCAGTTCACCCGAAGTCATGGGGTGCCCTGCGCGTCTCAAGGCTTCCTCCGCCAATCTCGCCGTTGCCTTGTTTGTTTCGCGTGGGCTGCGCAGCGGAGACCCTGCCGCCTCGTCAGACCGAGGGGTTTGAAGATCGACCGGATTCGCCTTCGCGGGAAGCCCCGAAGCGATCACGGCGGGTGAGTCCAGCACCATGGAAAGGGACAATGGCTCCCATGCCTCCATGGCGGTCCCCGCAAATATGTCAGGGAAAGCGTCCCTAAGCTTTGTCATGGCCTCCTGGCGCTTCGACCAAGTTGGATACCTGGCCAGGGCGCCGCGAATCAACGCGTCATCCGCAAGGAATTCCGTGACCATGTCCAGCTTCGTCGCATCTTCGCTCATTCACCCTCCCGCATCACAACAGAGAGGGTCTCACATCTTGATTCATCATTCCATAGAAAATTGAATATTTTTCAAGGGGTACTCATGTATATAGATAGGTGTAAATATGTAAATAAACACAAGAGCCGGTTATCAGATAAGCTAATTGCACAGTCCATGAAGTTCCGACTACCGCGAAGTGCCTGATGTTCATTGAATATATAAAAATTCTACAAAATTGATGGATTTTACATCACAAAGCGCTTTATTGGGTCCGGCCATTTGTTCATCCATCAATAACAATGAGAACGGAAAGTCCCCACCCAGGCCGACACCACCGGGGTCATAGATGCGGGCTACCCAGGCATCAAGCTTTAGGTGTTGGGTGGAACTTCAGGACATAACCGGAGGCTCTCCCACCCCCTGCCTGTCTTCCGGGTGTGGTGCGCGTAGGGTCCCACCTGGGCACATTCGTTGTGTCCGGTGCGGAACTGCCTCCCGCAGCATTCGGCCTTGTAGTTGCTGATGACCAGCGATTGGCAGCACACTGGGCACAGTACGGTGGTCCCGGGCCAGTAGGTGAACTTCAGGTAGGTGTTGCCCTTGGTGTCGTCATACAAAAATCAGGCACCCTTGTTTGGCCACCAGTATGCCTCGGGCCACCCATGCGAATACTTGTTCAAGGACACTTCAACCAACGAGCAAGTGGTGTCCTTGATTCTGGACCCAGGATCCCCGCTAACCCACCAAGTTTCCAGAGCCGAGGTCAGTGCTTCATTAACTTCCGGGGAATGCGCCCGTTTCCCGTCCCGAAACGAGCGCCGAAGGGGCATAGGTCTTCTCGGCGGTATCAATCCGGTCTATGGATCGGTGGGCAACATTTGCAGAATGACTAGACAAGCCTGTAACATCCGCCTGTGACAATTGGCTAATTTGAACCCCCTTTTCAATGGTGGCAATATGGACGATAAGGACAAAGGTGAGGCTGGGAATGACCAAACTCCAGGTTCTACGAAGGGCATTGGAAAAGGAAGCTCGGGAAGTCCTCGAGGAGACGGAACAATCCCCTCTGCCCAACAATACCCTTCAGATCCAGAACGGCAGGGTCATCATCAGGACTCGTCAGCAGCAGCCGGTGGTGGTGAATCCGGCCCGACCTCGACTGGTTCAGATCCAATGGGAAGCGACTCCGAATTCAAAGGGTCTTTTTCCTTTCAACCCGGATCCGACGACTCTTTGCCAAGTGGTGATTTCCAACGCTTCGACAGCGACCCTTCAGGTGAATCAATCATCGAAGGCGACCCATTCGAAGAAGAAGACGACCTGTCCACCCTCCCGCTTTCGCTCCTTAGTGAGCTAGCGGCCAAAGAGAAGGACCCCAAGCTTCGATTATTCCTGTACAAGGAATTCAGTCGTGCATTGCGGAATTGGCGCGATCATCAGCATGCATACGTATTGAAAGTGTTTGATGATCGAAAGCGTGAGCGCGAACATCATTTAAAGAAATACAGGATCGTAAAGCGCCTTGAACTCCGGGCCGGGTTCGGGGAAATGATCGGCAAGTTGATTGAACGAGTAGTTCCCGTTGTCCAGACCTTCGCGGAATGGGCTCTCCCGGCAGTAATGGTGTTCTTGCTCGCGAAGTGGATGACCACTTCTTACTGGATGAAGAGTGAAGAGGCTGCGCGCAGCTTGAAAGAATTGATGGTGATGATTATGGCGGTCGCTCTTGGATGGGCAGCGCGATCAGGTTTCACTGGCCGAAAAGGCAAGAACACCCCCACACAGGCACACGCCGAAGAAGACTGATCGAAGCGGACTCGCAGCCTCGGATATTGCCTTTGGACGCCCGAAACGCTGCCAGAAAAAAGCCCGTTCCCAGCTCCGATGGGCGCCGGAAGGACATTGGCCTTCAGGAAAGCGTCAATGAAGCGGTCGCTAGTCCTTTCACATCAGCACCTTGGGGTGCGAATACACGGCGCGACAAATTATGGGTTACAAAACGCACGGGGCGACAAACTATGGTTCCACATCCAAGTAGTGTCCAGAAGTTTCTGTAAGTCCTCGAAGGTGGATGGATCGCCGTGAATGCAGGGGGCCAGCGAAGGGAGGTGTACAGATGCGGACAAAGTGGATTCTATGCACACTCAAAGTTTCAACTACTTGTAGATAGAATTTCAGCCTCTGCTGTTGAGTATCATTCGCTTGCAGAAGTGACACTGGAGGCGCCGGGTCTGCTGCTGGTCTTCGCGGCTGGGGGTGGGGTCGCCGCTGGGGTGGTTGTGGAAGGCCAGGGCCGTGGTGGCGCCGTAGCGCAGGGCCTCCCGGAAGAACTCCCGGGGGCTGATGAGGGTGGCCGTAGTGGTGCCCTGGCTGAGGATGCGCTCCGCCAGTAGATCCCCCTTGGCGTTGAGGGCCAGGAGGCCGAAGCGCTCCTCGGTCCAGCCGCAGTGCCGGGGCAGAAGATACTCCCCGGCGGCCCGGGGACTGGTGATGCGGAGGCGTTCGGTGCTGCGGTGGCCACGGCGGGTGAGTTCCAGGGCAGCCCAGAGCTGGCCGGCCTTGGCGGGCCCCAGGCCTGGCTGCTCCAGCCAATCGTTCAGCCCCAGGCCCAGGAGGCCCTGGGCCAGCTCTACGGCGCTCTGGCCCCGGCGCCCCGTGCCCCAGAGCAGGGCCAGCAGGTCCGCGTCCGCCAGGCTCTCACCCTGGCCCGCTAGCAGGCGTTCACGGGGGCGCTGATCGGGGGAGAGGTCCAGGATGCGCATGGGGGCTCCTTAAACAGGTGGACCAGGTGCCCAGCAGGGGGCGGTAGCGGAAGAGTTCCACGGTGCCGCCGAGGCCCAGGCAGAGGCATAGGGCCTGACGACCGTGGTGGAGGAACCAGACGTTGGCGGCGGCGCGGTGCTCGGGCATCACCGTGACGGGCTGGGGGTGCTCGCCCTGCCAGCCGCTGCCCGCGAGACAGGGCGGCAGGGGCGTCGCGGGAGGTCGGCCCCAGGCCACACCCTGGGGCAGGTGCACCGGGAGCAGGCCGTGGCCCGCCTTGGGTCCAGGGTTCAGCACCACCCCGGCGGTGGAGGGAGGCCAGCTCGAAGGCGAGCTGGAGCCGCCGCTGCAGCTCCTTCTGCGCGACCCGCAGCGGGGGGCAGGGCAGGGCAGGGCAGGGCAGGGCGGGCAGGACCTGGGCCGCCAGCTTGGCCACCTTGGGCATGGGGCGCAGGAGGTTGATTCGGAGCTTGGGCATCATTGGTTCATCCAGGTTTTGCGGTCGTGCTTCCAGCGCAGCACTTGCAGGTGCCCCCGACCGGAGAGGCGCATGCAGAGGGCCTCTCGGCCGTCATTGAGGAACCAGACGCTGGCCAGGGCCGTGCGCCGGGGGGTGACCGTGATGATGGGATGGGACTCGCCGGTGTTGGCGGCCACCAGGGGGGCGTCTATGTCCGGCGGCAGGGGGATGGACGGCGGTTTGCCCCACTTGATGCGGTGACCCAGCTGGACCGGGAGGTGCTCCCCGGCCCCGCTGGCCTTGCCCAGGGCCACGGTGACATTGGTGCCCCGGGCCTGGCCCGGGCCAGGGTGAAGGCCTGCTCCAGGCTGCCGTGGATCTCCTGGTGGGCAGCGCTCAGCTCGATCCCCCCATCCTCCATGGTCCAGGTGCCCGCCAGGGTGAGAACCCCGGCAATGGCCATGGCCAGACAGAGCTCCAGCAGGGTGGAGCCGACCTGAGCGGGGTACGGGCAGCCTGGGCGCATGGCCGCCTCCTACTTCTTCGCAGTCGCAGCATTTGGGCGCGGTGTCCCGCCGACATTGAGGTAGGGCTTGAGCTTGGCGTAGGATTTCTCCCGGATGCCCTTGACGTTCATGTGCTCCTCGGGTCGCTGGAAGCCGCCATGCTGGTACAGGAAAGCGACGATGCGCTCCGCGGTCTTGGCACCCACCCGGGGCAGCTGCATGAGCTCTGTGACGGAGGCCGTGTTGAGGTTCACGGGGTGGGCCGGGGCGCGATGGCTGGAGCCCGTCGCGGCAGAGAGGGGAAGGGCCAGGGCGAGCGCCAAGGCCAGGGTGGTGAAGGGGTTGGACATGAATGACTCCTTTCAGGCAGTCATGTCTCATCGAGGATTGTGCCGGTAGGTAAGTCGTTTGATGTCTGCTGCTAAATTTTTTCTGCGAAAAAATTTAGTTATGAAAAAACAACAAATGTTGAATATTTTTTTATAACTTAAATTATTTCAATATTTTTATTGTGTAACAAAATTTCGAAGAAATTTTGCATTACGACACCGTCAGTTCGAAGCGCCCCCCCCCCCGAAGAAATTTCGCATTACGACACTGTCCGTTCGAAGCACCTTCCACGACCGGCTATCCTGAGTGGGTCCGAGGAGCGCTGCAGGACCCGGCAGATTGGCTGCGTGGGATCTCAGGCTCGGACACATCCCGAAGGAACGGCGCTCACCTCAACCCTGGACCAGGTCGATGAGGTGCTTCGCGCCCATTGTCCGTCCCTTCGAGGAGCACCCATGACTGCCATCACCGCCGACCATATCGTCGCCGACCTTTCCCTCGCCACCTGGGGCCGCAAGGAGCTTGCCATCGCCGAGGGCGAGATGCCCGCCCTCATGGCCATCCGCAAGGAGTACGCGGCCCAGCAGCCCCTCAAGGGCGCGCGCATCGCGGGCTCGCTGCACATGACCATCCAGACCGCGGTGCTCATTGAGACCCTGAAGGCCCTGGGCGCGGATGTGCGCTGGGCCAGCTGCAACATCTACAGCACCCAGGATCACGCCGCCGCTGCCATCGCCGCCGGGGGCACACCGGTCTTCGCCATCAAGGGCGAGACCCTGCCTGAGTACTGGGACTACACGCACCGCATCTTCGATTTCCCCGAGGGCGCGAACATGATCCTGGATGACGGTGGCGATGCGACTCTGCTGCTGCACTTGGGCGCCCGGGCTGAGCAGGACATCCATGTCCTCGACCACCCGGACAGCGAGGAGGCCACGGTGCTCTTCGCGGCCATCCGCAAGCGTGTGGCGGAGCAGCCCCGCTGGTATTCCACTCAGCTGGCCAAGATCCAGGGCGTCACCGAGGAGACCACCACGGGCGTCCATCGGCTCTATGAGATGGCGAAGAAGGGTGAACTGAAGTTCCCCGCCATCAACGTCAATGACAGCGTCACCAAGAGCAAGTTCGACAACCTCTACGGCTGCCGTGAATCCCTGGTGGACGCCATCAAGCGCGCCACGGACGTCATGGTCGCGGGCAAGATCGCCATCGTCTGCGGCTACGGCGATGTGGGCAAGGGCAGCGCCCAGGCCCTGCGCGCCCTCAGTGCCCAGGTGTGGGTCACCGAGATCGATCCCATCTGCGCCTTGCAGGCGGCCATGGAGGGCTACCGCGTGGTGACCATGGACGAGGCCGCCAGCCAAGGCGACATCTTCGTCACCTGCACGGGCAACTTCCACGTCATCACCCACGAGCACATGATCCAGATGAAGCACAACGCCATCGTGTGCAACATCGGCCACTTCGATAGCGAGATCGACGTCGCCAGCCTGGAGAAGTACCAGTGGGACGAGATCAAGCCCCAGGTGGACCATGTGATCTTCCCCAAGGGCAACCGCATCATCCTGCTGGCCAAGGGGCGCCTGGTGAACCTGGGCTGCGGCACGGGTCACCCCAGCTACGTCATGTCCTCCTCCTTCGCCAACCAGACCCTGGCCCAGATCGAGCTGTGGACCAAGAAGGCTGACTACGAGATTGGCGTCTACACCTTGCCCAAGCACCTGGACGAGCAGGTGGCCCGCCTGCAGCTACAGACCCTGAATGCCAAGCTGACGACGCTGAGGCCCGATCAGGCCAAGTACATCGGCGTGCCGCTCGAGGGGCCCTACAAGACGGATCAGTATCGCTACTAGTTATCAAGTTGGTATCTGCTGAATCGCTGCACGATGAAGCTGGCTGGGCGCCCTAGGGCGCCCAGCTCTATTCAGGTGGGCATCTCCGTGGGCAGAGGGGCCACGCTGGGGGGCACCTCCAGGGCCTTCAGTGCCGCGTGCCGGGTGATGGCCTCGCAGTCGAGCTGCGGGGTCTGGGTGAAGTGAGCGTGGCTCAGGTCGGAGCGGACCTTGGCCAGGATCTTGGCGCGGGAGAGGTGGTTGGCGCTGGCCCGGGCCTCCCGGCAGAAGTGGTAGGTGAAGGCCCCATGCCAGCTGTCCTGGATGAAGGTGTCGACCGCCACCTGGCCCTCCTTGCAGGCGGTCCAGAGGATGTGGTGGGAGAGCCCCTTTTCCATGAGCTTGATGTGGGCGGAGCGAGCCCGCCGGTACTCGATTTCGCGAAAGGCCTCCACGGAGGGGGGCGGCAGGTAGCGGGGGCGCCGGTCCAGGAGCAGGTCCGCGGCCCGGAGCCCTGCGCCGCTGTGGCTGGTGTCCAGGTAGACCTCCAGGATCACGGTCGGGGGCAGCAGCACGAAGAGGTCGTGGAACTCATCGTCCACGATGAGGTGATCCCGGTCCCAGCGGCCGCTGGTGGCAGCCAGGTCATGGGGGCAGAAGGCCTCATCGGCACGGTCGAACTCGTCAAGGTTGAGGTCCGGAACCTGGGTTCCGTGGCCGGCAAAGGACAAGACCAGATGATTGTATTTTTTGGCGAGGGCGCCTTCAACCATCCGCTTCAGCTCGCGCAGGATGTTGGCCTTGGTGGCCGATTCGTCGGTCATCAGGCAAATGTTGGAGGCTTCGAAGCCCAGCATGTCCTTCAGAAGGGAGGCCATGTCCTGGGCATCCTGGACGCAGCCGCTCAGGCTGGCCTGGGGGAAGTTCTGGTATCGGTTGATTCCAACGCATAAAGCCGTTCTCTGGAGCATGGCTGACCTCCTTGGTGGGCAGCGGGCAGGCAATCCCTGCACGCAGTAAATGCGTGTTCACTCGCTGGCGCGGAGGTGGACTGCGATTCACGGCACACATCCCTGAAGCCTCACTGTCCACCATAGGCTTCCGGGACGCTGCATCAAGGGACCGGGTGGGGCATTGTGGCCCTCCAGACCTTGGAGATCGGAGCCATCTGGCCCAACCCCCAGACTCCAGACCCCGGGCTCAGGATCCGCTTGGGGACACGGGAGCTGGGGTGGACCCTCCCCCATGCCCGCCCCCATACTGTGATGTGAACCCACCGAAGGATCGCCATGCCCACCCAGGACCGTCCGAAGGAATCCCCTCGGACCCTCGTCCCAAAGGACCCGTTCTACTACCGCCTGCTGGGTGGCGTCTTCGTGATCACCCTCCTGGTGGCGTCCCTGGTGGCGTTGTTCCTCACCAACAGCCGTCACCAGTACGAGCACTTGGCCGGGATCTGGACCCAGAACATCGCCAAGGTGCTCGAGGTGAACATCTCCGGTGCCTTTGACAAGATCGATATCGGCCTTCTGGACATCGCCCATGAGGCCGAGCGACAGTTGGCCCAAGGGGGGATCCGGCCCAAGGAATTGAACGCTGCTATTCAGAAGCAGCATGCCCAGTTGACCGAGCTCTACGGGCTGCGGGTCACCGATGCGGATGGGAACATGCGCTACGGCACGGACATCCCCACCGGGGAACCCGTGATTATCCGCGACCGGGACTACTTCGAGCGGCTGCGGTTCAATCCAAATGCGGGCCTGGTGACTTCAGGCCTGATCCAGGGGAAAGTGTCGAAGAAGTGGAACATCACACTGGCCCGCAGGGTCAACCGGCCTGACGGCACCTTCGCAGGCGTGGCCTTCGCCAATTTCAGCGTGGACTATTTCGATGACCTCTTCTCGCGGCTGGACATCGGGGCCCAGGACGCCATCGGCATCCGGGACCAGGATTTCCGCCTGGTGGCGCTGCATCCGAGGGGCCCCGAACCCGGCAGCCAGATCGGCTCCCAGGTGGTCTCTCAGAAGACCAGGGACATGATCGGGAACCACCCCGTCACGGCCACCTACAACACGGTCTTCGCCAGGGACGACAAGGAGCGGACCGTTACCTTCCGGAAGATCGGCCGCTACCCGTTCTATGTGTTTGCCACGAGTGCTCCCGGAGACTACCTTGCGCCTTGGAAACGGGAGGCGGCCATTGCCGGGGCCCTCTTTACCGCGTTCGTGGTGGTCACCCTCCTGATGAGCCGAGGCATCCTCCGAACCCGTGCCATCGAACAGGCGCGATTCGAAGCCGTGCGCCTCACCGAGGACATGCGCCTCCAGAACAAAGCCCTGACGGAAGCCCTCTCGCGGGTGAAGCGCCTGGAGGGCTTCATCTCCATCTGCTCCTACTGCAAGAAGGTCCGCACCGAACAGCAGTCCTGGGAACAACTGGAAACCTACATCTCCGAGAACTCAGACGCCATGTTCAGTCATGGGGCCTGCCCGGAGTGCGCCCGGGCCCAGATGGAGGAATACAAGGCCCAAAAACCCAAGTGAGGCGGGGCTCCTATCGTTCCTGGCGGATATCGGCCACGAGGTCCAGGGGGTAGCGCTTTCCTGCGAGGGCATCCTCCAGGCACCGCAGCACCCAGCCGGAGCGGAGCTTCGCGGTGCGCAGCTCTGCGAGGCTGAGCCAGTGGCAGCGGAGGATGTCGGTGTCTTCGGGACTGGCCACGGCACCCTCCGGCACAGTGCCGGAATAGCAGATGCGAAAGTAGTCCTGGCCGTTGGCGGCCTTCAGGGGATACAGGCCCACGATGGCCGTGGGGCTGAAGTCGAGACCTGCTTCCTCGCGCACCTCGCGAACCACGGCGTCCAGCAACGACTCACCGGGTTCCACGTGGCCCGCGGGCTGGTTGAGCACGGGCTGGCCCGTCACCTTATCGGGCTCCTCCACAAAGAGGAAGCTTCCCTCCCGCTCGATGACGGCCGCCACTGTGAGGGCCCACATCAGAAGAAGAGGAAGAAGCCGTTGACGAAGTAGACGACGCCCACCACCCCCACGATGAGGCCCACCCAATACACGGGCTTCTGCTTGAGCAGGGCCGCGATGGACGAGAGCAGGATGCCGATCTGGAGGTAGATCACGGCGAGGCCGAAGGGGGCGCCGTGCTTTTGCGCGTCAGCCTTGGCAGCTTCGAAGCCTTTGGCCACCTTCTCGATCTCGGTCTTCTCACCGTCGTACTTGGCGACTTTCTTCTCCACATCGGCCAGGCTCTTTTCCAGCAGGGGCAGGGCGGTCTTGGGGGCCAGCTCGATCTCGCGCTTGAGGCGCATGGCCTCCACTTCGTAGAGGTTCCCCTTGATGCCCTTGGCCTGATAGTGGGCCCACTCGTCTGAAGCCTGGGCTTGGCTCAGCACCGTGCGCGTGGAATGCCCGCCCCCCTTGAAGGTGGCCAGCGTCGCGCAGACCGCGAGGATCACCGTCGTCAACGCCAGCAAATTCAGCCAGGGTTCCTTCTTCTCGTCGGCCATTTAATCTCCCATTCATTCTCTTTATTATACAAAACATGGGCGCCGAATGGCGCCCATCTGACTGAATCGTGCAGCGATTCAGCTGGCCTCAATCTTCCTGCAGATTCGGCAGCTCCTCGAAGCCCTTGCGCAGGGCCTTGGCCCAGCTTTCGGAGATGGCCGCGAAGCGGGGGTCATCCTTCTCGATGCGTTTGCGGGTGCGGAAGGCGATGGCATCCTTCTCGATGACCGCCAGGTCCAGGGGCATGCCCACGCTGAGATTGCTGCGGATGGTGGAGTCCATGGAGATGCAGACGGCCTTCATGCACTCCTCGATGGAACTCTTGGGCGTGATGATGCGGTCGAGGATGGGCTTGCCGTACTTGTGCTCACCCAGTTGGAAGTAGGGCGTGTCATCGGTGGCCTGGATGAAGTTGCCTGCGGAGTAGATGAGGAAGAGCCGGTGCTTGCCGCCCTTGCGCTGGCCCGCCAGCAGGATGGAGGCATCCGCGGAGGTGCCCTGGTTGACGATGGACTCCCGGTTCTCGTCCTGCATGCGCCGCATCTCGGCGCCCACCAACTGGGCGACCTCGAAGAGGCTCTCCACGCTCATGATGGTGGGATGGCTGGGATCCTGGGCGCCCCGCTGGATGCCGTAGCGCAGACGGGCGATGACGCCCTGGGTGATGGAGAGGTTGCCCGCTGTGAGCAGGGTCATGACCCGCTCGCCGGGCTTCTCGAAGGTGAACAGCTTGGTGAAGCGGGAGACATTGTCCAGGCCCGCATTGGTCTGGGTGTCCGCCAGGAGCACCAGTCCCTCCTGAACCCGGAGGCCCACGCAATAGGTCATTGTGCCGATCCCTTCGCTACTGTTGCTGCTGATTCTGCTGGGCCGCGTCCGGCCGGGTCTCATTGATCATGACATCAGCCTGCACCGCGGTGGCGGTCGCGCCGAAGGCCGAGCCCCTCACTGGGGCTGCCTCCTGGGCATCCAGGCCGCAGCAGAGGCGGACGTAGTGGTCCGTGACGCAGAGGCCGTTGGTGGCGTCGAAGCCGAGCCAGCCCAATCCCTCCACCCAGGCCTCGGCCCAGGCATGGGTCTCCCGCAAGGCCTGGCTGGCATCGTCGGCCAGGAGGTAGCCGGCCACGTAGCGGGCGGGGATGCCGAGCACCCGGGCCGCGCTCACGAAGAGGTGGGTGTGGTCCTGGCAGACGCCTTGGCCCTGGGCCAGGGCTTCGGCGGCGGTGGAGGCCGTGGAGGTGCTGCCGGGGCGGTAGCTGATGACTTCTCGCACCAGCCCAGAAAGGGCGTGGAGGCGGCCGAGGGTGTCCGGGCCGACGACACTCTGGGCGAAGGCACGAATGGCCGCATCGGGTCGGGTCAGGTCCGTCTGGCGGAGGAAGACCGGCAGGGGCGCCTCCTGGCGGAAGCCCGACACTACGCCGTGGCGGTCACTGGTCTCCACGCTGCCCGAGGCCACGATGCTGAGCTCGCGGACGGGGCGCCGTTGCTGGAAGAAGGCCTCGCTGTCTCCGAAGCCATTGGCATGGAAGGTGGACACAGGCTCGCCGTTGACCGAGACCTGCCAGTCCCGTGGTGTCTGGCAGTTCAACTGAGGGGGCTGGAGCCGAAGGAGCAGCGCGATCTGGCCCACGGGCGTGTCATAGCGATACGTCGTCTGGTGGAGGACGGTGAGTTCCATGGTGTCCCTAGAAGTGGTAGGACTCGGCGATTTCAAGGGCCAGCTGGTTGGTCATCTTGAGGCACTGCTGCACGGATTCGTGCAGGCCCCGCTGGAAGATTGCCCCATCCCGGCCCTCCAGCAGCAGCTCGAAGATCTCGTCCACGGTCTCGTGGCAATCCGCATGCACGCCGTGCTCCTCGGCCAGGCGTTCCAGGTGCCAGCGCATCTGGTCTACGCAGTAGGCCACGGAGCGGGGGAAGGCCCGGTTAACCATGAGGAAATCGGAGATGTGGGCCGGGGAGTAGGCCCCGCCATAGACGTGGTGGTAGGCGCGGATGCCAGAGAGGGCGTGCAGGACCGAGGTCCACTGGTAGTGGTCCCGCCCGCCGCCCACCACATCCGTCTCCGGCAGCAGGACGAAGTACTTCACGTCGAGGAGACGCAGAGTCATCTGGGCCCGTTCGAGAGCCCCGCCGATGGACATGAAGGCGTGGCCCGCGTGGCGCATCATCCCGGTCTCCGCAGCCCCCCGGAAGACCGAGGCGCGGGTCTTGACCCAGTCGATGAGCGCCGGCAGTTCCTGGCAGGCCTCGGCGGCGCTGAGCCCCTCGAAGCGGCGCCAGCTCATGTTGAGGGCCTCCCACATCTCCTGGGTGAGCCGGATGCGCACGGAGCGGCCATTGGCGCGGGCCCGCACCAGGCAGGCCTGGATGGAGGCGGGGTTCTCGGGGTCCAGCAGGAGGATGCGGGCGATGTCCTCTTCGGTGATGGGCGCCCCCGGCTGCACGAAGGACTCGGAGTCCGTAACCCGCAGCACGGAGCGCCACTCGTCCCGGTAGGCGGAACCGGGCAGCACGGCCATGCGTTGCCCCATGGTGATGAGGCGGGCCGTGCTCTCGGCCCGCTCCAGGTAGCGGGCCATCCAGAACAGGTTCTCGGCAGTCCGGCTCAGCATGGCTAGTTCCTCAGTACCCAGGTGTCCTTCACGCCGCCGCCCTGGCTGGAGTTCACCACCAGGGAGCCCTCTGTGAGCGCCACCCGCGTGAGGCCGCCGGGCACCAGGCGCATCTGCTTGCCCACCAGGCAGAACGGGCGGAAGTCCGCGTGGCGACCCACCACGCCAGCCTCGCCCAAGGTCGGCACCGTGGACAGGTCCAGGGTGGGCTGGGCGATGAAGCCGCCGGGGTTGGCCTTGATCCGCTCCGCATAGGCGGCGATCTCCTCGGGGCTGGCCTTGGGACCGATGAGCATGCCGTAGCCACCGGAGCCGTGCACCTCCTTGGCCACCAGCTCCGGCAGGTGGGCCAGCACGTGGGCCAGGCCCGTCTCCGTGCCGCACTGCCAAGTGGGGATGTTGGCCAGGATGGGTTCTTCACCCAGGTAGAAGCGGATCATCTCGGGCACGTAGACGTAGATGGCCTTGTCGTCAGCGATGCCCGCGCCGGGCGCGGAGCAGAGGGTCACGCCCCCGGCCCGGTAGGCATGGAAGAGGCCCGGCACACCCAGCAGGCTGTCGGGGCGGAACACAAGCGGGTCCAGATAGTCGTCGTCGATGCGGCGGTAGATCACGTCCACGGCCCGGGGGCCCGCCGTGGTCTTCATCCAGACCCGGTCGTTTTCCACGAAGAGGTCCACAGGCTCCACCAGCTCGATGCCCATGAGGTCTGCCAGGAAGCTGTGCTCGTAGTAAGCGGAGTTGAGGGAGCCCGGCGTGAGCAGCACCACCACCGGATCGCCCTTGCAGGCGGGGGGCGCCACTTCCTTGAGGGTCTGCAGCAGCAGGGCCGGGTAGTTGTCCACGGGCGTGACCATGCCCTTGGCGAAGAGGCCCGGGAACATGCGGGTCATGATCTCCCGGTTCTCCAGCATGTAGGAGACGCCTGAGGGCGTGCGGCAGTTGTCCTCCAGCACCTCGAAGGCCGTGGGCCCTGTGCGCACGATGTCGATGCCCACGATGTGGCTGTAGACCCGCCCCGGCGGATCGAAGCCGATCATCTCGGGCCGGAAGGCCGGATTCTGGTAGACCAGATCCTGGGGGATGAGCCCGGCACGGAGGATCTCGCCCCGGTGGTAGACGTCGAAAAGGAAGGCATTGAGGGCCTGGGCCCGCTGGCGGATGCCCCGGTCCAGGCGCTCCCACTCCAGGCGGCTGAAGACCCGGGGGAGCAGGTCGAAGGGGATGAGCCGCTCCGGGTCACCGCCCTCGCCATAGACCGCGAAGGTGATGCCGATGCGCCGGAAGATGGCCTCGGCCTCCTCCAGGCGACGGTGCAGCCCCGCGATGCCCGTCTCATCGATCCAGCGCTTCACATCCGCGTAGCAGCTGCGGATGGCACCTTCCTGATCGTGCATCTCGAAGAAGGACATGGCACCCCGAGTGAATGATCTGTTCATTGTGTCTCGGGGGAGCGGAATTACAAGTCCAAACAGGCAAAAGGTTAGATCCCAGCGCCTCAAAAAACCTAGACGACTCGAAAAGTCTTTTGAGCTGGACTGGTTATTTCTTGCGGAGCCAGATGGCGGCGATGAGCGAGGTAAGGAATCCCGTGAGCACGGTGCCGATGGCCCCGGCCATGGCGCTGGCCCGGGGCGTCTGCATGGGCGCCTGGGCGCGTACGGCGGCCTCGATCTGCTCGGGGCTGATGCCCCTCAGGGCCATGAGCTGCCGCCCCATGGCGATGCGCTCCTGGAAGTAGTGGGGGAAGATGGTGGTGGTGAAGTAGATGCTGAATCCAAAGATGATCATGGAACCCAGCAGCGAGATGCTCACCCCGTTCCATACCTGACGCCCATAGCCGTCCACCTTGGCTGTGCCCTTGAGCGACCAGAGCAGGAGCCCGACCTGCATGGGGATCACGAGCCAGAACAGCGAGTAGTGTGCCGGATTCTTGTACCAGCCCGTGACCCCCATGACGAAGGTCCACGCCGCCACGGAAACACCAAGGATGAAGCCAGAGCGGAGGGTGGGGGGCATGAGAACCTCAGAGATGTGCCCTGTCATCAGAACACGTATCCGCCCCCATTGACGGGAATGGTGGCGCCGGTGACGAAGCCGGCTTCCAGGATGCCCACGACGGCTTCGGCGATGTCTTCGGCCCGGCCGTTGCGGCGCAGCGGGGTGTGGTTGGCGGCGGCCTGCTTGTGCTGCTCGGGGATCTGGGCGGTGGCGTCCGTGAGGGTGAGGCCCGGGGCCACGGCGTTCACGCGGATGCCCATGGGGCCCAGTTCGTAGGCCAGGGCTCGCACGAAGCCTTCCAGGCCGGCCTTGGCGGAGCTGTGAGCCACAAAGCCCCAGCCAGGATTGCGGGCCAGGCCGCTGGTGATGGCCACGATACTGCCACCCTTGCGTTCCAGCATCTGCGGCACCACGGCGCGGCAGCCGTGGAAGGCAGCGCCCAGCTCGCCGGTGAGCTTGGCCTCGAAGCCCTCCCAGGGATAGTCCAGGATGCCGGTCATGGGGAAGCCGATGGAGGCGTTCAGCACCAGGAGGCCGATGGGGCCCAGCTGGCTCCGCACGGTGGCGGCCATGGCCTCCACCTGGGCCCGGTCCCGGGCGTCGGCCCGCACAGCCATGGCGCGGCCCCCGGCGGCGATGATCTCGTCCACCACTGCCCGGGCGGCGGCCTCCGAGCCGAAGTAGTTCACGGCCACGGCGGCGCCGCGGGCGGCCAGGGCCTTGGCGATGGCGGCTCCGATGCCGCGGCTGGCGCCGGTGACGAGGGCGACATTGCCTTGCAGGGTCATGACGGCTCCTTGGATGACGATCCGATTCTGGACTGCCCTAGCCTTCGACCACAAGATGCTGGATGGCCATGCCGCCCCCGGAGGTGGCATCCCCCGTGAGGGCCCGGCGCAGGTAGCCCACCTGGCCCAGATGGAAGGCCAGGTGCGCCGCCAGGTGCAGCAGGACTCGCGAGGTGGGCGGATGCAGGCCCATGAGGGGCGCGGGGAAGGGCGCCGCCAGCTGCTCTGGGGTGAGGGCGCGCAGGCCCGTCTCTACGTCCAGGATGGTGGCTTCCAGCAGGGCCCTGACCTCCTCGCGGCGGCCCTCCCGCTGGGCGAATTCCTGCTCCCGCTGCCGCACATAGCGCGTGGCGCCGAAGGTGGCGCCCACGAAGTACCGCAGGTTGCCCGCCACGTGCAGGGCCACGTTGCCACCACTGTTGGCGAGGCCCGGCAGCGTTCGCCAGAGGCTGGCGTCATCGGGGTAGAGGCCCACCTCCTTGGCTAGGCAGCGGAGGTCGCGGCACAGGATGAGCAGGAGGTCGGAGGTGAAAGGGGTCATGGGTGTGTCCTTGGATCCAGGAGCGCCACATGGATCAACAGCAAGGTAACCCCAGAGAGCCGAGGGGTGCCAACAAAGGCCGAGTGCTGGATGGCCGTGGACGGCATGCATGACCTCAAAAGAAAGGGAAACAGCCACAAAGAACACAAAGGACACAAAGCGGGAATTTCGCCAGTCATCCTGACCAAGCCTGATCAGTTGTCCTTCATCACGGCTAGCCCCCCCGGTCTATGGCTATGCTCGGAGTCATGGACCTTCAAGCCCTCCTCGATGACCTGGCTGCGGAAGCGGCGCCTTTCGCCGCGCATGGCAAGGTGGCGGACTACATTCCGGCCCTGGCGGCGGTGGATCCGGCCCACTTCGGCATCGCCCTGGCCACCATGGACGGGCAGCTCTACGGCAGCGGGGACTGGCAGACGCCCTTCTCCATCCAGAGCGTGTCCAAGGCCTTCTCCCTGGCCCTGGTGCTAGCCAGGGATGGCGAATCCCTCTGGCGCCGCGTGGGTCGCGAACCCTCGGGCAGCGCCTTCAATTCCCTGGTGCAGCTGGAGTATGAGAAGGGCATTCCCCGGAACCCCTTCATCAATGCCGGGGCCCTCATCCTCATCGACCGCCTGCTCTCCCTGAGCGGCGACTCCCTGGGCACCCTGCGGACCTTCCTGCGGGCCGAGAGCGGCAATGCGAACGTCGATGTGGACCCGGAGGTGGCGGCCTCCGAGGCCAGCCATGGCCACCGCAACGCCGCCCTGGCCCACTTCATGGCCAGCTGCGGCAACCTGGGAAACCCCGTTGAGACCGTACTGGACCACTACTTCCGCCAGTGCAGCCTCACCTTGAGCTGCGGCGACCTGGCCAAGGCCGGGCTCTTCCTGGCCAACCACGGCCTGCGGGCGGACGGCTCACGCCTGCTCACCCGCAGCGAGGCCAAGCGCATCAACTCCGTCATGCTCACCTGCGGCACCTATGACGCTGCCGGGGACTTCGCCTACCGCGTGGGCCTGCCCGGCAAGAGCGGCGTAGGCGGGGGCATCCTGGCGGTCCTGCCCGAGCGCGGCATCCTCTGCGTCTGGAGCCCCGCCCTAGATCCCAAGGGCAACAGCGTCGCCGGCGTCGAAGCCCTGGATCGGTTCACGACTCGGACGGGGTGGTCGATTTTTTGAAAAAAGCATTTAACCGCAGAGGCCGCAGAGGACGCAGAGGGCGCAGAGAATATCCTGGCCACCTCTGCGTCCTCTGCGCTCTCTGCGGTTAATTTCTTTCCATGAAGCAGCCTAGCGCCTGGTGAGCAGGGCCATGCCGCCCAGCACCAGCGCGATGCCCAGCACTTTGGGCAGCGAGAACGACTCCTTGAACAGCGTCACGGCCACCGGGATCAGCACCAGGGCGGAGATGCCGTTCACGGCCACGCCGGACCACTGCAGGGAGCCGCCGGCACGGTAGGCCAGGAGGAAGCCAGCCTCGATGAGGAGGACGCCCAGGCCCAGCACCAGGGCCACCCGGAGACCTGGTCCTGAGCCCAGTCCCACGAAAGCCTGGCGCAGGGGCTGGCCCGCGGGCTGCCAGGCCACCAGGGCCAGAGCCGATAGGACAAAGGCCACGGCATAGGCCACCATGAGCACCGCCATGGGGCGCACCGTGGCGGGTACCAGCTTCTGGGCCAGGTGGTAGAGCAGGTTGCCAGCCGTGGCGAGACCCAGGGCCAGAAAGACGGACTTCATGGTGTCCCCTGGCCAGGTGCGGGAGCCCGGAAGGCCTGTCGCGCCGCCGCATCCAGGAAGGTCCAGGCGACAAAGCGGCTCTGCTTCTGGCCCTGGGCCATGGGCACGATGCGGACGTCCAGGGGCTCGACCTTGCGCAGGGCCCGCTGCACCGCAGGCAGGTTGGCGGAGCTGGAGACGAGGGTGGTGAACCAGGCCACCTGGGCGCGGATGCCCGCGCTTTCTTCGATCATCTGGCGGATGAACCCCACCTCACCGCCGGGGCACCAGAGCTCCGCACCCTGGCCGCCGAAGTTCCGGGCGCTGGAAGTGCCCAGGCCCAGCTTGCGCCACTTGGCCTGGGAGGCTTCGCGCACCTCGCGCAGGGACGCGTGGAAAGGCGGGTTGCAGAGGCTGAGGCTGAAGCGGTCCGTGGGCGTCACCACGTGCTGGAAGATGGCTTGGCGCTCCGGCTGGCGGCGGAGCTGGATGGCCCGCTCCAGGCCCGGGTTGGCCTTGAGGATGCGGGCGGCGGCCTCCAGTGCGGTGCCATCCAGGTCCGTCCCCACGAAGGCCCATGCGTATTCCTTGTGGCCCACCAGCGGGTAGATGAGGTTGGCGCCCACGCCGACGTCGAGCACTCGCACGGTGGTGCCCCGGGGGACTTCGCCGCCTTCGGCCAGCAGGTCCGCGAGGTAGTGCAGATAATCCGCGCGGCCTGGAATGGGGGGGCAGAGATAACCGGCGGGGATGTCCCAGCCCCGGATGCCATAGGCTTCCAGCAGCAGGGCGCGGTTCAGGGCCTTCACCGCGGCCGGATCCGAGAAGTCCACCGTTGTGCCGCCGTGGGGGGCCTGGCGCAGGAAGGGCCGCAGCTCAGGACTGGCCGCTGCCAGGCGCGCCATGTCGTAGCTGCCCGCATGGCGGTTGCGCGGATGGAGGGCCCTGGCGGCTGGGGACTTCGGTGGTCCAGACATGGGATCAGTGTCCAACGAAACGGGCGCTTCCGCTCACCTGGATGCGGAGTCCGCCCCCAGGTCGGCGCGCAACTCAGCCACGCTGCGGACCCGGGCGAAGCTGCCCTGGAGGGCCGCCAGGAAGGCCCCTTGCACCTGCGCGGCCTTCACGGTTTCGCCGCCCCAGGCAAGATCCCGGGTGGCGCAGGCGTCGGCGGCCAGTTGGCAGGTGAAGCCCAGGTCCGCCGCGGCCCGTGTGGTGGTGTCGATGCACATGTGGGTCATCATGCCCGCCACCAGGAGCTCCGTGATGCCCCGGCCCCGCAGGTGTTCCAGAAGGGGCGTCTCCCGGAAGCTGTTGGGGAAGTGTTTCTGGAAGACCGGTTCGCCGGGTTGGGGTGCGACGCTCGCGTGGAGATCCGCCCCGGGTGTGCCAGGCAGGAAGAAGGTGGCGCCTGGCCGCGTGGCGATGTGTTGGATGTGGATGATGGCCAGCCCGGCCCGGCGGCAGACTTCGAGCAGCTGCCCCGCCTGGCTCCCCGCTTCGGGACTGCCCACCAGCTCCATGGCCCCGCCAGGGAAGTAGTCGTTCTGGATGTCGACGAGCAGTAGGGCCTTGGACATGGGGATTCCCTCCTAGAGATCGGTCTGCTCGGGCACCTGACGGCTGGCCAGGAACCAGAACAGGAACGCGGTGCCGAGGGTCAGCCAGGCCACGGTGAGGCCCAGCTGGCGGCCCTGCCAGAGCCCGTTCCACCAGCGCATGGCCTGGGTGGCCAGGACATTGACCTTGCCGCCGTACATCTCCAGGTCCCGCAGGTAGCGTTTGGTGTCCTCGGGCTCATAGCCCAGCGGATTGGCGCTCTGCACCCGTGCGTTCAGGTAGAGCAGGGTCGCGCTCCCCAGGCCCAGCACCAGGATGCCCCCGGTGATGAGGCGCACCCGGGCCTGGCGCAGCGCCGCCGTGGCGCCCAGGGTGCGGGCCACCCAGCGCCCGTGGGCCTCGGCGTGAGCCCGGTCCCGCTGCCCCAGCTCCTGCCGCAGGTGCTGCAGGTCCTCGGCAGGCATCGAGCAACCCCGCCGCTCCAGCTCTGCGACCGCAGCCTCCACGGCCTCCAGCCGATAGCCCATGGGCTTCTGCACATACTCCCGCAGCTCGGCTTCCGAGAGGGTGGGGATGCGGCTGAGGTAGGGCTGGGTCATGGGGCGCTCGACCCTCCAGCTTACGTGAGCTCCTGGCTCTGATGCTGGATCTCGGCGCCGGGGACCATGTAGACCAGCTCCCAGAGGTGGCCATCGGGATCCTCGAAGCCGTGGCCGTACATGAAGCCGTGGTCCTGGGGAGCGCTGGGCAGGCTCCCTCCGCCTGCCAGGGCCCGGGCCGCGAGTTCATCCACCTCGGCCCGACTGTCGCAGGAGAGGCAGAGGATGACCTCGGTGGCCGCCCGCGCGTCACAGATGGGCTTCTTCGTGAAGGTTCCGAAGAATGGGCGGCCCAGGAGCATGACCAGAAGGCTGTCGCTGATGACGATGGAGGCGGCGGCTTCGTTGGAGAACTTGGGTTCCAAGGTGAAGCCCAGGCCCAGGTAGAAGGCCTGGGCCCGGGCCACATCGGCCACGGGGAGATTCACGAAGAGCTGACGGATCATGGGAGCTCCATTTGGGGCCAGGATTCAGGTCCGCCGCAGGTAGGCCGGGGCCTGGGGATCCAGGTGGGCGCTGCCGTAGCGGATGGCCTCGGGGTAGTATTCCGCCGCGAGCTGCACCTTGCCGGCGGCTTCGGCCCCGGCCTCGCTGGCGATGAAGGCCAGCATCTGGTCCGTGCCCGCAGCGATGCCCGCCGAGGTCCAGATGTGGCCGTCCCGCACGTGGCGCTGCTCCAGGACCTCCACATCCCCCAGGGCCCGCAGGCGGTCCAGGGAGCCCCAGTGCGTGGTGGCCCTTTTGCCCGACAGCAGGCCCGCCGCGTGGAGCAGGAAGCTGCCGGTGCAGACCGAGAGCACGGCCTTGCAGGTCCGGGCCTGGCGGGCGATGAAGGCCACCAACTCGGGGTTGTTGACCTCGGCGCGGGTGCCCATGCCGCCTGGGACCAGCAGGTAGTCCAGGTCCGGGCAGGTCTCGAAGGAGGCGTGGGGATTGACGGAGAGGCCCTTGGCGCAGGTGATGGGCGCCAGGGTGGGCGCCACGATGAGGCAGGTCTCGGGTCCGCCGGCCTGGGCCCGCCACAGGGTGAGCATTTCCCAGGGGCCGACGAAATCCAGCTCCTCCACCTGGTTGAAGATCAGGATGCCAAAGGTCATGGGGGCCTCAGTTCGTGGGAAGGGGGAGGTGGTGCTGGCGCATCCGGGCCAGCTCAGCCTCCAGGCGGTCGAACATCTGCTCGTGGGCGGGCTCGGCAAAGCCCCGCATGGCCTCGCACTCGGCGGCGCTGGTGAAGAGCATGGTGAAACTCAGGCGGGTTCTGCCGTCCACGGGCGTGAAGGTGGCGTGGATCTGGAAGCGGGGGGCCGAGAGGTGGTCCAGCACGATGCGCTCCGGGCCCACCACCAGGAAGACCGAGTGGTTGGGTAAGGTCGCGCCACTGGGCCCGTGCATGGTGAAGCGCCACTGGCCTCCGGGGCGGGGCTCGAAGGTCTCGAAGGTACTGCTGAAGCCTGCCGGTCCCCACCAGCGGGTCAGGTGCTCAGCTTCGGTCCAGGCTTTGAAGAGCAGGGCGGGGTCGGCCTCGAAGAGGCGGATGGTGGTGAGGCCGGGGCGGGTGGCGGTGGGCACGGAGCTGGGCATCAAGCCCGGCGCGCCCAGGCCGTAGTCGATGCGCTCCCAGGATTCGCCGCCGTGTCCGGGCAGCCACTGGGGTTCTTCGCCCCGGGTTTCCACCAGTTTTTTGGGATCCATGGCTTCCTCCCAGCGTTGGGTGATTCTGCAGGTGCTCAGGCCAGCTGGGCGCCCCGCTCCAGCAGCAGGGCCCTCAGCACCGAGCGGTGGCAGTGGGCCTCATCCTCGCAGTAGCAGCCGACAGAGAAGGCTGTCTGATGGGACAGGGCCGCGAGCAGCTCCAGGTTGTGGCTGGCTTCGGGGCCAGCCATCTCGGCGCGGTACCTCTTCTCGAAGGCCTTCCACTGGGCGGCGCTGCTGGCCTCCTGGCCCAGTTTTAGGGTCTCGGGACTGGGCGCCAGGTTGGGGTACCAGACGTCGTAGTAGTCCCGCGAGGCGAACTCGGCCTTGGGCACACCCCGGGGCGGTCGACGCACCGTGCCGATGCGGGTGCCTTCTCCAGCGCTGCGGGGGGTGCCGAGCCTGACGATGCGGATGGCCATGGGAACTCCAGTATGGGCCCTAGTGTATGGAGTGCAGGCCCACCAGGTTGTCCTCGGTGTCGTAGACCAGGCTGATGTGGCCGTAGGGCCCAATGGACATCTTGGCGCGGTGGATCCGCCCGCCAGCACCCACCACGCGGGCCTCTTCCACAGCGCAGTCCTTGCACTCGAAGTAGACCAGGGTGGCATTGCCGCCAGAGGGGCAGCCCGGCAGGTGCACCAGGGCGCCGGAAGCGCCGTAACTGTCCATGTCGCCCGGGAAGGACCACATCTCCATTTCCGCCCCGGGGGCTGACAGGGGCTTGAAGGTCACCTGGAGGACGGCCTCGTAGAAACCCTTGGCGCGGGCCATGTCCTGGACGTAGATTTCGAACCAGCTGATGGGGTTGCTCATGGGATCTCCCTTCGGTTATTTGGACGGGCTCCTAGGGTAGAGGATCATCTGGGTGCAGCGGAAGAGGGCGAGGGTCTTGCCGGATTCCAGGTGGGTTACCACCGCGTCCCAGACCTGGGTTGTTCGCCCCTGGTGCAGCAGCTTGGCCACGCACTCGATGCAGCCCTCCCGGGCCGTGCCCAGGTGGTTGGACTTCAGCTCCAGGGTGGTGAAGCCTGTGGCGCCGGTGGGCAGGTGGGCGATGCAGCCGTAGCCTGCGCAGGTGTCCGCCAGGGCCACCACGGTGCCCGCGTGCAGGAAGCCGTTGGGTGCCATGTGATGCATGTGGATGCTCAGCTCGGCGCGCAGCTGGCCCTCACCCACGTGCGTGACGAGGATGCCCAGGTGGCCCGGCAGGTGGCCGACGCCGATGGTGTTGAAGCGGGAGGGATCGACCATGGGGACTCGCTGGCTGGGGAGTGGAGGTGAGCTGGAGCGAAGGTGGAGCTAGATCAGGCCGAACCAGTCCTGGTTGTGGCTCTGGAAGGCGCTGAGCAGGGTGGCTACCAGGTCCGGGGGCAGGGGCCCCTTCTGGACCCAGGCCAGGTTCTCCAGGAAGTGGGCCAGCTTGTTCGTGCCCACGATGCTGGAGGACACACCGGGGCAGTGGGCCGTGAAGCGCAGGCCCACCTCGTTCCAACTCAGGCCCTCGGGAGCTTCGCCCAAATCCATGGCCTGCCAGCGGTCCCAGTAGTGGCCCTCGGCGAAGGCCTCGGGGCGTTGGGTTTGCTGCCACACGGCGCCCGCCAGGGGGCGCTTGGCGATGACGCCGAGACCGCGGGCTCTCAAGGCGGCCAGACGCTCGGGGAGGTTCCCCTGGTCGCAGAGGCTGAGGGAGGTCTGCACCGCGTCGAAGCGCCCCGACTGCATCGCGAAGTCCAGCTCGGCGTTCTCGCCGGAGTAGGCCACCACCCGCAGCTTGCCCGCCGCGGCGCAGTCCTCCAGGGCCCGGGTGACCTCGCCCCGCTCCAGGGTGGCCAGGGGGCAGGAGTGCAGGTGCACGATGTCCAGGTGCTCGCAGCGCATGCGGGTGAGGGCGGCGTCCACCCCCGCGAGGATGCAGCCGTAGGTCCAGTCCGCGTGCCCGGGTATGCCGTAGCCCACCTTGGTGGAGAGCAGGAAGTCCTGGCGCCGGTGGGCCAGGTGGCGGCCGATGCGCGCTTCGGAATGGCCGTAGCCCCGGGCCGTGTCGATGAGGTTCACGCCCGCGTCCAGCACCGCGTTGAGCAGGTGGCCCGCCTCGGCCTCGCTGACGCGATCGTCGTTGAGGTGCATGGCGCCAAAGCCCAGGGGGGTGACGTGGAGGCCGGTGAGGCCGAAAGCTCGAGTCTGCATCTAGGCTCCCGGAGCGGCCGGTTGGTAGGTATCGCAGGGGCCCAGGGTCTTACGCAGGAGGAACTCGGAATATCCGGCGTGGATGAAGTCCGGCAGCTCGCCCACCACGGTGTAGCCCAGGCGCTCGTAGAGGCGCCGCGCGCCGTGATTGAAGGAGGACACGCAGAGGAACACGTTGGGATGCTCGCGGAAGATCCGGGCCTCGGCAAAGGCTACGAGGGTGGAGCCCAGGCCCGACCCGCGGCATTCCGGAGCCACGGCCACGATCTGGAGGTAGCCCACGAAGGGGCCCAGCAGGTTCAGCACCAGGCAGCCGACCAGGTGGCCGTCCTGGTAGGCCACGTAGCGCTCCCTGGAGGGATCCTCGAGGCTGCGCAGGCAGGCCTGGTGGTCCCGCCGCAAGGTGCGCCAGGGCTCCGAGGCGGCCAGTAAGGTGGCGCAGGCGTGGGCCTCGGCGGAGGTCTCCAGGAGGCGGATGCTGAGGGCTCCCATCTAGGGTTCCTCCCGGGGCCACAGGGCCTTGCTCATCTGTACCAGGTGCAGCGGCGTGATCACCTTTTCCTCGCGGGGAAAGGGCAGCACGGCCGTGGGCAGGAAGCCCAGCTTGGCGTAATAGGGGAACAGTTCCCGGCGCAGGTTCACCACGCTGAGGTCCAGGTGCGTGCAGCCCGCCTCCCGGCAGTGAGCCTCCACGGCGACCACCAGGCTTTGGGCCAGGCCCTGGCCCTGGCAGGCTGGATCCACGGCGAGGGTGCCCAGGTAGCCACGCCCCTCAGCGATGGAGAGGAAGACCGAACCCAGGATCCGGCCAGGCGTCTCCTCGCAGACCAGGAAGAGGCCTTCCTCCATGCGAGCCCGCACATCGGCCTCATCCGTGCGTTCGCCGCGCAGACAGTAAGCCTCCACCGCGTAGGCGAGGTTCGTCACTCGGACGATCTCGGGGATGTCCTCGGGCCGGGCCTTGCGGATGGCGGCGTTCACGGCACATCCACAGGCATCGCCGCGAAGGGGGGCGCGCTGGGATTCAGGATGGCGTGGCAGGGCATGGGAGGTCCACGTGAGGCGAGGCTCAGTGTAGGCCCGTTCCCACGAAGGCGCAGGCCCCGATGCACGGTTCGCCCCGCTCGTCAGTCCTGCGGCCGGATCACTGAGCTAGGGAGAACTGCTCGTCCTGGAAGGAGGGATGGGCGATCGGTAGGAACTGCCAGGGCAGGGTTGGCAGGCCGCGCAGGTGCTCCGTGAAGCGTGCCTCGTTGAAGGCTTGCTAGGACTCCATGACCTCGTAGAGTTCCACCGCGAACACCGCAGCGATGTACTGAATGGCCTCGCTCCCGGTGTAGCCCTGGCGCAGCAGGCGATTGAAGGTCTGCCGGGTCTCGGCGTGTTAGCCGCCCTGGATCTGATCTTCGATGATGTCGAAAAAGGCCTCGCGGAGGGTCTTGGGATCCTTTACCGCCATGGGGAACCTCCCTTGGTGGTCTGGCGAGTGGCCGCAGCCAGGCGATGGCGCCGGTGGCGGAGGGAGGGACGGCTCGACACGTTCACAGCGCCCCCGCTCCTGCGGGCATGCAGTATCCAGGCACAGTCATCGAACCTCCCCACATCGACGTGGGAGCCTCATCCAAGTGCAGGGTGCGTCGCGGAATCACATGGCGTGACGACACCCGAAAACCATCTGTGCAACGAAGGATGACACCACCCCGAGATCTCGAAAGGGGGTTGGCTCAATAGTAAGAAAGAGTATGAAAATGAAGATAGTTGGGGGCTGAATTTACCTTCTAATCGAGCCTTCGGCCAGGGGTCAGGGTGCCGGTCGCCGCTGGGCGAAGAGCCACTGAATGAAGGGGTCCAGGGCGAAGGCTGCATCCCAGGCGTTGTGCTCGAGGCCAGGGAACTCTGTGTAGTGGACGTTTCCGGATCCAGCCCCCAGAGCCCGGGCGGGCTCGCGGGAACTGCCCACGGGAACCACGTGATCCTGCTCGCCATGGAAAATCCATAGGGGCGTGCCAGCCAGGCGGCGCTTCAAGGCCTCCAGCGGAGGACCATCCTCCGGGGGCACCACGGGGCTGCGGAAATCCAGGGACGGCAGCTCGTCGATCCAGCCGCAGATGGGGGCCAGGGCGGCGAAGCGCTCCGGGTGCCGGTACGCCAGGTACCAGGCCCCGTGGCCGCCCATAGAAAGGCCCGTGAGGTAGACGCGGCGCGGGTCCGCGTGGAACTCCGCCAGCGTTCGATCCAGGGCCGCCAGGGCCAGCTCGGCTTGGGGCCCCGCCCACTGCGTGCCCGGCGGGATCTGGGGGAACACCACGATGGCCGGGAAGCGCGAGGCCTGATTGCGGATGGCGGGGCCCAATCCAGCGATGGTGGGGCGCAGACCGTCCTGGCCCCGCTCCCCGGCCCCATGCAGGAAGAGGATCACGGGCCAGCGCTTGGCCTTGGTGTAGTCCGCGGGGACATAGACCTGGTAGCGGTGGGCCTCGCCCTGGAAGGGGAGGCTGCGGTCCAGGAAGCCTGTGGGGCGTTCCGTGGCCTGGAGGGGGCCCAGGCAGAGCAGGAGGCCGGCGAGAGCGGACAGGGAGGGGGCGGGCAAGGGGGCCTCAGGCACGCGGTATCACTGGAAGGCCAGGTAGCCCCGGGCCCGGGCCGGCGCCTGGTCCGGGTAGGGCAGCAAGGGCAGGTCCAGGCGGGGACGACCCAGGGGCTGCAAGGGGCCGAGGCTGTCGCGGGGATCCCCCTTGGGCACTGCCTTGGCGGCGTTCCAGTAGTGGGCCGGGGCCGACTTGAGCTGGGGCAGGAACAGCCTGGGCGGGTCAGGCCGCGGCGGGTTCGGCGCCAGGGCCGCCGCGCTCAGCAGACTCGGTAGGAGCAGACCTAGGATCAGGCGCATGGAGACTCCTCAAGGGTGGGGCTGATCAGCATCCCCAAGCGGGATGAAGTCGAAGTCACCAATGCCCTGCAGGTTCAGGAAGGTGGCAGAACCGGGGCCCGCATTGGTCACTAGGTGGGGCCGCCGGGGGGCGATGAGGAGCACTTCGCAGGGGCCCAGCTCCACGACCTCATCCGGGCCCTTCAGGAATACGCGCAGCCGTCCTTCCAGCACGTAGAAGGTGTCCTGGATCTGGTTGTGATAGTGCCAGGGCACGGTCTGCGTGGGGGAGAGCCGCAGCTCGTTGATGCGGAAGCCGGGCCGCGTGGCGTGGAAGGCCTTGAACTCGACTTCGTAGTGGGGCTTGGGATCTTCAGCTGGGGGCATGGATCCTCCTGTATCGGGAGGGCCAGATCCCCGAGGCCTCCATCATCCGCCTTAATGCGATCTGGATGTTCGCGAAGTCGCAGTGCGATGGCTACCAGCAGTTATTCCCCTCATAGCGGGTGCTGAGGATGGTACCGGCGGCATCCACTTCGAGGATCAGGCGGCAGAGCAAGGGGCTGGACAGGGTCATGCCGCCCGAGAGGGTGCCGTCGGCATTGGCCCCTTGGCTGAGGGTCGTATAGGTGTTCCAGGTCTCGAAGGTGTAGGTGCGGCCGCCCTCGGGGCGGGGGGCGGCCTGGACGGGCTCGCCCTTGGCCTGGATGAAGGCGGTGATGGGGCGGCCCACCCAGCCGCGCAGGTCGGACTCGAAGTCCGCCTTGAGCTTGGGGCCCAGGCAGGCCAGGGAGCTACCCAGCAGCAGGCAGGCGAGGGGGAAGGAGCGCTGCATGGAACCTCCGGGCGATGGCACCCCCAAAGGTTAGTCTCCAAGCCTGGGTAGTCTATCCGCCGAAATTCCGGATTTGGGACCCGACCAAAGTCCGAGTCTGGCCTCAGACGCCAGAATGCAAGGCATCCGAGGAATGGTAAGAATGGGTTCGCATGTTAGGGCCGGAACGGCGTCGGTAGCAGGATCGGGTTCACCGAGCTGCGCCGCACCAGGCGCCGCTTCTGGAGGTCCACCTTGCAGAGCCAGGTGGCCTCCTCGCTCTTGAGCTTGGCCCCCGTCAGAACCCTCAGGAAGAGGTAGCGTCCGGCCCGGTCCACGCGGACATCCTCGGTGCGCTCGTTGGACGCTAAGGGGATTTCCAGCAGTCCTGCCTGGGGCTGGCCCGGGGCGGTGTAGCGGATGCTGAGGGGCTCTGCGCGGCGGCTGGCGCTGATGCTGGCGAAGCCCCCCTGAGGCAGGGCCACCCGATCCTCCCAGCGCAGCAGCGGGCCCCCCGGGTCGGGGAGCAGCTGAGTCTGGAGCGAGCTGGCATCCAGGTAGCCCTGGGTCAGGAGGTGCTCGGCGATCTTGACGTAGCCCACCCAGCCCCCCAGGGCCATGAAGATCATGACGAAGAGGGTGAAGCTGATCAGGTAGGTCCAGGGCTTGATGGTCATGCGAGTCCTTCGTGGGTTCAGGATGGGGGCCAGGGGGTGTCCGCGCAGCGGGGGACCCCCGGGACAGACACTAGTTGACGCGGACCTTGTCGAGCACCTTCTGGCGCAGGTCCTTGTATTCGGCCTCGCTGATGAGCCCGTCCCGCTTCAGCTTCTCCAGGTTCTCCAGGTCGGCCCGGAGGCCCTGAGTCAGGGCGCCGGGAACCGTTGTCGTGGGTGTCGCGGGAGCCAGTGTTGCCTCGGGCTTCCGCTCGGCGCCCAGCTTGGGCACGTAGGGCTTGAGGGTGCCGAGGTCCTCGATGTTGCCGTAGGCTTCCACCTTGCCGTCCACGAAGGCGACGTACTGGGAGCGCTGGTTCACCTTGATGGCCCCGTAGCGGTCATAGGCTTCGTATTCGAAGATGTCTCGGCCGTTCAGGACCTTCGTGCGCGTGGGCTCACCGATGCGCATCACGATCTCCTTCTTGGTCATGCCGGGCCGAACCTTGACGAAGTCCAGGTCGGGCTTGTTGCAGCCCAGGGAGGCCAGGATTGGGAGGGCCAGGAGGAAGGCACTGAGGGGTCGGGTCATGGGGTCCACCTTGAGGCATGGAATGAGGCCGGGCCTTGGCCCGCCCTCTGAGTCTACTGGACCGGGCGGGCAGAGCCCCCGGCGATTCAGGCCCGGGCCCGGCCGGGCAGGCGGCGCAGCATGACCAGCAGGGGCACCAGGAACATGGCCCCCAGGATCCACGCGATGGTGGCACCCGGGTGCTTGACATAGGCATTCAGGCCCAAGGTGGCTGAGGCGATGACGGCGTAGTAGAGCATGTCGCCGGTGAGGGCGAAGGCCCAGCCCGCCATGGCGCCATGCCCCGCCGCCAGGGCCGCGGCGCGGCCGCTCATGGGATCCAGGCCGAAGGCGATGCCAACGAGGCCCAGGGGGCCTGCTCCGGTGCCCGCCAGCAGGGCGCGGGTGCGGGCCATGGCCTCGGTCACGGCCAGGCGCACATGAGCCGGGAAGGGCGCCCGGCGCAACCAGGCGGCCAGGAGCCGCAGGATGGGCTCGAAGGCCAGGGCCAGGAGCACATCCGACAGGAAGTAGAGCCCCGCCGTCAGGGGCCAGGCCAAGCCCCGGCTGTGGGCCAGCAGCACCCCGGCGGGAATGCCGCCCCCGACGGGAAGGAGGAAGAGCAGCAGCACCGGAACCATGG
Organism: uncultured Holophagaceae bacterium; assembly: GCA_903913215.1. Taxonomy (GTDB): domain Bacteria; phylum Acidobacteriota; class Holophagae; order Holophagales; family Holophagaceae; genus Geothrix. Next base: position 142,398 of record CAIWKE010000027.1, read on the forward strand.
TTTCAGAGTAACCGGGGCGCCGGGCCATGACGCCGCAAGGGAAAGCCATTGAACCGGTGAAGCACGGTGACCTGAGAATGGCCTTGATCTATCCCCGTGCATCCCCGTTTATCCCCGGCTCAAAGGCTTTGGACCCGGGTTGCGAAGGACGAACCGGGTCCAGCACCGGTCGAGCCAGAGGCCGAGGAGGGCTAGCGCAGCGCCAGCGGAGGTTGGCCTGGCATTCGGGGCAGCGGTGGTCCATGTCAGACGATCTTGCACCGGATCAGCGCGTCCTCGTCGAACCTGTAGATGGCGCAGAGGCGGTGGTAGCCATCGGCGATCACCACCCGGCCCTGATCCCGCACCAGCAGCAGGGGTGAGAGGGGGGTGCCCTTGCGGATCTTCTTCTGGTCCCGGTCCACGTGGGAGTTGCTGATGCCCAGCAGGGAGAGTTGGGAGGCCCGGAAGATGTCCTTGGCCTTGAAGTCCACGATGGGAGCCACCTGCAGGCGTGCCAACAGGTCCGCAACCCGGGGCTCATCGAAGAGGAGCTGCAGATAGGACTCCGCGGCGGGGTAATCATGCGCCTCGACGGTTTCCAGCCACTGGATCTCAGGTTGTTTCGACTTGGCCATGTCCACCTCCAGGCTAGGGTAATGGAACTGTTGGGATGGCTGCACCAGAGACCCGCGGAGGCTCAGAGCCAGCGCCGGACCCGGGCCTGGTAGGCGCCGTATTCGGGGCCGAACAGCTCCCGGAGTACGCGCTCCTCCGGCTTGATCTGGAAGCGGCTGATGTAGCCGAAAAAGGCCAGAGGTCCGAGCAGAGCCCAGGGCGAGAACAGGTAGGTGGCCCAGGCCACCAGCTCCCACAGCAGCCCCACGTACATGGGGTTGCGGGTGAGACGGTAGACTCCGGACTGGACCAGGGCCTGGGTCTTCTCAGGCTGCCAGGGCAGGATCGTGGTTCTTGCCCTGCGCATGGATAGGAGGCCCGCCAGGTCAAAGGCGCCGCCCACCAAGGCCAGGGCGAGGGCAACGTAGATGCGCCAGGCGGGTAGCGAAGGGATAAAGGGCGCGAGGAAGGTGAAACCCCACATGGCCAGCGCCGCGACCAGCACCACCAGGGGGGGTGGCACCTTCAGTTCGAGCCAGCGTTCACCGGGGTGGGTCATGGTATCTGCCTGGGGGGCGGTCTGGGGTTTGGATGCGCAAGCGGGCCAGGTCCATTGTCCACGGAGCCACCCGATCACTGGGCGGCCTTGTTTCCCCTTTCCGTCCGCTCTGCATCGACCTCCCAGAAGACCCGTAGGCCGACCGCGTGGCCCCTGGGCCTGAGCAGGCCTGGGGGCGAATCATGAGAAAGCCGGTGGATTGCCGGGCAGCTGCTGTGGGCTGGCGTCTAGTCCAGCCAGGGATCGCCCACGGGCAGCAGGTCCCGGCCCACCAGGTCCTTGGAGATGATGCTGGCCATGATGTACCAGGCGCTGCCCGCGCAGGCCATCAGCTCGAAGCCGGCCACCTTGATCAGGGCGGGGAAGCCGAAGTGGCCCATCACGAGCAGGATGAAGCCCACCAACAGCAGGGTGAAGGTGAGCGCCAGGGCCTTGCTGATGCGCAGGGCGCCCACCCAGAGCACCGCCGTGAAGAGCGTGAAGGCCAGCAGGAACCAGCCGACGTCGGTGGTGGAGCTCTCGAATACCTTGTAGCGGTTGCCCAGGACGATGAGGGCGAAGGAGATCCAGAAGGCGCCGTAGCCCGTGAAGGCGCAGTAGCCGAAGTTGTTGCCGGTCCGCAGCTCCTGGAAGCCGGCCACCAGCTGAGCCAGTCCGCCGTAGACCACGGCCACGGCCCAGACGGGCCCGATGCCGCACCAGCCCACGTTGTGGAACTGGAGCATGAGGGTAGTGAGCCCGAAGCCCGCCAGGCCGACCACGGCGGGATTGCCAAGCTTGGGCTGTGTCATGGGATTCTCCGAGTCGATTTGCATCCAATCAAAGAATACATCTAGGTAAGCAATGGAATCAACCTTCAGGACTCACTCGGGCGCTTGAACATCGCGGCGTTGAAGGCCACCGAACCATGCCGGGGCACACTCAGGCTCTGCCAGGGTTCCGTCGCCAGGTGCTTGGCGAGGAAGACCAGCTGCCCCACGTGGTAGGGGTAGTGGGCCAGCTGCCGGTTGATGGCTTCCAGCACGGTGTGGGGCTGGCCGCGGATGGTGATGGTGCGGTCGAGGTCGGTCTCCTGGAGCGCTTCGAGAGCCGCAAACAGGCAGGCCCAGCCTTGGGCCCAACGGGCCAGGAGGGCCTCCTGGGAGAGCCCGTCGGGATCCTCGAATTCCGCATCCCGGTCCCGGTCGGGCTTCTCCCCATCGCTCTGCAGGAAGTCTGTCCAGCGCGAGCGCATGTTGCCCGACAGGTGGAGCAGAAGGGTCGCCAGGCTGTTCGACTCGGGATCCAGCCGCTCCGCCCAGCGCTCGAAGGGCACCTGGGCCAGGGCCCGGTCGGCCTGTGCCTGGGCCTCGCGGAACCGCAGGAGGGCATCTCTCAGATAAATCGCGCCGTTCATGATGGGGCTCAGGGACGGGCGGGCGCAGTCGCGCACTGTCGGCAGATGCAGATCTTGTTTCGATACTCGGGGGGAACCCGGGCCAGGGCGGTGGGGTTGAAGTTGATGGCGTTGCACCAGCATTTCGAAGGGTCGCCGCCCTCCTGGGCGCCCAGGCAGTCGTTGGGTTGGCCACAGAGGGGGCAGATGAACTTCGAGACCGGCGTGGCTCGGACCTCCTCCACCAGACGATCCAGGTTCTGCTCGTTGGCACCCTCCAGGAAGGTGCGCATGTTCTCGGAGAATTCCTGGTTTTCGAAGACTCCGACCCAGGTGACGAGGGTGCCGTCTCCGCTTGGCTCCAGGGAGAGGCTCAGCTCGAAGCGCGGCAGGTTCACGTGCTGCAGGCGAACCCGCGAAGGGGGGAGGATCTCCAGGAACTCGGCCTGGTTCGGATAGTCGGTCCCATCCGGGCCGTGCATGGTGAAGCGCCAAGTCCCGCCCGGCTGGAACTCAAAGGTCTCGAAGGTGTTCGTGAATCCGGCGGGCCCCCACCAGCGGGCCAGCCGCATCGGGTCCTCGAAGGCGGCAAACACGGCCTCGGGATTGGCTGGAATGACTCGGGAGTGCTGGAAGACTGACATCTTAGCTCCGGGAATGCATGCTTCAGGCCTTGGAGGAGTCCGGTGGCTGCCAGAGCTCGATGCGGTTTCCCTCTGGATCCATGACCCAACCGAACTTCCCGAAATCCGATTCATCAACCTTGGCATCCACCTCGCAGCCTTCAGAACGCAGGGACTTGAGGAGCGAGTGGAGATCCTCGACCACGTAATTCACCATGAAAGGCGATATACTGGGAGCGAAGGCATCGGAGGAAGCCGGGGAGATACTCCAGACCGTGACCCCGTCGGGTCGGTCGCAGGGAAACGCCGTCCCACCCCAGTCTTGAACGTCGATGCCCAGGTGGGCCTTGTACCAGGCGCGGAGCGCCTCTGGATCCCGGGCCTTGAAGAAGATTCCGCCAATGCCGACGACTCTTTTCATGGGAGCACCTCGTTCGATGGAATCTTGAGAATAGCCCTCGGCAGGCGGGCCCGAGAACGAGGTTAACCGGAACCCACGATTGCATCGAACGAAGCCTCGCCGCAACTGGCCGACAAGGATGGGGAAGCGGAGGGTTAGGCCACGCTGGCTACCAGGGAATGGGTTAATCGGAACCTCCGACCCCGATGCCCAAGTCCCACGTGGTATCACACCGGAGGCAGAGGGCGGAATATGCGGAGGCACCCCTGGTTGTTTCCATGGGTTGATTACATTGGGGGCATTTAACATGGAATAATTGATAGAAAAGATAAACCAGGGTTCCAATCAATGCCGATGCAAAACAGAAGGCCATGGCAATGCCGAAGCCCTTCGATACCAGATGCGATGGGATCAGAGCAGCAAGGAAAAGGAGAGCAATGACAATCCATGCCCGAACGAAGGTTCGCTGGAACCACTTGGCAAAAGAAGGGTGAGGTAAATGTTTCAAGTCCGACTCCAACTGACCTAGGTTGGGTGTAAATGATGGAGCCCTGCCTAACGAATGAGGCTAGCCAAACCCACCTGCACCGAGGCGCTAATCGGAGACGAGGAACCAGGGACAAGAAAGGGAACGGAAAACAGCGCAGGTGGGATCCGAGTTGAGTTAGGAGTTTGGCGCTGGTAGGGGCATTTAGTTGAGAGCATCAAGCAAGCCCCAACCGAAAGAGATGAACCCGACCCCAGCAATGAACAGGATGTTGAGCCAAAACGTAAAAGGGCTATCCGAGCGTTCGACCCTCGAAAAGCGGCCACGTACATAACCGATTTGAACGCAACAAAGGGCGAGCCCCCAAAAGATTGGGGCAAGAAGCATCAATTCCATCGGCGACATGGGACCCCGCTTCAGGCCATGTCTCTGGATGGCGCTATATGTGATGAAGAATAGACCATAGGCAACTCCGAGGATGCGCCAAGTTCTTAAGGTCAGTGGCATGTGAGCCCCTAACGGACGAAGCGAGCCAGCCCAACCGTGGGCCTGGGAAAGCGGAATGAATGGCTAGTGGTCACGGTTGGGTCCGGGTTAAGCGAAGGGTTAGGTGCCGTAAGAACAATTATGAGAGCTGCTCGTACATTTGGCAGACACGATTTTTGGATGAATCCTTGCTGTGCGTTTGCCAAGTTTCGTATAGGCTTTCACCTCTAAATCTAGCCGACATGTCCAGGGGCCCTGGCACTCTTTCTGTGTAGGGGTGAACCTAAGACTCCTAACAAATGACCCAAGCTTGTTCCAGGTTCCAATGAATCCATCAATTCGTTTGGACTCAACGACCTGACCTGAAGAGTCGATTGCCAACTCTGTGGTGATAATGGTGTCTGGCAAGGCTTGTAGCTCAGACATGGCTGGGAATTTTGGTACTATTTTGTTATCAATTATTATTGGACCTGCTTCTGGTCTCTTTGATTCAGTTCCGGAAGGATTGGATTGGGCAAATCCAAGGGCTGACCCGATTAGTAGAATTAATGAGAATTTGAATTTGCTGCATGCTGGGTGCAGTGTTGGCTCCTAACTTTGAATTATACGAACCACCGAGCCCACCTGAAGAATCGTGTAAGCATGATACCGGCCACAGCAAAGCATGGATAAATCGTAAGCGAACCTGGATTTCGGGAATTGTGGAGGACCTAGAATTTCCAGATGGATCTGCCTGCACTGCCAAGCCGACTGCTGGATTGACTGCGGGTGAAGCCTAAGGCCTCCGGGCTTCGCCATGGGTAAAGTGCCCCTCCCTGATTACTGGTATTGAGCGGCCAGGGTGGCCAAAGAAATGACAACCACCGATGAACACCGATGAAAAATTGAAGATCCACTGGAGGAAGCAGATCCTGGGTCGAGGAAGGTTCACAGGACTGCGCTCAAGGGGAGTAACCTCGTCCCATGCACCTATCGGAGCGGCCTTTCCGCGCACTGGTGGCCGAGGCGCTGGCGCAGGTGCCAGCGGAGTTCAGGCCCTACCTGGAAGGCGTGGCAGTGGTGCTGGAGGACTGGGCGCCGGACGCGCTGCTGGAGGAACTGGAGGTGCCCGAGGACGAGACCATCTACGGCCTGTACTCAGGCCGGGCCCTCACAGAGGGGCGCCCCGAATCCGGTGAGCTGCCGCCCCGCATCACGCTCTACCGGGGCCCCCTGCTGGCGGCCTGTCACAACGAGGCCGAGCTGCGCGACGAGATCACCACCACCGTCCTGCATGAGATCGCCCACCACTTCGGCCTCGACGAAGCGCGGCTTCGAGAGCTCGGCTGGGGCTGAGCCGGTCGCTGTGGAGCCTGGAAGGGGCTCACCACGGAGAGCGCCGAGAACGCGGAGAACAGACAAACCATTCAACCGCAGAGGGCGCAAAGTGCGCAGGGAAAGACTAGGCTTCCTCTGCGTCCTCTGCGGTTAAATCACCACTGGGTGCTGCCTCCTCGCAGCCGTAGGGATCACGCCTGCGGACGGATCGAAGCCCCGGGTTAAAGCGTCTTCAGGATGGCTTCGCGCTTCTCCTGGTATTCGGCCTCGCTGAGCACCTTCTCGTCGCGCATGCGCTGCAGGGCCTTGAGGCGCTGGGTCTGGGTCTCGTAGAAGGCGGCGTCCTTGACGGCCGGGGCTGCCTCAGCGGCCTTGGGCGCGGGGGCCGGGGCTGGTGCCTGGGCGGGCGTGGTTAGGACCGGGGCGGCCTCGGCGGGTGCTGCCTCCAGCGGCAGGCTCAGCCAGTCAGCGCGCAGGGCCTTGGTGCCGCCCTGGAGGGCGATCATGGAGGCCTGGGTGCGGGAGCCGTACTCAAACTTGGGCAGGATGTTCTCGGCCTGGTAGCGGCCCATGAAGGAGAGGCGGGCATCGTGGACCAGGAGGTTCAGGGTGTTGCCCTGCACGAAGAGCCGCGCCGTGAGGGCCAGGGGCTCCTCCATGAAGAGGCCGCCGCGCTTGCTGGTGCTCAGCAGGATGAGGTCCTCGCTGGGCTGGCTCAGGGCGAAGGCTTCCACCAGGGCCTTGCCGAGGCCCGTCAGCTCGTCCTTGGAGAAGAGAGGCACCTGCTCGTTATCGACCTGGACCTGCACTGGGGCCAGGGCCGCACGAAGCTGGGCCGCCGTGAGCTGGGCGGGGTGCGTGTTGGCGGGGGCGCCCTTTTCGGCGGGCACGCGCTTCACCCAGGTGAAGCTGGACAGCTGCCACTGGGTGCGCGTGTTATCTGCGGCCCGGGCGGCGGTCGCCGTGCCGAGGCCGAGGAGTAGGGCCACCAGACTGAGCTGCCATCCTGTGTGTCGCATGGTCCGAACCCTCCCGGCGGATCCGCTCCGCTGTTTTCAGGATAGCCTCAAGGGTCGAACGGGCCCCAGGGGCTCCGTTATGCTGAAAGCTCCGGCCGGAGTTTTCCATGTCCACCCGCATCTGGTCCCACCTGAAGGGCAGCTTCGCTGGCTCCGTGCTGGCGGCCAATGCCGTGGCCATCTGCTCGGGCATGATGCCCTTCGCGCTCCTGAAACTGGCCCTGCCCATCGGCGCCGTGCGCCGACTTGCGGACCGGGTGCTGAACACCCTGGCGGAGACCTGGATCAGCATCAACGGCGCTTGGATGGTCCTGGTCCAGCGCCACCGCTGGGATGTGCAGGGCCTGGAGGGCCTGCGCCGCAAGGGCTGGTACCTCGTGAGCAGCAACCACCAGAGCTGGGTGGACATCCTGGTGCTGCAGCGGGTGCTCCACCGCCGGGTGCCCTTCCTGAAGTTCTTCCTCAAACGACAGCTGCTCTATGTGCCTGTCATGGGGCTGGCCTGGTGGGCTCTGGACTTTCCTTTCATGCGCCGCCGCAGTGGCAGCCGTTCCCAGGACCTGGCCACGGCCCGCAAGGCCTGCGAGCGGTTCCGGCAGCTGCCCACCTGTGTCATGAACTTCCTGGAGGGCACCCGCTTCAGCCGCGCCAAGCATGAGGCCCAGGCTTCGCCCTACCGCCACCTGCTCAAGCCCAAGGTGGGCGGCATGGCCACGGCCCTGTCGGCCATGGGGGAGCGGTTCGACGCCCTCCTGGACGTCACCATCGTCTACCCTGGTGGCGTGCCCACCTTCTGGGATCTGCTCTCAGGCCGGGTGCGGGACGTGGTCGTGCGGGTGCGCTCCCGGGAGATCCCGCGGGATCTGCTGGGCGGCGACTACGAAGGCGACGCCGCCTTCCGCGCGCGCATGCAGGCCTGGGTTCAGCAGCTCTGGACTGAGAAGGATGCCCACATCCAGGAGATCCTCGTGGGCCTTCGGACCAGCGCCGAAGCCTGAGCGCCGTTCTTACCCAAAGGCTTATTCACCGCAGAGAGCGCTGAGAACGCTGAGGAAAAGAAGTCAACCGCAGAGGGCGCAGAGGGCGCAGAGGAAACACGGCCCCCTCTGCGCTCTCTTCGGATGCCCACATTCAGGAGATTCCCGTGGGCCTGGAGCTGCGTCCCGAAGGCTGAGTGCCGTTCTTACTCAAGGGCTTATTCACCGCTGAGAAAGCTGAGAAAGCTGAGAACGCTGAGAACGCTGAGGAAAAGAAGTCAACCGCAGAGGGCGCAGAGAGCGCAGAGGAAACACGGCTCCCTCTGCGCTCTCTGCGTTCTCTGCGGTTAAATAGCAGTTCGGATTGTTCGACCAGCCAGGCTCAGTGAAGCATCAAGGTCCCAAACGGTGGCCCAAGCAGGGGCGGGGCGAGGGGGTTCCTGTCCTCGTAGAGGCCCGCCAATCCTGCGTCTGGGTGGCGCTTGGCGTCGGGGGGCAGGTGGAGGTCCTGGAAGCAGACCCGGGCGCAGACGTTGGTGGCCAGGGTGGCCTCGTCGCCCACGGCGGGTTGCACCGTGCGGAAGATCCGCGAGACGACCTTGTGGTGGCGGAAGGCCTTGCGGACGCGGGCCAGGAGGCAGGCGTACTCCGCTACAGGCAGGGGGGCGCCTAGGTGCTCTAGGCGCTCCAGGCTGCTGAAGATGTGGAGCAGCACCTGCACGGGCAGGCGGGTGGCGGGGCTGTCGTCCTGGAAGGGCTCCTCGATGCGCCGGTAGGTGGCGATGCTGGCCTGGATGCGACCCGGGCTGAAGCCCGCGGCGTGGGCCAGATGCGCGCCGAAGAGCAGCTTGGTGCCCCGGTCCCCCAGGTCGTAGGGCGCGGCGTGGGAGGCGCTGTCCACGGTCTCCAGGGCCTGGTTCAGGAAGCGGTCCAGGAGGATGCCCGGAGCGAAGTTCCGGGTGCGGGCCGCATGAGTGAGTACCAGGGCCAACCTCACGAATTGGCCGTCGCCGATGCGGGTGGCCTGCAATTGGTCGGATTGGATCCGGTGGACGGCCTCGAAGAGCCGGGTGCGGAGCTCCATCTGAGCCTCGTCGTCGGCGATGCCTCCATCCACCAGGAACAGGTCCGCGGCGTAGGGCAGGTGCCAGCCGTTGGCGGCCAGGGAGTGGGGCACCAGGCTGTGCATGCGGTGGGCCAGGGCCCCCAGGCGTTCGCGGTGGCACCAGTAGTAGGCCCGCCTGGGCTCCTCCCGGCAGGCCCGCAGCAGGCGCAGCAGGAAGCTGATGCGGGGGCGCAGGGCCCGGGTCTCCGAGAAGGCTGGAATGCGCTCCAGGGCCTCCAGGAGGGTGTCGTACTCCAACAGCAGGGCAGAGGGTCGCTCGTCTCGCCCCAGGCCCTCCAGCAGGTAGCAGAGGAGGCTGGCGGGGTCTTCGTGGAAGTGGGCGGCGCTGGGGCTGCGTTGGGAGAGGGGGCCGAAGCCCGCCTGGAGGGCCAGCTCCAGGGCTTCGAGGACCGGGGCCTCGGGCAGGCTCGCCTTGCCTTCGGGGGTGAGGACGAAGGTGCCCTCGCCCTCCACCAGGGTTCCAGGGGGGGTCTGCTTCTGGAGCTGGTCCAGGGCACGGTCGGTGTCATTGAGGCGGTCCAGGCACTCGCGTCCCTCCACCAGGAGGTATTCCAGGATGCGGGTGAGGCGGCCGGGCACGGCGGCCGGGCCGTCCACGCCCCGCACTTGGATCTTCAGCAGGCCCAGGAGCTCGAAGAGCTGGGTGGCATCGGGGTCGTCGGGGCTGGGTTTGGGGTGGGAAGCCATGGGCAGGAGCCCTGCCAGGCGGGAGCGGGGGGCCAGTTGGCGCTGCAGGCGGTCCGTGCAGGCCCGGGCCGCCAGGATCTGGTGGTGGGTCTCCTGGAGCGACTCGTAGCGGGCCTCCAGGCTGGCGTGCTCGCGGCGTTCATCCTTCCGGATCAGGCCTCGGGCCAGCAGGTCCGCCACGGCCCCCGGCTCAAGCTCCTCTGGGCTCACGCTTTCAGAGGCGGCTAGGCGCTGGAGGCTGGCCAGGCTGAGGGCGGGGAGGTCCATGCGGAGTGGGATCCAAGGCGCGGCATGCGCTGCCCCGTCATCGGCTCAGCAGGGCCTGTGCCCAAGTCTGGGCTGGATTCCCTGAGCCCCGTTGCCGGTGCTTTAACGGGCTTTGGTCATTCGACTCGGCGGATTCTTCCTGGTTTAGGGCAGCACTGTCAGCAGTTCGACGGTGTAGGCATGGAAGTCGAAGCTGGTCCCGTTCTTCACGGGGCGCACCCAGATCCGGGCCACACTGGGCTGGCCCGTGGTGGGCGGCACCAGGAGGCTGGCCCACTGGGCGTGGTCCACGGGGACCGTGAAGGTGGCCACCCGGGACGTCTGATTCCAGGTGAGGCTCTCCACCACGGTCTGGAGATCCCCGGTGTAGTCGAGCGTCACGGTGAGCGGCTGGAAGGTGGAGGCACCCAGGAAGAAATCCCGAGGTCGGAGGGTGCTCACCGTGAGGGTGCCGCTGCCGGCGGCGGGGCCGTCGGCGTAGCCCTTGGTGATGACCGAGGCGAGGAGCTGCTCCGGGGCCAGGATCAGCTGATAGACCTGCCAGCCGCCGCTGTGGGTGTCCCAGTAGAGGTTGGCCTCGCCGGTCACCGGGAGCTGGGCGGATTGGGCAGCGGTCACGGTCCCGGTGAGATCTGCCACCACGGTGGAACTGCCGGAAGGCAGGCCGAAGAACCACCAGCTGAAGGTGTTCGCGGTATCGGCGGGGTTCTGATAGTAGGCCCAGGTACGATTGCTAGGATCGTCGCTGCCGTGCCCGCCGGTGCCGGTGGTCAGGCTCATGGGCATGGCCATGCCCTGCCAGCCGAAGCTGAGCCCCGTGGCGCTGGCCGCGGTGATGAAGCCCTCATCCCGCGCGTTCTGGATGTTGACCGTGGTGGCGGTGGCCCCGTCCGTGGCGAACTGCACGTCCACGCGAGTGCCCCGCCAGATGTCCTGGAGGAAGGCTGTGCCCGTGCCCATGGCCACGCTGGTGTGGAAGGTCCAGACGGTCTTGGCGTCCACACGCACGGTCTGGGGTTTCCAGGTGGTACTCAAGGCATCGGCGCTGACCTTCCGGGTGAGCACCGTGAAGGTGTTGGCAGCAGGGTTCACACGCCGGACCAGGCCCTCAGGCGTGAAGGCGGGGAGCAGATCCGCGCTGGTGGCATACCAGACTTGGCGTGCGTAAAGGCTGCCGTCGGCGTTCAGGTTGGCGGCAACCAGGGCGTATTTGGTGGTGCTGAGCCCGCTGAAACTGCCGGGGCCTTTGGCGTCCGCATCCGTGAAGCGGGTCTGGGCATCCGTCTGGTAGGTGAAGCTGCCCCCACGCGCATCCTGGATGGTGAAGGTGGGCGCTGCCACCGCCGTCACCTTGCCCAGCTTCCGCGTGAACTGGAGATCCTGCACCCGAAGGGGCAGGGCCTTGAAGCGCACCTGGAGGTTCAAGACCACCTTCAGGGTGCCCCCCACGGTCTCCTGGAGGATGGAGAGGGGATGGGCCAGATCGAAATCCAGCTGCAGGTTGGTCGTCTGCCCTGCGGTCACCTGGAGGGCGGGATTGATGGTCACGTTGATCTGGCCCCGGCCCGAAGGGTCGATGACCGAGATGGCTGCGGCGGGCACCGTGGCGCCGTTGTCATCGATGAGGGTCATGCTGCTGGGGTCCGTGTTGATGACCAGTTGGACCTGGTCATAGCTCCCTACGGGCAACGTGCTGGCGTGGCTGAGGAGATCGGCCACGCTGTTCAGGTCCACCAGGTTGACCTTGCCGGCACTCGGATTGGCCGGATCCGCCAACCAGACCTGGGTCCAGGTGTGATCTGAGGCGTTGCGGAGGCTGGCGGACTTGAGCACGACCGAGACCTCTTGCCACTGGTCCGAAGGGGCGTCCGTGATGGTGAGGCTCAGCTGGCCGGTGGCGGGCGGGTTGACTGCCGGGGAGCTGCTCCCAGTGCTGTGGCTGCTGCAGGCGAGGGCACCGAGGAGGGCCAGGGCGGCCAGGGCCCGGGGCAGGAAGGACTGGGAGCGGAAGGGAAGACGGGCCATGCAACCTCCAGGGTTGGATCGGCGGGTCGGACCCGCAGCGGTCAGGTGTTGAGGGAAGATGGGTTGTGCGTGATTTGGTAAATGGCGACACCGAGGTGCAGCCGCAGGGGAAGTCACATGGAACAGCTTCGGTCCCTGGCGCCCCGCGTCAACACGTCCCTTGAGGTGAATCAGGGCTAGTCCCAAGGGCTTAGGTCCGGGTTCCTGCAGCGAAAAAAAGGACCCGGCCGAGGCCGGGTCCTTGCACGCGGGAGAAAGGCTATTAGCCGTTCACCTTCACGAACTGCTCCATGAAGTCCACCAGAGTCTTCACATTGTCCACGGTGACGGCGTTGTAGCAGCTGACGCGGATGCCGCCGATGTCGCGGTAGCCCTTGAGGCCCACCATGCCGGCCTTCTTGGCCTCCTTCACGAACTGATCGTCAAGCTCAGGCGTGGGCAGGAAGAAGTCCACGTTCATGAGGCTGCGGTGGGCCTTCTCGGTGACGAAGCCCTTGTAGAAGCCCGGGTGCTTGTCGATGCAGCCGTAGAGCAATTCGCCCTTCTTGCGGTTGTTGGCCTCGATGGCCGCGAGGCCGCCGATGCTCTTGTTGTAGGCCAGCACGTTCCGCAGGATGTAGATGCCGAAGGTGGGGGGCGTGTTGTAGAGGCTGTTCTTCTCGGCGTGGAGCTTGTAGCGCAGGTAGCTGGGCAGGTCCTGGGCCTCGCAGGTCTCCAGGAAATCCTCGCGGATGATGGTGAGCGTCACGCCGCTGGGGCCCAGGTTCTTCTGGGCGCCGCCGTAGATCAGGCCGAAGGGGTTCACGTCGAAGGGCCGCCACATGAAGTCCGAGCTCATGTCGCAGACCAGGGGCACGTCGGCCTTGGGGAACTCCTGCCACTGGGTGCCTTCCACGGTGTTGTTCGAGGTGAAGTGCAGGAAGGAGCTGTCGGGGCTCAGCTTGATCTCGCTGGTGAAGGGCAGGCGGCTGAACTTCTGCTCCTTGGTGCTGGCGGCCACGCGGACGTTGTCGCCGGCCACGAGCTTGGCCTCCTTGGTCGCCTTCTCCGCCCAGTTGCCCGTGACGATGTAGTCAGCTTTGCGGCCGTTGCGGAGCAGGTTCAGGGGGATCATGCCGAAGCTGAGGTGGGCGCCGCCCTGGAGCATGAGCACCTTGTAGTTCGCGGGCAGGCCCATGAGCTCTTTGGTGAGGGCGATGGCCTCCTCGTGCACTGCGTCGTATTCCTTGGAACGGTGGCTGACTTCCATGACGGACATGCCCGTCCCGGCGAAGTCCAGCAGCTCCTCCTGGGCCCGCTCCAGGGCAGGCAGGGGCAGACCGGCAGGGCCGGCGTAGAAGTTGATCACACGATGGGTCATGGGAACCTCCAGTGGATAGGAAATGGTTAGGCCTTGAAGTCCGTGAGGATCAGCACCACTTCGTCGCCGATGCGGCCGAGGTTCTCTTTGGAGCTGGCGCCGATGTGGGGGGCCATGAAGACGTTGGGGGCGCTGAGCAGGGGGCAGTCGGAGGGCGGGGGATCGCTGGGCCACACGTCGGTGCCGTAGGCGCGCACCTTGCCGGTCTGCAGGGCGGCGACCAGGTCGGCCTCCTCTACGCACTTGCCGCGGCCGGTGTTGATGATGATGATGCCGTCCTTCATCTGGCCAATAAGGGCCGCGTTCACCATGCCCCGGGTCTCATCCGTGAGGGGCGTGTGCATGCTGATGACGTCGGCCTTGGCGGCCAGTTCCTCGAGGCTCACCAGCTTGGCGATGGGGTGCTCCTTGAGGAAGGGATCGAAGGCCAGGATCTCCATGCCGAAGGCCTGGGCGCGCTTGGCCACTTCGCTGGCGATGGCACCGGCGCCGATGAGGCCGAGGGTCTTCTTGAAGAGCTCCGTGCGCTTGAGCTCGTTCTTGAGGAACTTGCCCTCCTTCATGGAGACATGAGCCTCGATGAGGCGCGCGGGGATGGCCACCATGAAGGCCATGGCCATTTCCGCCACGGCCACACTGCTGGCCCGGGGGGTGTTCACGGCCTTGACGCCCTTTTCGGCGCAGGCCTTCTTGTCCACGTTGTCCATGCCCACGCCGCCCCGGATGACGAGCTTGAGGGCGGGGGCCTGGGCCAGGAGCTCAGGCGTCACCTTGGTCTTGGAGCGGACCAGGATGACATTGGCCTGGGCCAGGGTGGCCATGTCGGAACTGACCGTGCCGAAGGCCGCGAGGCGCTCCGGCAGCTTGGCGTCAAAAGCGTCGGCAATGAGGATGTGCATGATTCGCTCCTATTTGATTCTGGTTAGTCTTCGTACATCCGCACCAGGAGCCCGGAGCGCAGCTTGGGCTCGAACCAGGTGGACTTGGGGGGCATGACTTCGCCGGCGTCGGCCACGCTCATGAGCTGAGTGAGCGAAGTCGGATAGACCGCAAAGGCCACGGCGTAGCCTGCCTTCACCCGGCGCTCCAGCTCGTCCATGCCGCGGATGCCGCCCACGAAGTCGATGCGGGTGTTGGTGCGGGGATCGTCGATGCCGAGGATGGGGCCCAGCAGGTTGTCCTGGAGGATGCTCACATCCAGGCCGCGCACGGGATCGGCCGCAGGGAAGGTGCCGGGCTTGGCGCAGAGCTCATACCAGGTGCCATTCAGATACATGCCGAAGGTGGTGGGGGCCTCGGGGGCGCGGTGGGGGGAGACGGCCACCTCGAACTTTTCGCGGACCGCGGCCAGGAAGGCCTCGGGGCTGTGGCCGTTGAGATCCTTCACCACGCGGTTGTAGTCCATGATCTTGAGCTGATCGTGGGGGAAGACCACGGCCATGAAGCTCTCATAGGACTCGTTGCCGTCCACGGCCAGGCCCTTGGCCTTGGCTTCGGCGCGGCGGGCCTGCCCATAGCGGATGGCGGCGGCGGTGCGGTGGTGGCCGTCAGCGATGTAGAGGGCCTCCACGCCGTTGAAGAGGTGGACCAGCTCGTAGACCACGGTCTCGCCCGAGACCACCCAGACCGTGTGGCCGATGCCGTCAGGCGTCACCACGTCATAGACCGGCACCTGCTTGCGGATGTCGTTCACGATGTGGTCGATGTAGGGCACGGCGCGGTAGGTGAGGAAGACAGGCTCAGCGTTGGCGGCCTGCTCGGTGACGTGGCGGGTGCGGTCGTCCTCCTTGTCCTGGCGGGTGAACTCGTGGCGCTTGATGGTGCCGTTCTCATACTCTTCCACGGAGCAGAGGCCCACCAGGCCTGCCTGGACATGGTCGCCCATGCGCTGCTGGTAGACGTAGAGGCAGGGGGTGTTCTCCTTGAAGAGCGTGCCGCTGGAGATGAGGCCGCGCAGGTTGGCGACGCCCTTGGCGTAGACCTCGTCCGCGTGGACATCGATGCCCACGAGCAGGTCGATCTCAGGACGCCCCACATGGAGGAAGGAGTGGGGATTGCCCTTGGCCAGCTCGGCGGCCTCCTGGGTGTTCACCACGTCATAGGGCACCGAGGCCACCTGAGCTGCAAGCTCGGGACGAGGACGGTGGGCGCGAAAAGGCTTCAGCTGGGACATGACACCTGCCATTAGGAAGGCCCCCCACGGGGCGCACTTCCGCCATTATTGCCCCATAGGTTACTTTTCGACGATCCCTGGTGCATTTTTTGACGAAATTTCGCTATGTCCTAGGAAGTCGCTCGGCTTCCGGTGTCCCTAACCAGGATTTTCCCGTTGACGGATCGTTAACCGGAGAGGTTCAGGCTTCCCCGAACTCTGGCCGCCGGTGGTCCGAGATCAGGGCCGCGTTCATGAGCAGCTCCGTCAGGGGCAGGTCGATGGTCTGCTCCACCCGGCAGGTCTCCACGAACTCGATGTCAGGGCGGTCCCAGGTGAGGATCTCGTAGACCGCTGCCAGGCCCTCTTCCGCCTGGAAGGCCGCGTGGACCACTTCGCCGGCTTTGAGGTAGACCAAGCCCATGCCCGCCTCAGATTTGACCGTGAGGGTGCAGGACTTCTTCTCCCAGCTCAGCAGCTGGAGGATGCTATTGAGGCCGATGCCCCGGATCATGCCCGTGGGCTCGAAGCTGGCCGCAGCCCGGATGGCATCCATGAGGATGGTGAGCCGGGGAGGCTTGGTCAGGATGCGGATGGCCCCCAGCTGCAGGGGGGTGTTCAGGTGCTGACTCTCGTCCAGACCCGTCATGACGATGATCGGCACCTGGGGGTAGAGGCGGCTGGCCTTGGCGATGAGGTTGAAGCCGTCCATGATCGGCATGTTGAGGTCTGTGACCAGCACGTGGACCGGCTCGTGCCGCAGCAGGTTCATGGCCTGGGCGCCGTCGCTGGCCATGATGATCTTGAAGCCCACGAGGCCCTTGAGCCCGGCCCGGTAGAGGCTGAGGGTGGCGCGGTCGTCCTCCACCACCAAGAGGGTCTTGGTGGGGACATCAGGCTTGGGCAGGGGGCGGGGGCGGCTGGGAAGGGTCATGGGACGTGGTCGAGCATACCGCGAGGCGGATTTGTAGCTCCAATAATCCAGACGGCAGAACCGGCGCTCTACAGGAGTTTCAGCGCTCCGCACCCTTGGGCACCCGATGGGATGGGGGGGGCTCCAGGGCCAGGATGGCCAGGGCCTCCTGGGCATCCTGGGGCCGTCGGGCTTCCCATTCCACCACCCAGGGGGGCAACTCCGCGTCCTCATAGTCCCGGACCTTGCGGTGCCAGCTCACCAGGGACTGGACCATGGCCTCGTGGATGTTCTCGGCCTTGGGGGGCAGGTGCCGGTCCCAGATCGGCTCGTGGAAATATTTGAGGAGGGTGGCCTCGGCGGGCTTACCCCAGACGGCATAGGTGCGGTCCAGGGGGCCACCGATGGGCTTCTGGTTCAGGTTCTCGCCGTAGAGGTAGTAGAAGACCGCATCCCCGTCGCTCCAGTGGCGCAGCACGCCGAAGCAGCCTTTGAGGAGCAGGTTCTGCAGGTCCAGGTCCAGGGGCTTGTCCGTGCGGAAGTCCCAGGGCCCCACGTGGGCGTGGGCCACGGAGGGGTAGCCCACCTCGGTGATCATGACGGGGCGCTGGAACCGGGCGGTGAGCGTGCGGGCCTTGTAGACGATCCACCACCAGGCGTCCCGGATCTGGTCGGGCCCCGGATACTCGTCATATTTGGCGATGGGGTCATAGGTGTTGATGCCGATGACGTCCAGGCAATCGCCAAAGGTGAAGCTGTCATGGCTGTCGAAGTTCACGCTGTAGACCAGCTTGCCCTTGTAGACCTGACGCACGGCCTGGGCCAGACGGCGCCACTGCTCGGGAAAGGGGTGGGTGGAGGCCATCTCGGTGCCGAGGCTATACCACTCCACGCCGCCCTCCTGGGCCAGGGCTGCCAGGCGCACGTTGAAGTCCGTGTAGCTGCGCCACCAGAGGTTCCAGTCGTCAGGCGCGATGTTGCCTCGCCACCAGTCCGCGTTTTCCGCCTCGTCCCGCATGTTGATCGTGGGGAAGAACATCATGCGCAGCCCCCGTACCCGGGCCTGCTCGAAGGTGCGGCGCAGGCTCGCCTCCGTGGGGCTGGAGGTGGGATGGCGATGGATCACGTTGCTGTGCCCCGTGTCCATGCGGTAGATGGCCTGGAGGCTCACGCAGGTGGCCCCCGTGGCCGTGATGCGGTCCAGCTCCTCGGCGTAGTCGTAGTCTGGCACCCCTGCGTAGAGTCCCAGCACGAATCCCCGCGGCTGGGGCACCAGGGCCTTTGCCTGCTTCCGGCGCACCAGGAGGAGCGTGAAGGGCAGGACCAGGGCGGCTAGGAGGGCGATGAATTGGCTGAGGCGACGGGGCATGGGGAAGGCTCCAAGCTCCAGCCTAACGGCAGGAGATTGGAGTTAGGAAACAGCCTTTCTCTAACCCGCGAAGCGCAGCTTCCCGAGCCCCTACATCCGCTCGACCTTTACCTGCACAATCCTCGTCCCATCCATCCGCAGCACCGTCAGGCGGGCGCCTTCGACGGCGACGGTGTCCTGGGCCAGGGGCACGCGGCCCAGGCGGGCCATGACGAGGCCGGCCAGGGTATCGAAGCCGTCCCGCTCCCAGCTCAGACCCAGCGCCGCGGCCACATCTTCCACGTGGACCTGGCCCGCCACCAGCCAGACGCCGGGGGCAGATTCCACCAGCCCACTGGGGGCCTCATGTTCGTCCTGGATCTCGCCAAAGACCTCTTCCAGCAGGTCCTCCATGGTCACCAGGCCTGAAACGCCACCGAACTCGTCCACCACCAGGGCCAGCTGGTTGCGGGCCCGTTGCAGGTCCCGCAGGAGCTCCGCCACGGGTTTGCTTTCGGGCACGAAGTGCGGGGCCTTCATGAGGGCCGTGAGGGGCAGGTGGGTACCGTCCGGCAGCTGCATGAGGTCCTTGAGCAGCAGGACGCCCCGCACCAGGTCGATGCTGCCTTGGAAGACCGGCAGTCGGGAGTGGCGGCTTTCGGTGAAGGCCGCCCAGGCCTCCTGGATGGTGGCCTCCACGGATAGGGCCACGATGCGGGTGCGGGGGGTCATGACCTCGCGCACCACCGTATCGCCAAAGGTGACCACGTTGCGGATCAGCTCCCGGTCCTCAGCTTCGAGGATGCCTTCGGCTTCGCCCTCCTCCAGGAGGGCCGTGACGGCCTCCTCCGTGGCCTCTTCGGTCTCATCCTCCTTGGCCCGTTCCTCCGCATGGCGGCGGCCAATCATGCGGGCGATGGGATCTACCAGGGGCCCCAGCAGGGCGTGGACCGGGGCGTAGAAGGGGAAGAGCTGGGTGAGCCAGAGAGCCGGATCCCGGGAGATGAGGCTGGCGGGCAGGAGGAGGTCCATGAGCCAGAGGCCCGTGAGGCCCAGGAGGCCCAGGGTCCAGGCACCACCCGGGAGGCTGTGGTGCAGGGGCCAGAGCAGGACCACCAGCACCAGCAGCAGCAGCTGGTTCCAGAACTCCAGGCCCATGCCCAGGGCCCGTGGCTCCTCCAGGAGTCTGCTCAGGCGCGCATCGGCGATGGCCTCCTCCTCCAGCAGGCGCCGCCGCTGCACGGAGGTCAGGGCGTGGAAGGCCGAGAGGAGGATGGCCATGGAGCCGCGGTAGAGCAGCACCGACAGGGTGAGGAGGTAGTGCCAGGAGGGGGAGGACGTGCCGCTTATATCAGCCATTGTCCCGCTGATTCTAGCCTGATCATGTGACTAGCGTGTTTCCTGACGAGCCAGGAGCTGGCGGGACAGGTCGGCGCGGGCGGCCTCACTGAGGTGGAGCTTGCGGCGCTCGGCCTCGCGGAAGTACTCCTCTGGGTCCCGGCAGAGGCCGTCTGGTGTGGGCGGCAGGCCCTTACGGACCCGGGCGGCATTGAGGAAGGCATAGGGTTCCCTGGCCAGCTCAGGGCTCTGCATGAGGTGCCGGAAGGTCCACCAGCCGCCCAGGATGAACCAGACACCCAGCACCGCCACGGCCTTGACCTGGAGGCCGCGCATGAAGTCCTGCCGCTGCCGGATCTTCTGCCAGACCACGCCGGCCCAGAGGTTAAGGGCGATGATGCCAGCGGTGAGCAGAAGCGTGCCGGTCCAGCCCTGGCTGTACCAGCCCCAGCCTGTGGCACTGATGAAGGCGGGCGCCAGCATGAGGCTGAAGATCAGGTTCAGGTGCAGCATGTAGAGCAGCAGGGATTCCCGGCTGGCGGCCTCCACGGGATTCGGGCCCTTCCAGCGGGGTCGCAGCAGCTCCACGGCCCCCATGAGGGTTCCGCCCAGGAGGATGCAGCCCAGGCGCCCGGCCACGCTGGGCAGGGTGGCGTTGGAGATGCGGGCCAGCTCTGCGTAGGTGAAGGCGCCGGAGCGGCTGTGCAGGAGCCAGACGCCATTCTGCTGGATCCACTGGCCGCCCCAGAGCCAGGCGTGCTGGGCCGAGCCGCCCCAGGCGAGGAGGAGGGCGCCGAGCATGCCCAGGGCCGTGAGGTACTGGCTTTCGCTCCAGCGAGCCTGGCCCGCCACGGGTTCCACCCGCAGGTGCCGGTACACACCGCCCAAGAAGGCGCCGAAGGCCGGGAAGGCCAGCCAGGGGAAGAGGGGGAAGAGGGCCTGGACGCCGCGGTCCGGGTTGCCGTTGAAGAGGCCGCGGATGGGGAGCCAGAGCCCGTCTGCCACGCCCGTGGCCCAGAGGTGGGGCGAAAGCAGGGGGACAAAGATGGCGATGAACAGGGCGAGGCCTGTGAAGACCCGGGGATTCTTCACCAGCCGCGCCAGCAGCTGGAGGACGACCAGGGAGTAGACGATGCACTGGAGCACGTCGATCTTGAACAGCTCCCGGGCCTTCTGGGCCGTGTTCAGCAGGGTCCAGTCCGCGGCCGTGATGCCCGGCGCGTGGAGGGCGTAGGCGCAGAGCAGGATGAAGCCGAGACGCCGGGCCGTATCCGGCCAGAAGGGGCGCAGGGTGTCGTCCGTGCGGAAGGTGGAGATGGTCAGGCTGTAGCCCGCCGCCATGGTGAAACTGGGGGCCACCAGCCCATTGAGGTAGTTGAGCCAGTCCGGCCGCAGCCCCTGCATCAGATACACATTCACCACATGCACCTCGATCATGACGATCACCGCCCAGCCCCGCAGCTGGTCGATCCAGTCACAGCGCTTTGATGGCGTCAGGTCAGTCCAGGTCGACATGGAAGGCCTCAGAAAGGGAAACGGAAAAGGGAACACCGCCAAGACGCCAAGACGCCAAGAAAAACAAACCTTCATTTGCAGTTCTTGGCGTCTTGGCGTCTTGGCGGTGAATCATTTGCTTTTCAATGGGTGGAAGGCCTCAGGCGCTCTGGTTCCGCATGACGCTGTGCCTGCGGCCATAGGCGAAGTAAATGACGAAGCCCAGGGCCAACCAGGCGATGAGGCGCCACCAGTTGGCTACGGGGAGGGAGAACATGAGCATGAGGCAGCTCAGCACGCCCATGACGGGCACGAAGGGCACCCAGGGGCAGCGGAAGGGGCGCTCGGCTTCGGGGTGCTTCTTGCGCATGATGAGCACGGCGGCGCAGACGATGACGAAGGCCAGCAGGGTGCCGATGTTGGCCAGATGCAGCAGGGCGTCGATGGGGAGGAAACCCGCGAGGGCGCCCACGAAGGTGCCCACCAGCATGGTGGACTTCCAGGGGGTGCGGAACTTGGGGTGCACATCACCGAAGGTGGCCTTGGGGAGCAGCCCGTCCCGGGCCATGGCCAGGAACACGCGGGGGCCGGAGAGCATCATCACGAGCAGCACCGAGGTGATGCCGCTGACACCGGCCGTGGCGATAAGACCCTCTGCCCAGCCCATGCCCTTCTGCTTGAAGGCATCCGAGACCGGGGCGGCGATGTCGAGGTTGCTGTACTTGACCATGCCAGTGAGCACGGCCACCACGGCGATGTAGAGGACCGTGCAGACCAGCAGGGAGACGATGATGCCGATGGGCACGTCCCGCTGGGGGTTCTTGGCCTCCTCCGCGTGGGTGGAGACCGAGTCAAAGCCGATGTAGGCGAAGAAGATGATGGCCGCGCCCGCCATGGTGCCAATGGGCGCCCCGCCTCCGTCCGCCATGCCCGCAACCCGATGCCCGAAGAAGCTGATGCCGGTCCAGCCGAAGGGGGCGAAAGGGTGCCAGTTGGTGGTGTTGATGAAGAAGGCGCCCACGCCGATGACGAATAGCACCGCGGCCACCTTGATGGCCACCATGACGCCGTTGAAGGTAGCGCTCTCCTGAATGCCCTTCACCAGGATGGCGGTGATGATCACGACGATGACAATGGCGGGCAGGTTGAACAGGGCCCCGGTGGAGGCGAAGTGGCCCGTGGCCGGATCGTATTTCCAGGGGGACTCGCTCAGAATCTTGGGAATGTGGATGCCGATCTTGCTGACGGCGCTCTGGAAGTAGGCGGACCAGCCCGTGGCCACGGCGGCGCTGGAGACCCCGTATTCGAGGATGAGATCCCAGCCGATGATCCAGGCGAAGAGCTCGCCCAGGGTGGCGTAGGCGTAGGTGTAGGCCGAGCCCGCCACGGGCACCATGGCCGCGAACTCTGCATAGCAGAGGGCCGCGAAGATGCAGGTGATGCCTGCGATGACGTAGGACAGCATCAGCGAGGGGCCAGCGATGTTGTGGGCCGCGGCGCCCGTCGCCACGAAGATGCCCGCGCCGATGATGGCGCCGATGCCCAGGGCTGTGAGCTGCACGGGGCCCAGGACCCGACGGAGCCGGTTCTCGCCCTTGGCTTCTTCCAGGAGGAGGGCCAGGGGCTTGCGGGCAAAGAGCTGGGAGGAGGTGCTCGGGTCGTTCGCCATGAACAGGACTCCATGCAATCCAGGAGGGACGGTCCCGGAACGGGTTGGTCGGTAAGGGGGGCCGGAGGCTTCCGGCGATCCTAGCATTGAATGCAGGACATGACAGCTTTGTCCCAGGCACAGTCTGAGGTTCTGTATGGGCTTCCCTGGCTATGCTGCCCCCATGTCCCCCGTCTCTCGGCCTCTCTTCCCCTGGCTGGCATCCTTCCGGACCGCCCGCGGGGCCCTCTGCCTGTGCCGGGGCTGCCTGCGCCAACTCGAGAGGGATCCAGAAGCCGTCTTGACGCCTGGGCCCGAAGCGGGCCTCTGCCCCCGCTGCTGGGCGGGCCTCCTGCCCCTGGCCGAGCAGCGCTGCCCCCGCTGCGCCCTGGTCCACGGCGAGGGCAGCTGCCCTGAGCCCACGGCCTGGAGTCTCGGCGATGCCCTCTGGGACTACCACGGGGGTCGGCCCCCCCTGGGCGCCCTCCTGGTCCCGGGCATCAAGCAGGGCGAGACCGGCTGGCGCCAAGCCCTGCTGCGACATCTGATGCGGGCTCCCCTGCCAGCCTGGGCGGAATCGGTGGACCTGGTCACGGCTGCACCCAGCACCTTGCCGCGTCGACTCCTACGGGGCTTCGACCTCGGTGCCGAGGTCGCCCAGGTAGTGGCGAAGCGCCTGGAGCGACCCTGTGTGCCCCTGCTCGCCAAGGCCTGGGCGAGCGGTCGCCAGGCGGCCCGCACGGAAAGCCAGCGTCGCCGGCGCCCCCACCGCGCCATCCGCCTGCGCCCCCGGGCCCGGCCCGAGGGGATCATCCTCCTGGTGGATGACGTCTGGACCACTGGTACAACGCTCCTGCGCTGCGCCCAGGCCCTCGAAGCCGGGGGTGCGGCCGAGGTGCGCGTACTGACGCTGTTCAGGGCCCTATGAGGCTGGAGACTGGATGCTGGGGTCGAGGCCAACGGCGGAGCGGCGTCAGCCTGGAACAGCCGGAAGCTGACAGCTTCATGGGGAAGCTGCCCATGGATTCGAGGGAGCGGGAAACCGGAAGAGGGATGAACTCAGCATCCGGGTGGTCACGACCTCAGACGCCCTGCCTGATCGCCACCCGGCCCGCTGCCGCCCTCGCATAGGAGGCGGGCCAGCTGATGTCTCCACCCAGCGCCTGGGCGGCGCGCAGGGGCCAGCGGGGATCGCGCAGGAGTTCCCGGGCGAGGAGGACGAGATCCGCCTGACCTTCGACGAGGATGTGCTCCGCCTGGGCGGGCTCGGTGATGAGGCCCACAGCGCCAGTGGGGATGTCCGCCTCGGCGCGGATGCGGGCGGCGAATGGCACCTGGTAGCCGGGGCCCACGGGGATCTTGGCGGTGGGTACCAGGCCGCCGCTGGAGCAGTCCACCAGATCTACACCCAGGGCCTTCAGCTGCTTGGCCAGGGCCACGGATTGCTCAATGTCCCAGCCGCCCTCGGCCCAATCCGTGGCGGAGATGCGCACCAGCAGGGGCAGCTCCGCAGGCCAGATGGCCCGTACGGCTCCCACCACTTCGCAGGCGAGGCGGATGCGGTTCTCGAAGCTGCCCCCGTAGGCGTCCGTGCGCTGGTTGCTCAGAGGCGACATGAACTGGTGCAGCAGGTAGCCGTGGGCGGCGTGGATCTCAGCCACCTTGAAGCCCGCAGCCAGGGCGCGGGTTGCCGCAGCACCAAAGGCCTGGATGATTCCCTGGATCCCGGCCGCATCCAGGGCCGTGGGCACGCTGTCATTGGAGTCGAAGGGCAGGGCGCTGGGAGCCAGGGGCGTCCAGCCACCCTCGGACATGGGAACCTGGCCGCTCCCCTTCCAGGGTGCAAAGCAGGAGGCCTTGCGGCCCGCATGGGCCAGCTGCACACAGGGCGTGGCGCCCATGGAGGTCACGAAGCGCAGCATGGGGGCCAGGGCCTCCACCTGGGCGTCGTCCCAGAGGCCCAGATCGTTGGGGCTGATGCGCCCCTCGGGGCTCACCGCCATGGCCTCTGTGATCAGCAGCCCCGCGCCCCCCTGGGCCAGGCCCCCGTAGTGGACCAGGTGCCAGTCATTGGCCACCCCGTCCGTGGCCTGGTACTGGCACATGGGCGACACGGCGATGCGGTTGGGGAGCGTGAGGGTGCGGAGGTGCAAGGGTTCGAACAGCTTGGGCATGGTAGCTCCGAGGGCTCAGAATGGTGCCCCTGCCCCATTCTGAGGTAGATTTATCGGGAAATCGAAGGTTCCGGCTGGACCTTTCGTGGAGGATGCCTGGGCGGAGACCCGAACCATCAGCCGATCCGAATATGGGAGGATGACCGGGAGGCCCGGGGCTGCGGCGTTGCGCGCCTGCTGGCAGGGGAGGGCGCAGCTATTTCGGTACGGCGCCTGCTGGTTGGGGACTACGTGATCGAAGGCAGGGCCGTGCTGGAGCGGAAGCGGGTGCCGGATTTCCTTTGGAGCCTTTTCGAGGGGAGGCTGTTCGCGCAGGCTAGTCGACTGGCGGGCTCGCCCCTGCGGCCCTTCCTCAGCTTGGAAGGAACCACCTCGGAGTGGACTCGCCGTCAAGTCAGGCGGGAAGCCATCCAGGGGGCGCTACTCATGCTGTCTGTGGTGTATGGAATCCCCGTGCTCCGGTCTCAAAGTGAGGGCGAGACGGCGAGACTGATCGCGTTCACGGCCCGGCAACTCCAGGAGGGGTCCACAGCGCCTCTTCTTCGGTGGGGCCGGAGGCCCCGGGGGAAGCGGGCCATTCAGATCCGCGTGCTTTCATGTCTCCCGAGGGTTGGATTGAAGCGAGCCCAGCGTCTCCTGGAGAATTTCCCCACCCTTGAAGCCATCATGGCCGCTTCTGCCAAAGACCTGGAAGCAGTTCCCGGCATCGGCCAACGAACGGCCCAGTCCATCCACTGGGCCGTTCATGAGGATCCCATTTCTTATCACCTCTAAATCGTGGGGCGCAGCCCCGCGATTTAGAGTCCTACACCCCCAACACTTTCCGAATCTCCCCCGCTAATACGCCCTCCCGGATCTCCGCCAGGTCGTAGCGCGCCCGGGTCATGGGCTTGCTCACCTTGAGGATGCGGGTGAGGTCGATGGGGGTGCCGCTGAGGACGCTGTCACAGGGGGTGGCCTCGATGGTGGCTTCGAGGTCTTTCACCTGCTGGTCACCGTAGCCCATGGCGGGCAGGATGCCCTTGGCATTGGGGTATTTCCGGTAGGTGGCGGCCAGGCTGGCCACGGCGTAGGGGCAGGGGTCCACCAGCTCATGGGCCCCGGCGGCCTTGGCGGCCACGACGCCGGCGCCGTAGGACATGGAGCCGTGGGTGAGGGTCGGCCCGTCCTCGATGACCAGGACCCGCTTGCCCTTCACCAACTCGGGCTTGTCGCACGTGACAGGGCTGGTGGCGCGGATGATCCGGGCCCTGGGGTTCACGAGGGCGGCATTGCGCTCAATGGCGGCGATATCGGCCTCGGTGGCGCTGTCGCACTTGTTGATGAGGATGATGCCGGCCATGCGGAAATTGGCTTCGCCCGGGTGGTAGGCCAGCTCGTGGCCGGAGCGCAGGGGATCCGCGATGCAGATGTGGAGGTCGCTCCGGTAGAAGGGCAGGTCGTTGTTGCCCCCGTCCCAGAGGATGACGTCCGCCTCCTGCTCGGCGCTACGGATGATCTGCTCATAGTCCACACCGGCGTAGACCACGAAGCCGTTGTCGATGTGGGGCTCGTACTCCTCCCGCTCCTCGATGGTGCACTCGTGCTTGTCCAGGTCGCCGTAGGCGGCGAAACGCTGGCAGGCCTGGCGGGCCAGATCGCCATAGGGCATGGGATGGCGGATGGCCACGACCTTCTGGCCCAGCTGTTTCAGGATGTTGCTGATGTAGCGGGTGGTCTGGCTCTTGCCCGCGCCCGTGCGCACGGCGGTGACGGCGATGACGGGCTTGGTGGACTGGATCATGGTCTTGGCCGCGCCCAGCAGCTCGAAGTCGCAGTTGTTGGCGACGCAGAGGCTGGCCAGGTGCATGACGGTGGCGTGGGTGACGTCTGAGTAGGAGAAGACCGCCACGTCGATGTGCTCCCGGTGGATGAGGTCCACCAGCTCCGATTCATCGACGATGGGGATGCCCTCGGGGTAGAGGGGCCCCGCCAGCACCGCCGGGTAGCGGCGCCCCTCGATGCCCGGGATCTGGGCGGCGGTGAAGGCCACCACCTGGTGCGCCGGGTCGTTCCGGTACACGGTATTGAAGTTGTGGAAGTCCCGCCCTGCGGCTCCCAGGATGATGACGCGGCGTGTCGACATGACACCATGCCTCTCGGTCCAGCGGAAGGCCGACACGCTCGGGAGTGGCAGTCCTGGCCTGTCCGCGACACACGGAGCATAGCCCCGCCCCGGTGCAGCCTGGTAGGAGGTTGTGGCAAGCATCACATAGGCTAGATGGGTCTATGCTTTTCCCATGGCGATTCCTGGTTCCTCTTCAACGTTATTGCGGCGCTGGCGGCGTCTGGCCTGGGTCCTGGGTGGGCTCTATGGTCTCTGGCTCCTGGTGGGCTTCCTGTTGGTGCCCCGGGTCATCCAGGGGCGCCTGGAGCGCATGGCCCAGGATCTCCTGCACCGGCAGGTGACGCTCCAGAAGGTGCGCTTCAACCCCATCATCCTCACGGCCCGGGCCGAAGGCCTGCGGGTGGCCAACCGAGATGGCAGCGACTGGATCACCCTCCAGAGCCTCGCCCTGGACTACCGCTTCCACCGCCTCTTCAGCCACAGCGTGGACCTGGCCGCTGTGGAGATTCAGGGGCTGGCGGTGCATGTGAGCCTGGACGAACAAGGCCGCACCAACTTTCAGGATCTGCTCGATGAGCCCTCCGCGGCGCCCAAGGCCACCCCCAAGGAGCCCCCCAGCACCTGGGACTTCGCCATCGACCGTTTCGATCTGGTGGCGGGGCAGCTCCACTTCGAGGACCGGAGCCAGGGCAGTCCCTTCAGCACCACCCTGGGGCCCATTTCCCTCCGGGTGAATGATCTGCGGACCCGTCTGGGCCAGCACAGCGACTTCGCGTTCGAGGCCTGGACCGAGGCCAAGGAGCACCTCTCCCTGAAGGGTGGGGGCAGCTTCCAGCCCCTGGCTGTCCAGGCCAGCCTGCTGATCGAACACATCTCCCTGCCCAAGTACCGGAGTTACGAACGCGAGCAGGTGGTCACGGAGTTCCGCAGCGGCACGGCCTCCCTCAGCGCCCAGATTCAGCTGGCCTGGAGCCCGGGGCACCACGTGGTGGAGCTGTCGCAGCTGGGCCTGTCACTGAAGGATCTGAAGCTGGCCGAACCCGGCGCCGCCGAGGCGGCCCTGGAGCTGCCCAGTCTGGAGCTCAAAGACGGCAGGTTGGATCTGCTGGCCCCCTCCCTGGAGCTGGGTTCCATCCGCGCCAGCCAGGGCACGCTGCGGGTGCAGCGGGACAAGCAGGGCGGCCTCAACCTGGCCCGGCTCTTCGCTCCAGCGCGACCCAAAACGAAGAAGGCCGATGACAAGCCCTTCAAGCTGCTCATCCGCGACTTGGTCCTGCAGGGCTTCCGCGTGGGCTTCGAGGATAAGGGGCCGGCCCGGCCCCTGAATACCGAGGTCACGGACCTGAACCTGCGTTGGCAGGGCTTCACCCTCGACCCCACCGGCACCAGCCGGGCCTCGCTCGATCTGCACCTGGGCGCGGGTTCGCTCAAAGTGGAAGGTGAGGTTGCGCCCTTGCAGCCCACCCTCGATATGAAGGTGCTGGCCGAGGGTCTGGAGATCGCTCCCTGGGATCCCTACCTGGATGCCGCGCTCGACCTGCGCGTGGCCACGGGCAAGCTGGGGTTGGATGGGCGCCTGCGCTACGGCCCCGGTGGCCTCAGCTTCCAGGGCGGCGCCTCAGTGCAGGTGCTGGAGGTGCAGGATGCTGTGGCCCGCGAGCCCTTCCTCCGCTGGAAGCAGCTGAAAGTCAGTGGTGCAGACCTGCGCACGGCGCCCCTGGCTGTGACCATCCAGACCGTGGACTGGACCCAACCCGAAGGCCGCCTGGTGGTGGGTGTGGATGGACGCACCAACGTGGCCCAGGCCCTGCGCCTGACCCAGGGCGCGAAGCCGGCCCCGGCCTCGGCCTCGGCCCTGCCCGCCACGCCGGCCACCGCGCCGGATCTCTTCATCCAGAAGCTGGCCATCTCCGGTGGGCGCCTCAGCTTCATCGACCGCTCCCTGCAACCCAATGCCGCCCTGGTGCTGGCCGATCTGGAGGGTTCGTACCTGGGCATCACCAGCCGACCCGATGTGGCCTCCAAGGTGGACTTCAAGGGCAAGGCCGGGGGCCTGGCCCCCATCACCATCACGGGCCATGCCATGCCCCTGCGCAATGACCTGGACACGGATGTGGCGCTGAAGATCCAGGGCGCCGACCTCACGGACTTCAGCCCCTACACCGGCAAGTACCTGGGCTACACCGTGCAGAAGGGCAAGTTGAACGTGGACGCCCGTCTGCGCATCGACCACCGCCAGTTGAAGGCCGAGAACGCCGTGCAACTGGACCAGTTCTACCTGGGCGACAAGGTGCAGAGCCCCGAGGCCACGGGCCTCCCCGTGAAGCTGGGCCTGGCCATCCTGCGGGACCGCAAGGGCGTCATCGCCTTCGACCTGCCCATCCAGGGCAGCCTGGATGATCCCGATGTGAAGTACGGACAGCTGGTGTGGAAGGCCGTCTTCGGCCTCCTGGGGAAGATCGCCACCTCGCCCTTCGCGCTGATCGGCAACCTCTTCGGCAGTGATGCGGGGGATCTCAGCAGCGTGGCCTTCGCGCCCGGCAGCAGCAGCCTCGACCCGGCGGCCACGGCCAAGCTGCAGTCCCTGGCCAAGGCCCTGGTCGAGCGGCCCGCGCTGAACATGGAGGCTGAGGGCGCCGTGGATGTGGACCAGGATGGGGCCGCCCTGCGCAAGTCCGCCCTGGAGGCCCTGCTGGCCCAGACCCAGGCCCAGGCCCTGAAGCTGGCAGAGCTCAGTCCCGTGCTCTCCGCCGAGCGGGAGCGATGGCTGCGCGTCGCCTTCACGGCCACCTTCCCCGCCGTCCCTGAACCCAAAGGGACGAAGCCCACACCACCTCCACCGCCTGCGGAAATGGAGCAGCGCCTGCTGAGCAACCTCAAGGTGGACCCTGCGGACCTCGACGCCCTGGCCGATGCCCGCACCAAGTCGGTTATCGCCTGGCTGCTGAACACCGCCAAGGCCGATCCCGCACGCGTCTTTGAGGTCCAGACCGGCAAGGCCAAGGGAGCTGCGGTGGCGTTCAATCTAAAATAGGTTGGATGTTCCGTGGCAATTTCGGTTTGTCTTTGTAAGGAGTGCTGATGGCCAATCAAATCCTCCTTGGCAAGCGTGTGCTCATCACCCATGCCGATGCCTTCATGGGCCCAGTCCTGTGTGAGGTGTTCGCCAGGCACGGCGCCACCGTCACCCCCAGCACCGACCCTCTCCTGAGCGCCGGTGCACCCGGCGCCATCGTTGGTGCAGCGGGGCACATCGATATCCTCGTGGCCAATCTGGCCATGCCAGCACCCACCACCGCGGCCACAGAGGTTTCTGAGGACGAGTGGGAGGACACCTTTGCGGCCCTCGTGCATCCCCTGCCTCGCCTGTTCCGGGCCGTCCTGCCGGCCATGCTTGAACGTCGCTCGGGCAAGATTCTGGTCATGGGCAGCGCCGCGGCCCTGCGGGGGATCAAGCGCACGTCCACCTACGCCGCTGCGCGCGGAGCCCAGCTTGCCTACGTGCAGGCCGTGGGCGTGGAGGTGGCACCTCACAACGTGCAAGTGAATGCCATCGCCCAGAACTTCGTGGATAACCCGACCTACTTCCCGCCCGACGTGCAGAGCAACCCAAAGTTCCAGGAGCGCCTGAAGCGCGAGGTTCCTCTGGGCCGCCTCGTCGGCGCTGAGGAAGATGCGGAATTCGCAGCTTACCTTTGCAGCGAACCAGCAGGCTGCTTTGTCGGGCAGGTCTTCCCGGTCTGCGGCGGCTGGGTTCAACGGTAGCGCTTGAGACTTCTAGTCCCGCCAGCTCTTGAGTCAACCCTGCAGCGATCGGGCCCACGCCTCGATGCCCTCGGCGATATCGCCGACGCCGGGGCCAAAGCGGGCGGCGCCGAGCCAGTGGAGGCCGGGGGGCAGGCCTTCATTGATGTGCGCCACGCGGGCGCGGTGGCCTGGCTCTAACAGGGGGAAGGCGCTTGGGCAGGCCTCTTCACGCACCTGCAGGGCTTCGCCCAGCTCCGGCAGCCAGTGGCTCAGCTCGGCAAGGACGCCGGGCCAGGTCTCCAGCTCTGCCTCCACGGGATAAGCACCGCCCAGGTAGGTGCGGAGCTGCAGCAGCCCCGGTACGCCGCGCGGATCATCGGCGGCCAGGGACACAGCGCCCAGGAGGCCCCGGCCTTCGGGCGGATGGAGGAGCAGGCCCAGGCCCCGCTCCCAGCCCGGCACCATCCGGTGGCGGCTGTGCCAGACCCGCAGGTCCAGACCGGGAATGGCCGCCAGCTCGTGAGCGGCTTGGGGGGCGGCCTCACCCAACAGGCCCGTCCCGGCAGCCGGGGACAGGGCCAACACCACCGTGTCGAAGTCGGCGCTGCGGTCCTCACCGTGGACCCGCCAACGGCCCTCTGGCAGCGCCTCCAGGGCCAGGGCGCGGCGTCCACACTCAATGGCAGGCAGGGAGGCCGCCAGGGCCTGGGCCAGAGCGCCCGTGCCGCCGCGGGGCAGGCAGGTATGCTCGGGCCCCATGCGCAGGCCCCCGCACACCAGCCCACCCCGGGCCTCCAGGCCCTGGAGGCGGGGCAGGGCGCCGACATCCATGCGTTCTGGCGGCGCCGCGAGCAGTCCGCCCACCAAGGCCGGCAGGGCCTCCCGGGCAAAGCCCTCGCCCAGGCGCCGGGCGAAGAAGGTGCGGAGGTTCTCCTCGACGGGGGCGCCGGGCGCGAAGGGTTCGACCAGCAGACGGAGCTTCTCCGCGAGGCGCATGCCCGGCACCCGGAAGAGCCCGTCCAAGGTGGCGGGGCTGGGGTGCCGGCGCCCGGCCTTGCCCAGCCAGCGGGGGCCCCGTGGGCCAGGGCGCCGCAGATCGAGGTCCAGGGCGGTGCAGATCCGCCCCAACGCCGAGTCATCCCCCAGGCGCAGGGCCTGGGGCCCCCGCTCCAGCCAACCGGACTCGCCATTCGGGCCGGGCCAGGCCAGGGTCTGGGCCCAGCCCCCCGGGGTCTCGGCGGCCTCCCAAACAGTGACCCGTCGCCCAGCCCGATGCAGGTGCCAGGCCGCCAGCAGGCCCGAGAGGCCGCCGCCGATGATCAAGGTCTGCTTGTGGTTGAAGGGGTTCACTGGGCTCCAGAAGCTGCGCTTCTGGAGTATGAAATAGATTGGTGAGTCGAACGCACCGGAGAGGCTGGGCCCCTGGCCCCACGGTCTTTTTCTATCTCCGAAAGCGCAGCTTTCGGAGCCCAAGACGGACATCCGATTGGGACGAACTATTCCGTCGGCCGCTCCCGCAGTCCGTGGATGTCGCGGAACAGGGCTTGAAGGCGGGGCAGGTCCTCTTCCAGGTTCCCCGTGGGATGGAAGAGGGGTAGGAAGTGGATCACATGGGTTCGAAAGTCGAAGGCCACGGGCATGATGGGCACGTGGGCGGCGGTGGCGATGGCGTGGAAGCCGGACTTCCAATGGCTGACACCCTTGCGGGTGCCTTCGGGGGCCAGGGCCAGCAGCAGGGCTGGGGCATCGTCGAAGGCCTTCACGCAGGCCTCCACCACGCCGTGGCTGCTGCGGCGGTCCACGGGAATGCCGCCCAGCCTATAGAAGAGCCACCCGAAGGGGCCCTGGAAGAGGGTGTGCTTGCCCAGCCAGGAGGCCCGCAACTCCAGGGCAAACAGGAGGGCCACGCCCAGAGGGAAGTCCCAGTTGGAGGTATGGGGGGCCACGATGGTCACCACTTTGGAGACCTGGGGGAAGGTGCCTTCCAGCTTCCAGCACCCAAGCCGCAGATAGGCCCAGCCCAAGGCAGCCACCAGCCAGCCCCGGGAATGCCGGAAGGCCGGGGGCGGGGACAGGGATTCTGGGAGCTGGGACAAAGTGGCCTCGAGGCTATGGTGCCCGATCGGTCGATGGCCTTCGAGGTATGAATCCTTCCGCACTCAGGAGCAAGGTGGAAACCGCGAAAATTCGCGAAAGGGCGCGAAAGAAATGAAACAACCCCAAGGTCATGACGACACTTATTGAGAACTGATGAGAAAGCAGAGGGACGCTGAGGGTGGAGACTTGGCCCTTCTCGGAGGCCATTCCGCCTCCTAATAACACCGCGGGCGCCTCTCGGCGCCCGCTTCATTCGTACTCTGACGGCCTTACTTGGCAGCGACGTAGGCCTTCAACCCGTCTGAGGTGGGCTTCATTGCTTTTTCGCCCTTGTGCCAGTTGGCGGGGCAGACTTCGCCGTGCTCTTCGCTGAAGTCCACGGCGTCTAGGAGGCGCAGGACTTCCTCGACGCTGCGGCCCAGGTCGTTGTGGTTCACGGTGATGTGCTTCAGGATGCCGTCCTTGTTCACGATGAACAGGCCGCGCAGGGCGATGCCGATGGGCAGCAGGACGTTGTAGTCCGCGGCGATGGTCTTGTTGAGGTCGGAGACCAGGGGGAAGGTCACGCCCTGGATGCCGCCTTCTTTGCGGGGGGTGTTGACCCATGCGTTGTGGCTGAACTTGGAGTCCACGCTCACGCCAATGACCTGGGTGTTGCGGGCTTCAAATTCCTTGATCGCATCGGCAAAGGCCAGGATCTCGGTGGGGCAAACAAAGGTGAAGTCGAGGGGGTAGAAGAAGAGGACGACCTTCTTGCCCTTGTAGTCGGAAAGCGAGATCTGCTTGAACTCGCCGTTGACCAGAGCGTCGGCCTTGAAATCGGGTGCGGGCTGGGTGACGAATGCGGCCATGGTGCCTCCTGTAGGGGTCTCGCCCCGGGTTCGATGGGAACAGTCAGGCTAAGCCTGGGGCCCAGTGGGTTCAAGAAAAATATCCGACTAATTCGGTAAAGAATACCAAACCTGGAGGTCGACTGAGGCCGCCGGTAGGGTCGAGTCATCGGATCCGTCCCAGGTCCAGATGGGGCACAGAGTGTCAATTTTCAGGGCGCCTTCCGCGCCTGCCGCAGGCCCCGTGCTAACCTCGCCGGTTCCCTGAGGCCTTCCCATGCAGCCCATCCAGCTCTCCGTCTTCTCTGAAACCGCGCGTCTCCGCCAGGTGGTGGTCCACAATCCGGGCCCCGAGGTGGACCAGATGGTGCCCGCGATGATGGAGAAGCTGCTCTTTGACGACATCCTGCACGGGGACCGGGCCCGCCAGGAGCATGGCCTCTTCCGCCAGGTGGTGGCGCGGGTGGCCGATGAAGTTCTGGATGTGCAGGATCTCTTCGTGGAGGCCCTGCAAAACGAGGGCGTCAAGCTGGGCTTCATTGAGGATCTGCGCCGCCTGGTGGGCCTGCCTGATGATTCCTGCAATCTGCTCCGGGACATGACGGCGGCGGGGGTGGCCCGCAGCGTCATCGGTGGCGTGCCCTGGGACGACATGCCCAGCCATACCCGCTGGGAGCAGGAGTTCGACTATCGGGTCCGGCCCATCCCCAACCTGCTCTTCATGCGGGATCCTGCCTCGGTGATCGGGGATGGCTACAGCGTGAACTCCATGGCCACCTGGGCCCGGGAGCGGGAGCCCCTCATCCTCAGCTATGTCTTCCGGCACCACCCCCGCCTGCGCCACCACACAGAGCAGGACCGCTGGTTCGACCAGGTGACACCCCTCATCAAGGGCGAGATCAAGGCCCCGGTGAGCCTGGAAGGCGGCGACATCCTGGTGCTCAGCCGCAAAGTCCTGGTGGTGGGATGCAGTGAGCGCACCCAGGCGGACGCCATCCACCTGCTGGCCGAAAGCTTGCGGGCCCACCGTGCCGGGGACGAGGGCAGCTTCGACCACCTGCTCATGGTGCTCATGCCCAAGAAGCGCAGTGCCATGCACCTGGATACGATCTTCACCCGCACGAGCGAGGATGAGTGCCTGGTCTTCCCGCCCTACTTCCTGGAGCAGAGCCGGGAGCTGCTGAACGTCACCAGCATCGACCTGCGTCACCCGGAGCTGCGCATGAGCACCGCCCCCAGCCTGCTGCGGGCCCTCCGGGCCGTGGGCATCGACCTGAAGCCCATCTTCTGCGGCGGCAGTGACTACATCATGCAGCAGCGGGAGCAGTGGACCGACGGCGCCAATGCCTTCTGCCTCGCGCCGGGGGTCATCACCAGCTATGGCCGCAACATCGCCACGGCGGAGGCCCTGGACCAGGCGGGCTATCAGGTGCTCACGGCCCGGGAGGTTCTGGACGACCCCGGCTTCAGCCTGCTGGATGGCAAAAAATACCTTGTCCAGATCCAAGCCGGGGAGCTGAGTCGGGCCCGGGGCGGCCCCCGCTGCATGACCATGCCCCTGTCCCGGGATTGATGCCAGGCTCCG
Organism: uncultured Holophagaceae bacterium; assembly: GCA_903913215.1. Taxonomy (GTDB): domain Bacteria; phylum Acidobacteriota; class Holophagae; order Holophagales; family Holophagaceae; genus Geothrix. Next base: position 177,136 of record CAIWKE010000027.1, read on the forward strand.
AGCAAGTCGTCAGAGTATTGATTTCAAATCCCATGCCGGGTTTTGATTCACCTGAATGGGGATACTTGTTCCTGTTAAGCTTTTCCTTCGCGCCTCGTCCCTTCGAGGCGCCCCTTTTTTTAGGGCCGCCATGACCCCTCCCAAGCCTCCGAGCTTCCGGCACCGCCTGGAATACGGGGCTTTCTACCTGCTGGATGGCATCCTGGGGCGCCTGCCCTGGGCCACGGTGCTAGCCCTGGGCGAGGCGGCGGGAACCCTCTTCTACCTAATCGACCCCCGACATCGCCGGGTGGTGCGCGAGAACCTGCGCATGGCAGACCTGGGACTGACCGAAACCCAGTGCCGGGACCTCTCCCTGGGCTGCTTCCAGCACTTCGGGAGCCTCTTCATGAGCCTGCTCCGGTTGCGCCACGCGACGCCTGAGGAACTGGACCGCTGGATCCGGGTGGAGGGACTGGAGCACTTCGATGCGGTCCAGGCTCAGGGCAAGGGCTTCATCCAACTCACCAGCCACTACGGCAACTGGGAGGCCACGGGTCTGGTCCAGAGCCTGCACGGTCGCAGCGTGGACGCCATCGGCCGCGCCCTGGACAACCCCTTGCTGGAGCCCATCTCCGCCGGCTTCAGGACCCGCTTTGGCAACCGCATCATCCTGAAGAACGGCGCCATGCGGGGCACCCTCAAGGCCCTCAAGGAGGGGCGGGGCGTGGGGTTCCTGCTGGACCAGGACGCCCTCACCATGGGTGTCTGGGTCAAGTTCCTGGGCCAGTGGGCCTCGACTTTCGCCACCGCCGGCAACCTCGCCGTGCGCTACGGCCTGCCGGTGCTCCCGGTCTTCAGCTGGCCCAACGAGGACGGCACCATCACGGTGCGCTTCGATGCCCCCTTCGAAGTCCCCACCACCGGTGACGTGGCCCGGGACACCTGGGTGGCCACCCAGCTCATGACCGCCCGCATCGAGGCCCAGGTCCGCAAGGATCCCCGCTGGTGGTTCTGGATGCACCGCCGGTTCAAGACCCGCCCTGGCCTGGGCTACCCCCTTCCCGCTCCGCTTCCGCCCCAGGAGTGGGTAGAATCGATGCAATCCTCCCTGTGAAGACCGGGCCCTGCGGCCCGACTTTTTTTGACCCCCCCTTTCCCGGAACCGCCCATGCCCAAGCACGTGCTCGTCAAGCTCGAGAAGGATCTGAAAGAGATCAAGCAGGCCCTGCTGGTGGAGATCCCCCAGGAGATCGCCCGGGCCGCGGGGCAGGGCGACCTGTCCGAGAACGCCGAGTACGAGCAGGCCCTTGCCAAGCGCGACATGTTCCAGAATAAGATGGTGACCCTGGAGAAGCGCATCGCCGAGGTGGCCAGCCTGGATATCAGCCGTCTGCCCAAGTCCCGGGCTGCCTATGGTTCCAAAATCACGATCCTGGACCTGGATTCCGAAGAGCAGTTCACGTACACCCTGGTCCTTCCGGAGGAACTGGATGGCCATCCCCAGCATCTCAGTATCAGTTCCCCCATTGGCATGGCGCTGGTGGGCCAAGAGGAAAGCAGCGAAGTCCGGGTCCAGATCCCTGCCGGAATCCGCCGCTTTGAAATCCTTGAACTAAAGACTGTTCACGATTTAGCATAAGTACAGACCCCGGAGCGGGAGCCGCAATGAATAAATACAAGCGTGAGCAGAAATGCTCCTTCTGCGGCAAAGAGCCCCACGAGGTGGAGCAGTTGCTGGCTGGACCCGAGGCCTTCATCTGCAACGAGTGCCTGGAGGCGGGCCAGCTTCAGCTGCGCATGAGCCGCCAGGGCAAGCCCCTGGGCAAGCACGAGGCCCGGCTGAGCCGTCCCAAAGAGATCAAGGCCTTCCTGGACGACTACGTCATTGGCCAAGAGGCGGCCAAGAAACGCCTCAGCGTGGCCGTGTACAACCACTACAAGCGCATCCTCACGCCCCGGAAGGCCCTGGGCGCTGCGGAAGTGGAGCTGTCCAAGAGCAACATTCTGCTGTTGGGCCCCACGGGCACCGGCAAGACTCTGCTGGCCCAGACCCTGGCCCGCTTCCTGGACGTGCCCCTGGCCATGGCCGACGCCACGACCCTGACTGAAGCCGGTTACGTGGGCGAGGACGTGGAGAACATCCTCACCAAGCTGCTGCAGGCCGCCAACTATGACGTGGAGCGGGCCCAGCGGGGTATCGTCTTCATCGATGAGATCGACAAGGTGGGCCGCAAGAGCGAGAACCCCAGCATCACCCGCGATGTCTCGGGCGAGGGCGTGCAGCAGGCCCTCTTGAAACTGGTCGAGGGCACCGTGGCCAACGTGCCGCCCCAGGGGGGCCGCAAGCATCCCCACCAGGAGTTCATCCAGCTGGACACCAGCAACATCCTGTTCATCTGCGGCGGCGCCTTCGTGGGCATCGACGACATCATCAAGCAGCGCATCCGCGCCAAGGCCGTGGGCTTCGGCTCCACGCCCTCCTCCAAGGACGACAAGGAGAACCTGCTCCGCCTGGTGGAGCCCGAGGACATCATCAAGTTCGGCCTCATCCCCGAGCTGGTGGGCCGCCTCCCCGTGGTGGCAGGCCTTTCCCCCCTGGACCGGGAGGCCTTGGTGGCCATCCTCACCCAGCCCAAGAATGCCATCACCAAGCAGTTCGCAAAGCTCTTCGACATGGACGATGTGGACCTCAGCTTCGAGGACGGTGCCATTGACGCCATCGCCGAGCAGGCCCTCACCCGCAAGCTGGGCGCCCGCGGGCTCCGCAGCCTCGTGGAACAGATTCTCCTGGAGCCCATGTACGAACTGCCCTCGGACAAGCGGACCACCCGCGAGACCCTGCGCATCACCCGCCAGAAGGTCGAAGAGGTCATGGGCCTGCCCTCCCAGCCCATTTCCGCTGCGGGCTAGCCGAGGCTCCCCTTGAGCGTCCAGAAGACCCTCACCCTGCCGGCCATTCCCATCCGGGACATGGTGCTGTTTCCGGGGGCGCGAGTGCCTTTTGTCGTGGGCCGTTCGGCCTCCGTGAAGACCCTGGAACTGGCCATCAAGGCTGGCGACCACCTGCTCATGCTCACGCAGCGGGATGCCAAGGTGGAGTCCCCCACGCAAGCGGACCTCTACCCCGTGGGCACACTGGCCCTGGTGGAATCCGTCATCGCCCTGCCCAAGGACTTCTACAAGGTGGGCGTGAAGGGCGTGGCCCGGGTGAGCCTGCGGAACTACGACGACTCGGGCGAGGTCATCCAGGCGGAGGCCTTCCTGCTGCCGGAGCCCGCCTCGGTCCCCACGGTCTCCCTGGCCCCCTTCTACCAAGCCGTGGAAAGCTTTCTGGGTCGCAACTCGGACGCTTCCCGGCTCCTGAGCCTGGACCAGATCCGGGAGCTGCCCCTGGGCAAGGCCATCGACACCGTGGCGGGCCTGGTGCCTGCGGAGGTGCGTCAGAAGCAGACCATCCTTGAGTGGATCGAGATCCAGCCCCGTCTGGAGGCCCTGCTCCAGCTCTTGGAGCTGGACGCCACCCGCTCCGAGGTGGACCGCACCCTGGACGAGAAGACCCGGCAGCGCCTGGACTCGGACCATAAGCAGTACGTGCTGAATGAGAAGATGCGGGTCATCCAGCAGGAATTGGGGAAGAAGGAAGACAGGGACGAGTCCACCCGCCTCAAGGACCAGATCGAGGCCGCGGGCATGAGCGCCGAGGCCAAGGCCAAGGCCCTGGAGGAGCTGGAGCGGCTGGCGGCCATGCCCGCCCAGAGCGCCGAGGCCACCGTGAGTCGCACCTACCTGGACTGGCTGCTGGCCCTGCCCTGGAAGACCATGGCCGAGGAGCGGCTGGACCTGGACGAGGCCGAGCGGGTTCTGGACGAGGATCACTCAGGCCTGGACAAGATCAAGGCCCGCATCCTGGAACATCTGGCTGTCATGGCGCGGCTGAAGCAGGATCCGACCGCCGCTGGTGAGCGAGAGGCAGCTCCCCTCCGTGGCCCCATCCTCTGCCTGGTGGGGCCCCCCGGCGTGGGCAAGACCTCCCTGGCCCGCAGCATCGCCCGGGCCCTGAACCGGCCCTTCGTGCGCCTCTCGTTGGGCGGCGTGCGCGACGAGGCTGAGATCCGAGGCCACCGCCGCACCTACATCGGCTCCATGCCCGGCCGCATCATCTCGCTCATGAAGAAGGCCAAGGTCCGCAACCCGCTCATGCTCCTGGACGAGATCGACAAGATGGCCTCGGACTTCCGTGGGGATCCCAGCAGCGCCCTGCTGGAGGTGTTGGATCCCGAGCAGAATGCCGCCTTCCAGGACCACTACCTGGACCTGGGCTTCGACCTCAGTCAGGTACTCTTCCTGGCCACGGCCAACGTGCGGCACCAGATTCCCGAGCCCCTGGAAGACCGCCTGGAGATCCTTGAACTGAGCGGCTACACCACCAAGGAGAAGCTGGCCATCGCCGAGAAGCACCTCATCCCGCGGGCCCTGGACGGCCACGGCATGAAGGGCCTGGGTGTGACCTTCGAACCCGCGGCGCTGGAGAAACTCGTTCAGTCCTACACCCGCGAGGCGGGCGTGCGCCAGTTCGAGCGGGAGATCGCCAACATCCTCCGGAAGCTGGCCCGCCACACCCTCCAGCCTGAAAAGGGTGAGGCCTTCGAACCTCTCATCACCGCTGAGCGCGTGCCGAAGCTGCTGGGCCCCGAGAAGATCCTGGAGAGCCGCGCCGAGGATACCGCCCCCCCGGGCTTGGTGAACGGCCTGGCCTGGACCCCTACGGGGGGCGACCTGCTCACCATCGAAGCCGCGGTGCTGCCCGGCAAGGGCAATCTCAAGCTCACGGGCAAGCTGGGCGAGGTCATGCAGGAAAGCGCCAACCTGGCCCTCAGCTACGTGCGGGCGCGGGCCGAGCGCCTGGGCCTCAAGCGGGACTTCCTGGACACGGTGGACCTCCACGTCCACGTGCCCGAGGGCGCCATCCCCAAGGACGGCCCCAGCGCCGGCATCACCCTGGCCACGGCCCTCATCTCAGTGCTGACGGGCATTCCCGCCCGGGCCGACCTGGCCATGACCGGAGAGCTGACCCTCCGTGGCCGCGTGCTGCCCATCGGCGGACTCAAGGAGAAACTGCTGGCCGCCCACCGCCAGGGCCGCAAGGCCGTCCTCATCCCCAGCGAGAACGCCCGGCACCTGGAAGACGTCCCCTCCGAGGTCCGCGAGCAACTCAGCATCCACCTGGTGAGCCACATGGACGAAGTGATCCAATTGGCCCTCACTCGCATGCCCGAGCCTCTGGGGCCCGAGGGGCAGGTCCAGGGCGGCAGCCCGAGAGAGAATCAGGCGACCGCGCAATAGACAGTCCAGGCTCCAGTCGGAATCCCTCGCCTGCTACCCTAGTCCCATGCGCTTCCTCTCCAGCCACGTCCTGCATTTCATCATCATGGGCCTCGGTATCTCGTTGGTCCTGGGCCTCCTGCACCCGACCACGCGTCCGGAGCGGACCAAGGCTTCGATCCTCAAGCACGCCGCCGGGCTCATCGGCATCGGCCTGGTGCTGGCCTGGGTGATGTACCTGCTGCCCCGCCACCCGGTGCGCTTCTAGGAGCTGGGATGGTAGAACAGGCCCTCGGCTTCTGGGCCGCGCTCGAAGCAGGGTTGGAGCGCGTCTGGCAGCGAGTGGGGGACCTGTGGCTGCGGGTGGCGCGGGCCGTGCCTGTGGTGGGCCGTGTGGGGGCCTTCATCGCCGAGGTGCTGGCCAAGTACCAGAAGGATGACTGCCTCAGCTACGCGGCGGGTCTCAGTTTCTGGCTCATTGTGAGTTTAGTGCCCCTGTCCACGCTGCTCTTCAAGCTGCTGGGCGCCATCCTCGGCAGCCGCGCCTACAGCCCCGGCACCTTGAGGATGCTGCAGGAGATCGTCCCCTACCTGCCCAGCGATTTCATCCGGGATGCCGTCATCAACAGCCAGAAGATCGGAGGCATGGGCCTCTCCTGGGGTGTGTTGCTGTTCGGCAGCTACTGGGGCATCAGTCAGCTGGACACCAGCCTCGCTCACGTCTTTGGTGTGCGGATCAAGAAACACCGCCAGACCCGCAAGAACCACCTGGTCCGTCAGCTGACCTTCCTGGTGGGTGGCCTGCTCTCCCTGGTGATCTTCCTGGCTGTGGTGCTGGGTGGGGCCCTGCGCCGCTTCATGCCCGGGAAGCACCCGGATTTCCTGCCCTACCTGGGAGTGATCGTCTGCCTGGTGGTCACCACCATCATCCTGCAGCACCTGCCCCGCCTGCACGTAGCGTTCCGCCACGCCTTCCTGGGGGCCTGCATCTCCACCTTCCTGTGGTGGATCGCGAAGTGGGGCTTCGGGGTCTACCTGGCCCATACCCTCACCTGGGGCATCATGTACGGCTCCCTGCTGGGCATCGTGGCGGGACTCACCTTCCTCTACTACAGCTGCGCCATCCTCCTGCTGGGGGCTGAGATCACAGCGGCCTTCTACCGCCATGAGACTGGCGCCATCACCGTGCCGCCGTGGCTGCGGATGAAGGCCACGGACCTCAAAAAATAACTCAGCGCGGCAAGGGCCGCGCTGAGTTAGGTGCCTTTTTGTTGTTTCTCAGACTGAATCCGAAGGATTCAGTCTTCGTCACGCCCACGATGACTTGCCGGAATGGAGAACCCATCGGCCTTGTACTCGTTGATCTTGTTGCGCACGGTGCGCAGGGCGATGTCGAGCTGCTCGGCGCAGTGGGTGCGGTTGCCTTTGAGGGCGCTGAGGGTGGAGAGCAGCCAGAAGCGCTCCAGCTCTGGCAGGCTGAGACCCAGGGGGAGGACCACGGGGGTGCCCATGGCCTGGCCCACTAGGGGCTTGCGGACATCAGCCACCACGGCGCCCGGGGGCAGGTTGCTGGCCTCACGCCGGGGCGTGGGCGCCGAGGGGGGCGTCCAGGGCTCGATGACGATGGATTCTGGGGGATCCTCGGGCAGGTCATTGAGGGCTTCGGCGGGCAGCAGCCACCGCAGATCCTGCGCGCTGAGGCGACGGCCCTGGCTGATGACCACGCAGCGCTGGATGACATTTTCCAGCTCGCGAATATTGCCGGCCCAGGGGTGCCGCGCCAGGGCGGCGAGGAAGCTGGGCACCAGTTCAGGCACGTGGCGCTCGTTCTCGCGGGCGTAGCGTTCGGCGAAGTGGGCGGCCAAGAGGTTCAGATCGCCCGGCCGGTCGCGCAGGGGCGGCAGGTCCAGCGGAATGACGTTGAGCCGATAGTAGAGGTCTTCGCGGAACCGTCCGGCTTTCACTTCGGCCTGGAGGTCGCGGTTGGTGAGGGCGATGAGGCGCACATCTACAGGGATGGGGCGATTGCCACCCAGGCGGTCCACGGTGCGCTCCTGGAGGACGCGCAGCAGCTTGCCCTGCAGGCCCAGGGGCAGTTCGCCCACTTCGTCCAGGACCAGGGTGCCGCCATCGGCCTGCTCGAAGCGGCCGGGCTTCATGCCCGTGGCGCCGGTGAAGGCGCCCTTCTCGTAGCCGAAGAGTTCAGATTCCAGCAGGTTCTCGGGGATGGCAGCGCAGTTGATGGCCACGAAGGCACCGTTGCGCCGGGGGCTGGAGCCGTGAATGAGCTTGGCCAGCAGTTCCTTGCCCGTGCCGCTCTCGGCCTGGATCAGGATGGTGGCGCGACTGTCCGCAGCGCGGCGGGCCAGGGCCAGGGTCTCCCCCAGGACCGGATCCTGGGTGAGGATCACAGGCGCGTCTGAGGGCTCCTCAGCCTTGAGGTGCCCTTCGGACTTCAAGGCCTTGTTGACGGCCAGGGTCAGTTCCTCGGGGCTGAAGGGCTTGGAGAGGAAGTCAAAGGCGCCGAGGCGCATGGCCTCCCGGGCCGAATCCAGGCTGCCGAAGGCGGTGATGAGCAGGACTGGCAGGGCAGGATCAACCGCCTTGAGGCGGGCGGTCAGCTGTAGTCCATCCATGCCGGGCATGCGGAGGTCTGTGATCACGGCGTCGTAGGCGCCCGGGCGCACCATGCGCAGGGCCTCCTCGCCACCGCGGGCCTGTTCCGCGAAGAACCCAGCCCGTTTCAGGCTCAGGGCCATCCCGTCCCGCATTCCGGGGTCGTCGTCCACCACCAGCACTCGAAGAGGAGTCGTCATATCAGGGCATCCAAACGGCAAGGTTAGCCGCATTCACGTTATCGGGTTGGATGACCCGGACTGGAGTTTTGTGCAGTGTTGCGTTTCCGGACCCGCTGGGGAAGGTCACCGGAGGCCGGTTCCCCCCGCACGGGGTCCCCGTGCCGGCGGACCAGCAGGTAGAGTTGGCGTCGGCTCACGCCCAGACGCTGGGCCGCCTCCACCCGGTTCCCGTAAGCCCGGCGCAGGGCCCGGTGCAAGAGGTAACGCTCCAGTTCGTGGAGGTTCGTGGCCAGGTCCTCGGCCTCCAGGCGCAGGGGCCCGGTGGCTTCGGGGTTCGGCAGTTGGCCCAGCAGCCGCCAGCGGATGAGGCGATTGCGGAGCTCCCGCAGGTTGCCTGGGCAGGGCAGGGCCCCCAGGGCTGCAGGCAGGGAACCCGCCAGGCCCTCCTCCTCAGCCAACGCCGCCAGGAGGGCGGGCAGAGCCTCTGGATGCTCGTCCAGGCTGGGGAGCCGCAACTCCAGGCAGTTGGCGCCAGGGGGCGGGCCCCCGTGGGCCGCTAGGACACCGCCAGGGTGCGCTGCGAGCCAGGTCAGGCCCTGGGCAGGATCTGTGACTTCCGTGACCTCCAGACCCCTCAACTGGGCCAGGTGCTCCGCTACGGTGGTGGTGCCCGAGCCTGGCGCGCCATGGACCCAGATGGCCTCAGCCCGGGCTGCCAGCTGCTTCAGGTTCGGCCCCCACTGGGTGCCGCCGGGAAGCAGGTCCAGGGGGATCAAGGGATTACCGGGCGGGGATGACGTGGAAAAGCACCGCAAACACGTGGCAGGCGCTGCCACCCACCACGAAGAGGTGCCACAGGGAGTGGTGGAAGGGGAGCTTCTCCATGCTGTACACCGCGGCGCCCAAGCTGTAGAAGAGCCCGCCCCCGAAGAGCCAGTAGAGGCCGTGGGGTGAGATTACCCGGCCCAGGGGCGTGCCCGTGGCCAGGGCCGCGAGCAGGGGCACCACGATGAGCCAGCCCATGAGCAGGTAGATGGTGGTGGAGATCCAGCCCATGCGTTTCACGAAGGCCGGATCCATGTCCGTGTCACTGGGGAGGGCATGCAGGTGATCCACCGCCGGCGGCCGGAGGATCTGTTTGGCCAGACGGGTGTAGAACATGGCCTTGAAGACAATGCCCAGCACCGCCAGGCCCCAGGCCAGACCGAACAGGGTCCAGCCCCAGGTGGGCCAGGTGCGCCCCAGGGCGGAGAGGCAGAAGGGCGTGTAGGTACCGGCAATGAGCATGAAGATGGCCGAGTGGTCGAAGACCTTGAAGACTAACTTCACCCGGGGACCCCGGAAGGCGTGGTACAGCGTGGACATCAGGTAGAGCAGGATCAGCGTGGTACCGAAGATGACCGCGCCCACCACGTCCCGGGCCGTGCCCACGGGGCGGGGGGACCGGGCCGCGAAGACCACCATCAGCACCAGCCCAGCGATGGACAGGGCCACTCCCAGCCCGTGCGTCAGGCTGTTGGCCAGCTCTTCGGCAGGCGTCTGTTGGGTGAAACCGGAGCTGGAGGCCGAGCGCGACATGCCAACGAGAATGACAGATCCAGCGCCCCCAGGGACCCACCGACCAGAGGTAAGGAACCGTCGGGCTCTTGGCTGGCGCCCTACTTCAGGTGCTTATCGAACCAGTGGATCATTTCCCACAGGGTGTGTTCGATGGACTCTCTCGCGGCGTAGCCATGGGCCTCCAGGGGGAGGGTCACGTAGCGGACCGTCTGGCCGTTGCCCTTGAGGGCGGCGTAGAGGCGCTCGCTCTGGATGGGGAAGGTGCCGGAATTATTGTCGGCCTCGCCGTGGATCAGCAGGATGGGCGCGTTGAACTTGTTCGCTGCCATGAAGGGGGAGACCTTCAGATACATGTCCGGGGCCTCCCACAGGGTCCGCCGCTCACTCTGGAAGCCAAAGGGCGTCAGGGTGCGGTTGTAGGCGCCGCTGCGGGCGATGCCGGCCTTGAAGAGGGTCGAGTGGGCCAGCAGGTTTGCCGTCATGAAGGCCCCATAGCTGTGGCCCCCCACGCCCACCCGCTTGGGATCGATGACGCCCAGGGCGTCGGCCTTGTCGATGGCGGCCTTGGCGCTGGCGACGACCTGCTCGATGAAGGTGTCATTGACAGTCTTGGGATCGCCCACCACGGGCATGGTGGCGCTGTCCAGGACCACATAGCCCGAGAGCAGGAAGAAGAGGTGGGACATGCCGTTGATGGTGGTGAAGCGGTCTGAGGAGCCGGCGACCTGGCTTGCCGTGCCCGCCTCCGTGAACTCCATGGGATAGGCCCAGACCACAGCCGGGCGGCGCTGGCCCTCCTGGTAGTCCGGGGGCAGATAGAGGGTGAAGCTGAGGCCCACGCCATCGGGGCGCGTGTAGGTCACGAGGCGCTTCTGGATCTTCCGCAGCTGGGGCAGGGGATCCGAAAAGGCGGTGAGGGCGCGGGTCGTCATGCCGTGCAGGACATAGTTCGGGGCTTCGGTGGGACTCTCATGGCGGGTGATGAACCGGCCATCCGGCAGCAGGGCCGCCAGGGCTTCATAGCTGCCGGGGGCGCTGCGGAAGAGGCGCTCGGTCTTGAGGGTGGCGCAGTCCAAGCGGTCCAGGAAGGGGCGCTCACCGCCGGGCGCCGCACCCCGGCCGGAGAGGAAGAGGGCGCCCTCGCGCTGCACCAGGGCCCAGTGGCCGTTGGGCAGCAGGCGGGAGAGGAAGGAGCCGGGGGCCTTGTATTTGTCGTTGGCGCTCAGGTCGAAGGCCAAGCGGGCCTCGCCGGGCTTAGCGGGATTCACCAGCCAGGTGCGAGTCCACTTGCGATCCCGCTCGTAGTCCTGCACCACGGCTAGGTCGCCGCGCTCGCTCCACTCAAGATCCTCCATGCGGTCCTTGAGGCGGAGCAGCTCCGCGGGGGGGACCTGGAAGGGCGCCGCTTGCATGAGGATCTGGTCCCGGAAGGGGACTTTCTTCTTGGGATCCCCGCCGTCCAGGGCCGTCACCCAGGCCAGTGTCGCGGGCTCCGTGGGGCGCCAGTGGAGGTGCCGGGGGCCCGTGCGCACACCCTCCAGAGGGATCTCCTCAGCCAGAGGCAGGTCCGCGGCGGTGTGGATCAGGGCACCCTGGCGATCCCAGACCTCCTGGCGCACCGGGAAGTGGGATGCGGGCACCAGGAAGGAGAAGGGGCGCTGGAGTCGAGCCACCAGCACTAGCTTCCCGTCCGGCGAGGGCTCGACGCCCGCATAGAGGCCGGGTTTTCCCAGGAACTGCTGGCCGCCGGTGCTGAGGTCCACGCGCACCAGCTGGGACTGGGCTAGGAACTCGAAGCGGGTCTCGTCAGCGGCATTCTGGAGCAGATCCTGGAACGTGGCGACGGGGGCCGCTTTGCCCTCGTTCTCCTGGATGCGTGGCCCCGTGGGAACTTCCGGTGCCAGGGGTGCCGGCCCCTGAATAGAGGGGACGGCCTTGCAGAGCAGGCTGCCATCCGGCAGCCAGTCCAGGGGGCTGCCCAGGATGGCGTTGAGGGTCAGACCCTCCACCCGGTGGAGGCGGCCCGTGGCCACCTCACCCACCCAGAGTTCCGTGGCGGCGGCGGTGGCGCCCAGGAGGGCGAAGCGGCTGCCGTCCGGGGACCAGTTCGGCTGGCCCAGGTGCACGCCGCTGGGCAGGTCGATCCGCGTGGCAGCGCCATCCAGGCCCTGCAGGGCCAGACTCCGTAGGCGCATCGGGGCGTGGGGGCCCCGGGTGCGGGGGTTGAAGCGGTTGCCCGCCAGGCGCGCCATGGGCTGGGCCAGATCCTTGATGGAAGGCAGGCGGTCAAACTCCGCCAGGAGGAAGCGGTCCCCCTTGGGACTGGCCAACAGGGCGGGCGTCCCCGGCGCATCCAGCACCGCCTGCACAGCCGCTGGGGCCTTCTGGTAGGGCGTGGGCTGGGCCAACAGGGCTGCCGCACACAGGAAGGGCGCTAGGGGACGCAGCATGGGCACTCCGATTGGCTGGAGCGACTCTACCATGTCTTGTGAGGCATGGCCCCTTCAGGACACCCGGAACCGCGCGTGGCTGCCACCGGGTCCTGGCGTCACTTCCAGTCGGGCGGAAATGCGGGCCTTCACTTCTTCCAAGTGGCTGATGAGGCCCACGAGACGACCGCCCTGGTGCAGATCCTCCAGGGTGCGGAGCGCCAGGTCCAGGGCCTCGGGATCGAGGCTGCCGAAGCCCTCGTCGATGAACACCGTGTCGAGGCGGATGCCCCCGGCGTGGCGCTGCACCACATCGGATAGCCCCAGGGCCAGGGCCAGGCTGGCCTGGAAGCCCTCGCCGCCGGAGAGGGAGCTCACGGCCCGGGCGCGGCCCGTGTGGGTGTCGGTGATTTCCAACTGCAGCCCGCCGGCCCGGCGCTGGTCCTGGCTCTGCAGGGCCCGGCGCAGGGCGTAGCGCTGCTTGCTCATGAGGCGCAGGCGCTCAGAGGCCGAGACCAGCACCTCGTCGAGGATGGCGCCCTGCACATGGCGCTCGAAGGAAATGCGTTCGCCGTCGTCACCCCGGGCCACCCGGGCCAGGTTGGCCACCGCGCGATAGCGGCGATCCTGGTCCCCGGAGGTCTCCGTGAGGCGCCGCAGTTCGGCTTCCAGGCGGTTCAGGGCCTGGCCCTCGGACTGGGCGCGGCCCAGGGCCTCGCCGGCCTGGGCGAAGCGGGCCTGGGCAGCTTCCCGTTGGGTCTGGAGCAGGGCCAGGTCCGGCGCGCTGAGGCCCTCGGCCTGCTGCTCCGCCTGGGCCAGGCGCTGGGTGGCGGCGGCCAGGTCTGCAGCATGGCGCTCCAGGCGCGCTGCCAGGACTTGGATCTCCTCGGGGCTGAGGCGGGCCCGGTCGAAGTCCGAGCGGTCGTGGAAGTGGGCGGCGGCCAGGGCCTCCTCAAAGGCTTCCTGGTGGGTCCAGGATTCGGTGCGGGTGGCCTCCACCTGTTTCTGGTGGGCGCGCAGGTTGGCCTGCGCCTCCTGGGTGGCCAGCAGGGCTGGGGCCCGGGCCGCCTGAGTCGCCGCCAGGTGGGCCTCGGAGCTCTCCAGCTCCTGCTCAGCGCCCTGACGGCGGGCGGAGAGGGCGCCGGGCACGCGGAGTTCCTGCAGCAGATCCTGCTCCAGCATCTGCATGCGGGCCTTGGCACCGGCTTCCTGGACCTGCAGTTCCGAGCGCGTCTGGTTCGTGAGGGAGAGTTTGGCCTCGGCCTGGTTGCGGACCTCTTCAGCCTGCAGCATCAGGCGGTCATAAGAGAGCAGGTTTGAGGAGGCCAGGCGGCTGCGGTCCAGCTCTTCGCGATAGATGGACGCGTACTTCTTGAGATCCTCCAGTGGGGTTCTTGCATCCTGGCCCAGGGAGTCGAAGAGATCCTGGCGCCGCACCTGGGCGGTCTCCAGGGCCGCGTTGCGTGAGGCCAGGGCGTCCTGGGCGCGGGCGGCCACAGTCTCGGCGTCCTGCTGATGTTCCATGGCGACGCGCACGTCCTGCTCGTCCGGCAGGTCGTAGGTGTGCTGAGCGGGCTTGGGGTGGCTGCCGCTGCCGCAGACGGGGCAGGGCGAGCCGTCATGAAGGTCCTTGGCCAGGCGGGCGGCGTGGGCCGCGAGACGGCGCTCCTGCACGGCGCGGCAGCGCTCCCGGGCGGCCTGCACGCCCTGCTGGGCCTCGGCGTGGACTGCCTGGGCGGCTTCCAGAGTCGCCTGGGCCCGGGCCAGCTCGCCCTCGGAGCGTTCCAGCTCCTCGCGCTGGGTGAGGCGCTTGTTCGCCAGGAAGAGCAGACCCTCCCGGCCCGCTTCCTGGGCGGCTTCGGTGCGGGCCTCCTGGAGGGCCGCCCGGGCGCGGGAGAAGGCCTCCTTGGCAGTATCCAGGCGGCGCTGCTGCTCCACGGAGAGATCCCCCAGGCGGCCCAGGTCCAGGGCCACGGCGCGGGCCTCCTTGCGGGCCAGCTCCAGGGCCTCCATTTTGGGTTCAAGATCCTTCAGTCGGCCGATGACGCGCCGCAGTTCCTCGCGCCGGACCTCATGCTGCTGAGCCTCCACCAGGGCGGCCTCGGCCTCGGCCAGGGCCGCTTCGGCGGTCTGCACCAGGCCGGCCAGCTTGGCCTCCTCGACCTCCTGTTGGCGGATGCGTTCCAGGATGGCCTCCAGGCGTTCGGCCGCAGGCAGTACGGCACCGCAGCGGCGGGCCCGTTCCAGGTCCGTGCGCTGACTTTGCATCTCCCGGGAGCGGGCCTGGAGGGTGCTCAGCTCGGTGCGGGCGAGCTCCAGCTCCGCCAGGCGCTCCACGGCCAGGGAGCCGCCCATCCACGCCGCGGCAGCCTGCTCCAGATCCTGGCCCGCCAGGCTCTGGGTCTGCTGCAGCTGCTCGGCCTGCTCAAAGGCTGTCTGGAGCAGGCCCGGCAGGGCCTCCACCGAGGCCACGCCGGCTTGGGCCAGGCGGGTCTTGATCTCGGCCTGCGTGGCGCGGATCGCATCCTTCAGCAGCTTCTCCTCATCGCCGAGGGCCACGGCCAGACGGGCGTAGCGGGCGGTTTGGAAGAGGGTCTGGAGGATGGCCTGGCGCTCGGTGGAGCCCGCCAGCATGAATTCCTGGAAGCGGCCCTGGGGCAGCAGCACCACCTGCCGGAACTGGTCCGCCTTGAAGCCGATGAGTTCTGCCACCCTGGGGTCCACCTGGGTGGGCTTCTCCGTGGCCAGGGGAACCTCTTGGCCCTCCACCAGCTCCCAGAGGTGGGCGGCGTAGGGCTGGCGTTTGGTGCCCTCGCCCCGCTGCTTGGGAACCTGCTGCTCCGGCAGCCGGGCCACTCGATAACGGCGCTCGCCCAAGGCGAAGTCGAAGACCACTTGTGTGGGGGTGTCCGGCGAGGCGAAGTGGCTGCGCAGATCCCGGGTCTCGCGCTGGCCGCCGCTGGTCTCGCCATAGAGGGCGTAGCTGATGCCGTCGAGGATGCTGGTCTTGCCCGCGCCCGTGGGGCCGTGGATGAGGAAGAAGGTGTGGTCCTTCAGGTCCGCGAAGTCCAGTTCCTGCCGCCCCGCGTAGGGGCCGAAGGCTTCAAGGCTGAGGCGCAGCGGCCTCAAGGCTGGACCTCATCCGCGAGGATGCGGCCGGACAGTTCTTGGAAGACTGCGGCTTCCTCGGCGTCCATGGGGCGGCCCTGGACTTCTTCGAAAAAGCTGCGGAATAGGGTGTCCGGGTTCAGGTCTGCGGCGCGGATCTCCTGCACACCCTCGGGTCGTGCTGAGGCCAGGGCCGCAGGCTGGATGCCCAGGATGTTCGGGTAGATCTGGCGCAGGCGGGCCATGGCGTCCAGCACCGGGCCATCGTCGAGCAAGTCCAGAAAGAGATAGTCCTCGGCTTGTCCGTAGGGGCCTTGGAGCAGATCCTCGAAGCGACCCCGCAGGCGGCGCAGGTCGCGGCGGGGGCTGAGAGGCATGGGCTCCGTGTGGACGGGGCCCTGATCTGGCAGGTCCACGAGGGTGAGGGCCTTCACGTGGCCGGCCTCGGAGGCGCTGTATTTCAGCAGGCTGCCCGCGTAGCGCACCTGGGGCAGGCCCGCTTCCTGGGGGCGATGCAGGTGGCCCAGGGCTGCGTAGTCGCAGTCGGCAAAGAGGGTCGCGTCCACCTCGCCTGTGCCGCCCACGGAAAGGCCCAGTTCCGAGTCTGAAACGGCGCTGCCTGCGACGAAGGCATGGGCCACAGCCACGAAGCGGTACCCCGCCGGGTGGGCCTGGCGGGCCCGGGCCAACTGAGCCGCGAGGACGTCCTGGTGGCTGCGCAGGCCCTCCTCGCCCAGGGCGAAACGGGCCATGGTGGGATCGGCATAGGGCAGCAGATGGAAGGCCGTGTTCCCAATAAGGATGGGCGTGGGGCTGGGATCCAGGGGCCCGGCTAGGTGCAACCCCTGGTTGCCCAGAAAGCTGGAGGCGAAGCCCAGGCGTTCGGGGCTGTCGTGGTTGCCGGCAATGAGGAGTACGGGCACCCCGCAGCCGCGCACCAGGCGGTTCAGGGTCTCGCTGAGGAGGGCCACGGCCTCCTTGGGGGGGACGGCCCGGTCATAGATGTCCCCGGCCACCACCAGGGCCTCGGCACGGCTATCCCTGACCATGGCCACGACCTGATCCAGCACGTGGGCCTGGTCATCCAGGAGGTTGGTGTTGCACAGGGTCTTGCCGAGGTGCCAATCCGAGGTGTGAAGAAAGCGCATGGGGGTCCGCAGGAAGCCGTCGGGCCTCGTCTGGGAGTATGCCATCCCCGGTCCAAAAACTTCCATGTGGGAGCCTTGGCCTAGCCGGATTAAAGTTATTCTCCAAGATGGACCGATGAAGGGACTGGCTGGTCAAGTGTCAGCCCGGGGTAGCCGGTGGTGACACCAACGCCCCATTTGAGGTCGGGGGCCTCATGTTCAACGGATTGAAAAAAGCTGCCGCTGCCCGCAACGCGCCGGATTCCATCTGCACCCTGCTGGGTGAGGGGACTCACTGGCAGGGCGAGATCATTGCCGGGCCCCAGGCGCTGCGCATTGAAGGCGTCGTGGAAGGCAGCATCGTCAGCGAGGGGCAGGTGGTGGTGGCTCCCACGGGCGTGGTCAAGGGCACCATCCACGCCAAGCACCTCACGGTGCAGGGGCGGGTGGAGGGCACTTTCAGGATTTCAGGCTGCCTGGAAATCCTGGGTAGCGGCTGGGTCGAAGGCGAGGCCGAGATGGGCTCCCTGGTGGTGGACGAGGGCGGCACCCTGCAGGGCAGCTGCCAGCCCCAGAACCTGCGGCCCAAGCAGCAGGAGCCCGTACCCCTGGTGCCTCGCCTGGATGAACGGGTGGTGGAGCGCTTTACGCCGACGCCGACCCTGACGCCCAGCCTCGCGCCCACACTGAGTGCTGGCATCAGTTCGGGCACTCATGGCCCCGTGCGCGACTTCGCCCCGGCGGGCCGCATCGAGCGGCGGCGATCCTGATCGAGTTGGACGCGGAACACTCCGCTGCCATGTCAGCAACTAGAACCATTCGGATGTTCACGCTACCAGGGACTTGTGGCGCTCAACCTGGAATGCACACTGGGGCATGAGCCGCCGGCATTTCCGGACGCCACTCGCCGGCCCGAACCATTGAAAAACAATGGAACCGGTGAGAGACGGTGAGAAAGCAGCCAGCTACCGCTTGGAGCCCGTAAGGTTGGTGGCGTCCAGGTTGGCGTCGTCCAGGTTGGCTTCGCGCAAGTCCGCGCCGCCCAGGTTGGCGCCGCTGAGTTTGGCGCGGGAGAGGTTGGCCCGGCCCAGGTTGGCGCCGCTGAGGTTGGCCCACACCATATTCGCGCCGTTGAGGTTGGCGGAGCTGAGGTTGGCACCGTCGAGGCTGGCGTCGATGAGGTTGGTGTGGCGGAGGTCCGCACCGCTGAGGTTCACACCGCTGAGGTTCGCGCCGGAGAGGTTAGCCCCATCCAGGTAGGCATCCTGCAGAATGGTCTCGCGCAGATCGGAGCCGCAGAGGTTGGCGCCGTCCAGGTTGGCCTGGCGCAGGTCCGTGTCCTTGAGGGAGGTCTGGCGCAGGTCCACGCCGCGCAGGTCCGCCCAGACCATGCTGGCGCCGGTGAGGTCAGCGTTCACCAGGTTGGCCTCATTCAGGTTGGCCTGGTAGAGGTTCGCGCCGCTCAGGTTGGCCCGGCTCAGGTTCGCGTTGCTGAGGTTGGTGCGGTACTCGCCGCGGGATTCCGTGGGGAGGGAGGCCAGGTTGGCCTCGCGCAGGTTCGCGCCCTCGAAGTTGCAGGCGAAGAAGTTGCTGCCGCTGAAGTCAGAGTTGCGCAGGTCGGCGCTGGCCAGGTCTGTGCCGCTGAAGTCGGCGCCCAGGCCCTGGGCCCCGCGCAGGATGGCACCCTTGAGCTTGGCGGCGGTGAGGTTGGCACCGTTGAGCACGGCATGGTTCAGGTCCATGCCTTCCAGTGCGAAGCCGCTCAGGTCCACGTTGGAGAGGTTGGCGCCCGTGAGCACGGCCCGGTCCAGGGTGGCGCCACGCAGGTTGGCGTTGTGAAGGTCCGCGTCGTGCAGGTTGGCGCTGAGGATGCTGCCGGCCAGGTCCGCCTCAGAGAGGTCGGCGCCCGAGAGATCCGCGCCGCAAAGGTTGGCGGTCCGGAGGTCGTCGCCGCCCAGCTTGGCGCCGCGCAGGTTGGCGCCGCCCAGGTGGGTCTCGCTCAGGTTGGCCCCCGCGAAGATGGCCCCGGCGAGGTTGGCGCCGTCCATGTTGGTCTGGGTCAGGTCGGCCTTGGAGAGGTCGGCGCCCTTCATGTTCTTGCGGGAAAGGTCCACGCTCGTGAGGTTGGCGCCTACCAGCTGGGTGCCCGCGAGAATGGCGCCGTCCAGCTGCGCGCCCGTGAGGCTGGCGCCGGACAGGTTCGCGTTGCTGAGGTTCGCGCCGCCCAGGTTGATGTCCCGCAGATCCGCGCCAGAGAGGTCCGCGCCGCGGAGGTCCGTGTTGCCCAGCACGGCGCCGCCCAGGAGGGCGCCGGAGAGGTTGGCCCCGGAGAGCACGGCCCCGGTGAGGTTGCAGCCGCTGAGGTCCGCACCCTGGAGGTTGGCTTCGCGGAGGTCAGCGCCTTCGAGGTTGGCCTGGCGCAGCACGGCCTCGGCCAGATCCACTCGGCTCAGGTTGGTGCGGCCCAGGTCCAGGGCCCGCAGGTTGGTGCCGTGCAGGTTCGCGCCGCTGAGGTTTGCGCCCTTGAGCTTGGGCACATCATCCTTTTCGTATTTCAGGATGTCCAGATTGCGCAGGTCCGCACCGGCCAGGTTGGCTCCGCTGAGGTTGGTGCCCTTCATGTTCGCCCGGCTGAGGTTCGCCCCCTCCAGGTTGGCTTCCGTGAGGCTGGCCCAGTGGAGGTCTGCGTCGGCGAGGTTGCTGCCGCCCAGGTTGGCCAGGTTCAGGTTCGCGCCGCCCAGGCTGGCGCTCTGGAGGCTGGCTCCCGAGAGGTTGGCCTTGGCCAGGTTCGCGCCCACGAGGTTGGCATGGCCGAGGTTCGCGCCGGAGAGGTCGCAGCTTTCCAGCACGGTCTGGCGGAGGTCCGCGCCGCTGAGGTTGGCGCCCCGGAGATCCTTGCCGCTGAGGTCCAGGCCCGTCAGGGTGACGCCACTGAGCTTGGCCCCGGCCAGGTTGGCCCCGGCCATGTTGGGCACGGTGGCGGGCTCATACTGCTGGATGTCGAAGAAGGTGAGGTCCGCGCCAGCCAGATTGGCGCCGGCCAGATTCGCACCCGCCAACCGTGCCCGGCTGAGGTTGGCACCCTCGAGGTTCGCCTCGTTGAGGTTGGCCAGACGCAGGTCGGCCCCGGCCAGGTCGGCACCACTCAGCACCGTCTCGTTGAGCACGGCACCGGCCAGGTTGGCCTCGGAGAGGTTGGCCCCGGTAAAGTCAAAGCCCCGTAAATCGAGGCCGCTCAGGTCCGTACGCTGGAAGTTCTTCCCCGACTTGAGGATGAAAACGACTTCCTTACGGGTAAGTTCGCTCATGGAGCTTCCTTTGCGGGTTCATGCAGCATTCGATTGGTTCTGAGTTTAGCCCCCGGTTGGTGTGACCATCAACAGGATTTACCCTTGTCCTGGGGCTTTGGCAGCGGAAAACTGCCGTTTCCTGAACCAATTGCGGGTCCAAGGGTCCTCCCGGCACGACGAAGCCCCCTTTCGGGGGCCTCGTCTGCAGGGTGGGAGGGGAAAACTACTCCCGTTCCGCCCGGTTGAATGCGTCGGCCAGAGTCGCCTTCTTGAACTCAGGCTGGCGGGCCTTGGCGGCTTCGAAGTCGCCCCGCTCCATGTCCTGCTCCAGCTGCTTGACGGAGAGGCCGATGCGGCGCTCGGTGGGGTCCAGCTTCACGATCTTCATGGTGAGGTCCTGGCCGGCGGCGAACTCCTTCTGGATGTCCTCCACCCGCTTGCGGCTCAGCTCGGAGACGTGCACCAGGCCCTCGATGCCATCGCCGAGGTCGACGAAGGCGCCGAAATCGGTCAGGCGGGCGATCTTGCCGGTGATGACAGTGCCGACATTGTGGTTCTCGAAGAAGATCTCCCAGACGTTGGGCTCCATCTGCTTCACGCCGAGGCTCATGCGCTGAGCCAGGGGGTCCAGGTTGAGGACCTTGGCGGTGACGCTGTCGCCCTTCTTCACGATCTCGCCGGGGTGCTTGATCTTCTTGGTCCAGCTGAAGTCGGAGACATGGATGAGGCCGTCGATGCCCTCTTCCAGTTCCACGAAGGCGCCGAACTCCGTGATGTTGCGCACGGTGCCCGTGACGATCATGCCGGGCTGGTACTTCTCGGCAATGGCCATCCAGGGATTGGGGGTGATCTGCTTCATGCCGAGGCTGATGCGACGGTTGTCGGAATCGACCTGCAGGATGAGAGCCTCGACCTGGTCGCCCAGGTTGACCATGCCCTTGGCGGACTTGACCTTCTTGGTCCAGCTCATCTCGGAGACGTGGACCAGGCCTTCGATGCCGGGCTCGAGCTCGACAAATGCGCCGTAGTCAGTGATCGAGACG
>CAIWKE010000028.1 GCA_903913215.1 uncultured Holophagaceae bacterium
TCGGCATAGTAGGTGATGTTCTCCAGCAAGAGTGGAACCGGCAAGCGGGCCTGGAGGTCTTTGGCTCGGGCGATGGTATGGCGAACCGCCTCGCGGGTGAAGGGGATGGGCAACAGTTCGTGCAGGCAGTTGTCGTCCACTGTTGTGAAGCAAAGGTGCTCGGAGTGCCAGGGGGTTCCCGTGCGGATCAGAAATTGCTCCAGACCGCGAAGGTATTCCTGGTCCCAGGTGTCGAAGCCTCCCACGGACATGGCCAATCCGTGGGTGAGCACCGGGTCCCGATCGAGGATAGACCAGGCCAGCCGATTGAACCGGCCCCCATCCCCGACGACATTCTCAGGACAGGTCTCCCAGAAGGGGACGCCATGGCCTTCCAGCCCGGCAACCTGCTCAAGGTGGGGGCGTCGAAGTCCCAATCCCACCCCCGTAAACCTGCCCTGAGTCATGTCGTTCCCCCAGGAAAACTACTTCTTGTCCGCGCCGCAGGAAGCTTCCTTCTTGTCCTTGCCGCAGGAACCATCCTTCTTGGCCTTGCTGCTGGCCCCTTCTTTCTTGTGCTTCTTGACGTCCTTGCTTCCGCAAGTGCCCTTGCCGCAACCGCCATCCTTGGCCTTGTCTTCCTTCGCCTTGGCGGGGGCCTTGGCTTCGTCCTTGCCTTCCTTGGCTCCGCAATCACCGGCCTGGGTCAAGGCGGCCTCGGCCCCGAAAGCCTGGACAGGGGTAGCGCCAACGGTGGTGGAACCACCGGCCATCAGTGACCCGGCGGCAAAGAGAGTGGCGACACCGATCAGCTTCGTGAACATGAATCCTCCGTGCGGTCAGAGCCGCATCAGGGGTCGCACTGCGACCCCAGTGATGCAGCAGACAAGGCCCTCTCGGACGATCCGATCAGTGCCAAAGTGCTGCTGTTAACAATTCGGTGCAGCCTCGATGGCCATTGTTACATTTTTTTATTTTTATGCGCCTGCCGCTAGGTAACCGTGGAGTCACCTAGCGTCCCTGCTGGGCTCGTGGGGCACTGACCGATGGGGGGTCGAGGAACCCGAGTCCAGGCCTCCCTGCCTATTATTTAGACCCTTGATAGCGGCATGCGGCTGGAACCCGGAAGTAGATGGGCCTAATGCGAAGAGAAATGATCGAATGAGCCAGCATGCTTATCCAACCACAGTTGTGACCACCGCTGCTGGACGACATAGCCGTCCAGATAATCCTTCTCCCCACCAGTGAGCAGGGCTTCATATTCCGGATTGGCAGTCTTCTTTCCATAGTGAAGCATGGCCATGAGCCGGCGGTATCGGATCTCCTCATCCTCGCTCAGCGTAGACTCGGCTGTGGCTGGTACCTGGCAGTGAGGCAGTTACACATAGCGTGATCCGCATTTGCCAACCCATTCCCGCCCAATAAAAGTCTGGCCATCGCTGATGAGTCATCCTGCGGTTACATGTCCGATCATTTTATTTCCGAATTAACACGACCAATTGGAAGCAGCACTTCGGCGAAGAGACCCGGCGAATTCATCCTGATTTGATCCTTGGTGCGCACTGTTGCGCTTTCAAGGAGAGCATAAGTTGTACGACACACCCTTCTTCAAGAACCGTCTTGATGAGCTGCTTCGGCGGGACTGGACTCCCAATCGTGGCGTTGGCTCTGAAGCTATTCTCTTCCTTCTGGCATCGATCGGGACCTCCCCCGAAGAGATTGCCCAAGACTGTGGGGTGACGCCACAGTTTGTCCGGCAGGTCTGCACCCAAGTGAAGGTCTCAGAAAAGGTCCGGAAGGATATCAACGCCTGGCTTATGCCTTATGGGCTCACGCCGGACAATATCTGGGGCATCGGAAGTTCCATCCGTATCCCCGCAGGAGCCATCCCTCCGGAGTTCCTGGGCATTCCCACGTTTGTCGGCCAGATTATTCCTGCACATCACGAAATAGTTCTGTTGGCAGACTGCGAAACGAGTGGTACGAATCACAATCAGCACGTGGCCGTGGAGATTGCCCTACTCAAGGTGATCCTCGATTGCCGGCCCGAAAAGGGCTACCGCGTGCTTGGTGCTATCGATGGCTTCGTCGGATATCAGGACCCTGGGATCTGCCCCGTGAACCCGATTTCTATGCGCACCCATGGCATCCCAGTTAATGATCTTGTTGGAAAACACCTGGATCAAGAGGACCTCCAGCGTGTCCTCCTCGGCGCAACGAGCGTCATTGCCCATAATGCCTCCTTCGACCGGCGATTCATGACCAAGGCAATCCCTGGGCTCCTCGGGCTCCCTTGGGTCTGCAGCATGATCGGAGTCCCTTGGAAGGCCCTAGGGTATGAGGCATCGAATCTCAAGACCCTGGCCAAGGCCTTCAAGCTGCCCATGCCCGGCCACCGGGCGCCTCAGGACGTGGTGGCGCTTTATCACTTGTTGAATCAGGTGTTGCCTACGGGTGAGACAGTGATCAGCGAGATGGTTGCCAGCTACGCTTCCGGGTCAGAGTAATTAGACTGAGGCCAGCTTCAATCAACCAAATTGGCTTACCGATTCAATACTCATAGGGACTGGCAGAGCGGCCAGTCCCTACTCTTGCTTTGCCTGCCAACTTCTATTTGGCGAGAGAGTTGGCGGGAGTCCCCAGGAAGGGAACAAGTCACTCGTTCAGGTTCGGCGTTGCAGTATAAATATCGAGGCATAACTCCAGAACCGGTGAAAGGTCGCACTAGTCAATTACTGGTGGATCCGAGTTCCAAGCATCGGGGCACATAGGTAGTGATATCCACTGCCCATGACCATTGGCTTAGCCGTCGGCCCTTGCTTCGTCGAAGAGAGGCGCCCGAAGGGCGGTTGTAGTGTTGGGTTCGAAGCGAGCTTTGCTTTTGCTTCTCATGCCCCCCTACCCCCCAAAAGATCCTACACCATCGTTTATTAACAATCTTTCGTGAGGTTTTACAGTGGTTTATGACGGTCGTCCGATCGACGTAATGTACAAGGAGATCGATGATCCCTGGTTGCTCCCTGCCTTAGAATTTTCTCCGGATCAAAGCAAAGCCACACCCTTGGGTCTTGCCCAGATTCGGAAAGCGAGGAGGGACTTACGCCCGAACGGGGCACCAGTCAATCGCACCGTACAGCGCTGGGTCCGAAAAAAAGGGATGGCTTGGGCCTTAAATTCGGCCAGCAATCAGGAGGTCTCTTCGACGAAGTCTGCCGCCTCGCGGCCCATGGTCACCTCGTTTTGGCGTATGTCGCCAGAAAGGGGTTACCTGATGTCTTCCTTCATGTCCTTGCCTCCCGAGCTCCGTGAGGCTCTCTATCACTGCTGGGATCCTGCCAAGGGGCTTCCCGCTGACGCTATCCGAACTCTTCTGCCGAGGGTCCAATGCACCGCGGGTCGGATCGCTCAGGAATGCGGGGTGACTTCGCACTACGTGCAGCATGTCATCACCAGGATCCGCCGCTCCTCAAAGGTCGAATCATGTATCACTCGCCATATGCTCGCGCTTGGAATTACTCAGGAGATCATCTGGGGAGTGGAGTCGCCTAAGCGACCGTCGGTTCGGGAAGTCCCCTCCGGGTTTGATGGCGTTCCTGCCTTTATCGGGCGCTTAATCAAGGGTCAGCACGAGATCGTTCTTCTTGCTGGCTGTATGACCAGCGGGCCAAACGAGGCTATTCACCGTGCGGTAGAGGTGGCTCTTCTCCAGGTCGTTTTTGATCGCAGGCCTGAGGGTGGCTATCGTCTTCTCGGCGTGCTGGATGGTTACACGGGCCTCCAGGACCCTGGCCCGAACCCCGTGAATCCTGCTTCCATGAGCATCCATGGCATTCCTATCGATCAGTTGATCGGACAGCGGTTGGACGTTCGCCGCATCAGGCGCCTGATCTCGGGAAGCTCTATGGTTATTGCCCACAATGCCGAGTTTGACCACCGCTTTCTCAGATCGGACTTTCCTGAGGTTAATGAGCGTCTCTGGCTCTGCAGCCTGCGGGGGGTTGCCTGGAAGGACTTCGGGTTCACGTCTGGCAAATTGCGGGAGCTTGCCCAGTCTCTCAATTTTTCCGAGCCTGGATACAGAGCTCCTGGGGACACGGTTGCCCTCTACCACCTGCTGGACGCCCGTCTCCCGGATGGCCGGACGACCCTCGCGCACTTAATTTCTTCTCCCACGGCTTGCTTGAGGTTCTAGCAGGTCCCTTATAAAGGAAACTCATGATGCCCAACCTTCTCAATTCCATGGTCCATGTGACGGAGAGTCCTCCCAATATGGATGTTCTTCTGCTCAGCCCCAAAGCACTCTGCCGGGAGTTGAGTCGGATGATCTCCGACACGCCCTGCTCTCGCACGATCCGGAGGTGGAAGAAGCGCGGATTGCCCCATCATGAGCATCCTGCGAATGGGCGGAGTTACTACCTCCTCCCGGAAGTGGTTGCCTGGCTTGTCGGTGAACCACTTGCCAACGACTTCCGAGTGAGGGCTAACAGCGTGTCCTGGAAAGTCCGTCAGCGGGCGGGATAGCCCGAGCTCCCAAAAAACCTGTAGGCCGCGCTCACCACGCGGATGGGCGTGGCCTGCCTTTATGAAAAGGAAATAACACATGGATATGCCTATCGAAGGGGTTCTTCAGTCTCAGAAGCACGGCCTTCCCAACATTCCGGCGGAGAACGAACAGTGAAAAAGAAACCTGGTTTCAAGGCTGGCCTCAAGAAGGTAGAAACCAAAGACGGGTTCGTCTACTACTACAAGTGCAAGGTCGACGGGGTTAATCTCCACGGCAGCACCGGAGAGAGCGATAAAGAAGCTGCTGAAGACTTCCTCCGTGCGGTCAAGAAGCAGGCCAGAAGTAAGGCCAAAGGCATCGATGCGCCTATCGGCCCAATCATGACTTACGAGGAACTTGGCAATTACTACTTCGAGTCCAAAGAAGAGAAATCCAAGGGGTACAAGAGCCGTTACCTTCATGGCATGAAGCACTGGTTGAACCCGATTATCGGAAAGATCCCGATTGGGAAGTTGGAACTCAAGGACCTCAACAAAGTGAAGTCGAACTACATGAATACGCCTTCACCTCACGGCAAGCCGCACAACGAAGGCGGACTTCGTACGATTCTTATCGACCTCAGAACCACCCTCAACTTCGCCGTGGAACAGGAGTTGATCCCGAAGTTGCCCTTCAAGGTGAAGGGGCTTAAGGTCCAGGAAAAGCCCGTCCAAGCGATAGTGGCTGCTGATGCGAATAATTTCATTCAGGCAGTGGACTCAATTAGCAACCGCATCCAGGTCCGACTGGCGATCCGGATCCTCCTGTTCTTGGGGCTTCGCATTTCGGAGCTTACCGGGATGCGCTGGGAGTGGTTCAGGGCAGGCTTTACCGAGTACACCCCTGGCCTCACGAAGGGCAAAGAGGCCAAAGGCTTGCCTATTCCCCTTTTTCTTGCCGAGATGATGACCGAATACAGGGAGGAGACTCGCCGACATTGGGCCATCGCTGGTCGGCCCATCCCTGACTGGGTGTTTTGGGACACCGATGGCACCCAGCGATCGAATTCCTTCGTGCAATCCACCATCAAGAACGCGGCCAAGGCCATCGGCTTGGAAGGTTCCTGGTCGCCACATCGGCTCCGCGCCAGTTGCGCCACGATCCTGGCCGAAATGGGCGTCTCTGCTCACCACATCCAGATGTTGTTGCGTCACAAGCAGCTTAAGACGACCCTCCACTATGTTCGCGTGGAAGAGGACCAGATGCGGAATTCCCAGGCGCGCATGTTAACCCTCTTCCAAGACCCAAAGCCTAGTAGTGAAGCCAAACGGTCAGTTCCTTCCAAGGAAACTGGCGATGTGGACTCTCACCCTGCCGGCACCGGACCCGAAGACAATCCTGATTCTGAAACGGAATAGTAGGCGTTTGTCACCGAGTGGTTCTGATTCCTCTCGCCGTATGGAGTTGTGTGTGTTGATTTTCCTCGATACCGAATTCAACGGGTTTCATGGATCCCTAATCTCCATGGCCTTGGTTCCCGAGGCCGGCAGGTCCTTCTATGAGGCACTCCATTGCGATGATCCCTGCCCATGGGTGGCCCAGAATGTCATGCCCATTATCGGGAAGCCGCCCATCTCTCGGCACCTCTTTCAGAAGCGCCTGTCTGCCTTCCTCTGCAGGTTTCAAGAACTCCACATCGTGGCCGATTGGCCTGAGGACTTAGTGCATTTCTGCCAAGCGCTCCTTGTTTCACCCGGCGAAAGGTTGCTTACCCCCGCTATGCAGTTCGAGCTGATCTTTGACATTTCGAAATTCCCATCCAAGGTCCCCCACAACGCCTTGGAGGATGCAAAGGCTTTCAGGTTGTCTATCCTGCATAGCTGAGACCCCCGGATTCCCCCTTGAGCGGCGTCACCCCTTGCCCTTGCCTAATCCTCTCGGGGCATAGTGCTCGGGAGGTTCCCCTTTCACCTCGAGCCCCTGATGTCTATCCTGGGACAGCAGTTCAGCAGGGCAGCCTCAGCCTCGGCCTTATGCCATTTGCGCCTTGCACAGGACTGAAACTCGCTGCGAGTGCCTTGCATGGCTTCCTATAGGCCTTAGTATTGATGTGGGTTCCCTGAAGCAAGGCGATTGTGGGGCTCTTGGCGGTTGATTTCAGGCACCAGCCACTCCTGGGGAGAACACCGGATGGTAGTCCCGGATGGATTTCCATGGGTCGTGGGTGGCACAAAAGGTGGCACAAGGGTTTTAACTAATATCCAAACGCTGTAAATACAACAATTTGGATACTACATGAACCCTTCGCCGAAGGATCGCTCATGACCGCCGCCCGACGGCTGCTCCTGCTGCTCACCTGCATCAATCTGGTGAACTACCTGGATCGGTATGTCGTGGCGGCGATCCTTGAGCCCCTGGGTCAGGAACTGCACCTCAGCAATGCCCAGCTGGGTCGCCTGACCTTTGTCTTCATCGCGGTCTACATGTGCGCCGCCCCCTTCTTCGGGTATCTGGCGGACCGTTTCCACCGCCCCCGGTTGGTGGCCGTCGGCGTGGCCCTGTGGAGCCTGGCCACCATCGGCGCAGCCTTCGTCCACAGCTACCCGGCCCTGTTGTTCACCCGCTCCCTGGTGGGCGTGGGTGAGGCGGCCTATGCCAGCCTGGGCCCCGCCATGCTGGCGGATGGTTTCGCCGAATCCGACCGGGCCAAGAGCTTCACCTGGTTCTACCTGGCCATCCCCGTGGGCAGCGCGCTGGGCTATGGCCTGGGCGGCCTGGTGGCCGGGGCCTGGGGCTGGGGCTGGCGCGCCTCCTTCCTGGTGGCAGGCCTGCCGGGTCTGGTCCTGGCGATCTGGATGGCCTTCCAGACGGATCCTGAGCGGGGCGTCATGGACGCCGTGCGGGACCACAGCGCCGCCGATTCCTATCTGGTCCGCCTGGGGCACCTGTTCCGCAACCGCGTCTGGCTGGCCTGCACCGCCAGCTACGTGGCCTACACGTTTGCCATGGGCGGCCTCAGCACCTGGGGGCCCACCCTCCTCCAGCGGCGCTTCGCCGTCACCACCTCCAGGGCAGGCCTGGTCTTCGGGGCCCTGGCTGTGGTCACCGGCATCCTGGGCACCTTCCTGGGGGGCTGGTTCACGGACCGCTGGCAGAAGCGCTGGCCGGACGCGGGCATCGGGCTCTCGGGCCTCACCCTGCTGCTGGCAGCCCCGGTCGTGGCCTGGGCCCTGGGCACCCACTCCCTGGGCACCGCCTACGCCCTCTTCTTCCTGGGCATGTTCCTGCTCTTCGTGAACACCAGTCCCGTGAACGCCCTCACCGTGAGCAGCCTGCCCGCCAGCATCCGCGCCACGGGGGTGGCCCTCAATGTCCTCCTGATCCACCTCCTCGGGGACGCCATCAGCCCCGAGCTGGTGGGCCGCAAGGCGGACGCCCTCCACGCCCTGGGCCTGGGTGGTGGCGATGCCCTGGGCATGGCCATGCGCCTGGTGGTGCCGGCCATCCTGCTCAGCGGCCTGGCCCTCTGGTGGGCTCGCCACCGGCCTCAGCCGCAGCCGGTCTGAGATGAGCGGCAGCCGAATCGCGGGACTCCTGGGACGGCTCTGGTTCCGGGCTCTGGAGCGGGAGGGTCCCGTGCCCCCGCCGGGGCCCTGCCTCTTCCTGCTGAACCATCCCAACGGCCTGCTGGATCCCCTGGCCGCCGCGGCTCTGCTGGATCGCCGGGCGGGCTGGGTGGCCAAGGCCACGCTCTGGAAGATCCTCCCCCTGCGGCCCTTCCTGGCGGCCTTCCGGGCCATCCCCTTCACGCGGCCCAAGGATGGAGGCGCCACCCGGGAGTCCATCCTGCAGGGCTTCCGCCAGGTCCACGAGGTGCTGGGTCAGGGCGGCTCCGTGGCCCTCTTTCCCGAGGGGGTGAGCCACTCCGGCGCGGACCTGGCTCCCCTCAAGACCGGCGCCGCCCGCATGGCCCTCACTAGCCCGGTGCCGGTGACCCTCGTGCCCGCGGGCCTGATCTACGGCGACCGCGCCAGCTTCCGCCACAGCGTGCTGCTGCGCCTGGGGGAGCCCGTGGCCTGGGCGGATCTGGCAGAGCAGGGGGCCGCGCCCGCCGTCGTGGCGGAGCTGACCGCCCGCATCCGTCGGGCCCTGCAGGCCCTCAGCCTCCACGACCCCGAAGTGCGCTGCCTGGCCCTGGCCCAGGACCTGGCCTGGCTGCTCGCGGAGGCCCCAGGCAGCCGGGTGGATCTGGAGGCCCTGCGGAGACGGGTGCGGGCCCTGCTGCCCGCCCTGGCGGCCCTGGATGGGGCCGACCTGGACGCCCTGGAAGCCCGGGTCCGCTCGGTTCAGGCCTGGCTGGCGGAAAAAGGTCTGCGCCCCGATCAGGTGGGCCATCCCTACGCCGGGGAGGAGATCCGCCGCTGGCTGCCCGGGGCGGCGCTGCGCCTGGGGGCGTCCCTCCTGCTGCTGCCGCTCAGCCTGCTCTACTGGCCCAGCTACGCCCTGGTGGGCTGGCTGGCCGGACGCTTCACGGAAGAGGGGGATCAGGTGGCCACCCTGAAGCTGCTGGGCGGCCTGCTGCTGCACCCCCTATGGGCCGGGCTGCTCATGGTCCTGGCCAGCTGGCGCTGGGGTTGGCCCGGCGCCCTGGTTCCTCCCGTAGCCCTGCTGGTGGCGACCCTGGGCCGCCCCGTGCTGGATCAGGCTCAGGATGACTTCCAGGCCGTGCGCGGCTTCCTGCGCCGCCGCGATCCCGCCGTACCCGCCCTGCTGGAGGCCCGGAGGCAACTGCTGGAGGCCTTTCCCCAGCTGCAGCGGAGCTGAAACCACGCTGGTTCTGAGCACAAAAAAACGGGGCCGAAGCCCCGTTTTTTTGTGCTGAGGAACGGACTAGTAGCCGAGGATGTCCCAGGTGGCGGGCACCTTGACTTCGACATCCACGGGGGCCACCTCGATGGGCAGGGCAGGGGCGGCAAAGTAGGGATCCACCACGATGCCAAGGCTGATGAAGTAGCGCATCTGCTTCTGGGTGAGGCCCAGGGAATTGAGCTGATTGGTGAGGTCAAGCAGGGAGCTGTGCCCGATGCCGGCCTGGTCGAACTGGAAGTAACCCTCGGTGGGGCTAGTGAGGGCGCCGGAAGCGGCAGCGATGCCAGTCTTGGGGGCCGGAGCGCCGGAGGTGAGGGTCAGCATGAACTGGGAGGGTATCGCGGTGGTGTGCGTGGTGTCCGAGTAGGCCAGCTGAGCAAAACCAGGAGCGACAGCGGCAGCGGCGGCGGCGTTCGCGGCCGTGTTGCCCAGGCCCAGTACGGCGCGGCCACCCAGGGCGTTGCCGAAGTAGCGGGTGTAGGGGTTGGTGATGACCAGGTCGCCGTTGGTGGGCGTGGGGTAGCCGTCCGTGCCCGCGGCGCCGAAGGCGGTGGAGGTGGACTCCTGGATGACGATGCGGTTGGAGAGGCGGCTGGGGAGGCCCGCGGCCAGGGGTGTGGTCATGGTGGCGGGATCACAGGTATCGATGACCGACTGGGTCACCAGGAAGAACTGGTGGTAGCTGGGGCTGCCCTTGGTGACACCCACGGCGGCCAGACCGGCATCCACGGTGGGGCCGAAGGCGGGGCTGTTCTGGATGACGTAGGCGGTGCGGCCGCCGGGAACGCCGAGGTAGCCCTTCATGTCGGCATTGAGGGAGGTCTGAGTGTAGGGGGGCTGACCGGCCGTGGTGTTCATGGTCGTGTTGCCGGCCAGGTAGTAGGCACCCACCATGGAGCCCAGGCTGTGGCCGATGTAGCGGATGGTGGCCATGGAGGGCTTGGCGGTGCCGAGGCCCGCGAAGCCGCCGGTGCGGACGGTGAGTTCGAGGCGGTTCAGGTTGACGGCGCCCTGCTGGAAGTTAGAGCGACCCGTGAGGGGCGCACCGATGGCCATGAAGTCCTGGCCCCACTGGCTGCCCGTGGTGTGCCCGGTCACCTGGAGGGCGCCGTGCAGGGGCAGGTCGATGGCGACCACGGCATAGCCGACAGCCGCAAGGGTCTGGGCGATGGTGAAGACGGATTCCTTCTGGCTGGTGATGCCGTGCTGGAAAATGACCAGGGGCCAGCCGGCGGCGGGCGCGGTGCCGGTGGGGGCCATGTAGACGAAGGGCACAGCACGGGGTACGTGGTAGTAGTTCGTCAGGGCCGCGCCGGTGCGGAAGGGCTGCAGCACGCCAGCGATGGGACTGGAGGCGCCGGTGACGGCGGACATGTCCGCGCTGGCCGCATTGGTGCGCACCAGGGCGGGGTCCACGCCGATGTCAGCGCTGTTGATGGTGCCGAGAACGACGGTGCTGATGCCGGGCGCCGAGGTGATGGCGTTGCTGGACACAGCCGCGAAGTAGGCATCGGGAGTCGGCTTGGTGCCGCTGCGGTCGAAGGTGTAGAAGGCCGTGGCGGTGTTGGCGGGAACGGTGATGGTGTTGGTCCAGGTCTTCCCGGGCAGACCGCCCAGGGCGCTGCCGGCGGAGAAGGCCCGCAGGGCGCTCTCCACAGGGATGCGCGAAGCCGCCTGGGTGGTGGCATTGGTGGCATCCGTGGGGATGAAGCCGGCGCCGGTGGTGATGAAGCGGCCCATGAGGGTGATATTGGCCCGGGCTGCCACGGTGGTGGTGGCCGAGGCGGCGATCAGGTCATCCATGACCTTGGCGTAGCCCGACAGGAGGATCTGGCCACTGCTGGTGACATTGGCGCGCACCGCTTCCAGTGCCGCAAAGGAGCCGGTGAGCGGGGTCGTGCCCTTGAGGGCTTCGAAGTAGGGCGAGGTGGACACGGGCAGACCGCCGGTGTCCTTGACCCGGTTCGTCACCACATAGAGGTAGCGGGTGCCGGGGAAGAGGGGGAAGTTCGGGAACATCAGGAGGTCTTTGCTGCCGGCCGTGTAGACGTACCGGAACATGCCGGAGACGTCGGCAAAGCCGAGGGCGGCGTTCTCAGTGCCGGCCGCGTCCGGAGTCAGCTGGAACACCTTGATGTTGGCGGCGGTGACCGTGGTGGCGTCCACGGGGGCGCTGAACTGGATGTAGATGGGAGCGTTCAGGCCGGCGACGGCGTTGGTGCCGCCCACTTCGCGCAGGTTGATGTAGGCCAGGGCCTCAGGCGGGGTGATGGGCACGCCGGCGGGGCGGTTGCCCACCGTGACGGCACCGGTGGAGGGATTGGTCCAGGCACCGGTGATGGGATCCGCTGCCGTGGCCGTAGCCAGCACGTTCGGCAGGGGCACGTTGCCGCTGGCGGGATCAAAGGTGGCCGTGACGGCACTGGGCATCAGAGTGGGGCCGGGGACATCCAGCGGGCCGTTGGAATTGCCAGCGCCGGCGCAGGCAAGGACGCCCAACAGGGACACTCCCAGGAGCGAGTGGTACAGGGTTGCACGCATTGCTTCACCTCGTGGGCGTGGTTAGAGAAAATCCAGGATGGGTCTTCAGACGATAGGCGGCCCAGCATGGAATTTCCACAAAAAAGAGGGGCCCCGGTCGGGGCCCCTCTCTGAGCAAATCCGGCCTAATCGGTCACAGCAAAGACGACCTTGTCGTTCTTAAAGCGGCTGACCGTGATCAGTTCCACGGTGGCCGTGAGCTTGTCCTCGCTGAGGGTGAGTTTGTAGTGCTCATCCTTCAGATAGGAGCCGGGCACCACGTTGACCTTGCCGATCTTCTTGAGGCCCAAGTCCGCGGCCTTGATGGTGATCGTCTTGGCCGAGCGGAGGTCCAGGCTCTGGGTGAAGACATCGTCGCTCCAGTTCTTGCCGGCCCGGTCCTTGGCGAACACGGGGATCTCGATGATGCCCTTGGCCTTCAGGGCGTCGCGCAGCCCCACCACATAGTGGAGGGAGTTGAGCTTGGCCACCTGGCCGGCATTGTCAGCCTGGAGCTTGGCGCGCTCCTCGATGAGGTTGGTGCGCTCGCTGCGCAGGCCAGTGATCTCCTCCTCGATGCGCTTCTTCTGGCTTTCCAGGTCGGTCACTTCCTCCTGGAGTTTGTCGTTCTGAGCCACGGCCTCGTCCCGCTCGCCCTCGATCTTCTCGCGCTCCTGGCGCATGAGTTCATTGGGTGTGATCTTGGCCTTGCCCTGGGAAACCCAGGTGCCATAGGTGCCATTGGCGTAGAAGTGGTAGACCTCGAAGCCCGGGGCCAGCTTGTCCAGAATGGCCACGCGGCTCACCAGCTTTTTGGCCTCGGACTCGGAGACGCCCTTCTTCTTGAGGAAGCGCATGGCCATGCCGTAGTGGCTGTCATTGGGTTTGGCCAGGTCGGGCTTGGGGAGGTCGGCCTTCAGCTTGGCCAGCTTGGTGTTCAGCTCCTTGATCTCCTTGTCCTTGTCCAGGACTTCCTGGAGCAGGGCCTGGTAGGAGCTGTTCTTCTCATTCTTGATGCGCTCTTCCAGGGCCTTCTTCTGGTCCGGGGTGAGCTGGAGGGTCTCGGCGTTGGGCTTGATGTCGTTGACGCCAGCCTGGGCCAGCTTCTTCTGCTGCTCGGTGCCGGCCTGATTGAGCTGCTGGTTGGCCTTGTCGGCCTCGGCGGCCTTTTGGGTCAGCTCACGGATCTGGGGATCCTCCCGCTTGCAGGCGGTGGAGACCACGAAAAGGGACGCGGCCATGAGGGCCAGGGCCAGCGTCGGGCGGCGGAATAGGTGCATGGTTCCTCCTCAGAGGGATTGGACGGGGACAAGGTGGTGGCGGGGTTCCCCGCCTTCGCCCCCAAGATTAAGCTATGTCCGGGTTTATCGCTTCATCCGAAAGATGTAGGGACGGCGGTCCCGCGATATACTCATCGGTTCCCCGGACGGTATCGGGGAAGTCTTGAGGAGTCCCGTATGGCCACGCTGGGGCGGCACCTGTTCACATCCGAGAGCGTTACAGAAGGGCATCCCGATAAGATGGCCGATCAGATTTCGGACGCGGTGCTGGACGCAGCCCTCCGGGACGACCCCCGCAGCCGAGTGGCCTGCGAGACCCTGCTGACCACGGGTCTGGTCCTAGTGGCCGGCGAGATCACCACCGAGACCTACATCCCCGTGGCTTCCCTGGTCCGGGACGTGGTGAAGGACATCGGCTACGACCACCACATCAAGGGCTTCGACTACGCCACCTGCGCGGTCATGGTGACCATCGACCAGCAGAGTCCCGACATCGCCATGGGTGTGGACACCGGCGGTGCCGGCGACCAGGGTCTGATGTTCGGGTATGCCTGCGATGACACGCCCGAGCTCATGCCCGCGCCCATCCATTTCAGCCACCTGCTGACCCGGCGCCTCTCCGAGGTCCGGAAGTCCTCCCAGCTGCCCTGGCTGCGCCCGGACGGCAAGTCCCAGGTGACGGTTGAATTTGAGGGCCAGAAGGTCAAGCGCATCCACACGGTGGTCATCTCCACCCAGCACGATGAGCACGTCACCCAGAACACCATCCGGGACAGCATCCTGCAGGACGTCATCAAGGCCTCCCTGCCCGCAGAGCTGCTGGACGCCGACACCATCTACCACGTGAACCCCACCGGGCGCTTCGTGGTGGGTGGGCCCATGGGCGACACGGGCCTCACCGGCCGCAAGATCATCGTGGACACCTACGGCGGCACTGGCCACCACGGCGGCGGCGCTTTCTCCGGGAAGGATCCCAGCAAGGTGGACCGCAGCGC
This sequence comes from uncultured Holophagaceae bacterium, assembly GCA_903913215.1. GTDB lineage: Bacteria > Acidobacteriota > Holophagae > Holophagales > Holophagaceae > Geothrix. The sequence continues at coordinate 14,127 of CAIWKE010000028.1, forward strand.
TGCCTACATGGGTCGCTACATCGCCAAGAACATCGTGGCCGCCGGGCTGGCCAGCCGTTGCGAGATTCAGTTGGCCTACGCCATCGGAGTGGCTGAGCCCGTCTCCATCGCCGTGGACACCTTCGGCACCGGTCAGGTCTCCGATGAGGCCATCGTCCGGGCTGTGCGCGAGGTCTTCAGCTGCACCCCCAAGGCCATGGTCGAGGCCCTGGACCTGCGCAAGCCCATCTACCGCGCCACGGCGGCCTATGGCCACTTCGGCCGCCCGGAATTCAGCTGGGAGAACACTGATAAGGTCGAGGCGCTGCGGGCTGCGGCCCGCTAGGGGCTACCCCGCCAACTCCACCCGATTCCGTCCGCCCTGCTTGGCCCGGTAGAGCGCTTCGTCGGCATGCTTGAGCAGGCCCTCGGCGTTGGGCTCTTCCTCCTGACCGTCCCGGCAGGCCACACCCAGGCTGGCGGTGCGCTTGAGGGTGACACCGTCCAGGACATGGTCCAGATCCGCGAAGCGTTGGCGCAGGGCCTCGGCGAACTGGATGGCGCCGGCGGCGTCCGTGTGGGGCAGCACCACCGTCAGCTCCTCGCCGCCATAGCGGGCTGCCAGGTCCGTGGCCCGGACAGTGGCCAGCAGCATCTCGCCGATGTTGCGCAGCACCTGGTCGCCCATGGCGTGCCCATGCTGGTCATTCACCTGCTTGAAGTGGTCGATGTCGATCATGACCACGGAGAGGGGGGACTTCTGGCGGCGGGACCGGTAGACCTCCTCCTCCAACCGGGACATGAGACGGCGCCGATTGGAAAGGCCCGTGAGCGAGTCCGTGACCGAGAGGGCTTCCAGCTGGGCGTTCTTCACCAGCATCTCGTCCTGGAGCAGCTTCAGCTTGGTGTGGATGCGCACCCGGGCCAGCAGCTCCTTCTCGTGGAAGGGCTTGGTGACGTAGTCAGAGGCGCCCCGCTCCAGAATCTCGGCCTTCCGATCCAGGTCGTCCTCGGCGGTGAGGATGATGACGGGGATCTGCTCCAGCTCCTTGCGGCTGGCCTTGAGGCCCAGAAACTTCAGGCCGTCGAAGCCGGGCATGACCAGGTCGCAGAGCACCAGATCCGGTGGGTTGTCCATGATGGTCTTGAAGGCCGTGAGCCCGTCCGCGGCCTCCATGAAGTGCGTGAAGCCGCCGTCCTTCATGAGGACCGCCTTGATCTCGCTGCGGATCATGGCGTTGTCATCTACGATGAGGATGCGGCCCGCCATCAGGCCTCCCGGGCCGCGGCCTGGAGCCGGGCCAGCCAGGCCTGCCAGGCACTGGGGGTGAAGGGCGGGCAGGGGGCGATGTGGCGCCGCTGGGTGCGGGTGGCTTCGAGGGCCGGGGCCACCAGGGCCTCGGGCAGGGCGGAGGCCGCCTCGGCACAGGCAATCTGGCCCTCGGGGCTCTGGCAGACGAGCAGCCACTGATGGCCGGCTTCCAGACAGAGCCGCACCCGCTCGGGCCAGCTCCAGTCCGCGCAGCCGCCCATTTCCAGGTCGTCGGGCAGGAAGCGGCCCCGGACGCCCCAGGGATTCTCGGCCACGGAGCCTCGGTGGAGGCTGGCGGGCAGCTGCCCGCTGGCGGGCGTGCGGAGGTGGGCCACCATCACCAGGCGGTCCGGGTGGCTGGTGGGCACGAAGGCGGCGGCATTGCGATCCACCTGGGCCTGGTCGGCCAGGGCCGGCAGGCCAAGGTGGCTGTCCAGGGTGGTGCCGCCCAGGCCTGGGAAGTGCTTAAGGCAACCCCGCAGGCCCGTGCTCTCAAGGCCATGGAGGAAGGCGCCGGCGGCCTGGGCCGTTTCCAGGGGGTCAGGGCTGGCGGCGCGATCGCCGATGCCCGCGTCCGGGTGGCCGTCCCACAGGTCCAGCACTGGGGCGAAGTCCACGTTGAAGCCCAGCAGGGCCAGGCCTTCACCCCAGAGGCGGCCCCAGCGGGCGCAGCCCTCGGCGCCGCCGCGGGTCCAGATCTGCCGCAGGGCTGGAGTGGGGCCGGTCCAGGGGAGCAGGCGGCTGACGCGGCCTCCCTCCTGGTCGATGGCCACGGCCAGGGGCAGCTCGGCGCCGAAGCGGGCCTGCAGCCCGTCAATGAGGGCACGGCAGCGGGCCGGGCCGGTGACGGGATCTGGATCCAGGTTGCGGGCGAAGAGGATGATGCCCCCGGGCGCGAAGGGCAGGGTCACCTCACCGGGATCCTTTCCCTGGAAGCCGGACCACAGGAGCTGATGGGCGTTGAGCATCCGATCACTCTACCAAGAGCACGAGTTCAAGATGGCGGGACAGGAGCAGGAAGTCCGAATCCTGTTCCGTGAAGGCGGAGCGGTGCTCGAAGCCCAGATAGAGCCAGCCCGTCGAACCCAGCGGGATGAGGAACTCCTCGGCGTAGCCGAAGCGGGGTGAGTGCAGCGGCCCGGGCTCCGGGCGCTTCAGGATCTCGGGCAGGGGGCGGGCGCCCCGGTCTCTCAGGCGGTGCAAGTACCCGTCCCCACGGCGGCGGTAGCAGGCGAGGCCATCCGGCGCCCAGTGGCTCGCCAGGCGATCCAGCAGGATGTCCAGGGCTGGATCCACCGCCCGGGCCTCCAGGGCCTGCAGGCTGATGTCGCAAAGGGCCAGGGCCTGCTGGTGGACCTCCTGGAGTTCCCGGGTCCGGCTGTGGATGCGGCCTTCCAGTTCTTCCTGGTAGGCCCGGAGTTGGTTCAGCAGGTGAGCGTGATCCAGGGCCCGGTTCAGCACCACCTCCAGTTCCGCCAGCCGGAAGGGCTTCTGGACCAGGTCGTAGGCGCCCTTTTTCAGGGCGTCGATGCTGGTCTCCAGGGTGGCGTAGGCGGTGATGAGGATGGCCAGGGTCTCGGGGTAGCGGTGCCGGATGACGGCGATGAGCTCCAGGCCCGTCTTCCCCCCGGGCATGTGCAGGTCGGTCACCACCACCGCGAAGGTGCGTTGGGCCAGGACCAGCAGGGCCTCCTCGGCGCTGGCCACGGCCTCCACAACGAAGCCCTGATGCTGCAGGGCCTCGTGGAGGGAGTCCCGAACATCATCCTCGTCTTCCACGATGAGGACGGGGCGGGAGTTCACCTGGGCACCTGGAGGTGGCCAGTGGTCTTTTCGTAGATGCGGGCCTCCATGAAGATGCGGAGGACCTCCGTATCCAGGAGGTTGATTTTGGCCTCCTGCTCCAGGATCTGCAGGCTCCGCTCCACGCTCACCGCCGCCTTGTAAGGCCGGTCTGCCGCCGTGAGGGCGTCATAGACATCCGAGACAGCCATGAGCTTGCTCTGAACGGGGATGTCCTCCTCCTTGAGTTGGCGGGGATAGCCCTTGCCATTCAGGCGCTCATGGTGGGCCCAGGCGATCTCCGGCACGCCCGCCAGCTCTGAGGTCCAGGGGATCTGGCTCAGGAAGCGGTAGGTGTAGGTGACGTGGTTCTGGATCTCGTCGCGCTCGGCTTCGGAGAGGCTGCCCTTGGGGATCCGCAGCAGCTCCAGATCCCGCTGGTCAATGAGGGTGCGGGGCTCGCCGGACCAGTGCTGGTAGGTGAGGTCGCCCAGCTGGTTCAGCTCCAGGGCCACCTCCTGGGGCAGCACCGTGGGCTCGTTGCTGCGTCGCACCAGCTCCATGAGGCGGCTGGTCTCCTCTTCCTGCTGGCCCAGCAGGCGGGCCACCAAGTCATGGTCGAAGACCTGGCCCTTGCCCCAGGCGTCGAGCATGTTCTCCCGCATGGCCTCCAGGGTCCGTTGGTGCAGGCGCTGGTAGATGCTCTCCAGGCGCTCGCCCTCGATTTTCTTGGCCTTCACCAGCACCTGTTCCCGCACGCCCACCTTGCCGAAGTCATGGAGCAGGCTGGCGTACCGGATCTCCCGGAGCTGGAGGGGGTTGAAGAAAAGGCTGCCGAAGCGGCCGTTGGGGGTCTGGTTCACGGCCTCGGCCAGGCCCACGGTGAGGTCCGCCACGCGGCTGGAATGACCGGAGGTGCTGGGGTCCCGGGACTCGATGGCCGTCACGGAGGCGTTCACGAAGCCCTCGAAGAGGCGCTCGATGTCGTTCTTCAGGCCCAGGATCTCCTGAGTGCGGGCCTCGACCATGCGCTCCAGGTTCTGCTGATACTCCTCGTTTTCCCTGATCAGGCGGTAGTGCTCCAGAGCCCGCTCCAGCCCGGCCTCGATTTCCGCCAGCTTGAAGGGCTTCTGGATGAAGTCGTAGGCGCCGCGCTTGAGGGCCTGGATGGCGGATTCCGTGGTGGCATAGCCCGTCATGAGGATGCCCAGGGTGCGGGGGTCCTCATCGTGGATGGCCCGCAGCAACTCCAGCCCCGACAGGCCGCCGGGCATGTTCAGGTCCGTGAAGATCACCGGATAGTGCTTGGACCTCACCATGGCCAGGGCCGAGGCCCCGCCATCGGCCCCTTCGGCCGCATAGCCCTGGTCCTGCAATGCCTCGACCAGGAGGTTTCGCAGGTCCGCTTCGTCATCCACGATGAGGATGGAGATGGGGGGATTCAGAGGCACGCTAGCTCCGGCTACACATCAGCTATCGGACGGGGGAGGGCCGGGGGCAAGTTTGGTGAGGGGAACCCATCCGGACTGTCCCGTCCCTACTGGACCGCCTCCGCCTCCACCCGCAGCCCATCACCCTCCACCACCAGCCGGGCCAGGCCCCCAGGCTGCAGTTCGCCCTTGAGGACCAGGCGGGAGAGGGGGTTCACGACCACCTGCTGGATCAGGCGCTTGAGGGGGCGGGCGCCGTACTGAGGGTCGAAGCCGGCTTCGGCCAGCCAGTCAAGGGCGGCCTCGGGGACTTCCAACCCCAGGCGCTGGGCCGCGAGCAGTTCCTCTACCCGCCGGAGCTGGATGCGGGCCACGGCCTTCATGTTGGCCCGGTCCAGGGAGCCGAAGATCACCACCTCGTCCAGGCGGTTGAGGAATTCCGGGCGGAAGTGGCCGTGGAGGGCAGCCTGGACGGCCAGTTCGGCCTTGGCGGTGTCGCCACCCACATCGAAGATGGCCTGGCTGCCCAGGTTGGTAGTCATGAGCACCACAGTGTTGCGGAAGTTGACCGTGCGCCCCTGGCCGTCCGTGAGCCGACCGTCCTCCAGCACCTGGAGGAAGAGGTCGAAGGTGCGGGGGTGGGCCTTTTCCATCTCGTCCAGGAGGATGACGGCATAGGGCCGACGGCGGATGGCCTCCGTGAGGCGGCCACCTTCTTCATAGCCCACATAGCCCGGCGCCGCGCCGATGAGCCGCGTGGCGTCAGCCTCGTGGGTGAACTCGCTCATGTCGATGCGGACCAGGGCGTTCTCGTCGTCGAAGAGGAACTCCGCCAGGGCCCGCGCCACCTCGGTCTTGCCCACGCCCGTGGGGCCCAGGAAGAGGAAGCTGCCGATGGGGCGCTTGGGATCGCCCAGCCCCGCACGGTTGCGGCGCAGGGCGTCCGCGATGGCGGCGAGGGCTGGATCCTGGCCCACCACGCGCTCCCGGAGCCGGTCTTCCATTTTGAGGAGCTTCTCCACCTCGCCTTCCATGATCCGGTTCACGGGGATGCCGGTCCAGCGACTCACGATGGCGGCGATATCGGGCTCACCCACCTCCAGGCGCAGCATGGCGCTTTCCAGGGGGGTGAGCGCCGTCAGCTGCTTTTCCAGCGCCGGGATCTCGCCGTATTCCAACCGCGAGGCCCGCTCGTACTCGCCCCGGGTCTTGGCCTGGTCCAGCTCGATACGCAGGTCGTCCATTCGCTTCTGGAGGCTCCGCGCCCCCTCGATGATCTTCTTCTCGTTCTCCCACTGGGCCCGCAGCCGCCCCAGTTCTTCATTCAGTTCAGCCAGCTCTTTATCAATATCGGCCAGCCGGGCGCGGCTGGCTGCATCCTTCTCCTTCGTCAGGGAATGCCGCTCCAACTGCAGCTGCATCTCCCGGCGCTCCCGGACGTCGATGTCGGTGGGCCGGCTGTCCAACTGCATGCGCACGGCGCTGGCGGCCTCGTCCATGAGGTCCACGGCCTTGTCGGGCAGGAAGCGGTCCGCGATGTAGCGGTGGCTGAGCTGGGCGGCGGCCACCAGGGCCGCGTCCTGGATGCGCACGCCGTGGTGCAGCTCGTAGCGCTCCTTGAGGCCGCGCAGGATGGAAATGGCGTCCTCCACGCCGGGCTCTTCCACGAACACGGGCTGGAAGCGCCGCTCCAGGGCCGCGTCCTTCTCGATGTATTTGCGGTATTCATCCAGGGTGGTGGCGCCGATGCAGCGCAGTTCCCCCCGGGCCAGGGCGGGCTTCAGAAGGTTGGCGGCGTCCATGCCGCCGGAGACGGCGCCGGCGCCCACCAGCAGGTGCAACTCGTCGATGAAGAGCACGATCTCGCCCTGGGCCTTCTCCACTTCCTGGATGAGGCCCTTGAGGCGCTCCTCGAACTGGCCCCGGTACTGGGTGCCCGCCACCAGGGCCCCCATGTCCAGGCCCATGACCCGCAGGCCCTTGAGGCTCTCGGGCACGTCCCGCTTGTGGATGCGCTGGGCCAGGCCCTCCACGATGGCAGTCTTGCCCACGCCAGGTTCGCCGATGAGCACGGGGTTGTTCTTGGTGCGCCGGGAGAGCACCTGCAGCACCCGGCGGATCTCCTCGTCCCGGCCGATGACCGGGTCCAGCTTGCCTGCGGCGGCCAGGGCCGTGTAGTCCTTGGCGTACTTCTCCAGGCTGGCGAACTTCTCCTCGGCCTTGTCGTCCTCCACCTTGGCGCCCTTGCGCCCCTCGCGGATGGCGGCTTCCAGCTTTTTGCGATCCAGGCCGAAGCGCTCCAGCAGGGGCTTGGCGTCCGTGTGGGCGTTGCTGAGGGCCAGCAGGAAAGCATCCGTGGCCAGGAAGCGGTCGCCGAGGCCGCGGGCCGTGTCACTGGCCACTTCCAGGAAGTGCCGGAAGGCAGAGCCCACCTGGGGCTCGGCGCCGCCCACGGCCCGCGGCAGCTTGGCCACCAGGGCCTCGGCCCCCTCGGCCAGTCCTTCAAGGGACTCGGGACTCAGGCCCGCCCGCTCCAGCAGAGGCCGCAGCCCCGCTTCCGGCGCCAGAAGGGCCAGGAAGAGATGCTGGGGCACCAGCTCTGGAGCCTGATCCTGCAGGGCCCGCTCCCGGGCGGCAACCAGGGTTTCATTGGCTTTCTGGGTTAGGGGGAGGAGGGACATGGAGCACCTCGGATCTCAGAATGATTCAAATATGACTTCAATGCACTAAAATTTCTTTAAAAAAATTATTCAATGTTGCAAGGCCCCTTCCTCCTCCGGACTTGCTGGCAAGTGCTGACATCTGGCGCGGCCATATTGAAGGGCAGCTGATGCCTAGTAGGTTAAGACCATCCACTTGACTGTCAGTTCTTCTGGATTTGGGAGGCACCTGTGCCCGATACGCCCAATCCCCACCGCGTGGGTCTGATCCCCGAGCAGCCCTCCTTCCTGGGCGGGCGCCTGGGACGGCATGTGCACTTCGATGAGCAGAGCCGCTCCTACCGAGTGCCCCTGGGTCAAAGGGGCCCAGGTGCAGACCCGCACCTGGGAGCGGCCATTGCCGCCCCTGGACCAGGGCGAGCTGGGTGCCTGCACGGGCAATGGCGCCGTGGGTCTGCTCAGCACGGAGCCCTTCCGGCAGAAGGGCGTGCACTACACCGAGGCCCTGGCCCGCCAGGTATACAGCGAGGCCACCAAGCTGGATTCCATCGTGGGCGCCTGGCCCCCCCCAAAGACACCGGCTCCACGGTGCTGGCAGCCATGAAGGTCGTGCAGAAGCTGGGCTACGCCCGGAACTACCACTGGTGCTTCGGCCTCCAGGATGTCCTCAAGACCCTATCCACCCTGGGCCCCGTAGAGTTGGGCGTGAACTGGTACGAGGGCTTCGATCAGCCCAGCAACCGGGGCATCGTGAAGCTGCGGGGCTCGGTGCGGGGCGGCCTCACCTTTGAGTTGCTGGGGGTGGACGCAGAGCAGAAGCTGGTCTGGGGCATCAACTCCTGGGGCTCCAACTGGGGCCTCGCGGGCCGCTTCGCGTTCTCCTGGGAGGATCTGGACCGCCTCCTGAAAGAGGACGGCGAGGCCGCGACCCTCGTGATCTGAGCGGGGTGAAAAGGGCTGAATCCTTTTCCCGCCTTCGGGACTCTTCCATAGTGAGGCGGTCGATGCCGCCAACCTTGGAGCCATCATGGCCAGCCTGCTGCCCACCAACGAACATCCCATCGAGCGCGTCCTGCGGGTCCTGCTCGGCCTGGGCGTCCTCTCCCTGACCATCATGGGTCCCAAGACCGCCTGGGGCTTCCTGGGCATCGTGCCCCTGGCCACGGGCCTGCTGGGCTCGTGTCCCCTCTATACCTTGTTCGGCTTCAGCACCTGCCCCAGGAAGCAGGCCAGTTGACCGAAGACCGGAGCCTGCTGCAGCGGGCCGCCGGTGGTGACGCGGGGGCCTTCGAGGCCTTTGTGGAGGTCCACCGGCAGCCCGTGTGGCGCTTTGTCCGCTCCCTGACCGAGGACGCGGCGGCGGCGGAAGACGCGCTCCAGGAGACCTTCCTGGCCGCCTGGCGGAATGCGGGCACCTTCCGCGGCGAAGGCTCGGCTCTGGGCTGGCTGCTCACCATGGCCCGCCACGCCCTCTACCGCCAGTTCCGCCCGCGGGCCGGGGAGCCAGAGCACCTGGAGTCCCTGACGGAACTGGGCGAGGCTGCTGGCTGGGGCGCCGAGGATGCCCAGGAAACCTTCCTGACCCAGGATGAGGTGCGCCGGGCTCTGGCCCGACTCAGCATCGAGGACCGGGAGCTGCTGCTGCTGCGGGACGTGGAGGGCCTGGGCAATGAGGCCTGTGCCGGTCTTCTGGGCCTGGGCCTGCCCGCCCTCAAGAGCCGCCTGCACCGGGCACGGCTGCGCTTCACAGCTCACCTGCGAGGAGAACATCATGGCCGTTGAACGGGAAGTGGCAGGTGTGCGTTGCGGCGAAGTGCTCGCCGACCTGTCGGAGTACCTGGATGGAGAACTGCCCGCCGAGCGTCGCGCCCAGCTCGAGGCCCACCTGCGCGGCTGCACTGTCTGCGAGCGCTTCGGCGGCAGTTTCAGTACCGCCATTCAGGCCCTGCGCCAAGAAGAAACACTAGAAGCATCGGAGGCCTCCAACGTCTTTTCCCGGCTCCGGTCAAGGCTGGAGGGGAAAATGCCCTAGGCCCGAGAGCCCCACGCCAAGTGGGGCCCTCGGGATCCTCAATCAACGGGACTGGTCCTGGGGGTTACCGCCCCAGGGAAATGACCCGAACCGTCGCGGATGACTGCCCACTCAGGCTGGATGTCTTTTCGCTGGACGGACCGATGGTGTAGTTCTCAAGGACGCCCCTCACCCGGGAATCGCCCTGATTCACCATGAGGGCCCAGCCGGTCTTCTCCCCCAGGGCGAAGGCACAGCCGTTCTTCAGGGCCTCAGGGGTGGTGCCGAAGGCCAGGATGCTGGAGTTGAAGGTGTGCAGTAGCCCCACCAACTGTGTGGCGTAGGGCGAGCCGTCCCGGACGAGAGGGTCGTTGGGAAGGAGGGCCAGCATCTGCACGTCGCGGAGTACCAGCTTGGCCCCGGCGGCTGCCACATGGCTGGGCAGGCGGGTGTCGACCACTGTCACGGTGGCCCAATCCGGTAGGGCCCGGGCGAGATTCTGGACGTCCTCACTGCTGCGGCTGTAGTCGCACACGACGCCAAAGTGGGTTCGGCCCGGGAAGGCTTCCGTGGCTAGTTTCGCGACGGGACCGAAGTCTCCGGCGGCGAGGGTGGCGGCCAGGGCAGTGGCCGCCAGGAGGATGGGTGCTCTGATCATGGGAACCTCCAGCAACAGGGCCCCGAGTTGGGGCCGAATGGAAGCACGACCAAGGGCCGTGCCGGAGCAGAATTGGTCCAGGCACCTGACCTCGCCATGACCGGTTGCTGAAAATATAAAAGAGGTAAACGAGGTGGTTACTTGTGATTTTCAGGTCCGTGTTAGAGGGCGGTCAGGGGTACGTGAGGCGGCCATCAGACGGCCGTCAGCCCGGACCTTGAAGCCACTGGCCGGGAACCGATACTGAGCCATGCCTTTCTTTTTTCATGGGTGATCTCATGGTCCGTGTTGGGTTTGGCGAGTTCGAGCTTGACCCTGATTCAGGCGAACTCTGGAAAGGCGGGGTTTGCATCCGGGTTCCAGAGCAGCCGCTCAACCTCCTCCTTTGCCTCCTGGAGCATCCGGGCCAATTGGTGGGCCGGGAGGTGCTGCAGAAGCGCGTGTGGGCCGGGGACATCCATGTGGGCTATGAGGACGGCCTCAACTCGGCGGCATGGCGGCTCCGGCAGATCCTGGGCGATACCTCGGAGAAACGCATCTTCATCGAGACCATCCCCAGGAAGGGCTATCGTTTCGTGGGCCAGGTGCGGCCCCTTCCCAGACGGACTGAGTCCAGCTCCGATTCAGTTCCCCTCCCTTTGATCCATCCCGTCTCGTTGTCCATCCCACGCGCACCGCCCAGGGGGAGGCAGAAACACACCCGGCGGACCCTGTGGATCAGCGGCGCCCTGGCCCTGGGGCTGGTCGCCGCGGGGGCTGGGGTCTGGGCCATCTACCAGGACGGCCAGGTGGTGGTTGAGCTTGGGACTCTGAAAAACCTGACCAATGATCTGGCCCTGGACTACTACGCCAGGGCTCTGCAGTGGCAGGTGAGCCAGGATCTGAGCACCATCAAGGGACTGAAAGAGTCACCACCTCCTAAGGCGCTGTTCCTGGGACTGGCGGATCGCCGTGGCTCCCGTCGCACGGCCAGGATGAAGGTCGACTGGACCTTGGCTCGGGATGCCCAGGGCTATCAAATCTGGGTGAACCTGACCAGTGCGACAGCGCAGCCCCTCGGAACCCAGGTGTTCCTGGCGAATTCGGAAGGCCTCCACGAAGTGCATTGGCAGATCTCGGATTTTGTGGCCTCCCAGGCGCTCAAGTCCTTCCCGGAGGCTCCCGCAGGCGAGAGCCTGCGCCGTTGAGCCTTTCCAGTTACCGCCCTCTAGGTCACCGGAACGGTGAGGTTAGAGCGCTGTCCGGGGCTGCACGGTGGCCTGGGCCAACAGCAGGCCTGTGAGCAGGGCAATGGCCACGAAGAGGGCCTGGAAGGCGGTGTCGAGGCCCATGACCAGTTGCTTCTGGATGATGAACTCCAGACCTTTGAAGCCCAGGCCCCCGGGCACCAGCACCATGAGGCCCGGCAGGAGGGTCACCACCGAGGGACGCCTCACGAGGCGGGTGTAGAGGTTGCTGGCCAGGCCCAGGGCGAAGGCGCCTAGGCCCACGCCAAACTGGGGCCCCAGCCAGGCAGAGCCCGAGCGGGTGCCGTAGAAGGCCAGCAGGCAGGCGGCGAAGATCCAGGGCAGGTCCGAGAAGCGGGCTTTGAAGATCACCACGAAGGCCGAGGCCGCCAGCAGCAGGGTGGGCAGCAGGGTCCAGGCGGGCAGGGGCAGAGGCGTCCCCTGCAAGGCCCGCTCCATGAGCGGGGCGGCTAGACGCTGGCCCAGGGCGACGCCAAAGCCAAGGGACAAAAAGGTCATGCCTGTGTCCACCAGCCGTGCCGTGCCGGCCACCAAGTTGCCTGTGGCCAGCTCGTTCATGGAGACCACCAGGCGCAGACCGGGTAGCAGGATGATGAGGCCCGCCAGGGTGAGGACCTGGGGCGACACATGGGGAAAGCGGGAGGCCGCGGCCAGGGACAGGAATCCGACGAGCGTGCCCGCTACGGGATACACGATGCGCGACAGGCCCGTACTGCGGCCCAGGAACACTGCGAGCAGGCCGACCATGGATCCCAGCAGGGCCGTGAGCAGCATCTCGCGCCAGCCGCCGCCGAAGAACATGGCCGCCGGGGCCGAACCCAGGCCGAAGCAGAGGGTGGTCGTCAGGGCGCTCCAGCGCTGCGGGGCCGCGAGGATGCTGCGCACACGCTCCCGGGCCTCTTCGGTGGAGAGCTTCCCGGCAATGAGGTCATCCGTGGTGCGCTGAAGGTCCGAAAGCCGCGCCAGGTCCACGTCTCCGCCGGGGCTGCGCTGGATGAAGGTCCACTGGTGGCCGTTCCGGGTCAGGGAGGCGAAGAAGGCCGTGGGGAGGGCGAAGAACTCGCCTTCCAGGCCCAGCCGCGAGCAGATGCGGCTAAGGGCGTCCTCGAAGCGGTGGGCGGGGATGCCGTAGGCCTGATAGGCCCGCCCCAGCTCCAGGCACAGCGCGATCTCCGGCGGCGCCGAGGACTGGGTGGGAGCCGGGGAGGTTGGGGGATCCATCATGGGCATGCCTCAGGGTAGCGGGGCTGGACCGGCCTGACTCCCGTATCATCGATCCCATGCCTGTCTTCACCACCGCCTGTCCGCGGAACTGCTACAGCACCTGCGCCATGGCGGTCACGGTGGTGGATGGGCGTGTCACGGCCATCGACGCCGCGCCGGGCAATCTGGCCACGGCGGAGGGCCCCTGTCTCAAGGGGCTCAGCTACCTGGAGCGGGTCTATAGCCCCGAGCGCATCACGCGGCCGCTGCGGCGCACGGCCGCAGGAACCTTTGAGCCCATCAGCTGGGACGCGGCCCTGGAGCTCATGGCCGAGCGCTTTGGCGCGGCCCGCCGTGAGAACGGGCCCCAGTCCCTCCTCTACTACACGGGCAGCGGCACCAAGGGTTTGCTGAATGGCTGCGGCATGCAGTTCTGGCGGGCCTTCGGCGGCTGCACCACCACCTACGGCGACCTCTGCTGGCCCGCGGGACTGGAGGCCACGCGCCTGACCTTCGGCGACAACCGCCAGAGCGCCCCCTGGGATATCGCAGAAGCGCGGCTCATCGTCCTCTGGGGCAAGAACGCCAGTGAGACCAACGTCCACCAGATGCGCTTCGTACACCAGGCGCTGGACCGCGGCGCCACCCTGGTGATCATCGATCCCCGGCGCACGCCCACCTCAGACCGGGCCCACCTGCTGCTCCAGCCCCGGCCCGGCACAGACGGCGCACTGGCCCTGGGCCTGGCCCACCTGCTCATCGAGGCCGGACAGATCGACCACGCCTTCATCAAGGACTGCGTGCTGGGCTTCGAGGCCTATGCGGAGCTGGTGCATGCCTGGCCTCCAGCGCGTGCCGCCGCCGAGTGCGGTGTGCCTGAAGCTCAGATCCGTGAGCTGGCCCGACTCCTGGGAGAGTTGGCGCCCCTGAGCATCAGCGCGGGTTTCGGCATGCAGCGCTACACCAACGGGGGCCAGACCATGCGGGCCATCCAGGCCCTGCTGCCCCTCACGGGCAACCTCGGCAAGCCCGGCGCCGGTTGGGTCTACGCCAACCTCGCCACGCAGATCTTCAGCTCCCTGAAGAACCCCCTGGACTTCTATCCACCCGAGCAGCCTGACGGCGTGGTGCGGGTCTCGATCAGCACCGCCCGCCTGGGCACGGACATGGCAGCACAGCAGGATCCGCCCCTGAAGGTGGGCTGGGTGGAGCGAGGCAATCCCGCCTGCCAAAACCCCGATACCAATGCCGTGCTGGCTTCGCTGCGGGCCCTGGACTTCCTGGTGGTGGTGGACGAGCGCCTCACGGACACGGCCCGGGAGGCCCACCTGATCCTGCCCAGCAAGAGCCTCTTCGAGCAGACGGACGTCATTGGCGCGTACTGGCACGCCTACCTGCAGCTGCGGCCAAAGGTGATCGAGCCCCCCGGCGAGGTGCGGCCCGAGACCAACATCTACCGTGCCCTGGGCCTGCGCCTGGGGATGAGCGAAGCGGAGCTGGACGGTTTCCTGCCCAGGCCCGGCGACGCGGGAGTGGAGTCCTGGCTGGAGGCCAAGCTGCAACCCATCGGCCTTAGCCTGGCCCAGCTGCGGGAGGGCCCGGTGCTGGCCCCCGGTTCCGAGCCCGTGGCCTTCGCGGACCGGCGCTTCAGCACCCCCTCGGGCAAGGTGGAGTTCTTCAGTGTCGAAGCCGCCCGACGCTGGGGCGTCTCCCCCCTGCCGGACTACACGCCCCCCCTGGAAAGTGCTGCCGCTGGCGTGGGCCGCTATCCGCTGCAACTCCTCACGCCCAATACGAAGAACAGCATCCACAGCCAGTTTCTGCCTCTGCAGCAGATCCGCCAGCTGATGCCCGGGCCCAGTCTGGAGATGGGCCCCGAGGACGCCCTGGCGCGGGGGCTGAAGCCCGGGGACCGGGTGCGGGTCTTCAACGACCGCGGCAGCCTGGAGTTGCCCCTGCGCCTGCATTTCGGGATGCGGCCTGGCAGCGTCTCCGCCTGCAATGGCTTCGGCGCGGAGGATGGCGGCTCGGTGAACCTCCTATCACTGGGCCGGGAGACCGATTTGGGCCACGGCGCGGGCTTCCACGACAACCTCGTCGAAGTGGAGCGTGTCTGATGGCCGCCCAGTTTACCTTTGACCCCAACCGCTGCACCGGCTGCCAGGCCTGCGTGGTGGCCTGCTGGATAGAGAACCGCGAGCAGCAGTCCCGGCCCTGGCGCACGGTCCACACCTTCAACGCCTGTGGACACCCACAACTGCCGATCTTCAGCCTGTCCTTCGCCTGCCACCACTGCGAGCAGCCGGCCTGCCTGGAGCACTGCCCCGCCGATGCCTACACGAAGGACGCCACCAGCGGGAACGTCACGATCCACGCAGAGCTCTGCATCGGCTGCCGCTACTGCACCTGGGCCTGCCCCCACGACGCGCCGAAGTTCAACGAGGCCACGGGCACCATCGAGAAGTGCACCTTCTGTCCCGAGCGCACCAGCCAGGGCCTGGAGCCCGCCTGTGTGGCTCGCTGTCCCATGGAAGCGCTTGGTGTGTCCGCTCTGGATCCCGCGCGGCCTCTCGAAGGCGTGCTCGGCTTGCCTGCCCCAGACACCAGGCCCGCCATCCACATCCACTCACTCAAGCATCCTCATCCCCCCAGCCTAGGTTTCCAGCCCGCAGCGGCCACCCTGCGGGCCTTCCTGGACCAGGTTCTGGAAGTCCCCGCTGCCAAGATCACGCTGCGCGGCGAGTGGACTCTGCTCTGCTTCACCACGGTCATCAGCTTCCTGGCGGCCTGGCTGGGGGCCCTGCGCCTCGGCGGCCCCGCCGTGCGTCCCTGGGCCTTCCTGAGCCTGGGCGCCCTGGTCCTGGCCCTGAGCACCGCGCACCTGGGCCGCCCCGAGCGGGCCTGGCGGGCGCTGCTGCACCTGCGCAGCAGTTGGCTCTCCCGGGAGGTGGCGGCGGTGTCGCTCTTCCTGGGGCTCGGCGCCGCGGCCCTGCTGGGCCTGCCGCACCTGCTGCCCCTGGCCGCGGCTGCGGGCTTCCTGGCCCTCTTCGCCATCGATCGGCTCTACCGCGTAGCCCTGCGCGTGGGCCCCTGGAACCTGCACAGCGCCCACACCCTGCTTAACGGCGCCTACCTGATGGGCCTGCTGGCGGGACTGGGGCCCCTGGCCCTGGCCATGGGTCTGATGAAGGGCTTCCTGTACCTGCACCGGAAGCGCCACTTCGCGCAGCAGGGCAGGTCCATCCGACCCCTGGTCGGCGCCCTGCGTCTGGCTGTGGGGATGCTGGGTCCTGCCCTGCTCCTGACCACGCACCCTCTGGTGGCGGCGGGCATGGCCCTGCTGGGGGACTTGGTGGACCGCGCCGAATACTACGACGAGCTGGAAGTTCCGACCCCCCAGGGCGAGCTGCTGCGTGAGTTGCGGGCGCGGGTGCTCTGATTCTGCGTAAGGAAGTGTGAGTGCCTCCGGCCGACTCCCAGGTGCTGCTCGCCTCTAGAATGATCCCAAATTGGAGTCGTCCATGGCCAGGAAGGCGTCCCCCATGCTGGTTGAGCGCGTGACGAGGTCCATCCTCCTTGTGCGGGGGGAGAAGGTACTCCTGGATGAGCACCTGGCGGGGCTCTACGGGGTGGATGTCAAGGCTCTCAATCAGGCGGTGAAGCGCAACCTGGAACGCTTTCCGGCAGATTTCATGTTCCAGCTCACAAGGGCTGAGTGGCAAAACTTGAAGTCACAAATTGTGACCTCAAGTCTGGAATCCCACGGCGGGCGCCGCTCCGCGCCCTTCGCCTTCACGGAGCAAGGGGTGGCGATGCTTTCGAGCGTCCTGCGCAGCGGGCAGGCAGTAAAGGTGAACATCGAGATCATGCGGGCCTTCGTTCGGCTCCGGGAACTCCTGGCCACCCACCAGGATCTGGCCAGGAAGCTCAAGAAGCTGGAGCAGAAATATGACGCCCAGTTCCGGGCCGTTTTCGATGCCATCCGCCAGCTCATGGTCCCCGCAATTCCACCGAAAAAGCCCATCGGGTTCCGAAAGGGTGGCCCGTGACTTCCAAGTCGGCCTGTGGTTGATCAACCGATGAGTGCGACCTCTCTGAAGTGAAAGAATTCAACCGCAGAGGGCGCAAAGGGCGCAGAGGAAAGACCTGGCCTCCTCTGCGCTCTCTGCGTTCTCTGCGGTTAAACAACCAGATGGTTCTGCCACGGCGCGCGAAAGCAAGACCAGCCAGCCTCTGCGCTCTCTCTGGTCCGCTTTCACCCCCCCCCCAAAACCTCAGCCAACCAAAGGTGCGCAGGCCTCCTCGGCCAGGGCCAGGCAGGCGGTGAGGCCTGGGGATTCGATACCCAGGAGGTTCACGAGACCGGGCACGCCGTGGGTGTCCTCACGCTGGAGCAGGAAATCCGGGGCGGCTTCTCCCTGGCCATGGAGCTTGGGGCGGATGCCTGCGTAGGCGGGCTGCAGAGCGCCGTCCGGGAGGTCGGGCCAATACTTGCGGACCTCGGCGTAGAAGCTGTCGGCGCGGCGGGGATCCACCTCGTAGGTCTCGGTGTCCACCCACTCCACATCGGGACCGAAGCGGGCCTGGCCCGCCAGATCCAGCGTGAGGTGCACACCCAGGCCGCCCTGGGCGGGCACGGGGTAGACCAGTCGGGAGAAGGGAGCAGCGCCCGAGAGGCCATAGTAGTTGCCCTTGGCGAAGCGGCGGGGCAGGGGGGGCAAGGTCTTCCGATGGGCGCCCTCGACCCCGTGAGCGAAGGCCAGGGCCCCCAGGCCCGCGCAGTTGAAGACCCGCTGGCCCAGCAGGGTCATAGGCTCGGCCCCACCGACGCGCAGCTCCAGGCCATCCGGCATGCGGCGGCCGCCCAGCACGGGGCTCCGGAGCACCAGGCTGGCGCCGTGGCTTTCGGCCTCCAGGCAGAGGGCCCGCATGAGGCCATGGCTGTCGATGATGCCGGTGCTGGGGGAGATCAGGGCCGCCTGGCAGTGGAGCTTCGGTTCCAACTCCCCGGCCGCCTCGGCACTGAGCCAGCGGAGGTCCAGCACCCCGTTGGCCTCGGCCCGGGCGCGCAGGCGCTGAAGGTCTTCCACCTGGTCCCCATCCGTGGCCACGATCAGCTTCCCGCAGCGGCGGTGGGCCACGCCGTGGGCCGCGCAGTACTCATACAAGGCGTGGTTGCCTGCCACGCAGAGCCGGGCCTTGAGCGAGCCCGCCGGGTAGTAGATCCCCGCGTGGATGACCTCGCTGTTGCGGGAGCTGATGCCCGTACCGAAGCGGTCCTCGGCTTCCAACACCACCACCTCGCGACCCGCCAGGGCCAGGCGCCGCGCCAGGGCCAGCCCCACCACCCCTGCGCCGATGACGATGCACTCCACCCGTTCCATGGAGTCCATCCTAGCCCCAGACCCTGCCCCGAGTTAAGCGTCCGGCCGGATCTGCAAAACCGCCAACCGCAGAGAACGCTGAGAACGCGGAGGAAAAGCGATTAACCGCAGAGGGCGCAGAGGGCGCAGAGAAATGCCTGGCCCCCTCTGCGCTCTCTGCGTTCTCTGCGGTTAAACAACCGATGGATGCTGCCTCGATGAAGGGAACGAAGACCTAACCGCATGCCCGGGAACGGTCTGTGGGAAGATCTATGATTCACTGATTTCAGACTTCAAACCCCCGGATTCCCCACCCCATGTCCTCCCCGATGATGCTGCAGATCGCGGGCCTCAAGCGCGAGGCGGGCGAGGCTGTGCTCATGACGCGCATGGGGGACTTCTACGAGATCCTCGGCGAGGACGCGGTGCGGGCGGCGCCGGTGCTGGAGATCGCTCTCACGCTGCGCGGCAAGGGCAGCGAGGGAGAAACGCCCATGTGCGGTGTGCCCCACTTCGCCCTGGAGTCCTACCTGCCGAAGCTGCTGGCGGCGGGCTATTCCGTGGCCCTGGCGGAGCCCACGGCCAAGGCCGAGGATGTGAAGGGACTGCTGCCCCGGGCCATCAAGCGCATCATCACGCCGGGCACCTGGTTGGATGACGATGCCCGCTGGCTCTGCGCCTTGCACCGCGTGGGCTCCGCCTGGGGCCTGGCCCTGTTGCAGCTGGCTTCCGGGGCTCTGCGCGTACTGCCCGGCGAGGGTGACGAGGCCCTGCGCACCACGCTGGAGCGCCTGGGCCCCCAGGAGCTGATCCTGGCCGAGGGCGCCCCGGATTTCCCAGAGCTTGAAGCCGCCCGCACACGCCTGCCCGCTTGGCGCTTCGAGGCCTCCCGGGCCCGGCAGCAGGTGCTGGCTTTCTTTGGCTGGCAGCATCTGGAGGGCGTGGGTCTGGATCCCTACCCCGTGGCCCTGGGGGCCCTGGCGGCCCTGCTGGATCATGTCGAGACCACCCAGAAGGGCCGTCCGGCGCACCTGCAGGGCGTGAGCCTGGAGTTGGGCGCCTCGGGGCCCCTGCTGGACGCCACCAGCGCCCGGCACCTTGAAGTCCTGGGCAATGGCATGGACGGCGGACGGGCGGGCTCGCTGCTGGCCCTGCTGGACCAGTGCCGCACGCGACTGGGCACGCGCCTGCTGAAGGCCTGGCTGGAGCAGCCGCTGCGGGACCGCGCAACCCTGGAACAACGCTGGTCCCAGGTGGGTTGGCTCACCGAAGACCGCCGTCGGGGGCCCATCCAGACGCTGCTGGGTCAGGTGCCGGATCTGGACCGCCTCCTGGGTCGCGTGGCCCTGGGTCTCGCGACGCCACCCGAGCTGGCCCAGCTCCGCGAGGGGCTGGCTGTGCTTCAGAAGCTGCCCGCGCGGATTCAGGACGAGGGGTGGGCCGCCGAGGTCCGCGACCTGGGCCTCTGGCCCGCCGAGACCCCCCTCTGCACGCCGCTCTGCCTGGAGCTGCAGCGCTGCCTGGCGGAGGCCCCGCCCCTGGACCTGGAGAAGGGCGGCGTCATCCGCGAGGGCGTGGATGCGGAGCTGGATGCCGTGAAGCGCCTGGCCCGGGATGCCAAGCAGGTGATGCTGGAACTGGAGGAGGAGGAGCGCGCCGCCTCGGGCATCAACAGCCTGAAGATCAAATACAACCGGGTCTTCGGCTACTACTTCGAGATCACCAAGGCCAACCTGGGCGCGGCGCCCGCCCACTTCCTCCGCAAGCAGACCCTGGCAAACGCCGAGCGCTTCACCACGGAAAAGCTGGTGGCCTTCGAGCAGAAGCTGCTCAGCGCCGAGAGCGACCAGACCAAGCTGGAGTCCACCCAGTTCCAACGCCTCCTGGCTCTGGTGCTGGAGCACCGCTCGGACCTCACCCGTCTGGCCCGGGCCGTGGCCACCCTGGACGTGCTGGGGGCCCTGGCGGAGCGGGCGCGGCTATCTAGCTGGACCCGGCCCGAGCTGGGCGAGGACCGCGAGCTGCTGCTGGCCTCGGCCCGCCATCCCATGCTGGAGGCGCGGCTGGGCCGGGAGTGCATCCCCAACGATCTGCAGTTCAGTGCGGGGCAGCCCATGGCCGTGGTGACGGGCCCGAACATGGGCGGCAAGTCCACCTTCCTGCGCACCTCGGCCCTGCTGGTGGTGCTGGCCCAGGCGGGCTCCTTCGTGCCGGCGGAGCTCATGCGCTTCGGCCTGGTGGACCGCATCTTCACCCGCATCGGCGCCTCGGACCAGCTGGCCAAGGGCCAGTCCACCTTCATGGTCGAGATGACGGAAACGGCGCGAATTCTCAACCAGACCACGGCCGCCAGTCTGGTGATCCTGGACGAGATCGGCCGCGGCACCTCCACTCGGGACGGCTTGGCCCTGGCCGAGGCCATCGCTGTGTTCCTGCGCGACCTGAAGGGGGGTGCCCCGCGTACCCTCTTCGCCACCCACTACTTCGAGATGACCAAGCTGGCGGACGATTCCCGCATCCAGAACCTCCACGTGGAAGTGCAGGAGTGGGAGGAGCAGCTCCACTTCCTCCACCGCGTGGCCCCGGGGCCTGCGGATCGCAGCTATGGCATCCAGGTGGCGCGGCTGGCAGGCCTGCCGAAGTCCGTCATCCAGAAGGCCCAGCGGCTCCTGGCCCTGGCGCCCGAAGCGCCGCCCCGGGCCCCCATGCCCAGCCAGCCAGTGCTGCCCATGTTCGAGGTGGAGCCTGACGGCCTGCGGGCGGAGCTGGAGGCTCTGGACCTGAATCGCATGACGCCCCTGGAGGCCCTCAACTGGATCGCGAGCAAGCGCTCATGAGTGCCCCCGACCACGGCATGCGCCGCCGCGACCGGGAACTCAGCGAGGCCGAGGCCTGGGCCATTCTCGACAAGGCCTCCTGGGGGGTGCTGGCCACCGCGGGCTTTGACGGCTGGCCCTACGCGGTGCCCCTGAACCACGCCCTGGTGGATGGGGCCCTCATCCTGCACTGCGCCACCAGCGGCCACAAGCTGGACAACCTGGCCGGTGATACGCGGGTGTCCTACTGCGTGGTCACCGAGTCCGAAGTCCTGCCCGCGGAGCTCTCCACCCGCTATGAAAGCGCCATCGTCTTCGGGAAGGCCACGCTCATTCATGACGAGGCCGCCAAGCGCCAAGCCCTTGAGGCTTTCGGACAGCGCTTCGCTGCCGGGCATCCTGAGGCCGTGGCGGCGGAAATCGACAAGGACCTCTTCCGCACTGCTGTGCTGCGCATCAGCATCGAGCGGGTGACCGGCAAGGCGCGGCGTTCATAGGAGAAAGTGACGTATGGTTAGGTTTGCATTGGTGTGGATGGCTGCGCTGCTGGCCCTGGCTGCGGGGTGTGGTGGCGGTGGGGGCAGTACCACGAGCACGGCCCCGCCAGCCCCCGCCAAGCAGTGGTCTTCCAGCATCGTGCTGGACTCAAACTACGTCCCTTCCTATCTGCTCCGTGACCCCATCTACGCTTCCGATGTCGCGGGCAATCGCATGGTGCTGGTGCTTCGCAATGACTCCGGGGGGAATCGCCTATTCGCCAGCTACTACAGCGCCACCGCCAAGACCTGGGGGACTGCTCAGCCGATCCAGGCCGCGGGGACTTCTGCAGATTTTCCCACCCTTGCAATGCTGGACGGTGGCCAGGCCATCGCCGTCTGGCGCCAGGCTGGCGCGACTACCCTGAGCCTCATGGCGGCGAACTTCGACCCTGCCACGGGCTGGGGGCTTCCCCGAAGTGTCGCGCCTGATGTGATCAGCCACCAGGTGGCCAGCCGTGGTGGTGAAGCCGTCATCTTATGGCGCCCGGGCGTCGCGTCTGGGAATGCCCTATATTCCTGCGGTTTCAGTGTCGCCAACGGTTGGGGCAATCCCGAGGTCCTTGCCTTGTCGTCCTCGGCGGCGGTGGGTCAATTCCGGATCGCGCTGGATACCGCCGGGAATCGGCTGGCTGTCTGGGAGCAGGCTATCGATTCCTGGAGCAACTCGGTGTTTGCGTCCACCTATGGCCCAGGCCGTGGGTGGGGTGCGCAGGTCCAGCTGAACGCCTCCCCGGTGCCGGGTACGGCGGGTTACCAGCCCCGGGTGGCAATGGCTGCGGGCGGCGCAGCGCTGGTGACCTGGGCTCAGTACCAAGGTCCCAATTTTCCCGCCAACCCCATTGGGTCCTACTACGCCAAGTATTCCCCGACAGCTGGGTGGAGCTCGGCCTCGCTGGCTGTGCCCGAGGTCATCGACGTCCTGGCCATGAACCCCAGTGGTTTTGTGCTGGCCATGTGTCTGACCCCCAATCCAAGGCTGGGCAATGCCACCTTCTCTCTCCAATCGTCGACGTTCAGCGGGAGCACTTGGAGGTCTCTGTCGACCCTGGCGGCGCCGACGACGACGGGCCTGAACACGAATCCTCCAAGCCTGGCCGTGGACAGTTCGGGTGATTTCATCCTGGCGTTCCTGGCCAGCCAGCCAGCACCTTCTGGCGCCTTTGACGCCTGGACGGCTCGATTCAGCACGACGGGTCAAAGCTGGGATACTCCAGCCAAATTTCCTGGTCAATCCAGCAACGTTGATTTCGTCCAGGCCATTGGCCTCCCGAACGGCGAGGCCTCGGCCCTTTGGATCCCTGCCACCAGTGCCGGTTCCTATGGCGTCCGCCTTGCCAACTTTCAATAGCCAAGGAGGCTTTCAGCTCAGTGCCCCCACGCCCCCCAGCAGCGCCGCCCCGGCCAGCCACCAGAGCGGGTTCAGCTTTGAGCGAAACGACAGCAGGGCGCTGAGGGCCGCGATGACCAGCAGTGGCCCACGGGTGCCGGTGGCCTGCACCAGGAGACAGCCGCTGCCAAGGACCAGGCCGATGGTGATGGGGGCTAGGCCCCGCTCGATGGCCATGCGCCAGGTCGAGTGACGGAAGCGGTCCCAGAGGCGCCCCACGGTGAAGGCCAGCAGGGCTGAGGGCAGGCACATGCCCAGGGTGCAGACGAGGGCGCCGGGGATGCCTGCCAGCTTCCAGCCGATGAGGCTCACGAAGAGCACGTTGGGGCCCGGGGCCGCCTGGGCGATGGCGAAGAGGGTGGCAAAGTCCGCACTGCTCATCCAGCCGTGGAGGTCCACCACCTGACGGTGCATCTCCGGCACCAGGGCCGTGGCGCCGCCCACGGCCATCAGGGAGAAAAGGCAGAAGCGCAGGAAGAGCCCTGACAGCGAAGGGCCGTTCATGGGGCGCCGCCTTGGGCCCGCTGCTCCCGCCGCAGGCTGCGCCAGGCCAGGCCAATGCTGAGGGGGCCCAGCACCAGGAGGATGCCCAGGAGGGGCAGCCGCAGCCAGAAGTTGGCCAGGAAGGCCACCACCAGTATGAAGATCGAGCCGGCATCGCGGTCCATGCGCGTGGCCAGGCGGCCGCCGGTCGCCAGCACCAGGCCCGCCGCGGCCGCCGCCACTGCTGCCAGGATCTGGATGAGCCGGGCCGAGTGGGCGAAGCGGCCATAGAGGGTGGCCAAGCTCAGCACGATGACCAGGGGCGCGCTCAGGAGACCCAGCGCCGCCAGGACGGAGCCCACCCATCCATGGAAGCGGGCCCCGATGACCACAGCCATGTTTAGGATGTTGGGGCCGGGCAGGGTCTGGCCCAGGCTGAGCAGCTCCGTGAACTGCCGGTCGTCCAGCCAGCGCCGGTCCTCCACGAGCATGCGCCGGGCGTGGGGCATCACCCCGCCGAAGCCCGAGAGGCCCGTCTTGAAGAAGCCCAGGAAGAGTTCTGCCCGAGTGGGGACGAAGGCTGAGTCTGGGCTTCGGGGAGGGATCAAGGCTGGTGCCTTCTGGGGATCAGAACACGACCTTCAGGCGCCTAAGTTCCGTGATGAGTGCCAGGGGAGTCGTGTAGGTGATGCCATGGAGCAGGTGCTCCGTGGCCGCCTGGGCGAAGGCGGGCACATCGTCGATGTAGATGCACTCCTCGGCCATGAGGTCCAGTTTAGCCAGGGCGTCCTCGAAGAGGCGGGGATCCGGCTTGCTGGCCCCCACCTCGTAGCTGAGGGTGACATTTTCAAAGACCGGGAAGACCGGCGTGGTTTGAATGGCATGTTGGTAGTGCCAGGGGCTGGTGTTCGACAGGAGCAACATCCGGTACCGGGGCTCCAGCTTCAGGATCAGCTCCTGGGTGGCGGCGATGGGCGTGAAGATGTCCGTGTAGGCCCGGAGGAAGTCCTCTTCGGGTAGATCCTTGCCGCAGACGGTCGAGATGCCGCTGAGGAAGTCCCCGGAGCTGATGCGACCCGCCTCGTAGTCCTGGGTGAGGGTGGACTGTCCGTAGATGGCCGTCTTCAGCTCTGCGGCGGGTCGGCCGCAGAGGGTGGCCAGACCCTCGAGAAAACGGTCGTTGTCAAAGCGGCTGACGACATTGCCGAAGTCGAAGATGATGGCCTTGATCTCGGCCTCGGCGTAGTAGCGCCGCAGGTGGGGCACGTAGTCCATATCGATCTTGAGGATGTGGTCCAGGTACCAGTCCTGTAGGAAGGCCCGAAGCTCACTGGTCTGATGGGGGTCCTGGGGATCGTAGGTCTGGTTGAAGGCCAGGACCTGCTCCACGAAGCGGGCGTGCTCCTGCTCCTGCCGGGCCAGACCCGGGTAGCCCGAGGCCTTCAAGTAGCGTTCTTCGGTGCTGAAGTGCAGGAGGGCGTAGCTGCACAACCCATGGAGGATGGTCTCGACGCCCTCGTGGGACTGCCCCGCATCGATGAGGTCCACCAGCTCGTTCAACATGTCGAGCAGACCCCGGTGTTGCAGGTCGATGTCCTTGTAGCCGATGTTGTAGCGTTCCTTCCACTGGATGTGGACCATGTGCCGTCCTTGCCGAGAGCCATGCTTGCTCATCGGTTGATTCACTCTGATTCTACATTCCGGTAGACTTCCGGGCATGGTGAGCCCCGGCAAGCCCCCCCTCAGCCGCACCCGCATCCGACTCGCGTGGGCCATCGCCTTGGCGGTGGACGCCATCCAGATCCCTGCGGATGTCACGGGCCCTCCCGGCTGGTTCCTCAGCGCGGGCCTGGACCTCATCACCATGGTGGTCATGTGGGCCATGCTGGGCTTCCACTGGGCCTTCCTGCCCACCTTCTTCACCGAGTGGATCCCCTACCTGAACATGGCCCCCATGTGGACCCTGGCCGTGGCCCTGGCCACGCGAGGACGCAGCGACGTGCAACTGCCCGAGCCGCCACCGAATATCAAAATTGTCTCCTGATCTATTTTTGAGAAATTGATCCACCACGAAGACTCGAAGGCGCGAAGGAAAGAAGAAGGAAGTGGCTTTTCGGACCGTAGCCAACCACCGCCCCCATGGAGATGCCGGGGGTGGTTCCCCCAACCTCCCGGCAGAAGCCATGCACCTAGGCTTACTGTGCCTGATGGTCGAGGTTCCCGCTTTGTGACCTTTGTGTTCTTTGTGGCTGATATTTCATTCATGTGAAATTTCCAGGTTCAGCACGCTAATCCCTGATGAACCTGACTGTTCGTGTCTTAGTGTCGTCGTGGTGGATCAGTTGCTTTTGCATCCGTGTCCAGCGCACCAGAACCTGCGGGGACTTCAGTCCACGGCCGCAGCTCTGAACTCGTCCTGGTTGAGGCGACTCTGCTCTTCCATGAGGAGCTGGCCCAGGTCCTTCTTGAGGGCGTTGAAGGCGGGGCTGGCGACATCCCGGGGGCGGGGCAGGTCGATGACCAGATCCCGCTTGATGGTGCCGGGGCGGTAGGTCATGACCACCGTGCGGTCCGCCAGGTAGAGGGCCTCCTCGATGCTGTGGGTGACGAAGAGGATGGTCTTCCTCAGCTCGGTCCAGAGGCGCAGCAGCTCGTCCTGCAGGTTCCGGCGGGTGAGGGCGTCCAGGGCGCCGAAGGGCTCGTCCATGAGCAGGATGGGCGAGTCCAGAGCCAGCACCCGGGCGATGGCCACGCGCTGCCGCATGCCGCCGCTGAGGTCCTTGGGGAAGCGCTTCCTGAAATCTGCGAGGTGCAGGAGTTCCAGCAGCTCATCCACCTTGGCCTGGATGGCCGGCTTGGCCGTGCCCTTGATCTGGAGCCCGAAGGCGATGTTCTGCTCCACGGTCATCCAGGGGAAGAGGGCGTATTCCTGGAAGACCATGCCCCGGTCGGGGCCCGGATCCGTGATGGGCAGCCCATCCACGGTGATGGTGCCGGAGCTGGGCAGGCTGAAGCCCGCCACGGCGTTCAGCAGGGTGGACTTGCCGCAACCCGAGGGGCCCAGCAGGCAGACGAACTCGCCCTGCTTCACCTCCAGGTTGATGGCCTTGAGGGCGTGGACGTCCTGGCCCCCGCTCTGGAAGACCTTGTGCACGTCCTGGACGGAGATGTGGCTGTCGCTCATGCCTGCTCCAGGCCGCGGTGCCACTTCAACAAGTGGGAGCTGAGGCGGCTCATGAGGGTGTCGATGCCCAGGCCCAGGAGGCCGATGGTGAACATGCCCGCGATGATCTTGTCGGACCAGAGGTATTCCCGGGCCTCCAGGATGCGGTAACCCAGGCCATTGTTTACGGCGATCATCTCCGAGACGATCACCACGATGAAGGCTGTGCCCATGCCGATACGGGCTCCGGTGAAGATGTAGGGCGTGGCCGCGGGCAGGATGATGCGGGTGAACTGGGTCAGCCGCGAAGCGCCCAGGTTGCGGCCCACGCGGAGGTAGATGCTGTCGACGTTCTGCACACCCGTGACGGTGTTCATGAGCACCGGGAAGAAGGCGCCGATGCTGATGAGGAAGATGGCCGGGGGGTTGCCCAGACCGAACCAGAGAATCGAGAGCGGGATGTAGGCGATGGGTGGGATGGGCCGCAGCACCTGGATGAGCGGGTTGAAGAGGCCGTAGACCAGCTTGCTGTAGCCCATGGCCAGGCCCAGGGGCAGGGCCAGACCGGCTCCGATGAAGAAGCCCACCAGCACGCGGTAGAGGCTGCCCATGGCGTCCTGGATGAGCTCACCGGAGACGACCCACTTCAGGTGCGACATCTGAGCTGGATCATAGGCCTCCAGGGGCCGCAGGTAGGCCCACCACTTCACCAGCACGCGCATGGGGGAGGGCAGGATGGTGGCGTTCACCCAGCCCATGCTGGAAAGGAGCTGCCAGAAGGCCAGGGCGACCAAGGGGACGAGGATGCCGGAGGCGGCGCGTCGGTAGGACTTCATCCCTTCTTCGCCTTCTTGATCGGCGCAGGGGCGGCCTTGGGCGCCTCGATCTTGAGCTGCTTCTTGGCCTCGGTGAGCAGGTCCAGCTTGACCCAGTCGGCGGCCTTGGGCGGGTTGCTCATCTTGCCGACGCCGTACTGGGCCATGAGGTCCGTGGTGATCTGCACGTGGGCCTGGCTGATGTCGTAGGTGAAGGGGGAGTTGCCGATGGCGTCCTGGTAGTCCTCGGCGCTGATCTGGTTCTTGAACATCACCTCGCGGACATACTTCTCTGCGGTCTTGGGCTCGTCGAGGAACTTCTTGGTGGCCTCCACGAAGCAGGCCAGGAAGCGCTGCGCCACATCGCGGCGTTCCCTGTAGAGCTTTTCGGTGATGACCAGGGCGCGGATGGGCTCGCCCAGGGGCGTGTCGTAGGGCTTGAGCAGCTCCACGCCGAACTTGCGGTTGATGGCCTGGGAACTGTAGGGCTCGCTCTGGCACATGGCGTCGATGTTCTTGGCCATGAGGGTCTGGTTCAGGTCCGCGAAGGGGAGATAGAGCACCAGCACGTCCTTGCCGGGCTTATCAGACCAGCTGAGCCCCGCCTTGGCCAGCTCTGCCAGCAGCAGCAGTTCCTGGGCTCCTCCCCGGGCCACGCCCACCTTCTTGCCTTTGAGATCTCTCAGAGACTTGATGCCCGCATCGGGTCGCACCACCATTCGCGCGCCGCCCTTGGCAAAGCCCGCGACCACGTAGATGGGCACGCCGGCAGCGCGTCCGGCGATGGCGGCATCGAGCGCCGCGGCGCTGGCATCAATCTCCCCCGCCACGATGGCCGGGTTGATGTCGATGCCCTTGGCGAACATCTTCTCGTCGATCTTCAGCTTGTATTTGGGGGCCAGCTCCTTCATGTAGGAGACCGCGCCGTAGTGGGCGAATTTGAGGTTGCCCAGCCGCACCAGATCCTGGGCGCCAAGGCTCAGGGGCAGCAGACAGGCAAGGAGGGCCAGGGGCTTCAGACGCATGGGGACTCCGGTGGGGGTGGTTCATTGTAGCGCCCACCGCGCGCCGAGCTGCCTCACGCTCCGCGGCAAGGAAACATCCCCCTCGGGGTGGCACCCGAAGGGGGCTGCGCCGAGACTAGCCTTTCCAGGTCAGGCCTCGGGTGCTGGGTCCAGCTGGGACGCCGTGCTTTTCAAACCCTGCTGGACCTCATGCAGGGACTTGGCCCGATCGCCCACCATGAAGGCGGCCAAGGCTGTGAAGACCCAGGCGGCGACGCGCGACCAGAAGGCCTTGTTCGCGCTGGAATCCCGGTCCCGTTCGGCTTCAAGGGACAGCTGGTCATAGGCCTCACCCAGGGCCACCTCTGCCTGACTCCAGCGCTGCAGCAATGGCTGGTTGTCCTGCTGGGGGGTCTCTGGGTTGAATTTTTCCAATTCCTGGGTCACAGCCTCCACCTGATGGGCCTTGGCTTCCAGGCTCCGCCGAGTGATCTCCTCCATGGAAACCTTTGGTAGCAGGCTGTTGAACTTCTGCATGCTGCCGTGCAGCGCCCTGCCTTCCTCCGAGAAGCTGCGGGACAGGTCATCCGCCACCGCCTTGGCGACCTGGGCTTCGGTCAACTCCCCCGTCGTCTGGATCTGGCGTAGTTCGATGCGGGCCAGGCGGTCGACCACCTGGCGCTGTTCGACCTCCAGTGCTTCACGCTGGTCCTGCTCGTTGCCATCGATCAGAACCTTTTGAGCATTCCTGGAGCGCTCCTCCAGGCTGGTCGCCAGCTGATCCTTCAGAAACCAGGGCACGACAACCAGGGCCAGGGTCATCACCTTCCATGCCTGGCTGCCTTTCCTGAAGACACTCATAGGCACTCCTTGGGGATGGGAAGGAGATTACACGGATCAATTGAGGCTGAGTCTTAATAATGCAAGATGCAACAAATCGGACAACTTGGTATGATTTATGGTCAGCCGGAGTTTCCATGTTCTTCCTGCGCCTCCTCCCCGCCCAGTTCTGCCTCCTGCTCATGGCCGCGCTCTTCATGCGCCTGGGCTTTCCGTTGGTGATGATCGTGCCCCTGACGCTGATGCTCATGGGGGCGCTGCTGATCTCCTGGCCCCAGGTCCGGGTGGCCATGAGCTTCGTCATGGGGCTGGAGGCCTGCCTCTGGGGCTTCATGACTTGGTTGCGGGTGCAGGAGCGCATCGCCTACAGCGAGCCCTGGGGCCGCCTGGCCGCCATCCTCGCGGGCGTGACACTCTTCAACCTCTGGGCTGCCTGGCTGGTCTGGGGCGGCCGCAAGGCCGAGGAGCGCGAGGCTCAGATCATCGCCAAGGCCCATGCGGCGCGGGCCTGATCGCGCCTCAGCCCCGCTTGCGCCCGATGACCAGGAACTCCCGGCCCGCGCGGCGGGGGTGGCTGTTCTGTGCATCGCCCAGGTGCAGCACCTCGAAATGCACCTCCGCCAAGCCGCGGGCCTCGGTCTGGCTGATGGCGTGGGGCGGGCCGGGGCGTCCGTTCACGTGGTGGAAGAGCACGGCCAGCCAGAGACCGCCGGGCCGCAGGTGGGCGGCGCAGGCCTCCATATAGCTGGGCCGCCGCACCGGGTCCATGGCCACGAAGCAGGTGTGGTCGAAGATGGCGTCCCAGGGGCCCAGCTTCGTCGTGAACCAGTCCGCCTGTGACCAGGCCACGCGGTCCCCGTAGCGGTGCATGGCCCCCTGGATGGCCAGGGGCGCGAAGTCGAGGCCCGCGACCTGGAAGCCCTGAGCGTCCAGGGCCGCGGCGTCGTGACCATAGCCGCAGCCCGGCACCACGAGCTGGCTGGCAGGGCGCAGGCCCAGGGGCAAGGCCAGGTCCACCAGCTCCCGAACCAGGGGAGTTTCCCCGTCCATGTCCCAGCCGGGACGGCCCTCGTCCTGGTAGAGCTGGTTCCAGTAGTCAGGGTGGGTGGTCATGGGACCAGGATAGTGCGTCCCAGCCCTGGGACCACAAGCTCAGCGCGGCCAAGGGTGCGAGCAGATCGAGCGGTGGCGGAGCCGTGCTGAGGTAGAAAAAATTGGCACTATCCGCGTAGATGAAACAAAATTGTGCATTCAAGCTCGACAACCCGGAGCCTGCCATGTCCTGGATCCACCGAACGCTTCCCCTGGCCGCAGGACTCTCGCTGCTGGCCGTTCCGCTGCAGGCCCAGGCCAAGGTGGATCTGCTGAAGGACGACCCTCGAGCCATCCACCTGCGCCAGATCCATCCGGTGACCCCGGCGGAGCGCGTGGACTGGGCCGGCCGCATCACGGAGCTGCTCAAGGAGGAACCCGGCGACCTCAGCATCACGGCCGTTGGGGACATGATCTTCAACCAGCCCATCACCCAGCTGCCCCAGCCCGAGCGGGCGGGGCTCTTCCGCCTCATGCAGGAGGCGGACCTGGCCTACGGGAACATGGAGTTTTCGCTCAACGACCGGCCTGAGCTGCAGCGCCCCTTCTACAACTTCCGCGCCCCCCGGGACTTCCGCTGGGAGCTGGCCCGCACGGGCATCAACCTTGTGAGCCAAGCCAACAACCATGCCCTGGACTTCGGGCCCGAAGGCCTCAAGGAGTGCCTGCAGGCCCTGGATCAGGCCAACATCACCCACGCGGGCGCGGGCACCACCCTGGCGGAGGCCCACGCGCCCGGCACCCTGGAGCTGGCGGGGCACAAGACCCGCGTGGCGCTGCTCTCCTACATGCGCTACTGGACCGCCAAGTACCGCAGCAAGGACGCCAGCGCGCCCTCCCTGGCCACCATCGATCCTGCGGTGATCCTCGTGGCGCGGGACGGCAAGGTGGAGGCTGTGGAAGGCCCGCTGGAAGCCGACGTGAAGACCATGGAGGACGAGGTCGTCCTGGCCCGCCGCCATGCGGACCTGCTGCTGGTCTCCCTGCACAACCACGACGTGACGCACCACCGGGCCTATGGCATCCAGGACACCACGCCCCCCAACGAGGAGATCATGTTCCGCCGCGCCGTCGAAGCGGGGGCGGACTTCGTGCTGGGCACTGGGCCCCACGTGCTGCGGGGCATCGAAATCTACAAGGGCCGCCCCATCTTCTACAGCCTGGGCGATTTCATTTACCAGTACCGCACGCCGGAGCGGATCCCCGCCGACATCCTGCATCAGCGCGACATCGAAATGCCTCGGCCCACGAACGTCTCCGTGTGGGACCGTCGGGAGTCTCAGGAGGTCCTGCAGACCGTCATGGTCCGCATGGTCACGAACCAGGGCAAGCTCAAGCGCATCCAGTTGCTGCCCATCTCCATCGACGATGAGGGCCCCCTCTACGGCGTGCCCCGCCTGGCTAATTCTCAGCGCGGCGCTGAGATCCTCGCCCTCATGCAGAAGCTGTCCGCCCCCTACGGCACCAAGATCGTGATCAAGGGGTGGTACGGGGAAGTGGTGCTTTAGGGGCGCTAAGAGGGCCTAGCGATCAGCCAATAGCCACGCAGTGCCCAGCGCCAGTCGCGCCATGCGCCGCACCTGGTCGGGATCCAGCTTGTCCAAGGTGTCGTCAGGCTTGTGGTACTCGGGGAAGTAGCTGCCGAAAAACCGGATGAAAGGGACGTTCAACCTCGCGAAGTCGCGGTAGTCACTGCCCCCACTGCGGCCATCGGTCCAGTCCAGGTGCAGGGAGAGGCCCGTGCCACGGCCCGCATGGACGAGGGCCGCGGCCAGCTCCGGGTGGCCCGGGGGAAGGCCGGGCTCCACGAAGTCCGCCGGATCCAGGCCCGCCAGGAAGCCCGCGGGATCCTTGAGGCCTGCGCCTTCCACGAGGGCACGCAAATCAGCGGCTGTCCAGGGATGGCCCACCATATCCAGGTTAAGGTAGGCCTCCGTGCGGGCCAGGGGCCAGCGGGGCTGACGGGTGTACAGGCCAGAGCCGAACTTGCCTTCCTCCTCGCCAGTCCAGAACGCGAAGAGCAGGGTGCGGCGTGGCCGATGCAGCGCTGTTGTGGCAACGCGAATGATCTCGAGCAGGGCCGCCACGCCTGAGGCATTGTCATCGGCGCCCGGGTGCAACACACCCCCGGGCATGCCGAGGTGATCCATGTGGGCACCCAGGAGGATGGCGGAACGGCGAAGGGTGGGATCCGACCCCTCCAACTGGGCCAGGAGGTTGACGCCTTGCAGGGAGCGCACCCGGCCGTGGAGCTCCAGGTTCGCGGTGCCTCCGGCAGTCAGCTGCTCTGGCAGCTCGGGCCGGAAGCTCAGGCGGACCAAGGGCGGCTCCCCGGAGCCGGGCAGGCCTTTCGCCGCCAGGAAGTAGGGCAGGGCGGGCTCCTTGCCTTCGCGCAGACGCTGCTCCAGGCCCGGCTCCAGGGCGATGGCGGCTTTCGCGCCCAGCTTCTCCAGCAGGGCCAGGCGGCTGTCATAGCGATCCGCAGGCCGAGGTGAAGTGTATTTCTCTACGAGGTCCGGGCGGCGCCAGACGGCTTCGCCGGGAGTGCCGTCCCGGAAGACCACCACCTTGCCGCGCACATCCACATCGCGGAAATCGTCATGCTGAAGACTGGGCTCCTGGATGCCATAGCCCACGTAGACCAGGGGGCCGCTGAGCAGGCCCGGTTCCAGGGGCGGCAGGATCGCATCGTGGCCCGCCAGGAAGGTTCGGTCGCCCGCAGTGGTCCTGAGCTGGACTGAGCCTCCGTCTGGGTGCACTTCGCGCAGGGGCACGGCCTGGCGGTAGGTCTTCCCCAGGGCCTTGAGGCCCAAGGTTTTGAGCTGATGTTCGAGGTAGGCCACCGTGGCATCGAGCCCCCTGGTGCCCAGGCCACGGCCCTCCCGCTTGGGATCCGAGAGGTAGGCCAGGTGGGCGCGGAGCCGCACCGAGTCGATGCTTGCCGCAGCTTCATTCAAGGGGGCGGGCAGGGCTTCGGCGCCCCGGGTACGGAGAAAGTCCGTTTCCTGGGCCCTGGCGCAGAGAGCCAAGGTGAAGAGAAGGATCAGGGCTCGTGGCGTCATAGCCTTTTTCCTTCAAATACCAGTGGAGTCATCGTGATTCCAGGCGGATGAAAAAGCATTTGAACCGGTGATGAGCG
The DNA here is from genome assembly GCA_903913215.1 of uncultured Holophagaceae bacterium. Taxonomy (GTDB): domain Bacteria; phylum Acidobacteriota; class Holophagae; order Holophagales; family Holophagaceae; genus Geothrix. The sequence continues at coordinate 47,050 of CAIWKE010000028.1, forward strand.
GTGATGAACAGTGATGTCCACAACGGACCTGTCTTGATCACCGTGCATCACTGTCTATCACCGGTTTCCTAATCAGTTTCATGCGATTGTCGGAGCTGGGGGGACTGGCACAAGGCCCCTGGCAGTGCATTGGTCCCCTTCTCGGGAAACGGCCTTGGAAAGGTTTACACCGGTCCCCAGTGGAAGAACAGCGTCGGCGGGATCAGCAGCAGGAAGGCCAGTACCACCAGGATGAGCATGAGGGGCAGGAACCAGCGGGCCCAGCGTTCCCAGGGGATCTTCGCGGCGCCCAGGATGCCCATGGTGACGGCACTGGTGGGCAGGATTGGGTTGATGAGCTCCGACAGCGCGAAGCTGTACACGCAGGTCTGGCGGGTGATGCCCACCAGGTCCGCCAGGGGCGCCATGACCGGCATGGTGAGGGCTGCCTGCGAGGTACCCGAGTGGATGAAGAAGTTGATGACGCACTGCACGAGGAACATCACCTGGGCGGTCATGGCCTTGGGCAGGACGCGGATGGCGGCGGAGCCGTAGAGCAGGAGGGTGTCCATGATGTGGGCATCGTTGGCGACGACCAGCAAGGCGCGGGCACAGGCCACGATGAAGACCACGCCCACCATGTCCTTCGCGCCCGTCACGAAGTGCCTGGCGATGTCGCTGGCGCTCATGCGGGAGATGAGGCCGATCAGGATGCCCATGCCCAGGAAGAGGGCGGCGATGGGCTCCAGGTACCAGTGGTGCCGCAGGACGCCGTAGACCAGGAGGATGAGGGCCCCCAGGAAGGTCAGCAGAGCCAGGATGTGCGAGGTGTTCCAGGCATCGCCCGTGCCCACGGCCGTGGCCTCCCGGGCCAGGTCCAGGTCCCGCACGGGACTCAGCTCGGGATGCCTCTTGATCTTCGCGGCATAGATCATCACGTAGCCGATGACCACGCTGGTGGCCACCACCCAGGCCACCATGCGGTAGCCCAGGCCTGAGTAGATGGGCACACCGGCGATGCCCTGGGCCACACCCACCGTGAAGGGATTGAAGAAGGCGCAGGCGAAGCCTGCCGCAGCTCCCAGGAAGGGGATGGCGGTGCCCACGATGGAGTCGTAGCCCAGGGCCCGGGAGAGGGCAATGAAGATCAGCACCAGGGGGATCAGCTCCTCGGCCATGCCGAAGACCGCGCCAGCCAGGGAGAAGACGGTCATCAGCACCGGGATGAAGAGGGTCTCCAGCAGGGGGTGGCGGCGCACATGCACCGTGAGCCGCTTGATGCCCTGCTCCACGGCGCCAGTTTCCTGGAAGATGCCGAAGCTGCCCCCGATGATGAGCAGGAAGGAGATGAGGCCCGCCCCGTCCAGGAAGCCCTTGATGGGGGCCAGGAAGAGGGTCTGGAGGCCCAGGTAGGTCTTGGGCAGGCGGTGGAAGGTGCCATCCACGGGCACCTTCAGACGGCTGCCATCGGGCAGCAGCTTCTCCATGCGCTGGAACTCGCCCGAGGGCACCAGCCAGGACAGGATGAGCACCAGGACGATCAGGGCACCCACGATGACCAGGGTGTGGGGCATCTTGATGCCCCGGCTTGGCGTCGGCTCGGGGGTCGTGGCGGGCTGCGCTTCGCTCACTCGAACATCCCCTTGGCCAGCAGCTTGCCACCCTTCATGAGCAGGCGCCCCTTGGCCACCACGGTGCGGACCTCCAGGCTCTGGGCGTCCAGCAGGACCAGGTCCGCATCGAGTCCGGGGGCAAGTCGGCCCTTGGACCTCAGCTTCAGGATGCGGGCGGGGTTGCTGGTGATGACGCGCAGGGCGGTCTCCAGACTGAGGCCCTCCTCCTGCACCGCCTGGCGCACGGCCGCGAAGAGTGAGGTCACGCGTCCCACAGAAATGGACTGGAGGCGCCCGGCCTGGTCCCAGTCCGGCAGGCTGCCCTGGCCGTCCGAGGTGAAGGTGATCTGCCCGGGGTCGACGCCCGCTTCCAGCATGAGTCGCAGGGCCCGGCCGCAGGGGATCTCACCGCCTTCGAGGTAGGAGGCCAGGGTGGAGGTGGTGAAATCCACGAAGCCACCAGCCTTGGCGTAGGCGATGCCCTCCTCGAAGAGGCGGGGGTTGCGGTTGATGTGGGTGGGCAGCATCTGGGTGGGGGGGAGCTCGGTCTCGGCCAGGATGCGGCGCAGGAAGTCCAGACCCCGCTCCCCGTCGCCCAGGTGCACGTTCACGATGCCTGCCTTGCCGGACAGCATGCCGCCCCGGCGCGCCATGGCCACCACCTGGGCGAAAGCCTCGAAGCCGGGCTGGCTGGAGCGGTGATCCGAGAGGGCCACCTCGCCCGCCCCGATGACCTTCTCGATGAAGAGCAAGTCCTCCTCGAGGCTGGGCAGGAGGGTGCGCAGGGGCAGGCCGTAGGAGCCCGAGTAGACGAAGGTGCTGAGGCCCTCCTCCTCCAGGCCCTTGGCCTTGGCCAGCAGACCCGCCATGGTGCGGGTGTGGCCATCGGTGCCCAGGCAGCCCACCACGGTGGTGATGCCGCCCAGGATTGCGTCCGTGAGGGGCAGACCCGGTGTGCGGGTGGCGAAGCCCCCCTCGCCGCCGCCGCCCATGATGTGGACATGAGCGTCAATGAAGCCGGGCACGGCCTTGAGGTTGCGGGCGTCGATGACCTCGGCGTACTTCCGCGAGATGCGGATATCCGGCTCCATGCGGAGGATCTTCCCCCCGCCCAGGAGGAGGTCGCAGCGCCCGCCTGCTTCAGGGCTGTAGACGTCGGCATTCTTGATGAGCAGCATGGGCACTCCATCCGGGCCTAGGCCCGGGATTCAGAACAATCTGGAAACGGGCAGGACGGCACCAGGAACAGCCAGCTCGCGGAATCCAGGATAGCCGTAGAGGCCGTAGAGCAGGCAGGGCTCCAGCACCTGGATGGCGCGGCGGGCCAGGTCCTGGTCCAGAGGCACGATGAGAGTGCCCGCGGGCAGTTCTGCCTCGGTCTTGGGTAGGCGCTGGACGATCTGGCGATCTTTGTAGCGCTGGTAGAGCTCGTCATAGGGTGCCTCGACGCGCAGCAGCCGGACCGCTTCGTTCTTGACCCGGCGGGGTGCCGCCAGGGTCTCGAAGCGGAGGCCCTGAGCCTCCAGTACGGGGAGGAAGTGCGCCGCAGCGGCGGGCGCGATGGCGTAGGCCCGGGGCGTGGGGACGCTGCCCTTCACCACCAGATCCGTCATGGCCATGGCCGTGGGAATCTCCAGGGTCTTCCCCGTGGCCAGCTCGCGGACCTTCACGAAGCTGGTCTTGCCGCCCAGGTTGGCCCAGAAGGTGTTGGTGGCAATGAAGGGGGGCAGGGGCTCGTGGCGGGCCCGCTCGGCCAGGGCGCGCACCTTGACCCGCCAAGCGCGATCCCCCAGCAGGTGGCGGTAGAGGATGCGGTAGCCGTCCACTCGCTCGCCCAGGTCCGCACTGGGATTGGCGGCGCGGTGGCGCACGCCGGCCTCGATGATAAAGGAGAGGGCGCCCAGGGTGCCCAGCCCGTTGCGGCCATCGTCGACTTCTGGGGTGGAGGGGCGCAGCTCCTCGTCCGGCGGGGGCCCGCCCACGCTGTAGCGGCGATAGGGATGGCCGGCCCGGGCCTGCAGCGGGCCCGCGGCTGCCACAGCCTTGAGGCCCAGGGCCTTGAGGTAGTCGGGGATCAGGGGATGGTTGGCGGCATCCATGGTGATGATGGGCCAGGCCTCCCAACCCTTGGCGGCGTATTCCTCGCTGTCCCGGCCGAACTCGTGGCTGTCCACAGCCAAGTGGGGCCGCACGCGGCGGGCCACGCGATGGAGGGCCTGGGTCTCGGGCTGGGCCAGGAGCAGGTGGTCCCGGTTCAGATCCTCGCCAGCGCCGTTGAACCGGCGGTGGGCCTCGGCCCCATCGGGGTTCAGCATGGGCATGAGGTAGAGGTCCACGTCCTCCGGCAGCTGCTCAGGATGCTTGGCGAGATCCCGGATGAGGGTGAGCTGGGCGTCCTTGCCCGCCACCTCGTCACCGTGCTGCTGGGCGTAGTAGAGCACCTTGAAGCGGGCCTTGGCCCCGCCGCGATTCAGGTGCACCAGGAGCACCTTGCGCCCCTGGGCGCTGCGGCCCTCCTCGGAGACCGTAATGAAGCCCGGCTTGGCCACCGTGTCCAGGAAGCTGAGCATCTCCGAATAGGAGACCGTCTTCCGTATGGCCCGGTGGTCGGTGGGAAAGGGCGCCTGGGCCTGAGCAACTACCGCAAAGGGCAGAAGGCTGAGGGCGTGAAGGCCTCGGTTACCGCGAAAGGAAAAGCGCTTTTGCCACAGAGAACACAAAGAACACAAAGAAAGGAGTCGGGCCTGCAAGCTCACACGGCCCCCTTTGTGCCCTTTGTGTTCTTTGTGGCCATTTTCTTTTTCATTTCAAGAATCCCTGGTGACTATGCGAAGAAACCCTTTTCTCTTATCTGTGCCAAATGGCTGCCCTCTGCGGTGCGACCTCTCATGGCTGGTATACCTTGCGGCTCTCCAGGTCGATGCTCTGCCCGGCCTTGAGCAGGTGGATCCTGAGGTTCTGGAAGCCGCCTCCCTGCTGGCTGAGGCCGCTGCCGTCGAAGACCATGACGGAGCGCTGGCCCAGCACCGTGGCCTTGCCCTCCTTCACGACGAGGGCCGTGGCCTCGTCGATGCCCAGGCCCAGGAAGGTGGGATGTTCCATGAGCAGGCTGAAGAGGCGGTTCTCCCGCCCCCGGCGCAGAAAGTGCTGGTCCACCACCACGTTCGCGGGCAGGAAGCCCATGCCCTCGCGGGTCTGGTAGGCACCCACACCGAATTCCGAGAGGGCCTCCTTGCCGTTGCGGTCATCACCCGTGAGCATCACTTTGGACATGATGGCGGCCCCGGCGCTGGTGCCGCCGATGCAGGCGCCAGCCCGGTACCGATTGAGCACCAGGGCCTGCAGGGGCGTGCCCACGATCTTGTCGCCCACGCGGTTCTGGTCGCCACCGGAGAACCAGAACCCCGTGCAGCGGGCGGCGGCGGCCAGGAACTGGGGGTTTTCGGCGTCTTCACGCTGGCGCACATCCAGAGCCACGAAATGAAGTCCGGCCTTTTCCAGATCCTCCTTCCATTCCTTCAGGGCCCCATCAGGATCGCTGGTGGAGGTGGGGATGATGCCCACGGTGCCACCGGGGCCCCCCGAAGCACGGAGGAAGACCGCCTCGACGTCTGCAGGAAACCCCCCGCCGCCCACGATGACCAGGGTGCCTTTGGGGGCGGGGGCATCTTTGGACGGGGCTGCCAGGTTGAGCAGAGCGGCGAAGGAAAGGGCAAGACCGGCGAACAGGCGATGCATGGGCTCAGCTTTCAGGAGGTTCCGGGCATGGCCGCGGGCCGGAGGACCGGCCCGCGGATGGAAGCAGAATCAGGGCGTGGCCTAGAAGATCAGCCGAAGGCCCAACTGGAGACGGCGGCCGGCGTCGAGCGCGAGCGGGTATTTGTAGTCGATATACATGGTGTCTGCCGTGGCCGAGTTGCCTGAATTCACCCGGGTCGAATAGGACGTGACCGACTGGCGGTTCAGCGCATTGAGAACCTCAGCGAAGACCTCCAGGTTGGTGCCCTTGTTGACCTTGAATTGCTGAGTCAGGCGCAGGTCCAGCAGGGTACGGCTGGGATAGGTCTGGCTGCCCAGGGGCTCCAGGTTGATCAGGTAGCGCTGGCCATTGAAGCCACTGCTGTTGGCGGTCCGGTACTGGGGCGTCCAATGGGTGCCGCTCAGGTAGGTGAAGGTTCCAGAGATGCGCATGTGCCAGGGGAATTCATACAGGCCCCGGGCCTTGAGTTCATTGTCGTTGACCCCGGGGAGATTCCCGTAGGAATTGATCATCAGGTTCTTGTTGTAGTAAACCTTGTCGTAGCTATCCGCCCGCTGGATGTTGCCCTTGAGTGAGGCATGGGTGTAGCTCAGGTTGAGGCTCCAGCTGTTCACGAACTTGCGGTCGAGGGTGAGGGAAGCGGCCTCGTACTTGCGCTTGGCATCGGCTGAGTTCGTGGTCACGTACTGGTTCTGGGGGACCAAGTAATCAAGCCCAACCTCACTGTATCGGCCGGGTCTGTAGGCCTTGATGGTCGTGCCGTGCAACGGCTCGTAGTAGTTGATCCAGGTGCCATTGGGATCGGCGGCCTTGTCGACTCGAACCAGACTGTCCTTGAAGTCGCGCACCACGTAGGAGGCGCTGCCGCTCCAATTGGCGTTGATCTTGTGGTCCACGGAGAGGGTGGTCTCCACCGTGTAGGGCTGCCGAGCGTTGGGATCCACCGCGGTGATGTCGTTCACGCGACGGTAGGCGTAGTTGTCTACGGTGCCGGGGGTGTGATCGGGCCAGGTGGAAGGATCGAGGACGTTCGGGATGATGGGGTAGTCGCCCCAGCTGTAGTAGGTCTTGATGGGGATCGCACTCTGGATGGCGCGGTCGATGAAGTAGGTTGAGTAGCCCGCGTAGTACTTGCCCCAGTGACCCTTCAGGATGGTGGACTGGTTCTCGGTTAGGGCGTAGCTGAAGCCGAAGCGCGGGGCGAAGGTGCTCTTGTCCCAGAGCGTGTCGCCACCGTAGAAGCGGGCCTTGAACTGCTCGAAGCGGACGCCTGGGGTGAGAGTGAGCCGGTCATTGACGTGCCAAGTGTCCTGGGCGAAGGCGGCCAACCGGTCCACGCGCTGGCGGACGTTCCAGCCACCACCCTCGATCATGTAGTCCCCGTCCAGTTCTGTGGGCGAGTAGATGGTGGCGTTGAGGTTCAGATTGCCGGGGAAGCGCTCCAGTTCCTCATCAGCGGCCTGCTCACGCTCGATGCCGAAGCGGACAGCGTGGCTGTCGTTGTCGGTGAAGAGGCCGGTCTTGAACCAGTCGAAGGTGGCCGAGACCGTGGCCCTGGCCCGGTAGTTGAAGTCTTCGTAGGTGGAGTTGTTGTAGTACTCCCTGGCGGGCTTCTTCGGGTCATAGGTCCAGAGATCGGCGGTGTCCAGGGACAGGGCGTTGCCGCCGTATCCGGGCATATCGTAGCGGCCACCGTATCCAAAGGCTTTCAGAGTGAGCACCTTGTCCTGGTCCAGCACCTGGGTCCAGGTGAGGCTGTAGGAGTGATTCGGGGCCGACTCTTTCTGGGTGGCGACGGGCATGGTCCACTTGTCGATGTAGCGCCGGTCGCGGCCCACATAGTCGTGTTCGGCCAGGAACTCCAGGGTGGCGGAGGTGGTGGGTGCCCATGTGAGCTTGGCCAGGGCCATGACCTTCTGATTGCGCTGGGGCAGCTCTGCGCCAGGAGGGGTATTGTCCTCCTCGGTGCGCTCGGCGGAGACGAAGTACCAGAGCTTGTCCTTGATGATGGGTCCCCCGATGCTCATGGCGGCATCCCAGTTCTTGGAGGGGAGGATGTCCTTGTCCGACTCGGGCAGATCAGGGTGGCTGGCATTGATCCGGGACTGCCACTTGGAGTCGGCGTAGTAGGCCGCGAAGCTGCCCTCGACCGTGTTGCCGCCGCGCTTGATGAGGCCGTTAACGAAGCCGCCCATGAAGCCGCCGAACTCGGCATTGGCCCCCAGACCGGCCACCTGGACCTCGGAGAACCAGTCGATGTTGGGATAGATCCAGACCGTTCCACCAGAAGGATCGCTGATGTTCACGCCGTCCATCATGTAGGCGTTCTCACCGGAGTAGCCGCCCCAGGCTCGGCTCTCGTTCACGCCCGGGGTGAGGTTCATGATGCCGGAGATGGAGCGCTCCACTGGGAGGCTGGCCAGAGCTGCGGTGTCGTAATTCTGGGTGAGGGCGACCGTGCTGGTCTCCACGTTGCTGGCGCTGGCTGTGACTTCCACCGTAGCGGAGGCAATGCTGGCCGGGAACTTCCAGTTGACCGTGGAGGTCTGGCCCAGTTCCAGGGTCTCGGACTGCGAGAGGGTTTGCAGGCCGGGGGCGGTGACCACCACCTTGAAACGGCCCGGAGGCAGGGCTGAGAAGCGGTAGGCGCCGTTGGCGGCGCTGACGGTGGTCCGCTCTCCGCCGATCATGGCGGGGGAGGTTATGCGCACGGTGGCGCCCGCCAGGGGCTTGCCAGCGCCATCGCGGATGATGCCAGCCAATGCAGACGTCGTACTGGTCTGGGCCACCAGGGCCACAGGGGCCGCCACGAGCGCCAGGATGATCGCGCTGAACCTACGGTTGCCAGAACTTCTAGCCATGACGCCCCCCCCCAAAGGTGAAAAAGATTGATGAGCAAAAAGTAATGCTCCAGATCTATGCGAGTCAAGTTTTTTTTCATCAATTTCGGCACAACCCGGAACCTCTTCCTGGACCAAGGCAAGGCGCTGGGAGGCGCTTGGCGTGGTCGAAGGGTTGTGATGAAACTTGGACTCAGCTGCGAGGAGCCTTCCAGGGGGTCACCTGCTCCACCTCGCGCAGCTTGTTCAGGGCTCGCTGGGGGGCCTGGCTGGCGATGGAGGTGGCGATGGCGTGGGCCAGGATGTTGAAGGTGGTAAGGCTGTGGGTATAGAGCAGGTTCTCGCCGGGTATGGGCAGAAGCAGGGTGGCCACCTTGGCCAGTGGGGAAGTGATGCTGTCGGTGAACACCAGGACAGGGATGCCCCGCTTGCGGGCATAGGCGGCGGCGTCCAGGGTTTCCTGAGAATAGGGCGTGATGCTGATGGCGATGAGGAGATCCTTGGGTCCCAGCAGGCCCACCTGGGTGGCGAAATCCGCAGGGTTGCCCTCCATGACCGGCAGGTCGATGTTGATGAGCAGGTAGGCGAACTGGCGGGTCATGATCGCCGAAACGCCATCGCCGATGGCCAGCCGGATACGGCTGATCTTCAGCAGCTTCACGACTTTCTGGAGGAGGTCTTCATCAATGGCTTGGAGCAGGATCTCGAGGTTCTTGACGTCCCGCCGAGCCACTTCCAGCAGGGTGGCTGAAGCCTGCACGGGGGCCTGCAGGAACTGCTCGTCGCGACCATAGTGCTTCTTGGCCGCGCTCACCAGGGCCTTCCGCATCTCCAGGTAACCGGAGTAGTCCAGCTTTTTGGCGAAGCGCACCACGGTGGCCACGCAGGTCTTGGATTTCTCGGCCAGGTCCTCAACCCCCCAGAGGGGCGCCTCGTTCATGTTGGCGATGAGACAGTCCGCGATCTGCCGCTGGCTGGGGGACAAGCCCTTGGCACTGTGGAGGCGATTTAGGAGGGGACTCTTCGACGGTGCCATGGGACTAAGGGTAGCAAGGTCAGGAAGGCGGCTGGATCTCGCGGGCCCCGACGAAGTCCGCGAGCCGCTCCAGAGCCTCGTCCAGGGCCCGACGTCTGGACTTGGTGGCCTTGATGCCCGGCTCCCACCAGAGGCCCTTGATCTCCAGGACAGCGCGGTCCCGGTGCAACTTGGGATCCAGGCGACCCACCAGCCGCTCTCCTTCCAGGATGGGCAGCACGAAGTAGCCGTACCGGCGCTTGGGCTCGGGCACGAAGGCCTCGAAGTGGTAGTCGAAGCCGAAGCGGCGCAGGGCCCGGGTCCGGTCCCGCAGGATGGGATCGAAGGGGCAGAGCAGGCGGGTGCGCGCCGGGGCCTCCGGCAGCTTGGCCAGCCGCGCCTCCCAGTCCGCCAGGGCGTAAGCAGGGCGCAGCTCCCCGTCGGCGCTTTCGACTTGGACAGGGACGAGGTGCCCGGCCTGCACGGCCGCAGTACACCAGACCTTGGCTTCGGCGACCTCGAGGCTGGCCCAGAAGTCCGCCAGTTCCTTGGGCGTGAAGACCCAGAGCCGCTCGGCAGCGCTGGCGCAGGCCCAGTTCTGGTGCTCGGCCGCGGTGGGGCAGGGCAGGGCGTGGAGCTCCGGGAAGACCCGCTCCGTGAGGTCATAGAGCTTCTGGAAACCCTCGCGGCGGGGCACCACCAGCTCACCCGTGCGCCAGAGGAAGTCCAGGGCAGCCTTTTGCGGCTTCCAGCCCCACCAGGGGCCACGCTTCTCCGGGTGCTCGAAGTCCGAGGAGCGCAGCGGGCCTTCCTCGGTGATGCGCAGCTTCACGTCCTCCACCACCTTGGCCCCGTCCGTGCCCCGGAAGTGATGCTGCCACCAGGCGTGGGCCAGGAGGCGCTCCCTGTCCCTCTGGAAGCGGGGCTTCCAGTGGGGGAAGTGGGTCGTGGGGATGGCGGAGGCATCGTGCGTGAAGGCCTCGAAGAGGGTTCGCTTCGACTCCAGCAGCCGCTTCAGCTGCTCGGGCCGGTAACCGTCCAGGCGGCTGAAGAGGGTGAGGTCGTGGGCCCGGGCCAACACATTGATGGTGTCCACCTGTACGAAGCCCAGGCGCTCCACCAGGGCCTGCAGCGAGGCCGTGGTGGCCCGCTTGGTGGGATCCGACAGCAGCCCCTGGGCCCCCAGGAAGAGGCGCTGAGCGGCGGCGGCGGGGACGGTGGGCAGCGTGTTGGACACGGTCCAACACTAACCTACCAGACCTAGCCGCGTAGTGCTCCATCCATAGCCTCCGGTTTGGGTGGAGGTGAGGCGCGGTGCTGTATTGGTCAAAAACTGTCCATTTCGATGAATTAGAATAGAGGTTGATACTTCGCAAAGTGACTTACGCCCTGTATCCCAACGCGACCCAGGAGGCCGCGCTGTTGGATATGAAGGGTTCCCACATGCGCTTGAGCAACTCTGCATTGGAGCAGCGGATCTCGGCATACCGGCGCTGTGGCGTGACCGTTCGGTATAAGGACCAGTGCAAAGACCTGACAGACCTGCGGGCCGCCGATCCCGAGTTCAAGGCCCTGAATGCGCAAAGCTCTCAGATGACACTCAAACGGGTGGATCTGGCGATGCAGGCGTTCTTTCGCCGGGTGGGTCGGGGTGAGACCCCAGGCTTCCCTCGATTCAAGTCCTTCGACCGGTTCTCAGGGTGGGGCTATAAGACCCACGGAGACGGCTGGAAGCTGACCCCAGGCAAGGACTTCCACCATGGCCGCCTGCGCCTCTCGGGGATCGGCAACCTTCGCATCCGGGGTAAGTCCCGACTGAAGGGTGAGCCCGTCACCTGCGAGATCAGTCACAAGGCTGGTCGCTGGTATGCCTCCGTCTCCCTGGAGGTCCGCCCGAACCGCGAGTGCGGGTCCGGCGCGGCCGGTCTGGATTGGGGCGTGGAGACCTTCGCCACCCTGGTCCACCCTGATGGCCGGGTCCAGGAGATCCAGAACCCCAGGTGGGTGAAGCGGGCCGAGGATGCTCTGGCCGGAAGCCCTCGAAGGGCTGGCTGAAGGCCAAACGCGAGGCCACTCGTATCCAGCGCAAGACCGCTAATAAGCGGCTGAACTTCCTCCACCAGGAGTCCAACAGCCTGGTGAATGCACTCGGTTTCATCGCCACCGAGGTTCTGAGCGTGAAGGCCATGACGGCTTCCGCCAAAGGCACTGTGGAGGAGCCAGGCAAGAACGTAAAACAGAAGGCCGGGCTGAACCAGGGCATCCTGGACACAGCTCCGGCAGCATTCCTATCCATCACGAAGGCAAAGGCGGAAGAGGCCATGGCGGAGCGGGTGGATGTCCCAACGAAGAGTGTGAAGCCGTCCCAGACCTGCCGAAAGTGCGGCAGCCAGCGCAAAAAGACGCTGGCTGACCGGACGCATGTCTGCGAGGTCTGCGGTCACACCGAGAAGCGGGATGTGAATGCGGCGTGGGTAATGCTGAATTGGGCCCTTTGGGGCAGTGCAACGGGCAGGGTATCGGCCCGGCATGGCGGCGCGAGTCGCTCCAAGCTGCGAAACCTCATCCATACCGTGAGGTTGGGTGGGGTAGTTCATAGCTTGAACCTCTGCACGAGCCCGCGCAGCCGCTCGGAGATCTGGGAGAGCTCCTCGGCGGTGTGGCTGATCTCGGTGACGGTGGCGGCGAGTTGATGGGTGGCGGCGGCATTCTGCTGAAGCCGGTCCGAGGTCTCCTCCATCAGGCTGTTCACCTCACGGCTGGCCTCGCCCTGGCCACGGCTGAGTGCAGCCACATCCGCCACTTGGCTTGTGACTTCCTGAATGCGCTCCCGGATGGAGCCCAGGTGGCCCAGGGTGTTGGCCACGCTCTCGGTGCCCTTGGTCACCGCCTCTTCAGTCTGGTCCGTGAGCCCGCGGATCTTGGTGGCGGCTGTGGCGCAGCGCTCCGCCAGCTTGCGGACTTCTTCGGCCACCACGGTGAAGCCTTTGCCCTGGGCCCCGGCCTTGGCGGCCTCGATGGCGGCGTTGAGGCTCAGGAGGTTGGTCTGACGGGCGATGTCCTGGATGACCTGGACGGCCCCGATGATCTGGCCTGTGGCCTCCCGGATGGCGGCAATGCCCCCCTCCGCGTCCTTGCCGGCCCGGGCGCCGTCTTCGGTGTCCTGGGCGGCGGCCTGGGTGCGGGCCGCGGTGGCCAGGGCGTTCTCGTCCAGGTGGCTGACGTTGACGCCCAGGCGGCGGATGGAGTCCTGCACGCTGGCACCGGCCCGGTTCAGGTCCTCGCCCACTTTGGCCGTGTCTTCCACGGTCCGCGAGATCTGGGTCGCGCTGGCGGCCAGCTCCGTGGCCCCCGAGGCCACCTCGTCGGAGGCGGCCTCCACCTCGCGCAGGGCCTGGTTGAGGCGGCCCACCATGCCATTGAAGAGGGCAGCCTGGGTGGCGATCTCATCACCGGAGCTGGCCTCGGCGCGCACCGTGAAGTCACCCTCGGCCACGGCGGCGATGGACCGGCCCAGGGCCTCCATGGGGCGGAGGATGACTCGGCGCATGAAGTAGGCCGTGAGCCCGCCCATGAACAGGAGTGTGACCAGACTCAGCAGCCCGGAGCCGAGTTGGAAGTCGCGTTTCTGCCGCTCCAGTTCCGCCGTGGACCTGGACATGCCGAAGACGGCCACGAAATCCCCGGACTTCCGGCCGTCGAAGGAGGTCATGCCCAGGGCCTGGTGGCAGGCGATGCAGCCGTCCTGGAGGCGGCCCGGGGAAAGTACGTAGGTCCAGGCGGCCCCGTCGGCACCGGCGTAGCTGCCCTTGAAGTCCGTCAGGTCCGGCTGGGCCCGGAAGGCTTCCACTGCGGCCTGCTCGACCGCCCGCTCCCCGGCTGGGCTCTGAGGAATGGCCGTGAGAGCCACCCGGTGGAAGACCATGCCCACCTTTTTACAGTAGGCCTCCGCCTCCCAATGCAGCATGAAACGGGAATTGATGCCCATGGCCCGGAGGTTGTCCTCGAAGGCCAGCCGCAGCCGGGTGGACTGAAGCCCTCCCACCAGCAGGGTGACGCCCAGGAAAAGCAGCGCCAGGGCTGTGCCGAGGGGGACGAAAAACTTGAGGGCGAGGCTGCGCTTGGGCACAGAGTCTCCGAAGAAACGGGGTGGTTGAAGCCTACCTCGGCACTTCGGATCTGAATCGTTATTTTCAATCCTGCTTGTTGGCCTACCGTCATTCGGGACAAGGACGGTGTGAAATGTTGACTAGATTTTGGCCGCCAGTTCGGCGCCCTGGCGGATGGCCCGCTGGGCGTCCAGTTCTGCGGCCAGCTCGGCGCCCCCGATGAGGTGGACGGGCTTGCCCAGGGCCTGGAGGGGTTCCTGCAGGCTGCGCTCGGACACCTGACCCGCGCACAGGATGACGTGGTCCACGGGCAGGCACTTGGAGCCGGCATCCTTGCCGTCCCGGATCCAGAGGCCCGCATCGTCGATGCGCTCGTAGGCGATGCCGCCCTTCATCTTCACCTTCATGGCCTTGAGGTCGGCCCGGTGGATCCAGCCCGTGGTCTTGCCCAGGTCGGCGCCCATGCGCTCGGTACGTCGCTGGAACAGGTACACCGTCCGTTCCGGGGCCGGGGGCTCGGGGCTGGGCAGGAGGCCGCCGCGCTGGCTCAGCAGGCGGTCCACGCCCCAGGTTTTCAGGAAATGGTCGGCATCCGGCGCGGCCTGGGGGTGGACCAGGAACTCCGCTACGTCGAAGCCGATGCCACCGGCGCCGATGACAGCCACCGTCGCCCCGGCCACCGCCCGCCCAGAGAGCAGGTCCGCATAGCTGAGGACCTTGGCATGGTCCACGCCGGGGATGTCCGGCGTGCGGGGCCGGACCCCGGTGGCTAGGATCACCTCATCGAAAGCGTCCAGGCTCTCCACGGTGGCCCGCTCGCCCAGGCGCAGGATGACGCCGGACTGGGCCAGGCGCCGCCCGAAGTAGCGCAGCAGCTCGTGGAACTCCTCCTTGCCCGGCACCTGCTTGGCCAGGTTGAGCTGTCCGCCAAGTTCCGGGGCGGCCTCGAAGAGGGTGACCAGGTGGCCCCGCTCAGCTGCGTGGCAGGCGAAGCTGAGGCCCGCGGCCCCGCCGCCCACCACGGCCAGGCGCTTGGGGACCAGGACCTGCTGGAAGACCAGTTCCGTCTCGAAACAGGCTCGGGGGTTCACCAGGCAGGTGGCCCGTAACCGCTTGAAGACATGGTCCAGGCAGGCCTGGTTGCAGGCGATGCAGGTATTGATATCCAGGGCGCGGTCCTCCGCCGCCTTGAGCACGAAGTCCGCGTCCGCAAGCAGGGGGCGGGCCATGCTCACCATGTCGGCGCAGCCCGTGGCCAGGATCTCCTCGGCCACCTCGGGCGTGTTGATCCGGTTGGTGGTGATGAGGGGGATCTTCACCTCGGCCTTGAGGCGCTGGGTGACCCAGGCGAAGGCCCCCCGGGGCACCATGGCGCCGATGGTGGGAACCCGGGCCTCGTGCCAGCCGATCCCCGTGTTGAGGATCGTGGCTCCGGCGGCCTCCACAGCCTGGGCCAGCTGGACGACTTCCTCCCAGCTGCTGCCATCCGGCACCAGGTCCAGCATGGAGAGCCTGAAGATGATGATGAAGTCGGCGCCCACGGCGGCGCGCACAGCCTTCACGATCTCTACCGGAAAGCGCATCCGCTGCTCGAAGGAGCCGCCCCAGGCATCCGTGCGTCGGTTGGTTCGGGCCGCGATGAACTGGTTGATGAGGTAGCCCTCGCTGCCCATGATCTCCACGCCGTCATAGCCGGCCCGGCGGGCCAGCACGGCGCAGCGGGCGTAGTCGCGGATGGTGCTCCGCACGCCCCGGTCGCTGAGGGCCCGGGGTTTGAAGGGGGTGATGGGGCTCTTCACCGCAGAAGGGCCCACGCTGAAGGGATGGTAGCTGTAGCGCCCGCCGTGGAGGATCTGCATGGCGATCTTCCCGCCCTCGGCGTGGACCGCCTGGGTCAGCAGGCGGTGCTTGGGCACTTGCCAGGGCCAGGACAGCTGGCAGCCGAAGGGGCTCAGGCGCCCCTGCAGGTTGGGGGCGATGCCCCCGGTCACGATGAGGCCCACGCCCCCCCGTGCCCGCTCTGCGTAGAAGGCTGCCAGCTTGGAGAAGCCACCGCGGGCCTCTTCCAGGTTCGTGTGCATGGAGCCCATGAGGACGCGGTTGCGCAGGGTTGTGAACCCCAGGTCAAGGGGGGCCAGCAGGCTGGGGTAGGACACGGGGGCTCCGGGAGGGTGCGACCAGTGTAGGGCTGAGCGATACCTACCTGGAAAAAGGGCGTATTGGGCCCCAGGGGGCAGCCGACGTCAGGCTCAAATGTTTGTATTATAGATAATTATAAAAATAATAATTTCTGTATTTAAAAAACATGTATAAACAATATTAAAGCAATATCAGTTTTTTGGTCACTTTACTAAGCACTTGTAATTAAATTTGTTATTATTTATTCATTAATTATTTAAAATAAACTAGTTATAACTATTTTATACATCGAATTTTGATGATTTTTGTCAAAATTTGATCTCCGACAATTAATTTAAGTTAATTATCGACAGTATTTAAATAATGTGCCCCAGGTCACACTGTGTCTGCCGGTAAATCGAGATCGTTGAAAAGCGACAGACAGATCATCAAGATGATGTTTTCAGCACCAGCCTTCAAACACGCCTCGGATTCCTCCGCCTGGGTTTAGACCCAAAGGACGCGCCCCATGGAACTGACCTGGATCACGATCGCCGCCAGCTTGGCGATGGGTTCGGCGGCAGCCTTCTTCTTCATCTACGCGGTCAAGCGGAACTGGATGCAGGATCTCGAGGAGTCGAAGTACCAGGTGTTCTGGTCCGACGCGCAGGACATGAAACGGGTGAAACCCACTCAGGAGACGGCCGATGGCAGTCAATCTAAAGCGAAGTAGCGGGGAGGATTCCGACGGGGGCAAGACCTCCCGTCGACGGATGCTCGGTTGGCTGACCGGCGTGGGCCTCTTCGGTTCCGCAGGCCTCAGCGCCGTGTCCAACTTCGTCTTCATCAAGCCGCGGGCCACCTACGGTCAACCCCAGCGGTTCAGCGTGGGCAAGCCCGAGGACTTCCCGGAAGGCACACGCTCGGTCCTGGGCGCCCGTGGCATCTGCATCGTGCGTGAGGGCACCAAGCTGGCGGCGATCTCCACCACCTGCACCCACCTGGGCTGCACCGTGGCTTCGGCCGAGACCGGCTTCGCCTGCCCCTGCCACGGCTCGCGCTTCGATCCCGATGGCAACGTCACCGGGGGGCCCGCACCGCGGCCGCTGCCCTGGTTCCAGGTCACCCTCGCCCCGAACGGCGAGATCGAAGTGGACAAGGACATTGAAATCACGCCTGGGAGCTACCTGACCCTATGAGCCCTGTGACGCCCCCCAAACCCTCCCCCTTCGCCGCCCTGCTGGAACTCCCCGGCAACGTCTGGAAGTCCATCTTCCGGAACCCGCTCCCGTCCAATGACCTGGAGCGCTCGGCCACCAGCTTCACGAACTTCTTCCTGCACATTCATCCCGTGAAGGTGCACAAGAACTCGCTGCGGCCCACCTACACCTTCGGCCTCGGTCTGGTCTCGTTCTTCCTGTTCGTGATCCTGATCGTGACGGGCATCCTGCTGATGTTCTACTACGTGCCTTCCACGACCCAGGCCTACGATCGGATGCTGGATCTGCGAGGTACCGTGGCCTTCGGCACCCTGCTGCGGAACATGCACCGCTGGTCCGCCCATGCCATGGTCGCCGTGGTCTTCCTGCACCTCTGCCGGGTCTTCCTCACGGGCTCCTACAAGAAGCCTCGGGAGTTCAACTGGGTGGTGGGCGTCGTCCTCTTCCTGCTGACGCTTTTCATGAGCTTCACGGGCTACCTGCTGCCCTGGGATCAGCTGGCCTTCTGGGCCATCACGGTGGGCACGGCCATCGCCGGCTACGCTCCCATCGTGGGCAAGGACATGCAGTTCCTGCTCATGGGTGGCACCAGTGTGGGCCAGGAGGCGCTCCTGCGCTTCTACGTGCTCCACGTGGCGGTCCTGCCCTCCGTGCTGATCCTAGCGATCGCCATACACTTCTGGCGCATCCGCAAGGACGGCGGTCTTTCCCGTCCCGAGGACGCGGATCCCACCATCAACCTGGAAGCCATCCCCGCTGTGAAGGCCTCGGTACTGGAGCCCAAGAAGACCTACGGTCTCCAGGGTCTGGTTCGCGGGCCGCTCACCAAGGTGGGCCAGATCCCGGACAACACCGTGTTCTCCTGGCCCAACCTCTTCCTGGCAGAGCTGTTCACCTTCGTGGTGACCCTCTCGGCCATTCTCATCGTCTCGTTGCTCTTCAACGCACCGCTGGAGGAGCCGGTCAACGCCCTGCATCCGCCCAACCCTGCCAAGGCGCCATGGTACTTCCTGGGTCTCCAGGAAATGGTCAGCTACTCGGCCTTCTGGGGCGGCATCGGCGTGCCCACAATCTTCGTCCTGCTGCTGCTGGGAACCCCCTACCTCGACCGGGGCCCCAAGGGTGTGGGCAAGTGGTTCTCCCGGGACCGGCTGCTGGCGAACACGATCTTCATCACCTTCGTGGTGGCGAACATCATCTTCGTGATCATCGGCACCTTCTTCCGCGGGGCCAACTGGTCCTTCGTGACCCCCTGGTGAGGAGCGCGACATGAGACTGGCACTCGCCATTGGCACTTTCTTCATCCTCGTCATCCACGGGATCGTCTTCTACAACCAGTTTGGGCATCCGTGGGAGCGGAACCAGAACACCTACTTCGACCAGGCCAAGGTGCTGGCCAAGACCGACACAGAAAAGGCCGCGCTGGCTGCCCGTCGACCCCGCATCGAGCAGATCGTGGTGAGCAACTTCGGCGAGACCCGCGTGGATCGCTGCACCACCTGCCACATCGCTGCCGACGATCCGCGCTTCTCCTCTCATGCTGAGCCCGTGAAGACTCACCCCTACTCCGCCACCCTGGGCGACTACCAGAAGGACGGCAAGTGGGAGCGTCGCCACAAGTTCGCTGAATTCGGCTGCACGGTCTGCCATGACGGTCAGGGCCGTGGCCTCGATGCCGAATACAGCCACGGCAGGGACGAATACTGGCCGGATCCCCTGCTGGGCTTCACCACCCAGGAGAACTGGCGCAAGGACTTCGCCCCCAAGCTCAAGGGCAAGGAATACATGGAGGCCAACTGCGCCCAGTGCCACACCGACACAGCCTTCGCTGGTACGGCGCTGGTGACCCGCGGACGTGTGCTCTTCTTCGCCACCAACTGCTATGGCTGCCACCGCATTGAAGGCCTTTCGGACGGCACCATCGGTCCCGACCTCTCGGACGTGGGCCGCAAGTGGAAGCTGGACTACCTCTGGGGCCGTATTGCCGATCCCAAGTCCATCCTGGCCACCTCGATCATGCCGAAGTTCAACCTCAAGGATGAGGACATCAAGGCCCTAGTGGTCTTCCTCAAGAGCCGGAAGGGCCGAAATTTCGCCGAGACTGAGATCCAGCGCTTCAAGGTAAAGCTCACGGGCGGCGCCGAGTTGGTCCAGGCCACCATCAAGCCGGTGCAGATCAACCCCAAGGAGATGGTCAAGCAGGGCGAGAAGCTGGTCCTCGACCGGGCCTGCACCGCCTGCCACAAACTCGGCGAGCGGGACGGCGGCATCGCCCCGGACCTCAGCCAGGAAGGCCTCATCAAGGACTCGGAGTGGATCTACGACCACTTCAAGAACCCCAAGTCCACCATGCCCGACTCGATCATGCCCGCCTTCCGTTTCACGGACGACGAGTTCAAGGCCATGACCGCCTACCTGGTCACCCTCAAGGGCGTCACCGCACCCCCGGCGGGCGAAGCCATCTACAAGAATTACTGCCTGCGCTGCCATGGCGAGAAGGGCGACGGTCACGGTCCCATCGCTGAGCACCTGGATCCCTACCCCCGGGACCTCACCAAGGCCGGCTTCATGAACTCCAAGCCCGAGGCGCGGCTCGTCAACTCCGTCCGCAACGGCGTGGCCGGCACCTCGATGCCCGCCTGGGGCAAGCTCCTGAATGAGGAGCAGGCCAAGGCCGTGCTGAGCTACGTGCAGAGCTCCTTCACCAAGGAGCCTCGGCGCGAGGTCAAGCCCCACGCCATTCCCGAAAAGAACCCGGTCGCCACCAGCAAGGAATCCGCGGACCGAGGCGAGGCCCTTTTCGTGAACCGCTGCGCCGGCTGTCACGGCAAGAAGGGCGATGGCAAGGGGCCCAATTCCCTGGACATCCTGCCCAAGCCTCGGAACCTCCGGAACAGCTTCTTTGTGAACAGCGTGGACGACAAGCGCCTCTTCGATTCCATCGAATACGGCGTCCAGGGCACGGCCATGCCTTCCTGGATCGACTACGGGCTGACCCACAACGATGTGGGCGACCTCGTGAACTTCATTCGCAGCATCAACCAGAAACCGAAGGGGGGCCAGCATGCAGCCGCAATTCAGTAAGGCCGAGGTGACCAAGGTGCCAGAAGGTGCCCTGGTTCACGAGGACGCCACGGCCAAGTGGTTCCTCATCAGTTCGGTGGCCTATTTCTTCATCGTTGGCATCATCGCCCTGATCATCGCCGCGAAGTTCGTGTGGCCCGACCTCATGGGCTCCATGTCGTGGCTCACCTATGGCCGCCTGCGCCCCCTGCACGTGAATGGCATGCTCTTCGGCTGGCTCTTGGCTGCGGACATGGGCCTGGCCTACTACGTGATTCCCCGCCTCTGCGGTGTGCCGCTGTGGAGCGAGAAGCTGGGGCTCGCCACAGCAGCCCTCTGGAACGTCATCATCCTGGGCGCCGTCGTCACGCTCATGGCCGGCCTGAACCAGGGCTGGGAGTACGCCGAGCTGCCCTGGTACCTCGACATCCTCGTGGTGGTCGCCTGGATCATGTTCGGCATCAATGTCTTCATGACCGTGGCCAGCCGCAAGCACCAGGCCATGTACGTGACCATCTGGTACACCATGGGCTGCATCCTCTGGACGGCCTTCGTCTACCTCACGGGCAACTTCGCCACCCTCTTCGCCACGGGCACCAACCAGGCCAACCTGAACTGGATGTACGTGCATAACGCCGTGGGCCTGATCTTCACGCCTATCGGCCTCGGCATCGCCTACTACTTCATCCCCCGGGCCTCGAACACCCCCCTGCACAGCCACAAGCTGTCCATGATCGGGTTCTGGTCCCTGGCCTTTGTCTACGTCTGGACCGGCGCCCACCACATGCTCCACGGGCCCATCTCCCAGTGGCTGCAGACCATCGCCATCGCCTTCTCGCTCATGCTGCTCATCCCCGTGTGGGCTGTGGTCTACAACCTCTTCGCCACCATGAAGGGCCAGTGGCACCAGCTCCGCGAGAGCGTGCCCCTCAAGTTCCTCATGTCCGGCGTGGTCTTCTACCTGCTCACCTGCTTCCAGGGCCCCATGCACAGCCTGCGCACGGTGAACGCCATCGTCTCCAAGACCGACTGGATCCCCGGCCACGCCCACATGGCCGTGCTGGGCTGCTTCAGCTTCTTCGCCATCGCCGGAACCTACTTCGCCATGCCCAAGATCATGGGCAAGGCGCTGCACTCCCAGTCGCTCGCCAACTGGAGCTACTGGATGCTGATGATCGGCGGCCTGGGCTTCTTCACCACCCTCTGGCTGGGCGGCTTCTGGCAGGGCTGGCAGTGGAACAATGTCAGCATCCCCTTCATCGACACGGTCATCGCCCTGAAGCCCATTTGGATCGTCCGCTTCTTGTCGGGAATCATGATGTTCACGGGCATCGTGTTCTTCGCCTACAACATTCTGGCGACCGCCCTGGGCACCCACGAGGAGGCGGCCGTTTAGGCCGCAGAAAGGAGAGCGACCATGTTCAAAAAAGCTGACAACAACGCCCTTTGGGCCATCGGAATCTCACTCGTCCTGTTCTTCATCGGGGGCCTGCTCACGACGGTGGCGCCGCCTCTCATCGACAAGTCCTGGTCGAAGCCCTTCGAGAACCATGACCCCGCCCAGGGCGTCACAGGCAAGCTCGTCAAACTAAACGAGCAGCAGCTCAAAGGCCGCGCCATCTACGTCCGGGAAGGCTGCTGGTACTGCCACACCCAGCAGATCCGCACCCTCCTGGCCGACACCAAGCGCTACGGCTGGAAGGGCGTCGACGCGCCGATCTCCACCCCGGACGAGTTCGTCTATGACGATCCCCACATGTTCGGCACCAAGCGTACGGGCCCTGACCTCGCCCGCATCGGCGGCAAGTACGACACCCAGTGGCACCGTACCCACTTCCGGAACCCCCGCGATCTTGTGAAGGGCTCCATCATGCCGCCCTACACCTGGATCGTGAACAACCCCGAGGAGTTCAACGCCCTGGTGGCCTACCTCCAGACCCTCGGTCGCGCCAAAGACTGGCGTCCAGCCAACGACTACGAGAAGTAGTTCCATGCCGGCCACCGACTACACCTACCCCAGCGTCTACTTCGCCTACCTCTTCTTCTTCCTCTGCTTCGCCTTGGCGGTGTACTTCTGCTTCAGGTCGCGCCGGGACGGTTACTGGGGCGACGAGGGCGAGGACGCGAAGTTCCAGGTTTTCCAAGATGACGACCCCAAGAGGAGGACCCCATGAGCGACCCGATCAAGAACGGTAAGGAGGAACTCAAGGACTTTGCCGGCGGCTGGATCCAGGAGCGCAAGGGCACTGATGCCCCCGGCTTCCTGAAATTCGTGACTCCCATCATCAGCCTTGGGGGCGCCAGCTACCTGGTGTTCCAGATGTACGGCGATGTGCACCACGCCACCCGGGGACCCTTCGTTGAGCAGTTCAACAAGGTCTCCCAGACCAGCCCCGTCTTCATGTATGTCGTAGCAGGGATGGTTTTCATCTATGCCGTGATCGTTTCTGTATTCGCCTTCCAGAAACCCCATAAGGATTGACGCTGTGGATACCGCCACTTGGCAGTTCAGGGTTCCCGACGACTCACAGTACTGGGTCGAGATGGTCAAGTGCCAGCACGCCTGTCCGGTGCATACGGATGCCTGCGGGTACGTGACGGCCATCGCCGAAGGGCGATACGAGGAAGCCTATCGCATTGCACGCTCCACCAATCCGTTCGCCTCCATCTGCGGACGGGTCTGCGGGGCACCCTGCGAGGCCAACTGCCGACGTGGTTCCCTGGATGAACCCGTGGCGATCCGCGCCCTCAAGCGCTTCGTCACGGACAAGTTCGGCCCGGAGACCGGCGACTACGCCGCCTACCGTGCCGGAAGCAACCAGCGCATGCTTCCTCCCAACCACGGCGACTACGAGCGTGTGGCTGTGGTGGGCGGGGGCGTGAGCGGAATGACTGTGGCCCATGACCTGGTCCAGATGGGCTACAAGGTCACGGTCTTCGAAGCCAACGCCGAGCCCGGTGGCATGCTCATCGCCGGCGTCCCCGTGTTCCGCCTCCCGCGGGACCTGGTGCGTCACGAGATCAACGCCATCCTCTCCATGGGCGTCGAGCTCAAGTGCAACATGAAGCTGGGCCGCGACTTCAGCATTGCGGAACTGCGGGCCCAGGGCTACAAGGGCATCTTCCTGGGCGTGGGCCTGCCCAATGGGCGCAAGCTCTCTCTGCCCGGCGGCGAGACCGAGGGCGTCTTCGACGGCATGGAATTCCTCAAGGCCTTCAACGAAGGCAAACCCCTGCCCATGGGCCGCCGCGTGGTAGTGGTGGGCGGCGGCAACGTGGCCTACGACGTGGCGCGCTCCGCCCTGCGTCCCTTCGAGGCCCTGAATCAGGACGACGCCCTGCTGGAAATGGGACATAGTGAAAAGGTCGCCTACGACGTGGCTCGCTCCGCCCTGCGCATGAGCGGCGACAAGGAGATCCACGTGGTCTGCCTCGAGTCCCGGGACGAAATGCCCGCGGACGATGTGGAAGTGGAAGAGGGCGCCGAAGAAGGCATCCACCTGCACAACCGCGTGGGCCCCAAGGAGATCATCGTCGAGAACGGGAAGCTCAAGGGCCTGCGGGTCGTCAAGTGCCTCTCCGTCTTCAACGAGGAGCGCCGCTTCGACCCCAAGTTCGACGAGAATGACCTCACAGACATCCACGCCGACACGGTCATCTTCGCCATCGGTCAGACCTCGGATCTGACCTTCCTAAAGCCCGAGGATGGCGTCGAGGTCAACCGCGGCCTCATCAAGGTCGATCCTGTCACCTACCAGACCACGGCGCCGGATGTCTTCGCCTGCGGCGATGTGGCCCACGGCGCCCGCCTCTTCATCGACGCCATCGCCTCGGCGCACACGGCCGCGCGTTCCATGCATGACTTCCTGCGCGGCACCCGTACCGATGTGGTAGTCCGCAAGCGCTGGCTGCCCGCAGCCTACACCATGGCCGAAGGCTGGCACCGGGCCCCCCGCGAGAACGCCCCCGTGCTCGAGAGCGAGATCCGCGCCACCTCCGTGGAGAACGTGGAGCTTAGCTTCCCCGAGGCCACGGCCCGGCAACAGGGCTCCCGCTGCCTCCGTTGCAACATCAACACCGTCTTCGAGACGGAGCACTGCATCGCCTGCAATGGCTGCGTGGATGTGTGCCCCGAGGACCTCATCAAGTTGGTGGGCATCAGCACCCTCTCGGACTACGACGCCCACGAGCGCCTGGTCCAGGCGGGGGCGGAGTTCAGCCTGGCCGAGTACCAGGCCATGGACCACCAGGAGAAGGACGAACTGGGCGGCATCATGCTGAAGGACGAGAGCACCTGCATCCGCTGCGCCATGTGCGCCTCGCGCTGCCCCACTCACGCCATTCTCATGAAGCGTTTCGAACACTACACGGAATGCGTATCGATTCCGTCGCCGAACCCGAAGATTCTGTATAATAACTGAATGAGCATTCAGTCAGAAGCCGCCGCCAAACCCAAGGTCGAGCGCCTGCCGCCTCTCCCGCCCCCGGAGACGGTCTACAAGCGCATCCGCAAGCGCTTCCACCTGGCCTTCTTCCTGGCCTTCGTGGCGGCGCCCTTCTCGAACCTCATGCGTTTCGATATCCCGCGCCAGCGCTTCTACTTCGCTGGTGTGGAACTGTGGATCAGCGAATTTTCCATCATCTTCTTCGCGCTGATGTTTCTCATGTTCGTCATCGCGGCTTCGGCCATCATCCATGGCCGGGTCTACTGCAGCTACGCCTGTCCCCAGATGATCTTCAGCGAGTGGAGCCAGTCCGTGGAGCGCTGGGCCAAGCGCCAGGCCCAGCAGCGGCTCAAGGCGGCTTCGGCCGGATTGAAGGACGCCGCAGCCAAAGGCCTGTTCTACACCATCCTGGCCCTGGCTTCGGTGTTCCTGGCTTTCGTGTTCACCTCGTATTTCCTGCACCCGAAGGATCTGCTGGGGCGCCTGCTGCACTTCGACCTCGTCACCGTGGGCGGCATCACCGGCGCCGTGGTGACCCTTTTCACCTTCCTGGACTTCACCCTGGTGCGACAGAAGTTCTGCACCACCATCTGCCCCTACGGCTACATCCAGGGCATGCTCCAGGACAAGCACACCCTCCTGGTGGCCTACCAGGATGGCGAGGACGAGGCCAAGGACTGCATCGACTGCAAGAAGTGCGTCCGGGTCTGCGAAATGGAAATCGATATCCGGAACTCGCCCTACCAGATCGAGTGCGTCCACTGCGGTGACTGCATCGATGCCTGCGAGGACATTCTTCGCAAGGTTGGCAAGCCGGGCCTCATCCACTACGCCTGGGGCGAGAATCCCAAGGTGGCCACCGGACAGAAGGAGGCCTGGTACCTGCGCTGGGGCTTCCGCGACGCCAAGCGGGTGGTCATCTTCGGCATCATGGCCTGCTACCTGGGTGGCCTAGCCCTGGCCCTCTCACTCCGCCGCCCTGTGCTGGTGGAGATCAACCCTGACCGTGCCACGATGTACAAGCTGCTGGACGACGGCCGCGTGGCCAACATGATCCGCCTCAAGCTGGCCAACCGCACCGGCCGCGACGTCAAGGTGCGCCTCTGGGTTGAAGGTCTTCCCGGTGCCGACCTGGCCCTGCCCGCCAATCCCGTGGCCCTCAAGCCCGGTGAATCCTTCGAACAGACGGTGGAACTCCGGGCCCCCTTCGTGCAGGATGGTGAGGATGTGCACCACATCCGGATCCTGGCCCAGTCCGATGCCGCCCGGAAATCCGACGCCGAAGAGATGACCTTCATCACCCCCATCAAGAGGAAGTGACCCATGAGTGAACCGAAGAAGGGCGGGGGCGCCTTCCTCACCATGTTCTGGCTCATAGGCACCCTGTTTGTGGTCATCCTCGGTGTGGTCTACGTGATCACGAAGAAGGCCAATCCCATCATGCTCGACGAGCAGGGCCGTCCCCAGCAGACCCAGCATTCATGACTTCGGTGATGGTCTGCGAGCTCTGTGGCGCCGGCGCCACGAAGCACCCGCAGGTGCAAGTTTTTCGTGACCAGGAGCTGCGCTTCTGCTGCACCGGCTGCCTGAATGTCTACGCCATCCTGCTGGAGAGCGGGGCCATCGAGGCGGGCGTTGACCTGCGTCAGACAGACCTCTTCCAGGAGAGCCAGCGGCTGGGCCTCCTGGGCGTGGCCGAGCCCCTGCCTGCGGCTCTGCCCGAAGGGGCCGAGACTCGGGAGGCGCTCTACCAGCTGTCTGGCATGTGGTGCGCCGCCTGCGGCTGGGTGGTGGAGCATGGCCTGCGCCAGGAGCCCGGCATCGTGACGGCGGAGGTGTTGTTCACCTCGGACTTGCTGAAGGTCACCTACTGTCCCCAGTTGCTGCCCCCGGATGTGATCCCCGAGCGCGTGAAAGCCCTGGGCTATCGGGCCGCGGAGTTCGGCACTGAGCAGGAGGGGGCGCGCCGCGAGTGGCAGGACATGGTGCTGCGTCTGGGCATCGCCGGAGCCATGTGGATGAACGTGATGCTCTTCAGCCTGGTCATCTACGCCAGCTACTGGGAGCACATCGCCGGCTGGGCCCAGAGCTTCATCCCCTTCATCCTCATGGGCCTGGCCCTGCCAGCGGTGCTCTACTCCGCCTGGCCCATCCACCGCATTGCCTGGTTTGGGCTGAAGCGCGGCACTCTGCGCATGGAGGCCCTCATCTCCACCGGCGTTCTGGCGGCCTTCCTGTACAGCTCTGTGCAGGCCTTCCAGGGCGGGCGACATTACTACTTCGACACGGCCTGCGCCATCGTCACCCTGGTCCTGGCGGGCAAGGCTCTGGAGCGGGGAGCCAAGGACCGCAGCGCCCGCGCCATCGCCATGCTCCACCGCCTGCTGCCCCGCAAGGCCCGGCTGCGCATCGAGGGCCAGGAGCGGTTCGTGGCCATCGAGGCCCTGGAGCCAGGCCTGGTCTTCCTCGTGAAGCCCGGTGAGCGCATTCCCGCCGATGGCGTAGTGGTCGCGGGCAGCTCCGCCGTGGACGAGGCCGTGGTCACCGGCGAGGCCGACCCCCGGGCCAAGACCGTGGGCAGCGCCGTGGTCTGCGGCAGCCTCAACACCTCCGGGGTTCTGGAGGTCCGTGTCACCCGGGCCGGCGAGGACTCCACCCTGGCCCAGATCGTGAAGTCCGTGCAGGGGGCCCTGGCCAGCAAGAGCCCCCTGGAACGCACCGTGGACCAGGTCTCCCGCATCTTCATCCCCGTGGTGCTGGGCTTGGCTCTGGTGACGGTGGTCGTCTGCCTGGGCCGGGGACTCCACCCCACCGAGGCCCTGTTGCGGGGCATTGCGGTGCTGGTCATCGCCTGCCCCTGCGCTCTGGGCATCGCCACCCCACTGGCCACCACGGCTGCCATCGGCAGCGCTTCCCGGCAGGGCATCATCATCCGCGATGTGCGTGTGCTGGAGACCTTTCGCAAGGTGGACCTGCTGGTGCTGGACAAGACCGGCACTCTCACCGAAGGCGACTTCCGCGTGCGTCACGCGGCATTGGACCACCTGGACTTGGTAGCTGGTCTGGAATCCTATTCCGAGCACCCCCTGGCCCATGCGATAGGCCGCTATGCCGCCGACCAGGGAGTTGCACGGCTTGACGCCTCGGATATCGAAGTGCGGGCAGGCCTTGGGCTGTCAGGTCGGGTGGCGGATCGTTGCGTCGCCGTGGGCAACCGGAAGCTGTTGGCTGCGGAATGCATTGCCCTGGGACTGGAACTCGACGCCCAGGCCGCGACCTGGGAAGCGGAAGGCCTCACGGTGGCCTTCGCGGCGGTGGATGGCACCTGCGTGGGTGCCCTGGCATTCGGCGACCGCCCCCGTGCCGAGGCGGTTGAGGTCATCGCGGAGCTGCGCGCCCGGGGCATTCGTACCGTGCTCCTGTCCGGCGATTCTCCTGCTACCACCGAGCGTGTGGCCCGCGCCGTGGGTGTGGACGCCTGGGTGGGCGGCGTGGCCCCCGCCGAAAAGGCCGAGGCCGTGCGGCGCTTCCAGGCTGAGGGCAAGGTTGTGGCCATGGTTGGTGACGGAGTGAACGACGCCCCGGCCCTGGCCGCCGCGGACCTGGGCATCGCCATGGGCTCCGGCGCCGACCTGGCCACCCACGCCGCCCCGGTGGTGCTCATGCGGGACTCTCTCAGCCGCATCACCAGCATCTTCCGCCTAGCCACGCTCACGGTACGGGTGCTGAAGCAGAACCTCTTCTGGGCCTTCTTCTACAACACCCTCGGCATCGCCCTGGCCATGACCGGCATCCTCAATCCCATCCTCGCCGCCGGTGCCATGGTGCTGTCCAGCCTCTCCGTCATCGGCAACTCCATGCGGTTGGGGCGACAACAGGGTTGAGCCGCACTGCCCTCAGCCCGCCGCCTGAAGGCGCAGCAGGGTCACGGCCTGCCAGAGAATGTAGGCACCCATGCCCGCCACCAGGAGGCCCCCCAGGCGCAGGAGGATGGCCTTCCAGGCCTGGCTGAGGCGGGTGCTGGCGAGGCCCAGGCCCAGCAGGAGGGGGGCGTTGCCCAGGCCGAAGGCGGCCATACCCGCGGCGCCCATTTTCCAGTCCCCAGCATCCAGGGTGCGCAGCAGCATCATGTAGACGAGGCCGCAGGGAATGAGGCCCCAGAGCATGCCCAGGGCGTAGGGCAGGGTGCCCAGGGCTAGGCCCTTGCCCAACAGGCGCTGGAGCACCTTGGGCAGCTTGAACTCCATGAGGGCGTCCGCCCGGCCCCCCAGAGCCATGACCAGGCCCATGAGCAGCATGAGGGCGCCGATACCCAGCTTCACCCACACCTGCCAGGGCCAGGCCTGGGCGGCGATGAGGGCCGCGCCATCCGGGCGGCAACAGGCGTGCATGTCCTGAACCGTCTGCAGGCGGGCGAAGCCCCCGAGGAAGCCGATGAGGGCGCCCAGGATCGTGTAGGTGCTGATGCGGCCCAGCTGGAAGCGCAGGTGCCGCGTCCACATGCGGCCGCCCTGCTTGGCCTGGCTCAGCCCGAAGGCCGCCACGATGGGACCGCACATACCCGCGCAGTGGCCCAGGGAGCCCAGCAGCCCCGCGATCCACATGACCACCAGCCAGGGGGCCGCGTGGGGATGGTTGAGCCAGGCTTCGAGCATGGGCCATGGTCCCGCGTCAGCAGGCCCACCCGCAAGGGACGGCGGTCACCGATGGCCCAAAAACCCGAAGCGCCGCTCAGTCCTCTTCAAGCTTCTCCACACTGACCACCATCCGCGAGGCCACAGCGGCCAGGGCGCCCACGGCGGCGAAGACCGGGAGCAGGGCCGCCCCCACCAGGCCGATGGTGAGCGGGATCTCGATGAGGGTCTTGCCCTCTTCGTTCTTGATCGTGATGCGCCGGATATTGCCCTGGTGGATGAGCTCCTTGATCTTGTCCAGGACCTTGCCCCCCTCCAGCTTGAATTCCTCAGTCCTGGTGGGGCGCTGATTGCCGAGCGTGTTCATGGGATCTCCCTTGAAAGAGGCGGGGCTCAGCTCCGCACCAACAGCTGCTTGGCGAGCCAGACCTGGAAGCGGCCCAGGAGCAGGGCCAGGTGGAGGCTCATAGGCAGGAGGCCCAGGCCCGCCAAGCCGCAGAGCAGGGCGGTGAGGGTGGGGTGTGCGGTGCTCCAGGCCTGGGGGCCAACGTCGAGGCTGATCCCGCCTGTGGCATGGAAGAGGCTGGCGATGGGCACGGCTAGCAGGCCCAGGCCCACGGCGAGCAGCGTGATCAGGCTGGTGAAGTAGGCGATGCCCAAGGGCAGGAGCAGCACAAAGTAGAGCAGGCTGGTCCAGGTGCGGCGATCCTTGAGGAGGGTGGTCCAGCGGGCCAGGAAGCCCTCCCCTGCGGGCAGGAGGGCTGGCGCCTCCGATGCATCCCGCTCATCCTCGTCAGCCACAAGGATCCTCAAGAGGTGCACCTCACCCACGGCCAGCAGGCGCGTGCCCGCCAGGAAGGTCAGGGCCACGGGAATGCCGATGACGAGGATGGCCAGGCCTAGGCTCAGGGAGAGGCCCGTCACCGCGTAGGTGAAGGCCAGGATGCCCGTGCCCAGGCTGAGCAGCAGGTAGGCCAGGGTGGTGTAGGCCCGGCGCGTGGCCAGAACCTCGAAGAAACCAGGGTGGGTGGGGGCGAGCAGGGACATGGCGACTCCAGGTGTCCCCAAGCTACGGAGCATCGGCTCAGCAGGTGAGCGTCAATCGGCGAACAGTGCCCCCGCACCGGTGAAGCCGTTGGGGCTACTTGCTGAAAACTGAAAACTGGTGGTGATCAGTTGTTTTTATTCAGCCCAGGCTGCGCACGCGCCAGAGGGGCAGTTCATCTCCGACCTTGGGTGCGGGCAGGAGGCCGTTTTCGAAGGCGCCGTCGTCGCTCTCGGGTTCGCAGAGGTAGGCGGCGATGGCGGCCAGGGGTTGGTCCGTGGGGACCAGGGCCCAGCCTGCCGGGGCGGGGCGGGGCTCGGTGTGCCAGGAGACCTCCAGTTCGCCCACCTTGGCGGCCTCGAGGATGGCGCGGCCGCCCTCTGAGCCCAGGCTCTCCACCCGGGGCACTTCCACCTCGAAGGTGCCGATGGCCTCCTGGGCACTCAGCCCGTGCTTGCGCAGGTGGGCGGCCATGGTGGCGGGCACCAGGTAGGCCTCGGGACGGTCAATGATGCGGGTGCCCACGAAGCGGGCGAAGTGGGGGATGGTCACGCGGGTGGGCGCACCTTCCAGTGTGCGGGGCAGGCGGGTGAGGATCTCGATGGGCCGGGCAAAGGTCTCCAGGCCGTAGCGGATGGCCATGCGGTCCCGGGGCACCTGGCTCAGGGCCACGGTCTGCAGCACCTCGTCCCGGTGGGCGGCCACGAAGCGGAAGGTCTCCAGCATGAAGGCGTAGGCGGTGCGGACCCGCTCGGAAAACGGGATGTAGGAGTAGCACTCCAGCAGCAGATCCAGGCGGCTGGTGAGGCCCCGGTAGTTGCCGCCGAAGCGGGGGTGGTGGGGATAGGTCATCCAGCCTTCGCGCACCGGGGCACCGGGCTCCGCATCGCGCTCAGCATCGATGGCGCGCTCGTCCTCCACAAAGTTGCCGTACCAGCCCGAGTCCAGGCCGTGGTTGGCCTTGAGGGCGGCGGTGACCGGCGGCAGCAGACGCTCCCGCATGAACTCGATGGGTTCTCGGCGGCCCGTTTCAACGGTGTGCGGCACATCGTAGGTCATGGAGAAGCGGTGGATGGAGCCGTTGGTGGCGTGGTTGTCGATGGTGAGGTCCGCGGCCCAGGGCTGGCAGACGCGGCTCTGGAGCAGGCGCATCTCTTCGCCTTCCAGCCGCATGTAGTCGCGGTTCAGGTTGATCTTGGCGGCGTTCACGCGGGTGCCCACGCCGCTGTCCGGACCCAGCTGGCCCTCCAGCTTGGGCAGGTGCAGGCGTCGATTCCCTGGATCGATGGCGTCATTGCCATCGGGGTTGAAGAGGGGCACCACCACCAAGGTGAGGCTGGCCAGGAGCTGATCCGCGTCCAGGCCCGGCTTGTTCTCCAGGAGGTCCCGCACCAGCATGAGGCAGCCCTCCTTGCCCTCCACCTCGCCAGCGTGGATGCCGCTGATGACCAGCACCACGGGCAGGCCCAGGGCCCGGGCCCCCTCGGGTGTGGTGGCCCCGTGGGCGGAGAGCACCAGCAGCGGCAGCTCCCGGCCATGGGGGCTCTCGCCAAAGCTGCTGATGTGCAGGCGACGGTCGCCCTTGGCCGCCAGCCCGGCGATGAAGGTCATGACGTCCGCGTGGCGGCTGGTCTCTTCGTAGCGGGTGGCTTCGGCGCGGGTGAGCAGGCTCATGGGAACTCCTTGGGGCCTCAAAGGCTCCGCTTCAGGACGATCGTGCCCAGGTGGGACACGCGGTAGCAGCCGATGGCCCGCTCGCGGATGAGGTCGTTTCTCTCGAGGTACATCAAGTCCGCGTCCGTGGCCCCGGCTTTCACCAGGTGGTCCCGGGGCACGTCCGGATGCTTGGCCACCACCTGCAGCAGGGTCAGTTGGCGGGGGGTGATGGCATCGGCCACGGGGACTCCTAAACGGGACTAGCTGAGCTGGCGGCGGTAGCTGGGACGGTGGATGTCCGTGATCTGGACCGTGAGGCTGAAGATCCGCTCCGCAAAGGCGCGGGGGAAGTGCCGGGCCAGCACGGGCAGCAGGGACTCCGTGAGCTGGGCCTTCACTTCATCCGTGCGGCCGCCCAGGATCTGGACGTTGAGGGTCACGAAGGCCCGCTGGGGATCTCCGTCCCCTACCACGAAGGTGTCATGTCGCAGCAGGCGGCTCTTGATGTCCGCCTCCACGAAGAGTCCTGTGGCCACCAGGGCCTGGTTCACGGAGCCCAGCACCTCCACCCAGTCGGGCTGGTCCGGGAGGTTGGCAGAGGCTTCAAGAAGGCAGTGGGGCATGGGGTACCTGTTCAGGGATCCTAACGCCGAAGGTCCGGCTTGCGGGCAATGCCCTTCTTCTTGTCCCAGTAGCTGGTCTCCTCGGCGAAGCAGATGTTCTCCAGGTCCGTGACCCGCTCCTGGAGGCAGCCCTGGGCGTCACTGATGGCCTGGTTGTAGATGCTGGGGCCGATCTCCTTCAGGCAGAACCGGAGGAAGGTGCTGGCTCCCAGCTCGCCGATGCTTTCGCCGTATTCCTCGGAGACAAAGCGCTGGATGGCGGGCTGCAGGCGCTTTTCGGTGGCGGGGGAGAGCTGGATGTCCATCAAGGGGTCTCCGGTGGATCGTCGGCAGGGGGCGTGGCGGGCGGTGCGGCGGTCGGGTTGGCGAAGCGCTGGGCCCGCAGGTGGAAGTCGTCCGTGAAGGTGCGGCGCACCGGCGGCGGGGGCTCGGCCTCGGCCAGCACCCGCGCTTTGCGCACGCGCCAGAGCCCGAAGGCCGCGGGCAGTAGCAGCAGCCAAGGGTATTCCAGCAGAATGCGCTGGGGGTTCAGGCGGAACTGGGTGGGGCGCAGGTTGTCTTCGTACCAGGCGTCCAGGATCCAGACCTCCTCCTCCGGCTCCAGGCTGGCGGCCTCGGCCTTGGACATGACCAGCACCCGGTTCCGATCGCCCTGCTTGGCGCTGACATAGTCCGTGATGGCGCTGTCCTGATTGCGGTCCACGCTCACCACGCTCAGGTGCGCCACCCGTGGCTTCTGGAGGTGGCAGAAGGGGTTCAGGGCCACCAGGAAGAGTTGCACCGCCGTGAGCCACAGCACTGCGCCCACCAGCCCCCAGAGGAAGGTGAGGGCGGTCCAGCGCAGGGCGGGGCGGGAAAGTGCAGGCATGACTGAAGTATCGCCGATTCCCCCCGGAGCTGGGCCACTGCGAATATCCTGGGAGTCCTTCACCGCAGACCAAATTCCAGGACTGGGCCCGCCCGGTCGACATTGAAGACAACCCCTTCCAGCTGGCTTCCGCCATGGCTCCTCCCGAACCTCCAGATCCTCAGACTGCCCAGCTCACTTCGCCAGGCTGGGGCACTTTGCCCCTGGAGTCGGCGCCCATCGGCATCGCCCTCAGCCAGGGGGGCCGGTATCTTCAGGTCAATGCAGCCTATGTGCGCCTCTTTGGGGCGGACAGCCCCGAGGATCTCCTGGGCCATTCCCTGATGGAGAACATTGCCGAAAGCCAACGGGACCTGGTCCGGGCCCGCAACCGGGAGCGGGAACAGGGCGGGCAGGGTCTCCTGGAATACGAGACGCTGGGCCGCCGCCTGGACGGGAGCACCTTCCCCATGAAGGTCCATCCCACCACGGTGCCCCTGGAAGGTGGGCTCGGCACTCTGGCCTTCATCACGGACCTCACGGAGCAGCGGCACATCCAGGAGCAGCTCCTGGGCAGCGAGGCCACCTTTCAGTCCTACGTGGAGCAGTCCATCGATGTGATCTTCGTGCTGGCTGCGAACGGCACCTTCGTCTTCGCCTCCCCAGCCTGGGAGCGGCATTTCGGCTATCCAGTCAGCGCCATTCTTGGACAGCCCTTCGCCCCCTTCGTCCACCCGGAGGACGTGGCGCCCTGTGCCGCCTACCTGGGCCGGATCTTGAGCCGTGGACAAGCAGAGACCAGCCCGCCCTACCGGGTCCGTCATGCAGATGGCAGCTGGCGCTGGTTCCTGGCCAACGGGACCCGGGTCTGCGCCCCGGATGGAAGCCCACAGTTCATGGGAGTGGCCCACGACATCACCGAGACCCGGCGGGCCGAAGAGGCCTTCCGGGAGAACGAGGAGAAGCTGCGGGTCATCTTCGAGGCCTCCAAGGCAGGCATCATCCTGGTGTCGGAACAGGGCGTCATCACCTTCGCCAACCAGTGCATGGCGGACCTCTTCGGCCTGCCCCTGGAAGCCGTCATTGGGACCACCTACCCGGATCACCTGGACCCCTCCGAGAAGGTCACGGGCGACCAGCGCATGCGCATGATAATCACCGGGGAGATCAGCTTCGTGTCCGTGGAGCGGAGGTTCCTGCGGGGGGACGGCACCACCTTCTGGGGCCACCTCTCGGGGCGGCGCATGGAGAACCCCGACGGCAGCCTACGGGCCCTGGTGGGCATCATCACGGACGTCACCAAACGCCGCGAGGCCGAGGAGCAGCAGCGCATCCTCGAGGCCCAGCTGCACCAGGCCCAGAAGATGGAAAGCCTGGGCAGCCTGGCCGGGGGCCTGGCCCATGACATGAACAACGTGCTGGGGGCCATCCTGGGCCTGGCCTCGGCCCACCAGGAGGACCTGCCGCTGGAGAGCCCCGCCCGGGGCGCCTTCGGCACCATCATCCAGGCCGCAGAGCGGGGCGGGAATCTGCTCAAGAGCCTGCTCAGTTTCGCCCGGCAGAACGTGGCAGAGGAGCGGGCCCTGGACCTGAACATCCTCCTCCAGGAGGAAGTCCTCCTGCTGGAGCACACCACCCTGGCCCAGGTCCGCCTCATTCTGGATTTCAGCCCGGACCTGCGCGGCGTCCTGGGAGATGCGGGGGCCCTCACCCACGCCTTCATGAACCTCTGCGTCAATGCCGTGGACGCCATGCCCGAGGGGGGCACCCTCACCCTCCGCACCCGGAACCTCAACCCGGACTGGGTGGAGGTCCAGGTGCAGGACACAGGCATGGGCATGGCCACGGACATCCTGGACAAGGCCCTGGATCCCTTTTTCACCACCAAGGAAGTGGGCAAGGGCACGGGGCTGGGTCTTTCCATCGTGTACCGCACTGTGAAGAACCACCAGGGCGAGATGCAACTCCACAGTGAGCCCGGCCTGGGCACGTGCGTGACCCTGCGCTTCCCCGCCCAGGACCTGCCTGCAGGCACCCGGGAGAGTTCCGGCGCTCAGGCCGCGGCGGCCTCTCGGGGACGACTGCAGGTGCTGCTGGTGGACGATGACGACCTCATCCAGAGTTCCATCAACAGCATGCTGGGCTTCCTGGGGCACCAGACCACCTCTGCCCTCTGCGGGGAGGAGGCCCTGGCGGCGATCCGGGCCGGGGCCCGGCCCGACCTGGTGATCCTCGACATGAACATGCCGGGCCTGGGTGGGGCCGGTACCCTGCCCATCCTGCGCCAGTTGCTGCCCACGGTGCCGGTGCTCCTGGCCACGGGTCGGGCAGACCAGACTGCCCAGGATCTGGTCCGGGCCCACCCCTTCGTCCACCTGCTCCCCAAGCCCTTCGGCATGAAGGAGCTGCGCGCCAACCTGGAGCCCTTCCTGGGGGACTGAGGTCGCACCTGCTGGGATGGGCCTAGAATGAGCTCCCATGTCCCCTTCCGCCTTGCTCGGTCCTGACGGCCGCCTGCTCTTCCTGGCGCGGGCGGCGCGAATGTTCGCCTACGGTTTCCTCTCCGTGGTGCTGGTGCTCTACCTGGCGGGTCTGGGCTTCGGGGAGGGGCGCATCGGCCTGCTCCTCACCCTCACCTTGGTGGGGGATGCCCTCATCTCCCTGGCCATCACCCTGCGGGCGGATCGCCTGGGACGGAAGCGGATGCTGATCCTGGGCGCCCTGCTCATGATCCTGGCAGGCCTGCCCTTCGCCCTCAGCGGCAGTTTCTGGGTGCTGGTGGTGGCGGCCACCCTGGGTGTCATCAGCCCCTCGGGCAACGAGGTGGGTCCATTCCTGGCCATCGAGCAGGCCGCCCTGTCCCAGGTGCTGCTGGAGGAGCGCCGTACGGGCGTCTTCGCCTGGTACCACCTCACCGGCGCCTTCGCCACGGCCCTGGGGGCCCTGGCCGGGGGCTGGTCCGCCCAGGGGCTCCAGGCCGAGGGCCTGGCTCCCGTGGCCAGCTACCGGG
Source organism: uncultured Holophagaceae bacterium (assembly GCA_903913215.1). Lineage (GTDB taxonomy): Bacteria > Acidobacteriota > Holophagae > Holophagales > Holophagaceae > Geothrix. The sequence continues at coordinate 83,027 of CAIWKE010000028.1, forward strand.
TGCTGGTGCTGGCCTACGCCACCGTGGGCCTGCTGCTGGCCCTGCTCTTTGCCTGGCTCTCGCCTCGCATTGAGGCTCCCTCTGCCGCTGCCCAGGCCGGGCGCTGGGGCCTGCATGCCTCCAAGGGGGTGGTGCTGCGCCTCTCGGCCCTATTCTCACTGGACGCCTTCGCTGGCGGCTTCGTCATCCAGAGCCTGGTGGCCTACTGGTTCCACAAGCGGTTCGGCACCTCGCCAGGCCAGCTGGGGACCATCTTCTTCGCGGCCAACCTGCTGGCGGGGCTCTCGGCCCTCTATGCCGTGAAGCTGTCGAAGCGCATTGGCCTCATCCGCACCATGGTCTACACGCACATCCCGTCAAATGTGCTGCTGATTCTGGTGCCCCTCATGCCGAACCTGCCCCTGGCCGTGGCCATGCTACTGCTGCGCTTCAGTATTTCTCAGATGGACGTGCCCGTGCGCCAGGCCTACACCATGGCCGTGGTGGCGCCGGACGAGCGCTCCGCCGCTGCGGGGGTCACCGGCATCGCCCGCACCACGGGGGCCGCCATCTCCCCCGTGCTGGCCGCCCCGCTACTCGCCCTACCGGCCCTGGCCGGGGCACCCTTCTTTCTGGCCGGGGGCCTGAAGATCCTCTATGACTTGCTGCTCTACCGGATGTTCAAGACTTCGGACCGCCAGGGGGACTGAAGTTCCATTGATCACAAGGTCCCTGGATGTTTCGCCAGGAAGAGAACAAGCTGGTCGTCAATAGCTCCGAAATCGATCTTCAACCCAGGAGGACTCGCATGAGCACCCGTGATCTCGTCCGCACCACTTTGGCTGCTGCGCTGTTGGCAACCACCGCCCTCGGGGCCGCACCGCCCCCGGAACCCGTGAAGGTGGGCTTCGTCTATGTTGGACCCGTGGGGGACTCGGGTTGGACCTTCCAGCACGACCTGGGGCGCCGGCAGATGGAGGCGAATCTCAAGGGCAAGGTGGTGACCCGCTTCGTGGAGAACGTGCCCGAGGGTGCCGACTCCGAGCGTGTGATCCGTGAGATGGCCCAGGGCGGAGCGAAGGTCATCTTCGCCACCTCGTTCGGCTACATGAACCCCTGCCTCAACGTGGCCAAGCAGTTCCCCAACACGGTATTCATGCACGCGACCGGCTACAAGACCGCCCCCAACATGGGCATCTACAACGGCCGCTTCTATGAGGGCCGCTACCTCAACGGCGTTCTGGCGGGCAAGCTCACGAAGACGAACATCGCCGGCTACGTGGCCTCGTATCCCATCCCCGAAGTGGTCATGGGCATCAACGCCTTCCTGCGGGGCATGCGCAGCGTCAACCCCAAGGCCGAGATGCGCGTGGTGTGGGTGAACTCCTGGTTCGACCCGGGCAAGGAGCGCGAGGCGGCCCTGACCCTCATCGCACAGGGCGCGGACATACTCACCCATGAGACCGACTCCGCCGCTGCCAACCAGGCCGCCGAGGAGAAGGGCGTGAAGGTCTTCGCCTACAACTCCGACGAGTCCAAGTACGGCCCCAAGGCCCAGGTGGGCGGCACCATCCTGACCTGGGGTGACTACTACACCAAGGTGGTGGGCGACGTGCTGGCGGGGCAGTGGAAGAGCGGCAGTGTCTGGGGCGGCCTCAAGGACGGCTTCATCAAAATGGGCCCCATGAGCGCCGCGGTGCCCAAGGACGTCCAGGCCATGGTCAAGCACCTGGAGGCCCAGATCGTGGCTGGCAAGCTGCATCCCTTCACGGGCCCCGTGGTGGATCAGGATGGCAAGGTGCGCCTGCCCGCAGGCCAGACCATCTCCGATCACGACCTGGAGAAGATGGACTACTTCGTCCAGGGCGTGGCGTCGAAGCTACCGGGGAAGTAGATCAGAAAAGGGACATCATGGACCTGGAGACGTTCATCCGGCGCCTGCCCAAGGCGGAGCTGCACCTGCACATCGAGGGCTCGCTGGAGCCGGAGCTGATGTTCGAGCTGGCCCGGCGCAACGGCGTGGTACTGCCCTACGGCAGCGTGGAGGAACTGCGGGCGGCCTACGCTTTCACGGACCTGCAGTCCTTCCTGGACATCTACTACGCCGGGGCGGCGGCCCTCCTCCACGAACAGGACTTCTTCGACCTGGCCATGGCCTACTTCCAGCGGGCCGCAGCGGATGGGGTGGTGCACGCGGAGCTGTTCTTCGATCCCCAGACCCACATGGCCCGAGGTGTCGCCTTCGAGACGGTACTGGATGGCCTGGAGCGGGCCGCCACCGCGGCCCGGGAGCGCCTGGGCATCACTTCGCGCCTCATCCTCTGTTTCCTGCGCCACCTTTCGGAAGCGGAAGCCTTCGAGACTCTGGAGCAGGCCCAGCCCCACCACCACCGCTTCCACGGGGTCGGCCTGGACTCCTCGGAGCTGGGGCATCCGCCTTCCAAGTTCGAGCGGGTCTTCGCCTGCTGCCATGACCTGGGCCTGCGTCTGGTGGCCCATGCGGGCGAGGAGGGCCCCCCGGAGTATGTCTGGGAGGCCCTGGACCTCCTGCGCATCGAGCGAGTGGACCATGGCGTGCGCTCGGCGGAAGATCCGCTCTTGTTGGAGCGCTTGGTGCGGGAGCGAGTGCCCCTCACGGTGTGTCCCCTCTCCAACGTCAAGCTGCGGGTCTTCCCGGAGTTGGCCCAGCACAACCTCAAGGCGCTGCTGGACAAGGGGCTCTGCATCACCCTCAATTCCGACGACCCCGCCTACTTCGGTGGCTACCTCGGTCAGAACTTCCTGGCGAGTGCAGAGGCCCTGGACCTCAGCCGCGCTGACCTGACCACCCTGGCCCGCAACAGCCTCGAAGCCGCCTTCGTGACCCAGGCTGAGCGCGCCCCCTGGCTGGCCGAGCTGGAGTCCGTGGCGGGGCTGGGGTACTGAGAATCCGGGAGTTCAGGGTTTGGCTGGATGAAAAAATCTAACCGCAGAGGGCGCAGAGAAAGACCCAGGCCCCTCTGCGTCCTAGGCATCCTCTGCGGTAAAACAAGCGATGGATGCTGCCACAGCGTGGCGAACAAAGTGCTGTAATTCAAGGAAGTCTTTTGTTAAAAATAGTATTAATTCGATCAGTCAAGCTTGTTACAACAATTAAAATCTTTTAAATTTCTATGGGTGCGACTACCTTCAGGACCGCCCTCTGGAGGTGGGCCCCATGCCGCACGCAACCCAGTCCTTCTTCCGCAGCACGCTGTTAGGCCTCGCGGCCACGGCCCTGGTGGCCCAGAGCGGTCCCATGCCGCCGCCCCCGTTGATCCAGATCGCCCGGGAGGAGCTGAAACCAGGGCATGGCGCCGCCCATGCCGCCACCGAATCCAGTTGGTCCCGCATCATGCGGAAGGCCAAGTCCACGGACTACTACCTGGGCATGAGCTCTGTCACGGGCCCCTCGGAGGCCTGGTTCCTCATGTCGTACGGCTCCTACGCGGACTATGAAGCCAAGCAGAATGAGCTGGACAAGAATCCGGCCGCGAAAAAGGAGATCGACACCATCTCCCAGGCGGACGGCGAGCACCTGACGGGTGTCCGGACCATCCTGGCCAAGTACCGCAAAGAGCTGAGCTATGGGCCCGACGTGGAGATTGGCAAGATGCGCTATTTCCGCATCCGCACCTTCCGCATCAAGCAGGGTCACTGGCGTTCCTTCGAGGACGGGGTGAAGGCGGCCATGGCAGCCTACAAGAAGAGTGAGTATCCAGCCTCCTTCGCCTTCTACGAGGTCACAGCGGGCATGGGCTCGCCCTCCTACCTGGTGCTGCGGCCCCTGAAGTCCCTGGCGGAGCTTGACGCTACCGACGCCGCCGACAAGGCCTTCCAGGAGGCCCTGGGCGAGGAGGGGCAGAAGACCATGTCGAAGGTCTTCTCCGAGGACGTGAACGCCGTGGAGAACCAGCTGTTCTCCTTCAATCCCAAGCTCAGCTTCGTGGGCCCGAAAACCCTGGCCAGCGATCCCGCCTTCTGGACCTTGAAACCTGCGAAGTAGCTCAAAAACTGAAAACCACACTCGCAGAGTCCAGTTTTCTCCGCGAGTGTGGTTGTACTCCCGTGGCGTCCAGTCAGCCCCTGGGCACGCCCGCCAGTTGTTGCTGCAGTTCCTCGATGCCGAAGGGCTTGGCCAGCAGGGTGACGCCAGCATGGGTCGCTATGACCTTGTGGGCTTGATCGTCCACGCGGCCCGTGGCCAGGAAGACCGGCACCCCGGGGCAGAGTTCGCGCAGGCGGGGCAGGGTGCCCAGGCCACCCAGACCTGGCATGTTCAAATCCATGATCACCGCCTGCGGAAGGTAGCCCTCCTCCACGAGCCTCAGGGCGCCCTCGCCACTGGAAGCCACCCGTATCCGGTGCTCCAGGGCCTCCAGCATCATGCCCATGGTGATCTGGATGAGGGGGTCGTCGTCCACCAGCAGCACCTCCAGGGGGCCACTGAACGGACCCTTGGAGTGGGCGGCGGGTTCTGGCGCGGCGGTGGCATTCATCCGAGCCCCTCGATCCGGGCGAGTCGCTCCAGATCCTCCTGGCGCAAGGAGGCCAGCTGGTCCAGCAGGGCCACCTGGAAGCTGCCGGGGCCCTGGCTGTGCTCGCGGGCCAGCTCACCCGCCACGCCCAGCACCACCATGGCGTCCACAGCGGCTCGGAAGGGATCCGGGTTTACGGCGGCGAAGGCGCCCATGAGGGCCGTGGCTGTGCAACCCATGCCCGTGATGCGGCCCATGATGGGATCGCCGTTGTGGATGCGGGCCAGGCGCTCGCCTTGCACGATGAGGTCCACGGGGCCACTCACAGTCACCACGCAGTTCCAGCGCGAGGAGAGCTGTCGGGCCGCCTCCAGGGCGCCCTCCACGGGGTCGGTGGCGTCCACGCCCTTGGTGCCGCCGCCGAGGTTGGCCAGGGCCAGGATCTCCGAGGCGTTGCCGCGGATGAGGCGGGGGCCGGTCTCCTCCAGCAGGCGCTGGGCCGTGCGGGTGCGAAAGGTGGTGGCCCCCACGCCCACGGGATCCAGCACCGTGGGGATGCCCTTCCGCTGGGCGGCACGACCCGCCAGCACCATGGCCTCCACCCAGGGCCCGCTGAGGGTGCCGATGTTCAATACCAGGGCCGATGCCAGGGCGGTCATCTCCTCCACTTCCTCAAGGGCGTGGGCCATGACCGGAGAGGCGCCCACGGCCAGCAGCGCATTGGCCGTGGTGTTCATCACCACGTAGTTCGTGATGTTGTGGACCAGAGGAGCCTGGCTGTGGATCAGGCGTACGTCGTTCCAAACCATGGCAGTCCTGAGTGGGTGGATCCCAGGCTCAGTATACCGATGTGAAAATCGACCTCAGAGCGGGGCCTCACCCTCGCTGGCTTCCTCCATGTGGCCCTGGAAACCCTTCATGACCAGGCCGTGAATGAGGGCCTGGGTCACGCGGTAGAAGAACCAGGGCAAGGCCGGGTTGAAGTCGTGGATGGCCACCAGGTTGAAACGGCCTCCCAGCAGATCACGAAATTCCAGGCGGGCCGTGCGGCCGCCCAGGACCCGCGCCAGGGCTCCGCCGGTGATGAAATACATGCGGCGATCCGGCGAGCTGTGGGTCGGCTTGAAGTCCAGGCGCAGCAGCAAAGGGCCCCATGGTTTCTGACGCACGGTCCAGGAGCCGTCCTCCTGGCGGTCGGTGGTGACTGCCACCTTCATGAGGGTGCCCAGCCAGGGGAAGTATCGTTCCGCCATCCACTCGGCGTTGCGTCCTGCGGGCAGGCGCAGGCGCTGGATGGAACGCACCCGCCCCGACTGGCGGAGGATCTCGTCATCCTGGCGCCGTTGGGGCTGGGGGGCCGTCATGGCCCGAAGGGACGCTTCCAGGGTCTCGCGGAAGGGCGTCCAGTTCAGGGTGGCGGCGCGCATGACCGGATTGTCCTGGCCCTGGGTGCCCGCAGAGAAGTGGTCCAGCAGGTAGGTGCGAAAGACCGGGTGGAGGGAGGGATGCACCACCCGCAGCAGGGCGGCGAAGAGGCCCTCAGGCATGCCTGGCCAGGGCCTGAAGTGGGCCTTCCGGCCTAGGTGGGTGGCCGTGTCCTCCAGCATCTGGCGCAACGTCACCGGCTCGGGCCCGAAGATGTCGAAGGTGCCGCCGAAGGTGTCTGGATTCCCCACACAGTGTCGGAAGGCGGCCAGCAGAGCCTCCAGGGGAAGGGGGCGGACCGCATGCTCCGCCAGCCGCGGCAGGGGCAGGTGCGGCATGCGCTCCACCAGGCGCACCAGCAGCTTGGACAGCTCGCCCCCGGGGCCCATCACCAGGCCCGTGCGCAGCACCGTGAGGGGGACGCCATGGCTGCCCAGGACTTCCTCCAGCTCGCGGGCATCCCGGGCCGTGGGGCGGTCGGGATGACTCAGCAGGGGCGCCCGGTAGACCAGCTGCTTGACGCCATTGCGCTGGGCCGCCCAGGAGAAGTTGTCCGCCACGAGCAGGTCCATGTCCCGGCTCAGGGCCTGGTCCAGGCGGGCCGAGGGGTCGCGGTTGTGTACCAGGTAGATGGCGTAGTCCACGCCTTCCAGTCCTGCCTCCAGATCCCCGCGCGAGAAGTGATCGCAGGTCCGCACCTCGTCCTGCTCCCGCACGGCGCGGCGGGCCATGGAGCGGGTGAGGATGCGCAGATCGAAGTGCTTTCCCAGGGTTTCGCACAGGGCGGCGCCCACAAAGCCGCTGGTGCCGGCGATGGCGACCCGGGGGCGGGAGGATGGAATGGGGGTGGACACGCTAGAGGATAGCAACGGCGGCCAGCCTTCAGGTCCAGCGGCTGCTCCGGATTGGGCTGGGTGGTGGGGGCTCAGGGTGCCCATGATTTCGCTGGAGAAAGTCCTGAATGGCTTGCACGCAGGCCTCGGGCCGGGTCTGGAGGAGCCAGTGGGGCCCCTGGAGGCGGACCATGTCCAGCGTGGGGCCGTGGCTGCGAAGCCAGGTCGCGGCGGCCTTCGGAACCAGGCGGTCCTGAGCCGCCACCAGGGCCAGCAGGGGCACCTCGATCTGCCTTAGGCAATCCGTATGATCCACGGTGCTCACGGCCAGGAGGCGGCCCTTGAGGGTGGCCGGCGGGAAGAAGGTCAGCATCGTGTCCACCAGATGCTCCAGAGCCCCGGCATGGCGCCCGCCCAGCAGCAGGCGCCGCAGCCAGGACAGGGGCAGGCGCGGGGGCGGCAGGTTGCGCAGCAGGGGTGCCAGCCAATTCAAGTGGGGCCTGGGATTGCGGGCAAAGGTCGAACAGAGGACCACGCCCACCAACCCCTTGGGCCGCTCCGCCCCCAGGGCCAGGACCACAGGCCCGGAGAAGGATTCCCCCAGCAGTAGGAAGGGGCGGTCCACAGGCAGCTGGTCCCGGGCGAAGGTGATGCAGTCGGCGTAGGACGTCAGAGCCACCGGGTACCGCAGCACCCGCGTGGGCCACTTCCCCAGTGCTTCCAGGAAGGGCTCGAACATGATCCCCGTCCCGTCCATGCCGGGAAGCAGGACCAGGAGTGGCGGGGCGTCAGGCGGGGAAGACATCTGGGCAGTATCTCAGCCCAAGGGGCGCATTCCCAGCGGAGTACATGATCAACAGTGATCCCTGCGCCGGGGTTTTCTGGTTCTGCTTCCTCGCCGTTCCTCACCGGTTAAATGTTCTTCCGGTTTTGGTGCCTGGCAGTTGGGCTGCGGCCAGTGTTTCTGGACCATGGGTGGTTCACAACGTCGTGCTGTGTCCGCCATCGAGGATGAGCTGCTGGCCGGTCATGTGGCGGGAGGCTTCGGAGGCCAGGAAGACCACGGCGCCCATGAGGTCCGCATCGCCGCCCAGGCGGCCCAGGGGCGTGGCGGCCAGGACCTCCGCTTCGATCTTCTCCAGTAAGGCCGCGGACATTTTCGTGGGGAAGAAACCCGGGCAGATGGCGTTCACGTTGATGTTGTGCGGGCCCCACTCGGAGGCCAGCGTGCGGGTGAAGGCCAGCACCGCGCCCTTGCTGGTGTTGTAGGCCAGGGTGGTCATGCCCGGCGGGTTGCCCGCCAGCCCGGCAATGCTGGAGATGTTGATGATCTTGCCTGACCCCTGGGGCATGAAGCAGCGCCGTCCCACCTCCTGGCTCAGGACAAACATGGCGTCGATGTTGAGGGCCATGACCTTACGCCAGGCCTCCACTGGGAGGGCCTCAGCCGGCGCACTCCAGGTGGCCCCGGCGTTGTTCACGAGGATATCGATGGTGCCGTAGCGGGCCAGCACCGCGTCCACCAGACTGGGGATGGCTTCGGCCTTGACGAGGTCGCCCGGCACGACCAGCACCTCGAAGCCCAGGGCCTGCAGTCGTGCCTCCGCCAGCGCCAGCTCATCGGCCTTCCGCGCCGTGAGCGCCAGCTTCGCGCCCATCTCCCCCAGGGCCATCGCCATCTGCAGACCGAGGCCGCGGGACCCGCCGGTGACCAGGGCCACCTTGCCGGAGAGATCGAAGAGTTGTCTGACGCCCATGAATGACCTCCCCTGCCTGCCGCGAGTGGATAGGGAGACTCTGCGGCAAAAGGCAGCTGAAGGCCAGGGGCGCTCTGGGGGCCGCCCGACAGAAGGGGAGGTCTACATGGGCAGGAGCTGTGGGTGGGCCAGCCGGGCGAAGTCCTCATAGGCCATGCGCACCACCTCGGTGTGGGTGCCGGCATTGAAGGCAATCTGCTCGTCGGCGGCGAGGTGGGGCTCGACATAGGTCGGCAGACCGAAGAGGTGGCCGAAGGGCGGCATGGCGCCCGGCTCACAGCCAGGGAAGTCGGGGATGAAGTCCCGCTCCTCGGCCAGCTTGGCCTCCAGGGCCCCGGTGCCTTGGCGCAGCCGCTCCAGGTCCAGCTTCCGGTTGGCGGGCAGCACCGCCAAGGCTAGGTGGCCATCGAGCTCGACCACCACCGTCTTGGCCATCTCCCGGCCAGGAATGTGGGCCGCCCCAGCCACGGAGGTGGCCGTGAAGGCCACGGGGTGCGGGATGACCTGGAAAGGCACCCGCTGCTCGTTCAGGAATTGCTTCAGGTTCATCGCGGGCATGGCAGCCTCCTGGGACCGGAACCAGAGTTAAAGATGGGTCCGGGTCCAGGGAGGCGCCAAGGTTTTGAACGTCAGCCCATGGGCTCTTCGTGCTTGCAGGCGGGGCATACCAGCACCTGGATCGGATCCTTGCCACGGGGCTTCTTGGTCTTTTCGCCCATCATGGGGTTCTTGCAGGCGGGGCAGGTGACGGGCACGGGCTTGTCCCAGGCGGTGAAGTCGCACTTGGGATAGTTGGTGCAGCCGTAGAAGACCTTGCCGAAGCGCGTCTTGCGGGGGCTGATGCCGCCTCCGCACTTGGGGCAGGGGATGGCCAGGATCTCCTTCTTCACGGTCTTGCAGCCTGGGTAGTCGATGCAGCAGACGAACTCACCGTAGCGGCCATGGCGCTTCACGAAGCCCTTGCCGCAGTTGGGGCAGTTCTCCCCGGTGGGCTCGTCGGCGGGAACGGGAATGCCCTTGGGGTCGGCCTTCACGATGCCCTTGCACTTGGGGTAGTTGGGGCAGGCCCAGAAGGGGCCCCACTGGCCCTTGCGCAGGTTCATGGGGGTGGTGCCACACAGCGGGCACTCCGGCGCGTCTTCGGGCTCTTCCATCTTCTCGAGGTCTGCGGTGTAGTCGCACTTGTCCTTTTCGAGTTCGGCGCTGTAATTCGTACAGCCCACGAAGAGGCCATTGCGGCCGATGCGCTTGAGCAGCGTGCCGGCGCCCTTCTTGCGGGTGCCGCACTTGGGGCAGGCCTCGCCTGTGGGCACGCCGGCCTTCAGGTTCTGCATGTCCCGGCCGGCGGCGGCCAGGGATTCCTCGAAGGGGCCGTAGAAGTCCGTCATGGCCTTCTTGAAGGTGAGCTTGCCTTCCTCGATGCGGTCGAGGTTGCCCTCCATGCCCGAGGTGTACTTGGGATCCATGAGGTCCACGAAGCCCTGCAGCAGCAGCTCCGTGACGGTCATGCCCAGATCCGTAGGCTTGAAACGACCCTCGTGTTTCTTGACGTAGTCGCGGTCCTGGATGGTGCTGATGATGCTGGCGTAGGTGGAGGGGCGGCCGATGCCATCCTCTTCCAGTTCCTTCACCAGGGTGGCTTCATTGAAGCGGGTGGGGGGCTTGGTGAACTGCTGGTCCGCGTCGAGCTGCTCGAGCTTGAGGGCCTCGCCGAGCTTCAGGGCCGGCAGTAGGGTGTCATCCTCTTCCTCTTCTTCGGGGCCCTTGGTGGCATCGGCGATGGCTTCGGCGTCGGTCTCGGTCTTGTCGGCGCGGTAGACCGCCAGCCAGCCCGGGAAGCGCTCGATCTCACCCTTGGCCTCGAAGAGGGCCGTGTCCTTGCCCGCGGTGGCCTCGGTCTGAACCACGGTCTCGTCGAAGCGGGCGGCCTCCATCTGCGAGGCCATGGTGCGGCGCCAGATGAGGGCGTAGAGGCGGAACTGGTCCGGCTCCAACTGGCCGCGCAGGCTCTCGGGCGTGCGGGTGATGTCCGTGGGGCGGATGGCCTCATGGGCGTCCTGGGCGCCGGCCTTGCCGGTGTAGATGCGGGCCTTGGCGGGCAGGTATTCCTTGCCGTATTTGTCGGCGATAAACTCGCGGGTGGCCTCCACGGCCTCGGGGGCCATGCGCGGCGAGTCGGTTCTCATGTAGGTGATGAGGCCCACGGGGCCTTCGCCGAAGTCGACGCCTTCATAAAGTCGCTGAGCGTTCTGCATGGTGCGGCTCACGCTCATCTTGAGCTTCTGGGCCGATTCCTGCTGCAGCTTGGCGGTGGTGAAGGGGGCGGCCGGATTCCGCTTCTTCTCCTTGGTCTCCAGGCCCGTGACGGTGTACTGGGCTTTCTCCAGCTTCGCCTTCAGATCTTGGGCCTGGACGCCATCGCCGACCCGGCGCTTGGTTTCCTTGTTGCCCAGCTGCAGGGGCTGTCCACCCAGCTTCACAAGCTTCATCCAGAAGGTGGGCGGCAGCTTGGCGGCGAAGCGGCCCTTCAACACCCAGTATTCGACGGGGTTGAAGGCCAGGATCTCCTTTTCGCGATCCACGATGATGCGCACGGCCACGCTCTGCACGCGCCCGGCGCTGAGGCCGCGGCGCACCTTGTCCCAGAGCACCTGGCTGACCTTGTAGCCCACCAGGCGGTCCAGCACGCGGCGGGCCCGCTGGGCATCCACCAGCTTCTTATTAATGACCGTGGGCGCGGCCATGGCCTTCTGGATACCTGCGGGGGTGATCTCGTTGAAGAGGACCCGACTTACGGGGAGGCTCTTGGGCGGCTTGATGGCCTCCAGCAGGTGCCAGCTGATGGCCTCCCCCTCGCGGTCAGGATCCGTTGCGAGAATCAGTTCATCGGCAGTCTTGGCGGCGGCACGAAGCTCCTTGACCACCTTCTCCTTGGCCGGGCTGATCTCGTACTCCTCCTGGAAGCCGTTCTCGATGTCCACGCCCAGCTTACGGGGCAGGTCCCGGATGTGGCCTACGGAGGCCATCACCTTGTACCCCTTGCCGAGGTACTTGGTGATGGTCTTGGCCTTGGAGGGGCTTTCGACGATCACGAGCTTGGTCAATGGAGGACTCCCTACTGGCCTAAGGATGGATCCTATTGGCACACCTTTGTCAAGTGACCGGTAGGGCAGAAAGGTCCTCCAGGAGGTTGGCTGTGGATAGGCAAATCATTGCAGCGCCTTCTCTTAACAAAAAATTTGGGCCTTCGACCGAAAGGTCCTCCGGGGCGCCGGGGCAGACCCATAGCTCCTTGCCCAGGTCCAGGGCCAGCCGGGCCGTCACCAGGGAGCCGGACTTCAGCCGGGCTTCCGTGACCAGGACACCCTGAGTCCAGGCCGCCAACAGCCAGTTGCGACGGGGGAAGTGCCAGCGCAGGGGCGGAGCCTGGGGCGGAAAGGGGGTGAGGACGCCGTCTCCCGCCGCCACCATGCGGTCCATGAGGGGCCGGTTCTCCGGCGGGTAGGGGTGATCCAGGCCGGAACCCATGACGCCCCAGGTGGGGCCCGCCGCCAGGGCTCCCTCCTGGGCGGCCCCGTCAATGCCCCGCGCCAGGCCCGAGATCACCGCCACACCCGCCTCCGTGAGGGCTCGCGCCCAGGCCCGGGTGCGCTCCCATCCCCGCTTGGAGGCCACACGGCTGCCCACGATGGCCACCCGCAGGCCCGGGGGTGGCAGGCTGCCCCGCACCCAGAGGGCCACTGGATAGGGCAGGGGGGCGATGAGAGGGTCGGCACCTTCGTCGCCAGGCAGCAGGAGGCGGGCGCCCCGGTCCAGGGCCTCCTGGCGCAGGTGGGGCAGCTACGCCGCAAGGTGTTCCAAGGCCCCCACCTGCTCTGGTGCCAGCGCCGGGGCCGGGTCCAGCTGGAGGGCCGCCCAGAGCCGGGCTTTCTGGCGCTCAGGCCAGTCCAGCAAGGTGAAGGCGAGGGCCCAGAGGCGAAGGTCGAAGGGGTGGACCATACGGGTTCCAGCGGGATGCCCCCATGCTGGCGGCGGATGTCCCGAATTCCAACTGCAAAAGAGAAACCGCGAAAGGCGCGAAAGGGCGTGAAAGGATGGGATCAAGGTTCGGAGGGCCGAGCTGGCGGCGCCACGAAGGGTTGGTCAATCTAAAATAATTAAAATAATGAATTTAGCAACATAGGACACAAGGGGCCCGAATGCACAGGTGGCCAAGCTTTTTTTAGCGTCTTTTCGCGCGTTTCGCGGTTCTCCTTTTCTCTTCGTGGTTTCTGGGTCAGGGGCCACCCGCCATCCTTTCTGCTTGCGTTCGGCCCCTGCACGGATACACTGGTTCTCTTGTTTGTTTTCTCTTTTGGCTCATGAGGTTCCCATGTCCCGTCAGTGCGAAATTTGCGGTAAGAAGCCCCAGTTCGGGAACAATGTCTCCCACTCCAACAACATCACCAAGCGCCGGTGGAATCCCAACATCCAGCGCGTTCGCGCCCTGGTGAGCGGCGCCCCCAAGCGCTTGCGGGTCTGCACCTCCTGCATCCAGGCTGGCAAGGTCATCAAGGCCTGCTAGGTTTTTCCGAGACATCCAAAAGGCGGCCCTCGGGCCGCCTTTTTGTGTCTACCGAGCCGCCCCCTGGAATCCGGAGGAAGGCCTGTCTCGCTGCAGTACACTGGTCAGACCGGGTCGGCCGACCTGGGAGGCGGAGTGGCGGCATGGCGTACATCGAGTGGCAGGAGGCCCTGGCAGTCGGGCACCCAGGGATCGACGAGGACCACCAGACGCTGGTGGACGCCCTGAACCGCCTTCAGGCTGCCGTGGCAGAGGGCCGCGACCGCGACGAGGTGGCCGCGGTGCTCTACTTCCTGCGGGACTACACGGTGTCCCACTTCAAGACCGAGGAGGCCCTGATGATCCAGTACGCCTACCCTCAGGCCTCCTCCCACTTCGCGGCTCACTCGGACCTTCTCATGCAGGTGAGCGACTTCATCGCGGAGTTCCGCTCTGGCAAGCTGGTACAGGGCCAGAGTCTGGTGGACTTCCTGGAGACCTGGCTCATCAACCACATCCTGGACAGCGACCGGGCCCTCGCTGTGCATCTGCAAGGACGGGTGCTGGCGGGCTGATCGCCTAGACTGGATCCATGCTCCTCGCCCTCGACACCGCCACCGAGATCCTCCACCTGGCCCTCATCCAGGGCGACCAGGTGTGGGCGCGCCGGGTGCCTGCAGGCGTAGGGCGGGGTCACAGCGAGCGCCTGCTTCCCACCCTGAACGAGCTCATGGCCGAGGCCGGGGCCAGGCCCGCGGATCTCTCCGGTGTGGCGGTCTGCCTGGGGCCCGGCGGCTTCACGAGCCTGCGGATCGGCGTGGCCACAGCCGAGGGCCTGGGCCTCACGGGCCTGCCCACCTGGGGCTTCTCCGCCTTCGAATTGCGGGCTGAGGCCCTGCGCCAGGCCGGCGTGGTGGGCCCATGCTGGGTCCTGCTGGACGGTCAGCGGGGCGAGGCCTTCCACCAGCGCTGGGCTGAGGACGCCACCGAACCCGCCGCCAAGAGCCTCCTGCCGAGCTTGGCCGAGCGCATTGGCGCCGAACAGTGGTGGGCGCCAGAGGCTTTCCTGCCCAAGGCCGAGGCCGTCCTGACCACGCCCCGCATCGCCCTGGACGACGAGGGCGCGGCCACCCTGGCGGGCCTGGTGGCCCTGGCTCGGCGGGTAGCCCAGGGCCCTCCAGAGGCGCCCCTGGTGCCCTTCTACCTGAGGGAGACCGATGCGGAGGTGAACTTCCCCTTGGCCGCCGCCCACCTCTCCGAGGCCCTGCGCAAGGGCGTGGCGCGATGAGGGAGAGTCTGGAGGCTGGAGTCTGGCGTCTGGAGGTAGGCGAACCGCTGCCGGAGTGGGTGGTCCGACTGGACCGCACGGCCTTCGGCAGCCCCTGGAAGGCGCCTTCGGACCAGGAAGGGTTGTGGCTCCTGCCCGAACGCGGCTTCGCCCGCTGGACGCTCATTCCGGCCGCCGCCGAGGCCGAACTGCTGCGCATTGCCGTGGACCCTGCCCACCGAGGTAGTGGGCTCGGCCGGACCCTGTTGGAGGCCTGCCAGCGGGATCTGGCCGCGCAGGGCATCGACCACCTCTTCCTGGAAGTGCGCGTGTCCAACGCCAGCGCCATCGCCCTTTATCGCACCTGCGGCTGGAAGCCCTGCGGCCTGCGGCGGAGCTACTACGCCGACGGTGAAGACGCGGCGCTGTATGCGCTGAAGCTGAGTTAGAAGAAAAGAAAAACAGATCACCACCAAGGCGCCAAGACACCAAGAAAAACACCAAGAAATGCTGTCGAGTCCTGCTGCAACCTTTCCCACAGCTCAGCGCGACCTCCTCAACCTCAGGCCTGTGGCCACCTCAGTAGCGCTGAGCCCCCCGGCCACCCCTTGTCTCCATTCCCTACCCCCAGGTCTTGACCAACAGGACCAATCCACTCATATTTGGGGTCTCTCTGGGGACGCCATGCTCGGAATCTCGCGACAGACCGACTACGCCGCCCGCGTGGTGCTGCACCTAGCCTGTCTGGCGCCCGGGGCCAAGGTGCCCATTGCCGACATCGCCAGGCACCGGATGCTGCCCCTGGATTTCGTGCGGCGCATCGTGGGCGACTTGGTGAAGGCGGGCGTCCTCAAAACCTCCCGGGGCTCCGGGGGCGGCGTGAGCCTGGCCCGGCCCGCAGCGGAAATCTCCCTGGGCGAGGTGGTCCACGCCATGGAAGGGGGTATCGCCCTCAACCACTGCGTGAGCGACCGCCGCGTCTGTCCCCTGGCGGACCAGTGCCCCGTGCAGTCCGTCTGGGTGGAGGCCACCCAGGTGCTGGATGACTATCTGGTCTCCGTGCGCTTCGATCTGCTGGCCCTCCGCAGTGCCACCCACCAATCCGCCCACCAGCGCGTGCAGGCCCACGGCCGCGTGCGCGGCGCCGAGCGCTGCCCCATTGCGGACGTGGTCTCGACCTGAGGGCCGAGGGATCACAACACTCGCAGAGGTTCAGGAGGGAACTGAGGTACGCGGAGAAAGAGACATCTTTCTTTCTCAGCGATTCGCGATGCCCTCCTCTTTTCTCTGCGAGTGTATTGATACAGAAATGTATTTTGAATAGATGACCCATTGATCTTGACCAAGATTACCAAAAGAGTAATGTTGACCTCGAAGACACCTTTGAGGCCCCATGATCGGCATCTCCCGGCAGTCGGATTACGCAGCACGTCTCGTGCTGCATCTGGCCTGTCTGCCTGCGGGGACACGGGTTTCGATCCCCGAGATCTCGGAGACCCGGCTCCTGCCCGCGCCGTTCACCCGCCGCATCGTGGGCGACCTGGTGAAGGCTGGCTTGCTCAAGACCCAGCGCGGCACAGGCGGCGGCATCAGCTTGGCCCGGCCCGCGGCGGAGATCTCCCTGCTGGACATCCTCAACGCCGTCGAAGGTGGCGTGGTCCTGAATGCCTGCCTGGAGGGCGGGAAGCCCTGTGTCTTCGGGCAGGGCTGCCTGGTCCAGCGGGCCTGGGGCCAGGCGACGGACCTGCTGCAGCAACATCTAACCACCGTCACGTTTGACACGCTGGTGGCGGCCTCGCCCAGCCACCAGTCCGCCCACAATGAGCGCGCCGCTGCGGTGCGCAAACCCCTGCGCAAGACCAAGCCCCCCGTCTGAAC
Source organism: uncultured Holophagaceae bacterium (assembly GCA_903913215.1). Lineage (GTDB taxonomy): Bacteria > Acidobacteriota > Holophagae > Holophagales > Holophagaceae > Geothrix. The sequence continues at coordinate 99,205 of CAIWKE010000028.1, forward strand.
TGGCCCCATGGGCCACCCCCTGCCGCATGCCGACTCAAGGCCGGCCAGGATTCCCCTGTATTCTCACCGGCCCTGCCGGAGCTGCCCAACCCTTGCGAACACCGGCCCCGCGCCGGTCAGGGTTCCTTTGTCTTCTCAACCGCCCCCGGGAGATCCCGGAGGCCCTCTCTGGATGTCTGCCATGAAGCTGCTCAGTTCCATCACCCTGCTCGCCGTCGCACTTGTGGCGCCTGGCCTCCGTGCCCAGGAGGGCCCCTGGATGGTCCGTCTCCGCGCGGTCTCCCTGAATCCCGCCAACAAGTCCGATGCGGTCACGGGCATTCCTGCGGACGCCATCCACGTCAGCAGCAAGGTCATTCCCGAAATCGATTTCAGCTACTTCTTTTCCCCGAACCTGGCTGCGGAGCTGGTGCTGACGGTCCCCCAGGAGCATGACGTCACCCTGGCGGGCACCAAGATCGGCACCTTCAAGCAACTACCTCCCACCCTCCTGGGCCAGTGGCACTTCCTCCCGGGCCAGACGGTGAATCCCTATGTGGGTCTGGGGCTCAACCTCACGCTCATCTCCGATGTGAAGCTGGCCAATGGTGCGCTCGATCTGGACAAGACCAGCGTCGGCCTGGCCGCCCAGGCCGGTGTGGACTTCCAGGTGGCTAAGAACTGCTTCATCAACGTGGATGTGAAGTACGTGCAGATCCACAGCGATGTGAAGGTCGCCGCCACCGGCGCCAAAGTCACCAGTGTCAAGGTCGACCCCATGCTCTACGGCGTGGGCATCGGGTACCGGTTTTAAAGGCGCATGACAACTGGCTCAGGGGCGCTTGCGCCCCTGAGCTAAGTGATCTTCTGCTGGAGCCGTCCATGAAGGCACAGCGGATCGGGCGCAGCGGTGGTGGGCAGCGGCGCTACTTCGGGCTCAGCACGACGGGGATCTCGATGATGTCATCGACCGGGATCTTGTTGGCGGTGGCTGCCTCCCTGACGGCCTTTTCGCTGGGTCCGTCATAGATGCAAAAGGTCTTCGTCTTGTCCGCGTTGGCGTAGGAATGCACCCAGTGCACGCCGAAGGTGGAGTTGCAGGCGTTGACCGACTTCTTGGCGGCGGCGTCGAGGCCGGCCAAGGCGCCGGCGGGGAAGGTCCGCACGACCATGAATCGATGCAACCCTGCCTCAGGCACGGGCACGGCGGGAGCGGGTTCAGCCGCCAGAGTGGGCGTGGCCTTGGGGGCTTCGCGGGCCATGAGGCTGGCGGGCAGCAAGGCAAAGGTCGAGAGAAGGGGCAAGGCGAAGGCGCGGACGGACATGGTTCATCCTTGGCAGAAGGGTGGATTCAGGACCGGTGTCCTGGGGGACACCGGGAAGAGGGAGCGCGGCAATGCTGCCAACTGGAGTGCCGATAGCCACCCACCGCCAGAAGCCCGCAGGCCCAACATGGCTCAAAACGAGCTCGAGTCAATAGACATAAAAAATAAATTTAATGCCTTATTTTTGCTAATGACTTGGGCTTCCTATCGAACCTCCTATTTGCCCAAGGCTCAAGCCTTCTCCAACAGCACCACTCGATTGCTGTTGGTGCCCTGGGCGTTGTTGCCGACGCCCCAGATGTGGGCGGTCTTGGTGAAAGTCTGGCGGTTCACCAGGACGCCGTGGGCGCGAAACCCCGCGGCGAGGCCCAGGGGCAGGATGACCTCATCCAGACGCAGCTTGCCACGGCGCACCTCGCCCACCTCGAAGGCCACAAAGCCGCCCCGGCGCGTGACGCGGTGCAGCTCCGCGAGCACCTCCTCCATGGTTGTGGACCAGGCCGCCACGGTGCGGGGGGTGCTGATGTCCCGGGCGATGGCGGCGGCGTCGAGGCCCGCGAACCAGCAACGCAGCCAGTTGTCCCCGGCGTAGTCCACCACGTCCAAGAAGGGCGGCGAGGTCACCGTGAGGGTGACGGAGGCAGCGGGCAGGTCGGAGGTGGCGCGGGCATCCCCCGTGAGGAAGTGGGCGTCCAGGGCCGCATCCCGCAGGTTCTGGACCTGGGCAGGTTCCAGGCGGGTCAGGAGCTGCTTCGTCTTCTTGAGGATGAGGGCATGGGTGTCCCGGTAGGGGGGCACCTGCTCCCGCTGGACGTTGATCAGGCGCTGTTTGTCCGCCGTGAGGGCCTGGTTGGGGGGCAGGGTGTAGACGGAAAAGAAGCCGGCGCTGTGGCCCGTGAGCCGGTTGGTGGCGACCATGCGGATCCAGGCGTCCAGGGTATCCAGGCGGCCCTGGGCGGCGCGCTCCAGACACCAGGTCCGCAGGCCCCGGATCTCGGCCTCCGTGTCCGGGTGGAAGAACATGGCCAGGTCCAGGCCGTCCGTGGGGCCGCTGCGGGGGATCTCCGCCAGGCGGGCGGCCACGGCACTGGGCTCCGGCGGGCTGAGGCGCGGCTCCGCCAGCATGCGGGAGAGGGGATTCACGTCGTTGGCCGCCACCTGGCGCCCCAGGAGGGCGGCCTCGATGAGGGTGGTGCCCCGGCCGCTGAAAGGGTCGTAGATGCGCTCGCCGGGCGCGCTGAGGCGCTCGATGAAGTGGCGGGGCAGCTGGGGCTTGTAGCAGGCCCGGTAGCTGATCTCGTGCAGGTTGGCGGCCTGGCGCTGCCGCGAGGTCCAGAACTCCAAGCTGAGGCGCGGGTAGGCTGCCTCCCCGTCGTTCACGGTGTCCCAGGCTTCAGGCGGGGGCGCCTGGAAGGCGGGTTCCCCGCTGCCGGGCACGAAGCCCAGCAGGAAGCCGCGCTGCTGCACCTCCGTGTCCCCCATCACCATCCGCCTGCCCTTCGTCGAGCATCCAGGATAGCCTGCTGAGGATGACCACTCAGCCCAAGCGACATCCCGAGTTGACGCGCCTTTACGTAGCGGCGGGCTTGGTGGCCCTCATCCTCGTGATCATCCTGGCCTACAAGGCTGTCGGCAATCGCGTGGCCGTAGGCGGGCTGGACGCCCCCTCGCGCTGGATGCTGGTGGCCGTGGGCGTGCTCAACGCCAGCCTCATAGGCACCCTCCTCTTCATCGTGGCCCGCAGCGTGGCCAAGCTCTACTTCGAGCGCAAGAGCGGCATCCTGGGCTCGCGCCTGCGCACCCGCATGGTGCTGACTCTCTTTGTCGTGGGCATCGTGCCCAGCCTCATCCTCTACCTGGTGGGCCGGGACTTCATCAGCAAGAACGTGGAGCGCTGGTTCAGCCCCGAGACGGAAATCGTCATCCGCGATGGCGCCAAGGTGGCCGAGGATCTGCGGGCCGCGGCCCGGGTCCGGTTGGACTTCGGTGCAGGCCGACTGGCGGTTTCGGCCTCGGCGGATCCCCAGGTGATCCGCGGAGCTTCGGGCCTGGACCTGGTGGCTGCCCTGGGGGGCAAGGGCGAGGCCAGCGTGCGCGCCCTGGACCTCAAGGTCGGCGTGCCGCCGCCGGAATTGAGCCCCCTGGTCGGAGACAGCCTCCAGGAATCCCGTGATGGGCTTTGGATGCTGCGCGGTGTGGCCCGGGGGGACGGCGCCTGGGTCGTGGGCACCTTCATGCCCCGGGAGACCCTGGACCGGGTTCTGGCCCTGGAGCAGCGCTTTCGCGAGAGCCAGCAGATCCGGGCCGCCAAGGATACGCTTCAGACCCTGCCTCAGAACACCTTTCTCTTTCTCACCTTGCTGACCCTGTTCTATTCCGTGTGGTCTGGCCTGGCCCTGGCCAAGTCCCTCAGTGAGCCCATCCGCGCACTGGCCAAGGCCGCCCAGCGCGTGGGTTCCGGGGACCTGGATGTGGAGCTGCCCGAACTGGGCGAGGACGAGCTGGCCTTCCTGGCCCGCACCTTCAACGCCATGACCCGGGACCTCAAGACCAACCGCGAGGCCATCGAGACCCAGGCCAGCCGCATTGAGCAGCACCGGGCCTACCTGGACCAGCTCCTAGCGGCCCTGCCCGTGGGCGTCATGAGCTGGCGCCCGGACGGCGAGCTGCGGATCCTCAACGCCGCCGCCGGCAGCTGGCTCGGTCTGGAGGCCGTGGATCCCACCGAGGCGCGCTGGGAGGCTTTGCGCGACCTGCCGCGCCTGGGCCGCCTGCCGGAGCTGCTGGCCACCGTGCGCGAGACCCAGCGGGGCGTGCAGGAGGAGCTGCGCCTGGGCGGCGAAGGCGAGGGCCGCCCCGTACGGGCCATCCTCGAACCCATCCAGGGCGGCGGCGTGTTGGCGGTGCTGGAGGACCTCTCCCTGCTGGCCCAGGCGGAGAAACGCGCCGCCTGGCAGGAGGTGGCCCGGCGCATGGCCCACGAGGTGAAGAACCCCCTCACACCCATCCAGCTCACCGCCCAGCGCCTGCTGCGCCTGCAGAGGGAGGGCCGCCTTGAGCCCGAGGCCGTGCAGGAGGGCGCTGAGCTGATTCTGACGGAAGTGGCCAGCCTCTCCCGCCTGGTGGACAGCTTCACCCGATTCGCCCGGTTGCCGATCCCCCAGTTCGCCCCCTGTGATGCCGCCGAATTGCTCCGCCAGGTCGCGGCCCTCTACGAGCCGAACCACCCGGGCCTGCATTGGGAGCTGGACTTGCCTGAAGGCTCGGTGCCCGCCCACTGGGACGGGGACATGGTGAAGCGGGCCCTCATCAATTACGTGGATAATGCCGTGGCTGCTGTGGCCAGCCTTGCGCCGGGCCAGGGGCGGATCCGCCTCTCCCTCGTCCGTGAGGGCGAGTCCCTGCGCTTCGCCGTCGAAGACAGCGGCGTGGGCGTGCCCGAGGAGGATCGCGAGCGCCTCTTCGAGCCCTACTTCAGCACCAAGCGCAAAGGCACAGGCCTGGGCCTCGCCATCGTTCGTCGCATCGCCCAGGATCACGGTGGCGAGGCGAGGTACGAGGCCCTGGCTGTGGGCAGTCGGTTCAGCCTGGAACTGCCGAGTGTGCGTTGACGGGAGCAGAACTGCTCAGTTGGCCTTGGGAAACCGCACGATCATCCTTACGAAACTGTTGGTGGGTTTGCCCTTCGCGACTGCGGGCGCGAAGGTAGAGCGCATACCTGTGTCGATGACGGCCTGAGTGTAGTCCCAAATAGGCATCCGGTGGCTCGGCCATGACAGTGACCTTTTCGGGTTTGCCTGAAGCGTCCACGTAGAATCCGCAATTTAATTCCTATGGGTGTGCGGATTGGCTTTGAATCGCCCTGAGTGCAGAGAAGTCCTGAGTTTGGAAGTCGGAGGTTGGGCGAGGTTGCTCGAGTGCCTGCCTCAGCTCTCCTCAAAGCCCCCAGTAACCTCTATTTAGATTGCTTTGATGGTTCGGGTCTGGGTCACAGACCCCAGGTCCGTATCTTCAGACCCCTGACAACTTCCCTTTCCGGCGCCACTTTCTGAACCAGATTCCCACGGGCCCCAGCACCAGCCAGACCAGGAGCACGACCTTGAGGAGGGGCGTCACTCGGGGCGGGCTAGTAGCGGATGAGACTGAAGACGGGCAGGCCCTCGACCTTCTCGCGGCCGGGCAGAGAGGTCAGCTCAATGAAGACCGTGAGGGCCACGGCCTGGGCGCCGGTGCGCTGTACGAGGCGCTGGGCGGCGGCGGCGGTGCCGCCGGTGGCCATGACGTCATCCACGATGAGCACGCGGTCCCCGGGCTGGAAGGCATCCAGGTGGATCTCCAGGGCGTCGGTGCCATATTCGAGGCCGTAGGGCTCGTGGTGGGTGGCCATGGGCAGCTTGCCGGGCTTGCGGGCGGGGACGAAACCCAGGCCCAGCTTCTGCGCCAGGGCGCTGCCGAAGATGAAGCCCCGGGATTCCAGGCCCAGCACATGGGTGGGCTGGAGGGTCAGGACCGGCTCAGCCATGGCTGCCACGGCCTCGCGGAAGGCCTCGGCATTGGCCAGCAGGGGCGTGATGTCGCGGAACATGATCCCCGGCTTGGGGAAGTCGGGGACATCGCGGACGAGGTGGAGGAAAGGGCTGGTCGTGGGCATGGCTACCTGTGGATGGCGAATGGAAAGGGAAGGGAGTGTCCCATGTCCAGGGGGGTCCAGTCCAGCCGCTCCGCGGTGCCGTAGCCTGGGCCCTCGGCCAGCCGGGCGCGGAATGCGGCCAGCTCGGCGGCGCCGCCCTCGGCCTCGCCACTCACGGAGCCATCCATCTCGTTGCACACCCAGCCCCTGAGTTCCAGGGCCTGGGCCTCCCGCTGGGCGAACCGCCGATAGCCCACGCCCTGGACGAGGCCGTAGACGCGAAAGGCCATGCGCACGGAACTAGGCTCCGAACGTGGCGTCGAAATCTGCCTGCCGCGCCAGGGTCTCGGGGCAGCCCAGGTCCAGGCGCAGGGGGGTGACACTGGCATGGCCGCTGAAGACCGCCTCCGCATCGCTGCCTGGGGCCTTGGCGTAGGTGGGGCCCGCATCGCCGCCGATCCAGTAGTAGGGCGTGCTGCGGGGATCCGTGCGGCGCTCCACCAGGTCGTGGTAGGCCCGGCTGTCCTGGGTCGTGAGCTTGAAGCCCTGGGGAATGCCCTTGGGCAGGTTCACGTTCCAGATGCGGTTCTCGGGCAGCTCCATGGCCTCCCAGCGCTCCAGGAAGGACTGGATCCAGGGCTCGGCCTCCTCCAGGGAGCCTTGGGGGTGGATGGAGAAGGCCGCGGCCCGGGCCCCCTGCAGGCGGCCCTCGAAGGCGGCGCCCACGGTGCCGGAGTAGAAGACGTCTTCGCCCAGGTTGAAGCCATGGTTGATGCCCGAAAGCACCCAGTCCGGCTGCCGCTTCAGCACTTCACAGATGCCCAGCAGCACGCAGTCCACGGGGGTGCCATCGCAGGCGAAGCGCTCCGGCCCCACTTGGTTGAGGCGCAGGATGTTGTGGAGGCTCAGGGCCGAGGAGATGGCCGACCGGTTGCGGTCCGGGGCCACGGTGACCACCCGGCCGAAGCGGGAGGCCGCCCGGGCCAGGGCCGCGAGGCCCGGGGCCCAGAGGCCATCGTCGTTGGTGAGCAGGATCAGGCGTTCAGACATGGTTCCAGTCTACCCGGTGGGCCGAGCTTCCATGAGAGAGGGGCAAGAACGGACCGTTCGGGATGCCCTTTCATGATAGGCAAAAGCAACCAGGAGAAAGTAAATGGACATTTAGGTATTCTTTAAAGTTCTGGCACCCCATGGATCCCAAACGGAAGCGGCCCATCGGCCTCCTGTTCTTCCTTGTTCTGCTCGCCGCGAGCCTGATCCTGGTCTCGCTCGAGTTGCGCAACCTGGGGGAAAGTCGCGCTCATGCGGTGCATCTGGCCGAGGTCCACACCAGGAACCTAGCCCAGGCCATGGACCTGAGCGTCTCCGCCACGGTCGGCCGCATCGATCAGGGCCTGCGTACTGTGACTGCCGAAATGGAGCGGAGCCTGGCTGCAGGGCGGTTGGACCGGACCCGGCTGGAAGGCTTCATCGCCACCCAGCAGGCGCTATTGCCCGAGGCCGTGGCCATCCGAGTCACCGATGCCGAGGGAACCATCCTCCTCAACAAACCCTCCCAGAGCGCCTCCTCCACCCTGCGGGACCGCCCCTTCTGGAGCCTCCTGCAGGCTGATCCGGCGGCGGGGCTCTACGTCTCCAGGCCGCATATAGGCCTGTTCACCAAACGCTGGATCTTCAGTTTCGCGCGGCGCTTTAACCTGCCGGACGGCCGTTTTGGCGGCATTGTGGTTCTGCCCGTGTTTGTGGACCATTTCCAGAAAGCCCTCACTGGATTCGAGGTGGGCACTGGCGGGATGCTCACGCTGCGGGACAGTGATGGGGGCTTTGTGGCGCGGCACCCAGCGGTCCTGGAGGGCGAGACTCTCCGCATCGGCGATCGCGAGATGTCCGAAAAACTCCGGACCATCATCACCAGCGGCAGCACCCAGAGCACCTTCCAGACGGTCACACCCTTTGACGGAGCCTCCCGCATCCTCACGTTCCGCCGGATGAGCCAGGTCCCGATGTTTGTGCTGGCGAGCCTGGCGGAGGTGGACTACCTGTCCCAGTGGCGTGCCGAACGCAGACGGACGCTGGCGCGTCTGGTGACCGTCCTGCTTGGCATCTGGCTTCTCTCCGGCGTGCTCTGGCGCGGCTGGGAGGGCCGGGAGCGGGGCATCCGTGCGCTGGCGGAAAGCGAGTTCCGGTACCGGACCCAGTTCGATCGAGCCAGCGAAGGCATCTCCCTGGTCTCCTCGGAGGGCCTCCTCTTGGAGGCCAACGAATCCTTCCTCCGCATGCACGGCTTTACCTGGGAGGAACTGAAGGGCCGGCGACTGAAAGATCTAGACACGCCAGATTCCTACGAGCACGCAGCGGGCCGGATACGCTGCCTTGAGGCCGGAGAGGTGCTGACCTTTGAAGTCAACCATGTCCACAAGGCGGGGCATGTCTTTCCCCTGGAAGTATCTGCCAGCAAGGTCACCCAGGGCGGCAGCTCCGCCTACCTCTGCTTCCATCGGGACATCACCGAACGGAAGCTGGCTCAGGAGGCCATGCAGAAGGACCAGTCGCGTCTGCTGAAGGCCGAGTTGGTCGCCCGTTTCGGCAGCTGGGAGCTGGACCTGGCCAACCGCAAGATGAGGGCTTCCGTTGGCGCGGGCCTGATCTACGGCTTGGAGGGAGGGGCCTGGAACATCGACGAAGTGCAGCACATGGTGCTGCCCGAATACCGGCCGACCATGGACGCGGCCCTCACTGGACTAATTGAGCACCGGCAGCCCTACAACATCGAATTCCAGATTCGGCGGGCCGGCGATGGCGAGCTGCGCACCGTCCACTCGGTGGCCGAGTATGACCCTGCCAAGCACACCGTGTTGGGCGTGATCCACGACATCACCGAAAAAAAGCTCGACGAGGAGGAGAAGCACCAGCTCCAGGCCCAGCTGCAGCATGCCCACAAGATGGAGAGCCTGGGGAGCCTGGCGGGCGGGGTGGCCCATGACATGAACAATGTCCTCGGGGCGATCCTGGGTCTGGCCAGCGTCCAGGGGCAACAGGCCCCACCGGGATCCACCCTCAAGAGGAGCCTGGAAACCATCGCCACGGCCTGCCAGCGGGGCGCCAAGCTGGTGAAAGGCCTGCTGGGCTTCGCGCGGCAGAGCCTGGCCGAGGAGAAGGTCCTCGACCTGAACAGCCTCGTCCGGGAAGAAATGGAACTGCTGGAGCGCACCACCCTCCAGAAAGTGAGGCTGGAAACCGATCTGGCGGAACCTCTGCTGCCCGTGACTGGCGATCCAGGTGCCCTGGGCCACGCCCTCATGAACCTTTGCGTGAACGCGGTGGACGCCATGGAGCCCGGAGGGCTGCTCACGGTGCGCACCCGGAATGATGGCGCCAGCAGGGTGCTCCTGGAGGTCCTGGACACCGGTAGCGGAATGCCCGCGGAAGTCCTGGCCAAGGCCATGGACCCGTTCTTCACCACCAAGCCTCTGGGCAAGGGCACAGGCCTGGGCCTGTCGATCGTGTATGGCACCGTGAAGGCTCATGGCGGGACCATCAGCATTCAGAGTGAACCGGGCCGGGGCAGCCGGGTGGCCATTCACCTTCCAGCCAGTTCCTCCCGCGAGGCTGAGATCGGGGAGGCTGCCCAATTGCCTTTCAGCCCATCCGGAGAGGCCTTACTGCTACTGCTGGTGGACGATGATGAGTTGGTCCAGGAGACCCTGGTGGCCATGCTGGAGACCCTGGGCCATGAGGTCCGCGTCACGTCCAGCGGGAAAGCGGCCTGTGCGGAGCTGGAGTGCGGGCTACGGCCTGATGCCATCGTGCTGGACATGAACATGCCCGGGCTCGATGGCGCTGCGACCCTTCCCCTGCTGCGCAGCCTGCTGCCGGGGGTGCCGATCCTCCTCTCCACCGGCCGCAGCAACCAGGCGGTCCTGGACCTGGTGAACAACACTCTGGATGTGTTCCTGCTGCCCAAGCCCTTTGACCTCCGGGTCCTGCAGGAGCATCTGATGATCCTGCCGAAAGTCCCGAAGCCCGCCGTGCCCTGAGGGCGCGCCTGGGCGATCGGGCTCCTCCAGGATAGGATGCAGGATTCCCATGGATTACCCCCGCCCGGATCGTCCCCCGCACCAGCCCCTCCAAGGGGAGCCTGACCCCCGTGCGGCCATCCTCGCCCGGATCCGTGAAAGGATCGTGGCCTTCGCGGCATCTCGTAGTGCGGGGGCCTCGGCGGAGGACCTGGCCCAGGAGGTGCTGATGCTCATTCACGAGAAATACGGCCACCTGGACCGCCTGGAGGACCTGCTGCCCCTGGCCTTCCAGATCCTGCGCTTCAAGCTGATGGCCCAGCGCCGCAAGGCCGCCCGGCGCGGCGAGTACGACGCGGTGGACGTGCACGAGTTTCCGCCTCCCTCGGACGCCCCGGATCCCGCCACGGTGCTGGAGCGCAAGGAGCTGCTCACCCGCCTCATGGGCGGCATCGGGCGCTTGGGTGAGCGCTGCCGGGAGCTGTTCCGCCTGAAGCTGGAGGGGAGAGGGTTTTCCGACATCCAGCAGCACTTCGGTGCCGCCAACCTCAACACCGTTTACACATGGGACCACCGCTGCCGCCAGCAGCTGCTGGAGGCCCTGGGTGGCAGCTGGGACGCAGCAACTGGAAGGGGGAGGCCATGAAGCCCCTGGAAGCGGAAAAGCTGCTGGGCGGCCACGCCGCCGGGATCCTCAGCGAGGCGGAACGCCGCGCCCTCTTTGAAGCGGCTCTGGAGCACCAGGAGCTCTTCGACGCCCTGGCGGATCAGGAAGTCCTGCGGGAGCTGCTGGCGGATCCCGCCTCCCGGGCCCAGCTGCTGGCGGCCCTGGCCCCGGCCAAACGGTCCGTGCCCCTCTGGCGCCATCCCGCCCTCCTGGGCGCCGCTGCCAGCCTGCTGGTGGCCGCCACCGCGGGCCTGGCCTACCTCCGCAGCCCCCAGTCGCTGGCGCCGCGCCTGGAGCCGCCTGTGCTCCAGGAAGCGCCCGCCGCGAAGGATCTTCCGGCAGGCAAGGAGGCAGCTCCCATCGCCCCGGCCCCAAGGGAGGAACGCCTGCAGAAGCTGAAGGGCGCACCCAGTCCTGCCGCCCCGACCCAGGTGTCGCCCCCGCCGTCCCCCTCGCCACCGGCCGAAGCCCAGGCGGTGGTGGAGGTGCTGTCCCGGGCCCCTGAGGCTGCGGCCGCCCCGAAAGTCCAGGATCTGCAGAAGGCCCAGGAGCGGAACCTGGCCGTACAGGAGCGGGCCGAGGCCCTGCACAGCCGCCCGGCCAAGGCTGCGGCGCCCATGCCTTCTGCCGCTGCAGCTCCTGCCGCGGTTCCGGCTGGTGTCCCCGGTGGCGTCATCGGGGGCGTGGTGGGTGGCGCGAGCGGAAGCGGAGTCCGAGTCAAGAAGGCCGAGGCGCCGGCGGCGAAGGCCGACCTCCTGGCCCCGGGCTCTGTGCGAGGCGAGGTCATCCCCCCGGCCTGGAATCTGGAAACCCTGCCCGATGGGAAGGCCCAGCTGACCGTGCTGGCCCCCCCCTATGCCCAGGCCCTGCTCCTCCAGCGGGGGCCTGCGGGACTGCGCGTGGTGAAACTTCTGAAAATCGACGGGCCTGGCGGCTCACTCCTCCGCTGGCGCGCTCAGCTCAGCCCGGAGCCGGGGGACACCGTGGACCTCTACCTGCTGAACAGTCCCGTGGCCGATCCCACGAAGTTGCCTGAAGACGGGCCTGTGGATGGGTTCCGCGTGCGGGTCCACCCGGCCAGACGCTGAACTGTTGCCGGGGCTACTTGTCCGCCAGGAACACGTTGACCACATCGCAAAGGCTCTTGGGATCGAGGTTCTTGCTGAGGAACTGGCCCAGCTCGAGGGTCAGGTCCGTCCTCAGGCTGGCGGGGTCCTCCAGGGCACTGATGACCATCACGGGCGCCTTGGGGTTGACTTGGCGGATTCGGCTCACGAGCTCGAGGCCATCCATCTTCGGCATGAGGATGTCCGTCATGATGAGCCGGTACGAGGTGGGGTCCGGGGCCGAGAGATACAGCTTCCAGGCCTCCTCACCATCCGCGGCCTCCTGCACGACATAGCCGGAGGCTTCCAGGCTGCTGCGGATCTTGAGGCGCGTGGCCTGATCGTCCTCGACCAGGAGAATCTTCCCCTGCGGATCGAGGCTGTGTTGCATGGGCTCATCCGGGAGCCGGGTGGCGGCTTCGGCCTTCAAGAGCAGGGTCCGCCGTGCCTCGAGGACTCGCTGGATGCATCCCGAGATGTCCCGGGCTGATTGCGGCTTGCTGAGGATTTCATCGAACTTGTAGGACTTGAGGACGGCTGGTGTAAGGTCCTCGATCACGCCCGTGACGAGAATGGTGGGTAGGCCGGGCCGGATCTTCTGGATGTGCTCCGTGAGCTCAGCTCCAGAGAGGTGGGGCATTTCCAGGTCGGTCACGAGGACATCGTAGGCGGTGGGATCGCTGAGAAAGGCGGCCAGGGCGTCCCGGCTGCTGGTCTTGGCGGTGACTTCGTAGCCCAGTTCGCCGAGACCCTGCTTGAGGAGGGCCGCGATGAGGTCCTCGTCGTCCACCAGGAGGACCCGTGCGGAGCCCCGCTCGGCAGGACTGACCTCCAGGTCCAGGGTGGTGGGCCGGGCTGCTGAGATTGGAAGGTACACCCGGAACTCACTGCCTTTGCCCACGCTGCTGGTCACCGCGATGCCACCCAGGTGCTTGTGCACGATGCCGTGGACCACGGCCAGCCCCAGTCCGGTGCCTTCGCGCACATCCTTGGTCGTGTAGAAGGGTTCGAAAATCCGTTCCTGGATGTCACGGGTCATGCCGCACCCGGTATCCCGGATGCTCAGGACCGCAAAGCGTCCGGCCGGCAAAGGGCTGTGGGAACCCTCCAGGACCAGAGGCCCTTCGACCTCGCCCAGGTTGATGCTGAGGGTCCCGCCCTCGCTGCCCATGGCATGGAAGGCGTTGATGGCCAGGTTCATGAAGACCTGGTGGATCTGGTTGGGGTCGCCCATCACCCAGAGGGCGGTGGCCGCTTCGCCGGTGAGCTTCACCCGCTTCGGCAATGTGGCGTGGAGGAGCCGGGTCGCCTCCTTGACGACCACGCTCAGGTCGAAGGGAATCCACTCTTCTCGGCCCTTGCGGCTGAATGTCAGGATCTGGCGATTCAACTCCCGGGCCCGGCGTCCGGCCTGGAAGATGATCTCAAGGGCGCGCCGGGCGGGGCTGGTGGCTTCAAGCTTCAGATTCAGCATCTCTGCCGCGCCCAGGATGGCTGTGAGGATGTTGTTGAAATCGTGGGCGATGCCCCCGGCCAGGCTGCCGAGGCTTTCCATCTTCTGGGCTTGCAGTAGCTCCGCCTGCAGTTCCTGTAGTTTCTGTTCTGCGAGTTTTCGCGCCGTGATGTCCTCCTTCACGGCGACATAGCCCGTCACAACCCCCTGCTGATCACGGATGGGGGAGATGGAGGCCTGTTCCCAGAAGTGGGCGCCATTCTTCTTCTTGTTGTGGAACTCGCCACGCCAGCTCTGGCCCAGCAGCAGGCTGGCCCAGAACTGCTGGTAGAACTCTGGGGGGGATTCGCCGGACTTCAGGAAGCGGGGGTTCAGGCCCAGGACCTCCTGGCTGGAATAGCCGGTGACCTCGGTGAACATGGGGTTCACGTACTCGATATCACCCTTCAGGTTGGTGATGATCACGGAGGCAGGCATATGGTCCATCGCCGTCGATAGGCCACGGAATTTCATCTCCATGGCTCCTGTCATGGGCGGCATAGGGTGTTGCTCCTTTTCGAAGCGTGTCAGGTAATTCGAATTGATCGATAGGCAATAGTCACCGGCCGCCCTACTCATCCCCTTCCGGGGCACTCGCCGGACCCGAGGAGGCGGGGAGTCTGGCCAGGCATTTCCGCAACAACATCGCTGGGGATGGCCGTGAACAATGGTTCTACGGCTTCGACTCGGCGGCCATTCCGGGGCTGATCCCTCTGTCTGGGCCTTGGTCTCTCGCCGTCCTCTGGGTGCGGAATTATATTTTCGCTGCTGCAGTCAAAGGCCTGGAACCTTCCGCCAAGGATTTCTCCGTGGTTTGAAAGGATCCACGGCCCCGCGGCATTCCCTCCTGAGCGCACCTCGCTGGTGCGACCTTTTGGAGGCTTCCATGCTGCTGCGCCGCTCCACCGCCACCCTGCTTGCCGGCTGCGCCGGGTTGGTCTTCACGGCACCGGGAGGGGCCCAGGTCCTGCCCCGGCCCCGGTCCGAGCTGAAGGTGCTGGCCCCCGGGACCGAAGCCGCGGATCGCAGCCTCTCGCCCTATTTCTTTGTGAAGAGCGAGGAGGGGGCCCTGGACCAGCTGCCCCTGAAGGCCACCTCGGCCAAGGTGGCCATCTCAGGGGTCATCGCCGATGTAAGCGTCACGCAGGTCTACCGCAACACTGGCACCAGGCCCCTGGAGGCCATCTACGTGTTCCCGGGCTCCACACGCTCGGCGGTCTACGGCCTGACCATGACCATCGGGGAGCGGGTGCTCAAGGCCCAGATCAAGGAGCGAGGCCAGGCCCGGGCCGACTACGAGGCGGCGAAGCAGCAGGGGCGCAGCGCCTCCCTGCTGGAGCAGCAACGGCCTAACGTCTTTCAGATGAACGTGGCGAACATCCTGCCGGGGGACGAGATCCGGGTGGAGCTCAGCTACACGGAATTGCTGGTGCCCACGGAAGGCACCTACGCCTTCGTCTTTCCCACGGTGGTGGGCCCCCGCTATGCGGGCCGCGAAGCCACGGAATGCAGCCCCGGTTCCAGTACCGGCGAAGCCTGGGTGGCCAATCCCTACACCCACGCGGGGGAACTCCCCGCCACCACCTTCGACCTGGAGCTGAAGCTCTCGGCAGGCCTGCCCATCCAGCGCATGGTCTGTGATACGCACAAGACCTCCATCGCCTATGACGGCAAGGCCGAGGCCACCCTCAAGCTCGATCCCAGCGAGGCCCAGGGCGGCAATCGGGATCTCATCGTGAGGTACCAGCTGGCGGGCGGTGCCGTGCAGTCGGGCCTGCTGCTGGATCAGGGCAAGGATGAGAACACCTTCCTGCTCATGGCCCAGCCCCCCAAGCGCGTGATGCCCAAGGATCTGCCGCCCCGGGAGTACGTCTTCATCATGGATGTCTCGGGCAGCCAGATGGGTTTCCCCATCGAGGTCTCCAAGGTGCTCATGCAGGAGATGATCCAGGGCCTGCGGCCCCAGGACCTCTTCAACGTCATGGTCTTCGAGGGCAGCGCGGCCCTCTGGTCCAATCAATCCCAGCACGCCACTTCCGCAAATGCGCAGGCCGCCCTGGCCTTCGTGAAGGCCCAGAACGGGGGTGGTGGCACCGAGCTGGGCAGTGCCCTGCGCAAGGCCCTGGGCCTGCCGCGGCTGCCGGGGATCTCGCGCACCTTCGTGGTCTCCACGGACGGCTACATCAGCACCGACGGCCAGGTCTTCGATACCATCCGGCAGAACCTGGGCTCGGCGAACCTCTTCGCCTTTGGCATCGGCTCCTCCGTGAACCGCCACCTCATCGAGGGCATGGCCCACGCGGGGCAGGGAGAGGCCTTCGTCATCACGCGACCCGAGCAAGCGGCCGCCGAGGCCGCGCGCTTCCGGTCCTACGTGTCCGCGCCGGTGCTCACGAACCTCAAGCTCACCACGAATGGCTTCCACATCCAGGATCTGGAGCCCATGCAGCTGCCGGACGTGCTGGCGGATCGCCCCGTCATCTGCCTGGGCAAATGGACCGGCGAAGCCAAGGGCACGGTCACACTGTCCGGGGTGAGCGGCAGCGGCCCCTGGAGCCAGACCTTTGAGGTGGGTCGGGAGAAGCAGCGGAACCACGGCGCCCTCCGCCAGCTCTGGGCCCGCCAGCGCATCCAGATGCTGTCGGACTACGACCAGTTCGGCTCGACGCCGGAGCGCCAGGCCGAGGTCACGCGCCTGGGCCTCCGCTACAACCTGCTCACGGCCTATACCTCGTTCGTGGCCGTGGACAGCCTGGTGCGGGCCAAGGGCCCCGGCACCACGGTCACCCAGCCCCTGCCGCTGCCTCAAGGCGTCAGTGATGCGGCCGTGGGGGCCAGCTTTGCCGGCGTCCCCGGCGGCGCCATCGGTAGTGTGGTGGGATCCCGTTCCGTGGCCTACGCCGCGGCGCCCCCGCCTCCCAGTGAGCACCTGCACCTGAAGAAGGGCATCGCGGCCACCCTCCACGCCGAGGCGCTGGCGGACAACACGGCCCGCAAGGAAGTGAAGAAGGACCGCGCGGCCCACCCCATCCTGGCCTTCTCGGGGATCACGGGCACCTCGGATCCGGCGGCCCTGCACCGGGAGCTGGACACCCTCCTGGGCGATCCAGCCGTGGTGGCGGCCCTGGCCAGCCTGCCTGCGGGCACGGATCTGGAGCTGCAGGTCAATGGCTCTGGCCACGTGGTGGGCGTCAGCTTCAGCCGCACCTTCGCGGGTGAGGCCAAGGCCAAGGCCCTCCTCCTCCGCTGGCAGCTGAAAAGCTGGACCGGAGGCATGGCCGGAAGCATGGAGCTGACCCTGGGCTGAATCCGACCAACCAAGACTGGCGCGCCTCCCCGGTTGGGGAGGCGCGCTGCGTTCGTCTTGGGTGGGCGCAGAGGTGCGCGATGCGCTACAGCCTGGCGTCCAGGGGAATATCCAGAATGAAGCGGCTGCCGGCGGGGGCGTTGTCTTCGACGCGAATTTCGCCGTGGTGGCGCTCGGCCACCAGCTTGCAGAAGGCTAGGCCCAGGCCCTTGCCCCGCGCGGCCTTGTCGGCGGATTCCACGAGAAAGAGGCGGTCGAAGATGCGCTGCTTCAGGTCGTTCGGCACGCCCAGGCCCTGGTCTGAAACAGAGAGGTGGCAGCGGTTGCCGGTGGCGTCCACATCGGCCCGCACCACAATGATGGAGCCTTCCGGTGCGAAGCGGGTGGCGTTGTCCAGCAGGTTGAAGAGGGCCCGGCGCAGGAGGTATGGGTCGACCCAGACTTGACTCACCCCGGCCACGGCCACCTCGAAGCGGTGGCGGCGGCGGGTGCCGAAGTTGTCGAACTCGCTCACAGACTGCACCAGCCAGGCAAGGGCAGGGACCTCCTCCAGGTGGAGGGGCGTGATGGTCTGATCTGCCAGGGAGAGATCCAGGAAGTTGGAGACCATGCCCTGGAGGCTGCGGGTGCAGGCCACCATGCGCCGCCGGTGCACCTGCCAGTCTGCCTCGTTGCCGCTCTCCTCGGAAAGGTCTGCGGTGGCCAGCAGGGCGCCCAGCATGTTCTTCATGTCGTGCATGACGAACTGCACCATCTCTTCTTGGCGCATCTGCAGGTCCAGGAGGTCGTCCTTTTCCCGGCGCAGATGCTGGCGCAGGCGGCGGAGGCGCAACAGGCTGCGGACCCGGCTCTGCAGTTCTGCGGCCAGGATCGGCTTGCGGAGGAAGTCGTCGGCCCCGGCCCGCACGGCCTCGGCGTGGCTCTGGGGGCGCTCGTCGCCGGTGATGATGAGGATGGGGATGTCCTCGGCGGCGGGCAGGGCGCGGAGGTGGGTGCAGATGTCCAGGCCGTGCGCGTCCGGCAGCAGCAGGTCCAGCACCAGCAGGTCCGGCAGCCGCTGGTCCATGGCCCGCAGGGCCTCGGCCGCGCTGGCGGCGCTGCGGACCTTGTAGCGGGCTTCCGTCAGCGCGAAGCGGACAAACTCCATGGTGACCGGGTGGTCCTCTACGACCAGGATCTCCTTGCCCTCATCGGCACGGACATAGGGGCGCTGCGTGGGGATTTCCGGGGATGTGGACATAGGTCTCTTGAAGAACTGATCGTGGGTTGGCAGCTACTTCTTTAATCCCTGTCAGCCGGGGTACAGCCCGACTTGGCGGCCCAGCCCAGGCCCTGTTGGAGCGCTGCCAGGTCGAAGGGCTTTGGGAGCAGGGCCACATTGGAGCTGCCTGCCACCAGGTCCAGAGCCGCCTGGTCCGCCCGGCCCGTGGCCAGCAGCACCGGCAACCTTGGCTTCAGCTGCCGCAGCTGGTGGAAGGTCTCGCGGCCATCCATGTCCGGCATGTTCATGTCGAGGATGACCAGATCCGGATTGCAGTCGGCGCCGAGGAGGGCCAGGGCCGCAACGCCGCTGGAGACCGGAGTGACGTGGTGACCCAGCAGCTCGATGAGGCTGGGGATGGCCTCGAGGATCAGCTCGTCATCGTCCACCAGCAGGACCTTGAGCGCCGATTGGGGCAGCCCTGCTTCGGGGGGCGCGGAGGCCTTGACCGAGTCCGGTCCTGGGGCGAGGCCCGGGAACCGGAGCAGGATCTGGGTGCCCCGGCCGGGTTCGCTGTGGAGCTCCAACTCCCCCCGATGGCTCTTGACGGTGCCGTAGACCATGGACAAACCCAGGCCCGTGCCTTTGCCCTGGGGCTTGGTGGTGAAGAAGGGATCCAGGGCCCTGGCCAGAACTTCCGGCGCCATGCCCTGGCCCGAATCGGAGACTTCCAGGAGCACCTGGTTGTTGGGCTCATTGCGGGTGCGGAGGGTGAGCGTCCCGCCCTCGGGCATGGCGTCCACGGCGTTCACGCAGAGGTTCATGAGGCCGTGGTTCAGCGCCGAGGCGTCCCCCTTGATCAGCCGCAGCCCCTGGGCCAGGTCCATGTCCAGCCGGACCTTCTGTAGGGTGGTGCGCTTCAGCAGGGTGGTGACCTCGAGGACCACGGCGTTCAGGTCCACGTCCAGTTCTTCCGCCAGCTGCTCCCGGGCGAAACCCAGCAGGCCCTTCACCAGGTCGCCACCGCGCTTGCAGGCCTTTGTGATGGTCTCCATATCCCGGTGCAGGGGCGAGGCGGCCTCGGCCTTCCGCAGATGCACTGAGGACAGGGCAGTGATGGCCGCCAGCACATTGTTGATGTCGTGGGCCACGCCTCCGGCCAGGCTGCCCAGGCTTTCCATCCGCTGGCTGCGCTGGAGCTGGAGCTCCAGGTTACGACGCACTTCCTCTGCTCGCCTCTGCTCGGTGATGTCCGTGAAGGTGATCACCACCTGACTGAGCCGCCCGTCTGGTCCTATCACCGGGGAGCCATTGCAGATCAGCCAGATTGGTTCCTCCAGGTCCGGGCGGGCGAGGCCCAGGATTTCGCCCAGGAAACCCTGGCCAGCCGCCAGGACCCGGTTGACGGGGTAATCCTCGAGGGGCATGGGGCTGCGGTCTTCGAGCAGGAAGTGCCAGCGGGGATCCAGCGCCGTCTTGCCCCGCAGCTGGGCTTCGCTGAGGCCCAGGAGTTCGGCGGCCCTGGCATTGGAGAACTGGATGGCAGTGTCTGCGCCGTGGACGACCACGCCGGAGGTGAGCTGTTCCACCAGGGCCCGGTACCGGCCCTCGCTCTCCCGGATGGCCGAGATGGCGTCCAGCCGCTCCAGCTCGGCAGCTGCCCGGGCGGACACCTGGTCCAGGGTCAGCTTCGCAAAGCCGGAGTCCCCCAGCGGACTGCGACCGATGACCGCGATGAGTCCGATGGGCTGGCCCTGATGATCGAAGAGGGTGACCCCCAGGTAGCTTTCGGCTCGCAGCTCCTGCAGGACCTGATCCTGGGGGAAGAACTGCGCCACGCTGGCGGGGAAGCAGCAGACGCCTTTGCCCACCACCTCTCCGCAGGGCGTGTCCTTGAGCGCGTAGGTGACATTGTCCTCAAAGCGGCCGTCGGTCCAGACCGCCAGGGTCCGGGCCGAGAGCCCGTCGCCCTCCAGCCGGTCGATGCAGACGAAGTCCATGTCGAGGCTGCTGGCCAGGAAGCGGGCCAGGGCGTTGAAGAAGGTCTCTTCCTGCACGCCGCTGCTGGTCTGGGCCAGGAAGGCCTGCACCGCCTCCAGGCGCTTCCGGTCTGTGATGTCGACATTCGTGCCGATCATGCGGACGGGCCTGCCCTCCGGGTCGCGGAACGTCTGGGCATCAGCCTTGATGGTGCGGACCTCGCCGCTGGGTTTCAAAATGCGGAATTCCTGCGAGTATTCCCGGTCCCCCCGGAGGGCGGCCTGGACCTCGGCTTCGGAGGCGGGCAGATCGTCCGGGTGCACGGTGCCCCTCCAGGCCGCATAGGCGCCTCCAAAGTCGTTCGGATCCAGGCCGTAGAGCCGGTACATGCTCTCGTCCCAGGTCAGGCGGTCCGTCGTGATGTCCCAGTCCCAGATGCCGATGTGGCCGGCCTGGGTGGCCAGCTGGAGGCGCTGGCCCTGGTCCCGCAGGACCGCCTCGTCGGCCAAGCGCTTCCGGAAGTAGGTCACGCGGCGGTCGCGCCAGAAGGCGGTCAGGCCGGCCAGCACTGCCAGCGCCGTGGCCAGCGCCAGGAGCAGCGTCCCGCGCAGGTTCCGGTGGTAGTCGGCCAAGGCTTCGGTGCGGTCCATGCGGGTGACCAGGTACCAGGGGGAACCTGGGATGGGCCGCAGGTCCGCCAGGACTGGGACATTCCGGTAGTCGTGGCCCTCGACGATACCCTGCCTCCCCAGCACCGCCATGGCCGCGGGCAGGTTGGGATCCGTCAGTGGCCGCCGCAGGCTCAGGGCAGAGCCCGACCAGAAGCGCACCTCATTGAGGAACAGGACCGCGTCACCGTCCTTGCGCACCAGCATGGTTTCCGCAGATTCTGAGGACGTGGGCCAGCGCCGGATCATGGGGTAGAGCACGCGCCGGGGATCGATGCGCAGCAGGAGGAGGCCCATGGGCGCTGAGATGCGCGGCGGCCCTTGCAGGGGGACCAGGAGGTACAGATGGGCCTTCTGCTCCTTGGGCTCGAGAAGGAAGTCCACCAGGCGGGCCTGCTTCGAGTCCAGGGCCTCCCGCAGGTCCGGGAGCAGGGCGGCGGGCAGTGGGGGCCGCCCGGTGGGCCACGCTGCGAGTTCCATCCCCTGCGGATTCAGGATTCGAGCCTCGTCGTAGTGGGTCTGCTTGCTCAGCCAGGCCTGGAGAATGGCTTCGGTTTGCGCCTCCTGGTGGCGCCCGGACCGCTGGTTGAGTAGGGCCTCAAAGGGCTGCATGTGGGAGAGGGTGTCGGCATCCTGCATCCGCTCCTGGCGCCACAATTTGATTTCTCCGGCCTTCAGCTCGCCGATGGCGCTCAGCTGGGCGGCAGCCCTGGCCAGGGCCTGATTCCGCTGGCCCCGGAGGGAAAGCCAAGTCCCCAGAATGATGGCCAGGAGCATGAGCCCCATGAGGACGAACAGGCCGATGGGCCTGCGCCAGGGGATGGGGGACTGGGTCGTCATGCGCAGTCCCCTGTTTGCGCTGGGCTCGACCCGCGGTGCCGCCTGATGCTCAAGAGCAGGGCCAACCGGAGGTCTGGGGCGTGACTGCACATACGAACCCGCAAGGTCTGATATGGCCCTGCTATCGGTGGTTCAGGCTGGGGTGATGAGTCCTGGCGATTTAAGTCTGATTGTTTTAGATGATCATTTTTTTACTTGGTAAATATTTTAATAGACTTGGAAATAAACAAATCCGATTTTGTCATGTCTCGAGATTTTTAGCCGATACGGATTCTATCGACGTGGGGAGGGCCGCCAGGGTGACCCGACTGCCGCCGGTCAGGATGCCCCGGGGGCTGAGGAGGCTGAATGGAAGCCAGGACTCTGCGTTTTGAAGCGGCGTTGCTGTCCATGGACCGCGTGCTCTGCCGGTCCCTGCTCCAGGAAGCCATGGGGGAGGAGCGGCAGCTTGAGGGCATCGAGCATCTCCTGGGCCCTGCGCTGGCCCACATTGGCGACCGCTGGGAGGCCGGGGAACTGGCCCTCACCCAGGTCTACATGGGGGGCCGCATCTGCGAGGATCTGCTGGCGGATCTCTGTCCCACAAGCAGCACGCCGGTGGCCGGTGGGCCGCGTATTGGCGTGGGCGTCCTCCTGGATCAGCACCAGCTGGGCAAGCGCATCGTGGCCTCCTCGCTGCGGTCCTGCGGCTTCCAGGTGCTGGACTACGGCCAGGGCCTGGAGCCCCTGGAGCTGGCCCGGCTGGCCCGGAAGGACCAGGTGCCCATCCTCATGGTCTCGGTGCTGATGCTGAATTCCGCCCTGCGCCTCCGCGAACTGCGGGAGGCCCTGGGTGAGGGGCCGGAGCGGCCCCGCCTGGTGGTGGGGGGGGCGCCCTTCCGCTTCAACCCGCGCCTCTGGCAGGAGGTGGGCGCCGATGCCGTGGGGCAGACCGGCGTTGATGCGGTGGCTATCGCCCAGCGGCTTCTGGAGGAATCATGTGCGCCATGACTTCGGCCCAGCGTGTGTTCACGACCCTCTCCCACCAGGAGCCGGACCGGGTGCCCCTGGCCCTGAACCTGGTCCTGCGTGGGGCCCGGGAGCTGGGCCTCAGCATCCGCGACTACTTCTCGGATCCCGCCAACGTGGTTGAGGCGCAGCTGCGACTGCAGCAGCGCTTCCGTTCTGATGTCCTGTTCGGATTCTTCCACGCGGCCCTGGAATACGAGGCCTGGGGCGGCGAGGTGGTCTTCACCGAGGATGGACCCCCCAACAGCGGTGCGCCAGTGCTGGGCTCCCACCAGCCGCTCTCCAGCCTCCGCCTGCCAGAGCTGGCGGCCTCCAAGGGCCTGCTAAAGGTGCTCCAAGCCATCGAGGCCATGAAGGCCCGGGTGGGGGACGAGGTGCCCATCCTGGGCGTGGCCGTATCGCCCTACTCACTGCCGGTGCTGCAGCTGGGCTTCGACCGCTACATCGAGCTGCTGCTGGGCGACCGCGCGGAGTTCTGGACGCTCATGGAACAGAACATCGCGTTCTGCCAGAGCTGGGCCAACGCCCAGCTGGCCGCTGGCGCCAGCGCCATCGTGTACTTCGACCCCCTGGCCTCGCCCACCCTCGTCCCCCGCTCCCTCTACCAGGACACCGGCTTCCAGGTGGCCCAGCGGACTTTCGCGGGCCTCAAGGGGCCCACGGTCACGTTGCTGGCTTCAGGCCGCAGCCTCGGTGTGCTGGATGACCTCGCCGCCACCGGGACCTTGGGTGTGGGCGTGAGTTGCGATGAGGACTTGGCCCAGATCAAGGCCGCCTGCCGGGGACGCCTTTGTGTCATCGGCAATCTGAACGGCCTGGCCATGGTGGATTGGAGCCCCGCGGAGGCGGAGCGGCAGGTCAAAGCGGCCCTGGCCCAGGCCGGGCCCGGCGGCGGCTTCATCCTGTGCGACACCCACGGGGAGATTCCCTGGTGGGTTCCGGATGACACGCTGATGGCCCTTGGTGAAGCCGTCCAGACCTGGGGCCGCTATCCCCTGGTCGGGGCCGAGGCCCATGCCTGAGAGCATCTGCGTCCTGGTCTGCGGCCATTTCCTGGCCGAGGCCGAGGCCGTGTGCCAGACCACCGAGCTGCAGCGGGTGCGGGTGGACAGCGTCCCTTCCCGGTGCGGGCGACCCTGCCTCTCCTGGGCGGAGCTGGAGGCCAAGCGGCAGCGGCCAGACGAACCCCTGGTGGTCTTCGGCGGTCTCTGCCTGGGGGCCCTGGACGAAGCTGAAGCCCGCTCCCGGGGTATGGTGCTGCATCGCACAGAGAACTGTCAGGAGATGCTGCTCAACGTGCGGATGCTCCAGGCCTTCCTGAGCCAGGGTGCCTACGTGCTGACGCCCGGCTGGGTCGCGCACTGGCGGGCCCACCTGGAGGAGCAGGGAACAGATGCTGGGCTGGTCCGTGAGTTGTGGCGGGAATCCATCAGCAGCTTGCTGCTGCTGGATACCGGGGTGGGTGAACCAGAGGTGCCCTTCCAGGAGCTCATTGCCTACCTGGGCCTGCCGGGCGAGATCCTGCCCCTGGGGCTGGATCACTTCCAGCTGCTGCTGGAGCGGGCCATCCTGGAGGCGCGGCTCCGCCTGGAGAAGGCCCGGGCCGAAGGCAGCGTCCATCTGGCCCAGCGCCAGGCGGCGGATCGCGCCACGGCCCTGGAATTCCTGGGGGCTCTGAGCCACAGCTTGAAGGAGGCCGATGTCATCCAGGGCATCGTGAACCTCTTCCGCATGCTCTTCCACGCCGAGCAGGTCGCTTTTCTGCCCCGGGGCGACGAGGGGGTATCTGACCAGGCTGCAAGCTCGTACCTGGAAACGGACCAGGGCTTCCTGGTGCCCATCGCCACCTCCGTGGGCCTGGCGGGCCACCTCCGGGTTGAGGGGCTGGCCTTCCCCCAGTTCAAGACCCACTACCTGAACCTGGCCATTTCCATGGCCGGGGTCTGCGCCCTGGCCCTCCAGAACGCCCAGACCTACCGGGTCGTGGAGGAATCCCGGGCCTACCAGCGGCTGGTGCTGGACGTCCTGGATGTCTTCTACCAGCCCCGCGAGTCTGAGGAGGATGTGAGCCGGGTGCTGGGCTACCTCCAATCCTTTGCCGGCGTGGATGCCTTGGCCCTGCGTCTGCGGGACCAGGAGCGCTTCGCCATCGACCATCGGCGGGGCTACCCTTCGGCCTTCACGGACTTGAGCTGCTCCCGCTGCCTGGACGATCTGGCCGGTGGTCAGGGGCGTGCGCCGGCCGGGGCCCAGCGCAGCACCCGGGGCAGCCTGTGGATCAACGACCTGCCCGCCGGAGATCCCGCGTGCCCCTGCGAGGCGATGGGCTTCCGTTCGGTGGCCCTGGTGCAGCTCAAGCTCCGCGGTGGGGTGGCGGGGATCATCCAGCTCCACCATCGCCAGCCAGGTCACTTCTCGCCGGTGCTCATCGAGCGGCTGGAGGGCGTGGCCCGCAGCATCGGCATCGGCCTCGAGCGGCGCTGGGCCGAAGCGGACCTGCGCCGGGCCAACCGGGAGTTGGAGTCGCGGGTGGAGCAGCGCACCACGGAGCTGGCCCACATCAACCAGGAACTGCGGCAGGAGATCCTGGAGCGCACCCGGGCCGAGGCGCACCTGGAAACCCGCTCCGTGGAGCTGCAGGTGCGCCTCAAGGAGCTGCACTGCCTCTATGAGCTGTCCAACCTCTTCGAGGAGCACGAGGGCCAGGTGGAGGTGCTGGGCCAGCGGGCCATCGACTTGGTTCCCGGGGGCTTCAGCCACCCGGAGCGGACCTGGGGCCGTCTGCGCCTGGATGACCGGGCCTTCTGTTCCGCGGACTTCCGGGAGGGCCCCTCATGCCTCAAGGCCTCCCTCACCATCAACGGCGAGGCCCGGGGCTCGCTGGAGGTGTACGCGGATCCAGACCCCGATGCACCGGCCTTCCTGGTCGAAGAGCAGGAGCTGGTGAAGAGCATCGCTGACCTCATCCAGGGCCTGGTGGACCACGTGGAGGTGGAGGCGGACAACCGGCGGGTCGAGCAGGCGCTGCTGCAGAGCCAGAAGCTGGAGGCTCTTGGTACCTTGGCCGGTGGCATCGCCCACGACTTCAACAATGCCCTGACGCCCATCATCGCCCTGGCGGATCTCAGCCTGATGAAGCTGGGGGATGAAAGCCCCCTCCGCCGGCACCTCGAGTTGATCAAAGTATCTGGGAACAGGGCCAAGGACCTGGTGGATCAGATTCTCCTCTTCAGCCGGAAACAGCCGCCGAGCCTGCAGGCGCTGGACCTGAGGCCCACCCTGCAGGAGGTGCTCCGGCTCATCCGGGCGACCCTGCCCAGCACCATCGAGATCCAGGAGGAGCTGCACCTGGAAGAGGGCCTGGTGCTCGGGGATCCCACCCAGATCCATCAGATCGTCATGAACCTCTGCACCAACGCCTCCCACGCCATGCAAGAGGGGGGCGGCACCCTCACGGTGCGGCTGCTGCCCCATCAGATCTTCAGTGGGGATGACCTCTGCACCCTGGGCCTCGCCCCCGGACACTACGCCCAGCTGGAGGTGGCCGACACGGGCAAGGGCATGACCCCCGAGCTGCAGGCCCGGATCTTCGAGCCCTTCTTCACCACCAAGGGCGTGGGCAAGGGCACGGGTATGGGGTTGGCCGTGGTCCATGGCATCGTGACCTCCTACCACGGCCACATCTCCGTGTACAGCGAGCCCGGCCAAGGCACGACCTTCCGGATCTACCTGCCCATCACCCGGGAGGGTGGTGCAGCCCAGGCGGGCCCCGTCAACACCACCGACACCCCCCGGGGTGCCGAGCAGATCCTGGTGGTGGACGACGAGCCTTCCATCCGCCAGGCCCTCAGCGCCCTGCTGCAGACCCTCGGCTACCGCACCCTCAGTGCCGAGGGTGGGGCCCAGGCCCTGGAGCGCCTGCGCGATGAGGCGGGTGGGGTGGACCTCATCCTCACGGACATGACCATGCCGAAGATGACCGGGCTGGAGCTGGCCCATCAGGTGCACGCGCAGTGGCCTGGCCTGCCCGTGGTCCTCTGCAGCGGCTTCTCAGACCAGATCAGTGCCGAGGGCCTGAGAGCTGAGGGCATCCGCGAGTTCGTCCACAAGCCCTTCACCGCCGCCCAGGTGGCCGGGGCCCTGCGGCGGGAGCTGGATCGGGAGGGCTGAGCCAGAGGGGCGCGACTTAATGCAGCCGCTTCTCGTAGCAGCGGAAGCGCAGGCCGGGCCGGAAGCCCAGGCCGATCTCCCCGGCCAGCGTGTAGCCCAGCTTGGGGAAGAGGGCCTGGGTGGCCGCGTTCTGCACGTTGGTGTCCACGCGCAGCGTGGCGATGCCACGGTGCCGGGCCTCGACCTCGGCCTGCGCCATGAGCCCCAGGGCCAGCCCCCGGCCCCGGGCCGCCGGGTCCACGGCCAGACGGTGGACCACGATGGCAGCCTCTGTGAGGTCCCAGCCCACCACCGCGTATTCCGGTTCCTGATCGGTGGTGATGGCCGCCATACCCAGGAGCTGCCCCGCTTCAAGGGCCACCCAGAGCTGCCCCAGCTCCGCATCCCGCGCGAAGACGGCGGCGTTGGGATACGTCGCGTCCCACTGCTGGTTGCCCTCCGCCTGCATGAGCGGCACCACCCGGCGCACCAGGGCCATGATCGCTGGCACATCCTCAAGGGTTCCTGGTCGCACCAGCATGGAGGCTCCTGGGCCAAGTGTTCCAGGATTGAAGCCCGGTGTCGCGCACCCCCTGGGGCTCCGCCCAGCATCCGTCCTTGACCTCGGCGACCTTCAGGTCTAGAGTCAATGATTCACGGCGCGTGGCGCAGCCTGGTAGCGCACTACCTTGGGGTGGTAGGGGTCGGAGGTTCGAATCCTCTCGCGCCGACCAAATACACCTAGAAGGGCCAAGACTTACGAGTCTTGGCCCTTTGTCTTGTTCGGGCTCGTATGGAAAATATGCGGAACGTCCGTTCCCGAGCAGCGGCGACGAATGGCGCAGCTGATGGGTCGAAGACAAGCTCCACGTTGGCTGAAGCAGCTGCCACGGGCCTGCGTGTGCCTGCACACTCGGACCAGCCCAGACCATCCGATCCAAGGCGAACCTCCGTTTTCGCGCCTTCAGGTTGGCCCTGCGCTACGGCTGGGGTTGCTGGTTGGCTTGCATGACTTCATCAAGCAACTGCTGCAGGTCCTCCACGCTGAAGGGCTTTGGCAGCAGGGTGACGAAGGCGTAGTCCTTGATCAAGTCCATGGCGGCCTGATCAGCCCGCCCGGTAGCTACCAGGATGGGAACCGTGGGACGCAGTTCGCGGATGCGCGGCAGCGTACCAGCCCCGCCCAGCCCCGGCATGTTCATGTCCAGGATGACCAGGTGGGCCCTGAGCCCAGCTTCCAGCTTCGTCAGGGCCTCCTCCCCACTGGTCGCCAACGTCACGCCATGGCCCAGGGCCTCCAGGATGGCCTCAGTGGAGATCTGAACAAGTTCATCATCATCCACAATCAGCACGTCCAGCCGATCCTTGGAGGGAACCTTCGTTTCGATGTCCCCGAAATCAGGGGACGCGCTGGCGGGATTGCACCTCGGAAAACGTATCGAGATGCAGGTTCCCCGGCCCGGTTCGCTTTGCAGGGCCAACTGGCCTTTATGCGCCTTGATGGTGCTGTAGACGATGGACAGCCCTAGTCCTGTGCCCTTGCCGATGCCTTTGGTGGTGAAGAAGGGATCTAGAGCCTTGTCCATGATCTCCTGAGTCATGCCGGAGCCGGTATCCTCCACCGAGACCTCGATCCAGTCACTGTCTACATTATGTGTGCGGAGCGTGAGTTTGCCGCCCTGGGGCATCGCATCAACGGCGTTGACGCAGAGGTTCATGAAGGCGTGGGTCAGGGCTGCACCATCCCCCCGTATGGGCATCAAGTCAGGGGCGAGGTCCAGTTCCAAGCGGACCTTAGATAGGGTGGTCCGCTCCAGAAGGCTCACCTCCTCACGGATGACCTCGTTCAAGTCCAGCTCGCGATCTTCGACGGGACTCTGCCGGGCAAAGCTCAGGAGGCTCTTGACCAATTTTCCGCCGCGGTCGGCGGCCTTGATGATTGTTTCAAAGGCCCGGCGGGGCCGACTTTCCAGTGGGTGGGCCTCCCGTTGGGCTGAAGCCAGCCCGAGGATGGCGCCCAGCACATTGTTCATGTCATGGGCCACCCCACTGGCCAGACTGCCAAGGCTTTCAAGCTTCTGGGCCTGGAGGAGCTGAGCCTGCAGCTTTGACCGTTCTTCCTCAGCCGACTTGCGATCGGTGATGTCCTGGACGATTCCCGTGAGCAGCAGCGGTTGGCCCTCGGCATCCAGGGTCAGCTCGCCTGCCTCGGCCCAGACGTGCCGGACGGACTGATCGGGCCATAGGATCCGGTAGCCCATGGGGATTGGGTGTTTCTCCAGTGCCACCCGGCGGTTGGATTCTTCCACCAGTGGCCGGTCTTCCGGATGGATGGCGCGAGTGATTACGGTGGTCAAGTCTCCATCAAACGTGTCCCGCTCGATTCCGAATATCTTGTACATTTCATCGGACCACTCCAGCCTGTTTTCTTTGATATTCCAGGTCCAAGTTCCCAGATGGGCCACACCCTGGGCCTTACGGAGTTTGGCCTCGCTATCCTTTAGAGATTTTTCGGACTTCTTGCGCTCGGTGATGTCCCGCCCAATTCCAAGAACACCCAAGACTTCCCCGTTGACGCTCCGGATCGGCATCTTGATTGTCTCGAGGAACTCGTGATGCCCATCGTCGGCGAACGTGATTTCCTCTTCGTTGATGGTCGGCTTTTCAGCAATCATCGCCGCCTGGTCATGCTTCCTGAAGAAATCTGCGAGCTCGGGGGCGACGAAGTCATAGTCCGTCTTCCCGACGATGTCCGCCTCCTTGGCTCCGAAGAACCGCTCGAAGCGCCGATTGCACTCCAGATAGACTCCTTCAGTGTTTTTCAGCCAGACGAGGTCGGGCATTGTGTCGATCAGGGTGCGCAGCTGGGAGGCGCTCTTCTGCTGTGCCTGCTCGGCGATCCTGCGCTCAGTGATGTCCTCACCTGAGCTGAGCGTGCCGATGATCCGCCCTTCGTCGTCATGGAGCATCGAATTGTGCCAGGCGATGAGACGTCGCGTACCGTCCTTGCGGAGCACGTAGTTTTCGAAATATTCCACCGGTTCGATGTCCCCGGCCATGATTCTCTGGGCCACCGCATGCACCATTTCATAGTCTTCAGGAGGCAGGCAGACCTGGTACCAGTCTCGGCCAATCAGTTCTCCCTCCTCGTAACCCAGAACCGAATGGCCCTTGCGGTTGAGCATGGTGATGCGGCTCTGAGCGTCAATAGCCACGAGGATCACCTCGGCCACCTGGAGGTAACGCTCAGCCATGGCCCGCTCTCGGCTCGCCACTTCGAAGAGGGCGTTGAAGGCCTTGCCCAGCTTCCCGATCTCGTCGCCGCGATCCACGTTTAGTAAGCCTCCCCGATGACTCAAGAGGCGTTCGGCCTGCACCTCGAGGTCACGCAGAGGCCTGACGGTTTCCCGGGAAAGGAACCCAATGCCTATGAACACGGCTACCAAACTGATGATAAGGAACAGGGGAGTCAGGTTGCCAGGGACTGTGTTGCCTCCGGACTTTGCGAATTCCAGCATGGACAGGATCAGCAGTGGCAACAGCCCACCGGCGCACATGGCGATCGCGAGTTTCACCTGGATTGGGAGGTCCCTGAGTCGCCAGGAACCAGGCTGGTCCTCCTGCCGTTCAAGGACCCACCAGCCCTTAACAAGCAGGCCGAGATCGCGCAGCAGTGGTGTCAACTCCCGCTGAACGGGGATGCCAACCAGTAATGAGACCACCATGTTGGAGATGGCCCATTTCGCGACCAGAGTTGGATAGGCTGCCCAGGGCGCGCCACCCAAAAGCACGATGGAGAAAGCGCCCAGCATGGAACCGCCGAGGGCCGAAGCCAGAACGCCCCATACGAGGTAGAAGAGGATGCCCTTCCGTCCAGGTATACCTGGATCCACTTTGAAGTGCCTAAAGGCCCAAGCAGGGATCAGGCTCTGGACCAGGTTCGCTGGGATGAAGCCCAGGATGCTGATGAAGGCCGAGTGGGTCAGTGCATTGCTGACCGAGGGGAAGAAGGCGGCCGCCAGCACGCCCCAACCCCCAAAGCAGATGCCCCCGGCCACCTGGACGACCCCGGCCGCCCAGAATCCGCTGATGCCGTGCCCCAGGGGGACCGAGATCACGCCCAGAGCGCCCAGGATCAGGCCCACCAACGTCAGGGCCAGGAAGATGGAAGGGCCGCGCTTATCCAAAGGAGAGACTCAACAAGAAGAGCGTAAAGGAAGTGGGCGCATGCTTGGAACAGAGGAACTCACATTCTTCCACTTGGTCTTAAGCGCGAGAGATCCACCTTATGAATCGACGGACCTGCCCAGCTCATTAGTTCGCGTGGGGTTTGACGAGCGGCGTCGCCCATTGCTTCAGCTTCTCCTAGGCACGGACAACTCGGCAAAACCTTCTATGCCCAGGTCGATGAATGATTATAAGTCGCTATAAATAAACAACAGCTCATTGAGGTAACATCTGTCTGGTTTGATTCAAGTGATTACAAGATTTTGTGATAATTCGTTCCAAGGGATCCCTGCATTGTAGGGTTGGCCGTTCGGGTTTAAGGGTGAAGCTGTCGGCTTGCCAAATTGCAGTAAGAACAAGTGTCCGTGACTACCCTTCTGCTGAGTCCGGAGCCCAAGTGAGAGCGGCATTCGTTGCCTTCTGAGCCGTCGCATCAATTGTGGGAGTGTTCAAAATTCCTGCGCTACGCAGGGTGCCTTAACAAGCAGGTGATGGTCCATCGGTTAAAGGCGCGATTCCACCCTCCCAGGAGTACCTGGGATCGGGCCTCGTCCAAATCGGATCCACACTTGAACAGACCGCCCGGCTCATCCCACGAAGCTTGCATACTCGTTCTCAAGGAGGAGGAACCCCATGTCATTCAAGCGCACGGGAGGTTCCTATTCCTCTGGGAAGGATACCGTCACCGGGTCTCAAGACTCCGGGCCCAACGGGGAGCCGGACTCCGGTTCGGTGGCGTTTTCCGGGCCGTCGCGGTCTGGCCCCAGGTCGGCCGCCTGGGGCCTGCCCAGGGCTCGGGGGATTGTGGACTCGCCCCTCGCGGCCATTCAGAAGGCCCAGGCCTCGGAGCGCCGTTGGAAGCTGTGGGTCGGGGTAATGATTGGTCTGGTGTTCCTGGTGTGGGTGGCCATCGGCCTCGTGCTGGGGCGTGATGGCCTGAAGACGAACGGCGATTCCGAGAGCGACCATGCCCATGAACCCTCGTTCAAGGCCGGTAGGGTGAGCAAGGGCATGCCCAAGGCAGAAGTCATGAGGATTCTGGGCAAGCCCGACATGGTCACCACCCGGCTCAGTGGCGGCATAGCCTTTGAGGACTGGACCTACTCGACCGGTGGGAGTCGGTCCTGCGTGACGTTCGCGAGCGGGAAGGTCACCGACTATCTCTCCCTGAACTAGCGCCTGAGGCACCTGGTCACCCGGCGGGACTAGCCCCGTTTCGGCGGCAGCAGGAGTCGCTCGTGCAGTGCCTTCACGGCTTTGAGGACCGGGGCCAGGTCCGTGCTGGTGCGGAGCAGGCGAGGGAAGGCAGCCTTGGGCTTGGCCACGGGGGCGGCGGGCAGCTCGTCGGGTTCGAGGCCCAGGTCCAGGCGCTGGACCAGGTGGCCGTGGGCCAGCAGCTCCGCGCAGTCCGCCACGGTGAGGCCCTCGCCCAGCCAGCCCTTGATGCGCTTGAGGCGGGGCAGCTCGTCCACGTGGTAGTAGCGGAGGTTGCCCTTGCTGCGCCGGGGCTTGATGTCGGGAATGACGTCTTCCCAATAGCGGAGGTCTTTGGGACCGACACCGACGAGGGTGGCGGCTTCCCCAATTTTGAACCACTTTTTGTCGCTCATTGCCGCACCCCCTAGCTCTCCCTGGGCTCGATGCCCAGGGCCTTGAGGCGCTTGTAGAGGTTGGAACGGTCCATGCCCACGCGCTCGGCCACGCGGGTCATGTTGCCGTTCTGGAGGCGCAGCTCCCGCTGCAGGTACGTGGTCTCAAACCAGTCCTTGGCGTCCTTGAGGCTGGCGAAGTCCGGGAAGGAGAAGGGATCCTGCTCGGCCAGGTGCCGCATGGCCAGGGGGCCCAGGTCCCGGGGGCTGAGCTCCTGGCCGCGGCTGAGGATGACGGCCCGCTCCATGAGGTTCTTCAGCTCACGCACATTGCCGGGCCAGTCGTGGCGCAGCAGGGTGTCCTTGGCGTCGGGGCCCAGGTGCTTGGGGGGCCGACCGTACTGCCGGGCGATGCGGGAGATGAAGGCCTCCGCCAGGGGCAGGATGTCCTCGGGCCGTTCGCGCAGGGGCGGGATGCGCAGGGGCACCACGGCCAGGCGGAAGAAGAGGTCCTCCCGGAAGCGGCCTTTGGTGATCTCGCTGGGCAGGTCCTTGTTGGTGGCGGCGATGACGCGCACGTCCACACCCACGGCGCCACCGCCGCCCACGGGCTCCACACGGCCCTCCTGGAGGGCTCGCAGCACCTTGGCCTGGGTCTTGAGGGACATGTCGCCGATCTCATCCAGGAAGAGGGTGCCGCCGTCGGCCTCGCGGAACTTGCCCTTCTGATCCCGGATGGCGCCGGTGAAGGCACCCTTCTGATGACCGAAGAGTTCGCTCTCGATGAGCTCCTCAGGGATGGCCGCGCAGTTCACCTCGATGAAGGGGGCGTCCTTGCGGGGGCTCTGCAGGTGCAGCAGGCGGGCCACCTCCTCCTTGCCACTGCCGTTCTCGCCCGTGAGCAGTACCCGGCCTTCAGTAGGCGCCACCAGGGCCACATCGGCCATGAGGCGGCGCATGGCGGGGCTGTCCGCGAGGAAAAAGCGGCCGCCTTCGACTTCCGCCAGGAGGCGCTGGTTTTCTCGCTCCAGCTTGGACTGGCGCAGGGCGTTGCCCACCACCAGCAGCAGGCGGTCCAGATCGATGGGCTTCTCAAGAAAATCGAAGGCGCCCAGCTTGGTGGCCTGCAGGGCCGTGTCGATGCTGGCGTGGCCTGAGATCATCACCACCGGTAAGTCCGGGCGGATCTGCTTGGCCTGCTTCAGGGTCTCCAGGCCGTCCTGGCCCGGCAGCCACACGTCCAGCAGCATGAGCTGCAGGCTCTCGCCGTCGGGATTGTGCAACAGGTCGATGGCCTGCTCGCCCCGCTCGGCCTTCACCACCTGGTAGCCCTCGTCCTTCAGGGCTTCGCCCAGGGACCGCCGGATCCCCGGCTCGTCGTCCACCAGCAGAATGGTCGTGGGAGGGCGCATACCCTCATGCTGGACGCCGGACAAGCCTTTGTCTAGCAGGTGGTTGAGGGAGAACCTTCCAGAAGGGTCGAATCCCGACCCCGGGGCTTGGGCCCCGGGGTCGGATCCAGCACTCTGGACGGGTCTGAGAAGCACAAACTCGGCTAGGGTCCCTAGTCGAGGGTGAACTCACCAGTGTCGATGATGGTGATCTCAGAATTGAGGAAGCTGGCGTTATAGCCCTTTTCCTTCAGCAGGTGGTAAGCCAACTCGGCGCGGACGCCGGTGGCGCAGTGGGTGATCACCAACAGGTTCTTGTCCTTCGGAAGTTCTCCAAGGCGCGAAGCCAGGGTCGGTTCCGGGATGACCAAGGCGCCCTTGATGATGCCATTCACAGCCTCATCGTGGTTCCGCACGTCCAGGATGAGCACATTCTTGCGCTGCTCAGGCGGGAGGCTGGCGATCCGGGTGAACTCATCGTTGGAGATAGAACCTGGGCGAGGTTTGGGGACATAGGTCACTTGGGCTGCAAGCTTGCCTTGCACCACCGGGTAGCCTGCCGCTTGCCAGGCCTTGTAGCCGCCCTCCAGCACATTCACGCCGGGGTAGCCGGCCTTGACGAGGTCTTGGGCCAGTTTTCGGGCGGGCTCGCCGCCCTCCCCGTCCACCACCAGGACCGGGGGCTTCAGCTTCGGGCTAGGGAAGGTCCGCAGCAGTTCGGTGACTTTGGTCGGATCGGTGGCCACGGCCCCTTTGAGGGCCCCCAGTTCCGCTTGGCTGCGGAGGTCCAGGATGATCGTGGGGATGTCCTTGTCGAGGATGGCCTCCTTGAAGGACCGGGGTGCGATGGTGCCGAAATTCCTGCCATACCAGCCGGGCATGCCATCCACGAAGACCTTGACGTTGGTGTAGCCCAGGGCCTGGGCCTTCCGGAAGGATCCAGGGCTCATGTTGCAGGTCTTTCCGCTGCAGTAGTAGACGATCAGAGCAGCCTTGTCCTTAGGCAGCTTGTCCACCAGCTTGTCGAAGGCGGGGAAGGGCAGGTTCACGGCGGTGGGGATGTTCCCCTCTTGGAAGCGGGGGGCCGGGCGGCAATCCACCAGGAAGTACTTTCCCTTTTCGGGTCCCAGGGCCACCAGCTTCTCGACCTCGGCCAGGGAGATCGTGTCGTTCATGGCGAGGGAGACCGGTGGCTTCACCGACACCACCTGGGCAGTCTTGACGCCGCCCTGCTCGGTGTATTCCACCCGGACCTCGTGGCCCTTCTTGATGGCCTTGAGGGAATCCTCCACCGTGGCGCCAGCCTCGTGTGTCTTCACCTTCAGGCTGGCCTTGTCGTAGCGGAATACCTCCATGGCGTCATCGAGCTTCACCTGGAAGGAGTTGACCTTCCCGGCGAAGTTGTCGAAGGTGCCCCGGATGTTGCCCGGAGCTGTCTGGTGGCAGTTGAGGCAGATCTTGGCGGCGTTGGGGCGGGGTGGAGCCGGGTCCGCGGCCCTCAGTGCGAAGGCGGCGGTACAGATCCAGAGGATGGGCAGCAGGGTTGAGCGGGGCATGTAACCTCCAGGGGGGCTGAACACGAAGGGGGCCTAGGCTTGGTCGAAATACTCGTCGTCGTGCAGGTCTTCCCAACCCAGCAGCATGGCCTTGAGGTTGGTCATGGGTGTGTGCCCGGTGGTGGTGAGATACACGTGGCCGATCAGGAAGGCCACCAGGGCGAAGGCGCCCAGCACGTGGACCACGGCGACGAACCAGAGCGAGGTCGGGGACCAGCCCATGGTGTGCTGCAGGTTCGGGTAGAAGAAGTAGAGGGCGCCGGTGCTGATCTGCACCGGGATGATGAGCACCTTGAAGCCCAGGTAGGCCAGGCGCTGCAGGGGATTGAGCTTGGCCATGCGGTGTTTCTTCACCGGGTGCGGAGCCCCCTTGAAGATGCCCGTCAGGTAGAAACGCACCATCTCCTGGAGGAACTTGCGGGTGGGGATGTACTGGCGCCATTCCCCAGTCGTGACATGCCAGAAGATGGCGAAAACGATGAGGGTGATTAGGGCCAGGGCCAGGTAGTTGTGGAGGGTGACCGCTCGGGCGAACCCGAAGATATGGGGCCCCACCCCCCGGATCTCAAAGCCCGTGAGCATCATGGTGAGGATCAGCAGGGCCTGGGCCCAGTGCCAGAAGCGTTCAAACAGTTCGTAGAGGACGACGCGTCGCATGGGGCTCCTACTTCCGGCCGTGAAGGGTGCGGATGAGGCCGTGGGTGGCCACGCCGAGGATGGTGAGGAGGATCATGCCGAAGCCGAGCACATCAATGCCCATGCCCCGATCCCGTCCCAGGAGGTAGAAGCCGCCGACCTGTTCCAGACGCCCCTTCTTCGCGTGGCACTCGGTGCAGGCCAGGGCCTGCTCCTTGGGGGCGACCATGTGGGTGATGGGCCACAGCATGGTGGTGCGGACGTAGTCGAACTTGCCGCTGTAGGGCAGGCCCGCCGTCTCCATGCCCTTCTGGACGGCGACATCCATCTTCCAGTCACCCCAGTAGGCGCCGCTGCCTGCAGGGCCATCCGTGAAGGGCGCCACGAAGGTGTTGTTCACGGGATCGAAGGGCTGGGTGGCCTCGTGGAACTTGAAGGGCCAGATCTTGGCCTTGGGATCGGCGTAGGAACCCTCGGCAGGGTTCATCACGATGGGTCGGGCGGCAGGCAGCTTGTCCGTCAGGCGGAGGAAGTCGAGGTTGCCGTTGTACCAGACGTAGGTGGGCTTGACGTTCCGCTCCCAGACCATCTTCCCGCGCATGCTGGTGTAGGTGGGCCAGCCGTTGGCGTCCTTCTCTTCGTAGGGACGGCCGTCCTTCAGGCGGCCCGAGGTGGCCCAGTCCCAGAAGGTGTTGGTGGGCCGCTCGCCGCGGGCGAAGGCCGGAATGTGGCAAGTCTGGCAGGCGATCTTCTGGTAGTGGCGGTTCAGGACATAGGACTGGTGGGGCGCCACGGTGTGACAGGCCGGGCAGGCCATGCGGGAGATGCTTTCGCCCGCGAACTTGGGCTCGTCCCGGCGATCTGCGGGGATGACGTAGTTGGGTCCGCCGACTTTGTGCTCAGCGGAGGTGTGGCAATCGACACAGTCCATGCCCGCGCCCTGCCTGGACATGTGGACGTCTTCAGTCCGGGGAGCCTTCAGGATCGTGTCGTCCAGGTCGCCGTGCTTGGTGGCATTGGCGCCGCCGCCGAAGAAATGGCAGGCTCCACAGTTTTTGTTGGTGGGGGTACCCACTTTCTGGGCGATCTCGGCCAGGGGAACGGCCGGATTGGGCATCCCCGCCCGCTCCTTTTCGTAGTCCCCCGTGGTGTCGTGGCAGACCAGGCAGTCTACGTTCTCCTGCTTGGTGAAGTCGAAGGTCTTGTCCTTGAAGCCATAGCCCGCATGGCAGCGGGTGCAGCCTTCGGTGTTGCCGCCCACGATGGTCAGGCAGTAGTTGTTCACGAGGGCCGTGGACTTGCCATAGCCGTTCTTCCCATCCTTGGCGACATTCCAAGTCCAGTGGGAGGTGGCCATCATCTGCTCAGCGGCCTTGGTGTGGCAGGTGAGGCAGGCCCGGGTCACCGCAGGACCATCACCATCCTTGAAGGGCCCCTTCAGGGCGGTGAACTTGCTGTGGTCAGCTGTCTGGGAGCGCATCTTGGCCGCGTGGGAGGCCGTGAATGATCCGTGGCCGGCGGGATTGGGCCCAACCGCTTCCTGGGCGCCACCTGAAAACGGGATGAGAACCAGCAGGCCGGCAAGGACGCGGAGGAAGCCCCTCATCCTGGGCGGGGATGGTCTTCGGGGAGGGTGAGGCATGAAAGCTCCTGAACGCAGAGGGGCCGAACGGCTGCTGAAATGGGCAGGGCCCGTAGGCTGGGAGCCTCCGGGCCCTGCAGGTCTAGAACTTCACTTCGATGGAGGCGTAGAAGTTCTTCACGGT
Organism: uncultured Holophagaceae bacterium; assembly: GCA_903913215.1. Taxonomy (GTDB): domain Bacteria; phylum Acidobacteriota; class Holophagae; order Holophagales; family Holophagaceae; genus Geothrix. The sequence goes on from CAIWKE010000028.1 coordinate 136,738, forward strand.
GGCGGGGTAGCCGTACTGGAGGGTGGGGTTCTTGGCCAGGTCATTGGCCGCTTCCCAGGTGCCGGACATGGGCGAGGGGCCGATCTGCCAGCCGCTCATGGCGGAGGTGTAGCTGTAGTCGATGTAGCCGAGGCGCAGGGCCGCATTCTTGGCGAAGCGCCAGTGGATGTAGGCTTCCCACACGTCGCCGCGGGCCCCGAGCTTGTCGGTGTATTCACCGGTAGCGGGGGTGTAGGTCCACCAGCGGGGTGACCCGTGGTTGAACTCCAGGCCCACGCCGAAGGTGGAGGTGGGGTCGTAGCGCACACCCACGTAGGTGGCCGAGGCGGTCTGGCTGTTGTTGGGATCGCCCATGAGGCCGCCGAACCCGGTCACCTGCATGGTCTTGCCGCCAAGGGCCGAGGGCATGGTCCAGTAGGCGCCGTACTGGGAGACTTGGCCATTGGGATGGCTCTTGAGGTAGCCGGCGCTCACGAAGTAGGTGAAGGTGTCGCCGATCTTGTGCTTCCAGGTGGCGGTCAGCTGGTCCAAGTCGCCCAGGTTGGCCGTGGCCGTGACGTACTGGGTGGAGGGCGTCATGCCGGGGATGGGGAAGTTGACCGTGCTTCCGTAGGGGATGTCGGTCATGTTGCCCATGCGGTTGAAGCCCAGGTAGAAGTTCGCGCTGTGCACCGATTCGCCGAGCTGGAAGAGCAGGGGCATGTCGAACATGACGCCCAGCACCGTGGTGTCCTTCAGGGACCCGAAGCTGCCGACCACCGGACTGATGACCGAGGGGTTCGTGCCGTTGAAGCCCGTGAAGTTCATGCCCACGATGGTCGAGTTGTTCTTGACTGCGCCGCCGCCGCCGAAGCCGCTCTCATAGCCCACGCCATAGCAGAAGCCCAGCAGGGTGCCTTCGGGGAGGCCGAGCTTCTCGAGCTCGAACTTCCAGCCGATGCCGTCGATGCTGGCGTTCACGGCCAGGGCCTGGGGCGTCGCGTTGCGCTCGCTGCCTTCGCGCACTTCAAACGGCGGGCCGTCGGAGGTGTTCTGGCGGCCGATGGAGAGGATGCTGAAGGCGGAGGGGAAGTGGTAGACCAGGCTGGCCCGCTCGACCAGCAGCGCGTCCGTGGCTGGAGTCTGGCCCGCCGTGAAGGAGGTGCTGATGGTATTGGGCGTGCCATTGAAGGTGGGCACGTCGGCCCCGCCATGGACCTTGTACATTACGAGCCGGCCCATGATCTTGGCGTTCTCGTTGATGGTCATGCCCATGTTCAGGCGGAGCCGGGTGGACCACTGGACGGAGTTCGTCAGATCCTGGGAGGCCATGGGTTGGGTCATGGGCATGAAGGGGTAGCTGTTCGGATTCGCGGGATTGAATCCGCCGAGGGTGTAGCCCGGGTTGTTCGCGAAGCCCATGAACTGGTTGTAGGGCTTGAAGTGCTCCTGAGTGCTGTCGAAGCGGGTGCGGAGATCACCGCCCCAGGAGATGTTGTTGCCGGCGACCTTGGTCTCGACCTTGACCAGGCGGTTGTCGACTTCCTGGACGGCGGCGGTCTTTTCTTCGAGGGCCTGCAACTGCGTCTTCAGCTGCTTGATCTGCTTTTGCAGATCCTCATTGGTCTGGGCACTCAGGGCCACTGGCGCCAGCATGGCGACCAGGGCGAAGGTGATGCGGGATTTCATCGGATGTCTCCTTGGGTGAATCGAACCGGGGGGATTCGGGAAAGGTCGCTCAACCGCCGCAAGTCATGGGCTGGGGGGAGTCCGAGGCGTGGGCTGTCAGGAAGGTCTGGATGTCGTTCATCTGCTCAGGCTTCCCGACCTTGGTCAGGGGCTCGCTGCCCTTCTTGTGCTTGCCGGCTGCGAAGTAGGTCTTCCACTGGGCCTGGGTCTTGATGAGGGGCGTGACTTCACCGCCAGGCTGGCCAACCACATGGCAGGACTTGCAGGACTTCTTGAAGAAGTACTTCCCCTTGGTGTCGCTGCCTTCGGCAGCCAGGGGCGCCGCGAGCAGGGCGAGGAGGGCGAGGAGGGGCACGGCGGTCCGCATGGGCTGGTCCTTTTTTGGGGGGGGATGGACAGGGCGAGGCCATCCCAGTGAGGGGGGAATTTTCTGGCTACCGGAAACCCAGTGGCTCCATGCAGAGTCAGGCTGGGGGCGAAGTCACGATTGATGATGATCAGGTGATGAACAAGGTCAAGTCGTACGTGACTATGATCACTAATAATTAAATAACCAGACAGTAATTTAAAATGTATCTAATTCCTGGCACGGTTCTGGGGTCATGCCACTCAGGTGGAAGGTGCACCACCCGGAGAAAAATCCACACCCGGACATGGGCCAAAAGACCCTCGAACGCCGGTAAGCGTTTGGGGAGCTCCGCGACTTTCTGGCTGCCACCGAACCTCTGGGTGTGGCGGTGGCAGCCAGGCTCAGTGCCAAACCTAGGTTGTTCCAGCGCCCTCGCCCTAAGCTTGATTACGCTGCTCTGATCGCCGAGGATGGCTTCATGGATGAACCTCACCCCCTGCCCAGCCCTGAACAGGACGCCGCTCTGGCCCCCATCATCAAGCTGGACTTGAAACGCCAAGTGCTGGTCTGTACCGCGAAAAGCTGCGCTGCCAACGGCTCCGAGGCCGTGTTGGAGGCCTTCCGCGCGCAGCTCGCGGCGGAACAGTTGCTTTTCTTCAAGGGCAACACCTCCGGTGAGATCCACTGCAGTCACTGCGGCTCCGTGGGTTTCTGCGCCATCGGCCCCGCTGTGCTGATCTACCCCGATGGCATCTGGTACGCCCACGTCACTGTTGCGGACGTCCCCGAGATCATCGAGTCCCACCTCAAGGGCGGTGTGGCCGTTGAGCGTCTTGTCCGCAAGCGGCTGGGTTGAGGAAACACCAACAGCCGCGGAGGGCGCAGGGGAATACACCGCTAACCGCAGAGAACGCTGAGAACGCAAAGAGAAAGCAGCGAGCCGCCTGGGACGCAGAGAATGTAAAAATTTCAGTCCATCGCGTCATAGCGCCTGAGGCATGAGCGCTGGGATGGGCCACCCGGACGACCTGTTTCATGTGGATCCGGGTGATGGTGCCCCACCATCGTGAGGCTTTATCGGTGTTCATCAGCTTTTATCGGTGGTTTCAAGTTCTTGAATTCACGGGGCCCGCTGCACCACCGCCTGGCTGGCTTCGTTCAACAGGACGCGCCGGCAGACAGATCCTTTGGCCGGGGATGAACGGGGATGAAAAGCAGAACCTGTTCTATCCCCGTCCATCCCCGTTCATCCCCGGCGAATATGCGCTTCTGAGTGGCCTCCCCCTCCTGCCCTTTTCCGCCTCTTCTGCGGTGAAACATGCGCTAGGTGTTGCCCTACAGACTGGAGTTCAGCGTCCTGCCTCGAATTCGCTCCGTTCTTCGGGGGTATCCACATCAGCCCACTCGGGGCCCTCCTGCGGCAGGGCGAGGTGGGGCAGGGCCTGGACCAGCCTCAGCAGGGAGGCGCCAGTGCTTTGGGACAGGGCCGGCCGCAGGGCCTGGGGCAGCCAGCCGCCGAGGGGCTGCAGATGCCCTTCATGGAGGGCCAGCACCCAGTGGGCCGCGGCGGGATCCGCGGCTTCACAGGTCTGGGTCCAGGCCTCGAGGCGCTCGGGGGTCCAGCGCACCTGATCGCAGGCCACCACCCACCAGCGCTCGACGTTGAGCTGAGCAGCAGGCAGCAGGATCTTCGCCCAGTGGCGCAGGGCCAGGGCCGGTCCTTGGCGGGGATCATCCAGCCGGGGCAGGGCGGGGTGGTCTGGCAGGGCCTCGCCTAGTATCTGGATCGGGCCCTCTGGATGGAGCGCCTGGAAGACCCGCACCAGGTGCCCGCCCCAGGTGCCGCCCTCGGGATGGGCGAGGTCCTGCTTGGCGGTCCCCATGCGGCGACTGCCCCCGCCGCTGAGCAGCAGGAGTCCGGCCTTCACCCGCCCACCTGCCAGGGGCCCCAGGGCAGGCCGGACTGCCCCAGGGGTAGGGCGGGACACTCCACCTTCTGAGTCAGGGCCTGGCGCACGAGGCGCACCAGCTCCTCATGGGTGGCGTGGTGGCGCAGGGGCCCCAGCAGGTCCACGGGCTCGTTGGCGAAAATGCAGGCCTTCAGCAGGCCCCGGCTGCTGAGGCGCACCCGGTGGCAGCGGTCGCAGACCGGCGTGCTGAGGGTGGCGATGATCCCCACCAGGGCGGCGCTGCCCGGGATCCTGAAGAGTCGCGCGGGGCCTTCCTCGGGCCCCAGCGAGGGCTCCGGCTCCAGGGTCTGGCCCAGGCCCTGGAGCAGCGTCTGGAAGATCTCCGCCGCCGCCATGAACCGGCCGCCGCGCCAACCATTGGCCAGGTGTGGCTGGGCAGTAGCGCCCTGGTGCAGGGTGCTGCCCGTGTGGGGCATGTACTCGATGAAGCGGATCTGGACTCCCTCCCGCTGGGCCAGACGGGCCAGGGGCAGGATCTGATCCTCGTTGGCCCCCCGGAGCACCACGGCGTTCAGCTTGGTCTCCAGCCCCACGGCCCGGGCCGCATCTAGGCCAGCCAGGGCTCGGCTCAGCCCGTCCCGGCCCGACAGGCGCCGGAAGCTCTCACGGTCCGCCGCGTCCAGGCGGAGGTTGATGCCGGCCAGGCCCGCGTCGCGCAGGCCCCGGGCGCGCCGGGCCAGGAGGAGGCCATTGGTGCTGAGGTGGACCCGGCCCTCCACCTCGGGGCTGAGGCCAGCGATGAGGGGCTCCAGGTCCCGGCGAAGCAGCGGCTCGCCCCCGGTGAGGCGCACCTTCCGGGCGCCCAGGCTGGTGAAGACCTGCGCCAGGCGCAGGACTTCCTGCCGGGTCATGGGCGAACTGAGGCTCTTGAGCGAGTCCGGGGCCGGTGAGTAGGCACTGACCAGATTGCAGCGGGCCGTGACGGAAAGGCGGAGGTAGGTGATGTCCCGACCCAGCCCGTCCCGGAGGCACTCCTTCACCCGGAGCATGCGGGGCAGCAGGTGCTTCTCGGGCAGTGGGAAGAGGGCGGACACGGAGGCTCCGGGAGCTTTCAGAATGCAGGTACCCGCAGGCCCCGGGCAGGGCATCGTGCTACAGGTCACAGGGGTTGTGATCGCCGTGAGACCATGGAGGCATGCTCGTGGACGCGCACTGCCATCTCACCGGTTCCTACCTGGCTCCCGACCAGGTGGCCCAGACCCTGGAGCGGGCGCGGCGGGAAGGCGTCACAGGCTTCATCGCCGTGGGTACCGACCTGGAAGATTCCCGGACTGTGTTGGATCTGGCCCGAATTACGCCCGGGGTCCAGGCCAGCCTGGGGGTCCACCCGCACGAGGCCAAGACCTGGTCCCCGGCCGTGGAGGCGGATCTGGCGGCCCTGCTGGCGGACCCGGCCGTGCGCTTTGTGGGGGAGACGGGCCTGGACTGGCACTATGACCTGAGCCCCCGGGCGGAGCAGGAGGCGGCCTTCCGGGCCCAGATCCGCCTGGCCCGGCTCGCGCACAAGCCCCTCATGATCCACACCCGCTCCGCCCCGGAGGACACCCTCCGGCTCCTGGAAGAGGAGGGCGCCGCCGAGGTCCGGGGCATCATCCACTGCTTCAGTGAGGACCGGGCCTTCGCCCGCCGGGCCCTGGACCTGGGCTTCTACCTCAGCTTCTCGGGCATCGCCACCTTCAAGAAGGCCGAGGCCGTGCGGGATGTGGCGGCCTGGGCCCCGGAGGACCGCATCCTTGTAGAAACGGATGCCCCCTTCCTGGCCCCCGTGCCCTTCCGGGGCAAGCCCAACGAGCCCGGTTACGTGCGCTTCACGGCCGAGGCCGTCGCGGAGTTGCGGGGCATCTCCTCGCTGCGCCTGGCCGAATGCACCACCCGCAACCTGGAGGCCCTGTGCGGCTGGGCACCCTCCTCCTGAGCGGGGCGCTGCTGGCGCTCCCCCTGGCCGCCGAGGGCCACCCGCGGCTCCCCTGGGAACTGCAGCCCCCCCTGGACTGGCAGCCGGTGCCCGGAAACCTCTCCCTGGCGGACGCGGCCGACCCCAACCTTGTCCCGAGCACGGGTCCCGCCACTGTGCGACTCAGCAGCGATGGCACCTTCCAGGTCCGGGATCCCCGGGGCCTGATCCGGCTCCAGGCGGCCCTGCCGGGGCGCCCCCTGCGGGCCTGGCGGGATGGCGGTGTGCCCCTGGCCGCCCCCAGTGGCGACTGGTCCTTCCCCGAGGACACACCGCTCCGACAGGGCCTGGGCGCCCTGGGCTGGTGTGCCGAGGACTTCCGTCCCTTCCTGCGCGGCCTGCTCTGGGTGATCGAGGATGGGGAGGCCCACCTCACGGTGTTGCATCCCGCCACGGGCCGGGTTGTCTACCTGCCCCTGCCTCCCGGCCGGGACCTCCAGCTCCGCTTCCTGCGGGATCGCCTGGAGGTGCTCGCGGGCGACGTGGAGAAGGGGGCGCCCCGCCGCTGGAACCTGCCCTGGATCGGCCTACTGCCTCGCTTGGCGGCCCTGGGGCCCAAGCCTGGCCCGGCTCACACGGGCACGGCTCTGGCGCCTTTCCCCAAGGATTGACCGGCCCTTTTCAACCCTGGCACGACCCTGGCAGTCCCTAGTCTGGGAACCGATTCCATAGGATCCGGCATCCCTCCCGCGGAGCACCCATGAACGCGATTTCCAAGTCCTCACGTCTCGCCGCCTTGTTATTGCCCGCGGCCCTGCTCATGGCCCAGAATCCGCCCCCGCCCTCCTACAACCCGCCGCCACCGCCGAACTCCGCGCCCTTCCTGGATGACGAGGACTACCAGGGCGAGGCCCCCGAGCGCTACGCCATGGTCCGGGCCCTGGAGGGCGACGTCCAGATCACCAAGGGCGACCTCACCGAGGCCCTCACTCGGGGCACGCCCATCGCCGAGGGCGATGTCGTGGAAAGTCGCGGCCGTGGTGTTCTGCAACTTGGTGATGGCACGCGCGTGGCCTTCGGCGGGGATACCCGCTTCACGGTGGCCGCCCTCTTCACGGATCAGAAGGGCGAAAAGCAGGTGCTCCTGCGCCTGGACCATGGGCGCCTGCGGGTGCTCCTGGGCGGGCAGGGGGAGGCGCGCTTCCGTGTGGACACGCCCTCGGGCTCTGTCACCTGCTCGGGCAAAGGGAGTTTTGCCATGGAGGCTCAGCGGGACCGTCTGGTGCGCATCAAGGTGCTCAGCGGCCGGGTCTCCTTCGCGAACGAGCGGGACGAGGCCCGCATCAACGCCGGCGAGCGCCTGACGGTGCACAGTCCCCAGGACGCCCTGGATCGCGTGCGCAGCTTCAACACCTATGACAGCGACGCCTTCGACACCTGGAGCGAGAGCGCCATGACCTTGCGCCGGGGCCAGAGCTGGGACCGTGTGCCCGCGGAGATCCGCTACTACGCGGACGATCTCGATGCCAACGGACACTGGGTCCAGACCGAGGAGTTCGGCTGGGTGTGGCAGCCCAATGGCGTGGCTGAGGATTGGCGCCCCTACTACCAGGGCCGCTGGGCCCCCTACGCTGGCGGCATGACCTGGATTTCCGATGAACCTTGGGCCTACGTGGCCTACCACCATGGCCGCTGGCACTGGGGCGCGGGCCTGGGCTGGTGCTGGATTCCCGGCGTCTACTACAGTCCCGCCTGGGTGGCCTGGAACCACACGCCCGGGTACGCCGGCTGGGCCCCCCTGGGCTTCCACAACACCCCCTGCCACTGGGGCTATGGCGCCTGGAACGGTGGCTACGCCTGGAACGTGGTGGCCATCGGCAACCTGAACGCCTGGAATGTCCGCACTCAGATCCGTGTGGACGTGAATGTCTTCCACACCTTCAATGGCGACCGGGGCGATCGTGGCCGGGATCTGCGGGCCCCCTGGCAGCGCAGTCCTCTGGTGGTGACCCGCGCCGAGTTCCACAACCCCGCCCAGATCCAAGGCGTCTTCCAGCGCGATGTGAACAGGGAGCGCCTGCGCGTCTACGAGCATCAGGCCCAGGTCAACACTGGCCGAGTCATCTACCACGAGCCCCGGCCCAGCGCTCCCGCGGGCGGCGGCGCGGACCCGCGACTGCGAGCCCCCTTCGAGAACCGCGGTCCCGCCAATGGCGGAGCGCGGCCGACCGATCCCCGGCAGCGGCCCATGGACCCCCGGCCCAACCCTGTGGACCGGATGCCAGAGCCCTCACCGCGGCAGCGGCCCATGGACCCCCGCCCCAATCCTGTGGACCGGACCCCCGACCCTTCGCCGCGACAGCGCCCTGCGGACCCCAGGCCCGCACCTGTGGAGCGGGCACCGGAGCCTTCACCTCGGCAGCGGCCCATGGAGCCCCGGCCCACGCCCGTGGAGCGGGCCCCAGAGCCTTCACCCAGGCAGCGGCCCATGGAGTCCCGCCCCGCCCGTGAGGAACGGCGCCCCGAGTCCGCCCCTCGTGCCGAGCGCGAACCCCGCCCCGCCCCCAAGGCCGAGGCGCCCAAAGAACATCCCAAGCAAGAGCGGCCGAAGGAAGATCACAAGTAGCCCCTCAAGCTTTTCCCACCAAAAAAGAGGCCCCGAACGGGGCCCCTTTTTTGGTCTTCCGGAACCCCCGGCCTAGAACACTTCGATCGGGTAGATGCCCTTCTGGATCAGCTCGCTGGCGATGCGGCCGCGCAGGCGGGCGCTGCTGGTGGGGTGGAACTCGGTGAAGGCCTTCACACCGGCCAGGGCGTGGCGCAGGGCCTCGCCCTCGACCACGTCCGCGCAGAGCATGCGGGCATCGCCGTGGACCTTGTGCCAGCTCTCGTTCACATAGAGCTCGGTCATGTCGCGGGCGATGGCGGCCCAGCGGTGGCCGGACTCCACCATGCGCTCGGCGCGCACCACGGCGCTCTCCATGGCGTAGATCTCCATGAGCATGTTGCTCATGCGGGCCATGACCTCCTGGTTGTCGATGAGCTTCTGGCCCAGCACCTGCACGGCCAGACCAGCCGCCAGCATGCACTGGCGCTTGCTCAGCTCCACGCCGTGCTTGAGGCGGGCCAGGGGGCCCGTGAAGGTCTCGGCCTTGACGGGGTTGGAGATCTCCTTGGCCACCTGCTGGCCGAACTGCATGAGGGGCAGCTCGCCCTTCATGGCGCGCTTGAGCAGGGTGCCGGCGATGAGGAGGCGGTTGATCTCGTTGGTGCCCTCGAAGATGCGGTTGATGCGGCAGTCCCGCAGGGCCTTCTCAGGGGGGTATTCGGCGCTGAAGCCATAGCCGCCATAGGCCTGCACGGCCTCGTCCGCCACGAAGAAGAGCGCTTCGCTGGCCCAGACCTTGGAGATGCTGCACTCGATGGTGTACTCGTCGATGGCGGCCATCTTGTCGGCGCCGGCGGTGGGGCTGTCCCAGCTGGTGCCGTGCAGGGCCTCGTCGATGTAGCCCACGGTGCGGAAGTTCAGGGCCTCGCAGACGAAGATCTTGGTGGCCATGTCGGCCAGCTTCTGCTGGATGAGGCCGAACGAATTGATGGGCTTGTTGAACTGCTGGCGCTCGGAGGTGTAGCGGATGGCGTATTCCAGGATCCGCTTCATGCCGCCCTGGCTGCCCACGCCCAGCTTGAAGCGGCCAATGTTCAGGATGCCGAAGGCGATCTTGTGGCCCTTGCCGATATCGCCCAGGAGGCGGTCCTTGGGGATGCGGCAGTTCTCGAGGATCACCGTGCGGGTGGAGCTGCCCTTGATGCCCAGCTTCTTCTCCTCGGCGCCGGTGCTGATCCCGGGGTCCGTCTTCTCCACGATGAAGGCGCTGAACTGCTGGCCGTCCACCTTGGCGAAGATCACGAAGACATCGGCGAAGCCGGCGTTGGTGATCCACATCTTGGTACCGTTCAGCACCCAGCTGTCCCCGTCGAGGACCGCCGTGGCCTTGGCACCCAGGGCGTCGGAGCCGCTACCGGCCTCCGTGAGGGCGTAGGCGGCCAGCCACTCACCTGAAGCCAGCTTGGGCAGGTAGGTCTGCTTCTGCGCCTCGGTGCCGAAGTAGACGATGGGCAGGGTGCCGATGCCGGTGTTGGCGCTGTAGCTCACGGCGAAGCTGCCCTGCTTGCTCATCTCCTCGAGCACGAGCATGGCGGTGCGCTTGTCCACGTCCATGCCCTCATAGGCCTCGGGGATCTCCAGGCCCAGCAGGCCCAGGTCGCCGGCCTTCTTCATGAGCGAGACCGTGAGGGGCAGGTCCAGCTTGTCGATGGCCTCATCCTGGGGAACCACCTCGCCCTGGATGAAGTCCTTGGCGGCCCGGGCGAACTCCTTGGCATCATCGCCGAAGTCCTCGGGGGTGAACTGGGGCATGGCTCCGATGGGAGTCAGGAGAAAACTGCCTCCCTTGACCTGCTCGACGGTGGTGCTCATCTTGTTCCTCCAGATTGGGTAGGGTTCACGATGGGGGTCGGCGCGCTTCTTGACTAGCCTCTACCTACGGTCAGGGCTTGGATACCTCAGGTAGGCCTGGGATCTGGTTCAATGGAGTCTCCCCTGGAGGTTGGATGCCGGAAGGCAGGCAAGTGCAGCAGATGTTCTCGGCCATCGCCGGGAAGTACGACGTGCTCAACCACGTGCTCTCCGGCGGAGCGGACTTCTGGTGGTGGTGGCGCATGGCCCGCCGCAGCGGCGCGGCCCCGGGCAAGCGCTTCCTGGATGTGGCCGCGGGCACCGGGGACTCCAGCCTGGCCCTGGCCCGGCGGGGGGCCGAGGTCATCAGCACGGACTTCACCCACGCTATGCTGCGCCTGGGCCCCGCCAAGTTCGCCCGCAAAGGCTTCGCCGGGCTCATCTGGGCCTCCAGCGACGCCGACGCCCAGCAGCTCCCCTTCCGGGACGCCAGCTTCGACGGCATCACCATCTGCTACGGCATCCGCAACGTGGAGGCCCGGCCCCGGGCCTATGCGGAGTTCCTGCGGGTGCTGCGCCCCGGGGGCCAGCTCACCATCCTGGAGTTCAGCACGCCGGTCTTCCCTGGCCTCAAGGCCTTCTATGACTGGTACAGCCTGCGGGTCCTGCCCCGCGTGGGCGCCTGGATCAGCGGGGACGCCTCCGCCTATACCTACCTGCCCGAGAGCATCCGCACCTTCCCCGATCAGGCCGCCCTGGCCAAGGAACTCGAGACCGCGGGCTTCCGCGAGGTCCAATGGACCAACCTCACGGGCGGCATCGTGGCCCTGCACACGGGGACCCGGTAGGCCATCGGCTCCACGCCAGCGGATGGACCCGTGGATCAATTCATCCCGCGCCCCGTGCCAACCGGGCGCGTTGCTGTGAGCTGGTCAGGAAACGGAATTCCGGTGCCGCTCCTCCACCATGCGGTCGATGGTCTGGACGACCTGATCGCTGGCATTTTCGGCGGCGGCGAAGTGATCGTAGATGCGCTGTTGCAGTTCTGGGTCATTGTCCCAGTGCTGTCCCAGGAGGGCCACGGCTTCCTGGATGTTTGTGTGGACTGAGGCGTGGGGGCTCTCCAGACGGGGGAAGGAGGGCACATGGGAGAAGTGGGTCTTGCCCTGACCCTCGTAGTACCAAGTGCCCAGTCGGCACGTGAGGTGGGTGGCTTGGATGGCGCGGGCCTCAGGGGAGTTGGTGCCCTGATAGAGAACCCGGTAGCCGTTCTGCTTGAACAGGAAGTGGTCCATCTTGACCAGTGAGGCGAAGCTGGAGTCTTGGGCTTTGTTGATCTGGGTGAAGGAGGTCTTGGCGGAGTCCGCGAACTTCAGGACCTGGGCGCGGAAGTCGAGCACGGCGCTCTGGCTGCCTTCGGCCAGATCCTTCACGCGGGCCGAGTCATCGATCATGCGGGCGGTGGCTTGGCCGAAGGACTCGATGGTCAAGGCGATGCTGGCGGCGGCGTCCTTGGTGTTTTCGGAGAGGGTGCGGACCTCCTCGGCCACCACGGCGAAGCCCTTGCCCACATCCCCGGCATGGGCGGCCTCGATGGCGGCATTGAGGGCCAGCAGGTTGGTGCGGTCGGCCACGTCGGTGATGACCTGGACGATCTGGTTGATCTCGTCGCTCTTCTCATGGAGCAGGCCGATCTGGGCATTGGTCTCGGCCACCATGCGGACCACCTCGTCGAGGTTGGTCACCAGGCTTTCGATGATGCTGCGGCTGTTGTCGGCGTCCTGGGCGGTGACGTTGGAGATCTGGGCCACGGAGCCCAGCTGCTGGGTCATGTCCACCAGGTATTCCTGAATGGACTTCAGGTTCACGATGAGGTTGCCGGAGTTCAGATCCGTGATCCGGGCGATCAGCTTCTCCTTGAGGGCCATCTGCTGCACCTGGCCCAAGCTGGAGACGGAGACGTTGACATTGTGCATGGCCTCCTTGAAGGAGCCGTGCAGGCCCTGATCCATGGCCAGGCGGTAGGTCTGGCCCCGGCTGGCGTGGTCGAAGGCGGAGGAGACTTCCCGGAAGTAGGCCTCCTGCTGGTCCAGCAGGTCATTCAGGGCCCAGGCCTGACCGCCCGTGGCAGCGCCGGCCTTGATGCCGGTGATGCGCTGGTCCAGGTCTCCCTCGGCGGCCCGCCTCAGGTTGCTGGTCAGCTTCTTGATGCCCACCAGGATGCGGTGGACCGTGTAGGTGAGCACCAGCAGGAGCAGAGTCTCCAGGGCAAAGATCCACCACACCAGGCTGGACAGGGGCCCCGGCCGGGTCATGAGGAGACCCAGGAACAGGAACAGGCCCAGGGTCACGCCGACGAGGTAGCGGGCCTTAGATCCCAAAGATGAATTCAGCATAGCCCACGCCCTTCTGGTCGAGTGTCTGTTGGAGCAGCGCCATGGAGGCCTTCATGCCCGCCTGGCCATCGCCGGCGCGGCGCTCGGCCTCCAGCAGGGCACGGTAGATGGGTTCGATGACCTGGATGGCCTCGGGCCTCGGCTTGCGCCGAACCGAGAAGTAGCCGATGGGACTGCCGGACGGGTCATAGGAGGGCGTGATGTTGGCCCAGACCCAGTAGAAGCTCCCGTCCTTGGCCAGGTTCTTCACGTATGCACTGATCTCGCGGTTGGCCTGGAGGGTGTCCCACAGCAGCTTGAACACGACCCGGGGCATGTCCGGGTGGCGCAGGATGTTGTGGGGCGCGCCCAGCAGTTCGCGCTCGCTGTAGCCGGACATCTTGATGAAGATGCGGTTCCCGTAGGTGATGATGCCTTTGAGGTCGGTCTTGGAAACGATGAAGTCGTCCTCGGCCAGGACTTTCTCCTGCTGGGTGGGCTGGGGCCGGATGCTCATGGGGAGGTCTCCGCCCTTTACATCGGTGAAATCTGCCGGCAACCCAAGTTTTGTCGAGGTTCCGCTCAGAGAAGGCGCTTCTGCCCTTTGGGGTGGTTCAGCACCACGTCCTTGACCCGGCCGATCCACTGGGGCCGGGCCCCGGGCTCCAGGCGCTCATGGGGGATGGAGCGCTCGTCCAGGAGCTTGTCCACCAGGTGGTCCACGGCCTCCGCGAAGAAAGTGTCCGTATCGCGCACGCCGTCTGCGGCCAGTTGACCGCTGAAGGGCACCTTGAAGAGCAGGTCGTAGCTCTTCATCCAGTGGTGCATGAAGCGTTCGATGGGCAACTGGCGCCCGAAAGCCAGCATCAGGTAGGCGTAGTTGTCCAGCACGCTGCGGTCGCAGACCACCACGTCATGCTGGCTGCTGGAGCGGATCTCCTCGGCCATCTGCGTGAAGAAGATCCAGCTCTGGGCCTCGAGGGAGGTCTTCTGGTTGATGGGCATGGGCGAGAGGCGGGCCACCTCCTTCACGATGTCCACATGGACGCCCTCCCGTTTGAGGGCCGCGGCCAGCTCGTAGCAGAGGGTGGTCTTGCCCACACCGTGAGTGCCGATAAAGGCGATCTTCATCCCCCCAGTATCCAGGCTCCGGGGGCTTGGACGAAGTGCCCGCCGTCACCGATGGACGGCCTTTAGTCGAGCGGCCGCTGGGCCCGGCGGGTCTGCATCTCTTCGCGCATGATCTGGGCGCAATCGGGACAGACGCCATGGGTGAAGGTGGCGTCTGTGTGCTGGGAGAGGTAGGCCTCCACGTTGTTCCAGTAGCCGTGGTCATCCCGGATCTTCTTACAGTGGCCGCAGATGGGGAGCATGCCTTCGAGGTTCTTCACCTCGGCCAGGGCCAGGCGCAGTTCGCGGATGAGGCCTTCCCGCTCGGCCTCTTTCTGGATTCGCTGGGTGATGTCACGGGTCACGCCCTGGAGGCCCAGGAACTCGCCGTGGGCTCCCCAGATGACGCGGGGCCTGATCTCGGCTTGGATCCGGGTTCCATCCTTCCTGGGCAGTTCGGCCACGATCCATTCACCTTCAAAAGGCTGGGAATTGGCAGGCAGGCCTGAGGCCCGGTCCAACAGCCCCCGGAAGGGATCCACGGCATCCCCCACTCCCACCCGGTCCTGGAAGGGGACACCGATCAGTTCCTCTGGCCGGTAGCCCCGCTGGGTAAGCACGGCGGGACTGATGTAGGTCAGGATGCCGTTCTTGTCAGAGGTCCAGATGACATCCTCGGCATTCTCGGCCAGCAGCCGGAATTTGGCCTCCTGGGCCTCGATCACGGCCTTGACCCGGGCCTGGCGCCGCCAGGCCATTCGGGCCATCCAGACGATGCCCAGGGACAGGCCCACCAGGGCCAGCACGGAGAGGCTGGCCATGAGCACCTCCTGCCGCCAGGGCGCCAGGAACTCTTCCTGGGCGAAGCCCACCAGGATGTAGAAAGTGGGGTTGGCGATTTTGCGATAGGCATAGGTGCGGGGCTGGCCGTCGATCTTGGAGGGGCTGCTGAAGTGGAACTCCGAGCGGTTCGATTGCACAGCCCGGAGGTAATCGCCCTCGACCCTGCTCTCACCGATGCTGCGGTCCGACTCTGGCGAACGGGGGAAGCGGACCAGCAGTTCCAGGTTGCCCCCGCGCAGGGAGATGGAGCCCTTCTGGCCCACATCCACGTCGGCCAGCAGCTTGCCCAGGCTGTCCAAGGTGAGGGTGCCGTAGACTAGGCCCTTGAAGGAGCCGTCGGGCCAGTTAAGGCGCCGCGCCAGGATCACCATCCAGATGCCGTTGATGCGCCCCTGCACCGGCCGGGAAATATAGAGCCCCGCCTCGGCGTGGGCCTTGAGGTACTGGAAATAGTCCCGGTCCTGGACGCTGACGGCAGGCCCCGGGGGCAGGCCCGTTCCGCCGACCACGTAGCCCTGGGCGTCCGTTAGGCGGATGCCCTCCAGGATCCGCACCCGGGAAAACTGGGCGCGGAGGGCGGTTTCGAGCCGTTGCTCAGAACCCGGCTGGGCCGGGCGCTCCGCCTCATCCTTGAGGAAAAGCAGGACCAGGTCGATCTGGTTGACGGTGCCCACCACGTTCTGTTCCAGGACCTGGGCCAGGTTCTGGGTCGCGGCCTGGGCTTGCAGGATGTATTGCCGGCGGCTCATGGCCAGGGTCCAGACGGCGAAGGCCACGATCAGGACGTTGAGCACTGCCACCAGGACCAGGGGCCAGGCGAAGGAACTCGGCGCTCGGGGCGCCTCGGGCTGAGACAAGGGCATTCACACTCCGGTGCTGGTGCGGTACACCGGCTTATCGACCCGATCCTGGGCCGATATGAGCTTGGTTGTAAATTTCAAAAGAGGCTCTTCCCGTCCATGACTTCGGGCTGGGTAAGGCCGAAGAGCTTGAGCAGGGTGGGGGCCACGTCACTGAGGGCGCCGTTGGCCCGGAGCTGCCGGGCCTCGAAGCCCTGGGCCACCAGCACGGCGGGCACGAGGTTGAGGGTGTGGGCCGTGTGGGGATTGCCTCCTTCATCCCGCATGCACTCGCAGTTGCCATGGTCGGCGGTGATGAAGAGGGCCCCGCCCATGGCCAGGGTGGCGTCGGCGATGCGGCCCACGGCGCCGTCCACAGCCTCGCAGGCGGTGACGGCGGGGGCCAGATCGCCGGTGTGGCCGATCATGTCCGGGTTGGCGAAGTTGCTGACCAGGAGCCGGTACTGGCCCGAACGGATGGCCGCCTCCAGCCCCTGACTCACATCCAGCAGGCTCATCTCCGGCTGCAGGTCGTAGGTGGCCACCTTGGGGGAGGGCACCAGTCGGCGCACCTCACCCGGGAAGGGTGTCTCCTGCCCTCCGTTGAAGAAGTAGGTGACGTGGGCGTATTTCTCGGTTTCGGCGGTGCGGAACTGGGCCCAGCCCTGGGCCCCGATGAGCTCGCCCAGGATCAGGTCCAGGCTCTGGGGGGGGTAGGCCGCGGCCGAATAGGGGTCCAGCTCCACATCGTAGGCGGTGAAGGTCACCAACTTCACCTTCGGGCGGTGTCTGGGGGTGAAGCCCTGGAACTCCGGGTGCACCAGGGCGTGGCACATCTGCCGGGCCCGGTCTGCGCGGAAATTGAAGAAGAGCACGCCGTCGCCGTCGGCGAAGGGGTGGAAGGCGTCCAGTTTCGTGGGTGCCACGAACTCGTCGGTCTCACCCCGGGCGTAGGCGGCGGTGATGGCCGCGAGGGCATCCGGCGCCGAGTGGGCGGCCTCGCCATCCACATAGAGCTTCCAGGCCTGCTCGGTGCGCTCCCAGCGCTTGTCCCGGTCCATGGCCGTGTAGCGTCCGCACACGGAGCCGATGCTGACCAGGGGGCAGGCGCGGAGCTGGAATCCGAGCCATTGCAGGAAGCCGTCGGCGCTCTTCTGGCCCGTGTCCCGACCGTCAGTGATGGCGTGGAGGGTGGTAGGGACGCCCTCGGCCTGGGCCCACTGGGCCAGGGCCACCACGTGGTTCTGATGGCTGTGGACGCCGCCATCGCTGATGAGGCCCAGCAGGTGGAGCCGTTTGCCCGTGGCCTTGAGGTCCGCCAGGAGCGCTCCCATGGTGGGGTTCTCCCGGAAGGTGCCCCGGCGGATGGCGGCGTCGATGCGGGTCAGCTCCTGCCATACCACCCGGCCGGCCCCCAGATTCATGTGGCCCACCTCAGAGTTGCCGAACTGGCCCTCGGGCAGGCCCACAGCCTCCCCACTGGTCTGGAGCTGGGTGGTGGCATAGGCCTTCCGCAGCTCATTGAACCGCGGCATGGAGGCCACATAGGTGGCATCGAAGGCGTTCCGGGGACCGTCGCCGAAGCCGTCGAGGATGAGCAGGGTGATGGGGCCAGTGAGCATGCAGAATTCTAGCAAAGTCCAGCCGATCCGGGGTTTCGATGCTCGTGTGGCGTAGGCAAATAAACGCATGACAACTGGCCCGGTAGGCTTTATTGATAATGGATTAAGAAAGCCTGGTGGTTATGGTTGCAGCATGATCGGTCCACGCCTTCGTCAGCTACGTCAAGCCAAGGGGTTTACCCTCGACCAACTTGCGGGCGTGTCTGGCATCAATCGGGGCACCATCCATCGGATCGAGTTGGGCCAGGTCTCCCCGCGCCTGGACACCCTGGCGCTCCTGGCTCAGGCCCTGCAGACGGACTTGCCCTGCTTCTTCCAGCCCCCGACCCAGCCGCCCAGGGCCCACCCCGCGGCGGGGTCATCCCCCGCTTCCCGTGAACCTGCGGCGCCCAGGCCCCCTGGGGTTGGCGATTTCCGCGAGGGCATCCAGCACTGGCTGGAGCATCTGGAGGCCCTGCTCCAGGCCAGCGCCGACGGCTTGGCCGTCGCGGACTCGGCTGGCTTCATCCTCTACCAGTCCCAGGTCTCCCTATGCCTGCGGGGGGACACGGTGCGGGGCCAGCAGTCGGAGCCCTGGCACCAGCGCGCCCACCCCGAGGACCAGGCCGCTCTGGCGGCGGGCTTCCAGGCCATCCTGGAGCGGCCCCAGGAGCAGGTCCGCCTGGAATACCGGGCCCCGAACCCGGAGGGCGGGTGGCGCTGGTTTCGCTCCACCCTGCAGAACTGCCTGGAGCACCCCAGCATCCAGGGCATCGTCATCAATACCCAGGACATCTCGGCCTGGAAGCAGAGCGAGGAACAGCGCTGGCGCCTTCAGAAGCAGGAGTCCCAGATCCAGGTTCTGGGGGCCATGACGACGGAGTTCAGCAACCTCTGGACTGGCGTCCAGGCCCACCTCGATGCCGCGCAGGTGGGCAGCGAGACCCAGGGGGCCCTGTGGGAAATGCAGGGGACCCTGGACCGGGCGAGCCGCCTGTTGCACCAGATGCGGGATGTCTGCGGGCACCCCCGGCTGGACCTCCGGCCCCTGGACCTGAACCAGCTCGTCCGGGACCAAGCCGCGGCCCTGAAGGCGATCCTCGGCTCTCTGACCCGCATTGAGATGGACCTGGACACCTCCCTCCCCGCAGTGGAAGGGGACCAGGAGTTGCTGGGTCGTCTGGTGGGCTACCTGGTGGACAACCTCGTGGAGGCCCTGGATGACGATGCTGGAATCCTGCGCATCAGCACCTCCCGGGCGACCTTCTCCGCGGCCGAACGGAACCGTCGATTCGACGGCACCCAGGACGATTCCGACGGGGACTTCGTCCTGCTGGAGCTCCAGGAATCCAAGGGCTCCAGGCCTCAGCCCAGCCAACCTGAATCCCTGAACCTGGTGAGCCCCGCGGGCTTCCCGGAGCGGGGCCTGACCCTGCCTGCCGCCTTCCGGACGGTTCGGGACCACGGGGGTGAGATCGAGCTGCAATCCCAGGCCGGGGACAACCGGATCCGGGTGTTCCTGCCCGTGGCCCAGGTCGCGGAGCTGCCACTCCCGGAGGCTCCAGCGCCAGCGATCCCCCGAGTGATCGTCCTCGTGGTGGAGGACGAGGAGGAGATCCTCCAAGCTGCTGCTGAAATGCTCATGGAACTGGGCTACGACGCCCTCCTCGCCCGGAACGGCCAGGAGGCCCTGGAGCTCTATCCCCAGGCCCAGGGCGCCATCCGCCTGGTGCTCCTGGACCTCAACATGCCGGTCATGAACGGGGGGGATACCTATCGGAAACTGCGGACCATGGACCCCCGGGTAAAGGTCCTGCTCTGCACCGGAGCCGCCGCCACGCCGGCCCACGGGAACTGGAATCGGGGCGTGGCGGGCGTCCTGCGCAAGCCCTACCGCTTCGAGGATCTACGGGACGCCGTCACGGCCCTGCTGCCGGTCTAGCCCAGGCGCTTTGGCCGAGCGGAAAACCCCCGGACAGAATTAAGGCACTTGCTCGCCATGGGGGTTGGAGAGCAGGTAGAGGACGGCCATGCGGACCGGCACGCCGTTGGTGACCTGCTGGAGGATGAGGTTGTTGGGGCCATCAGCCACGTCGCTGGTGATCTCCAGGCCCCGGTTGATGGGACCCGGGTGGAGGACCACCACATCCTTCTTGGCCTGCTTCATGCGGGCGGGATTGAGCTGGAAGAAGCGGCTGTATTCGCCTTGGCCGGGGATGTAGGCGCCGGTGCCCCGTTCGAACTGGGCCCGCAGCATCATGATGGCGTCCTGCTTGGGGATCACCTCGTCAAAGTCGTGGCAGATCTCGATGTCGGGCCAGGTGGCTTTCATCTCCTGGGGCACCAGGGTGGGGGGGCCCACCAGGGTCACCCGGGCGCCCATGCGGGTGAGGAGCCAGAGGTTGGAGCGCACCACGCGGCTGTTGCGGATATCGCCCACGATGGCCACCTTGAGGCCCTCCAGGCGGCCGAAGTGCTTGCGCAACGTGTAGGCGTCCAGCAGGGCCTGGGTGGGGTGCTCGTGGGAGCCATCCCCGGCATTCACGATGCTGGCCTTCATGTGGCGGGACAGCAGGGTGTGGGCCCCGGGGGCGCTGTGGCGCATGACGATGAGGTCTGGATGCATGGCCTCCAGGTTCATGGCTGTGTCGATGAGGGTCTCGCCCTTGTTGAGGCTGCTGGTGTCCGCGTCGAAGTTGATGATCTCGGCGGAGAGCCGCTTCTCCGCGATCTCGAAGCTGTTGCGGGTGCGGGTGCTGTTCTCGAAGAAGAGGTTCACCACCAGCTTCTTGCGCAGGGCCGGGACGATCTTGATGGAGGGCCGCTCGCAGACCTCCTCAAAGGCCTGGGCCTGGTCCAGGAGGGCCGTGATGTCCTTGGGGCTGAGGGGCTCGATGCCCAGCAAGTGCTTGTGGGGAAAGACGTAGCGTTCGGAGGTCATCAGCAGGTCTCCACAGTCACGCCATCCTCGCCGTCCAATTCCTTCATCCTCACCGAGACCCGGTGGCCCTTGGGGACCTCGACCCGGACCCCGGCGATGTCCGCCTGGATAGGCAGTTCCCGGCCGCTGCGGTCAGCCATGACCACCAGCATGACCCGGTGGGGGCGGCCGTGGTCCAGCAGGGCGTCCAGGGCGGCCCGGACCGTCCGGCCCGTGTAGAGCACATCGTCCACCAGGACCACGGTGCGGTCCTTGAGGCTGAAGGGGATCTCTGTGGGGCGGACGATGGGGCTGCCCACCATTTCCGTCAGGTCGTCCCGGTAGAGGGTGATATCCAGGGATCCAACGGGCACCTGGGCCCCGGTGCTGGCCCGCAGGAGGGTCGCCAGGCGCTCGGCCAGGGGCAGGCCCCGGGAGCGGATGCCCAGCAGGACCAGCTCTTCCTGAGGCCCCACCTGGGCGATCAGGTCGGCGGCCATCTGCCGCAGGGTACTCTCCATCTGGCCGGGGTCCATGGGGCAGGTGCCTGGGGCAGGGGACATGAAACCTCCGGGGTGCGTCCCCAGCGGGGCGCGCGCACGCCTTCCAGTCTAGCCGAGGCGACCCCCGGACCGGAAAGGTCCGGGTCAGCAATTGCAGGATTCAAGTCGAAATGCCCAGGCTCCGATGCCCCTCTTGAGGACAACTATGAGCCAGGAACGCCGACAATTCCGACGGATTCCCCTTGAGGCCAGCCTGAGCTTTCAGGAACTGAGCTTCCACAAGGGGGAAACCCCCGCCGCCTCCAGCTACCGGGACGTGTCAGCCGGCGGCCTGCTGCTGGATTCCCCCCGGGCCTACCCCCTGGGCACCCTGCTCAAGATGGAGTGCCGGGTTCCAGGCTGGGGCCGCTACCAGAACCACTTCGGCCCCGTGCAGGACGCCGAGGTCCGCCCTCTGGTGGCCCTGGGTATGGTGGTACGGGTCGAACAGATGGATTCTGGTGAATACGAACTCGGGATTAAATTCCAAAATGTCTACCCTGATGACCTCGATGCCCTCGTGAAGTTCCTGGAGGCCACTGCGCCTTCTTCCTCTCTCTGATTCTGCTCCACCCCCTTTCCAGGAGGCCCCCGTGAAGATCCTCATCGTGGACGATTCCTCGACGATGCGGCGCATCATCATCAACACCCTGTCCCGCATCGGCTATACCGATGTGGTCGAGGGTGAGAACGGCAAAAGCGGGCTTGAAAAGCTCGGCCAGGGCGGTGTGGAGATGATCATCACCGACTGGAACATGCCCGAGATGGATGGCCTCGAGTTCGTGAAGACCGTGCGCGGCCAGAATGCCGCCATCCCCATCCTCATGGTGACGACCAACGCCGCCAAGGAGGACATCGTGGAGGCCCTGCAGGCCGGCGTGAACAACTACGTGGTGAAGCCGTTCACCCCGGAAACCCTCAAAGAAAAGATCGAATCCCTCCTAGGGTAGGGAGTACGCCATGGACCAGTCCGAGATCGACGCCCTCCTCGCCGGAGGCGGTAAGTCCGCCAAGAAGCCCAAGGCCGACAAGGCCCCAGCTCCCGCGCCAGCGCCCCCACCGGCCGCCGCGAAGCCCGCGGCCCACGAGGAACCCCACAAGGACGGCGCCGGGCATGTCATCTCGGAGCTGGACACGGTCACCTCCGTGACCGAGCGGGAGTCCAACAAGATCATGGACCAGCTGGACCAGATCAGCCGCCTGGTCTCCCGCCAGCAGGAACTCATCACCGGGATGATGCAGCATGATGCGGCCCAGGCCCCGGGGGTCCAGTCCGCCATCCACGAGGTCATGAGTGCCGGCAAGGAGATCCAGGACAAGGTCTTCGAGGCCATGGATCTCATGCAGTTCCAGGATATTACAAGGCAGAAGCTGGAGCGCATCGTGCACCACCTGCGCCAGATCCACGACTACATCGTGGACCTCCTGGGTAGCGGCCTGAAGAGCGATGCGGAGCGGCCGTCCATCAGCCATACCATCGCCCAGACTGGCACCACGCCCGATGAGAACAAGGCCCACGCGGACGCTGTGATCGAGGCCTTCAAGACCCAGAAGAAAGGGTGACCCATGGCTGTTGAGTCCACCCAGAGCCTTCTTGCCACGGAGCTGGTCCCCTCGGGCCAGATGGTCACCTTCACGCTGGACGGCGTGGAATTCGGCCTGGATATCGACCGGGTGCAGGAGATCACGCACCGCACCGACATCACCCCCGTGCCCGGGAGTCCGACCTTCATCATGGGGGTCATCAACCTGCGCGGCCTCATCATCCCCGTCATCGACAGCCGGGTGCGGTTCCACCTGGCCCCCCAGGAACCCACCAGCAAGACCCGCATCATCGTCCTGCGGCTAGCCAGCGGGGCCACCGGCCTCCAGGTGGATTCCGTGGCCGAGGTTGTGCGCCTTGAGGACCATGCCATTCGCGAAACCCCGCCCCTCGTGGCTGGCATCCGCGCCGAGTACCTGGCCGGCATGGTCACCGTGGGGACCCGCCTCATCACCCTCATCCACCTGGAGAAGCTGCTGGACAGCGTCGAGCTGAGCCGCCGGGCGGAGCTCGAGGACCTGGGCATGGCCGGCATGGTCGGCACCTCCGAGGCGGATTTCGAGGAAGAGGCCGAGCAGGACGGGCGCCCCGTGGTGACCTTCCGGCTGGGCTCCGAATCCTTCGGCATCGCGCTCCACGAGGTGGAGGAGATCGTCGAACTGCCCGCTGTCACCAAGGTGCCCGACGCCCCCGACTACGTGTTGGGAGTCATCTGCCTCCGGGACCAGGTCATGCCCCTGATCGACCTCTCGGAAATCCTCTCCATCCAGCAGGGCGATGCCGAGCGCAAGCGCGACATGGTGGTGCTGCTTTCCTTCGGGACCGCCAAGATCGGCGTGGTGGTGGACGAGATCCAGGAGATCCTCCGCATCCAGGAGGGTCAGACCCTGCCACCGCCCCAGACCCTCTCTGAGGCCGAGCGTGAGCACCTGGAGGGCATCCTCCTGCTGCCGGGCCGCATGGTGAGCCTCATCAATGTCCTCAAGATCATCACCGGCGACGACCAGGAGAAGATCGCGGCCATGGGCCAGGGCCTCGGATTGGTGGACAGCCGGGCCACGGAAACCGTGCCCAGCATCGAGCTGGTGGTGTTCCGCCTCGGCCCCGAGAGCTACGGCCTGCGCCTGCATGAGGTCCGCGAGATCATCATGGTGGGCCAGATCACCCCCGTGCCCCGGGCGCCCTCCTTCGTGGACGGCGTGCTGAACCTCCGCGGCGAGGTCATGCCCGTGGTGGATCTCCGCACCCGCTTCGGCCTGGACCGAGTCGAGGCCAACACCATCTCCCGCATCCTCATCACAAGCATCGGCGGCGTGTTCACGGGCCTGGTGGTGGATGCCGTGGACGAAGTCCGACCAGTGGAACTGAACCGCTTCGGCCCCCCACCCTCCGTCACCGCCGTGGGCGCCAACCGCTACATCGACAAGGTGGCGCGGCTGGATAACGGCATGATCTTCCTTCTCGAGCTGAAACAGCTCCTCACCGACACAGAGACCACGCAGCTGCAGGGCCTCCAGGGTCGCCGGAGCACGGCCAACAAGACGGGTGAAGCATGAGCGAATTCGCCCTCGATGATCCCAGCTTCTACGAAGATTTCCTCGTTGAGGCGCAGGAGCACTTCGAGCAGATCGAGACCAACTTCCTGGCGCTGGAAGAAGCGCCCGGGGATCTGGATCTGCTGAACGCCATTTTCCGCAGTGTGCACACCATCAAGGGGGCCGCCGGCTTCCTGGGGCTGGCCAAGGTCCAGTCCGTGGCCCACATCGGCGAGAACGTGCTGGACAACCTCCGCAAGGGGCGCATGGAGCTCAGCGACCGCGTCATGGAGCTGCTCTTCGAGACGGTGGACATGCTCAAGATCCTCGTCGAGGATGTGGGTGTGCAGGTGCGCAAGCAGGGCGAACTGTCCGATCCCGACCCCAGCGAGCTGATCCGCAACCTCGAAGCCCTCAAGATGGGTGGAGCCGCCCAGGTGGCTGCAGTTGCTGCGCCGTCCCAGGGTGAGCTGCACCTGCCCCCGGCCCTGGCCGGTGTGAGCGAGGTCGGCCGCCAGGCCGCTGCGGCTGCCCTGGCCGAAGGCAAGACCGTCATCGGCGTCCAGGCCGAGCTGTCCAGCGCCATCTACGGCACCGCGTTCAACCCCTTCTCCATGTTCCAGATGGTGGAGCTGGTGGGGCGCCTGCTGCACAAGCAGATGATCCCGAAAGAGCCCGGCGTGGAGCTGGACACCTTCGATCCCCGAGCTTTCCACCTGGACCTCGTGATGATCATCGAGGCCACGGAGCCCATGGAGGAGGTCCGCAAGGTCTTCGGCGCCGTCGCCAATGCCACCATCAGCCTCCACCCTCTGGCCCTGGGCGCCCCGGCGGCCACCGAGCCGACCGCGCCTGTGGAGGACCGCCGCAAGGCCGGCCGCCGCGGGGCCGATGACAAGGGCTCCTCGGACACCATCCGCGTGAGCCAGGCCAAGCTGGAACAGTTCATGAACATCGTGGCTGAGCTGATCATCAGCAAGACCATGATCAGCCACCTGGTCGAGCGCCTCGTGCCCATGGTGAACGGCCATCAGGCTTCCACAGTCGCCAAGGAACTGGCCCATGCCTCGGTCTACCTGGACCACGTCAGCAAGGAGATCCAGGCCTCGGTGCTGGGCATCCGCATGGTGCCCGTGAAGACCATCTTCTCCAAGTTCCCCCGCATGCTCCGTGATCTGGCCAAGGCCAGCGGCAAGAAGATCGATCTGCACATGGCCGGTGAGGACACGGAAATCGACAAGAGCATCATTGAGGAGCTGGGCGACCCGATGATCCACCTCATCCGCAACAGCGCGGACCACGGCATCGAGATGCCCGCGGACCGTGTCAAGGCGGGCAAGTCCGAGGTGGGCACCGTGGTGCTGCGCGCCCGCCATGAAGGCGACAGCGTCATCGTGGAAATCGAGGACGACGGCAAGGGCATCGACCCCAGGATCATTCGTGCCAAGGCTGTGGAAAAGGGCCTCATGAGCCAGGAACGCGCCGATGCCATGCCCGATGAGGAGATCGTCGAGCTGATCTTCGCCCCGGGCTTCAGCACCGCCGCCAAGGTCACGGACATCTCGGGCCGGGGTGTGGGCATGGATGTGGTCCGCTCCAACGTGCGCAAACTCAATGGCCGCGTGGGGGTCCGTTCCACCGTGGGCAAGGGCTCCATCTTCACCATCAAGCTGCCCCTCACCCTAGCCATCATCGATGCCCTGCTGGTGAAGAGCGGCAACCAGGTCTTCGCCCTCCCCGGCACCTCCGTGGAAGAAACGCTCATCGTGCCTCCGGCCAGCCTCTCCCACCTCACCAGCCGCCAGGCCATCAACCTCCGGGGCGAGGTCCTGGGCGTCTGCCGCTTGAAGCACCTGCTGAAGTCCGAGGCCCCCATCGACACCGCTGCCGAGGCCGACGGCCTCTCCGTGGTGGTCGTCTCCGCCGGTGGCCGCCGCATGGGCATCATCGTGGACACCTTTGTGCGCCGCCAGGAAGTGGTCATCAAGCCCCTGGCCCCCTACCTCGCCAGCCTGCCCGGCATCAGTGGAGCCTCCATCATGGGTGATGGCGGCGTCGTGCTGATCCTGGACCCCGCCGAACTCCTCCAACTCGCCGTGCAGGAGGCCGTGTGAACCCTGGCGCCGCCGCACCTCTGCCCCAGGCCCGCGCCCAGGGCCGGGAGGCTGTCCAGCATCGGTTCATGACCTTCTTCCTGAATGACCGGGCCTATGGCCTGCCTCTGCGGCACGTGGCGGAGATCTCGCCGATCCGCGAGCTGAACAAGTTACCTCACATGCCCAAGGCCGTGGAAGGCATCCTCGACCTGCGGGGCCGTGTGGTGCCCGTGGTGAACCTGCGGGTGCGCATGTCGCTGCCGCCCCTCGAGGAGGGCCGGGTGGGTACCATCCTCGTGCTGGACCTGGCGGGCACCGCCACCGGCCTGCTGGTGGATGCCGTGGACGCCGTGGTGAGCATTCCCGAAGATGAGATCGTCCCCGCCAGCCCCCTGCTGGCTGGCCTGGGCGGCGCCTGGGTTGAGGGCTTCATCGTCCAGGGGGAGCGGGTGGTCACACTGCTGGATGCCGCCCTCATTGCCAACCTGGGCTCGGCCCGGACTGAGGGCAAGGAGATCCTCGCCGCCCGGAGCCTGGAAGAGCGCCTCGATGATGACCTGCGCCGCCTCATCGACATGGCCCCCCCCAAGGAGCAGGGCGAGCACCGGGTGATGCCCCAGATCGAGTCCTCCATCTCTTACACCGAGCAGGAAATGTCCAAAGTCATGGACCGGGTGGAGGGCATGCTGGCCAGTACGGACAAGGTCTTCCAGGGTATCGGCTACCTCAAACAGGAGGCCGGTCTGGGCAAGCTGAAGGGCCACGAGCGCGAGATCGCCGAGGTGGAGCGCCTGAACCAGGAGATGCAGGACACGGTCTTCGCCCTCATCCAGCAGATGCAGTTCCAAGACATCGCCCGCCAGAAACTGGAGCGCGTCATGGCGCACCTGAAGGGCATGCAGATGGCCGTGTCGGGGAAATTCCGGGCGAACAAGGCCGAATAGGCCACCTTCGAAGGCTAGGGGTAGAGGCCTCGGCCATCCGCGGTCACAATGGAGGATTGGCCCCAGGAGCCCCCCGTGAGCAGCCTCCCCTTCACCGAAGTCCGATTCCTTGCCGACCAGGTCGGTGAGACTGTCCGGCTGCGGGGCTGGGTCCGCAATGCCCGCACCAGCAAGACCCGCTTCATCGAGCTGAGGGACGGCTCTGGCTTCGTCCAGTGTGTGGTGGGGGCCGCTGAGGCGGAGCCCGAGAGCTATGAACTGGCGGGCAAGCTCACTCAGGAGTCCGCCATCACGGTGACGGGTCTGGTGCAGCAGCACCCCAAGACTGGGCAGCCGGAGCTGCTGGTGAAGTCCCTGGAGCTGATCGGCGGGAGCACGGACTTCCCCATCACGCCCAAGGAGCACGGCACCGAGTTCCTCATGGAGAACCGCCACCTCTGGCTGCGCAGCCGCCGTCAGTGGGCCATCCTGCGCATTCGCCACACCCTGGTGAAGGGCATCCGCGACTTCTTCGACAGTGATGGCTTCACCCTGCTGGACGCCCCCATCCTGACCCCCAGCGCCTGCGAGGGCACCAGTACCTTGTTCGGCACCGAGTACTTCCACGAGGGCATGGCCTTCCTGAGCCAGTCGGGCCAGCTCTACCAGGAGCCGGGCATCGCCGCCTTCGGCAAGACCTACTGCTTCGGCCCCACATTCCGGGCCGAGAAGAGCAAGACCCGCCGCCACCTCACGGAGTTCTGGATGGTGGAGCCTGAGGTGGCCTTCGCCCATCTGGACGACGTCATGGTCCTGGGCGAGCGCATGACCAAGTTCCTCATCCAGCGGGTGCTGGAGGGGCGCCAGGAGGAGCTGAAGATCCTGGAACGGGACCAGCCCCCTCTGGAACTGGCCCTCAACACCACCTTTGACCGCATGACCTACACGGAAGCCGTGGACAAGCTCAAGACCCTGGGCAGCGACATCCAGTGGGGCGAGGACTTCGGCAACGACGACGAGACCATCCTCATGAACGCCACGGACAAGCCCCTGTGGGTGCACCGCTTCCCCAAGGCCTTCAAGGCCTTCTACATGGAACCGGACCCCCTGGATGCCCGCCTGGCCCTGGGCGCCGACCTGCTGGCCCCCGAGGGTTATGGCGAGGTCATCGGTGGCGGCGAGCGCGCCAGCGACCTCCAGTACCTCCTGGACCAGATCGAGGTCCACCAGCTGACCCGCGCCGACTATGAGTGGTACCTGGACGTCCGCAAATACGGCAGCGTCCCCCACGCCGGCTTCGGCATGGGCCTGGAGCGCGCCGTGGCGTGGATCTGCAAGCTGCCGCACGTGCGCGAGACCATTCCGTATCCGCGGATGATGGGGACGTTGCGGCCCTAGCTGGCACCCGTTCTTGCGCGCAAGCTGCGCTTCCGCGGGACAAAAACCGGGGCGATGCCCCGGTTTTTGTGTTTGGCGGGGGTGATCTCTCGCCAACCCAATCTTAATTCCCCCGAAAATCGCGTAGCGATTTTCGCCCTCACAACTGCATGACAACACCAGGCAGCTTCTGGATCGCCTCCCGCAGGGGCGTCTCGGCCTCGCCGTGGGGCAGGGTGACCCAGAAGGTATAGCTGATGAAGGAGCCCTTGCAGTTGGCCTGGTGCTGCTCATCGCCCTCGGGCTGGGGGCCCAGGTGGGCGAGGATGATCTCCATGACCATGTCCGGCCGCAGCTCCTCCTGGCGCCCGATGATCTTCATCGGCACCCGGTTGGGATAGGTGACCTCAAGGCGCTGCGGAGTCTCGTCCATAGCCCCCATCATCCCATCTTTTCACTTCTGCTCAACGCGCAGCGTTGAGCAGGCTACCCAACTTCGATCTCGCGCAGATCCTTCCCAGGCTTGAAGCGGATGCTCTTGCCCTTGGGGATCTGGACGCTGGCGCCGGTCTTGATGTTCCGGCCCATGCCCCGCTTGCGGGGACGGGGCTCGAAGACTCCAAAGCCACGGATCTCGATGCGGTGGCCATTCAGCAGGGCGTCTTTTAGGCGCTCCGTGAGGAGGTCCACGACCTGGAGGGCGGTGGCGCGAGAGCAGGGGTGGACTTTCATCAGCGAATTGGCGATGTCGATCTTGATCATCTGCAACCTCGGGCCGGGGAGTGGGAGAGCCAGAATAGGGGAAGGTGGGTCAGCGTGCCAAGGTGATTTTCACGTCGGAGTGCGGGGGCATGGGCATGATACCCCCTGGAGCCGGGGCCTGGACGGGCGGGGGGGGCTGTCCGCCACTCTCGCGGCCGCCGCCCTGAGCGATGGCCATGCCCCGCTCCATGTTGGCCTTGGCCAGGTCGCTGGTGGCCATGACGCCCTCCAGACGGAGCTTGAACTCGCCCACGTTAGTGGCCCGGAGCAGGGCCTCCTCCTCGGTGATGAGCCCCTGGCGCAAAAGGAAGTAGAGGCTCTGGTCAAAGGTCTGCATGCCGTACTGGGCCGTGCCCGAGGCGATGACGTCCTTCAGGCCCTTGGTCTTGTCCTTGTCCTCGATGCAGCTGCGGACAGACTCGGTGGTGATCATGACCTCCACGGCGGGCACCCGGCCCTGGCCATCCGCCCGGGGCACCAGGCGCTGGGAGACGATGCCCTTGAGCACCGCGGCGATCTGGAGCCGGATCTGCTTCTGATGGTGGGGGGGAAAGACTGAGATGACGCGGTTGATGGTCTCTGTGGCGTCCAGGGTGTGGAGGGTGCTGAAGACCAGGTGGCCCGTCTCGGCGGCGTGGAGGGCCGTTTCGATGGTCTCCAGGTCGCGCATCTCACCCACGAGGATCACGTCGGGATCCTGGCGGAGGGCGGCGCGGAGGGCCGAGGAGAAGCTCTTGCAGTCGGCCTCGACCTCCCGCTGGTTCACGATGCTGAGGTTGTCCCGGTGGAGGTACTCGATGGGATCCTCGATGGTGAGGATGTGCTCCGTTCGCGTGGCGTTGATGAGGTCGATCATGGCGGCCAGGGTCGTGGACTTGCCAGAGCCCGTGGTGCCCGTCACCAGCACCAGGCCCCGCTGCTCCTGGCAGATGGTCTTGAGCACCTTGGGCAGCATGAGGTCGTCGATGGTGTAGATCTTCCGCGGGATGACGCGAAGGACCAGGCCCACGGTGCCCCGCTGGTTGAAGATGTTGCAGCGGAAGCGGCCCAGGCTGGGCACGGAGTAGGCAATGTCGATGTCGAAGTTCTCTTTGAACTTATTCTTCTGCTTGTCGCTGGCCATGATGGCGTAGGCCATGGCGATGGTGTCTTCCTGGACCAGCTTCTTGAACTGGGTCATGGGCGTCAGCTTGCCGCGAATGCGGGCAATGGGGTGGTTGCCGACCTTCAGGTGGAGGTCGCTGGCACCCTGCTCGCACACTACAGTGAGCAGCTCATTGATATGCATGGATTCTCCCAGGTAAGGGTGGGCTTATCTTAGTCCCCTGCGCTGGCAATGGAAGGGGTTGCGATTTGACCTCGGAAAAGGCCGAAACATCTGATAATATCAAGGGTTCTGCCTGCCCTATGTATGGGCTGCCCCGGGAGCCAGATGACCCCCCTCGAAAAGATCCGCAATCTTGCCATCATTGCCCACGTCGACCACGGCAAAACCACCCTGGTGGATGCCCTGTTCAAGGGCGCCCACATGTTCCGGGACAACCAGCGCGTCCAGGAACGGGCCATGGACAGCAATGACCAGGAGCGCGAGCGCGGCATCACCATCCTGGCCAAGACGACCTCCCTGCACTGGGGCGGCTACCGCTTCAACATCGTGGACACCCCCGGCCACGCCGATTTCGGCGGCGAAGTGGAGCGGGTGCTCAGCATGGTGGACTCGGTGCTGCTGGTGGTGGACGCCTTCGACGGCCCCATGCCCCAGACCAAGTTCGTGACCCGCAAGGCCTTGGCCCTGGGGCTCCGGCCCATCGTGGTCATCAACAAGGTGGATCGCCCCGGCGCCCGCCCCGTGTGGTGCCAGGACCAGGTCTTCGACCTCCTCATCGAGCTGGGTGCCACCGAAGAGCAGTTGGACTTCCCCTGCGTCTTCGCCAGCGCCAAGCTTGGCTACGCCATGCTGGACATGAATGACGCCAGCGAGAACCTGGATCCCCTCTTCGACACCATCGTCAAGCACTGCCCCCACCCCACGGGCAGCTCTGACGCCCCACTCCAGATGCTGGTCACGCTCATGGACTGGAGCGACTTCGTGGGCCAGATCGGCATCGGCCGCATCGTGAACGGCCGCATCCACGTGGGCGATGCCGTGGCCCTCATCAAGCGCGATGGCACCATCCAGCAGCAGAAGATCACCCAGCTCTACGGCTTCGAAGGCCTGAGCCGGGTTCAGCTCACCGAGGGCAGCGCTGGCGAGATCGTGGCCATCGCGGGCATCGAGGACATCCGGGTGGGCGAGACCATCGCCGACGCCTCGAACCCCTCGGCCCTGACCTATGTGGACATTGACGAGCCCACCATCTCCATGATGTTCATGGTGAACGCGGGTCCCTTCGCCGGCCAGGACGGCAAGTTCATCCAGAGCCGCCGCATCCGCGAGCGCCTCCAGAAGGAGCTGCAGCACAATGTCGCCCTCCGCGTGGAGGACACGGACAGCCCCGATTCCTTCAAGGTGAGCGGCCGTGGCGAGCTGCATCTCTCGGTGCTCATTGAGACCATGCGTCGCGAAGGCTTCGAGCTCTGCGTGAGCCGCCCCGAGGTGATCCTCCACTTCGACCCGATCACCGGCGAGAAGATGGAGCCCTATGAGGATGTCACCATCGACATCCCCGATACCTACATGGGCGTGACCATGGAGCACATGGGCAACCGCAAGGCCGAGATGCAGGACATGGGCAATGAGGGTGGCCGCCTGCGGCTCCACTTCAAGATCCCCAGCCGTGGCCTCATCGGCTTCCGCAACGAGTTCATGACCGACACCCGCGGTGAAGGCATCATCCACAGCCTCTTCAGCCACTACGGCCCCCACAAGGGTGAGCTGACCAGCCGCAAGAACGGCGTGCTCATCAGCATGGAGCAGTGCGAGTCCGTGGGCTTCGCCCTCATGAACCTCGAAGAGCGCGGTGTCATCTTCATCCAGCCCAACACCAAGTGCTACGAGGGCATGATCGTGGGCGAGCACGCCCGCGAGAACGACCTGGTGGTCAATGTGGCCAAGGCCAAGAAGCTCTCCAACATGCGCTCCAGCGGCAGCGACGAAGCCACCCGCATCACCCCGCCCCGGGAGCACACCCTGGAGCAGGCCCTGGAATACATCGAGCCCGACGAGCTGGTGGAAGTGACCCCCAACTTCATCCGCATGCGCAAGCGCGTGCTGGACACCAACGAGCGCAAAAAATCTGAGAAGCGGAACGACTCCTAAAGAACTGCTGATCCAACACGAAGACACCAAGACTCGAAGAAAAGAAGAAGAAGGGCCGCGATGGGGAATCCCCAGTCGCGGTCCTTTTCCATTGGGGTTGAAACTCCCCCTCTGAGGCTCTTTTATAACTCGGCATCGGCAACGCCGATGCCGAGCGGGGCGCCGCCTGGGGCAGGACACCACCCATCACGACAAAATTGAATCCAATGACGAATCATGCTACAATTTTGTAGCATAAGTTATTGGAGACAGCATGGCCACACGGGATGACGCCAGCAAGCTCTCACCCCTGGTGGAAGTAAGCCAGGCCCTGGCCACCTCGGATATCCGGGCGGCGCTGCCGCGGGTGCTGGAGATCCTGGCGGAGGCCTTTGAGGCCCTCAGCGGGGTCATCATGCTGGCCGAGGAGGAGGGTGGGGCCCTGCGCATGGAGGTGGCTCGGGGGCTTTCCCAGCAGGCCGTGGAACGGGCCCGCTACAAGGCCGGCGAAGGCATCACGGGCCGGGTGTTGAAGGTGGGCAAGCCCGTGGTGGTGCCCCAGGTGAGCCAGGAGCCCCTGTTCCTGGACCGCACGGGCGTGGCCAAGCAGCAGCGCCGGACCAAGGGCGAGCTGAGCTTTTTCTGCGTGCCCCTCTTCGTGGATGCCAAGGCGGTGGGCACCCTGTCGCTCACCATGCCCCACCACCTGGACCGTGACTACGAGGGCGATACCAAGATCCTGCAGATCGCCGCCTCCATGGTGGGAATGGCGATGAAGGTGGCCCGCCTGGTGGCGGCGGACCGGCAGCGCCTGGTGGAGGAGAACCAGCAGCTCCGTCTGGAGCTGCGGGAGCGTTACGACCTGCGCCATCTCATTGGGCACAGCCATGCCATGCAGCGGGTCTATGAGGCCGTGGCCCAGGCCGCCCCCAGCAGCACCACGGTACTCATCCGCGGGGAATCCGGCACGGGCAAGGAGCTGGTGGCCCATGCCCTGCACTACAACTCGCCCCGGGCGGACAAGCCCTTCGTCAAGGTGAGCTGCGGGGCCCTGCCGGAGAACCTCATCGAGTCGGAGCTCTTCGGCTACGAGCCCGGGGCCTTCACGGATGCGCGCCACCAGAAGAAGGGCCGCTTCGAGCTGGCCCATGGCGGGACCCTCTTCCTGGACGAGGTGGGCGAGCTGTCCCCGGCCACCCAGGTGAAGCTGCTGCGAGTCCTCCAGGAGCGGGAATTCGAGCGGCTGGGCGGCGTGAAGTCCGTGAAGGTGGACGTGCGCCTGCTGGCGGCGACCCACCGCGACCTGGAGGCCGCCGTGAAGGCGGGCACCTTCCGAGAGGATCTCTACTACCGCCTGCACGTGTTCGAGGTCTTCATGCCGCCCCTGCGGGAACGCCAGGCGGACATTGTGCTGCTGGCGGACCACTTCGTGGAGAAGATCGCGGCGGCCCAGGGCAAGGATGTGCGCCGCCTCTCCACCTCGGCCATCGACATGCTGGTGGCCTACCACTGGCCCGGGAACGTGCGCGAGCTGGAGAACTGCATCGAGCGGGCCATCCTCGTCTGCGGGGGCGGGGTGATCCACGCCCACCACCTGCCGCCCTCCCTGCAGACGGCGGAAGTCTCGGGCACCCTGCCCGGGGTGGGCCTGGGCGAAGCGGTCTCCGCCTTCGAGCGGGACCTGCTCCAGGACACGCTCAAGTCCGCCCGGGGCAACCGGGCCCGGGCCGCCCGCCTGCTCCGCACCACGGAGCGAATCCTGAACTACAAGATCAAGAAATACGACCTGGATCCCGAACGGTTCAAGGCCTCCTGAAGCCAGGGGCTGTTCAGGTTAGATCCAGTTGACATGACAAAATTGTAGTAATGATATAAATTTATTACAAATTTGAAGTATTTTTGTCGATATTTCTGAAACCCCCTTACTGCCACGACCCCTCCCTGGCTCCCGACCTGATTCAGCTTCCTGGGCGCCTTGGCTCCGCTCAGCCTGCAGTCGGGCAGCTTACTGACCCCGAGGCGGTGCCGGTGTTGACCTGGATGGACGAGACCAGGATCCTGTTGGCAGGCCCAGTATCCCGTCGAGCCTGCCATCCAAGTTCGAGAAGGGCCATGTCTGGATTAGAAATCATACAAAATTGTAATTCATTGTTGGCCACACAACAATTTTGTTGCGTAAAAATGATCAGGAAATTCCTGAATTGAAAAACTAAATCAAATCAAAAATAGATTTATATAAAATATCAGAGGTTCAGCGCCAGAGGCATGCTTCCTGCTCTTCTTATTGCAGGTGGGGCCGACAGCCGGTCCCAGAAATGGAAAGGGCAAGGACTTTGGCCAAGCAAAGGGGATCCACCCCGAACCGCCAGCCACAGCTCCTCCCTTTCTGCGCAGCAGGAGGCACACCATGAACCGGCGAACCCTGCGGAGACTCTTTGCGGTGGCGGTGGCCGTTGCGGCCATCACCCCCCTCTTCGCCCTTGAGTCACACGGTTGCGCCCACGGCGCCGAGAAGAAGTTCGTGTCCCAGCAGCAGGGGTTCCAGATCCAGGAACTTCAGCGCCACTGACCTCAGCGGACTTCATTATTTGACGGCCCCGCGCCGCCCCCCGACCTTTCTGGAGCATGCCATGCAGCTTTTCAAGATTCTGCCCCTGACCACCGCCCTGGCCGCCCAGTTGTTGGCCCAGGCACCGGCGGCCCCAGCCCCGGCAGCAGCGCCCGCGCCACCCCCTCCGCCCGCCATCTTGGGCTTTGCGGTGACCGGGACCACCACCATCGGGTCCCAGTACATATTCAGGGGCCTGTCCCAGACGGATGGCCAGCCCACGATCCAGGGGGAGCTGGACCTGGTACATCCGTCTGGGTTTTACCTCAGCACCGCTCTGAGCAACGTCTCCTGGTTCACGGATCAGAACCTCAACACGGCCAAGACGCCCGTGCTGACGGGTAGTGTGTCCTCCGCCAGCCTCGAGCTGGATCTCTTTGGCGGCTACAAGTGGGGCTTCGCCAAGGACTGGACCCTGGATATAGGCGTCTACCGGTACCTCTATCCGGGCACCTACGATCACCTCGTGGTTTACAAGAATCCCGCCACCACGGAGGCCTACCTGGGCCTGAGCTACAGCTGGGCCAGCCTCAAGTATTCGAGGGTGATCAGCGGCGCCGACTTTGGTGTGGCCAACGCCGAGGGCACCACCTATGTGGACTTGAGCCTGGCCTATCCCCTGGGTGAGAGCGGCTGGACGCTGCTGGCTCACGCGGGCAAGACCACCTTCGCGGGCACTGGCAACGACATCTTCTCCTACACGGACTACAAGGCGGGCATCGCCAAGGAGATCAAGGGCTACACCTTCGCCCTGGCCTACACGAATGCTGACACCAAGGCCTTCGCCGCCGACGGCCAGACCCCCGTCTACGCGAACGCCATGGGCCGGAACATCGGCGGCAGCCGCGGGACCTTCACCATCACCAAGGCTTTCTAAGCCTCTATCCAGCTGAATGAAACAACAGCGGTCCCACTGCCGCGAGGCGAAGCTGCACGCGTCAGTTCCCGCATTTCCATTCAAGGAGCCCCACATGGTTAGTCTTTCCCCCCGAGGCGAGCCCCTCAGCATGAAATCGAAATTCACGAGGCTGGCAGCCCGCATGCAGGACCCCGAGTGGCGACGCTACGGCTTCGTGATGGCCTCGGGCAAGCTGCTGGGCCTGGCTACGGTCATGGTGATGATGATCCTCATTCCGCTGCTGCTGAACGGCACCAGCGTCCGGGCCGATGTTCCGCCCAGCACGCCCCCCGCCGCTGTGGCCACGGCCGCGACCGCCGTGGCGGCCCCTGCTCCAGCGCCCGCACCCGCCCCCCCCGTGGTGCTCGCCAAGGACATCGTGAACCCCCTCAACACCGTGTGGACCCTCATCGCGGCCTTCCTGGTCTTCGCCATGCAGGTGGGCTTCGTGATGCTGGAGGCGGGCTTCTGCCGTTCCCGGGAGACGGTGAACGTGCTGGTGGAATGCGTCTTTGACACTTGCCTCTGCGGCATCCTGTTCTGGGCCTTCGGCTACGCCTTCATGTTCAGCGAGGGCAACGGCTTCATCGGCTACCACTGGTTCTTCCTGCGGGGCGCCCCGGCCACCTATGGCGCCACGGGCGTGGCCTTCCTGGCCCACTGGATCTTCCAGTTCGCCTTCGCCGACACCTGCTCCACCATCACCTCCGGCGCCATGATCGGCCGCACGGACTTCATCGGCGATGTGCTCTACAGCCTGGCGGTATCGGGCTTCATCTACCCCATCATCGGGCACTGGGCCTGGGGCCCGGATGGCTTCCTGGCCACCATGGGCAGCCAAGGCAAGTTCCTGGCTTCCTTGGGCATGAACTTCCATGACTTCGCCGGTTCCTCTGTGGTCCACACCATCGGCGGCGCCGTCGCCCTGGCTGGTGCCATCGTGCTGGGCCCCCGCCTGGGCCGCAAGTTCAAGCGGGATGGCGGCGGTCCCATGACCCCCCATGACCTCACCATCGCCGTCTGCGGCGGCCTCCTGCTCTGGTTCGGCTGGTATGGCTTCAACCCAGGCAGCACCCTGTCGGCCATGGACTTTGAAGGCATCGGCCGCGTGGCCGCCAACACCACCCTGGCCGCCTGCGCCGCGGGCCTCACGGCGGTCTTCTTCATCTACCTCCGCAGCAAGGTCTGGGATCCGGGCTCCATCACCAACGGCTTCCTGGCGGGCCTGGTGGCCATCACCGCCCCCTGCTACTGGGTGAGCCCCTTCGGCTCCGTCATGATCGGCGGCATCGCCGGCATCATCGTGATCCTCGGTGTGGACCTGCTGGAATACCTCCGCATTGACGATCCCATCGGCGCCGTGCCGGTGCACATGATCAACGGCATCTGGGGCACCCTGTCCCTGGGCCTCTTCGCCAGCGGCCAGTTCGCGGCGGCCGGCAGTGATCCCATCGCCCCGGACCTTTCCAGCAAGCTTACGGGTCTCTTCTACGGCGGCGGCGCCAAGGTGCTCATCGCCCAGCTGGTGGGTAGCGCCATTATCACTGGAGCCACCCTGGCCGTGTCCCTGCTGGTGATGTATGCGGTGGATGCCCTGGGCCTGCTGCGCCTCTCTCACGACGCTGAAATGGATGGCATGGACCTCCACGAGCACGGCATCTCGGCCTATCCCGAGTATGTGATCTCGGCCCTGGCCTCCCCGGCGGGCGCACCCCTGGTCGTGAAGAAGTGAGCCGACCCCGCCAACTCTTTTGCCTGAGGAGCCAACCATGAAAATGATCGTAGCCATCATCCGACCTGACAAATTCGAGGCGGTGCAGGCCGCCCTGGTCGCCCACAACATCTACCTGATGACCGTGTCCGATGTCCGCGGCTGTGGCACGCAGAAGGGCTTCGCCGAGCAGTTCCGCGGCAGCAAGATCGGCCTCATCCGCCTCCTGCCCAAGGTGAAGCTGGAGATCGCCGTGAACGAGGAGTTCGTGAAGCCCGCGGTGGAGGCCATCATGGCCGCCGCCAAGTCCGAGCCCAGCCAGCTCGGAGACGGCAAGATCTTCGTGCTGAGCCTGGAAGCCTGCTACCGGGTCCGCACCGGCGAAGAAGGCGGCCTGGCCATCGGGCCCTGAAGCCCGGATCAGCCAAGGTTGAATAACCATTGAAACTGGTGAGCAACAGTGATGAACGGTGAGATCGCCAAGAAGTTTTGGCATTCTCACCGTTCATCATCGGTTTGTGGCTATTTAGCCTTTCCTCCGGTCGTCCATCTGCTGGTTCTAGATGCTACAAAGGGGGTATGCAGGAGCCCCGCACTGATTCCTCTGGCAACTCCCCGGCCCCGATCTACGTGGCCCCGGTGCGGGCCAGTTTCTGGCAGAAGCTGGGCCCGGGAGGGGCCGCCTCCCTGGGGCTGGCCCTGCTGAGCGGATTGGGCCTGCTGGGCCTGCCCTGGCTCTATCGATGCGGCCAGGTGCTGCGCGGGGCCCAGGGCGACCCACAACAGGCCGCAGACGCCATCCTGGTGCTGGGTCGGCGCCTGGAGGGGGACACTCTCACCGCCGTCTTTACGGCCCGGTTGGCCCAGGCCGAGGACCTCTGGCGAGGCGGCCACGCCCCCCGGATCTTCGTGGCGGGGGGCACCACCGGTACCGCCACCCGCAGCGAGGCTGAGGCGGGCCAGGACTGGCTGCTGGCAAGGGGCATCCCCGAGGAGGCCATCCTCCTGGAGGATCGCAGCCAGCACACCCTGGAGAACCTTTTCAATGTCCGCATCGAGATGCGGGCTCAGGGTTGGACCACCCTGCTGATGGTCTCCGATCCCCTCCACTTGGCCCGGGCCAAAGCCACCGCCCGAGGCCTGGACCTGGCCGTCCGCTGCTGTCCCGCTCCCGCGGCGCCGCCGAAGCCGGGCTCCCTGGGCTGGTGGGCCCGGGTGGCCACGGAGGGCTTCCTGCTGCACTGGTATCACACGGGAATGCTGTACAGCCGCCTACTGGGCAGCCGAGAGCAGCTGAAGCGGGTCACCTGACAGGAGTCAGCCTGGGTCTTGCTGCTGCCGAACAGAGTGGCAAGATTGGATGTCCCATGCCCACCGAACCAACCACCCCCGCCAGACCTGTCCTACCCGGTCGGGGCAAGGTTTTGGTTGTGGATGACAGCTCGGCCATGCGGTTGGCCCTGGAAAGTGTGCTTGCTGTCGAGCACCAAGTGTTCACCGCGGCCAATGGGCCTGAAGGGCTTGCCATCGCCGCCAGCGAGCGTCCTGACGTCATCCTCCTGGATGTGGTCATGGCCGGCATGGATGGCTATGCCGTCTGTGCGCACCTGAAGTCCGATCCACGAACCGAGGACATCCCGGTGCTTTTCCTGACGAGCCTGGCCGGGGAAGCCGAAGAGACCTTGGCCCTGGAGGCGGGGGCCATCGACTTCCTGGTTAAGCCCTTCCGTCCCAGAGTGGTCGCCGCGAGGGTCCGAAATCATGTGGAGTTGAAGCGGTTGCGGGACCGGATCAGACAGCAGTCCCTGGTGGACGGCCTGACAGGCGTGGCCAACCGGCGCCGCTTCGATGAGGAGCTGCTGGAAGCCTGGTCCGCCTGCGCTCTGAACCAGAAGCCGCTGGCCCTGATCATGCTGGATGTCGACTACTTCAAGCGCTACAACGACCAGTTCGGCCACCCCGAGGGTGACGCCTGCCTTCAGGCCGTGGCCGCCGTGCTGGCCCGGAGCGTGACCTCCCCGGGCAGTCTGGTGGCCCGGTACGGTGGCGAGGAGTTCACCTGCGTGCTGCCCGAGGCCGATGCGCTCCGCGCCATGGACGTGGCTGAGCACCTGTGCACGGAGGTCCGTGCCCTGGGACTGCCGCACCCCGCTTCGGATATCGAAAATATTGTCACCATCAGCCTGGGCGTGGCCAGCCTTCGGCCAGCGGCCGGTGGGGAACCCCAGGACCTCCTGCTCCGGGCTGATCAGCAGCTCTACCGGGCCAAATCCGAGGGGCGGAATCGCGCCTGCGGCTAGAGTTCATCCAGGTGGCCCTTTGGGCCGAAAAGTGGGTGCTGGACCCCGGAGGCATGGTTGGCAGATCAACGGCTCCAGAAGCGTTATGCGCGGCGGTTTGCCCCTCAGGGCGGGTCCCTGGACCGCCTGGCGGGAGCCATCCAGACCCTCATGCAGGCCGGGGGCAGCGGGGATCCCTTCTTCCTGTCCCGCAGTCTGGAGCTGCTGGCGGAGCACCTCCACGCCAGCCAGACCACCCTGGTCATGATGGCCGGGGGCGTGGCGGAGACCCGCTGGTGGCACCCGGAGCTGCCCGAGGAGGAAGCGCCCCCGGCGGTTGCCTCCTTCTGCCAGTGGCTGCTGGAGCATCCCGATCGCACCCTGGTGGTGCGGGATATGGCTGTGGGGCCACACCTGCCGGGCCTGGCTGGCCTTGCGCTGCCCTACCAGGCGGCCCTGGGTTGCGCCCTGCGCCAAGCCGATGGCGTCAAGGCCCTTGTCTTCGCCTTCTTTGATCAGCCCCAGCACTTCTCCCGGGCCCAGTTCGCCCTGGTGGAGGCGGTAGCCGGATTCATCAGCCGAGTCATGGAAATCGAGGATCTCAAGCAGTCTCTCCACCGCCTGGAGGATGCCCTGGCCATCACCCAGGCCGTCATGGAGGACAGCAGCACCCGGGACCCCGACACGGACCTGCCCAACCTGCGCTACCTGGAGATCTGGGAGAAGGCCATGCTGGCCTCAGAGCACCGCCCGACGAGCCTGGTGGTGGCCGAGTGCCACTGCCCCTCCCAGGGCCGCAAGGAGGCGGGCCGGATCAAGGTGGCCGCCGAGGGCGTCCGGGCCGGGGATCTGGTGGTGCGGGGCCCCGGCGGGCGGCTCCTGGTGATCTTCCGCCACACGCCCCGCAGCATTGCCCACGTCCTCCTCCTTCGCATGCGCACCCAGCTGGGTAGCATTCCCATGGGCGTCACCCTCTGGGTGCCGGGCCCCGAGGCACTGGGCCTGGAGTCCTGCCGCCCGCGCCTCAGCTCGGCCCTGGACGAGAGCCGCGCCATGGCCCAGCCGGGCCTGGTCTGGCACCTGCCCGAGGACATGGCGCCCGAGCCACTGCTGTCCCACCCGGAACCCCGCCCCGTGCCACCGGTCCTGGTGGAGCCGCCCCCGCGCTGGCAGCCGCTGACACTGCGGAAGGTCTGAGCGGTCAGCCCGAGGCCTGCCAGACTGGACGAACCATGACCGGCCACCTCATCCTCGTCCCCACCCCCATCGGCAACCTCGGCGACCTCACGGATCGCGCCCGGGAAGCCCTGCGCCATGCCGACCTGGTGGCCTGCGAGGACACCCGGCGCACCGGCGGGCTGCTCAAGCACCTGGAGATCGAGAAACCCCTCCTGCGCTTTGATGACCACGCCAGCGAGGCCGCCTTCGAGCGGGTGGGCCTGGAACTGCTCTCGGGCCGCACGGTGGCCTACTGCAGCGACGCGGGCATGCCGGGCATCAACGATCCGGGCTTCGAGATCGCCCGTGCTGCCCGGGCCGCCGGGGCCAAGGTCACGGTGCTGCCGGGCGCATCGGCGGTACTGCTGGCGGTGGTGGCCTCGGGCCTGCCCTGCCACACCTTCAGCTTCTGGGGCTATCTGCCCAACCGTAGTGAGCCCCGTCGCACCATGCTCCGCAAGCTCGGCACCGAGGAGGAGACCGTGGTGGTCTTCGAGACGCCCCACCGCATCCACGAGACCCTCTCGGAGCTGGAGGAGCTGCTGCCGGATCGGGAGGTGGCCCTGGGCCGCGAGCTGACCAAGCTTCACGAGACGTGGTACCGGGGCACCCCCGCCCAGGTGAAGCAGCAGTTGGGCCGCGAGGATCGTGGCGAGATGGTGCTGGTACTGGCCGGGGCCGCCGCCAAGCGGCTGGTGACCGAGGTGCTGTCGGACTTCGAAGGCGGCGTGCTGCCCCCCTGGGCCCAGGCCTTCCTGGCCGCCGCAAGAGAAGGGGGCATGACGCTGCGCGAAGCTGTGAAGCCCCTGGCCAAGCACCTGGGCGTGTCGGCCTCGGAGCTGTACCGGATCGCGGCAGACATCTGAAGCCTCGCATGGCCCGCGACCCCTTCTCCCGCCTGCAGTGGCTGGTCTTCGCCCTGGCGGGGGCGGTGTTCACCACGGTCTACATTCCGCAGCCGGTGCTGCCGGTGCTGCGCCAGCAGTTCGGTGTGGGCGAGGGGGTGGCCTCGCTGACGGTGTCGGCGGTGGTGCTGGGCATCGCCCTGGCCAACCTGCCCTTCGGCGCCCTGGCGGACCGCCTGCCCATCCGGCCCATCCTGCTCAGTGGTGGCCTGGTGGTTTCCCTGGCGGGCATCGCCTCGGCCCTGGCCCCCAACCTGCCGTTGCTGGTGGCGGCCCGCTTCATTCAGGGCCTCTTCATCCCTGCGCTGACCACCTGCCTCGTGACCTACCTGGGCCGCGTGATGCCGCCTGAGCGTCTGAACGTGGTCATGGGATCCTATGTATCAGCTACGGTGGTGGGCGGCCTGTCGGGGCGCCTCCTGGGTGGTTTCCTGCTGCCCGCGACCCACTGGCGCTGGGCCTTCTTCCTGGCCGCAGCCCTCCTGCTGCTGGCCACCCTGGCGGGCTTCCTGGGGCTGCCTCGGGAGGAGACACCCCTGCCGCAGGCTCCGGAACCGGTGCGCTTCCGGGACGTCCTCTTCCGCCATGAGCTGCTGCGGATCTATGGTGTGGCCGCCGGGGCCTTCTTCGTGTTCTCGTCGGTCTTCAACTACATGCCCTTCTACCTGCACGGCGCGCCCTTCCATTGGTCCACCAGGGCCGTGACCCTGCTCTACCTCTCCTACGTGGTCGGTGTGGTGACCGGACCCCTGGCCGGCAAACTCAGCAATCGTGTGGGCAATGGCCGCGCCATGGTGCTGGGCGCCCTCATCTTTGCGGTGGGCCTGGGCTTCACGCTGGTGCCCCAGGGCTGGGCCATGGCCCTGGCCCTGGCGCTAGTCTGTGCGGGCTTCTTCACCATCCACGCTTCGGCCGCGGGTGCCCTGAACCGCAAGGTCAGCTCAGGGCGCGGCCGGGCCAACGGCTTCTATGTGCTGTTCTACTACCTGGGTGGCGCCCTGGGCATCACCCTCAGCGGCCAGGCCTACCACCTCGCCGGCTGGCACGGCGTCGTGGCCCTGGCCGGCACCGCCCTGCTGGTGCCCCTGGGCACTGGCCTCATGGAAATCCAGGCCACGGCGACCGCAAAGCAAGGAACCGCCAACCGCTGAGAACCCAGAGAAATACAGGGCCCCTCTGCACTCTCTGCGGTTAAACCACCGCTGGTTGTTGCCCCAATGACGGGAATCCTGGGCTCAGGTGGGTACGGCGGGCCGCCGCAGGGGCGCCAGGGTGTACCAGGCGATGGTGGCCAGGATGAGGAGGCCGCCCAGGAGGGCCCAGGGGGAGGGGCGCTCGCCGATGCCCAGGAAGACCCAGAGTGGATTGAGCACCGCTTCCAGGGTGCCGGTCACCACGGCGGCGGTGGCGCTGAGGTGGCGGATGCCGGCGTTGAAGAAGAGGTAGGCGAGGGCGATCTGGAAGACGCCCAGGTAGAGGATGATCCCGGTCTGGGGCAGGGTGGGGTGGAAGCCGCGCAGAGCCAGGGGCGCGCAGAACAGCGCCACCAGCAGGTTGCCGAGGATGATGGCGCCGATGGGGTCCAGCTCCGGGGCGCGATCCCGCTGCAGCTTCAGGGTCAGGGAGAAGAGGGCCAGGCCGATGCCCGAGACCACGGCCAGGAGGTTGCCGGCGAGGTTCCCCGCCGCGAGGCGGCCCAGGAAGAAGAGGCCCATGGCAGACAGCACCAGGATCACGGCCACCAGATCCCGGGCCCGGAGGGCACGCTTCGTGACCCAGGGCTCCAGGAAGACGAGGTAGATGGGGGCCGAGAACTGGAGAAAGATGGCGTTGGCCGCGGTGGTGAGCTTGGTGGCGGCCACGAAGAGGATGAGGATGCTGGCGTAGGCCAGGGCACAGCCCAGGGAGAGGGCGCTGG
Source organism: uncultured Holophagaceae bacterium (assembly GCA_903913215.1). Lineage (GTDB taxonomy): Bacteria > Acidobacteriota > Holophagae > Holophagales > Holophagaceae > Geothrix. Next base: position 180,319 of record CAIWKE010000028.1, read on the forward strand.
GGCGGGGAAAGGGGTTGCCACCCCGCAGGCGCACCACCAGGGCCATGGCGGGCACGGCCACGAGGCTGCGGGCGAAGGCGATCTGTAGGGGCCCCAGGCTGAGCACCTTGATGAAGAGCCCGCTGGAACTCCAGAGCAGGGCCGCCAACGCCACCAGGGCCGCGCCCCGAACCTGATCCCTGCCGTGTGCCATGGCCCCATTGGACCATGACCGGGGGTGGATCTAGCGGACGGTCCCAAGCAGGCTCCGCCAGCCTTCGAAGCGGAGGCCGCCTTCGAGGCGCACAATGGCCAGGCACTCGGGACCGGCATCGGCCTCAGGCGCGTGGAAGCTACCCTGCTGGTGCCGGATCCAGTCCCCCGGATGCAAGTGGGCCGGGCCATCCTGGAGGCCACCGCAGAGCAGCACGGACACCTCCGGTCCCAGATGGCCATGGCGGGGGATGCGGTTGCCGCCGGGCATGCGGGCGAGGCTGAGCACGGCACCGGTCTGGCTGTCCTCGGCCAGTCGGGCCACCTCGCTGCCGCCCAGGCCCCACTTGGACCAGGACCACCGGGTGTCCGCGGGGAGGTGGGGGCGCAGGCCCTCCAGGGTGTTGGCCTCGGGGGGGATGGCTCGCTCAGAGCCGTGAACTGCCTGACAGCTGGGGCAGTGGCCCAGGTGCACCCGCAGGAGCAGGGATAGGAGGGGATCCCCCCCGGGGGCCAGGGCCGCCCAGTCCTCAGCCTCGGGGTGGTGCTGGGGGCCCTTGGGGACGCGTCCCTCCCGCAGCAGGGCCAGGGCGCTGGAGAGGGCGTGCTCCGCCTGCGGTGTGGGGGTGTCGTCCCAGGCTTCGCGCAGCAGGGCCGGCGCCCGCTTGAGCTTGTCCAGGAAGGCCTGACAGGGGGGGCAGAAGCCCAGGTGGAGCTTCACGCCCAGCCAGGCGAAGGGGCCCAGGGCGCCTTCCTCATAATCGGTGAGCAGAGCTGTCACCTCTGCGCAGCTGGGGGTCAGCAGGGTCATGGGCCCTCCAGGGAATGGGGGGTGAACTCAGGCAGCATGGCCCGCAGCGCCAGCCGGGCCCGATGGACGCGCTGGCGCACCAGCTCTCGCGTGATGCCCAGGTGACTGGCAATCTCTTCGGTATTCCAACCTTCCAGGTCGCGCAGGACGAAGACGGCGCGCTGATCATCGGACAGGCGGTCCAGGCCCGCGCGGACCCTGGCCTTCAGCTCCTGATGCTCGACCTGCACGTGCGCCTCCGGATCCTCACTCCAATCGAGAACGGTATCTACGTTCATGTGATGCCCGTCGTCACCGAAACGTGGCATCAGATCCTCGATGGCGTCTTCCCGGCGGCGGACCCGCTTGCGGCGGGCCATGAGGGCCTGGTTCACGCAGATACGGTAGGCCCAGGTGCTGAAGCGGCTGGCGCCCAGGAAGCCCGGCAGCTCGCGATGCAGGGTCAGCAGGGCGTCCTGGAGGGCGTCCTGGCTTTCGGCCTCGTTGCCCAAGATGCGGTCGATGACCCGGAACAGCATGCCCAGGTGGGGCCGCACCAGGGCCTCGAAGGCTGCGGAATCGCCCGCAGCCGCTGCCTGGACGAGGATGGCCTCGGCATTACCCGGGCCCTTGGATTCAGCCATCTTCAGGCCTCGGAAGCCGGGGCAGGCGCACGGTGAAGGCGCAGCCCAGCCCCGGGCCGCGGCTGGCGACATCCACCTTGCCACGGTGGCGGGTGACGATCTCCTTCACGAGGAAGAGGCCAAGCCCCGTACCAGCCACCTGCCGGGTCAATTCGTCCCCTACGCGGAAGAAGCGGTGGAAGACCCGGGGCAGGTCCTTGTGGCTGAGGCCCTGGCCCTGGTCGCTCACGACGATGAAGACATCGTCCCCGTCTCCGTCCAAGGTGACCGTGGTTTCCCGGGGCTCGGTGGCGTATTTGCAGGCGTTGGACAGCAGGTTCTCCACCACGGTGGCCAAGGCCTTGGGGTCGGCGCTGACCCAGAAGGGCTCTGGGCTGAACTCGAGCTTCAAGCCCAGGGCGCCTGGGCCCAGGCGCTGGTCCATGTTGTCGCAAACGCTGTGCAGCCAGGGGCCCAGTTCCAGGGGCGCCAAATGCAGCACCAGGCTGCCGGACTCGGCCCGGGCCACATCGAGGAGGTTGCCGACCAGCTCCTGGAGCCGGTCCAGGTCCTTCTCCATGAGCCCATGGATGCGCTCCTTCTGCTCGTCCGGGAGGCTATGGGTGAAGAGGGTCTCGGTCCAGACCTTCAGCGACGCGATGGGCGTCTTCAGCTCGTGAGTGACGGCGGACGTGAAGTTCCGCTGGCGCAGCTTCAGGTCCAGTTCCTGTTCCAGCTTCCGGTAGAGCAGCACGAAGCCCGAGAGCACCGCCACCACCATGAAGGCGCCTTCAGTGGCGGCGCGGAAGACCGAGTGCCAGCGCTGGTTCTCCAGCTCGATCATGGGCTCGGGCCGCAGGGTGAGGTAGCCCGCCCCATTCAGGAGGGCCAGGTCATCCCGTGAGAGGGGTGCGGGCACCACGGCCACATGAGGAAAATTCTGCCGAATGGCCTGACGGCGCTGCTCCAGAGAGGCTGGGTCCGAGCGGGTATGAATAGAGCTGAGCAGGTTCAGGCTGTCCATCTGCCAGGCCTGGGCGCAATTGGCCTTCAGGGCCTGGGTGCGGGCCTGGAGCAGGCGGCCGGACTCGCGGATCTGCACGTTGATCCACCACCCCACCTGGACACAGAGCACCAGGGAGACCACCAGGAAGATGATCCGCTGAAGCGAGAAGGTGGGGACCCGGTTCGTCATTCCTCCATCTTGGATGAAATGGGAACCCCTTGGCAGTCCCGCGAAGCCGGGCCATTCTGGAACACGATGTCAGATCCCAACCAAACCTCGGGGCCCCGCCCCATTTCGCCGCCCGCCAAAGCCAGTTCCGGGCCCCGGCCTGTGGCCCAGGGGGCCGGCAACCGACCTCAGGGCGCCGAGATGTTGGCGGAGATTGTCCAGGCCCAGCGCCAGCTGACCCAGGCCGCAGCTGAGACTCGGGACTTGCGCGCCAAGCTGAGCCGCCGCTCCCACCAGATGCAGGTCCTGCAGCATGTCTCTGAGATCCTGGCCGCCACCTCCAAGGGCGGGCAGGTCGTGAGCGTGGTGCTGGACGTGCTGGCTCAGGAGTTCCACTGCCAGCGGGCCGTAGTCTGGACGCTGGAGGATGGCGGCGCCGGCTACTTCCCCAAGGACGGCTCGGGGCTGCCCCGGCCTCAGTGGTCCGGTCTGCGCCTCCCGGCTCCGAATCCCTTCCCCGAGACCCCCCTGGTGCTCTTCCAGAGCCAGTGGCTGGACGCGGGCTGCGGCGTAGAGCTGCTCAAACCCCTGCGGGGCAGCGAAAACGCACCCCTCTACTTCATTCCGTTTGAGCACCAGCTCCTGCTCCTGGGCTTCGCGATCCTGGCCATGCCGGGCGATCGGAAGTGGGAGGAGGAGGATCTCGACTCCATCACCATCCTCCAGCGCCAGGCGGCCATCTCGCTCTACAATGCCTGGCTCTTCCGGGATCTCTCCCAGCAGCGGGACGCCCTGCAGCGTCAGGCCCTGGAACTGGAGCGCGTCAACGACGCCCTCCGGGAGGCCGACCAGCTCAAGAGCGAGTTCCTGGCCCTCACGAGCCACGAGCTGCGGACCCCCCTGACGGGCATCCTCGGCTTCACGCGCCTGGTCATGGATGGCCTCTACGACGATGCCGAGGACATGCGGTCCATGCTTCAGGACAGCTACACCTCCGGGCAGCACCTGCTGGGTCTGCTCAACGACATCCTGGACCTGGCCAAGATCGAGTCCGGCAAGCTGGAAGTGCATCCGGTGCCCTTTGGCCTGGCGACTCTGATCGAGGACGTGAAGCCCATCGCCGAGGCCTATCCCCGGAAGCCCGGCGTGGAACTGCTATGGCCAGACCTGAAGGACATTCCCGAGGTGGTGGTGGATCCCAACCGCCTCAAGCAGGTGCTCCTGAACCTGCTTTCGAACTCCCTCAAGTTCACCAAGGAAGGCAGCGTCTCCCTTCTGGCGGAGCGGCATCCCGGCCTCATCGCCCTCCTGGTGGTGGACACTGGCATCGGCGTGAGCATCGAGGCTCAGGCCCGCCTCTTCCAGAAGTTCGCCCAGGCGGATGGCGGCCACAGCCGCGAGTACGGTGGCACTGGCCTGGGCCTGGTGATCTGCAAGCACCTCATGGAGATGATGGGCGGCACCATCGAGCTGAGCAGCGAGGGCTTGGGCAAGGGCAGCACGTTGCGGATCACCATGCCGATTGCGTAGGCGTGACTCACGAAGCTGCGCTTCCTGAGTTAGGGAAAGAGCTTCGGCGGTCGGCCGTTGCTCGCGTGGATCTGGCGGCCTGTTTGAGGGAAGGCGCTTCGGGCAGTCTCACTGTTCATCCCCGCCCATCACCGTCGATTCCCGGCTCAACAGCTTTTCCGGAATTTGGGCCGGGTTGAGACTAGTTGGCCTGCGGGGCCTTCAATAGCTCGTCCAGCACGGTGCGGAAGGCCTCGTAGGACTCGGCGCCGAGAAAGACCTTGGTGGCGGTGAGCAGGCGGCCGTCCTCGCTCAGGGTGCCGATGAGGAAGGCGGGGGTGCCGTTGAGGCCCATGCGCCGGGCGCCCTGGGCGCTGCGCTGGAGGATCTCGATGTAGCGGTCGCTTTGGATGCAGGCCTTGAATGCGTTCTCTTCCAGGCTCACGTTCTTGAGGAGCCGCTCCATGGCCTGATTGTCGAAGGGGACCTGATTCCTGAAGAGGTGGTCGTGCCCCTCCCAGAACTTCTCCTGCTCGCCCGCGCAGCGGGCGAGGCGGGCCTTGAAGGTCGCGCCTGGATGCTCGGGACCGGGCAGGTCCCGGAAGAAATACTTCACCTTGCCCGCCTGGACGTAGGCGTGATCGAGGAGGGGGTAGATGGTGGTGGCGTACTGGGCGCAGTAGGAGCAGTCGAAGTCCGAGTATTCCAGGATGGCCACCCGGGCCAGGGCGCTGCCACGGAAGGGCTCGCCATGCACGTTGACGCTGAGAACCTCAGGCCGCTTCGGTGCGATGGGAGCCTCCATCCGGGCACTGCGTTCCTGAAGCAGGGCCTTGATCTCGCGCAGCTCAGTCCGCAGCTCGTCAATCTGCTGCTGCAGCGGAGGAGTTGACGTAGCAGGGGTCTGGGCCGACAGGGATGACCCCAGCAGCAGCGCCAGGCCAGCGCAGCGAAGGAGGCAGGACCGGGGCGACATGGGGAACTCCTGAACAGCGTGGATGGGGGATGGCCCATTCTGCTCGGCGATTAAAGCTATGGCAATGAAATATTTAGTCTGAAAAATACAATTAGTACAAAAATTTGATCAAATAAAAAATATAAAATTACATTGAAAAACAAGAGCTTGATTCATAGACTCCTGTCCAAACCGTTTTTGACAAATCAATCGCAAGTTTGCATCTGCGAAATCCCGTTCATCCCCCTTTCTCTAAGGAGCACCATGAAAAAGCTGCTTAAGTTCAACCTCTGCGCCGCCCTCCTGGCGGGGCTGCTCTGCGCGCCCGTCTTCGCCCAGGAATCCCCCAGCACCCACCTCGATGAGCGGGGCAAGGAGATCATCCACCACCGCGTGAACGACCAGGGCCACGCCTCAGTCGGCTACGCGCCCACCGTGGGCTCCACCAGCGCCCTGGCCAGCCGCAGCCAGCTCACCTACCACAAGGGGCCCGTCTTCAGCACGCCCAGCGTCTACATCATCTGGTATGGCAGCTGGACCCAGACCAACGGCACGGACACCGCGGCCGGTCAGCAGATCATCCGGGACTTCTTCTCGGCCATCGGCGGTTCGCCCTACTTCATGCTCAATTCGCACTATGTGGGTTCCAGCAACGCCATTTCGGGGAATGTCACCTGGACGGGCAAGGAGGCCAATGCCGCCTACTCCTTGGGCACCGTGCTGTCGGACGCCAACATCCAGACCGTCGTGGCCAATGCCATCAGCGCTGGCACCCTGCCCGCGGATAGCAACGGCCTCTACTTCGTGCTCACCTCCTCGGACGTGAATGAGTCCTCAGGCTTCTGCACCCAGTACTGCGGCTGGCACACCCACGGGACCATCGGCGGGCAGAACCTCCGCTACGCCTTCATCGGCAATGCCGCCCGCTGCCTCAGCAGCTGCGCGGCCCAGACCATCAGTCCCAACGCCAACCCCGGGGTGGATGGCATGGTTTCCGTGCTGGCCCACGAGCTGGAGGAAGCCACTACGGACGCCGACGGCACCGCCTGGTATGCCCGCAGCGGCTACGAGAACGGCGATGACTGCGCCTGGACCTTCGGCACCACCTACGCGGTCGCCAATGGTTCCTACGCGAACATGAAGCTGGGTACCCGCGACTTCCTCATCCAGCGCAACGTGGACTTCCGGTCCACGGGTGGCCAGTACTGCGATCTCGCCCACAAGTAGACCGGCCCTTTCCTCCCAGCACCGGCGGGCCTCGGCCCGCCGGTGGTCTGTCCGGCCCTCGCTCAAGGCCCGGAGGGGGCGGCTACACTGGACGTTTTCCGGGGTTTCCATGTCCTACGTTCGTCGTGCCGAGTTCCTTCCGTTCACCCGCCCCATGGTGGGCGAGGAGGAGATCGCGGAGATCATCGACACCATCCACAGCGGCTGGATCACCACAGGGCCAAAGTCGGCGAAGTTCGAGGAGAAGCTGCAAGCCTACAACGGCGTGCCCCACTGCCTGGCCATGAACAGCGCCACCACGGCTCAGGAGATCACCATGCAGGTGCTGGACCTGCAGCCCGGCGACGAAGTGATCACCACCTCGCTCACTTGGGTCAGCACCCTCAGTACCGTGGTGCTACAGGGCGGCGTGCCAGTGCTGGTGGACATCGATCCCGTCACCCTGAACCTCGATTCTGCCAAGGTGGAGGCGACCATCACGCCCCGCACCAAGGGCATCATCCCGGTGCATCTCACGGGCCTGCCCTGTCCCATGGAGGCCATCTGGAAGATCGCTGAGAAGCATGGTCTCTGGGTCATCGAGGACGCGGCCCAGGCCATGGGCGCTCACTACAACGGCACCAAGATCGGGGGGAACCCGCGCTCGGTCATGAGCGTTTACAGCTTCCACCCCAACAAGAACATGACCACCGGCGAGGGCGGCGCCATCGCCTTCTTCAACGATGACTATGAAAGCCGCATCAAGCGCCTGCGCTTCCACGGCATCGACCGGGATGCCTGGAAGCGCTTCGCCAAGGAAGGCAGCCCCCATACGGAAGTATTCGAGCCCGCCCGCAAAGCCAACTTCATGGACCTGCAGGCGGCCATGGGCCTGCATCAGATCGACAAGCTGGACGGCTTCAATGCCCGGCGGGGCGTGCTCTTCCACCGCTACCTGGAGCTGCTGAAGGATGTGGAAGAAGTCCTGCTGCCCTGGCCTGGCGATGCCATCCACGGCCACTGCTTCCACCTTTTCGTGCTGCGGGTCCACCCTGAGAAGCTGGGTCTGGACCGGGACGCCTTCGTGGCGGCGCTGAAGGAGGAGAACATTGGCACGGGCATCCACTACCGCCCGGCCCACGTGCACCCCTGGTACCGGGACTTCTACGCGGCGAACCCGCAGCACCTGCCCAAGGCGGGCCTGCCTCACAGCGAATGGAGCGGGGAGCGGCTCCTGAGCCTGCCTCTCTGGCCGGGCCTCAGTGAGGCGGATCAGGATCAGGTTGTGGCGGCCATCAAGCAGGTCATCGCCCAGGCCCATGCGGGAAACAAGACCTGAAACTACGAATTAATTCAGCAAAAATCGAACGCTATTTATCTTATTCGGGGGGAGTTTCGATAGTGAGTTGAGGACGTGAGCCCGGTGCTCAACTTGTTCATCATTCTCCTGTCGATCTTGCTGCAGATAGCCGCGGCGGGCTTGGCCCTTCGAATGAACCGCATCGTGGCCCGCCCGGTGGCCTGGATGCTGATCTCCGGGGCCCTGGTCCTCATGGCGGGCCGACGGCTCCATTCCGTGGGTGCCCTGGTGGAGGCGGGTCTGCCGAGCGGCCTGCTGCTCAACGAGGTGCTGGGCCTGGTCATCTCGACCATGCTCCTGGTTGGGGTCATCCACCTGCGGGAGATCTTCCTGGGCCAGGCGGCCCAGGCCACCCGGTTGGCCGAGGCCCGCACCGAAGCCCACAGCGAGGCAGACAAGCTGCGCGCGGTCATGGCGGCAGTGCCCGTGCCCCTCTGGATCGCCGAGGACCAGGACTGCCGCATCGTGCGGGGGAACCCAGTGGGGGGAGCCCTCCTGCGGCTTCCGGTGGGGGAGAACCACGCTGCGGCGCTGGCGGGGGAAGGTCCCTCCAATCTCTTCCATCTGGCCCAGGGGGGCGAGGTGCTGGTGGCAGCGCGGACCCCCCTCCACCGGGCCGCCAAGGGTGGGGAGGTCATCCACGACGAGCCCCTGGACCTGGTCTTCACCGACGGGGAGATCCGCCACCTGCGGGCCTACGCAACGCCGCTCCGCGACCATGCGGACCACATCCATGGCGCTCTCTGCAGCCTCGTGGATGTCACCCAGACCCGCAAGGTCGAGGAGGCCCTCTCCAGGGCCCAGAAGATGGAGAGCCTGGGGATGCTGTCCGGGGGCATCGCTCACGACTTCAACAACATCTTCCAGGCCATGGTGGCGAACCTGGAAATGGCCCAGGTGGCGATTCCCGAGAATTCGAAGGCCCACCCCTACCTGCTGCGCCTGAACCTGGGCCTGGCTCGGGCCAGCCAACTCAGCCGGGATCTCCTCCACTGCTCCGGGGGGGATCTCCGGCGGCCTGAATTCCAAGCCCTCTCGCCCCTGGTGGCCCAGATCCTGGACCGCATGGGTACTCCACTCGCACGGGAGCTGGCGGAGTCCCTGCCCCTGGTGCTGGTGGATCCGGTCCTCATGGGCCGGGTGGTGGAGAATCTGGTCACCAACGCCCTGGAGGCCAGCCATGGCGGCGGCGCCATCAGGGTCCGCACCGGTCAGCGGAGCGTGACGGCCAAGGATCTGGGCACTGGCCTCTGGCCTGAGGCCATCGAGCCCGGCAGCTATGTGGTCCTGGAGGTGACGGACCAGGGCCATGGCATCGAAGTGGCGACCCTGTCGAAGATCTTCGACCCCTTCTTCTCCACCCGCGAGGTGGGGCGTGGGCTGGGGCTCGCGGCGGCCCTGGGCATCGTGCGGGGGCACCGGGGCGGCATCCAGGTGGAGAGCATTCCCGGCGTGGGCAGCGTGTTCCGGGTTCACCTGCCTTCACCCGAGGGGACCGAGGTCCCGGTACCGGTGCCGGACTTCGAGGTCCACAGCGGCAACCTCGTGCTCCTGGTCGATGACGAGCTGGACCTGCGGGAGGTCATGGCCGAGATGCTGCAGGACTGGTTCGGGCTGAAGGTCATCTCCGCCTCGGACGGCGTGGAGGCCCTGGCGCAGTTCAATCAGAACCCGGAGCGCTTCGACCTGGTGATCCTGGATGCCACCATGCCCCGCATGGGCGGCGTGGAGGCCTTCCAGGCCATGCGGGCCATCCGGCCCACCCTGCCGGGAATCCTGTGCAGTGGTTACGCCCTGCAGGCCTCCCGGGACCAGGCCATTGCCCAGGGGTTCACGGACTTCCTCAAGAAGCCCTTCACCAGCGCTGAACTGGAGGACCTCATCAACCGGGCCCTGGGGCCGGGGCCACGCGGGCAGGGCTAGCGATCGCACGCGCCGCATGGGCTAGGTTCACCACGAAGAAGGGTCCCCGCCTCCCTTCATGGTCTTCCTGTCTTCGTGATTGATCGGTTAGAACCGCTGCCCCACCCGTTCGTGGGGCAGGGCGGGCACGGGGGCGTACACGGTGCTGTGGGGGTCCACCATGTAGAGGTTTCCGACTTTGCCGGTGTAGGCGCAGGCGAACTGCTGGATCTGGTCCGCGAAGCGGGTCTGCTCGTCCCGATCCCGGAACATGGGGCCCCACATGGGATTGAAGACCGCCTCCACCTCCCGGAGCAGCATGTCGATTTCGCGGGCCTGGGCCTCGGTCCGCTTTTGCAGCGCCTCGGCGCTGGTGGCCAGCTGGGCGGCTTCCTGGTCCAGGGCCGTGGTGGCCTCGGCGCTGAGGCGGGATCCCAACACATGCCGTCGCACCCGGTTCCGCTTCCACTGATCCAAGAGTACCGAGGCGCGGCGGCTGCTGCGCCGACGGGCTGTCTCCAGGCGGCGGAGGCCCCGCAGGTCGTCGGCCTTGGACTCCAGCAGCTTCAACTCGTGCTCCAGCTCCGGCACCAGCAGGAGGGTCCGCCAGGAGGCGTTCTTTTTGGAGCGCAGCACGTCGCCGTAGATGTGGTCACCCACGTAGAGCACCTGCTCCCCCTGGGCCTGGAGCAGGCCCTCCAGCCAGGCCGTGTGGCCCCCGGTGAAGCAGCGGGGCTGGCCCGGCACCGGCACGGCCGGGGGCGAGTCCAGGAAGAAGGTGGGCTTGCGGCTGCTCACCACCATCAGGTCGAAGTAGTCCGTCCAGTGCGGGCGGGACTCATCCTGGCCATTGAGCAGGTGGCTCAGCACCCCATCCGTGAAGGTCCACTCGCTGTTGGTGAGGAGGAAGAGCTTCTTGCCCTCGCGCTTCATGCGGTCCAGGGCCAGGGCCAGTTGCGGGTCCTGGGGGATGAAGAAGGCCCGGTGCTGGAGGATCTCCGCTTTCATCTCGCCGTTGCGGTGGACTGTGTCGATGGCCCAGCGGACGTCTGCGAAGAGCTGCAGGTAGTTCTCGGCCTTCACGATGCCCCGGTCCAGGCCATCCACCAGCTGGGCGAAGAGGTGGCTCTCGGGGATCTCGAAGAGGGTGTCAATGCAGCGGAAGCCCTTGGCGGCGGTGGCGAGACGGCGCCGTCCGTACACGGCCTCCAGCTCCGCGTGGGTCATGGCCCGGCTCCCGTGGCTGCCGCGCACCACCTGTCGCTCCCGGTTCAGCTTGAGCAGGTTGCCTCGCAGCCCGTCCAGCACCAGGCCGCGCACGGCGAAGGCCGGGTCGTACTCCAGTTCCACCAGCCAGGGCGAGTAGTCCCGGTCCCGGGCCAGCAGGCGCGCCGCCTTTTTGAAGGCCAGTTCATCGATCTCCGGCGACTTGTACCGGGCCAGGGTGTGGTCCATGTCGAAGCCCACGGCTTTGATCTCGCCGAAGGGCAGGGTACGAAGGGCATAGAGCTTCAGCGCAGGCGCCAGCCGGTCCTCGCCCTCCAGCAGGGGGGGCGTGGCAAGGATGGCAAGGTCCCGGGCGTTCATGGCAGGAGTGTACCCCGCAAGGCGACCGGGCGATCAGTCCGGTTCGTGACCAATGCCATGGGTGATGCTCTGGTGCCCGAATACCTCGAAGGCCAGCCTGCGGAAACGGTCGCTGTGACCCCAGTCCCTGTCGCGGTCCATCCACAGCTTGTAGTGGATGAGCTCGTGCTCCAGTATCCTCTGCTGTACCTGCTCGGGGTCGTGGCAATTCATGCCGCAGACTTGCTGGGGCCAGGGCCAGTCCCGGCGGCGCAGCAGGGGGATGCTGAGCCGGATCTCCGGGTGCCACTTTCCCCGGGAGTCCTTCTCGATGACAAAGAGCCCCGCGCAGCGCAGCATGCGCGGCGACCAGACCACCGGGGGCGGGGCCAGGTCCCAGCCCGCCGCGCGGAGGATGGCCTGGGCCTTGTGGCGGAGGGTGAGGTTCATACCCCCAGTTTGGGGCCTTCCCGGCCATTTTGGCCCTGGTCCCCAGCAACATTCAACCATCTGACTCCAGGCCTCGATAAGGGAGGAGGCAGGCCTCTCCATCGCATCCTGCGAAGGACGCTTCATGCAACTCATGTCTGGCCAGCCCGCTCCGAGGTGGCTCCTGCCGCGAAGTGGGCCATTGGTGAACGGTAAGACGCTGCTGGAGTGCGCCCTTGCGGCGGCGCTGCTGGTGGTCATCTCCTGGGGGAGTTCCCAGCTCCTGGTGCTGCCCCAGGCCCAGACCTATTTCTCCCCCCTGAGCGGCGTCGCCTTGGCCTTGTTGATCCTTTCGCGGGGGCGGCTCTGGCTCGGCGTGCTTCTGGGGGCGCTGGTCTCGGCACTCGTCCAGAGGGAGACTCCGGGGGCCTCCTTGGGCCTCGCCCTGAGCCAGACCTTTTCGTTCTGGCTAGGGGCAGGGCTTGTGAACTCCCGGGAGGGGTTTGACCCCCAACTTGCCAGGACAAGGGATTTTTTCCGCGTGATCCTCCTGGGCGGGGTACTCAGCACCAGCCTTCATGCCCTCGTCGAGTCGGGGCTTCATGCCTCCCATGCCAGCAGTACTGAATATTCTCTTGTGGCGTTGTATTTCAGGGAGTGGGTGAACGACCTCCTGGGCATCGTGATCATCACGCCGTTCATCCTCGTCTGCCGGAGCCCGGTGCGGACTTGGCTCATGGTCCGCCGTCCCTGGGAAGCCACGGTCATCTTCCTGTCGAGTCTCCTCGTCGGATCGGTGCTGTTCCTCGGGTGGGGCGGCGCCTGGCTCGGAACCCACGGCCGGTCCATCTGGATGGTCCTCGCCCTGATCCCCGCCGCGCTCCGGCTTGGCCCGCAGGGCACCATGTTGATCACGAACCTGGTCGGACTCTTCGCCATCCTCAGTGCGGTCCATGGGACGGGCGTGTTCATGGATGATTTCCGCCAGTCCGAATTTTTCACGACCTGGTCCTATGTGGCGCTGCTGGTGCTGATCGGCATGTCTGTGGCCACCACCGTGCAGGAGCTGGAGAAGTCAGAGGAGGAGGGGAGACAACGGGAGGAACATTTCCGGACCTACATCCACCAGGCTCCCTCAGCCGTCCTCGTTTCAGATGAATCGGGGACGGTGATCGAGGGGAACCCAGCCGCCGAGGCCGTGTTCGGCTACAGCTTGAGCGAGCTCCTGGGCCTGCGGATTGCCGATTTCCATGTGCCACCCCCGGCCCTCCCGCTCTGGAATGCCCTTTCGGCCCTGCCGCGGGGCACCTCGTTGACAGACGATTTCCAGATCACCCGCTTCGATGGAACCTTCCGCTGGGTGAACGTGAATGCAGCCTGTCTGGCCGATGGCCGACGCCTGATCTACCTTCAGGACATGACGGACCGCATCCATGCCGAGCAGGACTTGCAGGATCGGCAGGATCTTCAGGAGCAGATCGAGGCTGAACTCGAATTCCGGAGCCTGCACCTGGAAGAGGTGGTGTTGGAGCGCACCGAACAGCTGAGCGAAGCCAATGCAGCGCTGCTCAGACAGAGCCAGGAAATCCAGACGCTGAACCAGGGGCTCGTGGGGAGGGCCCAGGCTGCGGAGGCCGCCAGCCAGGCCAAGAGCCAATTCCTGGCGAACATGAGCCATGAAATCCGGACTCCCCTCAATGCCATTCTTGGGCTGACCCACCTTGCCAAGCGCCAAAACCCAGCCAGGGAAACCCAGGACAAGTTGATCAAGATCGCCCAGTCAGGGACCCTCCTGCTGGGTGTGGTCAACGACATCCTGGACATGTCGAAAATCGAGGCGGACAAGTTGAGCCTTGAGCACATCGATTTTGAGGTCGATCGGGTGGTCGAGGCGGCCTGCTCCCAGGTGGTGGAGAAGCTCCAGGCCAAGGGGGTGGAACTCATCGTGGACCTGGAGCCCGCCCTCTGTGATGTCTTCATGGGAGATCCCGTCCGGGTCGGTCAGGTGCTCCTCAACTTCTTGACCAATGCCGCGAAATTCACGGAACAGGGAACGATCCTGCTGAGCGGGCGCATCACTGATCAGTCGGCTGAGGGCATCACGGCGCGATTCGAGGTCCGGGATACCGGCCCCGGCATTTCTGAGGCCATGCTCCTGCAGCTGTTCGAGCCCTTCACTCAAGCCGATGCCTCGACCACCCGAAAGAACGGCGGCACCGGGCTCGGCCTCGCCATCAGCCGCAGGTTGGCGAGGATGATGGGCGGAGACATTGGCGTCCACACAAAGGCGGGTGAAGGCTCTGCCTTCTGGTTCACCCTCAGGCTCTCCCCCGCAGGCAGCTGCCCGGTCTCACTCCCACCACCCGTCCGTGTCCTGACCTACTCCCGGGCCCTGGTGGTCGATGATCTGAAACTCACGCGCATCATCGTCGGGCGGATCTTGAAATCCATCGGCATCGAAAACGAAGCTTGCGAGTCCGGGGAAGCAGCGCTGGCACTGCTACTCGAGGCCAGCCAAACCGCCCGCCCATTCGACCTGGTCTTCGTCGACAAGCTGCTCGGGGGGATGGACGGCCTCGAGATCTGTCGGCGGATGAGGGCGCTGCCCCTGCCGGTCCAGCCGGTGGCCGTGATGATCACGAGCAGTCCAGACCTGGACCTCATCGAGGAGGCGACCCAGGTTGGTTTCGCCCTGGTCATGCAGAAACCGCTGACCCGACAGACCCTTCAGGAGACCCTGGAACGCTTCGAGGAGCTTGGCACCGGAGCTTCGATCCGGGGTCCGGAGCAGTCCTCCCTGGAGCAGGCCCTGGTGAGAGACCACCACGGCGCCAGGATCCTCCTGGTGGAAGACAACGTCGTCAACCAGGAAGTGGCCCGGGAGCTGCTAGAAGCGGTCGGCTGCCGGGTCGACATCGCCAACAACGGCGAGGTTGCGGTCGCCCTGGCCCGAATGGCGCCCTACGAGATCATCCTCATGGATCTCCACATGCCCGTCATGGATGGATTCCAGGCCACTCGGGCGATTCGCGCCCAGGAAACCGGCCAGCGGGTTCCCATCATCGCCATGACCGCTGATGTGTTCGAAGAGGAGCGCAAGCAGTGCCTGGAGGCTGGGATGGATGCCCATCTTGGGAAGCCCTTTGCACCCGAGACGCTGTTCTCCCAGCTGCTGCGCTGGTTGCCTCCCCGGAAGGGCGAGAAGCAGGCGGGGTCGGCCCTGCTGCCGAAGTCTGAACCTGAGCCTCTCCCAGTGACCGACGAGGAAATCCGGGCCTTGCTGGGCACCTTGCCGGGCATCAACCTGGATCTGGGGCTGAAGATCGTGCGGGGGAAACTGCCTCTCTTCCATTCTCTCGTGTTGAAATATGTCGCCCTGCATGAAAACGCCACCGGCAATATCAGGTTGCTGCTGGAAGGCGAGAACCGGGTGGAAGCCCAGCGGCTCGCTCATTCTTTGATCGGCGCCGCAGGGTTTCTGGGTGCCGAGGCCATCAGCGGCAGCGCCAGGGAGCTGGAACAGGCCCTGCTGAACATGGCCGATGGCGCCGAGGTACAGCGGCTGGTTGGGGTCCTCGAAGGCAGGCAGTCGGAGCTCTGCCAGGCCGTGAAGAACCTGCCGGTGCCCGGTTTGACTGGCCCTCAGAACACTGCCCCCAGCTTGGAGATCTAGATGCAAAAAAGGACTGTGCTGGTGATCGAGGATGACCCCTTCACGCAAGTGTTCCTCCAGGACACGCTGGAGTCAGAGGGGTATCAATGTGTCTGTGCCTCGGACGGTCAATCCGCCTGGAACCTGATCGCTTCCCCCGGGCTGGAGATCGAAGCCGTGCTGCTCGATCGTGGGCTGCCAGACATGGACGGCCTCGAGATTCTCAAGCGGATCCGGGAGCTGCCCCGCCAGCGCCGGGTGCCCGTGATCGTTCAGACTTCCCTGGCGGCCTCGAGCGTGCTCGATCGGGGTCTGATTTCGGCGGCCTACTACTACCTGGTCAAGCCCTTCTCGACTGAGACGCTGACCGCGATCCTCACTGCGGCCATCCGCGATCATCACAACCAGATGGCGTTATGGGCGCAGGTGCATGCCGCGTCGAATGTCTTGAAGCACCTCAATTCGGCCGAGTTTAGCTTCAGGACTCTCGATGAGATCAATGGGATCGCCACCCTTGTGGCCAAGGCGACCTCCGATCCAGAAAGGGTCGTGTTGGGCCTGGCCGAGCTGATGGTCAACGCAGTTGAACACGGGAATCTGGGTATTTCCTACGCAGAGAAAAGTGAGTTTCTCCTCCGTGGAACCTGGGCGGACGAGGTGCTATTCCGGTTGGCCGATCCGACCTATGCCTCCAGGCACGCCCTTTTGAGGTTTGAGCGCACCGAAGGTGGCACCTCCTTCCTTGTGCGGGACCAAGGCAGGGGTTTTGACTGGAGCAAGTACCTGACCATCAACCCCGAGCGCATGTTTGACCTGCACGGGCGGGGCATCGCCCTCTCGGCCACCTCCTGTTTCGATCGACTCGAGTACCACGGGGTGGGCAACGAAGTGGAGGCCAGCTTGGATGCCTAGACCCAGGCCAGTCCCCAGAATGAGGCCAAAACGTAGGTTTTCAGCGGGACTGCCGAAAGGTGTTACGGGTTCCTTAACTGGAACTTGAAGGCTATTCAGGGCTTGATTGGGCGATTGGATCAAAGGCGGGCATGGGGGCGTGGCGGGGAATAGCAGGCTGGCGGCGCGGGGGACTGGTGGCCCTCCTGGTCTGGTTCTGCCTGATCCCGGCTCGACTCTGGGCCCAGCCCCTGGGGCACCTTCCCGTGCGTGCCTTCGGCTTCAAGGAAGGGCTGGAGGATGGGTCTGTCAGCGCCCTGGTCCAGGACGAGGATGGGTTCATCTGGGCGGGCACGGACACGGGCCTCTTCCGCTTCGACGGCGAACGGTTCGAGCGGAGGCACCTGGCATCGGGCTATGACTATGTGACGGCCCTGGTGGCGGCGCCCGGCGGGAGGCTTTGGGTTGGCACCCGGAATGGGCTGGGTCGGCTGGACACGCGGGCAGGCACTTTCGTGCCGATCCAAGGCCTGGAAGGTCGCCGTCTGAGCGCTCTGGGTCGGGACGCGGCCGGGGGCCTGTTCGCCCTGTCCGGGGGGCGGCTCTACCACAGCGCCGATGGTCGGGACTTCCAGCCGCGCTGGGATCTGCCGGGCACCGAGCAGGTGCAGAGCGTCTTTGCGGACCCGAGCGCAGACCGGGTGGTGGCCACCATCGGTTATGACCTCTGGATTCTCGCCAAGGGCTCCACCACCTGGGTCCGGGAGCACCCTCCCCTGGAACCGGGAGAAGACCTCCTGCTGGCCAATCTAGATGGCCAGGGCCACCTCTGGGCCTGGTCCAGCCGACGCCTTTACCGGAAAGGCCCGACGGGCCCCTGGGCACGCCTGGCGGGTGGGCTGGGGGGCAGTCCCCCAGCCAACACGCGCCTGACTCGAGATCGGGATGGCTGGGTCTGGGTGAACACCGCCTCGGGTCTCTTCCGCTGCCAGGGCAGTACCAGCCGGGAGCTGCGGGGTACGCCCAAGGGCAACCTGCCCACCACAGGCCTGATCGACCGGGAGGGCAATCCCTGGTTGGCCGCGGACGGCCTGTTTCAGGTCCTGGGCCAAGGTCGCTGGGAGCACCACAGCCTGCAGGAGGGGCTCCCCAGCAACATGGTCTGGCACGTGCTGCGGGAGCCCTCGGGTCGCCACTGGCTGGCCACGGACGGGGGCCTGGTGGTGGAGTCGCCCCAGGGCTGGATGGTGGTTCGCAAGGGCCCCTTCTCCCGGCTGCGCTGGGCGCCGGATGGCAGCATCCTGGCCGTGGGGAGCCCGGGCGGCACCCTCTACCGTGTGAACCCGCGGTCCCTGGCCGTGGAGGTGATCCGGGTGGACTGCCTGCCCGCCTCACCCGAATCCAGGGGTCTGGCCGTAGAGCCCGGGGGCCGGGTCTGGGTCTCGGATTTCCGGGATGGCGTGGCCTTGGGTGAGCGGGTAGCAGGCCACTGGACCTGGACTCGGCCGGCCATCGCGGGACAGCCGCCCAAGGGGGTCTGGCAGGTGCTCCAGGATCCCGGCGGGGTCATCTTCCTGGCCACCGCCGGGGGCGTGTACTTGCTGGAGCAGGGGCAGTGGCAGTCCGTGGGGCCCACCTTGCCCTTCAATCCCTTTTCCGCCCTGATGACGGCTTCTGGGGAGGTCTGGGTCTGCTACTGGGACCGCTCCTTCTTGACCAGGCACCGCCGCGAGGGTGGCGTCTGGAAGGCCGTGGAGGAGTGGCATCCCTTCCCCACCCAGCCCGCCATGCCGATCCTGGGCAACGCCCTGCGTCCCGACGGCCGCATCTGGGTGGGCACCACCCGCGGGCTGGGCCTGCTGGATCCGGCCCAGCATCGAGTGGATGCCTGGATCGGTCCCGAGGACGGCATTCCCGGGGTGGATGCGAACAACCATGCCCTCGTGCTGGAGCCTGGCGGGGACCTCTGGTACGGCACCACCGCCGGCGTGGGCCGCTTCCGGACCGCCGATCTCCCGGTCAGGGCGCCCCTGCCCCTGCCCATTCTGCTCCAGTGGCGGGACCAGGACGGGCTGCCGACCCCGGGTGGCGCCCCAGCCCGGCTGCAGCCCGGCGCGGCCCTGACAGCCCACTTTGCCCTCAACGCCTTCAGCAGTCCCTCCAGCACCACCCTCGAAGCCCGGGTGGAGGGCGTGGATCTCGAGTGGGTCCGCCTGCGCGACCACCGCCTGCGCTACGCGGGCCTTCCCTCCGGCCAGTATCGGCTGGAAGTCAGAGGCCAGCGGGACATGGAGGAGCCGGGCCCCTCCCTGGTGCTGGCCTTCCGGGTGCTGCCGCGCTGGTGGCAGACTTGGTGGGCCCTCCTCCTGGGTATCGCCGGCCTGGCGCTGGCGGGGGTGGGGGTGGGTTCCTATCGGCACCGCGCCCTGGCCCGGCACAACCTCGAACTGCAGCAGGAGGTGGCCAGTCGCACGCAGGAACTGAGCCTTTCGAACCAGCGGCTGGAGGGCGCCACCCGCGCCAAGAGCCGCTTCATCGCCACCATGAGTCATGAGCTGCGCACGCCCCTCAATGCCATCCTGCTCTACACGGAGTTGCTGGCCGGAGATGCTGAAGAGCGCCAGGATGCTCAGAGTGCCGAGGATCTGCGAAAGGTCCAGTCCGCAGGCAACCACCTGCTGGCGACCATCAACGGCATCCTGGACCTTTCGCGCATCGAGGCGGGGGCCGAGAGCGTCCTCTGGTCCCAGGAGGATATCCAGGCCCTGGTGCACGAGGTCGCCGATACCCTCGCTCCCCTCGCCAAGACCAAGGGCATCAGCCTCTTGCTGGAGTTCCAGGGCGACGCTGTCCCCTTCTGGACGGATCCCACCAAGCTGCGGCAGGTGCTCATGAACCTCGGGGGCAATGCCTGCAAGTTCACGGCCCAGGGCCGGGTGCTCATCGCCACCGAATTCATTGAGGCAGGGCTGCGGATCCAGGTCCTTGACACGGGGAAGGGCATGACCCCCCAGGAGCTCTCCCACATCTTCCGGGCCTTCGAGCAGGCCAACGACGCCATCGGCCGACAATACGGCGGGACCGGGCTGGGCCTCACCATCAGCCGGCGCCTGGTGGAACTCCTGGGGGGCAGCATCAGCGTCACGTCCACTCCCGGGAAGGGCAGCACCTTCACCGTGGATCTGCCGGCTCTGAAGACGGCGCCAGTCTAGGTTCGGCTCAGCCCACGAGCTTCCGCCAGAGGGCGCGGCCGATGAAGCGGGCCTTGTCGCCCAGGGGGAAGCGCTTGAGCACGGTCTGCACCACACCCTGGGTGAAGCGGGTGCGCCTGGAGTAGTCGATCCGCACATCCACCAGCACTGGGCGGCCCGCCGCTGCGGTGGTGAAGGCCTCGGCCAGGCCCGCCTCGATGCCCGCGTTGTCGGGGATGGCCACGTAGGCAGCCCCGGTGGCCAAGGCGATGCCGTCCAGGCGCAGGTTCCCCAGCACTGTGCAGGTCTTGCGGTTGTAGGGAATCTCCTGGCCCTGGGAGATCTGGGACAGCTCCCCGTCGTGGAAGACCACGATCACCAGGCCCAGGCCCTCCCGCACCGCCGTCACCAGCTCCAGGCCTGTCATAAGGAAGGCCCCGTCGCCCACGATGCCCGCCACCACCCGCGTAGGGTTGGCCAACTTGGCGCCGATGGCGCCGGGCACGCAGTAGCCCATGGCGTTGAAGTCCGTGGGAGAGATGAAGGTGCCCGGGTGGCGCACCTCAAAGAGTTCCGCGGCCAGGAAGGTGTGGTTGCCATCGTCCACCACGAGGATGGCGTCATCGGGCAGGTGGCGGCGCAGGGCCTCCAGGAAGATGCAGGGGTTCACCCGTTCGTTCATGTGCTGGCGCCACTGGGCGCGGTAGTCGGCCTTGTCCTTGGCGATGGCGGCGCTGACAGCGGTGCGGCGGACGGCATGCTCCGGTTGACGGGCCTCTAGGCGGGCCAGGAGGGCTGGGACGATGAGGGTCGCGTCGCCTTCCAGCGTGAGGGCGGCGGGGAAGTTGCGGTGGAAGACCGCCGGATTGATGTCCACGTGGATGAGCTGGGTGGGCACGGTGCAGCCGAAGCTGCCGGTGGGGATTTCGCCGAAGCGGGTGCCCACGGCCAGCAAGGCGTCGCAGGCGCGGAAGGCGTTCTCTGCGGCGGGCACGGCGGCGGGACCGAAGCCCATGCCCGTGTGCAGGGGATGATTGCCGGGGAAGGCCCCCATGCCCTGCAGCGTGGTGGCCACCGGGGCGCCCAGCAGCTCCGCGAGGCGCTGCAGCTCGGATCGCGCCCCCATGGCGCCCCAGCCCACGAAGAGGCCTGGCGACTGGGCCGCCAGCAGCAGGTCCACGGCGCGGTCCAGTTCAGCCTCCGTTGCCGTCAAAACAGGCATCTGGGGCACGAAGGTGGGCAGCTCCCCCACGGGGCCCTTGAAGAGCTGGAGGTTGGCGGGGATTTCCACCAGCACAGGGCCCGGGGTGCCGCTCGTGGCAAGGCGGTAGGCCTCGAAGATGGTGGGCACGATGGCGGCTTGGGTCTCCACGCGCCAGGCGCCCTTGGTCAGGGGCTTCACCAGAGCCAGCTGGTCCAGCTCGTGAAGCTGGTAGCCGAAGGGCGTGTCCGTGCGGATGCCACCGGAAATGATCAACAGAGGGATGCCGTCCAGGAAGGCCTCGCCGATACCGCTCATGGCGTGGGTAATCCCCGCAGCGGGCACCACCAGCAGCACGCCGATGCGGCCGCCCCCGGTGCGACTTTGGGCGTCGCCCATGAAGGCCGCCCCGCATTCGTGGGAGACCAGCACCGGATGGATGGTCTCGGACTGGCCCAGTTCGTCGTAGATCTCTGTGTTGTGGACCCCGGGGATGCCGAAGGTGTGGGAGACCGGCAGCTGTTCCAGGGCGTGGCGGACCAGCCAGGCGCCGGTCTTGGGACCTGTGGCGTTCATAGGATCGTCCTTCCGGTGATGTGCTGGGCCGCCAGGCGGCCCGTGAGGACGCAGGCCCCCAGGAAGGTGCCCTCCAGAGAGCCGCGGCCATGGATGCCGCCGCCGCCGAAGCCTGCGGCCTCACCCAGGGCGTAGAGGCCGGGGATGGGTTCGCCATCCTCGCGGAGCACCCGGCAGGCCAGGTCCGTCTGGATGCCGCCCAGGCTCTTGCGGCTGAGGATGAATTCGCGGATGGCCATCAGGGGGCTCGCCTTGCGCTCGAGGATCTTCTGGAACTTGCAGGTGCGCAGGCGGTCGCCACGGTAGGCCCGGATCTGGGCCAGGCGGCGCAGCTGGTCGTCCGTGAAGAAGGCCGGGCCCCGGTCGATCTCGGCATCGTAGCCAGCGATGTCCTGTTCCATGCCCGCCCGGTCCAGGCGCAGGCCATCGAGGCCCCGGGCATCCATCCGCTCCATCAGCTCCGGCAGGGTATCCGCCACCACGATGTCCTCGGGGCAATCCCGCACCAGGCGCTCTACCAGCTCCCGGTTGCCGAAGGCCAGGTCCCGCAGCATCCGCAGCTTCCGCTTGTGGCGGAACGCGGTCATGAAGTCGCAGCCGGAAACGGCCAGCTCCTTGAGGGCGATGCGCCAGTTCAGCACCTGCCAGGAATACTGTCCGGGGCTTCGCAGCACGGCCTCCACCAGGGCCCGGGTGTCCGTGTTGCCCACCAGGGGCAGGGGGCCGATGCGGCGACCGTGGGCATCCAGCCAGAGGGCCGAACGGGGTGGCACCAAGCTGAGGCCATCGTCCGGGCGGCGCTTGGCGGGATGGTGGATGCCCGCGGGATAGTGCCACTGGCAGTCCATGTGGGTGAGGCGGCCGCCCGCGTCTTGCACCTTGGCGTGGAGGAGCCCGTCTCCGAAGGCATGGGCGCCGTTGAGAATGATCTTGGGCGGGGCACCCCAGGGGCGGTGCCAGTGCGCCCGTAGGGTGCTGAGGTCGCCGCCGCACATGCCGCCCGAGGCAATGAGCACCTGCTCGGCCCGTGCCTCGAAGGGCTCGCCCGTGTCCATCCGCTTCCCGAGAACGCCCCGCACCTGGCCGCCCTCGAGGAGCAGGTCCGAGACCTCGTGGTCGCAGCGGATGTCGAGCTTCGCGCGGTGAGGATGGGCCTCCAGAGCCGCCAGCAGCCGTGCGATGATCTCGTGTCCGGTGCCCCAGACGATGTGCCAGCGGGGGATTCGGTTGCCCGGCTGGGTGAAGCCCCGCTCCGCCCAGTTCACCAGGGGTAGGAAGCGTACGCCCCGGGCGTGCAGGAACTGGTGGATGTGGGTCTCGGAATGAGCGCAGTAATACGCCGCCCAGCGGTGGGGCCAGTGGTCTTCGGCCCCGAACGCCGCCACCCGCTCCCAATCCTGGAGCGCCAGCTCCGCGTCGTCCCGTATGCCGAGTTTGCGCTGGTGCGGCGTGCCGATGAGGTGGACACCGCCGAAGGACTCCTTGGCCAGCCCACCCAAGGTCGCCAGCGGCCCCTTGTCCAACAGGAGTACGGAGCGCCCGGCCTCCAGCAGCTCGTGGGCCGCCACCAGGCCCGCCAGGCCGCCTCCGGCGATGAGGACCTCAGCCTCGTGGGCCTTCACGATGCCTCCCGCTTGGGTGTTGCTGGGGCCTCAGGATCCGTAGGTCTTGGGCTTGTCCGAGACTTTGTTGTGCCGGTAGGAGCCCAGGAGCAGGTTGGCGCCCTGCTCGGCGACACCGGTCTCCAGGGTGTCGGCGCCGTAGTAGAACTGGTGATTCAGGAAGACCAGCTTGGGGGCGCCCAGATCAGGGAAGTGGCGCAGCACCGCGAATACCAGGTGCACCAGGGCATCTACGTTCTGGTACTGCACCGCCACGGCGCGGTCCAGCAGGAGGTGGTCCTCATAGCGGTTCATGGGGCGGGTGTAGAAGATCACCTTGCCATCGAAAGAGATGTGGTCCCCATCCGTGGAGATGGTGTAGGTCTTGGCCTTGTCCGTCACATCGAACTTGTAGTGGGCGCCCTTGACGAGGGCGGTCATGAGGGCCTGGAACTTGGGGTGGGTGAGGTACGAGGCTCCGAAGTTCACCTTCTTGGCCACGGGCCGCGCTTCCTTGGCCGTGGGGCCGTACATCATGTGGTTCCACTGCATGAGCGCCTGCCGCTCGGCGGGCGTCTGCTTTTTCTCTTTGACCTTCTTGGGAGCTTTCCCGGGCGTGGTGGTCATGGGATTCCTTGTGGCGCATGGGTGCAGCCCATTATCGCACAGCCTGAATCAACGGATTCAGCGCAAGGATCTCTGAATTCGAAAAGGGCTCAGGGCGTGGTGATGGTGCCGACGGTGCCGTCCGTGCCGTAGGTGCGCAGCATGTGGTTGCCGCTATCGGCGATCACCAGGGTGCCCGCGGGTGTGAAGACGACGCTGGTGGGCTGGTTGAAGTAGGCCGCAGTGCCGGTGCCATCCACATTGCCGACGGTGCCGCCCACGCCGGCCTGGGTGCTGGTGACCCCGCCCATGAGGCGCCGGAGTACATGGTTGTGGGTGTCCGCGATCCAGACCACGCCGGCGCCGTCCACAGCGATGCCCACGGGCAGGTTGAAGAGCGAGGACAGGGCATTGCCATCGGCGTAACCCGTGGTCGTGGTGGCGGTATTGTTGTGGCCGGCCACAGTGGTGACGATGCCCGTGGTGGAGACCGTGCGGATATCGGAGTTGCCGTAGTCGGTGAAGTAGAGGAGGCCGTTGGCGGCCAGGGCCAGGCCATTGGGCTGGTTGAGGAGGGCGGCACTGCCCGTGCCGTCCACCAGGCCCGAGACGCCGGGTTGGCCGGCCAGGGTGCTGACGCTGCCGTCCGTGCCCATGCGCCGGATGGTGTGGTTCAGGGAGTCGCTGATGTAGGTGATGCCCGCGCTGGTGATGACCAAGCCGAAGGGGGCATTGAAGCGGGCCAGGGGCCCCAGGGCGTCCGTGGTGCCGGGGACGCCTGCGCTGCCCGCCAGGGTGCTGACGGTGCCGTCCATGGCCACGCGGCGCAGGGTGTGGTTGCCGGTGTCGGCCACCACGAGATTGCCTGCGGGATCCAGAGCCAGGCCGCCAGGGCTGTTGAAGCGGGCGGCGCTGCCCTGACCGTCGGAGGAGCCCGCCAACCCCTGGGCACCGGCCAGCAGGGTCTTCTGATGGGTGGTGGAGATCTTCCAAATGACGTGATCATCCCGGTCGGACACGAAGAGGTTCCCGGCAGCGTCTGCGGCCAGCCCCATGGGCGTGGTGAAGAGCAGAGTCTGGGCCACCGTGAGGTAAGCGGGAGTGCTCGTGATGGTGCCCAGGGTGTTGGTGATGGTCACCGTGTAATTGCCAGCGTCGGTGGTCCTGGGGTTGTAGAGGATGTAGCTCGAGGTGGTGGCGCCCAGGATGTTCACGCCGTCCTTGGCCCACTGGAAGTAGAGGGGGGATTGGCCGGTGGCGGTGACCGTAAGGGTCGTGGCGCGGCCGGAGACCGTGCTGGTGGCCACGGGCTGCACCGTGATAGCCGGGGGGGCCGTGGCCGTGGGGTCATGGCGGTGGCTGCAGGCGGTGCTGAGGCTCAGCGACAGGAGGGGCAATAGAAGCAGCAGGCCACCCACCAGCCCTTTCAGGACGGTGGCGGCGAACCGGGATCGGGTCGAACCGGGTCGGTCCCTCCGAATGGGGAACTCCAGGATCATTGAACCTCCAATAAGTGCAGACCCCGAGGGGACAAAAGCGGTTGCCGGGCGAACAGGGTCCCCCTCGCATTGAGGATCCCATGAATGGTGGAGCCAGGGCTCGGAAGGTTCCTTGGCGGTCTCTGGGGCTTGGCTCCCAGGCCCTGCTGCTCAGAAGTCAAAGGTGGGCCCGCTGAGGGTCTGGGCGTCCAGGATCTGGCCCTGGGCATCCAGGGTCACCAGGCCTTGGGCCTGGCGGGGGGTCAGCTGGCTGAGCTGCTGGAGGGCCTGGCCCCGGATCTCGGGGTTCCCGCCTTCGGCACTCTCAAAGAAGACGGCACCCACCCGGTAGGTCTGCTTCAGGTCCTGCTGCAGGTGCAGGTCCCGGAGCTGGCGCTCGTCCACGGGGCTGGGGGCGTCGGTCATGAGGCAGCGGGCCTGGGCGGTCTTGGGGAAGGCGATGACCTCGCGGATGTTGTCCACGCCCGCCAAGAGCATCACCAGTCGATCCAGGCCCAGGGCCAGGCCGCCGTGGGGCGGGGCGCCATAGCTGAGGGCGTCTAGCAGGAAGCCGAACTTCTTCCGAGCCTCCGCCTCACCGATACCGATGGCCCGGAACATGCGGTTCTGGGTTTCGGCATCATGGATGCGGATGCTGCCGCCACCCACTTCGAAGCCATTGAGCACCAGATCATAGGCCACGGCGCGGCAGCGGCCGGGATCTGTCTCCAGCAGGTCCATGTCATCGGGATGCGGGCTGGTGAACGGGTGGTGGCAGGCCACGAAGCGCTGGCTTTCTTCGGACCAGTCCAACAGGGGGAAGTCGACGACCCACAAGAACGCGTACGCGTTCTTGTCATGGAAGAGCTTGACCAGGGTGGGGTCCGGCTCGGTCAGGGCGAGGTCGGTGGCAATCTTGGTGCGGAGGTCGCCAAGGACTTTGGAGGTCTGGGCATCGGTGCCCACAGCGAAGATCAGCAGGCCTTCTCCACTGAGTTGGAAGTGGGCCTTCAGGGCCGCTTCCGAGTCGGTGTCTAAGAATTTCTTAAAGCTGCTGGACAGGCCCTCCTTGCCCCACTTGGCGTAAGGGAGGCCGCCGGCGCCCATCTGCTTGGCCTGCTCCTGGTAGGCCTCCAGCTGCTTGCGGCTGAGGAGGCCGGCGGCCTCGCCGGGGAAGCAGAGGGCGCGGACCTTGCGTTGGCCCTGGCTATCGGCGGCGGCGCGGAAGAGGTTGAAGGCGCTGGTGGCGAAGAGGCTGGTGGCGTCCTGGATCTTGAGGCCGCAGCGGAGGTCCGGCTTGTCGGAGCCGTACCAGGCCATGGCATCGCGATAGGGCAGGCGCGGGAAGGGGGGCTGGACGTCCTGGCCCACCAGCTTCGAGACCTTCACCATGAGCGACTCGATGATGTCCTGGACATCCTCCTGCCGCACGAAGCTCATCTCGATGTCGATCTGGGTGAACTCCGGCTGGCGGTCGGCCCGCAGGTCCTCGTCCCGGAAGCAGCGGCAGATCTGCACGTAGCGCTCGAAGCCGCTCACCTGGAGGAGCTGCTTGAAGAGCTGGGGGCTCTGGGGCAGGGCGAAGAACTGGCCCGCGTGGACGCGGCTGGGCACTAGGTAGTCCCGGGCCCCTTCAGGGGTGGACTTGGTGAGGATGGGGGTCTCGAACTCGATGAAGTCCAGCTCGCGGAAGTGGTTCCGGGTGAGGTTGGCCACCTCGCTGCGGAGCACCAGGTTGCGTTGGAGTTGGGCCCGGCGCAGATCCAGGAAGCGGTAGGTGAGGCGCAGGTCCTCGCCCACGCCCTCGTCCTCCAGGGGGAAGGGCAGGGGGGCGGCGGTATTGAGGATCTTCAGGTCTGTGAGGCGGATCTCGATGTCCCCAGTAGCCATGTTGGGGTTCTTGCTCTCGCGCTCGGCCACGATGCCCTCGGCCGCTAGCACGAACTCGCTGCGCACGGCCTTGAGCCGGGCCAGGAGCTCGGGATCGGCGGTCTCCTCGTTGACCACCAGCTGCACCAGACCCCAGCGGTCCCGGAGGTCCAGGAAGACCAGGGAGCCGAGGTTGCGCACTCGCCGGCACCAGCCGAAGAGGCGCACCGTCTGCCCCGCGTGGTCGAGGCGCAGGTCGCCGTTGCGATGGGTGCGTTGGAAGGAGCCGAGCCGGTCGAGTTTCATAGCCCTACAGGATCGCACCCGCAGGCCCTGGGCTCAAGCCTGGGTAAGCAACCCGGGCAGTTAAGAGCAGAAAAGATCACCACCAAGGCACCAAGGCACCAAGGAGGGAAGGGGTGTGGGCCACCGAGAATCCCCGTTTTTTGCTTTTCTTGGTGTCTTGGCGTCTTGGTGGTGATCAGTTTTCAGTGCCAGCCCCGGTTTGGACCTTCGCCAGGTTCGGTGCCCCCCGCCGGGCGGCGCGGACGCGGGCCCACCAGAGCTGGAAGCGGTCCATGTAGAGGTAGATGACGGGGGTGGTGTAGAGGGTCAGGAGCTGGCTGAGGAGGAGACCGCCCACAATGGCGATGCCCAGGGGCTGGCGCAGCTCAGAGCCGGTGCCCATGCCGATGGCCAGGGGCAGGCCGCCCAGGAGGGCCGCCATGGTGGTCATGGTGATGGGCCGGAAGCGCAGCATGCAGGCCTGGAAGATGGCCGCCTCGGGGGTGACCCCCTCCCGGCGCTCGACCTCGATGGCGAAGTCGATCATGAGGATGGCGTTCTTCTTCACGATGCCGATGAGCAGGATGATGCCGATGAAGGCGATGACCGTAAGCTCCGTGCGGCAGGCCATGAGCGCCAGAAGGGCGCCCACACCCGCCGAGGGCAGCGTGGAGAGGATGGTCAGGGGGTGGATGAGGCTCTCGTAGAGCATCCCCAGCACGATGTAGACCGCGAACAAGGCCGCGAGCACCAGCAGGGGTTGGTTGGACAGGGAGGCCTTGAAGGCCTGGGCGGTGCCCATGAAAGTGCCCCGCAGGGTTCCGGGCATGCGGATCTCCTGCTGGGCCTTGTCGATGGCCGTCACCGCGTCGCCCAAGGCCACACCCATGGGCAGGTTGAAGCTGAGCGTCACCGAAGGCAGCTGGCCCTGGTGGTTCACGGAGAGGGGCGTGTTGCGCCGCTCCAGGGTGCAGAAGGCGCTGAGAGGCACCAGGCTGCCACTGGTGGAGCGCACGAAGGTGTAGCGTAGGCCATCCGGCGTCTGCATGAAGGGTGTGTCCACTTCCATGACCACATGGTACTGGTTCAGGGGCGTGTAGATGGTGGAGACGAAGCTCTGGCCGAAGGCTGCGTAGAGGGTGTTGTCGATGGCCGCCGGAGTGATGCCCAGGCGCGAGGCGGTGGTGCGGTCGATCTTCAGAGTGGCTTCCAGGCCCTGGTTCTGGAGGTCCGTGTTGACGTCCGCCAGCTGCTTCAGCGTCTTCAATTTCTGGAGGATCTTGGGAGCCCACTCGAAGAGCTCCCGGGCATCGTCCCCCTGGAGGGTGTACTGGTACTGGGAGCTGGAAGGGCGACCACCCAGGCGCAGATCCTGCACTGGCTGCATGAAGAGCGTGCCGCCGGGAATGTGGGCGGTCTTGCCCCGCAGCCGGGCGATGATCTGGTCGCCAGTGTCCTTGCGCTCGTTGTTGGGTTTCAGGGAGGCGAAGAGGCGGCCGGTGTTGCCACCACCCACGAAGGCTGTGACGCTCTCTACCGCAGGGTCTTCCTGCACGATGGCCACGTATTGGGTCATGAGCTTTTCGAGGCTGATGAACGAGATATCCTGGGCCGCCTGGATGGAGCCCTGTAGGCGCCCCGTGTCCTGCTGGGGGAAGAAGCCTTTGGGGATGACGATATAGAGCCCGATGGTGGCCAGCATGGTGCCCAAAGCCACGGCCAAGGTGAACCGCTGGTGACGGAGCACCCAGCCGAGGGACGTCTCGTAGTGGCGCATGATCCACTGGAAGATGCGCTCGCTGAACTGGAATGCGCGGCCGTGCTTCTCCTCCGAGTGGGGCCGGAGGATGCGGGAGCACATCATGGGCGTGGAGGTCAGGGAGACCACCTTGGAGATGACGATGGCCACGGAGAGGGTGACGGCGAACTCCCGGAAGAGCCGTCCCACGATGCCGCCCATGAGGAGGATGGGGATGAACACGGCGATGAGGGAGATGCTGATGGAGATCACCGTGAAGCCGATCTCCTTGGCGCCGTGCAGGGCCGCCTCCATGGGCTCCATCCCGTTCTCGAGGTGGCGGGTGATGTTCTCCACCACCACGATGGCATCGTCCACCACGAAGCCGGTGGCCACCGTGAGGGCCATGAGTGAGAGGTTGTCGATGGTGTAGCCCAGCAGGTACATCACACCAAAGGTGCCGATGAGGGAAATGGGCACCGCCACGCTGGGGATGAGGGTGGACCGTACACTGCGCAGGAAGACGAAGACCACCAGGATGACCAGGGCGATGGAGATGCCCAGGGCCATCTGCACGTCCTTCACGGAGGCCCGGATGGTACGGGTAGCATCGATGAGCACCTTCAGCTCGATGGTGGGGGGCAGCGAGGCCTGCAGCTGGGGCAGGATCGCGCGTACGCGGTCCACGGTCTCGATGATGTTGGCGTCGGGCTGGCGGAAGATCGGCACCATGATGGCGGGCACGCCATTGGAGAGGCCACCGTTGCGCACGTTCTCCACGCTGTCCGTGACCTCGGCCACATCCTCCAGGCGCACGGCCCTGCCGCTGACGTAGCGGATGATGAGGGGCTTGTAGTCGGCGGCGCCGTTGAGTTGGTCAGTGGTCTGAAGGGACCAGGTCTTGAGGTTGTTGCTGAGATCTCCCTTGGGCGAATTGAGGTTGGCCCCGGCGATGGCGGTCCGCACGTCCACCAGGCCCAACCCCTGGGCATTGAGGCGGCCGGGGTTCACATCGATGCGCACCGCAGGCAGGGCCCCGCCCCAGACGAACACCTGACCCACGCCGGGGATCTGCGACAGCTTCTGCTGCAGCACCGAGGAGGCGATGTCGTACATGCGCTCCCGGGGAATCAGCTTCGAGGTCAGCGCCAGCAGCATGATGGGCGAGTCGGCGGGATTCACCTTACGGTAGTTGGGATTGTTGGGTAGGTTGGCGGGCAGGTTGCCCCGGGCGGCATTGATGGCCGCCTGCACGTCGCGGCCCGCCGCGTCGATGTTGCGGTTCAGGTCGAACTGGAGGGTGATGTTGGTGGAGCCCAGGGAGCTGGCAGAGGTCATCTCTGTGATGCCCGCGATGCGCCCGAACTGCCGCTCCAGGGGCGTGGCCACGGAGGAGGCCATGGTCTCCGGGCTGGCGCCCGGGAGGCCCGCCGAGACCTGGATGGTGGGGAACTCCACCTGGGGCAGGGGCGCCACCGGCAGGAACTGGTAGGCGATGGCCCCCAGGAGGGCCAGGGCCACCGTGAGCAGCGTGGTGGCCACCGGGCGGCGGATGAATGGCGTGGAGATGCTCACAAGGGCCGTTCCTGCTCCAGGCGTTCCGCCTGGAGGTAGCCGCCGCTTTCGCGGCGGTAAAGCCTGGAGGGCTGATGGGGGGTCATGTTTTTTATTCCCGCACACCGCGCCAGCGGCGTGCGCGGCGAGCCAGCCGGTCGAAGGCAAGGTAGATGACCGGTGTCGTGTAGAGCGTCAGCACCTGGCTGAAGATGAGGCCGCCCACGATGACGATGCCCAGGGGACGGCGGAGTTCGGCGCCGACGCCGGAGCCCAGGGCCAGGGGCACGCCGCCCAGCAGCGCGGCCATGGTGGTCATGATGATGGGCCGGAAGCGCAGCAGGGAGGCCTGATAAATGGCCTCCTCGGGGGGCAGCCCTTCCTTGCGCTCGGCCTCCAGGGCGAAGTCGATCATCATGATGGCGTTCTTCTCCACGATGCCGATGAGGAGGATGATGCCGATGAGCGCGATGACGCTGAAGTCCGTGCGGCAGAGCATGAGCGAAAGCAGGGCGCCCACACCGGCCGAAGGCAGGGTCGAGAGGATCGTGATGGGGTGGATGTAGCTCTCGTAGAGCACGCCCAGCAGGATGTAGACCGTGAGCACCGCCGCCAGGATCAGCAGGGGCGTGTTGGTGAGGGAGGCGCCGAAGGCCTGGGCCGTGCCCTGGAAGCCCGTCTTGAGGCTGGGGGGCACATCCATGTCCTTGCGGGCGGTCTGGACGGCCTTGACCGCATCGCCCAGGGACATGCCCGGGGCCAGGTTGAAGGAGAGCGTCGCCGTGGGGAACTGACCCTGGTGGTTCACAGCCAGGGGGGCGGGAATGGCCTCGATCCGGGTGAAGGCGCTGAGGGGCACGGCGCCTCCGGAGCTGCTGCGCACGTAAATGTTCTGGAGGTCTTCGGGTCGCTGGTAATTGGTGGGCTTGGCCTCCAGCACTACGCGGTACTGGTTCAGCTGGGTGAACATGGTCGATACCTGGCGCTGGCCGAAGGCGTCATAGAGGGCGTCATCCAGCATCTGGGGCGTGATGCCCAGGCGGGAGGCCGTGGTCCGGTCCAGGGTGAGACGGATCTGGAGACCGGCGTTCTGCAGATCGCTGGCCACGTCCCGCAGCTCCGGCAAGGTTGAGAGGCGCTCCACGAAGCGGGGCACCCACTCGCCCAGCTCCTTGGCGTCGGCATCTTCCAGGGTGTACTGGTACTGGGTGCGGCTGACCCGGTCTTCCACGGTCAGATCCTGGATGGGCTGCAGGTAGAGCTTGATGCCCTCCACCTTGGCCAGGTTCGGCTGGAGGCGTCGGATGACGTCAGAGGCGCTGAGGTGGCGCTCCTCCAGGGGCTTGAGGTTGATCTGGATCCGGCCGCTGTTGAGGGTGGTGTTTGTGCCATCGATGCCGATGAACGACGACAGGCTTTCCACGGCAGGATCCTTGAGGATCTCCGTGGAGAGGGCCTGCTGGCGCTCGGCCATGGCCGGGAAGGAGACGGTCTGGGGCCCTTCGGAGATGCCCAGGATGACGCCCGTGTCCTGCACTGGGAAGAAGCCCTTGGGAATGACCACGTAGAGCAGCACCGTGGAGGCGAGGGTGACCACGGCCACGAGGAGGGTCTCCTTCTGGTGCTTGAGGACCCAGGCCAGGGTGCGGCCGTAGAAGGCGATGATGCGCTGGAAGACCCGCTCCGAGGACTGGTAGAAGCGACCCTGCTCCTCTGGGGGCGTGTGCTTGAGCAGCTTGGCGCACATCATGGGCGTGAGCGTCAGGGACACGACGGCCGAGACCAGGATGGTGACGCTGAGGGTGACGGCGAATTCCCGGAAAAGGCGGCCCACGATGTCGCCCATGAAGAGCAGCGGGATGAGCACGGCGATGAGCGAGACGGTCAGCGACAGGATGGTGAAGCCGATCTGGGCTGAGCCCTTGAGGGCGGCCTGGAGGGGCGACTCACCCTCCTCGATGTACCGCATGATGTTCTCGATCATGACGATGGCATCGTCCACCACGAAGCCGGTGGAGATGGTGAGGGCCATGAGGGTCAGGTTGTTGAGGCTGTACCCCAGCACGTACATTACGCCGAAGGTGCCCACCAGGGAAAGGGGCACGGCCACGCTGGGGATCACCGTGGCGGCCAGGGTGCGGAGGAAGAGGAAGATCACCATGACCACCAGGGCGATGGTGAGCATCAGCTCGAACTCCACATCCTCCACCGAGGCGCGGATGGTGATGGTGCGGTCCGTGAGGACGGTCAGCTCCACGGCGGCGGGCAGGGAGGCCCGCAGCTGGGGCAGCAGCTCCTTCACCCGGTCCACCACGGCGATGATGTTGGCGCCGGGCTGGCGCTGGATGTTGAGGATGACGGCGGGCGTGGTGTTCTTCCAGGCGGCGAGGCGTGCGTTCTCCACGTCATCGCTGACCAGGGCCACCTCCGAGAGGAGTACCGGGGCGCCGTTCTTGTAGGCCACGATGAGGGGCTTGTAATCCTCACTGGTGAGCAGCTGGTCGTTGGCGCCAATGGCGTAGGCCTGGCGCAGGCCGTCGAAGCTGCCCTTGGCCTGGTTCACGTTGCTGAGCGCCACGGCGCTGCGGACGTCGCCCAGGGTCAGACCCTTGGCCGCCAAGGCCGCGGGGCTGGCCTGGATGCGCACGGCGGGTTTCTGGCCGCCACTGATGCTCACGAGGCCCACCCCGGGCAGCTGGGAGATTTTTTGGGCCAGCCGCGTGTCCGCGAAGTCCTCCACCTTGGAGAGGGGCAGGGTTTTCGACGTGAGGGCCAGGGTGAGGATGGGCGAGTCGGCGGGGTTGATCTTGCTGTAGATGGGCGGATTGGGCAGGTTTGCGGGGAGGTAGGTGCCCGCGGCGTTCACGGCGGCCTGCACCTGCTGCTCGGCCACGTCGATGTTCAGGTCCAGCACGAACTGCAGGGTGATGACGGAGCTGCCACCGGAGCTGGTGGAGGACATGCGGTTCAGACCGGGCAGCTGGCCGAACTGGCGTTCCAGGGGGGCCGTGATGGCCGAGGCCATGACGTCCGGGCTGGCGCCGGGGTAGAAGGTGACCACCTGGATGGTGGGGTAGTCCACCTGGGGCAGGGCCGAGACCGGCAGCTGCCGGAAGGCCAGCATGCCCACCAGCAGCAGGCCCACCATCAGAAGCGAGGTGGCGATGGGGCGGAGGATGAAGGGCTTAGAAGGGTTCATTCCGGTGCGCCGATCAGCCCTTCTGGCCCGCAGGCTTGGGCAGGGCGACCTTGCTGCCGGGGCGCAGCTTCTCGAGGCCGTCCGTGACCACGGTCTCACCGCTGGCCAAGCCCTCGTTCAGCGCGGAATCATCCCCTTCAGTGCCCCGGACCTTGACCGGGCGCAGTTCCACGGTGCTGTCGGCCTTCACCACGTAGACGAAGGCGCCCTGGGGGCTGCGCTGGACGGCGGCGGTGGGGACGATGATGACGCCTTGCAGGGTGTCCACCAGCAGGCGGGCGTTCACGAACTGGTTGGGGAAGAGGGCGCGGTCGGCATTGGCGAAGAGGGCCTTCAGGCGCACGGTGCCCGTGGCGGGGTCCACCTGGTTGTCGATGGCGGCCAGGCTGCCCGTGGCGATGCGGGTCTTGAGATCGCGGTCCCAGGCTTCCACCGGGAGCTTGCTGTTCTTGGCGTTCTGGCTCAGCACCTGCTGGATGTTGTCGGCGGGCACGGCGAAGACCACGTTGATGGGCTGGATGGGCGCAATCGTCACCAGGCCGTTGGCATCCGTGGCGTGCACGATGTTGCCCGCGTCCACCACGCGGAGGCCCACACGGCCAGCGATGGGGGCCGTGATCCGGCTGTAGACCAGGTTCAGCTTGGCGCTCTCCACCGAGGCCTGGTCGGCCTTGAGGGTGGCGGCGGTCTGGTCCACGGCGGAGCTCTGGGTGTCCAGCTGCTGGCGGGAGATGATGCCCTGCTGGACAAGGCCCTGGAGGCGTTTGAGGTCCGCCACGGTGTTCTGGTAGTTCGCCGTGTCCTTGGCCAGCTGGCCCTCGGCCTGCATGAGTTGGACCTGGAAGGGACGGGGGTCGATCTCGGCCAGCAGCTCACCCTGGGCCACCATCTGGCCCTCGGTGAAGGCCACGCGGATCAGCTGGCCGTCCACGCGACTGCGGACCAGCACGCTGTTGAGCGAGGTCACGGTGCCCAGGCCCGTGAGGTACACGGCCATATCGCCCTGGCGGGCCTTGGCCACGGTGACGGGCACGGCACGACCGCCGGGGGCGGCCACATCCTTCTTGCCACCCCGGGCGAAGAGGACCAGGCCCACCAGGGCGACGCCGCCCACGATGGCCCAGAGGCGCCAGCCTCGCAGCAGGGCGGGACGGTCGGAGTCCGGGGTGGAGAGAGGGGAGACGGGTGTGTCCATGGGCTCAGGCCTTCAGGCAGGGGTCAGGGGCAGAAAAAGTGGCCGGGGCCCGGCCCGCGGGTTGGGCGGAGCTACAGTGCGATGGCTTCGGGTGTGGAGTCAGCCGCGTCAGGACTATCGATGAGCATGCTGTCGAGGTTGAGGATGACCCGACTGAGGCCCTGGCGCATCAGGTCCTGCTGGACGGGATCCAGGCCAGCTACAAGCCCTTCCCGGATGGCCTGGGCCAAGTCCTGCAGCTCCTCGGCCAGGGGCCGGGTGCTGGGCTGCAGGCTGATGAGGATGCGCCGACCATGCTTGGGATCTGCCTGGGTCTGCAGGAGGCCCCGGGCCACCATGGCCTTCACCACGCGGCTGGCGGTCGGATCATCCATCCAGACCAGCTGCGCCAGGGGATGCAGAGAGGTCGGCCCCTTTTCCAGGAGCACCAGGATCACCCAGAACTGCTGGAGGGTGAGGTCGTAGGGGGTGAGGCGGGTGGCCACCACGTGCTTCAGACGGCGCCGAACGGCCGCCGCCAGGGTGCCTAGGCCAGCATGAGTGAGGGTGTCGGGCATGGGTTCTTGCATAAGCAACAATCCTGGGTTCTGGCAAGCCTCGCGTCAAGGGGTATGGCGGCCACCCCCTTAAAAAGGGTCTCCACCAGGCTCGCCAGGAGAAACACAAAGGACACGAAGGCAGATTCCCTGCCTTCGTGTCCTTTGTGGCGCGTGGTTCAGCTGACTTGGGGCCTTAGGAAATCACTTCCCACGGGCGCCGGGCCGGGCGCTGGGGCGACCGCCGCCGCTGCGAGCAGGGGCGCCGCCGGGCCGGGGGCCGCGAGCGGGGCCGTGACCACGGCCGCCACCCCCACCGCCACCCTGGCGGCCCGTCTGGATGGGCTCGGCGGGGATGGAGGGGTCCGGGGCATAGCCCTGGATGACATCCTTGGGCAGGTCCTTGCGGAGCAGCTTCTCGATGTCCTTGAGCAGTCTGTGCTCGTCCACGCAGACCAGGGAGAGGGCCTCGCCCTCGGCGCCGGCCCGGCCCGTGCGGCCGATGCGGTGGATGTAGTCCTCGGCCACCTGGGGCAGCTCGAAGTTCACCACATGGGGGAGCATGTCGATGTCCAGGCCACGGGCGGCGATATCGGTGGCCACCAGGACGCGCACGTTGCCGTTCTTGAAGTCTTCCAGGGCCTTGATGCGCTGGGGCTGGCTCTTGTTGCCGTGGATGGCCATGGAGTTGATGCCATCCTTGTCCAGCTGCTCGGAGAGGCGGTTGGCGCCGTGCTTGGTGCGGGTGAAGACCAGCACCTGGCTCAGGTTGCGGCTCTGGATGAGGTGGGCCAGCAGGGCGCGCTTGCGCTCCCTGTCCACGGGGTGGACCACCTGGCGGACCAACTCGGCGGCGGTGTTCGTGGGCGTGATCTGGACCGTGGCCGGGTCCTTCAGGAACTTTGAGGCCAGCTGCTTGATCTCGTCCGTAAAAGTGGCAGAGAAGAGCAGGGTCTGCCGCTTGGCGGGCAGGAGGTTGAGGATCTTCTGGATGTCCCGGATGAAGCCCATGTCCAGCATGCGGTCGGCTTCATCGAGGATGAGCACGTCCAGGTGGCTGAAGTTGAGGTTGCCCTGCTGGTGGTGGTCCAGGAGGCGGCCGGGGGTGGCCACCACGATCTCGACGCCCGCGCGCAGCGCCTTGGTCTGGGGGTTGATGTTCACGCCGCCGAAGATGGTGGTGGAGCGCAGGGGGATGTACTTGCCGTAGGTGCGGACGCTCTCCTCGACCTGGAGGGCCAGCTCGCGGGTGGGCGTCAGGATGAGGGCGCGGATGGGGTGGCGCGCGGGCGAGGCCGAGGTGTTGGCCGAGGGGGCCAGCATCTGCAGCAGGGGCAGGGTGAAGCCCGCGGTCTTGCCGGTGCCCGTCTGGGCCCGGCCCATGAGGTCACGACCGGCCAGCACCAGGGGGATAGCCTGCTCCTGGATGGGGGTGGGGTTTTCGTAGCCCTGCTCGCGTACGGCGCGCAGAAGCTCGGGCAGCAGCCCGAGGGTATCAAAGGACATGTTGTCTCCTGAATGGGCCCGCCCAGGGAACGTGTTCCGGGGGCCCGGTCAGGGCAGTCATGGGAATTTCGGATTGAGAAGAGGCGGAGACCGGGGGTCGCCTGCGATCACGAAGGCTTTACCTTACCACACTGGTCAGGATTTGGCCAAGGGGGGTGGGCTGGTCAGGTCTTGCGTTGAAGAATGCGTACAGTATCCAGTACGCGAGGAGGCCCCATGGATGCCATGAGCTACACCAATGCCCGGGCCCATTTCGCCGCCACGATGGAGCGAGTCTGCGAAAACCACGACCCCCTCATCATCACCCGGGGCCAGGCTCCCTCCGTGGTCATGCTCTCCCTGGAGGACTACCAGTCTCTGGAGGAGACGGTTTACCTGCTCCGGGCTCCCAGGAACGCCCGGCGCCTCCTGGGTGCCATCGAGCAGTTGGAGGGAGGACGGGGTACGGTGCGGGAGTTGCCTGAATGAGGCTGGTCTTCGCGGACCAGGCCTGGGAGGACTACCTTCACTGGCAGCAGGAGGATCCCCAGAAGGTGGAGAAGATCCACGTGATGACCAAGGACATCCGGCGCGATCCGTTCAAGGGCCTGGGCAAGCCGGAACCCCTGAAGGGGGCCCTAACGAGCTACTGGTCCCGCCGCATCAATGACGAGCACCGCATGGTCTACAAAGTGGCTGGAGGCGACCTGCTCATCGTGCAGCTTAGGTATCAATGCTCATAGCGTTCTGTATTCAAATAACAAGCTTGGTGGTGTTTTGATTCATCCGAGTTGATTACAACTCGGTGTGGGCCTCCAGCCGCGCCGCCACCTCGCCCAGGGCCCAGCTCTCCTGCTCGCCGGTGGCCATGCGTTTGACGGTGACGGTGCCGCCGTCCAACTCGCCATCGCCCAGGATGAGTACGGTCTGGATACCCATGCGGTTGGCGCTGGCCATGGCCTTCTTGAGGGCGCCGCCCCGGGTCTCCAGCTGCACATCGAGCCCTTTGGACCAGAGCTCCCGGGCCAGCTTGAGGGCGGCCGTGGCGGCCCGCTCGCCCAGGGGGATGAGCAGGGCAGGGGCGGCCTGGGGCGCGGCGCCGCGCACCTGCTGCAGCACCATGGCCAGGCGGTCCAGGCCGATGGCCCAGCCGAAGGCGGGTACATCCGGGCCGCCCAGGTGCTTCACCAGCAGGTCGTAGCGGCCCCCGCCCAGGATGGCGCTCTGGGCGCCGATATCGCCGCTGAGCACCTCGAAGGCGGTCTTGGTGTAGTAGTCCAGGCCGCGCACGAGGCGGGGGTCCTCCACGAAGGGCACGCCCAGCTCCGTGAGCAGGTCCTTGAGGCGCTCGTGGTGCTGGAGGGAGGCTGCGTCCAGGAAGTCCGAGATGCGGGGGTGGCCCTCCAGGGCCGCCTGGCAGGTGGGCACCTTGCAGTCCAGCACCCGCAGGGGGTTCTCCTCGATGCGGCGGTGGCAGTCGGCGCAGAAGCTCGCTTCCCGTTCCTGGAAGAAGGCCCGGAAGGCCTCCTGGAAGGCGGGGCGACTTTCGGGGGTGCCCACGGAGTTGAGGCTGAGGGTGAGCTTCTCCAGGCCCAGCTCCCGCAGGAAATCGAAGAGCATCACCAGGCTTTCGGCATCGCTTTCAGGACTGGCCACGCCGAAGCTCTCGGCCCCGATCTGCCAGAACTGGCGGTAGCGGCCCGTCTGCATGCGCTCGTAACGGAACTGCTGGCCGATGTAGTAGAACAGCACGGGATCATTGGAATTGAGCAGCTTGTGCTGGATGGCGGCCCGCACGACGCCGGCGGTGTTCTCGGGGCGCATGACCACTTGGCGCCCCCCCTTGTCCGTGAAGTCGTACATCTCCTTCTTCACAATGTCCGAGGAGTCCCCCACGGAGCGCTTGAAGACCTCCAGCTCCTCCAGGATCGGGGTCCGGATCTCGCGGTAGCCGTGGCGCTCGAAGCACCGCCGGGCCGTTTCCTCGATATGCTGGAACCAGCGCAATTCCGCACCGAAGAGATCCCGCATACCTTTGACTGACTGGGCCATGATCCGACTCCCGAGCCTGCTGCTCGCCACCTTCAGCCTACTGGCTTGGAGCCAGACTCCCAAGCCCGCCGCCCCGCCGCCCCGCCTCAAGGTGATGGTGGACCCGGGGCACGGGGGCGATGATGGCGGCGCCAGGGGGCCCAAGGGCCTCAAGGAGAAGGCCGCCGCCTTGGACCTGGCCCAGGCCGTGGCGGCGAGACTGGAGGCCGCGGGCTTCCAGGCCCTGCTCACCAGGGACGACGACACCTTCATACCCCTCTGGGACCGTTCCAAGGCCGCCAACACCCAGGGCGCTGACCTCTTCCTGAGCCTGCACCTGAACGCCGCCCGGGCCAAGGCCGCCCGGGGTTCGGAAGTCTATTTCCTGAGCCTGGGCAAGGGCGATGACGAGGAGGTGGTGGCCGCCGAGAACGCGGGTGCCGGCAGGGCTCCCGGCAGCCCCGACAGCGTGGTGGCCAGTATCCTGGACGACCTGGCGCAGAAGGCCTTCCTGCAGGACTCCGAGCAGCTGGCGGTGGCCGTTCAAGCCCAGCTCAACCGCCTGGCGGGCATCAAGGAGCGGGGCGTCAAGCAGGCCCCCTTCATTGTGCTGCGGGGCGCCGCCATGCCTGCGGTGTTGGTGGAGGTGGCCTTCATCTCCAACCCCAAAGAAGAGGCCAAGCTCAAGGAGGCCGCCTTTCGCACCAAGGTCGCCGAGGCCATCACCCAGGGCGTCCGCCACTACTTCACGCAAACCAATGGCAGCGTCAGGCGGCGCATGGTGGCTGGGCCCGAGTAGGGCGCACATGGCCCTCGCCCAGCCCCGACCTTGATCGAACCCCCATTCACAGGCATGATGAAAGACCGCAGTAGACCTCGTACCCGTAGCTCAGCTGGATAGAGCGTTGGCCTCCGAAGCCAAAGGTCGCTGGTTCGACCCCAGTCGGGTACACCAATAGAAACCCCCGCAGACATTGGGCGGGGGTTGTTTTTTGTCGGCATGGGCCTGTGGCTCCATGGTTGAAGATATCCTAGGAGTATCCTACATGGGTTAAGTTGGGGACAGGCACTCGTGCAGGTCTCACGGGTCCAACACGGGATGTATGGCCCAGAAGTTAGACTGGACGCCCGCCTCCATGGCGACCTGGTTCCGCGTGATCTGCATGCGTTCCATCAGGGCCCGGATGCCCCAAGGGTACAGTCCCTTGTCGGGGTTCCAGGCCACCTGGAAGAAGAGTGCCTCAGCCGGTGACCCGCCCCGGTTTTCTGTCGCAGGCACTGGGTGAGGATTCGAGCCTTAGAAGAACCCCTTAGCCAGTGTTTCTGGCCTTGGGAGCGGGTTGTTTGAATCAGGATACGCCCTCACGCAACGATGGTGAGTCTGGCAGCAGAAGGCCCGCCCCGAGGGGCGGGCCTTCTGCTGCGGGCGCTGGGTTCTGGGCTGCAAATTGGGCCGGTATCTGGTCGTTCAAGGCACTATGAGGCCTGCTGTGGTTGTAATCGTGGCGTCAGGCTGCCATTTTGCCTCTCACCTCAGGCATCGATCGGAATATCTCTGTGTTCAAGCACTCGTCCCTGAGCCTCCCGTTGAAGCTCTCGATGAAGGCGTTCTCTGTGGGCTTTCCTGGCCGAATGAAGGCCAGCTGCACCGCCCTTGAGTCTGCCCAGGCATCCATCACCTTCCCGGCGAATTCACTGCCGTTGTCCACGGTGATCGATGTGGGCTTGCCGCGCTCTCGAACGGCAATATCCAGAGCCTCAGCCACATCGCTGCCATTCAGCCTGGGCTTGTCCCGGATGGGCACGCATTCCCTGGTGAACTGGTCCACCACAGTTAGGATCCGGAAGGATCGCCCATCCTCAAGGCGCGCAGCTACGAAGTCCATGCTCCACCTCTGATTTTGGGCCTTTGCCGACTCCACGACCAGCGGCCTTCTACGAGCGATTTTCTTCCGTAGCTTGGTCCGAATCATCAGACCTTCCTCCTTGTAGATCCGATAGACCCGTTTCGTGTTCACCATCCAGCCTTCCCGCCTCAGCAGCACCGTCAGGCGCCGGTAGCCAAAGCGCACCCGGGTTGCCGCAAATTCCTTTAGGCGCATTCGCAAGGGAAGCTGGGGATCCCGCCGATGCTTGTAGCGGAGGCTTGGCCGGCAAATGCCAATCAGGCCGCAGGCTTGCCGTTCGCTATTGCCAAAACCCAGACAGACCCAGGCCACCAGTGAACGCCGCACTGCGGCCTTCAGACTTTTTTTGAAAGCACTTCCTGGAGGATGTGCTTGTCCAGGCTCGGGTCGGCCATCAGGCGCTTCAACCGGTTGTTCTCGTCTCGAAGCTGCCTCAATTCCCGCAGCTCTGAGACCCCAAGCCCCCCGTAGGCAGCTTTCCACCGGTAGAAGGTCTGCTCGCTGACCCCGAGCTTTCGGCAAACCTCTGGCACTTTGGCCCCGTTCTCTACCTGCCTCAACGCGAAGACGATCTGCTCCTCGCTGTGTCCCTTCCTTGGCATCTCTGCCTCCTTGGCTGGGCTCCCTCTAGGATGCCCTCCAAGCCCCGAAATTCGCATAATCCCTGGTCTGGTTTTTGGGTTTTGGGTCAAACCCTCGCAAAGCTTGGCCGGACTCCTCAATCAGCACTCCATATTCTGCAGCGACCTCCTTTTTTGGGTCACTCAGGAGTGGGAAGGCAACGCCTTGGACGCCGCCCTGAATACTGACTCTGTAGACAGTTCGTTTTCGGGATGGGGAAGGCCGATCATCACCAATCAGTAATCGAGCGGATGTTCATTCGCTTGGTCTGCCCGTATTACTTACTTGGGGGGCCGGGCCACCCCGATTTCCCCTGCGCACCCACCCCCACCGGCCTGAATCAGGGCGGTGCAGCCTATCTGTTTTTTCTCCATGTCTAAGCCGCCCATATTTATTATGTTCTACAACTATTCACTGAATTCCAACGACTAAGGGGAACCCTGTCATGAGTGGCTACAACGCAGTCTTAGCAAGGAACACGGAAAAGGCCCCCAAAAGTATCGGTCCCTATTCACAAACTGTAGCTTTCTCTCATTACAATAATTTTTCAGCTCAATTACCTATCGATCCAACGACTGGGAAATTGGTAGCCGGTGGTGCCAAAGAGCAGGCTGACCAATGCTTGAAAAACATTAAAGCCATTTTGGAAAGCATCAACCATGTGATGGACGATGTCGTCAGAAT
This sequence comes from uncultured Holophagaceae bacterium, assembly GCA_903913215.1. GTDB lineage: Bacteria > Acidobacteriota > Holophagae > Holophagales > Holophagaceae > Geothrix. Next base: position 222,325 of record CAIWKE010000028.1, read on the forward strand.
GACTATAATTCTTAAAAATATTTCAGATATTGAAGTTGTTGATGGCATTTACTCGACCTTCTTTTCCAGCTATCTTCCTACCCGGACGACAGTCGCAGTTGCAGCTTTACCCATGGATGCCTTGGTACAGATTGAAGTGCTTATCACAAATGGTGAAGGCACGATTCCAAATGCCCCACAGGCAGGCGACCTCATCAAACTTACAAACACCACAGATAATGCCCCTAAAAATTCACACTCCACGCAAATTGTAGCTTTTTCGCATTACAACAATATCTCAGCCCAATTACCTATCGATCCAATCTCTGGCAAATTGGTAGCTGGTGGCATCAAAGCCCAAACTGGACAGTGCTTGAAGAATATCAAGGCTATTTTAGAAAGTATTGATATTCCTTTTGATGATATCGTTAAAATAACCATCTTTCTTAAAGATTTTGCGGATCTTGAAGCTGTAAATGAAGTTTATGCAACATTTTTTCCGGATTCAGCTATCGCCAGGTTTGTCGCCTATGTTCCAGCACGGACGACCGTTTCGGTTTCAGCATTACCTATGGATGCTCTGGTGCAAATTGAAGCCGTTGTTTCACATGGAGACGGTACACCTCCGCAAGCTGTTGAAGATAGGCATGGACTGATTATCGAAGCCAACAATACGGAACATGCACCAAAGAATTCTCTATCTACCCAAACGGTAGCATTTTCTCATTACAATCATATTTCGGCTCAATTACCCTTGGACCCAACCACGGGCAAAACAGTAACTGGTGGCGTAAAGGAACAAGCTGCCCAGTGCTTGAAAAATACTCAAGCCATTTTGAAGAGTATCGACCACGTGATGGATGATGTCGTTAAAGTCAATATTTTTCTGAATAATATCCAGGATATAAAGGCTGTAGATGAGGTTTATACAACCTTCTTCCCAAGCGGCATTCCTGCGCGGCGAACCATTGGCGTATCGGCTTTACCTGAAGGTGCTTTAATTCAAATTGAAGTGGTTGTCGCAAATGCTGAGGGAACTCCTCCAAAGGCGTGATGGATAATTTTATAATAAATATATTATTTGAATTATCAGTTAATTTAGACAATAAATTGATTTTTCATAACTGATCATAGACAAGGGGTCTGGAATGAAAATTTCAGCTCCCTTTTTAATTTAGGCAATCAGCCTTTCACCGAACAACAGGAGGCGCTCCAGGGCAACTGGGCTCGATCGCGCATGGAAAGCCAGGGCGGGACAGTTCGCAGCGCTAGGGAGCCCGGCAACGCCTCCGAATCATCCACCAGGAATGACCTGCAGTTGTCGCTGACACCACGACCGGATCTGCCATGAGCCTCAGCAAAGCACTTGTTCATCGCACCTGGGGGGCCGCCCTCCGAACGCTGGCGTCACGGGTGGGCCTGGTCTGCGCGCTGCTATTACCCGTGCCGGGACTAGGTGCGGGGGTGGTGAGAATTGGGGTGCTTGCCTACCGTCCTAGGCCCCAGGCCCTTGAGCAGTGGCGACCTCTGGCCACCGCTCTGAAGCAAGCCATGCCCGAGCGTGACTTTGTGGTCGACACCTTCACATACTCCGAGCTCAATCAAGCCATCGCGTTACGCAATCTGGATTTCGTCCTGACCAGCCCTGGTCACTATGTGCAGCTCAAGATGAAGGGGGAACTCTCGGCGCCCCTTGCGACCTTGATGACCGCCGTGGGCGGACGCCCGACCAGCAGCTTCGGCGGCGTCATCTTCTGCCGCGCTGGGCAGACCCGAATTCAGAAGCTCGGGGATCTCAAAGGCTTGAGAATCGCGTTCCCCGACACCGAGTCTTTGGGTGGCTACCAGATGCAGGCATTCGAGCTCCATCAGGCAGGGATCCAGCTGCCCTGGGATGCAACCCTGATCGCCACCGGGGTTCCCCATGACAATGCCGTGGAAGTGGTCTTGGCCGGTCGGGCTGACGTTGGCTTCGTACGAGAGGGGGTCTTGGAGGGGATGGCCCAGGAAGGGAGGCTGGATCTGAGCCGCATCCAGGTGATCAACCGCCAGGAGAGTCCCGGTTCCGCCTCGCTGCGCTCCACCCAGCGCTACCCAGAGTGGCCCATGGCGGGCATGGCGGGGATCGACAGGAATCTGGCCCGGAAAGTCGCCTCAGCCCTCCTTGGCATGAAGGAGAACAAGGCCGCGTTGGGCGCCGTGGGCACCTACACCTTCGATGTGTCCGCCGACTACGCGCCCGTGGAGGACCTGCTGCGGGAATTGCGCCTGCCACCTTTTGAGGTTGCACCCAAATTTACCGCCATGGACATCTGGTCGCGCTACCCATGGCAGGTGCTGGTGGGCTCCGTGGCGATTGGGATCATCCTGCTGCTCATCTCCCGCCTGCTCCTGGTGAACCGCAGGCTGGATACGGAGAAGCACACCGTGCAGCAAGAGCGGGAAAGCCTAAGGGTGTCCGAAGCCGAGCAGAGGGCCCTCATCAGCGCCATTCCGGACCTCATTTTCACCAACCATCCGGACGGGGAATTCCTCGCGGTCCATGCCTCCAACCCGAAGGAACATGAGGTGCTGGAGAACACCTTCCTGCACCGGAAGCCATCAGACATACTGCCGCCGCTTCTCGCTGAACAGTTCATGCGGGCCTACCACGGCGCCATGGCTTTGGGTACCGTCCAGGAGCTTCACTATTCTCTGTCCCTGGGTCGTAAAGACAGGCAGTTCGAAGCCCGTGTGGTGGCCAGTAGCCAAGAGCGGACGATCACCATTGTCAGGGATGTCACCAAACGCGTGCGGGCCGAGGAGACACTGCGCGAGGCACACCGGTTTAATCAGGCCATCCTCCAGAGCGCGCGTGAGGGGGTGGTCGTCTATGACCTTGATTTGCGATACCAGGTCTGGAATCCATTCATGGAGCACTTGACGGGCATCCCCGCAGGCGAGGTGCTGGGCAACCATCCACTTGAGGTGTTTCCCTTCCTCGAGGAAGCTGGCGTTATTGAGCTGCTGGAAAAGGTGCTTGCCGGAAAAGAGGTTGCTCCAATCGATTTTCGGTTCCAGATCCCGGCCACGGGGAAATCGGGTTGGACCATCGACGCCTGCGCCCCACTGTGCGATGGAGAGGGCAAAATCATTGGGGTCATCGAGACGGTGACTGACATCACCGCGCGCAAGCAAGCGGAGGAGGAATTCGCAAAACTGCAGGCCCAGCTTCAGCAATTCCAGAAAATGGAAAGCCTTGGAATCCTGGCGGGGGGTGTAGCGCATGACATGAACAACGTGCTGGGGGCAATTCTCGGATTGGCCTCGCTTCACCTCGACCTGCAGCCCGCCGGCAGCCCGCTCCACCGTGCATTTCACACCATCAGCAAGGCCGCCGAGCGGGGCGGGCAGATGGTCAAGGGCCTGCTGAGCTTTGCCCGCCAGACACCGGCTGAGAGCCAAGAACTTGATATGAACACGCTCCTCAGGGAGCAAATCAGCCTGCTGGAACGGACGACCCTGACGAACGTCACCCTGCACTTGGACTTGGAGCGGGAGTTGCGGTTCATCCGGGGGGATGCCAGCGCCTTGACCCATGCCCTCATTAACCTCTGCGTCAACGCCGTGGAGGCCATGACTGAGCAGAAAACCCTCATCCTCCGCACACGCAATGTCGACAACGACTGGATCGAGGTGGTGGTGGAAGATACCGGAATGGGCATGAGCCAGGAGATTCTGGCCAAGGCCATGGACCCGTTCTTCACCACCAAGGAAGTCGGCAAGGGTACCGGACTGGGACTGTCCATGGTTCATAGCACCGTCAAGGCCCACCGGGGGAAGTTGGCGATCCAGAGCGAGCCCGGCAAGGGCACCCGCGTGGTGCTGTGCTTCCCCGCCAGCGTGCGGGAAGCCCGGGTTGCCGCTGTGGCGGCGGCCGAGCCCACCCTGATGGCCTCAGGGCGCCTGAAGGTGCTGCTGGTGGATGACGATGACCTGATCCAGAGCGCGGTCCAGATGATCCTGGAGGGACTGGGTTACGAGGCAGTGTCCACAGCCCAGAGTGGCGAGGAGGCCCTGGCCATGCTGGCAGCGGGAGTCAAGGCCGATGTCGTCATCCTCGACATGAACATGCCTGGACTGGGTGGGGTTGGCACCCTGCCGCTCCTTCGGGCCATGTACCCTGGAGTTCCGGTGCTCCTGAGCACCGGCCGGGTCGATCAGACGGCCCTGGATCTTGCCGCGGCCCATCCTGGCGTTTCCCTACTACCTAAACCCTTCGGCATAAGAGAACTGCAGACGTTCCTTGTAGCCATCAGTTTGAGGCCAGACATGCTTGCGCAAGCAAGGTAACCCCTGGTATCCGGGTTCCCACGCCCTGAATGGGTTCCGCGGTTTGGGTTGGATCGAGTTCCAGAAGCCCAACCTCGCGACTTCAGACGAGCCCACCGTAAAAATCAGGACCACTCAGTAATCGAGCCGATTCTCCAAGGTCGAATTCGGCCGTAACATCCTCCCAGCAAGGCGGATCACCTGAAGCTCCTCTGAATCCACGAGCTTATCGGCCAATGCCGGGAAGGTGATCTGCCTGCTCCTCAATGCTGTGGAAGCCTTTTTTGATCTATGGACGTTCGCATGAATGGATTCATTGCATTCAATCATTGCCAAGTAGGTCTGCTATGTTAATGAAGGTCAAAATCCCTTCATTCAGACCAACGCCAGGCTTTTATTCCTTGATCATTTTTCAGAACGGTCAAAGCGACAAGAGTCTGATTTTTTTTGCGTCCCTAGGACTGCCTAAGGAATCTGCTGTGGGGACGTTTGGGAAATAGCCGCTCTGCACCAGACAGCAAGCCTGAGCTCCAAATTGTTTCTCCAGTGAGAAGGGAGCAGCCCATGCGCCAGAATCCCACCGGGTTCTTTTTTGGCCTATTCGGAGTTGCCCTTACCTTCCTCAGTCTTGGCCTCACAACCCTGTTCAGCACCCGGGTGGAGCTGAGCCTTCAATCCACCAAGTCTTTGGTGGCCGCCATTCGGGCCTGCGAAACCCTGCTCGATGGCAGTGATAGGCTCACTGGCTCGGTCCGCGCCTACGCCGCCACCGGCGATGAGCGCTACCGCCGTCAATTCGAGGAGGAACTGCTCCATACGAAGTCTCGCGACTCGGCCCTCGATCAACTGAAGAGGCTTGGCCTCACCCAGAATGAGATCTGGCAGTTTCAGCTCGCAAAACAATTCTCAGATGAACTCGTCACCCTGGAAAACCGAATTTTCGCGGCCGCCGCCAAGAGGGACTTGGTTGAGGCTCTGAAACTGGCTTATGGCAAGGAGTATCTGGAGGCCAAGGCCGCCATCGTGGATACCACCCGAATCGCTCAGGGTGAACTGGAAGCCCGACTCACGGCGGAAGGTATCGCCCAGGCCAATGCCGCGGATCGGCTCCGGCTCACCCTGATCGCCGTGTACACAGTGAACCTGATCATTCTGATTGCGGGAATTTCGTGGTTCGTCCAACGACGGGTCATGGACCCGGTCGCGACCTCCGTGGCCAAGGTGAGGAAGATCCTGAACGGGGACCACAGCGAGGATCTCCCCAGCCATGAGATTCAGACTGGCAATCTTGCCAAGGCCCTCGAAGACCTCCGCCTTGCTGCAGAAGCGGAGGAACGCAAACGTTGGGTCGAGACCGGCCTGAAGGGAATCATCGCCGAAACCCAGGCCACCAATAATCTCGCCGACTTTACCGAGATGCTCCTCAAGCAGCTGGCCTTGGTCCTCCACGCCTCGAAAGGGGCCATGTTCTACCTTGACGACCAGATGAAGAATCTCGCCTTCCTTGGGGGCTTTGGCCATGGGCAGGGAGACGCCTGTCCCCTGCCTTCGCTCCGCACAACCCTCCTGCTGGACCCAGAAGGTCTGGAGCAAACATTCGATGCAATCGACGTCACTTCCCCCCTGATCTGCTCAGAAGATAAAGCCCCGGACCTGGTGCTAATCTTCATTCCCATCGTGATCGATAGCAGGATCGTGGCGATGATCGAACTCACCTGCCCGCAAGTGCTCCAGGATCTGCAACAGCGGTTCCTGGCCAAGGTCCAGGAGATGATCGCGCCTCCCCTGGAGATCGTGCTGCGGGCCTGGCGGGCCCAGCAGTTGCTGGAGGCCACCCAAATCCAGTCCCTGGAACTGGAAAAGAAGACCGAAGCCCTACAGGTGGCCAACAAGCAGCTCAGCGCCATCTTCCAGGCGGCCACCTCCGGGATCGTGCTCCTCAAGGACCGGCGCATCATCAGCTGCAATCGGATGATGGAGGAGATCTTCGGCTACCAGCCGGGAGAGATGATCGGCGAAACGGCCCGCAGATGGTACTTCGATGAGCTCGACTACCAGACAGCAGTCACAGCCTTCAATGCCGCCATGAGGAGCGATGGCCCCTTCCACTTCGACCAGCGCCTGGTGCGCAAGGACGGCAGCACGTTCATGGGCCGGATGTCCCCAAGGCCTCTGGACATGGCGGCGCCCGCCAGCGGGTTGGTCATCATGGTTGACGATGTGACAGTGGAACGGGAAACCGCAGCTCAGTTGTTACAGGCTGTGGCCGCAGCGGAGGATGCCAACCAGGCCAAGAGTGCCTTCCTGGCCAACATGAGCCATGAAATCCGCACGCCCATGAATGCGGTGCTCGGCTACACCCAGCTGCTGCAGCGGGACTCGACCCTGGAGGAACGACACCAGAACCATGTGGCCACCATCAGCCGCAGCGGTTATCACTTGCTGGACCTGATCAACGACATCCTTGAGATGTCCAAACTGGACGCCGGGCGAAGTGTCGTGGAAGCCACGGACTTCGATTTCCATCAATTGCTCGCGGACGTGGTCACGATGTTCCGGGTCAAAATGGAGGAGAAGGGCCTCCGCTTCACCCTTGAACTCCAGGAAGGCCTGCCCGGCCACCTGCGCTCGGATCCAACCAAGATCATGCAGGTTCTGATCAATGTCCTCGGCAACGCCCTGAAGTTCACGGATCAGGGGGAGGTTAAGGTCCGGGTGCGGAGTGCCGAGGATCACCTGGGGGAATTGGTCGTGGTGGCCGAGGTGAATGACACAGGTATTGGCATCTCGAGCAAGGATCTGGCCAAAATTTTTGATGCCTTCGAACAAGCCGAGGCCGGACTCAAAAAGGGCGGAACCGGCCTTGGCATGGCGATCAGCCGAAAGCACGCTCAACTCCTCGGAGGCGATCTGACGGTGAGCAGTCGCGAGGGAGAAGGCTCCACCTTCTTTTTCCACTTCCACGCTGGAATGGGCGCAGGGACCTTGGCGAAACCCAAGGCCACCCTCTCTGAGATCGTAGGCCTCGCGCCTGACTCCTATGTTCCCCACCTGCTCCTAGTGGAAGATATCGCCCTGAACCGGGAATTGATACGGGTCCTGTTGGAGCCCTTCGGCTTCCAGGTCACAGAGGCGGTGAATGGTCAGGAATGCCTGGATCAACTCGCCACCATTCGCCCCGACTTGATCCTCATGGACTGGGTCATGCCCGTCATAAATGGCCTGGAGGCCACCCAACTGATTCGGGCAAACGACGCATGGCGGGACATTCCCATTGTGGTCGTCACGGCTCGCTCCGTGGAGGAAATCGCCCCCTTACTGAAGGGAAGCGAAGTGGCCGGCTTTCTGAGGAAGCCGATCCTCCTCCTCGACCTGTTAATCCAGATCCAGGCGCTTGTTCCAGGCGTGCACCTGGAATATGCGGGCGAGGATCAGTCATCGGTCCGGTCAGCGCCCTTGGCTGCGACCAAGACGAGAAAAGACGCGGCCCAGCGTCTGCCGGTGCCCATGCGCATGCACCTAGCGACCCTATTGGAGAATGGCGAAATCGATCAATTCTCAGAAACCGTGCTCCGTGAGGTCCACCCCCTTGAGGCGGATCTGGCCCGCCACCTGCAAATGCTTACGGAGCAGTTTGATTATCGGCAGATTCTCTTGGTGTTGGCTTGATGGGTGGGAGATTCCGTGACTGAGATCGAGCGGCCTAATCGCCCGCGCATCATGATCGTTGATGACATGCCAGACAACCTGATGCTGCTCAAACGCATGCTCCAGGAGTGCGGCTGCGAGGTGATCGCTTTTCCCGACGGCGCTATGGCTCTCAAAGCCGCTCACCGCAGGGCCCCGGACTTGGTCCTGCTTGATATCAATATGCCCGGCATGGACGGCTATGAGGTCTGCCTCGGCCTGAAAGGACACCCGGAAACCAAAGCCGTTCCCGTGATCTTCCTGAGCGCCTTGAACGCCACGGGAGACAAGGTAAAAGCCTTCGCGCACGGGGGCGAGGATTTCATCACCAAACCCTTCTTCTTCGAAGAGGTCAGGGCACGGGTCCTGGTGCACCTGAAGATCCACCAATTTCGAAGGGAGCTTGAGAGCAAGAACCAGGCCCTGGAAACCAGCTACCGGGAACTGGACGAGATGGCCGCCATGCGCGACACCCTGGTTCACATGGTGGTGCATGACATGCGCAATCTCATGCAGAACTCCCTTCTGAATCTGCAGCTCCTCAGCAGAATGAAGCCAGACCAGCTGGGTACCGAAAGTCCCCAAGTGGTCCAGGATGCCCTTGCGACGGCCTTCCTTCTGCGGGAGATGATTAGCACCGTTCTCGATTTGAGCAAAATGGAAAGCGGCGCCATGGAACTCCACAGGGAGCCTTGCGATCTCCGGGACATCGTCCAGGGTTCTCTCCAGCCGTTGCGGACGCTCCAGGAGGCTGGCTGCCTGGTATTAGATCTTCCGCCCGACCCCATTCCGGTGATCTGCGATGCTCCTCTTGTGGGGCGGATCCTACTGAACCTCGTGTCTAACGCTGTCAAATTCACACCTCAGGTTCCAGGAGGGATTCAGGTGAGCCTCCGCCAGACTGACGAAGGAATCCGTGTTGAAGTGCGGGATTGGGGCCCGGGCATTGACGCGGAACACCAAGTGCACATCTTCGAACGATATAACCAGGGTGCGGGACCGGGCCCCGAGCGTCACCAGTCCTCAGGCCTTGGACTCACGTTTGCAAAGATGGCGGTGGAAGCCCATGGTGGGCATATTGGCGTGGATAGCGAACTGGGGTGCGGCAGCACCTTCTGGTTTACCCTGCCTACCTGAGGTCTCGTCAGAGCAGGCCCGCCTGGACAGCGAGGGCGGCAAGGGCGGCAGCATTGTGGGTATCGAGCTTGCGCATGATGTGCTCCCGGTGGCTGCTCACCGTGCGTGGGCTGACCACCAGGCTACTGGCGATGTCCTTGGTGACGAGCCCGCGGCCAATGAGGGCCAGGACCTCCCGCTCGCGCCTTGAGAGAACCTTCTCCACCTGGTCCTTCAGCTCCTGATCCAGGGGAGACGGTGCGGAATCCCCATGAACCCTGCGGAACCTGGCTTCAATGGCCTGGATCAGTTCTTCGATGGAAAATGGCTTGGTGAGGTAGTCATCAGCGCCCGAGGACATGCCTTCCCGCAGGCTTGCCCGGTCATCCTTGGCCGTCATGAAAATCAATGGGAGAGTGCCCAGGTCGGGATCCGACCTTACCTCACTCAACAATCCCAGGCCGTCCATTCCTGGCATTTGGATATCCGACACAAGCAGGTCCGGTCGCTCCGCCCGAAGGTAGCTGAGAGCCTCAGCGCCGCTGTTGGCGGTAGCGACCTCCCACTCAGGCCGCTCGAGTTTCAACAGGCTGACGAGGTTGTTCAACAAGCTACGGTCGTCATCCACTAGCAGGAGCCTTCGGCGAGTCAGCGCCGCCCCAGCCTCGCCAGACAGACATTTCTCGGAGCATGGCAACTTGAAGAAGGCCTGGTTGGGCATGACTTCATTATTGCTTATCTGTAAGACGCAACAGTAAAAAGGTTGAGCTATGAATCAGGTTTCCTTTGCGGGGGTAGACCCTGTGTCTGAATATCGGTGAGTTGCAGCAGTGATAAGTATCCAGTGAAAAGGGTTCTCGTCCATCGACATACTTTCCAACGGGACCACATAGGCAATGGACCCTATGGAATGCTCGTCCGTGTGTTGTTATGTCTCAGCCTCTGTCTGGGCCCTAATACAAGCGCCACAACCCGCTCCAGCAGTGGTGATCCTTCCCGCTTCGGATACGGGGAGGTGGATCATCAAGTCTCTCTTGTTGAGGGAAATTGCTAACAACGTGTAAATTCGGATGAATTCACCCACCCTACTGGAACCTACAAAAAGGCCCCCCGCAAGGCGGGGGGCTCTGGCATTCCAGCGCAGATCAGAACTGAAGCTGGGTGCCGACGATGAAGCCGTTAGAGTCCGGACCATTGCCGATCTTGACCTTGGAGAAGGTGGCACTGATGCGGGCGTTGTGGCCCTCAATGATGTAGTTGACGCCAAAGTCCGTGCGCTTGGTGACGCCCTTAGCCAGGTCGGCATCAAACTTCTGATAGCGGACCACGGGCTGGAGGCGACCTGCTCCCACGTTGTCGGCGAACAGGTAGGCCGCGCTGAACAGGTTGGAAGTGCCCTGGGCAAGGCCACCAACGTTGGCCGTGGGAGCTGCGGTGCTGGGGGTGTTGAAGTCAACAACGTTGCCGGTGTCGTACTTGTAGTAGGCCGCTTCCAGCGTCACCCAACCGCTGCCAACCTTGGTCTCCATCAGGCCATCCACGCTGAGGCCCTTGTAGTCACCCTTCTTTGCCACGGTACCGACGCCATCTTTCTGCATCTGGGAGGCGACACCCAGGGCCAGGATTTCCTTGCCGTAGTAGGTGCTGCTGCAGTAGTAGGCGGGATTCGGCTCAGCGTCCCAGAAGTTAACCTGGAGGCGGCCAGCGTAGAGGGGCTGCGCGGAGTCATTGGAGGCGCCGGCAAAACGGTTGTGGCCCTGGAAAGCGCCCACGGAATACACCACCTTCTTATCCAGGAGCTTGCCCCATACCGTCACGCCGTTGTCGCGGCCAGCAAACTTGGCGGGGTACTGGGAGCCCATGGGGAAGGACCAGGTGCTGAGATAGTAGGGGCCGTCCAGGTTGGAGCGGTCGCTGGGGGGAAGCATGCGGCCCACCCAGACATTGAACCCATCCGAAAATTCAAAGCGGCCGATGGCGTCCATCACCTGGACGCTGTTGTCGCCACCGCGCTCCACATTGAAGGTGCCCTTGATGATCTTGTTCAGCGACAAATCCGTGTATAGGCGGATGCTGTCCAGATTAAAATCGGTGGCATTGGAGGTTCCATTAGGCGCACCATTTTCAGTGCTGGAGATGCTGGCGCGAAGGCCAGCGCCGATGCTGATGGTCTTGTCCGGCCCGAAGGTCATGGTGCCACCTGCCTGGGCCACGGTGGCAAGGCAGGCCATGGCCGCAATGCCACGAAGACTATGATTCTTTCCGATGATGGACTGGATGCGATGCTTCATTTGTGCTCCTGTTGGCGCGTGGTCAAGGGAATTCGAATTGACTGCCGTAGGTAATTAATAAGGCCTGGTGCTGTTTTTGAGAATCCGCTCGATTACCGATTTAATAATTTCTGGAAAACGTATTTTTGGGCATGGCGATAGATGCGCCCTTTACGGTACATGTTGGCATTCCGTGTTTAAAAACTCTTGGCGATGGTAAGCGTCATGCGACCCTTGCCAATGTTGCGGCCCATGGCGTTATTGTAGCCCTGGTCTTTCGTGTCGGCGTGGGTGGCTGACAGGGCGAGAGTGTAGCTCTTACGCTCCTTCATAACGCCGACTTTGTAATCTGTGTAATTAAGGGAATCTCTGTTCCCGGTATGACCGCTGCTGAAGGTGGTCTTGCCTCCGTGAAGCAAGACCGTCCAACCGCTATCACTTAGTGGGATGCCCAGATTGAGATCAAGGTAGCTGGAACACCTGGCATCGGCGATTCCAAAGTTTTCTTCGCTAAGCACGCGTGAATACTTGAAGCTTAGCCACTTGTAGCTGATCCCCAGATAGCCTTCAGTGGTATCGGGATGGTAATTAGCCAGAGTGTTGTAGTTGCCCGGATAGAGGTAGCGGTACAACCCAACATCAAGGGTCCAGTCCTTGGCGAAGCCCCACTTGTAGCCTCCAAACAGGTCCACTTCCACGCAGGCGGAGGCCGGCCCCGCGGAGAATTGATCCGTAATCCAGGAAATGTTGCTGAGTGCGAGGCTTGCGTAAAAGCCCGCGGGATGGACCAGATCCAGTTCGGCCTGGACGGTAGGTTTGCCGTCGGTCTGGGTGAGCCCGCGGAAGATGTACTGAGACCCGAGGGTGGTGGAACCATTGAAGGTGACATCCCCGAAGTGGGGCGGGGGCGGCGGGGGGGGTTGAGCACCGAGTGCGCCCCCAAGCCATGCCGAAGCCAGGAGTAGGATCATCGTTCGCATGCAATCTCCAGATGGAAACTCACGTGTGGTGCCTTAGTGGCTAATTTCCTGTTCACCTTTGGTTCCAAGCAGAACGCAGTCATCACCATCGATCTCCTGGACCCTCACCGAGACCATTTGACCCGCCCCGAGATTCAACCGGATGCCATAGAAGTCCGGCTGGATGGGTAGTTCCCGGTCCCCGCGATCTACCAGAGTCGCCAGCCACACCCGACGCGGCCTGCCGTGGTCGAGGATGGCATCCAGTGCCGCCCGGACGGTACGGCCGGTGTAGATCACGTCATCCACAAGAACCACCGTACGACCTGCCAAGTCAAATGGGATGTCCGTGGAGCGCAAGATGGGGCTGCCGCTGATCTCGGACAGGTCGTCTCGGTACATTCCGATGTCTAGAATGCCCCTGGGAACCCGCCGCCCTAGGCCGGCCTCCAACCTCGCGGTCAGGCGCTCGGCAAGGGGGATGCCGCGGGTATGGATGCCGATGACCACAAGCGACTCCTCCTCCCGCAGGGAAGCCATGATTTCCCAGCATATTTTCTGGAGGTTGGCCTCGAGTTGATGGGCGTCGAGAATGTGATCGGAGTTGGAGATTCGCACGGGTGCTCCTGTTCGTGGGAATGGAAGGGCCCTTCCGGGCTAGAGAACCGGGGGCGTTTCCCTCGTCCTGCGGAAGGTGCCCCGCCGCACGCCTGAGCACGGAATGATAGGGGTCGCTGTCTGGGCGCGTTTGACAAAGAAATAGCTCACGGCCAGAGCCAGTACGAGACTTGAGAATCCGAAAAGGACCATCGGATTGATGGAATACAGATCTATTTCGAGAACGTGCCGCCCCATGGCGATCAAGCCCAGTAGCAGAATCACCTCGACTCGCACATTGTGCTCCCGGAAGTAGATCTTGACGGTCTCGAGCAGCTCCAGCCCGAGCAGGACCAGAAGGATCCCGGCGAATGAATGCAGGGAGGCCTTCTGGAGCTCTGAAAAGTCGCCAATGTGGGCAGCGAATTTCCACACTCGAGTCAAAAAGATGTAGCCCACCACGGCCAACATCACCATCACCAGGAGCGCCATCAGGAGGCAGAGCGCCGCGACCACAAACCCTTCAAATTTTTCGAGGGGTTTGTGCCACTTGGGCATGTTTTTCAAGATGGCTCTGGCCGACATGGGCTGTCACTCCGGATAGGGGTAATGCTGGTTCAATCTATTGGTTGAAGGGGGTCATCATCTGGTTCAAGGAAGGTCAAAATCGAAAAGTGGACGTGAACCGGATGGACAGGGGGTCACTGGGATGCACCATACGGTCCACCACTCCTTCCGCGGTCTCCCCACGGAGGCGGGAGGCATACATGTATTCGATGTCATTGACTTTGGCATTCAACAGATTCATCACCTCCAGGCTGAGTGCGATCCTCTTGGTCAACTCCCACCCCAGGCGGACCTGGGCCAAGATCGATGCGTGGGACCGCGCTGAATCATCTGCGAGCAGGGGCCGGGGGCCGAAATACCGGAGCCGTATATTCACTGAATAGCCCGAGCCGTTCTTCGCCGACACCCCAAGACTTCCCGTGCCTTCGATGGCCTCGGGGATGTGGTTGCCCTCAGGATTCTCATCCCGAAAGCGGGCCCTGCTGTAGGCGCAGTCGAGGTCGATGTTCAGCCCCGGGACTGGGCTGAGGTCGTTGGACCACTCCACGCCGATACGGCGGCTGGGCCGCGAAGGTTCCGTCGTCCCAGTATCCGCGCTGAAGACCAGCTCCGAGTCCATATCCAGGCGGACCAGGCTCAGGCTGGTCTGCCAGGTATCCAACGGTTTACATCGAAAGCCCAGCTCCAAAGCCCGGGACCTGACAAGGGGTGTCGCCACCTGGAGCTGGGCACCGGAAAGGTTCTCCCGCTGGACGATCCCCCGGGCATCGTTGCTATGGAAGCCATCGGCTCGCGTGAGATAGAACTCAGTCGATCCCCAGGGTCCAAAGACGAAGGTTACCTTCGGGCTGAGGAGGCTGGCGCTCTTGCACCCCTGTAGCATTTTGGAGTCGATGCCCGTGGGCAGTGGTGCTCGATTGGCGACCTGAAATAAATAGTGGTCCTCCCTCAGTCCGAGGACGGCCCTAATGGGCCAGGGGAAGCGCACTGTGGATTGGGCATAGGCGGAAACCTGAACCTGGTCGATCCCGTCATCAGCCTGCGCCGGTGCCCAGCGCTGCTTGGCCTGGGTGGGGAAGAGGCCAACCTGGGAAATGGCATCTCGCCGCCCCTGGATACCGGCGAGGTTATCCAGCTCAGAGCCAGCCACCTCCTGGTTCCAAAGCTCGCTGAGATGGAAGCCGTAACTCCAGCGTCGATCCACCTGCTCGACCTGATCTCCATGGGCGGGTGAATTCAGGAAAAATGTGAAGTCATTCCACAGATTCACTTCGTATTTGGAAATATAGGCCTCGAAGCGGGTCTGCTGCCCCTCGGTGGTGTGCCTCCAATCCAGGGTGAGAGCTTCCCGGTTCGTCTGCCCCCCATCACTGGCGTCCAGGGTGCCGAAGCGGCTGATGATTCGCCTGTCGATGGCCCGCTGAGGCACCTGGTGGTTGGAGTTCCAGGAACCGCCGTAGCCGAACCCCGAAACCGCGAACCCATTTTCAGGTCCACCCTGGCTGTAGCGCAGGAAGACATTCAGGCGCCGGTAGTCATCCGGGCGATCCCAGGGACCATCGTTGTGATAGTCCTCCAGGGCATACAGGAAGTGCCCGCTCCCGACCTCGGTGGACGCCGCGTACAGCATCCGTCGGTAGCCCATCCCCCCCAATTCGAGGCTGAGATTCCCCCTATCCAGGGTGTTAACGTAGTTGACGTTCGCCGCGGCGGCGTTAGAGAAGTCGCCCTGCTCGGCGAGGTAGGAACCCTTCCAGTACTGGATGGCACTCACCAGTTCCGGAATCAGGAAGTTCAGGTCCAGGTAGCCCTGGCCGTGGGCATGGGTGGGAAGATTGACGGGCAATCCAGCTACGGTCGTGGCGAAATCGGTCCCGTGATCCAGGCTGAAGCCGCGGCAGAAATACTGGTTGGCCTTACCGCCCCCGGAGTGCTGGGTCACGATCACGCCCGGGACAGTCTCCAGCAGTTCTCCCGGACGGAGGATCGGCCTTCCCGTCAAGCGAGCCTCGGTGACAACCCCTTGGCTGGCGCTGGACGCCACGCCCGCCAGATCCACGGCGGTGGAATCCAGATCCCTGAAATTCAGGAAGCCCGATCCTTGAGAAACGACCTCCACGGAGGCGCCGGGGAGGGCTGCGAGCACCAGAGTCCATTGCTGGTGGAGATCCTGAGGTTCTACCCGCAGAGATCGCCAGCCTTCCTGGTAACCATTCTTGGAATAACGGACCCGGTAAAGCCCAACCGCCAATCCTTGGAGCCGGAAGACACCGCTCCCGTCCGTGACGGTCGTCTTCCCCAGCCCTTCGCCCTGTCCGTGTGTTTCCACCGTGACGCCAGTGAGCTTGGTACCCCGGGCATCCAGAACTCGTCCCTCTACGCCCCCTCCTGTGGAAAGGTCGAGAAGGCCAGGCCCAGGGCCGGGGGCCGTTGCCCGAACCTGCATGGCAGATCCGACCAACAGGGCCACCAGTCCCAGGCTTGGAATAGAGCTAGATCGCATCATGGACGTGGGTATCGTCCGAGTAGGCCGTTTCGCCGTGCAGACCCAAGTCCAGTCCCTTCGCCTGCACCTTGTCATCAACAATGACTGGGGTGACGCGATCGATGAGCCAGAGCATGCCGTAGGTGAACACGAAGGCCCAAACTGTAGAGATAGCGACTGCGGCGCACTGCTTACCGAAGAAGGAGAACCCACCTCCGGTCAGCAACCCGTTGGTGACGATGTTCGGGTTCCAGGCCTTGTTCGCGAACAAGCCTAGGAAGATGATACCGATCATGCCGCCGACGCCATGGACACCCCAGACATCGAGGGCGTCGTCCCAGCCGAGCTTGTTCTTGAGCGCCACCGCGTAGTAGCACACGATGCCTGCCATGATGCCGATCAAGGCCGCAATGGCCGGAGAGACATAGCCCGCAGCAGGCGTGATGGTCGCCAGACCGGCCACAGCGCCAGTAAGCAGGCCTACGAACTTGGGTTGCTTCTCGTTCATCCATTCGATGACCAACCAGGTAACAGCCGCAAAGGAAGCCGAAACATCCGTGTTGATAAAGGCGGAAGTCGTGACGGAATCCACCTGGAATTCGCTACCGGCATTGAAGCCATACCAGCCAAACCACAGGAGGCCAGTGCCCAGGGCCACCAGGGGAATGCTGTGAGGCGTGTGATCGATGATCTTCCGCTTGCCGACGTAGAGAATGGAGGCCAGGGCCGCGATTCCCGCAGTGTTGTGCACCACGATCCCGCCCGCATAATCCAGCACGCCCCACTGGGCCAGGATTCCATCAGGATGCCAAACCATGTGGCAGAAGGGGAAGTAGACGCAGATCAGCCAGAACGTGAGGAACCACATGTAGGCTTTGAAGGTGATCCGATTGGCGAAGGCACCGGTGATGAGCGCCGGAGTGATGATCGCGAACATCATCTGGTAGGCGACATGCACAAAGGTCGGGATGCCCAGGGTGACATTGCCTTGATAAAGGCTCTGGAGGTCGATTCCCCGGAGGAGTGCGTGCGTAAAAGGGTTGCCGATGATCCCGTGAACGGAGGGGCCGAAACACATGGAATAGCCGAACAGGAACCACAGGACAGTGGTCCAACCCATGGACACGAAACTCTGGATCATGACACCCAGGACATTCTTGCGGTGCATCAAGCCGCCATAGAAGAAGGCCAGTCCGGGGGTCATGAGCATGACCAGGCTGGCGCATAGGATCATGAATCCTGTGTTGCCGGTATTAATCTGAGGTAGCACTTGGAACTCCTTGTCTAAGTGGTTGAGTGGGGGGAGGCTAGGCCTGAGCGATTACACCCGGAGGAACAGGAAAGCCATGGCCAGGAGGGACACTGCGGTTCCAAGGGAGAACTCCCTGAGGCCCAGGCGTAGCTTCGAACTGACCCGGTACTCGCCGGTGAAGCAGCGGCACTCCATGGCCGCGTACATTTCCTCGGCCATCTCCTTGGACTTGAGGAAAAGGCTTCCCGCAATTCCGGACAGGGATGCTGCCTTGGCGGCATTGCTCCCCACCGACCTGAGCCTGAGCGCGTAGAGCATGGCCAGGGCAAATTCGCCCAGGAGGGTGATGTAGCTGAGGGTGATGTCCAGGACGAGAAGGCAGAGGTCGGGGATCCCCAGGCGCTTGAAAGCCCCTGTCAGTGAGGCCCATTCGGATGTTTCCGCAATAAGCTTCACGGTGGCCGCGGAGATCAGCACCTTGCCGGTGATCATGACCATGGAAGAGGCATGCCCGAACAGGACCGAAGGCAGCAGCGTCAACATGGTGAAGCCCCCCGCCACCAAGCTGGTCCGCATTACAGCCACGATTCGTTCCCCTCGTTGACCGGCCAGCAGGACCAACAGGCCCACGGCCGTCAAGGTCATGAACAGGCCGCTCCGGGTGAGCGAAAGCAGGAGGATCACGATGAAACCCGCGACGATTTTGACCACGGGATCCACCCGGACCCCAGGTTCCACGGCCCCATCCCGAGGACGGGCCATTGTAAGGACACCTAGAAAGGAGAGGATGCTGCGGTCGATGAAAGCCTCACGCTCAGCCCTAGGGGCATAATCTTCATGGACCTGGAGCCAGTCCGGCAGAAGCGTCGTCACGTCTTCACCGCGCCGCGTCTCCGCATCAGGCCCAGCAGCTTGAAGACCACGATGAGGCAGGCTCCACCAGCAACCGCTGAGAGCACATAACTGAGGAAGGGGGGAATGCCTGCTACAGCATAGTCCGGGAAGGCGACATTCATGTGGAAACCATGCACCATACGTGACGGCATCGTGGCCAACCCCTGACCGCCGACTGCCATCACCTTGAGTTGCTCAATGCGCCACTCGCCCCAGGCCGTCCCAGAGGACAGGAGGCCCAGCGGCGAAAGACACGCCATGCCCACGAGTAGGCCATACACGAGGTGAATCCGTTTCTCCGGGCCCTCGTAGATGGTGCTTGGGGAGACTCTGCTGATGAACCCGAAGACGCCCACGGTAAAGAAGGCCTCTACGAAGCCGGCGATGGTCAAGTGCGGGATCAGCATTGCCGGGACCGAAACCGAAAGTGGATAGGGGCAGTAAAGTGGTAGGCCCACTGCATCCTTCGCCAGGACGGGTTGGAGGCCGAACTCGATGGCCACACAGAGGGCGGCTGCGACGAGAGCCAGATACGAGGCCGCACCGAGGCAGAACATCTGGGCCCGGGCCCCGCTGACCCTACTGCGGAAGAACGTGTAGATGAAGTAGCCCAGGAAGGGGATGACAAAGGCCATGTTGAAGCAGTTGGCACCGTAGGCCAGAATTCCGCCGTCCCCGAAGAGAAGGGCCTGGATCAGCACCGCGACACTCACCGCGAGACAGGCCGCCCAAGGCCCCAGGAGGACCGCAATTAGCGTTCCGCCAATGGCGTGGGCCGTGGTTCCGCCTGGAACCGGAATATTGAACATCATGATCAGGAAGGTGAAGGCCGCCCCGATGCCCAGGAGGGGAATCTTGGAGTTGGGGAGTTCACGCTGCACCTTCCGGACCGATACAGTCCAGATCGGAACCATGGCGGCCGTCATCACAGCGCAGGTGGCGGGACTCAGGTAGTTGTCCAGGATGTGCATCAGCTACCTTTCGTGGAGGCCGGAGAAAGGCTGCGCGGAGGGGAAGTCCCCCGCGCAGCCATCCCTTCAAGAGTTAGTTGGTCTTAGAATCAAAGTTGCGCTGAGCCAACAGGAACAGCCAGGCGGTGAGGACGAAGGGGAAGGTGAAGGTAGGAACACCGAGGGTGCCCAGGGTGACGTTCATCGCCGCCTGAACCACCACGGTGACGACCGTAGCGAAGCCAGCGTAGATTAGCGTCTTGGTGCCGACGTTCATGAACACGCAACCGACGCCCACAGCCGTAAGCACGGCGCTGAAGCCCCAGAGGCCATCCTTGATCGCACCCGTGTCTGCGCCGAACAGCATGGCACAGAGCACGGCGATGAGCGCACCGCCAAAGGCCAGGCCTGCAGCCCAACGGGACTCGACCACCAGGGCGACCAGGAAGATGAAGCCTGCCATCGGGCTATTGACGAAGAAGACCTGCGCCACGCTCACGAGGGAGGCCCGGACCACTTCGACAGGACCCATGGCGGCATGCGCAACCACAGGGGCGTGAGACAGAGCCGCGTGGCCCAAGCCGGTGATCGGCAGGGTGGGGAACGCATAGGCAGCCAGCATCACGAGCCAGGTCGTCAGCACGAAGGGGAAGGTTAAGGCCGGGGTCTTCCAGGTCGAGAAAACATTGGCTACGGCCAACATGACAACAGTGGAGGCGGCGGCTCCGACAACCAGGAACCCCCACATCATGGGCGTGGCCGCCAGGAAGGTGGGAATTCCGCAGCCCACCAGCATGCCGTTATATCCGTAGAGGCCCATCTTGCGCTTATCGAGGTCCACGCCGAGCGCATAAGCAGTCGCGGTGGACACGAAGGTGGCGATGAGGGAGCCCCAGGCTACTGCGGGGGAAGAGCCCGAGGCATAGGCGCCCCAGAACATGGCCACGAAGTTGAGCAATCCGGTCAGCGGATTGTCCATGAAGATGACCTGGCCGCAGCCGCGTAGAGTGGTGTCGATGTAGTCGAGAAAGCCGGAGTTCTCGGTGGCTCGCGTCCAGGGATTGGTTGAAACGGTGGCACTCATCGGTGCACTCCTATGGTGAAGGGGTTGGTTTTGGGTCGCTGAGAACAACCAGCGTTTCTCGGAAGGCATGGCACCCGGATGGTCTTCGACCCTGGGGCACCTCGTGGAAAGATCGACTTAACGCCAGAGGAACTTCGGGGGCACTTCGGCTCCCGTAACAACCTTCCGTGCGATGGTCCAAAAGTCCCGAATCTTGTCTTTGACTTGTTTAACTTCGCCACCAAGCACCTTGAAGACCAGGCCTTCATCGTTGGGCAGCTTGCTGGCTCCCCAGGCGATTCCGTCCTCAACGCTGAAACCGGTGCCCACCAGGGCGTGAACTTCGTCAGCATTGGTCTTCGCGGTAAGGAATAGGACATTGGCGTAGACGTCAAAGTCCCCCATAACACCGACCTGGCGCAGATCGGCGCGCTCAGGTTCGAGGATATATTTTTCGCAGAATCGCTCCTCGCCAGATGGGTCGAAGCCCTTGACACATGAGGAGAACACATCGAAGCCGAAATACTCATCGTCCCGGTGGTAGCGTCGGCCGGGCAGCAGGATCTCCGAGTAAATCAGAGTGGCTGTCGGGTGGCGCACGATGTGGGTTTCAGTAATGAAGCGGGAATTGCGAAACGGAATGATCGGCTCGGGCATGAACTCGAGATACGCGTTTTCGCCCAGGTTGAAGGTCTGGGCCTGAGCGGCGTAGTTGGTGTCCATGGACTGGACCTTGGTCATACCTTGGGTGGTGATATGGGCCGATGCGTCAGCTTCTACATCGATTTCCAGAGAGTAGCGGTCGCCCTGCAGGGTGCCCCCGGAGGTCGTAATGATATAGACGCAAGCCATGTTCGGCAGAGCCTCGTCCCAATAAAGGGCGCGCTGCGCCATAAAGGGCGTGCGGTGATCGAGATCAATCATGGCCGTTCGCTCATCTCTGCGGGCAAAGCTCATGCGCATGTACCCGTTCTTCCCCACAGATCCGCTGGCCATCTGGGCGGGCTCTTCCTGGTATGGCGCCAGTTCCCTGGCATCGGAGCCGAGCTGCTGGGCCCTTTCCCAGGTCCTTGAATCAGGCGCATCCGGGCAGAACGCCGCTGAACGGACCTTGTGGGCGACCGGAACATCCGAATCAGTGACGAGAAGATCAGAACCTACACATTGCATCAACGCCTGCATACGACGCCTTTCTGGATATGCTTTTTCACGATCAGACAACCCGTGCTGGCGACTCGCCAGAACAGAGATCAAAGGACGGCAAGCGCCTCGGTCCGGACCGGCAGATCGAACAGGATGTCGCGCCGGATGAGGTCGGCAAGTTCCTGGATCCCTTCACCGGTCTTGCAGTTGGTGAAGAGGTAGGGCTTGCCGGGGCGCATCAGGGCGGTGTCGTGATCCATGACGTCCAGGCTGGCCCCCACGTAGGGCGCGAGGTCCGTCTTGTTGATCACAAGGATGTCGGACTGTGAGATGCCGGGGCCGTTCTTGCGTGGGATCTTGTCGCCAGCGGCCACATCGATGACGTAGATGAAGAAATCCACCAGCGCCGGGCTGAAGGTCAGGGTGAGGTTGTCACCGCCGCTTTCGATGAGCACCAGATCGGTGTCAGGGAACTTGGATTCCATGTCCTCAACCGCTGCGAGGTTCATGCTGGGATCTTCGCGCACCGCCGTATGGGGGCAAGCTCCCGTTTCGACGCCGATCACCCGTTCCGACACCAGCACACCCTTGAGGGTCCGCTGAACGTGCTTGGCATCCTCGGTAGTGACAATATCGTTGGTGATGATGACAATCATGACGCCCATCTTCAGGAGCAGGGGCGTGAGCATTTCGATGATGGCCGTCTTGCCAGAGCCGACGGGGCCACCGATACCGATGCGCGTGATCTTTTTCATTTGAATTTCTCCCGACTGAGGCTGTGTCTGACCTAGTTCATAAACATGCGGATGTGAGCCTTGACGTGGGTTGCCGCCAGAAGGTCGATGACAGGCGCGTAGTTGGACATGTCTTCCAGCGACTTGCTCGACGATTGGAGGAAGGCCGCGGGGATGTCCCCGGTCAGCTCGAATAAAATGGCCTGGGTACCGAAATGATCGATTTTCATAAGGCGCAGGGCGGCACTGAGGATGGCGGTGGCCACACCGTACTGGTGGACGGCAAAACAACCCTGGGCCGGCAGCCCGAGGGCAGCGAACACCATGGCCAGGGAAACGGGATGAGTGCCGTGCGTCGCGTTCGTCGTGATGAGGCGCAGCCATTCCTGCAGGGACTGGTGGCTGGTGATGCGGCTGGCCATTTCAGTGAGTTTTTTCCCGGTGCGGATCGACATGACCCGCCCCTCTTCATTCAACTTACGGTTGAAGACATAACGGTCGGCCTTGATGGCAACGTCCACCCGACCCTTCAGGGCTGCATCATGGGCAACCAGCAGGGCTACCGCATCCCCGGAAGCGGATTGCTCCATGGAGGTCTTGACGAAGGACTGCAGGGTCTTGTGGTCATGGACAACGCGCCGTTCGAGAGCGGATTCGAGGCCATGGGAAAAGGCGAACGCGCCTGTGGGTAGGGCGGAGTCTCCGAACTGGAGCATGCGAAGCCAATCGCCCGCAGAGCAATCCATTCGGGGAGCAGGATCGAGGGCCGTTTCGGAAAGGGCGATCATGACTGGGCGTGCGCGTGTTGGCCGTGCGAGTGCGCGCCCTGGCCGTGGTCGTGTTGGTCGGCAATGACTGGCTTCAGCCCATGGGATTCCTGCTCGGCGCCACCGAAGAGGCGTCGCGCTTCATGGGGGAAGAGATAGGGAATGACTTCGTCGGCAGGGGTGAACTCATAGGTCACGTCCTGGAAATTGTGGGTCTTCATCACGGAGGACATCACCTTGCGATCGACGGTGAGGGGGATGAAAACCTGATCGTTCTTCACGATGGCCGGCCAGTGCTGATTGCCCAAGGCATGGCCCAGTTCAACGCAGGTGCGGACCATGACAGCAGGATCCTTCGTGGCCAGGGCCCCGAGGTTCACCACCATCACATCCCGCAGAGTGATCCTGGCGACGACCATGATCTTCGTCGTTTCATCCCAGGCAAGGATGTCCCCGTCCCGGAGGAAGGTATTGCGCTCGAGCGAAACGGCCATTTCGGCCCCCTGCTCAGTCATCTTCCGGAATCGGTTCTTCTGCGCATCCCATTGGTTGAGAGGAAGGCTGTCCAAGGCGGCGGTCGCGACCCTGTCAAGCCAGGCGGCGTCCTTAACGTTGCCCAGCACGGATTCGATAATGATCATTGGACCTCCTAGGTTTTTGGAAGGGCGGGAGGACGTCGTCCCCGACGACAGTCCTTGGGGACGACGTCTCCCGACAAATGGCCAACCCGGGTGCAGTCGAAATTTCGACCCGGGTAATGACGGCCCGTACTAGCTGAAGAAGTAGAGCTGGTTGAGGGAGATGTTCTTGAGAGCCTCAACCGTCAAGTGCTTGCCGTTCACAGTCACGGCGAAGGTCTCGGGGTTCACCATCAACTGGGGGGTGATGTTGTTGCGGATCATGTCGCGCTTGGAGATGGCGCGCACGTTCTTAACGGGCATCACACGGCGGTTCAGGCCGTACTTCTCCTTGATGTTGCGATCCATGGCCAACTGCGAGACGAAGGTGAGGCAAGTCTCGGAGAGAGCGGAGCCGAACCCACCGAACATGGGGCGGTAGATGATCGGCTGGCAGGTGGGGAGCGAAGCATTGGGATCGCCCATCACGGAGTAGCTGATTAGGCCGCCCTTGATGACCATCTTGGGCTTGGCGCCGAAGAATTTAGGCTCCCAGAGCACCAGATCGGCCATCTTGCCGACCTCGACAGAACCCAGAACGTGGCTGATGCCGTGGGCAATGGCGGGGTTGATGGTGATCTTGGCCACGTAGCGGAGCACGCGGAAGTTGTCGTTGTTGGGGCTGTCCTCGGGCAGCTTGCCCAGGCCCCGCTTCATGGCGTCAGCAGCCTGAACGGTGCGGAGCCAGTTCTCGCCGACCCGGCCCATGGCCTGGGAATCGCTGGAGAACATGGAAATGGCACCCATGTCATGCAGCACATTCTCAGCGGCGATGGTCTCGGAGCGCACACGGCTCTCGCAGAAAGCCACGTCGGAGGGAACGCCGGGATTCAGGTTGTGGCAAACCATGATCATGTCGAAGAGCTCACCCTGGCTGTTGATGCCGAAGGGCAGGGTGGGGTTGGTGGAGCTGGGCAGAACGTTGCTCAGGCCGACCACCTTGAGAATGTCGGGGGCGTGACCGCCGCCGGCACCTTCGGTGTGGTAGGTGTGAACCGTGCGGCCTTCGAGGGCGGCGATGGTGTCTTCCACGTACCCGGACTCGTTGAGCGTGTCCGTGTGGATGGCCACCTGGACATCAAGCTCATCCGCAACGCGGAGGGTGGTGCGCAGGGTCGAAGGCGTGGTGCCCCAATCCTCGTGGCACTTGAAGCCGCAGGCACCAGCCTCGACCTGCTCGATGAGCGGGGCGGGGTTCTGGGCGTGACCCTTGCCAAGGAGGCCGACATTGACCGGCAGGCCGTCGAAGGCGCGCAGCATCTTCTCGATGTTCCAGGGGCCGGAGGTGATGGTGGTGCCACAGGTGCCATCAGTGGGGCCGAGACCACCACCGAAGAACGTCGTGACGCCGTTGGCCAGACCGTGCTCACACTGCTGGGGGCAGATGGCGTGGACGTGGGAATCAATTCCGCCTGCCGTCAGGATCAGCTGCTCGCCGGCGATGACATCGGTGGCTGCGCCCACGACCAGACCGGGGGTGACCCCTTCCATGGTGTTGGGGTTGCCGCACTTGCCGATGCCAACGATCTTGCCGTCCTTCAGACCAACATCAGCCTTAATGATGCCCTGGATGGCATCAATGATGGTCACGTTGGTGATGGCCAGATCCAGCGCGCCACCGGAACTGGTGATGCGGTTGTCGAGGCCCATGCCGTCACGAAGGGTCTTGCCGCCACCACAAACAGATTCGTCGCCGTAGACCCGAAGGTCCTTTTCGATCTCAACGAACAGGTCGGTATCGCCGAGGCGGATCTTGTCGCCAACGGTGGGGCCGTAAAGACTTGCATATTCGGGTCTTGTCATTTTAGGCATAACGCTCATCTCCCTCTGTTTGTGGCTAGTTGGTTTTGGAGAGGAAGCCAAGCTGCTTGGCGGCCTCGACGCTGTTCGTCTTGACGGGCTGGTAGGTAGAGCTGACACCAGCCCAGTTGTCCACCAGGTTGTTAAACCCGTAGACGCACTGCTTGCCGCCGAAGGGCACCAGGGATACTTCGTGCTCTTCACCGGGCTCGAAGCGCACGCCGGTGGTTGCAGGAATGTTCAGGTGCTGGCCGAAGGCGGCAGCACGATCGAAAGAGAGGGCGCGGTTCACTTCGAAGAAATGGAAGTGGGAACCGACCTGGATGGGGCGGTCACCCGTATTGCGCACCTTGAGGGTGGTGACAGGACGGCCGACATTGAATTCGATGTCGCCCTTTCCCACCACGATGCCGCCCAGAAATTTGGCACCGGTCTCTTTGACACTGATGATTGCTGACATACGCTAACTCCTTTCGAGGGGTAGGCCTACTGGATGGGGCTGTGGACGGTGATGAGGCGGCTACCGTCGGTGAACACGCCCTCCACCTGAATGAAGGGGACGAGGTCGGCGACGCCGTCCATCACATCCTTCTTGGTCAGCACTTTCCTTGACGACGACATGACCTGCTCGAGGGTTGCGCCATCACGGGCGCTCTCCAGGGCAGCTGCCGAAATCACAGCGACGGATTCGGGGAAATTGAGCTTCAAGCCCCTCGCTTTCCGTCGCAGGGCCACTTCGGCCAGATTGAAGATCGTGAGCTTTTCCACCTCTCTTGGTGTAAGCAACACAGGTCACCTCCAGAAAAAATTGTTTTGGAACATGCTAAGAACAGAATTCTTAGCGTTGGAATCGAGACCCAGACAGGCTGCGCCCTCCCGGCATGGGCCGGTATTGATGGGTGTTCTTAGGAAATCGGGCTAGTTTGACTTCCGTAGCTAAGTAATACGTCCGGCCTCAGCGAATGAAAATCCGCTCGATTACCGAATTTTCAATATTTCGGATGCTGACTCCATGCCGAGGAAGAGAGATTCCCCATATTCGGTAATCGAGCGGATTCCCAGGCCTTCCATCTCGCCGTATTACTTACCAGGGACGCCCAATCACTTCGGATTCCCACTAGCACTTGTCCTTGTCATCGAACGCCGAGAAGGCTTGGCCCGACTGCGCCATGAAGGCGTCGTGCTCCACCCATTGGCACGTTCCATTTCAATTTTCTGGAGGTGATCTGTGCTGCTTGCATCAATAGAGGTAGAAAATTCTGTGCGCAACTGGGCTGCCCTCCGGCAGGAAGCTGAGATTCACACACACCTGGTGGCTGAGTGGCGGCCAATCATTTGCCCTCTCCTGGGTGTCAAACCTGTCCCCGGACTGGCCCTGGGCAACGCTCCAGCCATCGCGAAATCGGTGCGAGGCGACGCATGACGCCTCGCCCAGCCCCCGAAGTCACAGACGATATCGAGCAGTTGGAAGGCATCGCCTACTGCAACTGGTGTTGTGAGTTTGTGGAATTCCACCGCCCCGGTCATCCCCTGGACCCTCGTTCAGAGAACCTTCTCTAGGCGGTGTTCAGAGCCATGAGCTCCAACTCGTCCTCCCTTCATTCCGCCAAGTCTTCGTAGGTCTGGAGGAACCCTCGAGGTCGAAAAGGAACCAGGTCCGCAACTTCGGATGACCTATTTATGTGGCTTTCCTTCTGAGGGCGAAATGATCCAATTGACCAACGTCTACTGCTCCTACGATGAAGACGATGCTCTGTCCCAATTGGATCTCTCCATTGCTCCCGGCGAAGCCGTCGCGGTCATCGGCCCGAATGGGTGTGGTAAGTCCACCCTCCTCAAACTTCTGAATGGCATCATCCTGGCCAAAACGGGTCAATACCGATTTGACGGTGAGGAGGTCTCTCCAAAGACTCTTAAGAACCCGATTTTCGCGAAACGATTCCATCAGCGTGTCGGATTCCTGTTTCAGAATTCCAACGCGCAGATCTTCACCACCTCCGTTTACGACGAGATTGCCTTCGGACCCAGGCAGATGAGCCTGAGCGAGGAGGACATCGCCAAGCGCGTCGAGGACTGCCTCCAACTCCTTGGCATCGACAACCTGCGAACGCGCGTCCCCTACCATCTCAGCGAAGGGGAGAAACGGAAGGTCGCCCTGGCCTCGGTCCTGGCCCTCAACCCCGAGGTTCTGGTGCTCGATGAGCCCACGAACGGGCTCGATCCACGCATGAAGGACTTCCTGGGCGAGGTCCTGCTCTCCCTGAATAAGGCCGGTAAGACGATCATCTGCTCCACGCATGACTTCCATTACCTCCCGGGAGTGTTCGGAACCGCCCTGGTGCTGGGCGGAGACCATCACATCGCTCGCCGGGGTTCCTATCAGGAACTGATCGACGACAAGGCCTTCCTGCGGAGTCAGAACATCATCTGACCCTGTGGCCTCGGCGACTGATCCTCCTTAGGAGCGCAATTGAATAAGGGAAGTTCAGGCCCCCGCTACGCCATCCTGGCGGCCCTCCTGTTCGGGGCCAGCACTCCCGCCGCCAAGGCCTTACTGACTGGGAGTGCCGCCCTGTCCCCCTGGCTCATGGCGGGCATCCTCTATCTGGGCTCGGGTGTCGGCCTGGCCCTGTGTATGGCTGGCCGCGCGGGCCTGGGCCTAGGATCGGAAGCGTCCCTGGGGCGCAGGGAGTTCCCATGGCTATTCGGGGCTATCCTGTTCGGGGGAGCCCTGGCACCCGTGCTACTCCTCTATGGCCTGGCGCACCTTGCCCCGGGGTCAGCCTCGCTGCTCCTGAACCTGGAAGGGGTCTTCACCACGGGGCTGGCCTGGTTCGCATTCCGGGAGGCCTATGACCGCCGAATCTTCTGGGGGATGGCGCTCATCCTCGCGGGGGGTGTTGCGCTGTCCTTCAAGGGCACCCTGGGCGGCTCTCTGCCAGGCGTGGCGCTGGTGGCAGGGGCCGGCTTCTGCTGGGCGCTCGACAACAACCTGACCCGCAGGATCTCTGGAAGCGACCCCATCCAGATCGCCATGCTGAAGGGCCTCATGGCCGGCACGACGAATATTCTATTGGCCTCCTTCCTTCACCATGATCGGGCTTTGCTCTGGCAGTGGGCGGTCGGAGGTGCCCTCGGATTCCTGGGATATGGGCTTAGCCTGGTGTGCTTTGTCCTTGCGCTACGCCAGTTGGGCACGGCCCGGACGGGAGCCTATTTCTCCTTGGCACCCTTCGTGGGCGTGCTGATGGCCCTTGCGGCCGGAAGTGAAGCACCCTCCCTCCGCCTTGCGGCCGCAGGAATCCTGATGGGTGCGGGTGTCTGGCTGCACCTGACAGAACGCCATGTGCACGAGCACGGCCACGAGGGGACCGAGCATACCGAGCAGCACAGGCATGACGACCACCACCAGCACGGGCATCCCACGGGAGTTCCTGAATACGGGCCCCATACCCACCCACACGACCACCAGCAGCTCGTCCACATCCAAGCCCACTACCCGGATCTCCACCACCCCCACCAACACTGATCTTTGGTTCCAGACAACCCTCTCCCTGAGTATCGGGTGGGCTAATCCTCCATCCACCCAGGTTCCGCCCATGATTGGCCCGGTACTTCCGCGAAATCTGCCTTGGTTGAATTGGTGTAACTGGCTAAGCGTTGGGAGGCGACGAACCCCTTCCTTGCCCTGAGTCGGAAGTTCGGGGCTGCCGTCATCAGGCAAGCTTGAGCCGGGCCGTGAGGGTTCTTAATTGCTGGGCCGTCTGAGCCAGATCCTCGATGGTGCGGGTAGCCTCATGGAGGCTGGAGGCGAGCTGGGTGGTGGCCGAGGTACTGCGTTTTGTGTGTTGTCCCGAGGTGCCGACGGCCTGGACGACCTCCTCGGACAAGGATCGACACAGGCCCGAGGAGTTACCTCATGTAGATGCCGGTGCCGAAGATCATGTTGTCCCAGACCTCGATGTAGCTAGATTTGTGTAGCTTCTTCCCAGTCTTGGGATCCAAGTACTTGTAGTCATGCCATCCCTTGCCCTTGGTCTTGGCCAGCTTTATGCGCTCCTGCACGTATTCCACTCCATCGGGGTCCTTGGCCTTAGACTGGTCGGCCCCCACGAATCTCGCCCCCTGGCCGTGGGCGATGTTCTTGCCCTCCATGGTGTTGACGAATATGTACAACTCGCCGCCGTGCCGACGGAAGCCTCGGCACCTCATCTTCAGGAGGCCGAGGAGGATTGAGAGAACGCACGCGTCGCGGAAGTTCTTCGGAATGCCTTCCTGGTGCGAAGGGCTCCCTCACACCCACCCTGGCGAAGCGTTTGTGTCTTCTCGCCCGAGAAGGGGTCAAGGCAGTGAAAAACAAGGCGGACTCGTAAAAATTTTGGCAGAATCCATTACTCCCTTTCTTGCTGCACCCAGGAGCCCCAGGCGGTTGCAATGAGTCCTTACCCCTTCTACACCCGCAACCCAGAACTGGCCGAGATTAGGCGGCTCGTTCGGGATTTCGTGGACGTCGACAACCCCTTTGAATCTTTCAACAAACTCATCGTGGCTGTGGACGGCTTCTGCTCCGAACGATTCCCCGGGGATGACCGTGGTGGCTGGTTCGCGCCAAGAATCCTAGGCGGGTCTCCGATCAGCCATACCCCCCCACACATCATCTTCTGGGTCTACGCCATCTACCTTCATCTGGTGAACGGGGACATCGACCCGGTTCGTTTCCTGAGTGCTCCGCTTCGACAGAATGGCGCGACGGCGATCACCATGGACCCGTCCGAACAGTTTCTGGTCTTGGATGAGAAATTGAACGCTCATCCCATGACGGATGTTCTTCTGATTGTTCCGGCACGGACTCCTAGGACCTGGACTGCTGATACCTATGGACTGCCTGAAATCAAGGGGAGTGTCACGATCGTAGGTTGGCATGCAGCGGCACAGCCCTTCATGACGGCTGTGTGCAGTGGACAGCTGCTTCTGGAGCCAGAATCCCATAAAGTGCTTGATCCACTGGGTGCCTTCACCGAGGACGATGAGCGAATATTCTTCACCGAACCAGTGAACCTATCCAGGTTGAATCGCTACCGTGACCGGTTAAGCGAGGTGTTTGGAACACCTCTGGAGGCACTTGGGCAGAGTTCGGATTCTGCTCGCAAGGTGCTGGAAGCCTATCTGGCCTAGCCCTGCAGGGGCTCCTGGGAGCGCTGCCAAGCCGTGATGGTGCTTTCCCGGTCCAGATCGGGATGCCAACTGATGGTGGGGGCGGTTTCGCAGGACTGCAGGAAGTCGTTCACCAGGGCCTGGGTGGGCCAGTTCTCAGACTTGCTGCGGGTGAAGGAGAGGAAGCGGGCTGCGCCCGGGGGCGACCCAAGCCGCAGCTCGCGCAGGGTGGGGTGCGCTTCGGCCATGGCCTGAAGGGTCATCCGCTCCTCTTCGACAAAGGTCATTTGGGCTCCAGCAAGAGGTCTTCCACAAGCCTAGTCAGGCGACCGGGAAAGCTGTGCCTTCAAAAGGTGGACGAATCACAAATAAAACCTCGACATGCCCAGCGGGCGGGTGCCGGAGCGAGAAAATGTCAGAACAAGCAAGGTGAACTCCCTCTCCTCCGCCGGGGCTGGCTAGACTGCCCGTGGAGCTTCCCATGACAAGACTGCTGTACGCGTTGACCCTGGTCGCGCTGTCCTCCCTGCAGGCCCAGGAACAGGCCCAGGCTTTCATCGGCGCCCGGATCATCCCCGTGGAGGGCCCCGAGATTCTGGATGGGGTCCTGGTGGTGCAGGGGGGCAAGGTGCTGGCCCTGGGTGGCCCCGACACCGCCATCCCCGCCGGTGCCCAGCGCCGCGAGGCCCGGGGCAAGGTCATCATGCCGGGTCTGGTGGACAGCCACAGCCATGTGGGCAGTGCCGAGGGGGCCGACAGCTCGGCGCCCATCCAACCGGAGGTGCGTGTCTCCGACAGCCTCAACCTGCGCAGCGCCTCGATCATGCGGGCCCGGGCCGGGGGCATCACCACCGTGAATGTCATGCCCGGCTCCGGCCACCTGCTCAGTGGCCAGACCATGTACCTGAAGCTGCGGGAGGGCACGACCCTGGATGTGCTGGCCATGGGCCGCCTGCCCAACGGTAGCTACCTGGGCGGCATGAAGATGGCCAACGGCACCAACCCCCGCCGCCCTTCGGGCCCCTTTCCCGGCACCCGGGCCAAGAGCGTGGCCCTGGTACGGGAGCAGTTCGTGAAGGCCCAGGAATACCAGCGGAAGCTCAAGGAAGCCGGCGACGATCCCAAGAAGCGGCCTGCCCGCGATTTGGCGATGGAGGCTCTGGTGGAAGTGCTGGAGGGCAAGCGTGTGGTGCACCACCACACGCACCGCCACGACGACATCCTCACAGTGCTGCGCCTCCAGCAGGAGTTCGGCTTCAAGGTGGTGCTGCACCACGTGAGCGACGCCTGGATGGTGGCCGACGAGATCGCCAAGAGCGGCGTGGGCTCCTCCATCATTTTCATCGACAGCCCCGGCGGCAAGCTGGAGACCAAGGACCTGCGCCTGACCAACGGCGCGGCCCTGGAAAGGGCGGGGGCGCTGGTGGGCTTCCACACCGACGACGGCGTCACCGATTCCCGCTGGTTCCTGCGCATGGCAGGGCTGGCCGTGCGCGGGGGCATGAGCCGCCAGGGGGCCCTGGAAGCTCTCACCCTCAGCGGCGCCAAGCTGTTGGACCTCCAGAGCCGCATCGGCTCTCTGAAGCCCGGCAAGGACGCCGACTTCCTGCTGCTCAGCGCAGATCCCCTGAGCGTCTACGCCCATGTGGAGGAGACTTGGGTGGAGGGCGCCAAGGTCTATGACCGCGCCGATCCCCGCCAACGCCTCTACGCCGTGGGCGGCCTGGGCGCCAGCCACGACACCTATGACCTCAGCCGCCTCCTGGAAGAGGAAGCCATGGAGACCTACGAATGAGCCGCCTCCTGCTTGCCCTCACCCTGACCTGGGCCCTCCAGGGCCAGTCCCCAGCCCCCCAGGGCCAGTCCTTGGCCGTGCGTGCCGACCTGCTCTACCCCGTAGCCGGTCCCGCCATCCCCGATGGGGTGGTGCTCATCCAGGAGGGCCGCATCAGCGCCGTGGGCCGCGCAGCGGACATCCGCATCCCCGAGGGGCTGAGGTTGCTCAGGGCCAAGGTGGCTGTACCGGGCCTGGTGGACGGCCGCAGCACTGTGGGGCTATCGGGTCTTCTGAATCAGCCTCACGACCAGGACATGCTGGAGGGCTCGGCGCCCCTGCAGCCTGAACTGCGGGCCCTGGATGCTTACAACGGACGGGATCCCCTGGTGGGCTACCTGCGCAGCCTGGGCATCACGACCGTCCACACGGGCCACGGCCCCGGCGCCCTCATCAGCGGGCAGACCTTCATCATCAAGACCAGTGCCACTGAGGTCACCAGCGGCGTGCTGAAACCCGTAGCCATGGTGGCCGCCACCCTGGGCGATGGGGCCCGCAGCCGCGACCAGGGCAAGGCCCCGGGCACCCGCGCCAAGCAGATCGCCCTGCTGCGATCGGAGCTGGTAGGCGCCCAGGAATACCTCCGCAAGCTGAAGGATGCTGAGAAGGGCAAGGAGCTCGCCCGGGATCTGCGCAAGGAGATCCTGGGTCAGGTGCTGCGCCGGGAACTACCCCTGCTGGTCACGGCCCACCGCAGCCAGGACATCCTCTCCCTATTGCGCCTGGCTCGGGAGTTCGACCTTGATATCGTGCTGGACGGCGGCGCCGAGGCCTACCTGGTGCTGGACGAGCTGAAGGCCGCCAAGGTCCCCGTGATCCTGCATCCCAGCATGGCCCGCACCTATGGCGAGACCGAGAACCAGAGCCTGGAGACCGCTGCCAAGCTGCATTCGGCGGGCATCCCCTTCACCTTCCAGAGCGGCTACGAAGGCTACGTGCCCAAGACCCGCGTGGTGCTGTGGGAGGCCGCCATGGCTGCGTCCAACGGCCTGGGCTTTGACGCCGCGCTGCGGGCGCTCACCCTGACGCCCGCCCAGATCCTGCACATCGCGGATCGTGTGGGCAGCCTGGAAAAGGGCAAGGATGGCGACGTGGCACTCTACGATGGGGATCCCTTCGAGACCACCAGCCACTGCGTGGGCACCGTCATCAACGGCATCCTGGTGAGTGAGGGCGAGGAGACCCGGGGACCGGTGCGGTGAAGCGGGTCACCGGTCCACGTCAGTTCGGTGTGAGCGAGGGGTGTTCGGCTTCCAGCTTCAGCAGGAAGGCCGCCAGGCCACGATCCTCCTGCAGGATTTGGGAAATGAACCAGTCATGCATGCTCACCATCCAGTCGCCGATGGAGCCGTTGGCGCCGGTGCGATAGAGGCGGCCCAAACGGGTCAGGTCCAGGCGCTTGAGGTTGTGGTTGCTCCGGTGCTGCTCCAGGTCCTGATAGTGAAGCTGCTCCATGAGTGCTTCTTCCCATTGGAAGTGGCGCTCCACGAAGTCCAGGAAGTCCACCAGCAACTCGGTCGGCTGGTCCCCTTGGGGGGTGGGGGCGAGGTAGAGCTGGTTGATCAGCTCCACCAGGCGCTGATGCTGACGGTCCATCTCCGGATGGCCGGTCTCCAGGTAGGTTCCCCACGCCATCAGGGCCACACATGCTCCATGCATCATCTTGTTGCGACATTCACTCCTAGGACTACACCACATTACAGCCCTATTTGTCATCTATGTTTAATGGGCTAATTTGCCTATATTCCCAATGTTTGCCACCGGAAGGGCCAGCCGGGAGGTTGACGGAGGGGGCCGGGGTGGGCAAAGTGTTTCTATGCATAGAAACACCCTCGACCGCCTGCCGGAGCTGGCCATCCTCTTCCACGAGGCCGGGGATCCGCATCTGGTGGAGCAGTTCCTGCGGGAGATCCTCACGCCCGCCGAGGCCCAGGGCATCAGCTCCCGCTGGGAGCTGGTGAAGCGCCTGGACGCGGGCCAGAGCCAGCGGGGCATCGCCGCGGAGCTGGGCCTCAGCCTCTGCAAGATCACCCGCGGCTCCCGGGAACTGAAGAAGCCCCACTCAGCCCTGCGGGCCATGCTGGACCACCATCACCGTTCCCAGGGCTGACCCAAGGCCCTGCTTATTGCCCATTCGGAGATTCCCATGTCCAACCGCTCCATCCTTCCCGACAGCGAGATCCCCCGCCAGTGGTACAACCTGGCCGCGGACCTGCCCCACGCGCCCCTGCCACCACTGGGTCCGGATGGGAAGCCGGTGGCACCCGAGGCCCTGGCGGCGGTCTTTCCCATGAACCTCATCGAGCAGGAGATGAGTCAGGAGCGCTGGATCAAGATCCCCGACGAGGTTCTGGAGATCCTGCTGCGCTACCGCCCCACGCCCCTGCACCGGGCCCGGGCCCTGGAGGCGGCCCTGAAGACCCCTGCCCGCATCTACTTCAAGAACGAGAGTGTGAGCCCCGCGGGCAGCCACAAGGTGAACACCGCCATCGCCCAGGCCTACTACAACAAGGCTGCGGGTATCACGCGCATCACCTCCGAGACCGGGGCGGGCCAGTGGGGCAGCTCGATCGCCTTCGCCTGCGGCCAGTTCGGCCTGGAGTGCAAGGTCTACATGGTGAAGGTGAGCTTCGAGCAGAAGCCCTTCCGCAAGATGATGATGAAGACCTGGGGCGCGGACTGCATCGCCAGCCCCAGCCTGGAGACGGCCGCCGGGCGCGCCATCCTGGAGCAGGACCCTGACTGCCGGGGTTCGCTTGGCATCGCCATCAGCGAGGCGGTGGAAGCGGCCGTCACCGATCCCACGGGCAAGACCCGCTACACCCTGGGCAGTGTGCTGAACCATGTGCTGCTCCACCAGACCATCATCGGCCTGGAGGCGCAAAAGCAGATGGCGGCCCTGGGCGAGCACAAGGTGGACAAGGTCATCGCCTGCGCTGGGGGCGGCAGCAACTTCGCGGGGATCTCGTTCCCCTACGTGAAGGACAAGATCAACGGGGCCGACATCGACATCATCGCCGTGGAACCCGCCTCCTGCCCCACCCTCACCCGGGCGCCCTTCGTCTACGACCACGGCGACGTGGCCCGCATGACCCCCCTCATGGCCATGCACAGCCTGGGCCACACCTTCATGCCCCCGGGCATCCACGCGGGCGGCCTGCGCTACCACGGAATGGCCCCCCTGGTGAGCCACACGGTCATGGAAGGCCTCACCCGCGCCGTGGCGATCCAGCAGCTGGAGTGCTTCGAGGCGGCCATCCTCTTCGCCCGCACCGAGGGCATCATCCCCGCCCCCGAGTCCAGCCACGCCATCGCCCAGGTGATCCGCGAAGCCAAGCAGGCCCGCGAGGAGGGCAAGGAGCGGGTGATCCTCTTCAACCTCAGCGGCCATGGCCTCATGGACCTCAGCGGCTACAGCGATTTCCTGGACGGCAAGCTCTCCGACCATTCCCTGTCGGACGCAGAAATGGCCAAGGGCCTCGCCTGCCTGGATGGCTTGCCCCTGCCTGTTATCGTCTGAACGGAAGCACCAATCCACCTCGAAGACGCGAAGCAAAGAAGGGTCATTTTTGTATACCTGGGCATCGGCGCAGCCGACGCCCAGGCCAGCTGAAACGCGGGCCTACAACCACCCGCCACAGGGAAGTCCAACGTCATGCAGCAGACCGAGAACCTGAACATCGAAGCCTTTGAGCTCCTGCCCACGCCGGAGGAGATCCATGCGCGGCTGCCCCTGTCGGAGGCGGCGGCCCAGACCGTGGTGGAGGGGCGGCGCACCCTGGAGCGCATCCTCGACCGCAAGGATCCACGCCTCTTCGTGGTCGTGGGGCCCTGCTCCATCCACGACCCCGTGGCGGGGCTGGACTATGCCCGACGCTTAAAGGCCCTGGCCGACGAGGTGGCTGACACGCTCTTCCTGGTGATGCGCGTCTACTTCGAGAAGCCCCGCACCTCAACGGGCTGGAAGGGGTACATCAACGACCCGCGCATGGATGATTCCTTCCACATCGAGGAGGGCCTGCAGGCCGCCCGCCGCTTCCTCCTCCAGGTGAACGAGCTGGGCGTGCCCGCAGCCACTGAGGCCCTGGATCCCATTGCGCCCCAGTATCTGGGCGACCTCATCGCCTGGACCGCCATCGGCGCCCGCACCTCCGAGTCCCAGACCCACCGGGAGATGTCCTCCGGGCTCTCGACCCCCGTGGGCTTCAAGAACGGCACCGACGGCTCCATGGACACGGGCATCAATGCCATCCTGTCTGCGGCCAGCCCCCACAGCTTCCTGGGCCTCAACAACCAGGGCCGCTCCGCGGTGGTGCGCACCCGGGGCAACGCCTACGGCCACCTGGTCCTGCGGGGCGGGGGGGACCGCCCCAACTACGACACTGTAAGTGTGGCCATGGCCGAGCTGGCGCTGGCCAAGGCGAAGCTGCCCAAGAACATCGTGGTGGACTGCTCCCACGCCAACAGCTTCAAGAAGCCCGAGCTGCAGCCCCTGGTCCTGAAGGACTGTGTGAACCAGCTAGCCAGCGGCAACGGCTCCATCGTGGGCGTGATGATCGAAAGCTTCCTGGAGGCGGGCAACCAGCCCATTCCCAGCGACCTGTCCACCCTGCGCTACGGCTGCTCCGTCACTGATGCCTGCCTGGACTGGGCCACCACCGAGACCGCCATCCGTGAAGCCCGGAAGGCGTTACAAGCAGTGCTGCCTCAAAGAAATTAATAAAAGCAATCGCCACTAAGAACACAAAGAACTTGCTTTGTGCCCTCTGTGTTCTTTGTGGCTGCTTCATCTTTATTGGTGAAGGCTGCGCTCCTGATATTCTCTGCGCCTTCTGCGGTCGGGCTTTGCTTCGTCGTCTTCCCTTCTTCGTGGTGAACCTCTTTATTCCGTGCCTTCCGTGACCAGGTTTTTGCCCCTGCGGGCGCTCTATCTCCCTGGGGTACTCTGGAGTCCTCCCTGGGGTCGTTCATGCGCAAGCCCTTTTCGGTTACGGTCACGTCGGTTTCGTTTGTGCTGCTCCACCTGGCTTGCCTGGCGGCGCTGTGGCTCAGCTTCTCCTGGAAGCTGGTGCTGCTCTGCGTGGGGCTCTACCTGGTGCGCATGTTCGCGGTGACCGCGGGCTACCATCGCTACTTCAGCCACCGCACCTACCGCATGGGTCGCGTGCCCCAGTTCCTCATGGCCTTCGTGGCCCAGACCTCGGCCCAGAAGGGCGTGCTCTGGTGGGCGGCCCACCACCGGCACCATCACCGCTTCTCGGACACGCCCCAGGACCTGCACTCACCCGTGACCGACGGCTTCTGGTGGTCCCACGTGGGCTGGATCCTGTCGGACGAGCATGACCACTACGACCCCAAGGCCATCGAGGATTTCTCGAAGTTTCCGGAACTGCGCTTCCTGGATACATACCACTGGATCTGTCCCTGGCTCCTGGGCACGGCCACCTTCGCCTTTGGCGCCTGGTCCGGCATCGGTGCCTGGGAGGCCCTGGTCTGGGGCTTCGTCATCTCCACGGTGCTGCTCTGGCATGGCACCTTCTGCATCAACTCCCTGACCCACGTGTGGGGCACCCGGCGCTTCGCCACCAGTGATCAGAGCCGCAACAACTTCATTCTGGCCCTCATCACCCTGGGCGAGGGCTGGCACAACAACCACCACCACTACCAGGCCAGCTGCCGCCAAGGCATCCGCTGGTGGGAAGTGGATCCAACCTTCTATACCCTGAAGGTCCTCAGCTGGCTGCGCATCGTCCGGGACCTTCGCCCCTTTCCCACCTCGGCCATGACCTCGGGCCGGCTTTGAGCCGCATCGCGGTCATCGGCAGTGGCATCGCAGGGCTCAGCTCAGCCTGGCTGCTGAGTCGGGAGCATGAGGTCTGGGTCTTCGAGAAGGAGGACCGGGTCGGCGGTCACACCCACACCGTGACGGTGGCTACGCCGGACGGGCCCATCCCCATCGACACGGGCTTCATCGTCCACAACCGCGTGAACTACCCCCACTTCCTCCGGCTCATGGAGGCTCTGGAGGTGCCCACCTGCGCCAGCGACATGAGCTTCGCCACCAGCGGCAACGCCTTTCCATGGTGCAGCCGGGGCCTGAACGGCCTCTTCACGGAGCGGTGGCACCTGGTGGATCCCCGGTTCTACGGGCTCTGGCTGGAGGTGCTTCGCTTCAACCGCACGGCGAAGGCCCTGCTGGACACGCCGACGGTTGAGGGGCCGACGCTGGGCGAATACCTGGACCAGCACCACTTCTCGCAGCGCTTCCGGCGCGAGTATCTCTACCCCATGGCCGGTGCCGTCTGGTCCACCACCCTGGTGGACATGGAGGCCTTCCCCGCCGCGACCCTGGCCCGTTTCTTCCACAACCACGGCTTCTTGGGGATCGGCACCCATCACCCATGGCGCACCATTCCCGGCGGCACCAGCCGCTACCTGGAGCCCCTCACCCGGCCCTATCGCGAGCGGATCGTGACCGGGGCGCGGATCATCAGCCTCCGACGCTCCCCGGAGGGCGTGCACGTGCATTTGGAAGGCCAGGAGACCCTGCACTTCGATGCCGTGGTGCTGGCCTGCCACGGGGACCAGGTGCTGCCCCTGCTGGCCGATCCCAGCGTTCCGGAGCGGGAGGTGCTGGGAGCCTTCCGCTGCAACCCCACGCCCACGGTGCTCCATCACGACCCAGTCCTCATGCCGCCCCAGCAGCGCGGCTGGGCCTCCTGGAACTTCCGCGCCCAGCGGGATGCCGGCCGCCTGGTGCTGAGCTACCACATGAACCGCCTCCAACCCCTGGCCACCCGCCAGGACTGGTTCGTGAGCCTGCATGCGGAGGATCTGCTGGACCCCGCCGCCATCGCGGGGCGCTACGCCTACGAGCACCCCCGCTTCGACCGGGAGGCCATCCGCGCCCAGGCCCGCTGGGCCGAAGTCAGCGGCCCCGCCTCGGTCCAGGGCCGCACCCACTACGCCGGCGCCTACTGGGGCTACGGGTTTCATGAAGATGGCGTCCAATCCGGAATCAAGGTTGCGCGTGACCTGGGTGTCTCATGGTGAACGGGCGCCTCAAAGCGGGAGGTCTCGCGTATCCGCACAGTGGATACCGAGAGTGTGGCGTCCAAGCTGGAATCAAAGTCGCGCGTGACCTGGGTGTCCCGTGCTGAGCGCCCTCGAACCTGGCCTCTATGTGGGCAAGGTGCGGCATCGCCGGCGCCGGCCCCGGGCCCACGCCTTCACCTACCCGCTCTTCATGGCCTTCCTCGATGTGGACCGGATCCCAGAACTCTGCCGGGTCTCGCCCTTCCTCAGCTATGGCCGCTGGAATTGGGCCGCCTTCCACGAGGCGGACCAGTTCGGGGATCCGGCCCTGCCCCTGCGCGAGCGGCTACGGCGGGACGCGGAGGCCAAGGGGCACCAGCTCCCCGCCGGTCCCATCCACCTGCTGACCCATCTCCGCTACCTGGGCATCTGTTTTAATCCCGTGAGCTACTTCTACTGCTATGACGAGGCCGGGAGCCTGGAACTGGTCATGGCCCAGGTCACCAACATCCCCTGGCGGGAGCGCCACACCTATTGGATGTCAGTGGGGCAGGGCCACCCAGGACGCGGCGGGATCAGCTTCGATGTGGCCAAAAACTTCCATGTCAGCCCCTTCCTGCCCATGGACTGCCGCTACCGCTGGGCCTTCACCTTTCCCGGGGAGCGCCTGAAGGTCCGCATCGCAGAATATGATTGTCTAGAATTAAATCTAGACGTATCTTTGGATCTTGAGAAACAGCCCTGGACGGCCGGCATCCTATTGAAAACGCTCATCCGTTTCCCCTGGATGACGCTTAAGGTAATCACCGCCATTCACTGGGAGGCCCTTTGGTTATGGATCAAGCGCGTGCCAGTGTTCACCCATCCCGGTCCTACCCCACCGATGCCCCCACCTCCCTCGCCCAGCGCCTCTTCCTGAAGGCTTTCGCGGGGCTTCGCGCAGGTTGGCTGGAGGTGGAGGTACTGGGACAGGTCCACAGATTCGGGGATCCCGAGTCCGATCTGCGCGCCACTGTGAGGGTGCGGGATGTCCGGGTCTTCCGCGGTGGTCTGCTCCATGGCGAGGTGGGGCTGGGCGAGGCCTACATGGCGGGCTGGTGGGAGACCGATGACCTGGTGGCCGTGGTGCGCCTCGCCGTGCGGAACATGGCCGCCATCGACCAGAAGGGCAGCCTGCTCGTAAGCCTGGGCAAGGTGGCCAACCGCCTGCTACACCGTCGGCGCAGCAATCATGTGGAAGGCTCCCGGCAAAACATCAGCCAGCACTACGACCTGGGCAACGCCTTCTACCGCCTTTGGCTGGATCCCAGCCTGGCCTACTCCTGCGCGGTGTTCCAGGGGTCAGAGCAGAGTCTAGAGGCGGCCCAGCGGGCCAAGTTCGAGCTGATCTGCACGAAGCTGGACCTCGGTCCCGACGACCACCTGCTGGAAATCGGCACTGGCTGGGGCGGCTTCGCCCTGCATGCCGCGAAGACCCGGGGCTGCCGGGTCACCACCACCACCATCAGCCAGCAGCAGTTCGAGTACGCCCAGGCGCTCTTCCAGCGGGAGGGTCTCGCGGAGCGCATCGACCTCCGCCTGGAGGACTACCGCCACCTGCAAGGCCACTTCGACAAGGCCGTGAGCATCGAGATGTTCGAGGCGGTGGGCCTGGAGTACTACGACACCTACTTCGGCGCCGTGGACCGGCTGCTGAAGCCCGGGGGCCTCTTCCTGCTTCAGACCATCACCATGAACGAGCGGCACTTCCCGGATTACATCCGCTCCAGCGACTGGATCCAGAAACACGTCTTCCCCGGTGCAGAACTGGCCTCGCTCGCCCGGATCCTGAGTTCCCTGGGCCGTTGCAGCAGCCTGGACCTGCACCACCTGGAGGACCTCGGCCTGCACTATGCCCGCACTTTGGGGGCCTGGCGGGGGGCCTTCCGGGCCCAGTTGGAAGCGGTGCGGGCACTGGGTTTCGATGAGACCTTCATCCGCATGTGGGACTACTACCTGGCCTACTGCCAGGGTGCGTTCACCGAGCGCCACATCAGCCTGGCCCAGCTGGTCCTGACTAAGGCCGTTGGCACTGACCTTTCCCGGGAGCTGGCCTGATGCGCGGGCTCTGGGGCTTTTGTGCGGTCGTGTTGGTGGCCATGG
The DNA here is from genome assembly GCA_903913215.1 of uncultured Holophagaceae bacterium. Lineage (GTDB taxonomy): Bacteria > Acidobacteriota > Holophagae > Holophagales > Holophagaceae > Geothrix. The sequence continues at coordinate 263,741 of CAIWKE010000028.1, forward strand.
TGGCGGTGAGCACCTGGGCCAGCCTGGAGGCCAATGTCCTCGTGGGCTTCCAGCGCCTCTTCGCGGACCGCTGGGGCGTGGCCACGCTCTTCGACGCCTATTTCGGCTTCCTCTGGTTCTGGCTCTGGATCGCCTACCGGGAGGCTTCTCCGGGCCGCAGCTTCCTCTGGCTGCTTCTGCTCTTCGCCCTGGGCAACCTCGCCATGGCCACCTATGTCCTCATCCAGTTGGCCCGGCTGAAGCCCGGCGAAGGCATGACGGAGCTCCTTCAGCGACCCACCGCATGAGCTGGCTGCGCCGCCGTCTCTGGGAACCGCTGGCAGCCCAGCTGCGCCAGGGCCTCAGTCCTGGGCGCTTGGCCTGGAGCCTGGCTCTGGGCCTGGGCGCCGGGGTCTCCCCCCTGGTGGGCTCCTCCACGGGGCTTTGCATCCTGTTGGCCCTGGTGTTCAAGCTCAACCAAGTCGTCATGCAGGTGGCCAACTACCTGGCCTACCCCCTGCAGCTCCTCCTGCTCATCCCCTTCATCCGCCTGGGGGAGCGGCTCTTCGGGGCGCCCCGCCTGCCGCTGGACCTCGAGGTGCTCTCCCGGGCCATCCGCGCCGATGCCTGGGGGGCGCTGCATGCCTTCTGGACCAGCCTTTGGCATGGCACGGTGGCCTGGCTGCTGGTGGCGCCCCTGGCTTCGATTCTGCTGGCGCTGCTGCTCTCGCCGCTTTTCCGGGCGGCGGCCCGCCGCTTCCGGCCGGAGGCCGTGTGATCGCCGCAGCCCTCTGGGGCGCCGGGGTGTTGAGTCTCCTGCAACTGGGCTTCTGGCTCTGGCAGGTGCGCACCCGCAATGCGGGGTGGGTGGATGTGGGCTGGGCCCTGGGCTTGGCGGTCATGGCGCTGCTGGCCGCAGGCCTGGGGCCCGCGCACCTGGAGCGGCGCCTGCTGGTGGGCCTCATGGGCGGCCTGCACGGCCTGCGTTTGGGCCTGCACCTCTGGCATCGCGTGGCCACCGATGCAGCAGAAGACGGCCGCTACCAGGCCATCCGCGCCGCCTGGCCCACGCACACGCACGCCAAGTTCTTCGGCTTCTTCCAGGCCCAGGCCCTGCTGGTCGTGGCCCTGGGCTTGCCCTTCCTGCTGGCAGCCTGGAATCCCCGGCCGGGGGTGCAGCCCCTGGAGTGGGCCGCTGCGGCCCTGTGGCTGTTGGCCTGGCTGGGTGAAGCCCTGGCCGATGCCCAGCTCCGCCGCTTCAAGGCCCGCACAGACCAGCGGGGGCTGACCTGCCGCGTAGGCCTGTGGCGCTGGTCCCGCCATCCCAACTACTTCTTCGAATGGCTGGTCTGGGTGGCCTACCTCCTGCTCGCGCTGGGTGCGCCCTGGGGCTGGCTGGCCACCGGGGGCCCACTGCTAATGCTCTTCTTCCTGCTGCGGGTGACGGGCATCCCTTATACCGAGGCCCAGTGCCTCCGCAGTCGCCCCGAGGACTATGCCCGCTACCAGCGGGAGACCTCCGCCTTCGTTCCCTGGTTTCCCAAGGTGGCCCCATGATCGATGCCCTCCTGGCCGCGGGCCTGGTGCCCGACGCCCTGCTCCGGTTCCGCATCCGGCAGTTGCTGCGGCAGCGCCTGGCAGAGGAGTCCCTGGGCGGACTGGAGGCCACGCAGGAGCACTTCCGCCGTCACCTGCAAGCCTGGTCGGCGGGGCCCATTGCCGTCCATACCGAGGCGGCCAATGAGCAGCACTACGAGGTGCCGCCCCGGTTCTTCGAGCTGGTGCTGGGGCCCCACCTGAAATACAGCTCAGGCTTCTTTGCGCCGGGCACCACGGACCTGGGCCAGGCTGAGGCGGCCATGCTAGCCCTCACCTGCGCACGGGCGGGCCTGCGGGACGGCCAGGACGTTCTGGAGCTGGGTTGCGGTTGGGGCAGCCTGACCCTCTGGATGGCCGCGCAGTATCCCCAGAGCCGCATCACCGGCGTGTCCAACTCCCGAGACCAGCGGGCCTTCATCCTGGCCCGGGCGGCGGAGCGGGGCCTAAGCAATCTGACGATCCTCACGGCGGACATCAACGACTTCGAGGCCCCGGGCACCTACGACCGCGTGGTCAGCGTGGAGATGTTCGAGCACCTGCGGAACCACCGGGAGCTCATGGCTCGCATCGCCCGCTGGCTGCGCCCCGGCGGCGCGCTTTTCGTGCACATCTTCACGCACCGGGACCACACGTACCCCTTCGAAGTTCGGGACGAGTCGGACTGGATGGCGAAGTATTTCTTCACCGGGGGCATCATGCCCGCCGACAGCTACCTGCTGCGCTTTCAGGAGCAACTGCACCTGGAGGACCACTGGCGGGTCTCGGGCACGCACTATCAGGCCACGGCGGAGGCCTGGCTGCGCAACCAGGACGCCCATCGGGCCGAGATCCTGGCACTGTTCCAGGAGGGCTACGGCGCTGAGGCCCGCCTGCGCTTCACCCAGTGGCGCATCTTCTTCATGGCCTGTGCGGAGCTGTGGGGGTACCGGCAGGGCTCCGAGTGGTTCGTCAGCCACTACCGCTTCCGCCGACCCTGATCCCCGGATAGCCTGTCATTACTTGGCTGTCTGGAGTATTGAGCATGAGTGAGTCCACCACCCGCAAGCCCTCGGTCATCCGCAAGCGCTTCCCCTGGGGCTGGGTGGTCCTGGGGGTGGTGGGGCTCGCCCTGGTGGCCATGGTGGCGGCGGCACGGAATGCGCCAGTGACCGTGGCGGTCTCGTCGCCCACGGTCTTCAAGGCCGGGGAGGGCAACCCCCTGGTGACCGCCTCGGGGTACCTGGTGGCCCGCACCCGGGCCACGCTCTCCAGCAAGGTGCTGGGCCGCGTGAGCTGGCTGGGTGTGCAGGAGGGCAGTCGGGTGACCAAGGGGCAGGTGCTGGCCCGGCTGGAATCGCCGGACCTGGCTGCGGCGCGGGATCAGGTGAAGGCCCAACTGGATCAGGCCAAGGTGGACCTGGAGCGGGGCCAGAAGTTGCTGGGTCTGGGCATCCAGGACGCGGCCACGGTGGACCGCCTGCGCAGCCAGAAGCTGAGCCTGGAGGCCCAGCTGGCCTACCAGGACGCGCTGCTGGACAGCATGGAGCTGCGGGCCCCCTTCAGTGGGGTCGTGACGCAAAAGCTCTCCGAGGTGGGCGAGACCGTGGCGCCCGGCAGCGCAGGGGGCGCCAATGCCATCAACGCGGTCCTGGTCATGGCGGACTTCGACACCCTGGAAGTGGAAGTGGAGGTCAACGAGGCCTCCATCGTGAAGCTGCAACGGGGCATGCCCGCGGATATCCGCGTGGACGCGCTGGACGGGCAGGGGGCTCGCGCCGTTCTGAAGGGGAAGCTGCGGGAGATCTATCCCAGCTCCAACCGCCAGAAGGCCGTGGTCATCGTACGGGTGGCCATCCTGGACAAGGACTCGGTGCTGGTGCCGGACATGGGGGCCAAGGTCACCTTCCTGGGCGCGCCCTACGTCAAGGACGTGGTGGTGCTGGGCCGGGAGCAGGTCAAGAAGCATGAGGGCAAGTCCTACACGTGGGTGGTCGAGAACGGCCTCGCCGTGCAGAAGGCTGTCACGGTGCAGGCGGAGAACCCCATCGGCCTGGAGGTCAGCGGCCTGGGCCAGGACGCCAAGCTCATCGTGGCGCCCCCGGAGACCCTGAAGCCCGGTGCCCCGGTGAAGGTCAAGGGCTGATGGACACGCCTTCCATCAGCCTGGGCGGCGGGGAGCCTATCATCCGGTTGCGGGATGTGGCCAAGAGCTACTGGCGCGAGGAACTGGAGATTCCGGTGCTGCAGGGCATCGACCTGGACATTCCGGTCGGGGCCTACATCGCCCTCATGGGCCCCTCTGGCAGCGGCAAGACCACCCTGCTGAACCTCATCGCGGGCATCGACCGGCCCACGGGGGGCTCCCTGGAGGTCTGCGGCAGCGAGCTCAACGACCTGGACGATGACGAGCTGGCGGGCTGGCGCAATGGCCATGTGGGCTTCATCTTCCAGAACTACAACCTGGTGCCCGTGCTGACGGCCTTCGAGAACGTGGAGCTGCCCCTGCTGCTCACGGGGGCGGGGCGGGGTGAGCGGCGGGACCGGGTGGAGCAGGCCCTGGGCCTGGTGAACCTCACGGACAAGCTGCGCAGTTATCCCCGGCAGCTCAGTGGTGGCCAGGAGCAGCGGGTGGCCATCGCCCGGGCCATCGTCACCGAGCCCGATCTCCTGGTGGCCGACGAGCCCACCGGCGCCCTGGATGCCAAGAACGCGGAGGAGGTGCTCGGGCTCATGGAGCGCCTAAACAGCGAGCTGGGCAAGACCATCGTCATGGTCACTCACGATCCCAAGGCCGCGCACCACGCGAGGCATCAAATTCATCTGGAAAAGGGAGTGTTTGACCGCACCGTCGAGGTGAACCGCTGATGGGGGCCCGCTGATGCGCTGGCTGGCGCTCATCTGGAAGAGCCTGCTGCGCTCCAAGCGGCGCACCCTGCTCATCGTGGGCAGCCTGATGCTGTCGGTGTTCACGGTGGCGGTGCTCCAGAGCCTACTCACCTCCCTGAATTCCATGACCAACAATCCCAACTCCAGCAATCGCCTGGCGGTGCGGCACAAGAGCGGGCTCACCCAGATGCTGCCGCGCAGCTACGAACCCTACCTGCGCCAGCAGCCCGAGGTGGAAACGGTCTGCGCCCTCCAGTGGTTCGGCGGCTACTACCAGGACCCCCGCAACTTCTTCGCGAACCTCGCCGCCGACGAGACAACCATCTTCCAGATGTTCCGTGAGGAGTTTGGTGTCTCGGACATCACCGAGGCCCAGATCAAGGACTTCCAGCGGGACGGCGCGGGCTGCATCGTGGGCGAGGTCCTGGCGAAGAAGAACGGCTGGAAAGTGGGCGACGTGGTGCCGCTCACGGGCACCATCTTCCCCATCAATCCCCGCCTCAACATCCGCATCATCTACAAAAGCCCCCGGCCCTCGGACGAGAACGCCCTCTACTTCCATTTCAAATTGCTGGAGGAGGGTGTGCCCCGCATGAAGGGGCTTTCGGGCTCCTTCTGGGTGCGACTGCACCGGCCCGAGGACATCCCCCGTTTCGTCGAGCGGGTGGACCGCCACTACGCCAACAGCGCCTACGAGACCCTCACGGAAACGGAAAACGCCTTCAATCTGGGCTTCGTGAAGATGCTCGGCAACATCGGCGCCATCATCCAGGGCATCACCCTGGCGGTGGTGGTGGCCATCCTCATCGTCACGGGCAACACCATGGCCACGGCCATACGCGAGCGCACCACCGAGATCGCTGTGTTCCGGGCCATGGGCTTCTCCTCAGGGCGGGTGCTCACCCTGCTGTTGGTGGAGGGCATGCTTCTGGTGGCCATGGGCGGGATGTTGGGCCTGCTGCTGGCCCTGGTGGCGGCCACGGGCGTCCGGAGCACCCTGGGCTCGCTCACGCCCTTCCTGGCGGACTTCACCATCCTGCCGGATACCATCCTGGCCTGCCTGGGCGGAACCCTGGTCGTGGGCCTCCTGGCCACCTTCATCCCCGCCTATGCGGCGACCCGGCGTCCCATCACGGACGGCTTGAAGGCCATCGGATGATCCTCGGCCTGCTCCTCGCCGCGCCCTTCGTGGCGTACCTGGCCTGGCTGGTCTGGGCCCTGGTGGCCTATCCCATCCCCCTGGGCTACAACCTGCGCTCCCTGTGGCAGCGGAAGCTGTCCAGCGCCAGCACCGCCGCCGCCATCGCCCTGGTGGTGGGCATCTTCGTGGTAGTGCTGAGCCTGGCTCAGGGACTTTCGGTGGCCTTCGTGAGCAGTGGTCGGCCGGACCAGGCCCTGGTGCTGCGACCCAATGCCCGCTACGAGCTGAACAGCTCCATCGAGCGGGACCGCATGCGCATCCTCAAGGTCCACCCTTTGTTGCAACGCGAAGGCAACGCGCCCATGGCCAGCGCCGAATCCGTGGTGGTGAAACTGTTCACCATGGTGGATGGCAGCGACACCAACGTCACCATTCGCGGCATGGAGCGCATGGGCATCACGCTGCGGCCCCAGGTACACCTGGTCCAGGGCCGCTGGTTTCGACCGAGCCTGAGTGAGGTGGTGGTGCCTCGCAAGATGGCGGGCCGCTTCCCCGGCATGGAACTGGGAGGCCGACTGCGCATGGGGGGCCGGGACTGGGCGGTGGTGGGCACCTTCGAGGCCGGTGGCGCCAGCTACGAGAGCGAGGTCTGGGCAGACGTCAACGACGTCATGCAGGCCTTCAAGCGGGAGGCCTACTCGGTGATGCTGGGACGTCTCGAGGCTCCAGAGCGGGTGGTGGGGTTTGGGCAGTCTGTGGAGGAGGACCGGCGCCTGCAGCTGGAGGTGATCCGGGAGACGGATTACTTCAAGACCCTCACCAAGGCCGGGGACCCCATCAAGATCCTGGGCAACCTCATCACGCTGATCCTCACGGGCGCGGCCATCTTCGCGGCCATGAACACCATGTACGCCGCTGTGGCCGGACGCACCAAGGAGATCGGCACCCTGCGGGCCCTGGGCTTCCGCCAGCGGGAGATCCTGGCCAGCTTCCAGTGGGAGAGCATCTTCCTCTGCCTGACCGGGGGCCTCCTCGGCTCGGGCCTGGCGCTCTTCGCCAACGGCGTCCAGACCAGCACCACCAGCTTCCAGACCTTCAGCGACGTGAGCTTCGCCTTCACCATCACTCCGGGCCTAATGGCCCAGGGCGTTGCCTTCAGCCTGGTCATGGGGCTGCTGGGGGGATTTTTACCTGCATGGAGAGCCAGCCGCATCCCGCTGACGGAGGCGATGAAGGGCGGCTGACCCTACACACACTTTCTGACCCAGCGGCAGAATGAAGCCGAGCACCTTGACAGCCATCGTTTTGCGATGCACCTTGGACATGCCGTATTCTCCTTCCTGGAGGCCCTCGTGGACCGTGAACTGTTGAAAGGCAGCACTCCCTTGCTGCTCTTGTCCCTCCTTTGCGAGGGGCCCATGTACGGCTACCAGATCATTGAGACCGTCCGCCTGCGAACCAGTGGCACCTACACCCTGAAGGAAGGCGCCCTATATCCGGCCTTGCACAAGCTGGAGGCCACGGAGTTCATCACCTCGTACTGGGAGACCCAGGAGAACGGCCGCGAGCGCCGCTACTACTCGATCCAGCCTGCGGGGCACGCTTTCCTGGCGGCCAAGACGAAGGAGTGGAACCAGTTTGTGGACATGGTTCAGGCCTTCGTGGGGCCCAGGCTCTAAGGGCACGCCGTGTCGCGGGCTCTGGAGGCCTACCTCGCCCAGGTAAGCTCAAGCCTCAAAGGCTTGAGTCGGCGCCGCCGTCTGACCATGATCCGGGAATTGGAGGCCCACCTCCGGGATGAGGCCGAGGCTCGGGGCCTGGAGTCCGAGTCCGGCATGGCCACCTTGCTGGCGGAAAAGGAACATCCCACTTTGCTGGCCGAGGAATTGGCCGTGGGGGAAGGCCAGGACGTCAACCACCGCAGCGGCACGGCCTTGGCGGCGGGCATGATCATCGGTCTCGCCACGGGTGGCCACATGCTCGTGGAGGGCTGGCGCTGGTACATCGCCCTGGCCTTCGCCCTGGCCCAGGGCCTCGCCGTGGGTGGGGGCTACTTCTGGGTACGCCGCCACTGGCTGCGACTCAACCCCTGGGCCCGCATGGCCGTGGCGGTCATCATCACGGCCCTGCTCTCCATCCCCCTGGGCTTCACGACCCGGCACGGCTTCAAGCCCACACGGCTGCTCTACGGCGCCTTCACGGGCTTCCTGCTGGAGCACCACAGCCAGGAGCGCCCCCTCTGGCACTCGATACTGGAGCCCATCGCCTTCACGGCCCTGATGTTCTTCCTGGAAACCGGAATCCTGGGCCGCATCCGCTTCTCCTGGTGGAAGGTGCCCCTGGAGCTGAGCTTCAACGCCACCATCATGCTGAGCGTCATGCTGGCGGTCCGCTTCAAGCGGCTCCTGGCTGAGCGACGGGTGTTGACCCCCCAGGAGCAGGGGTAGGGCCGAGAATCCCCCTTGAGATAAGGTGATTCCCGCGATATGCTGGTCGTCTTGCGTGGACAAGCCGCGTGCAGATACCCCGCTCATGGGGGCATCCGGTCGGTCCCAGGAGGAAAGTGATGAAAGAGAACATGCACCCCCAGCTTCACGACGTGAGCGTCCACTGCGCCTGCGGCAACGAGTTCATGACGCGTTCCACCAAGAAGGAACTGCGCGTGGAAGTTTGCTCCAACTGCCACCCGTTCTTCACGGGCAAGCAGCGCCTGATGGACACCGAAGGCCGTGTGGAGAAGTTCAACCGCAAGTATGGCAAGAAGGAGGCCGTCGAGGCCCCCGCCGCCCCTGCGGAAGAAGCTGCCGCCACCACCGAAGCCTAGCAACCTATTTTCGAGAAACGGGCCGAGCCATCGGCCCGTTTTCTTTTTTCACTACTCTAAATTTCAGCGCAGCCGAAATTTAGAGCCAGCTGAATAGGTGCGCCATGCTCGACCAATTAGAAGCCGTCGAAGCCCGCTTCCAGGAAGTGGAAGCGAAGCTGCAGGAGCCCACCGTGGCTTCGGATCCCAAGCGCCTGCGGGAGCTGTCCAAGCTCCGCGCGGAGCTGGAGCCGGTGGTGCTGGCCTTCCAGGCCCAGCGCACCCGGATGAAGCAGCTGGAGGAGGCCGAGGCCATCCTGGGCGACAAGACCATGGACGCGGATTTCCGCGAGATGGCCGAGGCCGAGATCCCCGACCTGAAGAAGGCCATCGCCGAGGGCGAAGCCCTCATCAAGCATCTGCTGGTCCCCAAGGATCCCGCGGATGAGAAGAACGTCATCCTCGAGGTCCGTGCCGGCACCGGTGGCGAGGAGGCAGCGCTCTTCGCGGCGGAACTGTTCCGCATGTACATCCGCTTCGCTGAGCGCCGGGGCTTCAAGGTCTCCGTGCTGGATGAGAGCGAGGCCGACGCGGGCGGACTCAAGGACGCCACCGCAGAAATTCAGGGCGATGGCGCTTATTCGCTGTTTCGCTTTGAGAGCGGCGTGCACCGCGTGCAGCGGGTGCCCAAGACCGAAACCCAGGGCCGCATCCACACCTCCGCTGCCACGGTGGCCGTCATGCCCGAGGCCGAGGAGGTGGACATCGAAATCCACCCCAAGGATCTGCGCGTGGACACCTTCTGCTCCGGCGGCAAGGGCGGCCAGAGCGTGAACACCACCTACTCCGCCGTCCGTCTGACCCACCTGCCCACCAACACCGTGGTGCAGTGCCAGGACGAGCGCAGTCAGATCAAGAACATGGCCAAGGCCATGACGGTGCTGCGGAGCCGCCTCTACCAGAAGGCCCAGGACGAGGCGGATGCCATCCACTCGGCCCTGCGCAAATCCCAGGTGGGCAGCGGCGATCGCAGCGAGAAGATCCGCACCTACAACTTCCCCCAGGGCCGCGTGACGGACCACCGCATCGGCGTGACCATCCACCAGATCGACAGCTTTATGGGCGGCATGATCGAGCCCATCATCGAGCCCCTGCGGGCGGCCTTCGAGGCGGAGCGACTGCAGGCGCTCGAGGCGTAAGGGGCGATGAGCTGAACGGCCCCAGCAGCGGGGCTTAACGCAACAATCGGGAGGCTGCGCCTCCCGATTGTGCTTCCGATCAGCCGCAGGCTGGTCGCTGGTGTTCACTTGCGCAGGGTGACCCTCTCGGCCGCCGTCAGGCTGAAAGACACGGACTTCCCGCTGGGGATGCGGATCACGGTGTCGGCGGTGCCTGCAGCCACGGCGGTGCCGGCGGCGGCGCCGAGGGCCGCGCCGCCCAGGGCGTGGTCGTTCTTGTTCTTATTGTCTGAGAGGATCCCGATGAGGGCGCCCAGGGCCGCGCCGCCACCGATGTATTTGGCATTCCGCTCCCCCTTGGCGGTGGCCACCACCACGTGGGTATCCGCATCGATGCCGACGCCCGCCACTTCCGTAAGACGAATGCCCAGGGCCCCCTGGCCATTGCTGAGGCGGCCCGCGGCGGCGCTCTGGGTGACCACGCCCCGGACGGGGCTGCCGGCGCTCCAGACCAGCTTGCCGTCCTGGAGCAGGTCCGAGGCCAGGCTGCCCTCCCAGGCATCGCCGGCCTGATCCTTATCAGTGGCCAGCTCCCGGGCCAGGCTCACCTCGAGTTTGGTGCCGATGGGCAGGTCCACCACCACGGGCTTGAGGGCCTGGGAGGCCGCAGGGGCCTGGGCGAGGGTGATGGCCTCCTGCTTTTTGACCTCGGCGCGCTTCTTGGCGTCCGAGACCTGGCGCTCCAAGGCCTTCACCTGGGACCGGGTGAGGTGCTGGACTGTTTCGGCATCCTCGCCGGTGGTCTTGCCGGACTTGGCCTCGTTCAGTTGCTGTTCCAGCTGGGTGACCTTGGCCTCGGCGGCCTTGGCAGCCTCCTCGGCCTGCAGCACAGCTTCGCTCTTGCGGTTGCAGGCCAGGGTTCCAGCCAGGATGAGGGCGATGGGGATGATTGGCCAGTTGGGGCGCATGGTACCTCCTGCCCAGCTTCGGGCGTGCCGTATAGTAATTCAGTCGGAAAGAGAACTGTCATGACCCGCCCCAACCTCAACCCCCGCGGCGAGTCCGTGCTGCGCACCCTCATCGAGACCTATCTCGAGGCGGGGGAGCCTGTGGGGTCTCGGCTGCTGGCGAAACGGTACCCGGAGTCCCTCTCCAGCGCCACCATCCGAAACGTGCTGTCGGATCTGGAAGATGAGGCCTACGTGGCCCAGCCCCACACCTCTGCCGGGCGCATCCCCACGGAGCTCGCCTACCGCTACTACGTGGACCGCTGGCTGAACGCCCAGCCCCCTGGGCCGGAGATCGCCGAGCGGCTGTCCGCGGCGCTGGAAGGGGTGGATCTGGACCCAGAAGCCTGGGCCCGTCATGCCAGCCGCACCTTGGCCGAGGTCATGGGGGGGGTCTGCCTGGCCCTGCCCCTGCCACTCACCCATAGCCGGCTCATGCGCCTGGAGTTTGTACCCGTGGCTCCGGGGCGGGTGGTGGCTATCTGGGTGGGTCGCCTGGGCGAGGTTGAGCACCGGGTCATGGAGAACCCCTGGAACCTGAGCCAGGTCCAGCTCACGGAGCTGGGAAACTACGCCACGGCCCACTTCGCGGGGCTCACCCTGGTGGAGATGCGGACTCAACTCCTGGAGGCCCTGGCCTTCGGCGCTCACGAGGGGGAGACCCTCCGGCAGCGGCTCCAGGAGATGGCGGCCCGGTGGCCTGAGGACGACTCCGCCTCGGATCCCAATGTGCTGGTCTCGGGACTGGGACGCCTGGGGAGCCTGCCCGAGTTCGAGGACGTGTCCCGTTTCCGGGCCCTGGTGGCGGCCTTCGAGGAGCATGGCCGCCTTGCCCGGCTCCTGAACGCCTTTTCGGAGCGGGCCTCGGAGGATGTCCAGCTGCTGCTGGGCACGGAGAACCCCTACCTGGAGGCCTGGCCTCTGGCCACGGCTGTCCGCACGGTGGCCCTGGGCTCTGCAGGCTTTGTCACGTTCGCCCTGGTGGGGCCCATGCGCATGGACTACAGCCGGGTGATGGGGGGCCTCCGCTGGTGGTCCCGGCAGGTGAGCCTCCGGCAGGAATTCTTGTAAGGTGGTTGTGTTTCCACCTCTTGCCCGGACTGACTATACTTCCGCAATGCCCATCGATGCCCCGAAAGACCCCCTATCCCAGCAGCATGGTCCTCAGCCTGAGGTGGAGGACTTGGTCGATCTGAATCTGGACGAGCCCTTGGAGGGCGATCTCCAGGCCGTGGCCGACGAGGTCGCCTCGGAGTATCACACCCAGGTGGTGCCCGAATTGGACGTAGTGGACCTCCCTCAGCCCACGCAGGGTCCGGACGCGCGGGTGGACCTGGAATCGGCCCTGAGCGAGACCGAGCGCCAGATGGAGGAGCTCCTCCAGCGCGAGGCGGAACTCATGGACCACCAGCGGCGGCTGGCGGCGGACTTCAACAACTACCGCAATCGTGCCCAACGGGACATCGCGCTTGCGGTGGAGCAGGCCGAGCGCAAGATCCTCCTGGAAATGCTGCCCATCCTCGACAACTTTGAGCGGGGCCTGGGTGCCACCTACCAGGACGTGGACTCCTTTCGCTCGGGCATCGAACTTATCCGCAAGCAGTTCCTGGAGGCCTTCCGTCGCCTCAGCGTGGAGCAGGTGCCCCTCCAGGTGGGCGACCCCTTCGACGCCCTGAATGCCGAGGCCCTGACCACCTTCTCGGATCCCAACATGCCGGATGGCGCCGTGGTGGCGGTCTACGAGCGCGGCTTCAGTCTCAAGGGCCAACTTCTCCGCGCCGCGCGGGTGGTTGTGAACCGTCTGCAGGAAACGGGAAAGTCCTAGTGCAATTCAAGTCTTATGCTGGCTTGAACGATCAGTAGTCAGTACGATAAAGGACAAAGCAGCAGGAGTTCCATCCATGGCAGGCAAACTGATCGGCATTGACCTGGGCACGACCAACAGTTGCGTCTGCGTCATGGAGGGCGGCGATTCACGGGTGATCCCCAACCGTGAGGGCAGCCGTACCACGCCTTCAGTGGTGGCCTTCACGGACAAGGGGGATGTCCTGGTGGGGCACATCGCCAAGCGCCAGGCCGTTACCAATCCTCAGCGCACACTGTTTGCCGTCAAGCGTCTCATCGGTCAGCGTTTCCAGGCTCCGCGGGTCCAGCAGGCCGTGGCCCGCCTCCCCTTCCCGGTGGTGGCCGCCCCCAACGGCGATGCCTGGCTGCGGGTGGGCGAGCGCGACTACGCGCCCCCGGAAGTCTCGGCCATCGTACTCCGCTCCCTCAAGCAGGCGGCTGAGGCCTTCCTACACGAGGAGGTCACCGATGCGGTGATCACGGTGCCTGCTTACTTCGACGACGCCCAGCGCCAGGCCACCAAGGACGCGGGGAAGATCGCCGGCCTGAACGTGCAGCGCATCATCAACGAGCCCACGGCCGCCGCCCTGGCCTACGGCTTCAACAAGACCGGCGTAAAGCAGATCCTGGGGATCTACGACTTCGGCGGGGGCACCATCGACTTCACGCTCATGGAGATGAATGACGGCGTCTTCGAGGTACTGGCCACCAGCGGCGACACGTTCCTGGGCGGCGAAGACATCGACCAGGAGATCCAGGCGTGGCTGGTGCAGCAGTTCAAGGAAAAGACGGGCATCGACCTCAGCACGGACCGCATGGCTCTCCAGCGCCTCAAGGAGGCCAGCGAGAAGGCCAAGTGTGAGCTCTCCACCCTGGATCGCGTGGAAATCCGCCTGCCCTTCATCGCCCAGGGCCCCAGCGGCCCCCAGCATCTGGAAGCGGCCCTCACCCGCGAGCAGCTCGAAGAGATGGTCAAGGGGCTGGTGGAGCAGACTCTGATCCCCATCAAGGACGCCCTGGAGCAGGGTGGCAAGACCCCTTCCCAGCTGGACGAGGTGATCCTGGTGGGCGGCCAGACCCGCATGCCCATGGTGCAGCGCCTGGTCCGGGACTTCTTTGGGAAGGAACCCAACCGCAGCATCAACCCCGACGAGGTGGTGGCCCTTGGCGCCTCCATTCAGGGCGCCGTGCTCAAGGGCGACATCAAGGACCTGGTCCTGCTGGATGTGACGCCCCTGTCCCTGGGCATCGAGACCCAGGGCGGCGGCTTCGTGAAGATCATTCAGCGCAACGCCACCATCCCCACCCGGGATGCGCGCACCTTCACCACCGTCACGGACAATCAGAGCCGCGTGGAGATCCACGTGCTCCAGGGCGAGCGTGAGCTGTCCGAGCACAACAAGAGCCTGGGCCGCTTCGACCTCATCAACCTGCCCCCCCTGCCCAAGGGCGTGCCCCAGATTGAAGTGGCCTTCGACATCGACTCCAACGGCATCGTGAAGGTCGCGGCCCGGGATCTTATGACGGGCCTTGAGCAGAGCATGAGCATCCGGCCCAGTTCGGGGCTCTCTGAGCTGGAGATCCAGCGGATGATCCGCGAGGCCTTGGCCAATGCGGAAACGGACGTGAAGAAGCGCGATGCCCTGAAGTACATCGCCTCTGCCGAGGGCCTGATCTTCTCCTGCGACAAGAGCTTCATCGAGTGCGGCAAATACCTCACGGACGAGCAGCAGGGCATGGTGCGGGACGTGCTGTCTCGGGCCCGCCAGGCCGTGGCCGCCCAGAACCCCGAAGCCCTGCGCGGTTGCGAGACCCAGCTCCTGGAGGCCCAGAACCTCCTGACGGACGCAGTCCTGGCCGCCAGCGAAGCCATGATGGCCTCCCTGGATGGAGACGGGGATGGGGCGGCTCCTCCGAATTAGTGTCTTGAGTCTGGGCTGGTGTCTGGAGGTACTGCTTCTTGATGCGGCCGTGCGGGCCGCGCCAGGTATCACCTTTGGATCGCTCAGATTCGAGGTGGGCCTTTGGTCAACCGAGCCAAACCTCCGGACCCCAGACCCCGGACCCCGGACATAACTAGCCCCGATTCCTCGGTTATCCTTAGAGCCAGGATGGGTGCATGAAGCGTGACTATTACGAAGTGCTGGGTGTTGGCAAGGAAGCCAGCTCCGATGAACTGAAGAAGGCCTACCGCAAGCTGGCCATGGAACTGCATCCAGACCGCAATCCTGGAAACAAGGAGGCGGAGGAGCAGTTCAAGGAGGCCGCAGAGGCCTATAGCGTGCTGTCTGATGGTGAGAAGCGGAAGGTCTATGACCAGTTCGGCCACGCCGGTCTGGGTGGCGGCGGGGGCGGCGGTCAGCAGTTCCAGTTCGATCCCAATCAGTTCGCGGACTTCGAGGACATCCTCGGCAGCTTTTTCGGTGGTGGCCTCTTCGGTGACCTCTTCGGCGGCGGTGGGGGAGGTCGGCGGCGCGCCAGCGGCGAGGAGCGGGGCTCGGACCTGCAGTACAACCTCAAGCTCAGCTTTCGGGATGCCCTCTTGGGCAAGGAGGTGGTGGAGCTGTCCATCCCCCGCCTGGAGGCCTGCGACACGTGCCGAGGCAGCGGCTGCGAAGCCGGCACCAAGGCTGAGACCTGTCCCCAGTGCCGGGGTGCGGGCCAGGTGGCTGTGCGCCAGGGCTTCTTCCAGATGCTAACGCCCTGTCCCCGCTGCTCCGGCAAGGGCCGCGTCATTCCCAAGCCCTGCCGCGACTGCAAGGGCGAGGGCCGCATCCACCGCAAGTCGAAGGTCAGCTTCAAGGTGCCCGCAGGCGTGGATCGTGGCACGCGGCTGCGCCTGCAGAACCAGGGTGAGGTGGGCCGCTTCGGCGGGCGCACGGGCGACCTCTACGTGGTCTTCGATGTGGAGCCGGACCTGCGCTACGAGCGCGACGGCAGCGACCTCCACCAGCGCCTGGAAGTGGCCTGGCCCCTGCTGGTGATCGGCGGCAGCCTGGACGTGGAAACGCCCTACGGCATGGACAAGATCAAGCTGGCTCCAGGCACCCCTGCAGACCACGTGGTGAAGCTCCAGAACGCTGGCGTGCCGCGCCTCCAGGCCACGGGCCGCGGCGACCTCTACCTGCATCTCAGGGTGGCCGTGCCCAAGTCCCTCACCGCCGAGCAGCGTGACCTTGTCGAGCAGCTCCGGCGCAGCTTCGGCGGCGACGACGAAGCCGAGGAGGGCTTCCTGGCCAAGGTGTTCGGGTCGGAGAAGCACGGGAAGAAAAAGAAGTAGGGCCGGGCTTGGGCCCAGCTACTCTCCAGCCACCACCACCATCCCCTTGCCTTCAGCCTTGGCCTTCAGGAGGGCCAAGTCAGCCTGCTTGATGAGGTGGCTGGCGCCGTCGGCGTGCTGGGGGTAGGCGGCCACGCCGGCACTGAGGGAGACCACGAGGCGCTCGGCGCCCAGGTCCAGGGGGGTGGCCCGCAGCTCCGCGAGGAGGCGGTTGCCCAGGTTGACGGCGCCCTTGGCGGTGGTGCCGGGCATGAGGATGCAGAACTCGTCGCCGCCATAGCGGTAGAGTCGGTCGTGGGCGCGGCAGAGGCGCATGGCCACCTGGGCCACAGCCTCCAGCAGCAGGCTGCCCGCCGGGTGTCCGTGGCGGGTGTTCACGCGCTTGAGGTCGTCCACATCCATGAACAGGACGGCCAGGGACTCGGTCTTGGCGGCGGCGCTGCGGACGGCCTGGGGCAGCTCTGCCTCCAGGCAGCGGCGGTTCTGGGCCACCGTGAGGTCGTCCTTGAAGGAGAGGGCGCGGCTCTCCTCCAGGCGCCAGGCGTTGAGCAGCAGGGGCTCCATGTCGTCGAAACCGCGCAAAAAGGACTCAGGAGGCTCCTGGGGTTCCAGGAGCCGCAGGATGCCCAGCTGCTCCGAAGGGGCCAGCAGGAATGCCTCGCCCCGGCGCACCAAGTCTGCGGCCTCCTGCAGGGGCAGGGGCGCCTCGGGGAAGGCGCCATCCCCGGCCCGCTGGAAGAAGAGGTCATCGCGACGCATCCAGATGGCCCCGGCCTTGGCGCCGGAGAGGCGGATGGCGCGGGCCAGCACCAGCTTGAGCAGGTCTTCCAGGGAGGCCAGGTGCATCATCTGGCGCAGCCAGCCTTCGCTGCCCAGGTCCCGTTGCCGCAGGTGCTGCAAGGCCTCCCGGGCGGCCTCCAGAGGTCGCTCCTGCAGCAGCACCCAGCCGGGCCGGGCGCTCAACACGGCGCTCACTTCCTCCGGTTCAGCCTTCTCCACCCACCAGAGGATCTCGTGGCCCTCCGCCGGGATGAGCCGGGTGTCCGGATGTTCTGCCACCAGTACCAGGGAGCCGGGCCCGCTGCCTGGGATGACTTCGTAGCCCCAGCGCCCAAGCGCCGTGCGGAGGGCTTCAGCGGCCAGGGAAGGGTGGGCTTCCAGCCAGCAGACGCTTGGCAGGGGGAGGCGGTTGGCGGTCAAGGGCCTAGCCCAGGGCAGCTTCAAGGCGGAGGGCGAGGTGCTGGAGGTGGGCCCCCAGCTGTTCCAGGGAGGGCAGGGAGGCGTCCTTCTGGCTGCGTTCGGCCCGAACCCAGCGTTTGAGCAGGGCCAGCGACTGGGGATCCCGCACGCCCAGCCGCTTGGTGACCTGGATGAGCTTGTGGGAGAGCCGGGTCCGCTCGGCCCCGGCGGGACAGGTCTCAAGCTCCACCACCACGCGGAGCGCCTCCTGGGCCACGTCCAGATCCTGGCGGATGAGGGGGACCCGGGCGTTGATGCGGAGCATGAACAACTCGAGGAAGCGGAGCAGTTCGCCCAGCAGGTCCATGCCGTCCCGCAGGGCCTGGGCCACCTCCTGAGGAGACTCCAGCAGGCGACCCAGCCCCTGGATCAGGCGCTCAGCCTCCTCCCGGTCAGGGCGGCGCATGAGGGGGAACTCGGGGCTGCGCCGGAAGCCCAGGAGATGCCGGTAGACGTGGGCGAGGCCCAGAGCCAACCGGGACCAGTCCTGCAGCTCCAGGTGCAGTTCCAGCTGCTGGTGGAGGGGGGGTACCTGCTCCCAGAGCCGCTGGATGCGCAGCCGCAGCCGCTCACCCTCCTCCATCATGCTGGGGGATTGCGGAAAGAGGCGCTGCTGGACATCTGGGGAGAAGATCCCCACCAGCTCGCCCATGAGCTGGCGCTGGTGGTTGATGAGGAGGCCGCGCAGGTTGTCCAGAGTCTGGGCCAGCTGGTCCGCGTCCTGGCCCGCGAGGGCCTGCTGCAGCAGGCTGCGGAGGGTGCCCTGGTCCTGCTGGAGGCTGAGCACGGCCTGGCGGAGGAAGGCCCGCAGCCGGGGCGACTCGGGGCGGGCGGGGTCGAGGGTGACGGCCCGGCTGGGGTCGTAGGCCCGTTCGGCCATGCGGCCCAGCTCGGATTCGAGCACTAGGAAGGTGGGGACAGCGGCGTAGCGGTCAGCCAGACCGGCCGTGGCGGCGGGCTCCAGGGGCTCAAGCAGGCCCAACAGAGAGATGTGGCTGGCCAGGGCCCGGGCCATGACGGAAAAGGCCGGGCGATCCTGTGCCCGGACCTGCTGCAGCAGGCGGCGCAGCTCCAGGGGCATGGCCTCCCGGAAGCGGTCACCGTCCATGCGGGGGAGAGACCAGCCCAGGTGGTCCCAGAGCCAGCGGAGGCTGCCCCGCACCTGCTCCACCGCGGGCCAGTGGATGCCCCGGTCCAGGGGGCGGACCAGGCTCAGGCGCAGGTTCGAGACTACGTGCTCCAACAGGAGGATGGGCTCCACCCGGGCATGGATCTCGGCGGGGATGCAGGCTTCCAGCAACTCCGCCAGGCGGGCCAGGGATTCCTCCAGGCGCCCCTGCCCCTGGATGGCCCGGTTCACGGCCTTCATCTGGGTGTTCAGTTTGGTCACGACGCCAGGCCCAGCATCGCCCTGCTGCAGGGCGGTCAGGATCTCCCGGAACGCATCCCGGTGGTCTCCCAGGAAGCCGGACCAGAGGGCGCGCAGGTTGGCGCTGTCCTGGGCAGGCCCGGACATGGCCCGCAGGGAGGCCAGCAGATCCAACAGGCGGCAGACCCATTCCGGTTGATTTTGTTCAGCCAGGAGCTCCCGGTGGGCGGCCTCGGCCTGTTGGCCCAGTCTGCCCAGGCTGTGGAGGATGACCAGGCCCATGGCGTTCCGGGCTTCGCCCAGGCGCTTGGCCGAGAACTGGTGGAGGAAGGCCAGAAAGTAGCCCAGGCTGCGGCGCAGGTTGGCCTGGGCTGGGGATTCCTCGCCCGTCGTGGCCCGCTCTGGAGCCGCCTCCAGCAAAGGATCCAGGTCCCCGGCGCCCTCGCGGAGGATGTCCTCAAGCAGGGACAGGTCCGTCCGAGATAGGCCCTTCTCTCGGATCAGCTGCCGAGCCAAAAACAGCCGCTGGGACTGTACGCCTGGGGATGACATGGCAAAAGCATACAATGGTTAGGCGTTCTAAACCGCTCCAGGGTGATACCATCGCCTCACCCCAATCTGGAGGCAGCCAGTGGTTAGCAAGTTAGGGGAAATGCTCGTCAAGGCCCAATTGATTACAGATACCCAGCTGGAAGAAGTCATCAAGATTCAGCGCAGAGAGGGTGGCAAGCTCGGCAGCATCGTGGTGCGGGCGGGTTTCTGCTCGGATCAGGACATCGTGAGCTTCCTGGGCATGCAGTACGGGGTGCCAGCTGCGGACCTGGAGCAGTGGCCCCCCATCGAGCCCGGGGTCATCGCCCTCATCCCCAAGGATCTGGCCCAGCGCCATAAGGTGCTGCCTCTGCAGCGCACGGGCAATGTCCTCACCCTGGCCATGTCGGACCCCACCGACATCTTCGCCATGGACGATGTCCGCTTCCATACGGGCTACAACGTAGATCCGGTGGTCTCCAGCGAGATGGGCCTGGCCCGGGCGGTGGAAAAGTATTACGGCGGCAACAGTGCAGTCCGCTTGGCGGACGGTGGCCCTGGTCGCGGCGCCCAGAGCCAGACTCAGACCGGACCCGTCGGCTCGGGGCCCACACCCCAGGGGGTGTCCGAGCCCTTCAGCGAGGAGGAGGAACACTTCGACCTCTCGGAGCTGGAAGAGGAACTTGACGCGGATGCAGAGTTCGACGCCACGGAGGACGAGGGCGACAGCGTCAACGTCGGCACCCTGCGGCGGGGCAGCGAGGACGCCCCTGTGGTGAAGCTCGTGAACATGGTGCTCATCGACGCCATCAAGCGGGGCGCCTCGGACATCCACATCGAGCCCTACGAGAAGAACTACCGGATCCGGTTCCGCATCGACGGCATCCTCATGGAGGTCATGAAGCCGAACCTCAAGCTGAAGGATCCCCTCACCTCCCGCGTGAAGATCCTGGCCAAACTCAACATCGCCGAGCGGCGCCTGCCCCAGGACGGCCGTATCAAGCTGCGCGTGAACATGGGCGGCCGGCAGAAGGTCATCGACTACCGGGTGAGCATCCTGCCGACGCTCTTCGGCGAGAAGATCGTCCTGCGACTGCTGGACAGCGACAAGCTCATGCTGGACCTCACCAAGCTGGGCTTCGAGCCTGAGAGCCTCGAACGCTGGGACCGCCAGATCTCCAAGCCCTACGGCATGGTGCTGGTGACAGGCCCCACGGGCTCGGGCAAGACCAACACCCTGTACTCCTCCATCGCCAAGCTCAACACGGTGGACACCAACATCATGACCGCTGAAGATCCCGTGGAATTCAACTTCCCGGGCATCAATCAGGTGCAGATGAAAGAACAGATCGGCCTGAACTTCGCGGCGGCCCTGCGCTCCTTCCTGCGCCAGGATCCCAACATCATCCTGGTGGGTGAGATCCGTGACTTCGAGACGGCGGAAATCGCCATCAAGGCCAGTCTCACGGGCCACTTGGTGCTTTCCACCCTGCACACCAATGACGCCCCCAGTACCATCAACCGCCTCATGAACATGGGGGTGGAACCCTTCCTGGTGGCCACCTCCGTGAACATCATCTGCGCCCAGCGCCTGGTGCGGCGGCTCTGCAGCAGCTGCAAGACCGTGGACAGCCACGTGCAGCCCGAGGACGCCCTCTACAAGGTGGGCTTCACGCCCGAGGAAGTGGCGAAGGGCATCACCTTCTACAAGGCCGTGGGCTGCGAGATCTGCAACAAGCGTGGCTACAAGGGCCGGGTCGGTCTCTACGAGGTGCTGGAGATGTCCGAGACCCTCAAGGACATGATCCTCACGGGCGCCTCAGCCATTGAAATCCGGGAGCAGGGCCAGAAAGAGGGCATGATCACGCTCCGCCGCTCGGGCTGCCGCAAGGTGCTGGACGGCGTCACGACCATCGAAGAAATCGTCCGCGAAACGGTACTGTAGGGGAGCCCATGAGTGACGTCGGTGCCAACTATGTAGCCCCCCTCCAGCAGCTGCTGAAGACCATGGTGGAGTATGGCGGGACCGACTTGCACATCACCACGGAGACGGCGCCCCAGATCCGCATCGACGGCCGCATGGTGCCCCTCAAGCTGCCCCCCTTGGACGCGGCCCAGACCCGCTGGCTCTGCTATGGGGTCATGACCGACCAGCAGAAGCACCGCCTGGAGGAGGACCTCGAGGTGGATTTCTCCTTCGGGCTCCAGGGCGTGGCCCGCTTCCGCGCCAACGTATTCAACCAGCGGGGCGCCACGGCGGGTGTCTTCCGCACCATTCCCGAGAACATCCGCTCCTTCGACCAGCTGGGCCTGCCGCCCTCCCTCCAGGCCCTCTGCGATAAGCCCCGGGGCCTGGTCCTCGTGACCGGCGTGACCGGCTCGGGCAAGTCCACCACTCTGGCGGCCATGGTGGACAAGATCAACACCGAGGAGCCCGTCCACATCCTCACCATCGAGGATCCCGTGGAATACGTGCATCGGCACAAGCGGGCCCTGGTGAACCAGCGCGAGATCCACGCCGACACCCACAGCTTCAAGAAGGCCCTGCGCTCGGCCCTGCGTCAGGATCCGGATGTCGTGCTGGTGGGCGAGCTGCGGGACCTGGAGACCATCGAGTCGGCCCTGACCATCGCCGAGACCGGTCACCTCACCTTCGCCACCCTGCACACCAACAGCACGGTGCAGACCATCAACCGCATCATCGACGTGTTCCCCAGCCACCAGCAGCCCCAGGTCCGGGCCCAGCTCTCCCTGGTGCTGGAAGGGGTTGTCTGCCAGAGCCTCATCCCCAAGGTCAGTGGCAAGGGCCGGGCCCTGGCCCTGGAGATCATGCTGCCCAACCCTGCCATCCGGAACCTCATCCGGGAGGACAAGATCCACCAGATCTACGGCGTCATGCAGTCCGGCCAGACCAAGTACGGCATGCAGACCTTCAACCAGAGCCTCTCCGACCTGGTGATTCGGCGGGAGATCAGCCAGGAGCAGGCCTTCGAATACTCCTCCAACGCCGACGAGCTGCGGGAACTCATCAACCGCGGCGTGGGCGTGGGCGCCGCAGGAGGCCGTGCTGCCGCCCCTGCTCCCACCCCGACCACCAATCCCGCTCTGGGAGGGCGCAATCCCAACATCAAATACACCTAGGCTCCTCGTTTCTTTTACCTAGGTGGCATTCCGGCCTATCCTGATCATCACGCAGCTTTTTCGAGGTCCCGATGCCCGCATATGCTTGGAAAGGCAAGAACCGCATGGGGGAGGTCCAGGAGGGCGTCCTGGTCTCCGATTCGCGGGATTCCGCCGCAGCCACCCTGAAGCGCAATGGCATCGAAGTCATGAACATCCGGATCATGGCCGCCGACGGAGGCAAGTCCCTGGGCAAGGTGCCGGCCAAGGAACTGGCCATCTTCACCCGCCAGTTCAGCGTCATGATCGACGCGGGTCTGCCCCTGGTGCAATGCCTGGAGATCCTGGGCGCCCAGCAGGCCCACAAGGGCTTCCAGCGCATCATTGAATCTGTGCGGGAGGACGTGGAGAAGGGGGCTACCCTGCAGACGGCCCTCTCCAAGCATCCCAAGGCCTTCAATGACCTCTTCGTGAACATGGTGGGCGCTGGGGAGAGCGGTGGCATCCTGGACATCATCCTCCAGCGCCTCTCGGGTTATATCGAGAAGTCCGTCAAGCTCACGGCCAAGGTCAAGAGCGCCATGACCTACCCCGTGGCGGTCATCAGCATCGCCGTCATTGTGGTGGTGGTGATCATGGTGAAGGTCATCCCCGTCTTCTCGGCCATGTACTCAGGCATGGGCAGCAAGCTGCCCTATCCCACCATCGTCTGCATCATGATCTCGGATGCCATCATCGGCTACTGGTGGCTGATCCTGATCGGGTTGGCCATGGTGACGGTCGGCCTCCGCCAGTATTACAAGACATCCATGGGGCATTTACAGATCGACACACTCCTGCTGAAGATGCCGATCCTGGGGGATATTCTCCGGAAGGTGGCAGTGGCCCGATTCTGCCGCACCCTGGGCACCCTCATCAGCTCTGGAGTGCCCATCCTAGAGGGCATGGACATTACGGCTAAGACCGCCGGCAACCTCGTGATCCAGAACGCCATCCTCAAGTCCAAGGACGCGGTGGAGCAGGGCCGCAACATCTCCACCCCCCTGGCCGAGACCAAGGTCTTCCCCCCCATGGTGGTGCAGATGGTGGGCGTGGGCGAGGCCACCGGTGCGCTGGACGCCATGCTCTCCAAGGTGGCCGACTTCTATGAGGATGAGGTCGACAACGCTGTTGGCTCCATGACCAGCCTCATGGAGCCCATCATGATCGCCATCCTGGGGGGCATTGTGGGCTTCATCGTGGTGGCCATGTATATGCCGATCTTCGGTTTGGCCGCCGCCTTCGACAAGAGTTGAGTCATTTGGCCGATGAATTGCAATACTGCTAGGTTCGGGAGGACGCCATGCGACGCACAACGAAGGGGTTCAGCTTCATCGAGGTCCTGGTAACGGTTGCGATCATCGGGATCCTTTCCGCCATTGCCATTCCGGCCTTCCTGGGCCAGAAGACCAACGCGGACCTGGTGGGTGATGCCCAGCAGAACTGCAAGAGCATGCAGATGATGCTGGAGACCCGCAAGGCCGATGCGGGGGTCTATGGCGCGGCCGGGACTTATAAGTGGACCACTGCTGCAGACGGTACCATCACGGCGACTGATGCCACCCTCCTCCCCCAGTTCGGGGCGAAAGGTTCTACCAAGATGGACTACACCCTGGTCATCCTCGCCGGGGGCCTCACCTACACCCTCGATGCCGCTGACAACCGCAAGGGCACTGCCACGCATATCTATGGCACGGACCAGAACGGCAAGCAGACCTATCCCTGAGGAATCCTTGTGAATTCCTGGGCCGTTATTCTACCGGGACGCTGGTGAGGGTCAGGGGTACGGGGCTGTTCGAAACCTTGTAGCTGACGGTGACGACGGCCACTGTCTGCCCGCTCGTATCGTTCTGGGTCGTCGCGAGCAACCCCACCTCACCGTCGTTGGCGGCCGTGCCGAGCACGATGGGAGAGACCCCCGACGCATAGGCATTCTTGCAGGCAGGGTAGGTGAAGTTGGGCAGGGCCCGCACATAGGCTATGACCGAGGGTGCCGTGGAACCACTCCGCATCTTGGCTGCGGAATCTAGTTCTGCGGCCACGGAATGGGCAATGGCCTCCGTGGACTTTCTGCGGGCACTGTCCCGCTGTCCCGTCAGCATGGGGATGACGATCCCGGCGACGATACCGATGATGGCCAGGGTCACCAGGAGTTCGACCAAGGTGAAGCCAGCTAGCTTCTTCATGCGATTCTCCGGTAGTTTGTCCATTGCTGATCGGCATTTTCAATTGAATATTCAGCAATCATGCACTGTTCCATCAATTGATGATGTCCATGAGAAGTGTAGTCGTAATTGGGTGGCGTGGCGGAGGATCAGATAGCCCCTGAACGGGCCGAAGCGAATTCCGCAAACAAGAGGGCCCCCGTAAATGGGGGCCCTCTTGTTTACTCGTGTTGGCTACTCGACGGGGACGCTCGACATCACCGTCGAGGTGGAAGCAGGGGTGGTGCCCTTGTGCTGGAAAGAGATCGTAAGCACATTGACCGCAACACCATTGGCGTCATTCAGGGTGCCAGCGATGATGGAGGTCTGCCCATCCTTGGCTGTGGCAGCCGTCGTGACAGCCGTCTCGGTGGGGACATAGGCATTCTTGCAGCGGGGCCAGACAAAGTTGGGAATGGTGGCGGTCACGTAGGTGCTCACCAGAGCCGTGGTGGCACCGGTCATGAGCTTGGCGGCGGAGGTGGTCTCAGCCACGAGGGACTGGGCGGTGGCCTCGGTGGCCTTCTGGTTGGCCCTTTCCTTCTGTCCTAAAAGTGCCGGGATGGCAATGGCGCTGATGATGCCGATGATGGCCAGCACGAGCAGCAGCTCGATGAGGGTGAAACCGGATTGACGCTTCATGGAGCCTCCAGAGGATGGGATAAGAAGAGAGAACAAGAATATTCCAGCAATGCTCGTGCCGAGACCTAAGAAATTACCACCCAGAAAAAACCCCCGGACCAGCCGGGGGTTTGGGGGCAAAAACTTACCTAATCGAGGGCCACAACCTTCGTAGTCGTTACCGTGGTTCCATTCTCTAAATATTTTCCATCAATGACCACCGCGTGATAGACATTCGTAACCAGGGCCGGATCCTTGTAGAGGTCATCGCCTGCTAGGCCAACGAAACCGAGGCCAGTGGAGGCAACAGCCAGATAGGGATCAGCCACGCCACCATAGGGATTCTTGGCGGCGGGGTACTTGTAGTT
The DNA here is from genome assembly GCA_903913215.1 of uncultured Holophagaceae bacterium. GTDB lineage: Bacteria > Acidobacteriota > Holophagae > Holophagales > Holophagaceae > Geothrix. The sequence goes on from CAIWKE010000028.1 coordinate 288,929, forward strand.
GGGGTTGGCCAGGACACCGGCGACAACGGCAGCAGAGGTGACCGTGCCGCCAGCGCTCTGCCGAAGGTCATCATTGACACGTGAGCACTCGGCGGCCACGTTGGCCACCATGGACTGGACAGCCTTGACCTTGGCCTTTTCGCGCTGGCCCAGGAGGGCGGGGATCGCGATGGCGCTGATGATGCCGATAATGGCAAGCACGAGCAGCAGTTCGATGAGGGTGAAACCAGATTGGCGCTTCATGGATCCTCCTGGGTTAGGTCCGCCTATTGGCGGTTAGAAATTAAGATCGAAAGTATCGGTAAATAACTATCTAATTTTGAAAAACCCCCCAGGCGAACCCGGGGGATATCTTAAAATGCCAATTTAATCCAGGGCAACAACCTTTGTAGTCGTCACGGTAGTGCCGTTTTCTAGGTACTTACCATCAATCACCACAGCGTGATAAACATTCGTAACCAGGGCCGGATCCTTATAGAGGTCATCACCCGCCAAGCCAACAAAACCAAGACCAGTGGAGGCAACGGCCAAGTAGGGATTCGCCACTCCGCCGTAGGGGTTCTTGGCGGCGGGGTATTTGTAATTGGGGTTGGCCAAGACGCCTGCAACAACGGCAGCAGAGGTAACTGTGCCACCGGCGCTCTGTCGAAGGTCATCATTGACGCGGGAGCACTCTGCAGCGACATTGGCCACCATGGATTGGACAGCCTTGACCTTGGCTTTTTCACGCTGGCCCAGCAGGGCGGGAATGGCGATGGCGCTGATGATGCCGATGATGGCAAGCACGAGCAGCAGCTCGATAAGGGTAAAACCTGATTGACGCTTCAAATTGGCCTCCTGAGATACGGCCACAGGGCCGTTCATAAACCTGTTAGCAACCTTCGTGCCTGAATGGATAAAAGTGTAAGGACAGGCAATACCTCGTTTCGAGGAGGGGGGTCTTTGGGGGGACATCAGATGTGGTTGTAAATGCTTGTTTAGAGGGAAGCAGGAGGAAACCACGCATTCCTCTTGGTGTTGTCTGGGTTGGCGTCAGTGGCATTGTTCGACCGCTGTGGCTTTGGTGAAAGCGCAGTCAGGGGTTGCCCCTCCGTCCTGGGCATTGTCGTCGTGGACTCCGCCAGCGGTGAACCCGGCATGTCGGTCAATTGGGGGGGGGGCGGGATAAATATAACTTGCTCATTTGCATTAGATACAGTTATTACTCTCATTAATACGCCTGCCTGTTTGGTGGCGGATCTCGTTTCCATGGTGGTTTTCATCGGGACTGTCCGGATTGGGCCGACGCAGCACGTCAGGAGGTTGACGGGTTGGGGCAGCAGGTACGTCGAGTTTCGCCTCCGACCGTACGGGTCACTCCGTAGGAAAGGATTCACTGCTGCGATTCAACTTGCCCCGTGCATCGCTGCACCCGGCGTTGCAGGGACGCCAAGATGGCCCGCAGGGGGCTGTTCGCTTCTTGGCGCCTGAGCGGTGCCGCTTCGGCCAAAACAGGACAAACCCCTCAGGGCTCCAGATCCATCAACAGCTCCCCCGCCCCCCGATGCTTGGGATCCAGCTTTAGTGCTTCCCGGGCGGCGCGTCGGGCCTCGTCCTTCCGGCCCAGGGCGTTGAGGATCTGTCCTTTGCGCCACCAGGCGCCGGGGTAGCCGGAGGAACCGCCTTCCAGGGGCTCCCGCAGCACCTGGTCCAATGCGGCCAGGCCTTCGGGGCGGTGGACGCCCCCGTTGGCGGCGACCTTGCCCAACTGCAGGCGCAGGAGGCTGGGGGCATCTATATGGGGCAGTTGGTCCTGGACCACCTTCCAGGCGGTCTCGGGCTGGCCCGCGTGGAGGTAGGCGTCGCTCACGGCCACCACCCCCCGGGCCCGGGTGCGAACGCCAGGCAGCAGGCGGGGGGCCTCGGCCAGGAGGCGGGCGTTCTTCCCGGCCTCGCCCAGGGCCTTCTTGGCGGGGCGGTTGTCCAGGGCGTCCAGCCACTGGCCCACCACCTCGGGGTCCGTGGGAGCCAGTGTGAGGGCCCGCTGGAAATAGGGCTCGGCCTCCCGCCAGCGGTTCTCCTCGGACAGGATGATGCCCTGAAGCAGATCCCCCCGGGCCGGGCTCAGGCGCCGCAGCTGCCCGGCGCAGTCCAGGGCCTTCCGGGTGGAGCCCCCCAGGAAGCCGGGCAGCAGCTCGTAGGCCAGACCCAGGCTCATCCAGGCCGGGGCCAGGCTGGGATCCGCCTGGGTGGCGGCCCGCAGGTCGTCCATGGCCCCCAGGGCCCCCCGCAGGCTACCCAGATCCCTCTGCTTGATGGCCTCGCCCGCCCGGGCCAGGCCCCGGGCCAGCAGGGCGTCCGCCAGGCCGGGGCGCAGGGCCAGGGCCCGCTCCGCTGCAGCCTTGGCCTCACCAAAGCGCATGAGGCTGGACAGGGCCTGGGACTTGGCCGCCCAGACCAGGGGGTCGTTGCCATCCTGGCGCAGCAGCTGCTCAGTTTCGGCCAGCACCTTGAGGTAGTGACCCGCATCCAGGTCTCCCCGGAAGTCCGGGGACTGAACTGGGGCGAGAACCAGAATGACCGCAGGGAGGAGGGGGTGCATGGGGACCTTCGGTTAAAACCACAAGGACGGCTGGGGCTGGATTCCGCTCCTGCAGAAGGGGTAGGGGCCTCAAGGAAGAATAAAAGAGTCAGCCACAAAGAACACAAAGACCACGAAGAAAGACAAGGGCCTTTACTCTGTGCCCTTTGTGTTCTTTGTGGCTCAAATATCACTATTGGTTCAATGGTCCAGGTCGGCAGGGGACTGGCGTGCAGACCATTACCCGACTCACACCTGTGCTCAGCTTCCAGGGGGAGACCTTGGTGGCCATGGTGCCGGGACTGGCGGGCATTCCCTGTCGGGGCTTGGGCCCGCTGGCGGGGGACTCATCCGCGGCGCGAGGGGAGCTCCTCGTGGCCCTGGAGCTTCTGCTGATTGGTTTTTGAGCCAACTTCGAAGCCGTGCCCTGACTCCCGGTATATCGCCCCTGCGGGCCTTTCGGTTATCCTAAGTGCTTGTTCGGACATGACTCTAAAGGAGATCGCATGGTTGGCAAGGGCGGATTGCTGGAGGGCAAGCGGGGCCTGATCATCGGGGTGGCCAACAAGCGCTCCATCGCCTGGGGCATGGCCCAGCGGGCGGCGGAAGCCGGTGCCCAGCTCTGCCTCACCTACCAGAACGAGCGCCTGGGCGAGAACGTCCGGGAGCTGGCCGCGGACCTGAAGAACCCACTCCTCCTGCCCATGGATGTTGGCAGCGACAGCCAGATCGTCATGGCCTTCGACGAGATCCGCAAGAAGTGGGGCAAGCTCGACTTCCTGGTCCATGCCGTGGCCTATGCGCCCCGGCAGGCGCTGGAGGGCAGCTTCGTGGCCACCACCCGGGAGGATTTCCGGGTGGCGCATGACATCAGTGCCTACTCCCTGGCCGCCGTCAGCCACGCGGCCCTGCCCCTCATGGCCGAGGGCGGGTCCATCGTCACCGTCAGCTACCTGGGCAGCACCCGCGTGGTGCCCGGCTACAACGTCATGGGCGTGGCCAAGGCCGCTCTGGAAGCCAGCGTGCGTTACTTGGCCGCGGACCTGGGCCCCCAGGGCATCCGCGTGAACGCCATCTCCGCCGGCCCCATCAAGACCCTGGCCGCCTCCGGCATCCCCGGCATCGGCTCCAAGCTCAAGCACCACCGCACCATCACCCCCCTCCAGAAGGACACGGACACCCTGGAAGTGGGCGATGCCGGTGTATTCCTCCTGAGCGACATGGGCCGGGGCGTCAGCGGTCAGGTGCTCTACGTGGACGGTGGCTTCAGCATCATGGCGGGGTAAGAGGCCTATCGGGCCCATCGTCTGCAGCAAAAAGGCCCGCGAAAATGCGGGCCTTTTTGCTGTGGAAGAAACAACCAGGCATTCACTTCTTCTGCAGGCTTGCCAGCACCGTCAGGACGTCCTCCACATGCCCCTTGATGCTGACCTTGGGCCAGGCGTGGCGCAAGATGCCCTTGGGGTCGATGAGGAAGGTGCTGCGGATGATGCCCTCGACTTCCTTTCCGTACATCTTCTTCTTCCCGAAGGCGCCCAGGGGCTTGAGCAGGGCGCAGTCGGGGTCCGAAAGCAGGCGGAAGGGGAGGCTCTGCTTGGTGATGAAGTTCAGGTGGCTCTTGAGGCTGTCGCGGCTAATGCCGTAGACCACGGCGCACAGGGACTGCACGCGGGCCAGGTTGTCCCGGAAGTCGCAGGCCTCGGTGGTGCAGCCGGGGGTGCTGTCCTTGGGGTAGGCGTAGAGCACGGTCCAGTGGCCCTTGAGCTCCTTGTTTGTGACGAGGGCTCCCTGATCGTCCTGGAGGGAGAAGGCGGGAAAGGGGTGGCCGAGGAGGTCGCTCATGGGGCCAATATAGCGCAGCAATCGTGACCGGGGGCGGGTCCGGTTCCCGCCAGAATGGGATCGAGGAAACCCATGGACCTGACCGAATACCTCACCGCTGAATGGAAGCCTGCCCTGGGCTGCACGGAACCTGCCGCCGTGGCCTACGCCGCCTGCCTGGCCGCGGGCCTAGGCCGGGGCGAGCCGCGCATGGCCCGGCTGGTGCTGGACGTGCGCACCTACAAGAACTGCCACGCCGTGGGCATCCCCAACAGCGGCCATAAGACCGGGGTGCTCTGGGCGCTGGCCCTGGGAGCCGTGCTCATGGATGCCTCGCCGGGGCTCCAGATCTTCCGGACCATCAGTCCCGAGGCCCTGGCGGAGGCCGGCCGCCTGCTGGACCGTGGGGCTGTGCATGTGGATGTGGACGCCTCGCGGGATGGCCTCTACATCGACTGCACCGTGGCCTGCGTGGGCGGTGTGGGGCGGGCGGTGCTGGAACAGGACCACACCCGGGTAACGCGCCTGGAAGTGGATGGCGTGGTAGTGCCCGTGGCGGTGGATCCCGAAGCGATCCAGTCGGGGCCCTCCGTGCGCGAACAGGTGGGGACCATGAGCCTGCCGGAGTTGCTGGCCCTGGCGGCCACCCTTAGCGAGGCGGACCGAGTGCACCTGCGGGAAGGCATGACCCTGAACCTGGCCATGGCCGCCCAGTGCGTGGACCATCTGCCGATGGGCTTCGTGGCCGCGGCAGGGCAGGAGCCCCTGCTGCGGATTCCCCGCCTGGTGAGCGCCGGGGTCCTGGGCCGCATGTCTGGGGAGCCCCTCACGGTCATGTCTCTGGCGGGCTCTGGCAACAAGGGCATCACCGTGTCCGTGGCCCTGACGCTTTGGGCCCGGGCCCAGGGATACACTGAAAACCGCATCGAAGAGGCGCTGGCCCTGGCCTGCCTCCTCACGACGGCAACCACGCACCGGCTGGGCACCCTGTCGGCCGTGTGTGGTGCCTCCAATGCCGCGGGCATCGGCCTCGCCGTGGGCTTGGTCCACTTGGGCGGCGGGGGCGTACCCCAGATGGACCTGGCCATCCAGAACATGGTGGGCAACCTGGCGGGCCTCATCTGCGATGGCGCCAAGATCGGCTGTGCCATGAAGGCCATGACTGGCGTTGAGGCCGCCTTCCGGGCCGCCACCCTGGCGCTTTCCGGCTTCGGCATTCCCGAGACCGATGGCATCGTGGGCTTCGACGGCAGTTCCTCCCTGGTGAACCTGGGCCGCCTGGCTCAGCGCGGCATGGCCGGCGCCGACGGCGAGATCCTGGACATCATGCAGGCCAAGCTGGGGCAGGGCTGAGGTAGAAAAAGAAGTTCATCGCGTCATAGCGTATGAGACCTGGGCCATGGAATGGGACACCAGGACGACTTATTCCTGTGGATCCGAGCAATGGCGCCCCACCACCGTGCTGCTTTATCGGTGTACATCAGCATTTATCGGTGGTTTCAAGTTCTTGAATTCACGGGGTTGGCTGGACTATGGTGCCCACTGCGCCATCGCATGGCTGGCCTCGTTCAACGGGATCCACCGACAGACAAATCTTTTGGCCGGGGATGGCGGGGATGGACGGGGATGAAAAGCAGAACTTTGTCTATCCCCGTCCATCACCGTTCATCCCCGGCGAAAAACGGCTCTGAGTTGTCTCCGCCTCCAGCCCATTTCCGCGTCTTCTGCGTCAGGTTTTTTCAGGGGTGCAACCCAGCCGACCCCATGGTTGGATTGGCCCGA
>CAIWKE010000029.1 GCA_903913215.1 uncultured Holophagaceae bacterium
AACCTCGCGTGCGTCCAACACCTCGGCCCCCAGTTGTCTGGGATCCAGCGTCCTCCACTCCCTATCCAAGCCGCCTCCTCGGCGACTCAGGGGGTCAATAGTTCTGTCGCCAGGGGGTCAGTTTTGGCTGTCGCCCGATAGACCCCTTGGCTTCATGTTCAAGGCTTCCTTGGCGCTGAGGCTCCCACTGTCACTCTGGGGAATTCCATGACCTGGAATGAGTTCGCCAAGCCCCGTGTAGACATGCAGTCCTCTCAGCAAGGCGGGGAATACCACTTCGTATAGCCTATCCTCCCAAGCCGAACCCATAACCACCTCCGGAAAAAGGAACTAGGGGACACCCCACAGGGCAATCTGGGCCCAATCCCGAGAAGGGAATAAACCCAGAAGGCAGGTTTATATGGAGGTTGGTCTAGTGGTACAAGGACGCTTTCACCACCGTGTGCGTTTCCTCCTGGTGTGAGGGAACCCAGGGGCCGCGGTTCTGGAAGGACAACAGGTCCCCAGAGCCAGGGCACGTATAGAAGAGGTTCCCGCCTTGCGGTGGTGCGACGACCCCTTCATTTTCGAAGATGTAGCTGGAGTCGCAACCGCAGGGGCACCAGCGGGGAGTAGTTTGAAACATGGACCCTCCATGAAAAGTAAGCCTTGGCCTGAAATGGAATAGTCCAATTTGGACTATTCCAGAATCGAATACAGAGTGGCCCCTGACAAGGCTGGGGTCAATGGAAAAGTCACTCTATGCAGAAGATTATCGGGTGCTGCTGGCGCACCTCAGAGAAGCCCGTGTGCAAGCTGAGGTGACTCAAGTTCAGATGGCGGACCGGCTCGGGACCACCCAAAGCATGGTTTCCAAGTGCGAGCGTGGGGAACGACGGCTGGACGCGATCGAACTGAGACGCTGGGTGATGGAGTTGGGGTTCTCCTTCCCGGAATTTATCGCTGAGTTCGAAGCAAGCCTTGGGTCCGGAAAGAAACGAGCATTGACCGTCTCCAAACGAAAAAGGAAGGCTGAGTAGCCTTAGATCCCGTCCTGTGAAGCCCGGTGATGGTCCCTGCTGGGTCGCTCGTCGACCTTCGAGGGAGTCTTTGGGCGGGCAATACGCAGGCGCTCACGATGCCTCTGGTGGCTTCGGAAGACCCGACAAACCGCCAAGGGGTTGCCCGCCATTCGAACTTGGCAGAGCAGGGTGGGAGCAAATCTAGGGCGTGGGTCCATGTGACCTTCAGGCAGGGATGGACCCTGATTTTGGCACCCATTGTGCACTGTGAAATATGGAATTTATGAAGCAAATGGTATATTTTAAAAAGAAATTCAGATGGGTTTCCTAATGGGTGTGAACGTCCGCGAACCACCGAACCATGCTGTGAATCGACGAAGTTATTGGCTACTGATCCCTGGCCCAAGAAAAGTCACTCCGATCGAGATGAAAGAAGTCGATCGATTCAACGGACCCTAGATCGCTCTCGACGAGCTCTTCGACAACCGCCCTGGAGAAGCGACCGAAGGCCGGGAGAACCCCGAGTCGCTTCATGCCTCGAGCGCCTTGGTCCTTGACGACCTGGAGGATCGACCGGACCGGGGGGGAACTCATCACAATGATTTCCGGGCTTGGGGGCTCTTGGAGAGGCGCGGATGAGCGGGCGGCAGAAACCATGATCGGATGGAAGAAACACCCAAAGCCCTCACTGCGGGTGAGGTGCTCCGGGACCAGCATGGTGTCGAGGTTTGGCAGGTGGTTGCATGCCGAGTCATGAACGATTCTGATCCGTGTGGCTCCAGAGGAGAACTCAACGGTTGATCTCGGGTTTCGTCGCAAGCGAAACGTCTTTATACCCCTGTGGCGATATCTCATCAAAAGCAGAGGAAAACCATCGGGAATGACAGCCTTCCAGGTTGAGAACCCCCACCGTTGGTATGGGATTCGATGGTCAGTGATCCAGAGAGAGTCGTCCTTGAGGATCGGGGATAGGCGTCCCAATGCGGAGCCTTGGTAAGCACATTCGTAATTTCCCCCCTCCTGACAGCCGTCATTCACAGCCAGGACACAATCGACCTGGATGTTGTGTGAAAGCAGGAGTCGCAGGACGGCATTGTTGTCGATCGAGAGTCTGAGTACCTTGCCTTCGAATTGGTTGTCCGGATGGCGGCCATCCGCCGCAACTACCCAGTCAAAGGGGAGGTCTTGGAATTCCGGGAGGTATCCACCTGAGGACAGGTAGAGCAGAACCTTCGACTCGGGGGTAAGCCGGGCTGCGAGGGATTCGATGAGTGGGGTTGCCATGGTGCGGGCTCTTCTCCGGATGTGTCGCATCCAAGGATGGTCTGGACTTTCTGGCATCGGAGACTCCCTGCGTGGGGCGTGGTGCAATTGCCCTGATGCACCCAGAGTCACCCATAGATGGGCCGATTGGGACACACTTCTCGGTGCTGTTCTGGAGGGGGAATCCAGGGGGGTTCACTGATGTCTTTTCCGGATATTTTCCGGATGAGCCCAATCTTGGATTTCGGAATGCCGATTAGATACAATTAGAGCCTAGATTTCTCTAGGCTCTTTTGCTGGTAGGGCTAACGGGATTTGAACCCGTGTTACCGCCGTGAAAGGGCGGTGTCCTGACCCCTAGACGATAGCCCCATGGGGTGGAACTTGGTGGGCCCTGCGGGATTTGAACCCGCGGCCAACGGCTTAAAAGGCCGCTGCTCTACCGCTGAGCTAAGGGCCCTTGTCGGTGGAGCCGGGCCCGCGAACCCTCGAGCGCGCGGTGCACGCGAGCGTGCGGTGCCCGGGTGGGCAGGAGGATCAGTGTGCCCGTGAAGGGGCCTGAAGTCAACCGAGGAGCGGCTCGAGCAGGGTGCCGGGGTAGACGCAGCCTTCGTGGCGGTCGGGGCCGGTGCTGAGGTAGCTGATGGGGACTTCGACGCTCTGCGTGAGGACGTCAAGATACGCCTGGGCTTCCTTGGGCAGCTTGTTGCGATCGGTGACGCCCCGGGTGATGCCCCAGCCCTTGAAGTATTTCACTTCGGCCCGCAGATCCTTCCAGTCGCCGGCGCAGCTGGGCAGCTTGGAGGTGAGGGTGCCTTCGCCGGTGCGGTAGCCCACGATGAGGCCCACCTGGTCCATGTTGTCCATGACGTCCAGCTTCATGATGGCCAGGCCATCGACGCCGTTGGTGCGGCAGGCGTGGGCGGTGATGGGGGCGTCGAACCAGCCACAACGGCGAGGGCGGCCCGTGGTGGTGCCGAACTCGCGACCCACCTCGCGCAGATGGTCGCCGGTGGCGTCCAGCAGCTCGGCAGGGAAGGGGCCGGCGCCCACACGGGTGGTGTAGGCCTTGGCGATGCCCAGGATCGAGTCCACGGCCTTGGGGGGCAGGCCCGTGCCGGTGAAGAGGCCGCCCAGGCTGCAGTTGCTGGAGGTGACGAAGGGGTAGGTGCCGTGGTCGATGTCCAGGAGGGTGGCCTGGGCACCTTCGAAGAGGATGCTTTCCCCGCGCTTCCAGGAGGCCATGAGGTGGCCCTGGGCGTCGCCGATGAACTTCAGGAAGGGCTCGGCGGTGCGCAGCAGGCCCTCGATGATGGTCTCCAGGGCGGGCAGGCCCGCGTCGGGGCCCAGGCGCAGGCGGACCTCGTCGTAGCCGGGGCGGATGCGGTCCACCAGGGCCTCGGGGTAGCGCAGGTCGCCCAGGCGCACGCCCATGCGGGCGGCCTTCATCTCGTAGGCGGGGCCTATGCCCCGGCCCGTGGTGCCGATCTTGGAGCCCACCTTGTCGGCCCGGATCTCACGCCACTGATCCAGGGCGATGTGGTGGGGCAGGATGATGTGGGCCTTTTCGGAGAGAAGCAGGCGGCCGGTGAGGTCGAAGCCCCGGGCCTTCAGGCGGTCCAGTTCCTGCTGGAAGACCTCCAGATTGAGCACGACTCCGTTGCCTACCACCAGGAAACAACCGGGATGCAGGGCGCCACTGGGCACCTGGTGCAGGGCGATGCTGACGCCATCGACCACCACGGTATGGCCGGCATTATTGCCGCCCTGGAACCGCACCACCTGGTGGAATTTGGGGCTGAGCAGGTCCACGACCTTGCCCTTGCCCTCGTCCCCCCACTGCAGGCCGAGAATCGCCAGATTGGTGCTAGCCACGCTCATGGGGCCCTCCAGCCTTCCAGGATACCTCCAGGATGCCTATCTGTCCTTTGCAAGTGTCCGCAACAGGACAGTACGAGGCGGGGACAAGGCTGGTGGAAGGCGCTACCCTGATAGATCGCCGAGGAACCATCCCGGTTTCTGCGTCATCTCATACCCGGAAGGGTGTCCCGTGTTCGAAAAATTCACTGAAAAAGCCCGTCGTGTGATGTTCTTCGCCCGCTATGAGGCGAGCCAGTTCGGTGCGGAAAGCATCCAGAGCGGCCACCTCCTGCTGGGGCTGCTCCGGGAATCGGAGAAGACCAGCACCCAGCTCCTGGAGCGCATGGGGGTCCAGGTGAGTTCCCTCCGGGAGCGCCTGGTGGCCGGGCTGACGCCCAAGGACCGGAAGATCACCCCCAGCAGCACCAGCATCGACATCCCCATGGAGGAGGAGGTCAAGCGCATCCTCCAGCACGCCACGTCGGAAAGCGCGAAGCTGAACCACAAGCATGTGGGCGCCGAGCACCTGCTCCTGGGCATGCTGCGTGAAGAGGGCTGCCTGGCGGGTCGCCTGCTGAAGGAAGCCGGGGCGGACCTCATCGCCGCCAAGGAGATCCTGCTGGAGAGCAGCAAGGAAGAGAAGATCGCGAAGAAGAAGAAGGAGCACCCCCTTCTGTCCGAGTTCGCCCGCAACCTCTCGGAAATGGCCGAGCGGGGCATCTTCGACAACCTCATCGGCCGCGAGTCCGAGGTCGAGCGCATCATCCAGATCCTCAGCCGCCGCCGCAAGAACAACCCCATCCTCCTGGGCGAGGCCGGCGTGGGCAAGACCGCCATTGTGGAGGGCCTGGCCCAGAAGATCCATGAGGGCATCGTGCCCCCCAGCCTAGCGGACAAGCGCATCTACGCCCTGGACCTCAGCCTCGTGGTGGCCGGCACCAAGTACCGCGGCCAGTTCGAGGAGCGCCTGAAGTCCATTATCGCCGAGGCCAGCAAGGATCCCAGCGTGGTGCTCTTCATCGACGAGATCCACTCGCTAATCGGCACCGGCGCGGCGGAGGGCAGCCTGGACGCCGCCAACATCCTCAAGCCGGCCCTCAGCCGGGGCGAGATCCAGTGCATCGGCGCCACCACGCACAAGGAATACGCCAAGTACATCGACAAGGACCGCAGCCTGGTCCGGCGCTTCCAGCCGGTCACCGTGAATCCCCCGGACGAGCTGGAGAGCCTCCGCATCATCGAGGGCATCCGCAGCCGCTACGAGCTGTTCCATCGGGTCCGCTACACCCCGAAGACCATGGAAGCCTCGGTCTACCTCTCCAACCGCTACATCACGGACCGCTTCCTGCCTGACAAGGCCATCGACCTGCTGGATGAGGCCGGGGCCCGGGTGAAGCTGCGCGTGGGCGCGGCCGGCGCACCCACACCCGAGGGGCACAGTCACGAGGAAGAGCTGCACCGCGTCATCAACGAGATGAACGAGGCCGTGCTCAGCCGGGACTTCGAGAAGGCCGTGCTGCTTCGCCAGAAGGAACTGCAGCTTCGGGACGAGATCCAGAAGAACCGCTCGGAACTGACGGACGAGGATTACGCCCGCTTCCCGGAGGTCACGGAACAGGACATCGAGGACGTGGTCGCCAGCTGGACCGGCATCCCCGTCCGCGCCCTCAAGGGTGACGAGAAGGCCAACCTGGTGAACATGGAGCCGCGCATCAATGAGCGGGTCATCGGGCAGCCCGAGGCGGTCAGCGCCGTGGTGCGCGCCGTGCGCCGGGCCCGGACCGGCCTCAAAAACCCCAACCGCCCCATGGGCAGCTTCCTCTTCCTGGGCCCCACGGGCGTGGGCAAGACCGAGCTGGCCAAGACCCTGGCATCCTTCCTCTTTGGCGATGTGAAGAAGATGATCCGCTTCGACATGTCCGAGTACATGGAGAAGCACGAAGTCTCCAAGCTGCTCGGGGCCCCTCCGGGCTACGTGGGCTACGAAGAAGGCGGCATGCTGACCGATCGCATTCGCCGCAACCCCTATTGTGTGCTGCTCTTCGATGAAATCGAGAAGGCCCACCCCGACCTCATCAACATCCTGCTCCAGATCTTTGACGATGGGCAGGCCTCGGATGCCTTCGGGAACTTGGTGGACTTCAAGAACACCATCATCATCATGACCTCCAATGTGGGCAGCCGGGAGCTGTTGTCGGACAAGAACCTCGGCTTCGTCGAGCAGGACGGGCGTCCCGACGCCAAGACCGGCGATGCCATGAAGGTGCTCAAGCGCACTTTCCCCCCGGAATTCCTGAACCGCATCGATGAAATTGTGGTCTTCAACCGCCTGGGCGATGACGAGCTCCGGAAGATTGTCCGCCTCCTGGTGGAGGACCTCAACGTCACCCTCCAGAAGCACAAGCTGGTTGTCTCGCTGACGGACACTGCCTGCGATTGGCTGGTGAAGACCACCCTGCGCGACCGGGCCTACGGCGCCCGGCCCCTGCGCAGGGCCATCCAGAAGCAGCTGGAAGATCCCCTCGCCGAACTCATGGTGGGCCAGGAGACTGTGCCCTCTGGCCTGGTGAACTTCGATCTGGTGGAAGAAAAGCTAGTCCCCACCCTGTCTGATTCCGGAGACGTGGCCACTGGCCAGGAAACCCTACTGGTCGGAGCGCCTGAATGACGCAGCAAAACATGGTTTGGAACCGGGTCCTGCCCCGGTGGCAGCGAGGTGTGCTGAGTCTTGCCCTGGTGGCGGGCTACACTATGACGCTGCGGGCGCAGGACATCGAGCCCATCGTGGCCATCGAAGTGCTGGGTACGCAGAAGCAGACCCCCGAGACGGTGATCTTCAAGTCCGGCCTGAAGGTCGGGGACGATGTCCGCAACATCGATTTCAATGCTGTGGTGGAGCGCCTCTGGGACAGCGGCGGCTTCGATGACATCAAGCTGGAACTGGAATCCGTCACCGGCGGCAAGAAGCTGATCATCCGCCTCAAGGAAAGGCCCCTCGTCAAGGAGGTGGACTTCCGCGGCGGCACCGAGGTTGGCCTCACCAACATCAAGGACAAGGTCAAAGAGAAGAAGCTCACCATCAACCCGGATACGGTCTACGACCCCGAGGCCGCCCGCAAGATCAAGAACCTGATCGTGGACCAGGCTGGTGAGAAGGGCTTCCGCAACCCCGTGGTGGACATCACGCTGGAGCCCATGGCTGGCGGCGTGGCCCGCCTGGTCTTCGATATCAAGGAAGGCGGCAAGGCCAAGATTTACACCGTGAACTTCCGGGGCAACAAGGTCTTCAGCACCTCCAAGCTCCGCGGCACCATGTCCAAGACCCGCCAGCACTGGATGTGGAGCTGGCTCACCACGCATGACCTGCTGGTGGACAAGAACCTGGAAGAAGATCTCGACGAGCTGAAGAAGGCCTACTGGCAGCAGGGCTACAAGGACGTCTTCATCGGCAAGCCCATCATCGAGGTGGAAGACCGCACTTCAGCCAAGCAGAAGACCAAGAACGAGAAGCTCCTGAAGGAGGCGAAGTCCCCCAAGTACGACCTGCGGGCTTCGCTCACGGTGCCCATCCTCGAGGGCGAGCAGTACTTCGAGGGCACCTTCAAATCCGAGGGCGGGAAGTACTTCCGCCAGGACTTCTACACGGGCAAGTACGCCGAGGTGAAGCGGGACAACCAGTCCTGGGTGAGGAAGCTCTTCAACATCAAGCCCAGCGAAGAGGCTCCCAAGGCCGGCGCCAAGCCCGTGCCCTTCGACCTCGACGCCGTGAACCAGACCGTGGACAAGATCAAGGAGGCCTATTCAAACCAGGCCTACATCATGTCCCGCCTGGAGAAGAAGTACGAAGTCCGCGAGGAGGACGGCGTCAAGAAGGTGGACACCACCCTCAAGATCGACGAGGGCGAGCCCTTCACCATCCGCCGCCTCGAGTTCGAGGGCAACCTCACCACCAAGGACAAGGTGCTCCGCCGCAGCATGCTCATGCGCGAAGGCGACCTCTTCCAGGTGGACCGCTTCAAGGACTCACTGCTGAGCATCAGCCAGCTGAGCTTCTTCGATGTGAAGAGCTCTGAGCCCAAGGTGGATCCGGTCCCCGACAAGAACCAGGTGGACATCATCATCCGTGGTGAAGAGTCCGGCGTGCATGAGGTGCTGTTCCAGGGTGGCTACGGCTCCCTCTTCGGCTTCAGCCTCGGCGCCAGCTTCTCCACGCGCAACCTGGGCGGCGGTGGCGAGACCCTTTCCCTCAGCTACAACGGGGGCAAGTTCGCCAAGAACCTCTCTGTCGGCTTCACGGAACCCTTCATCTTCGACCTGCCCTATTCGTTCTCCACGTCCGTGTCCAACGGCTCCGCGGACTACGATGCTTCCCGCGTGGGCATCCTGAACGCCTACAAGCAGTTCACCCGCAGCCTCGGCCTGTCCGTGGGCGCCCGCCTCAGCAACTGGCTGCCAGATCAGCCCTGGGCCTGGTTCACCACCTACTCCACGGGCTACAGTTTCCGCCTCATCCGCATCGAGGGCGGCCAGAACTTCTACTTCCGCGACACGCCCAATCAGCTGTCTTCGACCATCAGCCAGAGCCTGGCCTACAGCACCGTGAACCACCAGTTCAAGCCCACCTCGGGCACCCGGGTCTCCTTCGGCCTGGAATACGGTGGCTGGCAGTTCGGCGGGGACCGCCCCTTCCTGCGGGCCACCTGGGACTTCGCCAGGTTCGCCAACCTGGGCGAGCGGCACATCTTCGCCATCAACATGAGCTACGGCTACCTGCAGAACATGGGCAAGGACGAGCTGCCGCTCTACGACCTCTACCGGCCCGGCGGCGAGAACAGCATCCGCGGCTACCGCTACGGGCAGGTGGGTTCCGTGCTCACGGACAACCTGGGCCACGCGGTGGTGGTGGGCGGCAACAAGCAGTTCGTCGCCAACGCCGAGTACCAGTTCAAGATCGCCGACCAGTTCCGCCTGGTCTTCTTCTACGATGCGGGCAATTCCTGGGGCGCGGGCACCAAGATCTTCAGCCACGGCCTGACCACCTACACCAGCGCCATCGACAGCAACGTTTACTCCTACACCAACCCCACGCTGGTCCGTTCCGCCGGTCTGGAGTTCCGTTTCTTCCTGCCCATCAGCCCGGCGCCCCTGCGCTTGATCTGGTCGCGCAAGCTGAATCCCTATCCCTTCGACACCGAGAGCAAGACGGACTTCCAGTTCTCCATCGGAACCACCTTCTGATTCCTGGCGAAAGCGCCATGCCCCCGCGTTACCATTGACCTACCTGTTCTGGAGAACTCATGCGCCTGCTTGCCCCCGCCCTGGCCGCCCTGTGCCTGTCCGCCGCCCTTGTGACCCCCTTGGCCGCGCAGGAAACCCCCCGCTTCGCCTTCTTCAGCATCAATCAGCTGGTGCGGACCTCCAAGAAGGCCGGCGCCATCTTCTCGGAGCTGGAGATCACCGGCAAGAACCTGCAGGAGAAGCTCCAGGCCAAGGGCCAGGAACTGCAGACCATGCAGCAGCAGCTGAACTCCCCCAGCCTCGACCCTGAGAAGAAGGAGGCCCTGGCCAAGAAGTACCGGGATGCCGAGTACGAGGCCAAGAAGATGCAGGAGGACAGCCAGGCTGACTACCAGCGCATCGAGAAGAAGGTGAGCGAGGCCATCACCAAGATCGCCGCCCCCATCGTCGAGGGCCTGGCCAAGGAGCAGAAGCTCCAGATGGTGTTCTCGGATCAGGCCGTGCAGATCCTCTCCTGGGGCGACCAGGAATGGATGAAGGCCTTCACCGCCGAAGTGGCCAAGCGTCTTGATGCCAGTGAGCCCGCCGCGCCTGCCGCCGCCCCCGCCAAGCCCGCCGCCAAGCCTGCTGCCCCCAAGGCTGCGGCGCCCAAGAAGTAGGTCCTTCCCGAAGCACTCATAACCCAAAGGTCGTAGGTTCAAATCCTACCCCCGCTACCAAAGAAAGACCCGAAGAGGCCCGCCAACACTATGTTTGCGGGCCTCTTGCTTTGTGCCAATGCACAATGGCTTTGGCCACAAGCGGACATCTTAGGACACCGATAACACCCATGTGGACACCCCTGGGTGGCACAAAGGTGGCAGAGAAGCCCGAGAACACTTCAACTGTTTCAGTGCTTCCATCACCGAGGCCCTGGGTCGCTGAGGGCCTCGGGAATCCGGGCAATTTGGCACTGCATTTTCTGAAGGTGTGCGAATTTGCACCCAGGTATGGGTGATCCTGCAGCTAGGGAGCACGCCTGGAAAGTGTGTGTAGGTCAAAAGCTTACCGTGGGTTCGAATCCCTCACCCTCCGCCAACAAACCCCTGATGCCGTAAGGCTTCAGGGGTTTCGTTTTTTCGGGTCTCGAACCTCATTTCAGGCTCCAAAAGTGACGCGCATCTCGCCCGTATCTAAATTCTTCCAGGGACCATCTGACGGCCTCCCACGAAATCAAGGATTTCATCTGCGCCAACCAGATGGCCTGCCGCCTCAGCGGGTCGCGGCGCAGATATCCTGAACGAGGCTTCGCAGCCAGCGATGCGCCTGATCGGCGTGCATTCTCGGGTGCCAGAGCAACGAAATAGTGAACGGAGGCGTAGGGACTGGAAGAGGAAAACTATGCATTCCTGCCCGCAAATTTCCAGTATGCCGTTCAGGCACACTGGCGATCAGGTCAGAGGCCCGGGCCAGGGCCAGTGCGGTTGAAAAGCCATTGACGATTGTGACGATCTCCCGTTCCAGACCAAGCGAACTCAAGGCTTCATCCATGGGGCCCTTTTCATCCCCCCGTCTCGAGACGTAGATGTGCCTGCCGGCTGAATAGCGGGCGGGCGTGATCTCGCCCTGACTCAACGTGTGCCCCGCTCGCACCACGCCGATGAATCGGTCACTGAACAACGCCTGCACCCGGACTTCAGGGCCCAACGTGTTCCTTACCACGCCTGTTTCCAAATCCACGGTCCCATCGCGAAGTAGGACGCTGTCTTTGTTATCCAGCTTCTGCACAAAGTGCAACCGCACGCCGGGAGCTTCCTCGCCCACACGAGCAATAAGTTCGGGGCCAAAATTTTCCACAAAGCCATCGCTCGTCCGCAGCACGAATGTTCGAACGAGCTGCTTGAGGTTGGGTGTCTCAGCAGGGCGCAGAACGGCTTCGGTGTCCTGCACAAGTTGACTAACGCGTTCGCGCATCTCGAGCGCCCGGGGTGTCGGCACAAACCCGCGCCCTGCCCTGACCAACAACGGGTCGCCCGTGGTCTCACGCAATCGGGCCAGTGCTCGGCTCATGGCGGATGGACTGAGCCGCAAACGTTGGGCTGCACGCGCAACATTCCCTTCTGCCAGCAACACATCCAGGGTAATGAGCAGGTTGAGATCGGGACTCGACATGCCTCAGCATGGCACGATTGGTTAGCTAGATGGCGTTTGGTGCACTAATAACATGCAAATGATGCGTCTTCCGCCTCTTCACCCATAAACCGACCCTGGGATCTAGCACTTCTGGGAGTCGAGGACATGAAAACCACATCGAAGCCAATCACCGAACGTATGGGCGAAGCGGTCACTGGGGGTTCGGTTCAAACCGCCTCGACTCGCATTGGCACAAGGGTGCCGACCATGGACCGCGAAGATTGGAACCGGCGCTACGCGGCTGAGGAGTTCATCTGGACGGTCGATGCAAACCGATTCCTGGTGGAAGAGGTTGCCAATCTGGCGCCTGGTCGCGCCCTGGACCTCGCCGCGGGTGAAGGACGCAACGCCGTGTGGCTCGCAGAGCAGGGTTGGACGGTGGAAGCCGTAGACCTTTCCGATGTGGCCGTCGAGAAGGGCAAGCGCTTGGCAGCTGCAAGGGCTATTTCGGACCGGATCTACTTTCAGCAAGCGGACCTGTGCACCTATGAGCCCGAAGCAAATCGCTTCGATCTGGTCGTGCTGATCTACCTCCAGATCCCCCAGGCTGACCTCGTTCCCATCCTGATCCGGGCTGCGAAGGCTGTGGCGCCAGGCGGCACCTTCCTACTGATCGCTCACGATTCGACGAACCTGAAGCACGGCTACGGTGGACCGCAGCATCCAGCCCTCCTCTACTCCGCAGAACAAGTGGTGGCAGCCCTGGGGAACGAGCTCGAAATCGAAAAGGCAGGATGCGTGGATCGACCAGTTCAGACCAATGCTGGCATCCAAGTCGCGAAGGACTGCCTGGTGCGAGCCAAGAGTTCGTTCTTAGGACACTTCACCAACGAGTAGCGCCGAACGCACGAATGAAGTGCAAGTGGTGCGCATTCCGCCACGCCTAACCAGAAACCATGTTTGAGCTGCTCCTAATACGAAGCTGCCGATGAACGGAGTTCATTTTGAAACCAATCACTGAAAGACGGAATGACGCTGACACTGCTAAGAGCGCTCATTCGGTTCGCTGGGCGCTTGCCGGCCTCTGCATCTCCATGTTGATGCCCTCACTTGATACCAGCATCGCCAACGCAGGTTTGCCGACGCTGGCACAAGCATTCACCGCCTCCTTCCAGGCGGTCCAGTGGATCGTTCTGGCCTATCTCCTCGCCATCACCACCCTGATCGTTAGTGTGGGCAGGCTCGGCGACATCCTTGGCCGCCGACGGCTCTTGCTGTTCGGAATCGGTCTGTTCACGGTGGCCTCGCTCCTGTGCGGCATTGCACCCACGCTCTGGATGTTGATCGCAGCCCGTGCAGCGCAGGGACTTGGAGCGGCCATCATGATGGCCCTCACCGTCGCTCTGGTCGGTGAGACGGTGCCGAAGGAAAGAATCGGTAGCGCCATGGGCCTGCTTGGCACGATGTCCGCCATCGGAACCACGCTTGGCCCCTCGCTAGGCGGCATCATGATTGTCGGGCTCGGTTGGCGGTCCATCTTCCTTGTGAACGTGCCGCTAGGCATCCTGAATTACCTGCTCGCGTATCGCCACCTTCCCGCCGATCGCCGGGAGCCCAAGGCCAATCGAGTCATATTCGACAAAATTGGCACACTGCTGCTTGCCCTGACTCTCGCGGCCTATGCCCTTGCCATGACGCTTGGGCGGGGCAACTTCGGCCCGCTCAACTTGGCGTTGCTGGTGGCTGCCGTCCTCGGAGTCGGCCTCTTCATTCTGGCTGAGGCGAGAGGCTCATCACCCTTGATTCGATTGGCGATGTTCCGTAATCCAGTGCTGAGTGGAAGTCTCGCCATGAGCACGCTCGTCTCCACTGTGATGATGGCGACGTTGGTGGTCGGGCCGTTCTATCTCTCCCGATCCCTTGGACTCCAAGCTGCCCTTGTCGGCCTGGCCTTGTCGGTGGGTCCACTGGTTGCCGCACTGACGGGTGTTCCGGCAGGCCGCATCGTAGATCGTTTCGGCGCCCAGCGCATGACCCTCGTCGGGCTCAGCGGAATCGCCATGGGATCCTTCATCCTTTCCACGCTGCCGGCGAGATTCGGCATCGCCGGCTACCTCGTTCCCATCGCCGTAGTCACGTCCAGTTATGCCCTTTTCCAGACGGCCAACAACACCGCCATCATGACGGACGTCCACCCAGATCAGCGGGGCGTGATCTCTGGCATGCTCAGCCTGTCGCGCAATCTTGGGCTTATCACCGGTGCATCGGCCATGGGCGCGGTGTTCGCGCTCGCCTCGGCGACGACCAACATCATGACCGCGCGTCCTGAGGCTGTTGCGGCTGGCATGCGCATCACCTTCGCCGTCGCCGGCGCCTTGATCATCGTCGCGCTCGCCATCGCGTCTGCAAGCCAGGCTCTTTCGCGACGAACCCTTCAATCCACCCCCGTATAGGAGAATGGCCATGGCCATGTACAAAAATTGCGCCATCGGCGCGAGTGTGATCGGTCTGCTTGCTTGGACCAGCCCGGCCTCAGCCCAGGAGATGGCATCGAGCAAAGGAACGCCAACTAAGTGCGAAGGGACCCAAATGCCTGGTTCGAATGCACCGACCCCGAGCGATCCCTATCCGCTCATGGCTGCCGGCTGGGGTCCCGAGGTCGGGAATGGCCTGCTGTACAGCCGCTGGGCCGAGGATTGGACCGGCATGCGCAAGGCCGGGAACGCTCCGGCGTTCAAGGCCATGCCGCTCTCTGGCGAGGCCACGCTGACACTGAGTTCCGAGGCCCGGCTGCGCTACGACACCTTCGACAACGGACTACTGACACGCGGCAATGACTACCAGCAGGGGTTGTTCCGCGGCATCCTTGGTGCTGATCTGCGCTTCAACCCCACTTTCCGCCTCTATGGTGAGGTCGGTACCGGCCAGGTTGAAGGCCGCCAGAGTGTCGCTACGGCCAATTTCCAAAACGACGCCTCGATGCAGCAACTTTTCGTCGAGGCCCGGGGTTACATCGCCTCGACCCTGGTGGGCGCGATGGTCGGACGGCAGGAATTCTCTGACGGCCCGAAGCAACTGATCAGTCTCAGTGACGGTCCCAATATCCATCGCACCTGGAACGGCGTGCGTCTATTCGCCAATGACGAGCGGTTTCGCGTGGGCGCCTTCGACCTTCGCGCGACAAAGTTGGAACGAGGGGGCTTCGACGAAGAGATCAACCACGGCGAACGCCTCCAAGGGGTCAATGCCAGCCTGGTTGTGTCATCCGGCAGCGGCCCCAACACCTACCTGGACCCGTTCTGGATTCATAGCGAAAACGCGAACTTCCGCTCCGGGGGCCATGTGGGTCTCGATGAGCGCGATACCTTCGGTGCGCGCCTCTGGGGGCGGCAGGGTGGCTTTAGGTTTGATTGGACACTGGCGCATCAGAGCGGGAAATACATGGGTCGCGACCTCGATGCCTGGGGCCTGTTCACAATTCAGAGCGTGGCGCTTTCCAGCGAAGGCTGGAAACCCACCTTGACGGCCCATGTCGACATCGCTTCCGGCGGTGGCGCCTACGGGACCGGGGCCCTCAAGGGGTTCAACCAGCTCTATGCGAGTTCCAGCTACCTGGGCGAGGGGCAATTCCTCAGCCTCAGCAACCTGGTGATGATCGCGCCGGGGGTAACCGTCTCGCCGACGCCCCGAACAACCCTATCCATGGAATACGGCTTCGCGCGAAGGCAGGAAGAGAGCGACGCAGCCTATGCCGGTGGCATGCGTGCCTACGCCGGAACCCAGAACGTGCCTGGTCATGAGATTGGCGGGCTCCTTCGCGTTATCGGCACCATGACGGCCAGCAGGTATCTGACCCTGTTCTTCAACTATGAACACCTGGTCGCCGGGGAAGTTCTCAGGCGCGCGGGCCTGCCATCGGGAAGCTACGGCTATGTTGGCGCGACCTTCCGTTACTGAAGCTGAAACCAGCTTCAGTACCTGTCCTGCAAAAAACAGGAAACAACAAACCAGACCTACTAAAGGAGCACTGCATGGAACCTCGTCTTAACTTCTATAGGTCCAACCCAGACGCAATGAGAGCCATGAGCGCCCTGGAAGAACGGATCACGAACTCAGGTCTGGAGAAACCCATGGTGGAACTGGTCCGCCTGCGGGCTTCGCAGATCAATGGCTGCGCGTACTGCATGGACGCTCACACCGTCGATGCCCGCAAGGGGGGTGAAAGTGAGCGTCGCTTGGCGACCCTGCCCGTCTGGCGCGAGACCCCTTTCTTCGACGACCGCGAGCGGGCCGCCCTGGAGTGGACCGAGGCCGTCACCCGAGTGGCGGACACCCACGTCCCGGATGAGATATGGGAGCGGGTGAAGCCTCATTTCAGGTTCATCCGGGAATTCCGGGGAAGGCTGAGCGGACTTTGAGGAAGAAGTAGGCATCGTCCCGGTAGCCGTAGCCAATGCGCTTGATGAGCTTGATCTTGTTGTTCACGCCTTCGATCAGGCTGGTGTGGATGGGAAAGT
>CAIWKE010000030.1 GCA_903913215.1 uncultured Holophagaceae bacterium
ACTTTCCCATCCACACCAGCCTGATCGAAGGCGTGAACAACAAGATCAAGCTCATCAAGCGCATTGGCTACGGCTACCGGGACGATGCCTACTTCTTCCTCAAAGTCCGCTCAGCCTTCCCCGGAATTCCCGGATGAACCTAAAAAATCCCATGAGTTCCAGGCCCAATTAGCGGAAGCGCGGCTTCTCCGCCGTGTTGGCCACCAACTGCCCCAGGTCAAAGGTGAACTGTGCCTGCTGGACCATGCCACGCAGATCCCAGGTGGGGTCGTATTCGTCCGTGACCTGATGGTAGCGCTGGCCGTAGGCCTCGGCCTTGGCCTTCAACAGCTTGGCATCGCCGATGTAGTCGTGGCCGCCGCCCACGGAGAGAGCGGACACGCCGGCCTGCACGAAGCTGTAGTGGTCCGAACGGAAATAGCCGCCAGAGGTGTCAGGACGTGGTGGCGCGATGCTCAGGCCCGAGGCCTTGGCGACAGCGGCGCCCACCTCGCCCAGGGTGCTGCGCTCGCCGAAGGGCAGGCCTATGTCCCGGGTGGGGGCGACGAAGTTGAGGCTGTCCAGGTTCAGGTCCGCGGCGGTCTTCGCCAGGGGCCAGAGGGGGTTGGCCGCGTAGGCCTTGGAGCCCAGGAGGCCCTGCTCTTCAGCGCAGACGAAGAGGAACATCTGGCTGCGCCGGGCGGGTGCGTGGATGGCCGCCTGGGCCATGGCCAGCAGGGCCGCGCAGCCAGAGGCGTTGTCCACGGCGCCGTTGAAGATGGTGTCCGTGCCGTGGCCCGGGTGGGTGTCCTCGGCGGGTGCCTTGCCCACGCCCAGGTGATCCCAGTGGGCGGAGTAGACCACCACTTCTTCTTTCAACATGGAATCGGCGCCTTGCACCACGCCCGCCACGTTGAACTGCTCCACGGTGCGCAGGGTACTGGCCAGGTTACCCTTCAGAACAATATCCAGGGGCACGGGGCGGAAACTACGGCTTTGGGCTGCGGCCCGAAGCGTGTCCAGATCCTGGCCAGCCCGCTTCAGGAGGCTCTGGGCGAAAGCTTCGGTGACCCAGCCTTCCAGGGGCGCGCCCGCCGGGCCCTGGGCCAGGCTGAAGCGCTCGGCGTCCCACCCCGTGCGGACCACGCCCCAGCCGTAGCTGGCCGAAGGCGTCGTGTGGATGAGCAGCACCCCTGCGGCGCCGTGTTTGGCGGCCATCTCGAACTTGGTGGTCCAGCGCCCATAGCGGCTCAGGTTGGGGCCATCGAAGAGGCCCGGTTCCGCCGCCGTGGGGGCGGGCTCGTTGACCATCATCAGGAGCACCTTGCCCCGCAGGTCCACGTCCTTGTAGTCGTCCCAGCGCTCCTCCGGGGCGTCGGTGCCGAAGCCCACGAAGACCAGGGGGCAGTCGAAGCGCTGCTCTGCCTGGGCCACACCGGAGCCGAAGACAATGTCGGTGCCGAAAGTCGGCGTACTGCAGGCGTCCCCCGCCTGAAAGCTGAGGGTGCTACGGTCCACCTGGGTGCGCAGGCCCAATAGGCGCACGGGCTGGCGGTAAGAGGTGCCGTTGGTGGGCCGGAGACCCAGCACGCGCAACTCGGTTTCCAGGTAGCGCACCGTCAGCTCCGCCCCCCGCTGTCCCGTGCCGCGGCCCTCCAGCAGGTCATCCGCCAGGAAGGCCAGATGGGCCCGGAGCGGGGCCTCCTGCACGCGCGGCGTGGTCGGGCCCGCTGTTGCCTGGGCCAGGAGGTGGGTCGTGGCCAGGAGGGGGAGCAACAGGCGCATGGGGACTCCAAAAGAAGGTTCAGCTTACCTCGCAAGACGTGGTCAAAAAGGTTCTACTGGCTTGCCCAGAGCGGGAAACGGAATAAATTGCCCCATAGCGCTCCAAAACCCAAGGCGGTGATCCCATGATCCTGGTGAAGGTTCTCGCATTCCTTCTAGTGGCCCTCCTTCTGGTGGGCTGCAATCACAAGCACTTTGAGACGCTTCAGGAATCCTTCCCGGGACGGAATGGAAATACCAACCACCTGCTCAACATCCAGTTCAACGACCACGGGGATCTCTGGGACGAAGCCGAGTACCAGAACGCCTTGGCCCTCATCCGGGAGACCCGGGCCCAGAGCCCCACGGGGCGGGTCATCGTGGTCACCTACGTGCATGGTTGGAAGCACAACGCCAATGCCGACGACTCGGACTACCAGCACTTCCGGAGCCTGCTGGGTCGCATGGCGATGGCCCCGGAGCGGAAATCCCCCCTCATCGGCATCTACATCGGGTGGCGGGGCAGCAGCTTTCCGGTGCCCATCCTGGAGAACCTCACCTTCTGGTCCCGCCATGGCGCTGCCAAGCGGGTGGCGGGGATCCGCATGACCGAAGTGCTGTCCCAGCTCATGCACGCCACCAAGGCCTCGGGCAACGCCAGCCGCTTCGTCATCATCGGGCACTCCTTCGGGGGCCGCGTGGTGGAGACCGTGCTTGCCCAGTCCATGGTGAGCGTGCTGGTGGACAACGAGACCGAAGCGGGCCAGCAACCCAAGGCCCCCTTCGACCTGGCCATCCTCCTCAATACCGCCTCAGAGGCGCGCCAGACCTTCCAGTTCATCGAGGCCCTCCACAGCGTCGGCCTGCAGAGCGGGCCCCAGGAGGGGCCCTTGGTGCTGGGCATCACCTCCAAGGGCGATTGGGCCACGGGCGCCATGTTCCCGGTGGGGAGGTGCTTCCCGAGCCTGGGCAGCGCCCTCCTGGGGGGCATGCGCCGGGACCGGGAGGCCCAGGCGGGCAGCATCCTCCTGGCCACCTCCAACGGAGACGGTTACCCGGGCCAGTTCTACCAGTCCATGTGGACGGCGGGACACATGTGGTTCATGCGGAGCCATGAGCTGGTGGTGGACCCGAAGGACGCCCGCCTGGTCAAGATCCTCCCGCTTGCCAAGGGGGAGGATGGCCGTCCCGCCCAGCCCTGGAATGGCACCCCCTACTGGGTAGTCCACGAGCCCACGGGCGACATCATCAAGAACCACAACGACATCTGGCGGGATGCCCGTCTGGTGGCCTGCCTGGAGGGCTACATCGCCGGAGCCATCGAGGGAGGGCAGCCACGGCGCCTGAACCTGCGGCCCATGCTGCCGCCCAAGCGCTGAACTTAGGTCCGCGGCGCTTGCCCCCACCCGAACTGCACGGCCCCCAACAGGGCTACCGGAGCGGTGACGGCCCGGAGGATGCTGCGGCCCAGGCTCAGGGGTTGCCAGCCGGCCGCGGCGAGCGCCGCAAACTCCTCGTCGCTGATGCCGCCCTCGGGACCACTGGTGAAAGCCAGGGGTTCCCGGCGCAGGGCGGGATTGGCCTGGCCTGTGGCCAACTCATAGGCCACCCACTTCTGCGGCGCCTCCCAAGCCAGCAGGGCCTCGAAGGCGATGGGAGGGCGCAGTTCTGGGCGGCGACTGCGGTGGCTCTGTTCGCAGGCGGACTGAATGAGGCGCTCCCACCGCTCCATGCGGGCATTGGTCTTGCGGGCATCGAACTCGCTGCGCCGGTAGATCACAGGCTGGATCAGGGTGACGCCCAGCTCGACCAGGGGCGGCAGCCACTCATCGAAGAGGCTCAGTTGGGCGGGTAGGGGCAGGCAGGCCTGCAGGGCGAAGGGAGGCTCCCGTTCCTCATGCAGGGGCGCCACCAACCGTGCCAAGGCCCGGCTGCGATCCAGTTCTGCCAGGTCCGCCTTCCAGGGCTGGTCCCCCAGCACCAATTCCAGGGCATCACCAGGCTGCAGGCGCAGGGCTCGGAGGTGGCGCAGGGCCTCGCTGTCCAGGGGCAGCAGGTCGTTTTCGACAGCGGGGCTCGGGGCCAGGAAGAAGCGCGGCAGACTCATGGGGACATGATGGAGGAATCCAGTGGCCTCTGGCGAGGCAGTCCGCGACATCTGCGGCCTGAATGTGCGGCAACGTTCCACACGAGACGCCTTCAACCTTTCTGAAAGTAATGGGCCCAGGCTGGATGCAGCTTTGGCACGGAGTGTGAAATCTGATGCCTGCGGGCCGATGCCCCCAACCCAAAGGATCTGCCATGAACGTCCGCCGCCTCTCCGCTGCCCTCTTCAGCTCGCTCCTCATCGGCGTCTCCCTCGCCGCCCAGGCTCCCGCTCCGGCCCCCACCACGGTCAACCCCAAGCGCGAAGCCCGCATGGACCAGCGCGCGGACCGCCAGCAAAAACGCATTGCCCAGGGCGTGGCCAGCGGCCAGTTGACCCCCAAGGAGACCGCCAAGGTGGAACGCAAGGAGGCCAAGATCAATGGCGATATCGCCAAGGCCAAGGCCGACGGCAAGATCACGAAGGGGGAAGCCGCCAAGATTCAGAAGGAGCAGAACCAGGCCAGCCGCCAGATCGCGCGCAAGAAGCACAATGCAGTGACTG
Source organism: uncultured Holophagaceae bacterium (assembly GCA_903913215.1). Taxonomy (GTDB): domain Bacteria; phylum Acidobacteriota; class Holophagae; order Holophagales; family Holophagaceae; genus Geothrix. Next base: position 4,394 of record CAIWKE010000030.1, read on the forward strand.
CGAAGTAGGCCTTCGTTCAGCAGCAAAAAGGGGCCCATTCGGGCCCCTTTTTGCTGGGGTGAAAAGCCGCACCAGGGCTGAGCCTGCCCTGGAACTTGATTGAAGAATGGTTCTTGTCGATAGCAAGACATGCCTTTCTGGAGAAGCCTTGTCTGCTGCTGGGGCTTGGGCCTGCTGGCGGGGCTCTGCCCCCTGGCGGCCCAAGGCTCGGGGCGTCTGCCAGAGCGGATCTTCACCGAGGAGCATGGCCTAGCCAGCCTTTCCATCTACACCCTGGTCCAGGACCAGCGGGGCTTTCTGTGGGCGGGGACCGAGGCCGGCCTGCACCGCTTCGACGGGCACCAGTGGGAGCTGCAGAACCTGGACCTGCCCAATTCCTGGGTGGAGATGCTGCTGCCGGACAGCCAGGGCCGCTTGTGGATCGGCTGCCGCTCGGGCCTGGCCGTGCTGGAGCGGGGCCAATTGCGTCGAGTGGAGGGGGTCACGGGCCGCATCACGCACCTCGGGGAGGATCGCGAGCATCGCATCTGGGCACTGGGGAGTGAAGGCCCGAAGGTATTAGAGGGCGGCATCTGGCGGTCACTGTCGAAGCCCGAGGGGCCGGATGTCCCCACGGCCCTGTGGGTGAACCCGAAGGGCTCCGAAGTCTGGCTGGTGGGCGGGCGGAGCCTCTGGAAGGGAGATGGCCGGGGCCCCTGGACCCTGGAGCGGCTGCCGCTGGACCTGAAGCGGGAATCCCTCGTCGGCGTGGCGGTGGATGGTGATGGCGTGCTTTGGGCCCGAAGCACCCTGCGAATCTGGGGTCGGCCCGAAGGCCGACCCGGCACCTGGAAAGGTCGCCTCTCGGAGGCTGAAGGCGAGTCCCCGGACAATCCCTGTGTCATTCGCGACGCGGAGGGCTGGGTCTGGATCACCACCCTGCGGGGCCCGGTGCGGCTGCGGGGCGAGCAGCTCGTGCGCTTCACCCAGGGTGGGCAGTTCCCCAATCCCACGGCGCTGCTGGTGGACCATGAGGGCAGCCTGTGGGTCGGTGGGGGCGGCATCCACCAGGTGTTGGCCCGGGGCCACTGGCACACCTACGGGGTACCCGAGGGGCTCTCGGGAACCGTGGTCTGGAATCTGCTTCGGGACCGGCATGGAAGGCTCTGGGCCGCCACCGAAGGGGGGCTTTGTGTGGCGGATCCACAGGGCTGGCGCATGGTCAAACGGGGCTTCTTCACGCGTCTGGCCCCAGGGCTAAATGGAGAGATCTTTGCCATCGGCCACCCGGGCGGCGTGCTCTACAGGCTGGACCCGGCCCGGGAGCGCTTGGAGGCCCTGCGGGTGGACTGCCTGCAATCAGGACCGGAGCTGCGGGGCCTGGGCTTGGATGCGACCGGGCGGGTCTTTGTGAGCAACCTTTCCGATGGCGTGGCGATGGGCAGGCCCCGGGGCCAGGGCTTTGACTGGAGTCTGGTGGATCCGGGCAGGGGCGTACCCAAGGACGTCTGGCATCTCACGCAGGATCGCCAGCACCGCATCTTCCTCATGAGTCAGCGGGAGGTTCAGGTCTGGGATGGCGCCTGGTCGAAGTTGGGCGGGGTGTTGGATCAGAATCCCTACGGTCTGTTGGCCCTTGACGAGCACCGGGTCCTTGTCACCTACTTCGACAAATCGGTCATCACGGCGCATCGACGGACGGCCAGCGGTTGGATCAGAGAAGCCACCCTGGAGCCCCTGCGGGGGATCCCCAACCTCATCATCTTCGCCAGTCGGCTGGGCCAGGGCGGCATTCTGTGGTTGGCCACCAACAAGGGGCTCTTCCGAGTGCCAGACGAGGGCCGGGGCCAGGCGGAGTGCTTCCGGCCCCGGGAGGGGATCCCTGGCGCGGATCCCACCTATGACGGGTTGCACGTGGATGGTGACGGCACGGTCTGGGTGGGCACGACCCAGGGCCTGGGTCGCCTGGATCCAGGTGTCCAAGTGGAGCGGCCCGGCCTGCCCCTGACCCAAGTCCTTGAGGTCCAGTCCCGGGGGCACCGGCTGGACCTCGCCGCCCCCATCAAGATCCGCCGCGGCGAAGACCTGGAGGTGGCCTACGCCGTGAATAGCTGGCTGCGCCCCGCCTCCCTGAAATACGAAAGCCTTATCCGGGACCTGGAGAGCCGTTGGGTCAGTTCCGACAAGCCCATGGTCCGCTACCCTTCCCTGCCGCCGGGCCGGCACGTGCTGCTGCTGCGGGCCACCATGGGCGAGGAAGGCACCAGCCCCACCTCCGAGCTGGTCTTCGAAGTGCTGCCGGCCTGGTGGGAATCCCTCGGGGCCCGGATCGCCTACCTGTTTGGGGCCGCCGCCCTGGTGGCGCTCCTGGTGAACCTGCGCCAGCGGCAGCTGCGCCAGCGCAATGAGGCCCTTTCGGGCTTGGTGCAGGCCCGGACTGCGGAGCTGGAGGAGGCCAACGCCCAGCTTTCCGTGGCGAAAGTGCAGGCGGACGATGCCTCCCGGGCCAAGAGCGCCTTCCTGGCGGGCATGAGCCACGAGCTGCGCACGCCCCTGAACGCCATCCTGCTTTACAGTGAACTGCTCACCGAGGATGCCGAGGCCCGGGGGGAGCAAGGCATGGTGGCAGACCTGCGGAAGATCCGAGCCTCAGGCCAGCACCTGCTGGGCCTGGTGAACGGAGTCCTGGACCTCTCCAAGATCGAGGCAGGGAAGATGCACCTGCTGGTGGAAGCCGTGGATCCACGCCTGCTCCTGGAGGAGGTGCTGGACACGTTGATGCCCCAGGCCCGAAAGGCCGGCAACCAGCTCAGTCTGGACCTGGGCGAGGGGTTGCGGCCCCTTTACACGGACACATTGAAGTTGCGTCAGGTTCTGCTCAACCTGGGCTCCAATGCCTGCAAGTTCACCAGCCAGGGCTGCGTGACCCTCGGGGTGCGGGCGGAGGAGGCTGGCTTGCGCTTCACGGTGGTGGATACGGGTGTGGGCATGAACCCGGAACAGGCGGCGCGAGTGTTCCTGGCCTATGAGCAGGCGGAGCAGACGATTTCCAAGCGCTACGGGGGCACGGGACTGGGACTGGCCCTCGCCAAGAGCTTCGTGGAGCTCATGGAAGGGAGCATCTCGTTGACCACAGAGGAGGGTCGGGGCACCACGGTCACAGTGCAACTGCCCTGGGCGCCTTCGGAGCTTGAGCAGACAAGGTAATCTGTTTGCCTGGAGGATCCTTGGTCGATGCCCTGTTCCAAGCCGCGCCCTGGTGGGCCTGGGTCGGATTCCACGCCTTCGTGTTCCTCATGCTGGCCCTGGATCTGGGGGTCTTCAACCGGAAGGTGCACGCCCCCTCGGTGCGGGAGGCGGCGATCTGGAGCGCTGTCTGGATCGGTCTGGCGCTTATCTTCAACGGCCTGATCTTCCGGGCCGAAGGCAGCCAGAAGGGTCTGGAGTGGTTTACAGGCTACGTGCTGGAGAAGTCCCTCAGTGTGGACAACCTCTTCGTCTTTGTCCTGGTCTTCCAAAGCTTCCAGGTGGACCTGCGGCACCAGCACCGGATGCTTTTCTGGGGCGTGCTCGGGGCCCTGATCATGCGCGCCGCCATGATCCTGGCGGGCACGGCCCTGCTGAACCGCTTCGAGTGGATGATGTACGTGTTCGGCGGTTTCCTCATCTACACAGGTTTGAAGATGCTGCTGGTGGAGGAGGCCGAGGCGGACCCGACCCAGACGGCCCTGGTGCGGGCCTTCAAGCGCCTGGTGCCCTATGACGAAAAGGGCGGCCACGAGCGCTTCTGGGTGCTGCGCGATGGGAAGCGCTTCGCCACGCCCATGATCCTGGTGCTCATCACCATCGAGGTGACGGACCTGGTCTTCGCCGTGGATTCGATTCCCGCGGTCCTGGCCGTGAGCCGAGACCCTTTCGTGGTCTACACCTCCAATGTCTTCGCCATCATGGGCCTGCGCAGCCTCTACTTCCTGCTGGCCAAGATGATCGACCGCTTCCACCGCCTGAAGACGGGCTTGGCCGTGGTGCTGGCCTTCGTGGGTGTGAAGATGTGCATTGCCAAGTGGGTGCACATCCCCACGCTCTACAGCCTGCTAGTGATCGCGGCGGTGTTGGCGGGCAGTGTCGTGGCCAGCCTGGCCTGGCCCGCCGAGCAGGACGAGGCGGAATGATGGAGGTCTGGCACCACCCCCTGGAGTTGGCCCCCGCCTCGGGGCCCTTTGTCGTGACCCTGGGGACCTTCGATGGCGTCCACGCGGGCCACCGGCAACTGCTCCACGGCGCCGCGGCCCGCGCCAAGGAACTGGGCCAGCGGGCGGCGGTAGTGACCTTCGACCCCCACCCCACCGTGGTGGTGGCCCCTCTGCGCAAGCCCAAGCTACTCATGACCCTGGAGCAGCGCCTGGCAGCCTTCCAGGCGGAGCAGATGGACCTGGCCTGGGTGATCCCCTTCAGCCGCGGCTTCTCGGAGTTGGAGCCCCTGGCCTTCCTGGACCGGATCCAAACCATACTCCGTCCCGTGGAATTGCATGTGGGGCGGGCCTTCTGCTTCGGCCGGGATCGCAGCGGCACGGTGGAGACCCTGGAGTCCTGGGGCGCCACCCGCAGCTGCCGCGTCCATACCTTGGCCCTGCGGGCGCCGGATGGGGGACGCCTCTCCAGCACTCGGATCCGCGAAGCCCTGGACCTTGGGGACGTGGCCTTGGCCCGCACCTTCCTCGGTCATCCTTACACCCTCACGGGCGTGGTGGTGGAGGGGGATCGCCGGGGCCGCCACCTGGGCTTCCCCACGGCGAACCTGGCCTGGGAGCAGGAGCAGCTGCCCGCCTTCGGCGTCTATGTGACCGAGGTCCACCTGCCCCACCACGGCGGAATCCACCTGGGTCTCACCAACGTGGGTGAGAAGCCCACCTTCGAGGGCCAGCAACTCACGGTGGAGACCCACCTGCCGGGCTTCGAGGGGGACCTCTACGGCGCCCGCCTGGAACTCCGCTTCCTGCACCACATCCGTGGCGAAGCGCGCTTCGCCTCAGTGGATGAGCTGCGAATCCAGATCGGTCAGGACGTGGCAGCAGGTCAGGCTTGGTGGCAGGCCCACAAAGCCTGAGCTCCACCCCCACACCGGATGAACAAAGCCCAGGAGCGGCTTGACCGCGAGTGGGCGTGGGGGCCCGGGGGTGTGCACGCAGCGCCCTCCGCCTGACGTGGCCTCCACAGGGGGCCACTCCCGCTCATGCCTCGCGGAGGCGGAGCCTCCCCCCGGATCAGTATTAACTCGCGACGTCCACCCGCCACTTGGTGATGGGTCGCTCGGCCAAGTCCCAGATCTGGCAACCCTGGGGCAGGCGGGCGACGCCAAGACGACGCCGGACCTCAGCCTTGGCCCCATCAAGGCCCTCGGCCTGGATGGGACCGTACTCCATGAAGTAGCCGCTGAACTTGTAACCAAACTGGCGGGGAGAAGTCTGCATGGGAGCTCCAAGGGACTGCTTCACTCAATATTCGTCTTTTATTCGTATTCGTCAAGGCCTGAATCTGAAAAAATTCAGAGCTGGGGGACCGAAGTGCTTCCAGTGTGAGGAAGGTCGATGGACATGGCCTGTCCAATCCCGAGTTCAGCGAATGCGAATATCCAGGCCCAGCCCGAAGGGTGGGGTGGCGAGGCGGGGACGGACGAGGATGCGATCTTCCTCGCAGCGGTCTGCACGGTGCCAATCCCGGCGATCGTGGTCCCGGTGTTCCCAGCGCTCCCGGTAGTCGTGGCGGTAAAGGGGACGCGGGGCTTCGACGACCAGGACCCGGCAGCGTCCGTGTTCATGGGCGGAAAGAGGAAGGGCCGCGAGGGCTGTGAGGGCGAGCAGGACCAGACTGCGCATGGAACCTCCTGGGGTGCGGGGCTGGGGGCCCGGCCCTGGAACCAGTTCACGCGCCGTGCCAAGCCTTCAATTCGTCTGTTTACGCGGCTTGGAGAAAAGTTGAAGGCGGCTTTAGAGGGGATTTGCCACGCCGAGAGGTGCAGCAGTTGCAGGCCGCCTCAGGACTTGCGCCGATCCCCGATGATCTGGGCGGGCACGCCGCCCACGATGGCCCAGTCCGGTACATCTCGGGTCACAACGGCACCCATGGCCACCACCGCGTGGTCGCCGATGCAGACACCGTCTGTGATCCCTGCGTTGGCGCCGATCCAAACATCCCGACCGATGCGGATGCCCTGGGAGCGAACGGGCTGGTCCTTGATGTCCCGGCCCGGTCCCAGGCCATGGTTGAAGGCGTAGATGGCCACACCACTGGCGATGCGCGTGGCGTCGCCGATGACCAGGCCTTTGCGGCCGCCGTCCAGGCGAGCCCCGGCATTGACGCTCACATCATGGCCTAGGGTGATGGGTCCGTGGAGGAAAGCCTGGGCGGCGATGGCGCAGCGGTCGCCCAGGAGGACCGGGCGGCCCGGCTCGCCGAAAATGGCCGCGTCCGGCGCAATGAAACAGCCCATGCCCAATTGCACGGTCTCCTGGGCCAGGAGCTGGGCCTGCACCTCGGCCTGCCAGGCCTCAGCCCAGGCACGGTGGCGGGGCTTGAGCGCGAAGTAGAGCCAGGGCATCCAGGCCAAGCGGCGCTGGTGCTGGGCTCTCAGGGCTTCGGGGTCACGCATGGCGACATGGTACCGTTGAACAACCCCCGAAACCGCCAAAGTCGCGAATGGCACTCTGGGTCCCGCGAAAATAAACCGGGACACGGCAGTATTTCGCTACCGCAGCGCGGCCTCGATGGCGCTCCGCAGCTCGGGGCTATCCGGCGCCACCTTGCTGGGGAAGGCCTGGAGCACCTGCCCATCCTTGCCCACCAGGTACTTGTGGAAGTTCCAGGCGGGCTCGCCGAACTTGGCCGTAAGGAACTGGTAGACCGGGGCCTTCCCTGCGCCCTTGACGTCCAGTTTCTGGAAGAGCGGGAAGGTCACGCCGTAGTTCTTCTGGCAGAAGGTCTGGATCTGGGCGGCCTCACCGGGCTCCTGGGCGCCGAATTGGTTGCAGGGAAAGCCCAGGATCACCAGGCCATGGTCCTTGTACTCGGTGTAGAGCTTCTGCAGCCCCGCGTACTGGGGCGTGTAGCCACACTCGCTGGCCACGTTCACGGCCAGGACCACTTTCCCCTTGTAGGCGGAGAGAGCTTGTTCCTGGCCATCGAGGGTGCGGAGGCTGAGGTCGTGGAGGGACATGGGCATGGTCCTTTCGGTGGCAAAGAGGCTGGTGGCGAGGAGGGCGGCGGCAAGGGCCAGACGCATGGAGGCTCCAGAGACATGCCTTGGGTGCCGCCAGAGCCCTGCCCGTGCCAGGCTCAAGGAACGTCTGGGGTTGTGACGAAGAGAGGGGGGTAAGCTCGTTCCAGGAGCCGCAGCGCCATGGCCGAATCGATCCCCCTGCAGACCAAGGCCGCGGTGAGCCCCGCCAAGGGTGCCCTGCGGGTGGTGCTGCTCTATGCGGGCTTTTCGGGCCTCTGGATCCTTTTGTCCGATCGGGCCGTGGAGGCCCTGTTCAGGGATCCGGCCATCATGACCCGAGTCAGCATCCTCAAGGGATGGGTCTTTGTGGCGGTCACCGCGGGACTCCTTTTCCTGATGGTCAAGCGCTTGGTGGAGGGTGTGGCCAGTCGGGAAGCGAAGCTGCAGACCCTCATGAACGCCATCCCCGACCTGGTCTGGCTGAAGAATTCCGAGGGCGTCTACCTGGGCTGCAACCGCGCCTTCGAAAGCTTTTTCGGGGCCCCGGAAGCGCAGATTCTGGGCAGGACCGACTACGACTTCGTGCCCAAGGAACTGGCAGATTTCTTCCGGCAGAAGGACCTAGAGGCCATCGCTTCTGGGGGGGCCCGGGAGAACGAAGAGTGGATCACCATCGCCGAGACCGGGAAGAAGATCCTGCTGGAGACCCTCAAGGTGCCCATGCGCGATCCCGACGGCGCGCTCGTCGGCGTCCTGGGCATTGGCCGGGACGTGACAGAAAACCGCAGACTCCTGGCCGAGCAGGTTCGCCTGGAGGATCAACTGCATCAGGCGCAGAAAATGGAGCTGGTGGGCCGCTTTGCCGGGGGCGTCGCCCACGACTACAACAACATGCTGGGGGTCATCCTGGCCAACGCCGACCTGGCCATGTACCACATGCCCTTGGAGCAGCCTGAAAGGAAGCGCCTAGAGGAGATCGTCCGGGCCGCCCGGCATTCGGCGGACCTCACGCGCCAGCTGCTGGCTTTCGCCCGGCAGCAGCCCGTGGACCCGCGCTTGGCGAACCTCAACGAAGAAGTGGCCAGTCTCATTGGGGTTTTAGGTCGTCTGGTAGGTGCTGAGATCCACTTGGAGTGGACACCCGCCCCGACCCTCTGGAAGGTGCGGGTGGACGCCACTCAGTTTGGCCAGGTGCTCACCAACCTGGTGGTCAACGCCCGGGACGCTTCTCCTGACGGGGGACGCATCCAGCTGGGCACGACCAACTGCACACTCACGGAGGCCGACTGCGCAGATTTGCCCGATCTCCGGCCCGGCGATCACGTCTGCCTCAGTGTCCAGGACGCAGGGCGGGGCATCCGACCCGAGTTGCTGAGCCGGATCTTCGAGCCCTTCTTCACCACCAAACCCCTGGGTGGGGGCACGGGCCTGGGCCTGGCCCTGGTCCATGGGGTGGTGCGGCAGAACCACGGTGCCATCCGCGTGGACAGCACGGTGGGCGAAGGCACCTGTTTCCAGATCTACCTTCCCCGAGCCTGAGGAAGCTATTTCCGAAGCTTCAGCAGGTCCAGGACGATGACCAGGCCCATGAGTGAGGCCAGGAGAAGGAAGCCGCCGGTAAGGATCTTTTCCTTCAGGTCGATGGTGAGGTCCTTGCGCCGCAGTTTCTCGTAGGAGAGCAGGGCCATGTGGCCGCCATCCAGGGCGGGGATGGGCAGGGCATTGAGGATGGCCAGCTGCAGGCTGATGGCACCGCACATGAGAAGAAACTCCTGCCAGCCGGTCTTTGCTGCCCTGCTCCCGGCCCGAAGGATACCGATGGGCCCGGCCACTTCGGCGCTGCGGGCCTGGAAGGTGACGAGTTTCTTGAGGAAGCCGAAGACTTGGCCGCTCAGGCTCCAGGTATTGGCTACGGCCAATCGGCCACCCACCCAAAAATCCATAGCCTGAAAAGGGCGGCGCTGGAAATCGTAGGCCACGGGACCGGGACTGATGCCAATGCGCCCCACACCGCCGTCATTCGTGGGGGTCACCGTCAGGCTGAGCGGCTTGCCGTCCCGCAGGACTGCGATGGTGAGCGGCTGCCCGGGGTGGGCCTGGAGGTAGGCCACGGCGTCCTCCCAGCGTCCAGCGGGAAGGGCGATAGGCCCCACGCTGCGGAGTTCATCCCCAATTTGAAGCCCAGCCAGGTCGGCGGGTTGCCCCTTGACCACATGTTCCAGGACCATGGCCGAGCCGGGGCGCGGCACAGCCTTGATGATGCGGGCCTGGTCGGCCCCCACGGTCGTGAACAGGATCAGCGTGGTCGCCAGATTGGCCAGGATGCCACCGCTGTAGAAGAGCATGCGCTTGCCATAGGGTTGCTGGAGGAACCCATAGGGATCGTCGGCGCCGGGATCCTCGGGGTTGAAACCCGCCAGCTTGACGTAGCCGCCCAGGGGCAGGGCCGAGAGGCGCACATCCGTCTCGCGCCACGTGAAGCCGACCAGCCGGGGGCCGAAGCCCAGGGAGAAGACCTCCACGGGCATGCCCATGTACTTGGCCGCGAGGAAGTGGCCGCCCTCGTGGAGGAAGACTAGGCCCCCCAGCATGAGGATGGGCCCCCAGAACCCGGCCCCGGGCCACTTGAGGGCCACCACAGAGCAGAGGACAACGGCGGAAAGGAAGGTGAGGGACTTGCGAAAGCGGTTCATGGACATCCGGAAGATCAGGGCCGGGCTTGGACCCATACTTCAGCATGACGCCTTGCGGCCCGATCCGCATCCAGCACTTGCGGGAGGGAGGTCAGGGGGGTGGCGGAGATCGCCGACAGGGTGTCCCGGTTGCAGGCCTGGATATCCCAGAAGGAGAGGCGCCCCTCCAGGAAGGCGGCCACGGCCACCTCGTTGGCGGCGTTCAGTAGGGCTGGGGCCGTGCCGCCCGCCCGGAGGGCCTCGAAGGCCAGGCCCAGGCAGGGGAAGCGGTGGAGGTCAGGGGCCTCGAAGGTCCAGGTGCGGGCCTCCGCCCAGGGGTAGGCCGCCACGGGGCCGGGCTGCTTGTCGGGGTAGAGGAGGCAGTACTGGATGGGCAGTTTCATGTCGTTGGCGCAGACCTGCAGCTGGTAGCTGCCGTCATGGAAGCCCACCATGGCGTGCACCTGGCTCTGGGGGTGGACCGTGACAGCCACCTGGTCGGCGCTGAGGCCGAAAAGCACCGAGGCCTCGATGACCTCCAAGCCCTTGTTCATGAGGGTGGCGGAATCGATGGTGATCTTGGGGCCCATCTTCCAGGTGGGGTGGTTGAGGGCCTCCTGGATGGTGGCGGCCTGGATGCGGGCCAGGGGCCAGTCTCGGAAGGGCCCGCCACTGGCCGTGATGCGGACCTCGCGGATGCTCGCTGGATCCCGGTTCTCCAGGAGCTGGTGCAGGGCCGCGTGCTCGCTGTCCACAGGTAGCAGTTCACCTCCGCCGGCCCGGGCCGCCTCGTGCATGAGCGCGCCGCCCACCACCAGGGATTCCTTATTGGCCACGCAGACCCGGCGCCCGGCCCGGAGGGCGGCTTCGGTGCTGGCCAAGCCCACGCTGCCCACGATGGCGGCCACCACTGTGTCGGCGCCCGGGTGCAGGGCGCAGGCCAGGAGGCCCTCCTCGCCCCAGTGCAGGTCGAGGGTATAGGACAGATTGGTCCGGAGCCAGTCTGCGTCCTCCTTCGACGCCACGGAAACACAGCGGGGCCTGAAGATTTCGCACTGGGCCCTCAGAAGATCACGGTTGCGCCCCGCCGCCAGGGCCACCACGGAGAGCCGCTCAGGATGGGCCTGCACCACATCCAGGGTGGAGGTGCCGATGCTGCCGGTGGAACCCAGAACGGCGAGGCGCCGCACCTCAGTTGAACCCGTGGACAAAATGCACGTAGGCGTAGAGCACTGGGGCCGCGAAGACCAGGCTGTCCACGCGGTCCAGCATGCCGCCATGGCCGGGGATCGAGATGCCGCCCATGTTGGAGTCCTTCACGCCAGCACTGCGCTTCCAGGTGCTTTCCACCAGGTCGCCCAGCTGGCCCACGGTGCCCAGCAGCAGGGCCAGGAGGACGACATCCACCAGGGTCCACTCGGTGCAGACGGTGGCCTTCATGAGGAAGGCGCCCAGCAGGTTTCCGCCGAAGTTGCCCAGGGCCCCCTCCCAACTTTTCTTGGGGCTGACCTTGGGGGCCAGCTTGTGCTTGCCGAAGTAGCTGCCTACGAAGTAGGCGGCGGTGTCGCCGAACCACGTGATGATGAGCAGGGACAGGATGAGGCGGCTGCCGGTCCTGGGCAGGGTGCCTTGGAGCATGAAGAGCTTCTGCTGGAAGCCCAGGCCCAGGCCCAGATAGATGGCGCCAAGCCAGGTGATGGCCTGGCTGGGCAGGGCCTCGTCCAGCTTGGGGTCGAAGAACAGGGCGCCGAAATGAATGAGGATGGCGCCGAGGCTGAAGACCAGCCAGAGGGGCAGGGGGTCATGGCCGCCGGTGGCCAGGAAGAAGTGGGCCAGGATGCCCCAGGCCACCAGAACCCCGGTCACAAGGGAGGGGTTGTAGCCCCGGACCCGGGCGATGAGGGTCATCTCGTGCACGCCCATGAGGGTCGCCAGGCCCATGGCAACCAGGTAGGCCCAGGGGGCCCAGGGCTGGTCACCGAGCCAGAGCAGGCTGAAGAAGAAGATCCCGAAGACCAGGGCGCTGGTCACCCGCGTGGTCAGGTTCCGGGTGTCCATTTTGGGTGTGGTCCGTTCCATCAGATCCCCCCGAAGCGCCGCTCGCGCTGGGCAAAGTCCTCGAGTGCTTCCTGGAGTTGGGCCGGGCCGAAGTCTGGCCAGAGCAGGTCGGTCATGTAAAGTTCGGCATAGGCAGACTGCCAGAGCATGAAGTTGGAGATGCGATGCTCCCCGCTGGTGCGGATGAGCAGGTCCACGTCCGGCACGCCGGCGGTCCAGAGGCGGACCTCCAGGGCGGCCTCATCCACCTGATCCGGGCGGAGGCCGTCTTCCACGCAGCGCCGCGCGGCCTGGGCCAGCTCCAAGCGGGAACCGTAGTTCACAGCCAAGTGGAAGGTCATGCCCGAGTTGGCTGCCGTGGCGTCTTCCAGGGCGCGGATATCCTGGCGGATCCCCTCGGGCATCCCCTCCAGGGAGCCCAGGTGATGAAAGCGGATGCCCTTCCGAGTCAGTTGCGGCAAGAAGATCCGGAGGTACATGCGCAGGAGGGCCATGAGGGCACCCACCTCCAGGGCGGGACGCTTCCAGTTCTCTGTGGAGAAGGCGTAGAGGCTCAGGTGGCGGATGCCGGCATCCGAGGCGGCCTCGAGGATGTGTTCCACGGTCTGCACGCCAGCTTTATGACCCTTGATCCGGGCCCAGCCCCGCTGTGCCGCCCAGCGGCCGTTCCCGTCCATGATGATCGCGACATGGGTGGGAACAGTCATAGCGGCATAACCATCACGACATAAAACGGGACGCTCATCGCGCTCAAAACCCCTGAAAATGTGAAAAAGATCATGCTAGCACGCAGGTTGCCGTAGAGAGGGAGTAGCGGGGTGGGCCGGGGGCCCTCCATGCTAGGCTGACTTCCACCGTTTTTTCCTGGCGATTCCATGGTTCAGTTCAACACGCGAGCGAACGAGATCCTGCTCAAACTGGTCTATTACGGGCCAGGTCTCTCGGGCAAGACGACCAACCTGCAGTCACTTCACGCCATGTGTTCAGACACGCAGCGGGGGGAGATGTTCTCCGTCAACACCCAGGAGGACCGGACCCTCTTCTTCGACCTGCTGCCCATCAACCTGGGCTACATCTACGGTAACGCCATCCATCTCCAGATCTACACGGTGCCTGGCCAGGTGCAGTACGACGCCAGTCGCCGAGTGGTGCTGGGCGGGGCTGACGGTGTGGTCTTCGTGGCGGACTCCAGCGAAGCCAAGATGCAGGACAACGTGGACTCGCTGTCGAACCTCTACCACAACCTCAATGCGAACCGCTTGAACATCAAGCAGATCCCCTTCGTCATCCAATACAACAAGCGGGACCTGCCGGACAGCATGGCTGTGGGAGTGATGAATCGGCGCCTCAACTTCAGGAGCGTCCCCTTCTTCGAGTCCGTGGCCAATAGGGGCGACGGGGTTCTGGACACCTTCCTGTCCATCACCCGCGAGACTGTCGGCTACACCTTCAAGAAGTACCACCTGGACAAGAAGATCAAGGACTTCGACGAGATGCTCAATCTCATCGAATCCAACGTGCGGACCAGCATGCGCGAGCTGCCGCCCCCGCAGGATTCCCCCTCGGTACCCTCCGTGGAGTCCACGGTACTTCGGCACAGCAATGTGAGCGTGGCCGACCTGGTGCCCGGCAAGGTGGCCGATGCCCAGGAGCTGTTGGAGGATGCCCTCAAGTCCAATATGGAGACCGCGCGGCTCTATTCGGAGCTGAAGCAGGTCAAGGATTCACTGGAAAAGAAGAGCGAGGAGATGAGCCAGCTTTACTCCCAGCTGGACCGGGCCAACCAGGACAACCTCAAGACCCGGCGCTACCTGGAAGGGCTGGTGCAGAACATCGGCGAAGCGGTCATCTCCTACTCGCCTGAAGGCAAGATCCTCACCTGGAACATGGCCGCCGAGCGCATCTTCGGCTATTCGCGTCCTGAGATCGTGGGCCGGAGCATGGCCCAGCTGATCCCCGACCCCCTGCTGGGGGAGCTGAGCCAAGTGGCGCAGCAGGTGGCCCAGGGCCAGGTGGTGCGGGATATGGCCACGACCCGGCTCCGCAAGGGCAGTGTGGCCTTCCCCGCCAGCATCACTTACGCCCCGGTCCGGGGCAGCGATGATCGCGTCCTGGCCTTCTCGGCCCTGGTGCGAGACATGTCTGAGCAGAAGGTGTTGCAGGATCGGCTCATCACCTCCCAGAAGCACGAGGCCCTGGGCCGCCTGGTGCCCTCCCTCTTCCATGACGTCACCAACCAGCTCACGCCGGTCCTCCTGGAAGCGCGGATGATCGCCGAGTCCAGCCTGGACCCTCACCAGGCCGAGCAGGCGGCACGGCTCTCCAAGGCCGTGGATGCGGTGCAGGAACTGCTGCGACCCCTTCAGACCGTCCTGAATCCCCCCGCCCTCCAGCGGGAGCTGGCCCAGTTGAACGGGGTGGTCCAGGAAGCCATCTCCCTGGTGGAGGCCCGGGCCACGCGCCTGGGCATCACCCTTGAGGTGACTCTGGATCCGACCCTCCCGGAGACGGTGCTGGATGCGGGCCTCATGGTCCAGGCCGTGACGAACCTCCTCCTGAACGGCGTCCAGGCCCTCTCCGTCTGTGAAGTGAAGCGGCTCCGGGTGGCCACACGCAGTTCCGGCGAAAGCCTCCAGGTGGTGGTCCAGGACACGGGTTTGGCCCTGCCCGATGGCCGCCAGGCCGAGCTCTTCGATCCGGCCTGTGCTACCTCCACTGAGGCCCTGGCCCTGCCCATCGCCGATATCATCACCCGGCAGCACGGCGGACGCTTGGGGCTGCGCAGCCAAGAGGGAGTTGGCAACGCCTTCCTCCTGGAGATCCCGCTCACGGTCCCCGCCACCCCACTCGCTCCCAAAGCAGTTCCTGTGCCCGAGGGCCTCAAGGGCCGTCGCGCCCTGGTGGTGGACGACGAAAGCTTCCTCTTGGAATGCCTGGTGGACGCTCTTGGTGCCTGGGGCATGGAGGTCGCCTCCAGTACCCAGGGCGAGGAAGCCATCCAGCAGCTGGAGACCGGCGAGTTCGATGTCATCGTTTCCGACATCCGCATGCCAGGCCTTTCCGGGGTGGACCTCTACGACTGGCTCAAGGTTCAGCGCCCGGCCATGACCCGCCGGATCCTCTACACCACGGGCGATTCCTTCGATGCGAAGACTCGCACCTTCCTGGAAACGAACCAAGTGCCCTATCTGGGTAAGCCCTTTGATCTAAAGCAACTCAAACAAAGTCTGGAGCGACTGCTAGATACTCCGGTTGAGGCCTGAGGTTGTCCCCTGCGGCATACTGGGGACTTCCAACGCACCTTCATCCAGGAGTCCCTCATGCAGCGAAGTTGGGTACTGGCCACACTTGTGGCTTCCGGCCTTCTGGCCCAGACGCCGCCGACTGAACCCGCCCCGGCCCCGGCTCCAGTCCAGGTCCCCGAGGCCAAGCCTGAAGCGCCTGCGCCGCCCAAGCTGGAAGATCTCAAGCCCATTCCGGCGCATGGGGTCGATCTATTCGGCCAGCTCCGGCCCAGTCAGCGCAAGCTGCGCTACCACTTGCACCGCGCCGCCCTTTCCGCCCACGAGCTGGGCTTCTTCCGCAGCCATCCGCGCAGTCTGGAAGTACGTGAGGCCCTGCAGGACTTGCTGAAGGCCAAGCCGGTCATCCCCGAGAAGGTCCAGGCCGCCCTGCCCGCCGTGGAGTCCTACCTGGTGAAGCTCCGGGCCAACCATGGGCTCTACGACACCACGGGCACCAAGCTCCTCCTGGAAGGTAGCTGGAAGGATCTGCAGCAGGCCGCCCAGGGCGCGGCCAAGGGGGGCACCAAGGGCCTGGAGTCCCGGCTGGCCAAGCTGAAGGGTTTGCTCCTCGACCCCAAGGTGGATGCCGCTGCCCCCAGCTGGGCGCCTCCTGAGGCTCCAGCCAAGGGTAAGAAGGCCAAGGCCCTGAAGGCACCCAAGGCGCCTGAGGGCTTCACCGAACAGAAGGCCATCCTGGCCCTCTGGCTCAAGCGCTCCCAGGCTTGGGTGGACAACACTCGCCAGGAAGTCGAGGTCAAGGGTGAGAAGAAGACCCGCAGTCTGCCGGATCCCGCCCAGACCAAGGCCCTCCAGGACCTCCTCACCTGGCTGGAGAAGGATGATCTGGACCTGCTGCGCGATCCCGCCTTCGCCTGGCTGGACCTGGGCCGCCTGGGCGTGGAAGGCGACAACCTGCTGGCCCAGGCGCCCGCGATCGCGGCCTCCAAGGCCCCCGAAGGCGCCCCTATTGAACCCCATGTCACGGCCAGCCTGGAACCCGTCATGGGCGAAGCCAAGCTCGCCAAGGGTGAAGAGAAGCGCAGCGTGCTGAACGAGGTGAAGCTGGGCCCCGCCCCCGCCACCCCCGCCGACATGTGGACGACCTTCGAGGCCCAGGCCCGCAGCCGCGAATACCTGCACAAGTAGCCATTACCACCCAGAAACACGGGGCGCTGCGCGCCCCGTGTTTCTATTCCTCACCCTTCCGCTGCTTCCCTTCCGGGTCGAACTGGTAGCCCACGCTGCGGATGGTGTGGACCCAGCGGGGGTGGTGGGGATCGTCCTCCATGACCCGGCGGATGCGGACGATGAAGTTATCCACGGTGCGGCTGGTGGGGTAGGCGTCCTCGCCCCAGACCTTGTCCAGGATGTCCGTGCGGCTTACCACCTGGCCTGGCCGCTCCATGAGCAGCTTGAGGATCATGGATTCCTTCACGCCCAGCTGGAAAGTGCCGCTGGGCCCCTCGCCACAGAAGTTGTCGAAGTCCACCCAATAGGCGCCGAAGGGCTGCCGGCTGTTGATCTCGCGGCTCTTGTACCAGGACTCCCGGCGGAGGATGGCCCGCACCCGCAGCAGCAGCTCGCGGACCTGGAAGGGCTTGCCCAGATAGTCATCGGCGCCGGTCTCGAAGCCGTGGACCCGGTCATCGTCGGTGTTCTTGGCCGTGAGGAAGAGGATGGGCGTGAAGTTCTTGGCCGCCCGTACCCGCTCGCAGATGGTGTAGCCGTCCAGGCCCGGCAGCATGACGTCCAGGATGACCAGGTCGTAGGCCACGGCCAGGATCTCCTTGAGGGCCTGGTCGCCCCGGGGGATCCAGGTGCAGGCGAGACCTTCCAGTTCGAGGTTGAGCTTGATGCCTTCGGCGAGGCTGAGCTCGTCTTCCACCAGCAGGATCTTGGGATCGGACACGGGAAACTCCAGGACAGGCTTCGATCCTACTAGAATGAGGCGTCGGAGCATCCATGGACCCCCAAAAGAACCTATTCCTCAGCATCGTGATCCCCATCTACAACGAGGAGGAGAACATCCCGGTGCTGTGGGAGCGCCTCAGCCGGGTCATGAACGAGCACTTCGCGGACCCTGCCAAACCCTGGGAGGTCATCTTCACGGACGACGGCAGCCGGGACCGCAGCCTGGCCATGCTCATCGATATCGCCCAGGCCGAGCCCCGGGTGCGGGTGGTGGAGTTCAATCGGAACTACGGCCAGCACAGCGCCATCTTTGGCGCCTTCGCCGAAGTGAGGGGCGACATCATCGTCACCCTGGACGCGGACTTGCAGAACCCCCCCGAAGAGATCCCCAAACTGGTGGCCAAGGTGGAGGAAGGCTACGACGTGGTGGGCGGCTGGCGCCAAGGGCGCACCGACAACGACAGCTTCTTCCGCACCATGCCCAGCAAGATCGTCAACGCCGTCACCCGGCGCACCACGGGGGTGAAGCTGCACGACTACGGTTGCATGCTGCGGGCCTACAGCCGCGAGGTGGTGAAGGCCATGCTGCTCTGCAAAGAGCGCTCGAGCTTCATTCCGGCCCTGGCCAACAGCTTCGCCAAGCGCATCACCGAGGTGCCCGTGGCCCATGCCGAGCGGGCCGCTGGGGAGAGCAAGTACGGCGTCTGGAAGCTCATCAACCTCCAGTTCGACCTGCTCACCAGCTTCAGCCTCCTGCCCCTCCAGATGCTGAGTGTCTTTGGTGTCATCACGGCGGCCCTGGGCTTCCTGCTCTTCCTGGGCCTGGGTGCCTACCGCTTCCTGCACCCGGAGGGCACGGCCCAGGGTGTGTTCACCCTCTTCGCCATCCTCTTCTTCTTTGTGGGCTGCCAGTTCATCGCCTTCGGCCTCCTGGGCGAGTACATCGGCCGCATCTACCAGGAAGTGCGGGACCGGCCCCGGTACATGGTGAAGAAGGTGCACGAAAAGGAATGATCCAGCCTCAGCCGCGGGGGAAGGCCAGGGTGACCACCAGGCCTGTGCCCTGGGCTGGTTCGCCCAGCTTGACCTCGGCGCCCAGCGCCAGGGCCACCTCCTGGACGATGGCCAGGCCCAGGCCACAGCCCTGCGTGTGGTCATCGTGGAGGCGGGCGAAGCGTTCGAAGACCCGGGCGCGATCTGCTGGCGGGATGCCCGGGCCATTGTCCTCCACCAGGAGCACCACCGCGCTCGGAGTCTGGCGCAGGGAGACCGTGACCACGCCACTGGGCTGGGTGTAGCGGAGGGCATTGTCGACCAGATTGGCCACCAGTTCGTGGAGCATCGAAGGGGAAGCCTGCAACTCCACGGGTTCTGGTCCCAGGTCCAGGCCCAGGTCGATGTCTTTGGCCTGGGCCAGGGCGGCCTGCTCCTCCAGCACCCGCTGGACCAGATCCCCCAGGTTCACAGGTACCGGGGGACGGGGGTGCTGGACCCCGGCCTCGGCACTGGAGAGGCTCAGGAGCTGATTCACCAGGCGGGTGCCCTGGCGTACGCCCTGGAAGATGGCCCGGAGGGCCTCGTCTTTCTGGGGCGCTTCCGGGCTGCGCAGGCCAAAGTTCACCTGGGTCTGGAGCACCGTGAAGGGGGTGCGGAGCTGGTGGGAGGCGTTGGCGATGAAGCGGCTGCGCATGGACATCTGGGTATCCAGCCGCTGGATGTAGCCGTTGATGGCTTCCACCAGGGGCTGGAGCTCCTGGGCCACAGGGCCGGGATCCAGGGGCTCCAGGGAGCCAGGGTGGCGGCCTCGTACCAGGTCACCCACGCGGATGATGTCTTTGAGGCCCCAGCGCAGGGCGACCCACACCAGTACGGCGACCAGGACCAGCATCCAGGCTTCCTGCCGCAGGCTGGTTGCCCAGAGCTGCTGGACCATAAGGGCATGGCCCTCGTAGGTCTGGGCCACCTCGATGACCACGGGCCCCGCCTCTGGGGCCGAGAAGATGGGCTGGGCATAGGCCACCACGCGCACAGGGACGCCGCGCACTTCCGCTGGGAAGTAGAGGAATTCCTCGGGATGCAGCTCGCCGGGCGGGGGTGGCAGTTCCGCGTACCCCGAGAGCAACTGCCCACCGGGGGAGGCGATGCGGTAGTACACCCGGTCCTGTTCGCCGGACTGGAAGAGCTCCAGGGCCGCGGGGGGGATGGCCACGTCCAGCTGCCCATCCTCGTAGTGGATCTGCTGGGCGATGATCCGGGCTGAGCCCAGCAGCAGGCGATCCTGGACCCGGGTGGCCGTGTGCAGGGCCTCCCGCCGGGCCAGCCAGCTGTTGAGCACCGCCGAGGCCCCCAGGGGGACCAGGAGCCAGAGCAGTAGCTGGGCGCGAAGGCTCTTACTGTTCATAGCGCGGTTTCAGCAGGTAGCCCAGACCCCGCAGGGTGACGATGACCGCGTCGCCAGGCTCCAGCTTCTTGCGGACCCGGTGGATGTAGATCTCGATGGCGTCAGGATTCACGTCCTCGTCCAGGGAGAAGAGGCTGTCCGCGAGAGCCTTCTTGCTCACGGTCTTGCCGGACTTGATCATCAGCATTTCCAGGACCGCATGCTCCCGGGGGGTGAGGGCCAGGGTCGACCCGGCGAGGTGAAACTCTCGGGAGTTGCTGTCGTAGACCAGGGAGGCGCAGGTGAGGATGGGATTCTTCTGCTGATTGGAGCGCCGCAGGAGGGCCCGGAGGCGGGCCTCCAGTTCGTGCACCTCGAAGGGCTTGGCCATGTAGTCGTCGGCGCCGATATCCAGGCCCTCGATGCGGTCCTGGGTGCCACCAAAGGCCGTGAGAATGAGCACCGGTACAGGATTCCGGCGGTTCCGCAGGCGCTTCAGCACGTCCCGGCCATCCAGCCCCGGCAGGGCCAGGTCCAGGATCACCAGGTCATAGGTCTCCGTCTGCAGCAGCAGGTCCGCGTCGGTCCCATCATGGACACACTCCACGGTGTACTTGTCCGCCTGAAGGGTGCGCGAAAGCCACTCCGAGAGCGCGCGGTTGTCCTCCACCAGCAGGATTTTCATGGGTTGGAACCTCCGGGCCTCATTTGACGGCGTTGACGAATTCCAGCGTGTAGGTGCTGCCCAGGTCGAGGGTTTTGCCTTGGATGGACTTCTCTGTGCGGGCCAGGATCCTCAGCACGTTGGCGGGCCCGGAGGCTGGCATGCGGCCATCAGGGATGAAGATGGGCTTGCTGCGGGCCAGGGCCTTCACATAGACCCCCTTATCCCCGGCGTAGAACTCAGCGGGCATCTCGCTGGCGATCTCGGCGGCGGTGTGGTTCTGGATGTAGCGCAGAGCCCGCACCAGGGCGTTCGCCAGTTTCTGCACTTCGGGTTTGTGGCGGCTCACCCAGGCGGTCTGCATGTAGAGACAGGAGGCGGGATAGGGACCGCCCAGGGCCTGAGCCGTGTCCTCGGGGGTGCGGAGGTCCACCAGGACTCGGGCAGAGCCGGTGTTCAGCAGGCGGGAGGCGGTGGGCTCTGTCGTCATGCCCGCGTGGATGGTGCCCCGGTTCATGGCCTCGATGAAGGCGTCGCCGGTCCCCACGGGGACGAAGGAGACCTGATTCAGCTTCAGCCCCGCAGACAGGACCAGGTGGCGCGACAGGAACTGGGTGGAGGAACCGAGACCCGTGACGCCAAGTGCGTGGCCTTTCAGGTCTGCCATGCCGCGGATGCCGGACAGGCGGGTGGAGACCAGCTCCACCTCACCCGGGGCCTGGGCAAACTGCACCACTGAAACCACGGCTTTGCCCTGGGCCTGCATGTAGAGGGTGTGATCGTAGAAGCCCACCACGCCCTGGACCGAGCCCACCAGCAGCATGTCCGCGCCGTGGATGCCGGACCACTCGCTGCGCAGTTCCACATCGAGCCCCTCGTTCGCGAAGTAGCCCAGGCGGTCCGCCAGTTTCACGGGCAGGTAGATGATCTTGTCGATGCCGCCCACCATGAGGGTGATCCGCTCGGCGCCGGGCAGGGCTGCCGAAGCACCGAGCAGCAAGCCTGCCGCCATCAGCAATCGTGCAAGTGTGCGTGGCATGGGCCTCCCATCTGGGCCAGGGCGCGGGGCCCGAAGCACCGCTACCAGGATGCGCGATCGCTGGGTGGCCGCCCATGGCTGCGTGACCAACAGCACATCCGTCCGGGCTGAAAGCTGGCTGAAAGGTCCGGCCTCTAGATTCCCATGTGTTTCCTGCTTTACAACTCCTCCCCCCTGGAACCTTGGATCGTGCAGTTGGCGCCCCGGGTTCCCTTCCCCCGAAGGTGCCCTATGAAATCCACCATCACCGCCAGCCTCGCCATGCTTCTGGCCGCCGGCAGCCTCCAGGCCCAGGACGTCGACCTCAAGACCGAGCTCGCCAAGCAGAGCGCCCGTCTCGCCGAGCTGGAGAAGAAGGCCGCCTCCAAGTCCGAGAGCGCCACCGGCCTCGCCTTCCCCGAGTACCTGACCCCCTACGTCCTCATCGACCTGACCCTGCTCTCCAAGAGCAATGTCACTGTCGATGGCAAGTCCAAGGTTGACATGGGCGAACCCTTTTTCAGCGGTAACCGCTGGGGCTTAAAGGGCGCGATCAAGACCAACGTCGACGGCCTGAACGTCATCTACAAGCTGGAGAGCGAGTACTTCCTCTTTGACGGTGAGCAGGGTAAGACCAACGCCCTCTTCAACCGCGATGCCTGGATCGGCATTAGCGGCAAGCTCGGCAAGCTCACCTTTGGCCGCCAGAACACGTTGGCCCGCGACTTCGCCGTAATCTACTGCGACCCCTTCAACCACGCCGAAGTGAACTACGACGAGGGCGGCTGGACCAACAACTCCAACTTCAAGTCCCTGGTCTACTACGCCGGTGCCGACAGCATCAGCGCCATCAACGGCGGCCCCGCCCAGACCCGCCAGGACAAGGGCATCGTCTGGAAGTACGCCCCCGCCGACGGCTTCTGCTATGGCGCTTCCTACAACCTGAACTACGAAACCGGCAACAACACCCGGAATTCGACTGCCTCCGTCGCCACCGGCTTCAACGCCCCCACCTGGCACATGTCCGCCTTCTACACCACGGCCAACAACACGGGCGCAACCAACGCCACCGTCCTGCCCTTCAGCCAGACCTCCATGTCCGTCGGCGGCAACGTCAACCTGACCAAGGCCCTGAAGATCAACGCCGGCTACTTCCACTACACCTCCGATCAGAACCCCGGCAAGCCCACCCGTACCGACAACGCCTACACCGTGTCCGGTTCCTATCAGTTCTCGCCCGCGTGGGCCGGGTTCCTGGGCTACCAGGTGATCAAGGTGGATAGCGCCGCCCTAGGCCTCAACGCCGCCGGTGTCTACACCATCCCCAACGCCTTCGCCTATCCCAGCACCTCCGGCACCGCTGCCTACGTCAACGGTGGCAAGAATGTCGCCTATGCCGCCTTCCGCAACTACCTGCGCAAGGGCATCGAGTTCTACGGCGTATTCACCTACATGAAGCTGACGGACTCCTTCAAACTGTCCACCGGCGTACCCAAGGACTCCCAGACCGAACTGGGCCTCGGATTGCGGATGTCACTCTGATTGCCTTGACGGGGTATTTCCATGACCACTCCTGATTCCAAGAAATCCAGTGGCTGGCAGGGGGCGGATCCGATCCGCCTCCTGGCCACCCTGCTCGTCGGCGGCCTGCTCTATTTCGTGTTGCCTTCCGTGGCCCGCGTGCCCGACGCGAAAATCTTCGCCGGGACCGCCAGCGCCAAGGCCGGTGCCCTCAAGGCTGGGGACAAGGCCGCCAAGCCCGGCGACAAGGCTGCAAAGCCCGACGCCAAGTCCGCCAAGGCCGAAACCAAGCCTGCCGAAGTGAAGCCGGAAGCCCCAAAGGCTGCTGTGAAGCCTGTGGTGAAGAAGGTTCTTTCGGCCAAGGAGTTGGAGGCGCAGAAGGCTGAAGCCGAGGCCAAGGCCAAGGTGGAGGCTGCGGCCAAGGCCAAGGCGGACGCCGAAGCCAAGGTGAAGGCCGAGGCCGAGGCCAAGACCAAGGCTGAAGCCGAGAAGGTGCGCCAGGCGGACTGGATCCGCGGCCTGCACCTCTTCGCCATCTTCGTGGCCACCATCCTGGGCATCATCCTGCGCCCCCTGCCCATGGGTGCTATCGCCATCATCGGCGTGGCCCTCACGGCCATCACGGGCACCCTGCCCGTGGCGGACAGCCTCAGTGGTTTTGCAGAAAAGACCCTCTGGCTCATCATCGTGGCCTTCATGTTCGCCCGGGGCTTCATCAAGACTGGCCTGGGCACCCGCATCGCCTACTTCTTTATGCGTCTCCTGGGCAAGCGCACCCTGGGCCTGGCCTATGGCCTCGCCGCCACAGAGTTCGTCCTGGGCCCTGTGGTGCCCAGCAACACGGCGCGCACCGCCGGCATCATGATGCCCATCGTCCGCTCCCTGGCCCGGGCGTACGGCAGCAACCCCGAGGATGGTACCAGCCGCAAGATCGGCGCCTACCTCACCATGGCTTGCTTCAACATCGACATCATCATCAGCGCCATGTTCCTCACGGCCATGGCCGCCAACCCCATGACCCAGAAGTTCGCGGCGGACTTTGGCATCACCATCACTTGGAACAGCTGGTTCATCGCGGCCATCGTTCCCGGTCTGGTGGGCCTGATCGTCATCCCCTACATGCTCTACAAGCTCTACAAGCCCGAGATCACCGAGACGCCCGAGGCCGTGGAAATGGCCACGGCGAAGCTCAAGGAAATGGGTGCCCCCAGCATGACGGAGTGGCTGATGGTCGCCGTCTTCGCCTTCGTGCTGGTGCTGTGGGTCATCGGCGAGAAGCAGTTTGGCATCGACGGCACCACTGCCGCCCTGCTGGGCCTCGGCCTGCTGCTGCTCACAGGCGTGCTCACCTGGAAGGATGTGCTGGAAGAGCACAACGCCTGGGATGTGCTCATCTGGACCGGCGCCCTCATCATGATGGCTGGCTTCCTCAACAAGCTGGGCATGATCCCCTGGTTTAGCAAGGTGGTGGGTGCCTCCATGGCCGGTCATGGCTGGCACTTCGGTTTCCTGGTGTTGGCCCTCACCTACTTCTACGCCCACTATTTCTTCGCCAGCATGACCGCCCACGCGGGCGCCATGTACGCCGCCTTCCTGGGTGTGTCCATCACCCTGGGTGCTCCGCCCATGTTGGCGGCCCTGGTGCTCTGCTTCTTCTCCAACCTGCACGCCAGCATGACCCACTACGGCACGGGTCCCGCCGCGGCCATGTTCGGCCAGGGGTTCGTTCCCATCGGCACCTGGTGGCGTCTGGGCTTCATCGTCAGCGTCGTCAACATCCTCATCTGGGTGGTGGTGGGCGGCGCCTGGTGGAAGGTGCTGGGCCTCTGGTAGGACGTAGCTTGCTCCGCGTTAGGATGTGATACCCAAGGAGGAGGTGCCTCATGGCGCCTCCTCCTGCTCTATTTTGGGAGACACGCATGGCTCCATCCGCCCTCGAAGGCATCCGCGTCCTGGAACTGGGACAGCTCATCGCCGGGCCCTTTGCCGCCAAGACCCTGGGTGAGTTCGGAGCCGAAGTCATTAAGATCGAGGCGCCGGGCAGCGGCGACCCCCTGCGCAAGTGGCGCCTCCTGAAGGACGGCACTTCCGTGTGGTGGCAGGTCCAGTCCCGAAACAAGCAGTCTGTAGCCCTGGACCTGCGGAAGCCCGAGGCCCAGGCCCTCATCCGGGAGCTAATCAAGGAGACGGATGTCCTCATCGAGAACTTCCGCCCTGGGACCCTGGAAGGCTGGGGCCTGGGATGGGAGGAACTGCACGTCCTCAACCCGGGGCTAATCATGTTGCGCATCTCGGGCTATGGCCAGACAGGCCCCTATCGGGACCGTCCCGGCTTCGGCGTCATCGGCGAGGCCATGGGGGGCCTACGCTACCTCACGGCGGAACCGGGCCGCACACCGGTCCGTGTGGGGGTGTCCATCGGGGATTCCCTGGCGGCACTGCATGGCGTCATCGGCGTGCTGCTGGCCCTCTACCACCGGAAGGTGAATGGCGGCGAGGGACAGGTCATCGACATCGCCCTCTATGAGGCCGTCTTCAACATGATGGAAAGCCTGCTGCCAGAGTACAGCGCCTTCGGTGTGGTGCGGGAACCTTCAGGCAGCGCCATGCCCGGCATCACCCCCACCAATGCCTACCGGTGCGCGGACGGGGGCTTTGCCCTCATCGCAGGTAATGGCGACGGCATCTTCAAGCGCCTCATGGTTCGCATTGGTCGCCCGGACCTATGCGACGATCCCACCCTGGCCGGAAATGATGGCCGCACCGCCCGGGCATCGGAACTTGACGCGGCCATCGGGGCCTGGTCTGGAGCCCTCACCCTGGACGAGGTGTTGGCGGCCCTGGACGAGGCTCGGGTGCCCGCTGGCCGCATCTACAGCGCCAAGGACATCGCCGAGGATCCCCACTACCGAGCCCGGAACATGATCCTGGAGGCCACCCTGGCCGATGGCCAGGTGATCGAGGTGCCAGGCATCGTGCCCAAGCTGAGCCTCACGCCGGGGCAGGTACGCCACGCCGCACCCCTGCTGGGTGCGGACACGGAAGCGGTGTTGCTGCGGGCGGGTGTGTCCGCGACGGCCCTCGAGGAACTGCGCGCCAAGGGCGTGATTTGAGCGAGGCCGCCATGACCCAGTCCATCCAAGACCCGTTCACCAAGGCTCAGGCCCCCCTGCTCATCCAGGAGGTTGGTCCTCGGGATGGTTTCCAGATCGAGGCAGCCTTCATCCCCACGGTCGACAAGATCGCCCTCATTGATGCCCTGAGTCTCTGTGGCCTGGCCAAGATCGAGGCGACCTCGTTCACCTCGCCCAAGGCCATTCCGGCCCTGGCAGACGCGGACGAAGTGCTGCGGGGCATCCGCCGCCAGCCTGGTGTGGTCTACACGGTCCTGGTGCCCAATCTGCGCGGGGCCGAACGGGCCTTGGCGGCAGGGGCCGACGAGCTGAATCTGGTGATGTCCACCAGCGAGACCCACAACCTGCTGAACCTGCGCATGAGCCGCGAGCAGTCCGCTGGCCGCCTCCTGGAGGTCGTGGCCCTGACCCAGGGAACCCAGGTGGCCCTGAATGTCTCTCTCTCCACGGCTTTCGGCTGTCCCATGGAGGGCGCCGTGCCCGAGGCTGTGGTCCTGGCCTACGCGCAGCGCTTCCTGGAGGCCGGGGTGCGCGGCATCACCCTCTGCGACACCACGGGCATGGCGAACCCGCGCCAGGTCAGAGCCCTCTGCGAAGCCTTCATCGGGCGCTTCCCCGGGGCGGAGCTCACCCTGCACCTCCACAACACCCGGGGCATGGGCCTGGCCAATGCCCTGGCCGGGGTGGAGGCTGGGGTGCAGCGCTTCGACGCCTCGCTGGGCGGGCTCGGGGGCTGCCCCTACGCTCCTGGTGCCACAGGGAATGTCTGCACTGAGGATCTGGTCCACATGCTCCAGGCCATGGGCTATGAGGTGGCTGTGGATCTGCCCCGCCTCCTGGCCGCCGCCCGGAGCCTCCCCGCCCTGCTGGGCCATGATGTCCCCGGCCAGGTGCTCCACGCGGGGCGCAGCCAGGATCTCCATCCCATCCCCGCCAGCCTCACCGAGATCAGGGCGCGAGCCGAAGCCTGATCAGTCGCCTTCTCCCTCACCGGTCCAGCCTTCACCATTCTCTTCCTCGGGCTTCCCGGCGACGCGGTAGTCCTCACTGGCCCAGGCGCCTAGGTCTTTGAGGCGGCAGCGCTCGGAGCAGAAGGGCTTGGAGGGGTTGGCCTCCCAGGCGGTGGGCTTGCGGCAGACGGGGCAGGGGCGTAGGACCATGAGTATCAGCATATCCAAATTTGGGACGCAAAAATTCAGGAAGAAAATATGAGTTCTATAATGTAGATCTACTTGACAACCGTTCCGCATGCCATAACCTCATAGAACTGGGGGGGCATACCCGCCCGGACATTGGGAGGCACTTCATGGGCAAGATCATCGGCATTGACCTCGGCACCACCAATAGCTGCGTCGCCGTCATGGAAGGCGGGGTGCCCAAGGTGATCCCGAATCCCGAGGGCGCGAACACCACGCCGTCCGTGGTGGGCTTCAACCCGAAGACCAGTGAGCGCCTCGTGGGCGTCTCCGCCAAGCGGCAGGCCGTGGCCCAGCCCAAGAGCACCATCTACTCCATCAAGCGCTTCATGGGTCTGGCCTTCGCCGACTCCGAGCGGGAGCAGAAGCTGGTGCCCTACACCGTGGAGCGGGCCGACAAGGGCGGCTGCGCCATCGATGTGCTGGGTAAGAAGCTGAGCCCCGAAGAAATCAGCGCCGTGGTGCTGGGCAAGATGAAGGAGGCCGCCGAGGCCTACTTGGGCGAAAAGGTCACGGAAGCCGTCATCACCGTGCCCGCCTACTTCAATGACGCTCAGCGTCAGGCCACCAAGGACGCCGGCGCCATCGCGGGCCTGGACGTGAAGCGCATCGTTAACGAGCCCACGGCTGCAGCCCTGGCCTACGGCCTGGACAAGAAGAAGGACGGAACCATCGCGGTCTTCGACTTCGGCGGCGGCACCTTCGATATCAGCATCCTGGAAGTCTCTGAGGGTGTGGTCGAGGTGAAGTCCACCAACGGCGACACCCACCTGGGTGGCGATAACGTGGATCAGGCCATCATCGATTGGCTGGCGGACGAGTTCCAGAAGAACGAGGGCATCGACCTGCGAAAGCAGGCTGACGCCATGCAGCGCCTCAAAGAGGCCGCCGAGAAGGCCAAGATCGAGCTGTCCAGCACCACCCAGACCGAGATCAGCCTCCCCTACATCACCGCAGATGCCAGCGGTCCCAAGCACGTGAACATGGCCCTCAGCCGGGCCAAGTTCGAGCTGATGATCGAGCCCGTCCTCCAGAAGCTGAAGGGCCCCTGCGAGAACGCCGTGAAGGACGCCAAGCTGGCCCACCACGAGATCGACGAGATCGTGATGGTCGGTGGCTCCACCCGCATCCCCCGGGTGCTGGAGTTGGTGAAGCAGATTTTCGGCAAGGAGCCCAACCACAGCGTGAACCCCGACGAGGTGGTGGCCGTGGGTGCCGCCGTCCAGGCGGGCGTGCTGGCCGGTGACGTGAAGGGCGTGCTGCTCCTGGACGTGACCCCCCTGAGCCTCGGCATCAACGCCAACGGCGGCCAGATGAGCGTCATCATCCCGCGCAACACCACCATCCCCACCAAACGCAGCGAGATCTACACCACCGCCGTGGACAACCAGCCCGGCGTGGACATCGAGGTCTTCCAGGGTGAACGCCCCGTGGTCGATGGCAACAAGCTGCTGGGCCAGTTCCACCTGGGCAACATCGCGCCGGCCCCCCGGGGCATGCCCCAGATCGAGGTCACCTTCGACATCGACGCCAATGGCATCGTGCACGTCACAGCCAAGGACAAGGGCACCGGCAAGGACGCCAGCATCACGCTGACCGGCAGCACGGGCCTCTCCAAGGAGGAGATCGACGCCAAGGTGAAGGATGCCGAGGCTCACAAGGCTGAGGATGAATCCCGCAAGGCCCTTCTGGAGGAGAAGAACCACCTGGATCAGATGGTCTACCAGGTTGAAAAGCTCCTGAAGGAGAACGGCGAGAAGCTGCCTGAGGGCGACAAGAAGGAGGCCGAGGAGGCCATCGTCGAAGCCAAGGCCGCTCTGGCCAGCCTCGAGGAGCCCCGCATCAAGAAGGCCCTGGAGACCCTCACGGCCAAGAGCCACAAGCTGGCCGAAAGCCTCTACAAGACCGAGCCCCCCCAGGACGGCGGCCCCACGCCCGGTGCCCCTGGCGCCCACCCCGGCGGTGAGAAGAAGGCCGATGACGGCGTGATCGATGCTGAAGTCGTGAGCTAAAGCTCTTCGGGGCTTCCTCGCTGCGCGAACACCCCCGGATCCCCACGGAGAGCCTCGGCCAAGCCGAGGTTCTCCTTTTTTCGGACGAATGAAATCTTAGTGCATTAGACTAAACCCATGTCCCATCCCGACTACTACAAGATCCTGGGTGTGCCGAAAACGGCCTCGGAGGAGGACGTCAAGAAGGCCTACCGGAAGCTGGCCCGGAAGCACCACCCGGACCTGAACCCCGGGGACGCCAAGGCCGAGGCGGAGTTCAAGAAACTGGCCGAGGCCAACGACGTGTTGTCGGACCCGGAGAAGCGGAAGAACTACGACACCTATGGCGACCCCAGCGGTCCCGGGGCTCAGGTGCCGCCAGGCTTCCAGCAAGGGGGGGGCTTCGCCTTCGAGGACATCTTCGCGGGCTTCGGTGGGCGCCCCCTGCGTCACGGCCCCGAACGGGGAGAGGATCTGCTTCACGCGGTGCGCTTGGGCTTCCGCGAAGCCTTCGAGGGTTCCCGCCTCAATCTTCGTGTGAACCGCTCGGAGCCCTGCCTGACGTGTCGTGGCACCGGCGAGGCCAGCCGCAAGCAGGAGGTCTGTCGGACCTGCCAGGGCAAGGGCAAGGTGGGCGGCGGCTCGGGTTTCCTCTCCTTCGGCCGCATGTGCCCCGATTGTGGCGGCCGGGGCTCCAAGGTTCCAGACTGCCCGGACTGCAGCGGCACCGGGCGCCATGCCCGCCAGGAGACGGTGACCATCGCCATTCCAGCGGGAGTCGAGGATGGCGCCAAGCTCCGGGTGGCCGGCAAGGGTGAGGCAGGCCGCCGTGGCGGCGGTCCTGGCGACCTCTTCCTGCAGATCAGCATGGAGCCGGATGCCCGCTTCGAGCGCAAGGGGCCGAACCTCTACGTGCGCCTGCCCATCAGCTTTTCCGAGGCCGCCTTGGGCGCCAAGGTGGAGGTGCCCACCCCCGAGGGGCAACAGACCATCAAGGTACCCCCTGGCACCCAGACCGGCGCGAAGCTGCGCCTCAAGGGCCAAGGCATGCCCATCCCGCGGGCCAACCAGCGGGGCGACCTCATCGCCGAGGTCGCTGTGGTGACCCCGGCGATCCATGACGAGCGCAGCAAGGAACTGCTGCGGGAGCTGGCGGAGTTGAATGATGCGGATGTGCGCCTGCAGCGGAGTGCGACATGAGCTCTAGGGATCCCCGCATGGGCGCATACATGATCGGCGTGGTGTCGATGCGCTATGGCGTGCACCCCCAGACCCTGCGGCTCTACGAGCGGGAGGGCCTGCTGAAGCCCAGCCGCACCGAGGGCAAGACCCGTCTATACAGCGATGACGACCTGGAGCGCCTGGAGTTCATCCTGAACCTCACCCGGGATCTGGGAGTCAATCTGGCCGGGGTGGAGGTGGTGCTGGGCCTCCGGGACCGCCTGAACCACCTGCAGGAGGACCTGGATCGTCTGGCCCAGCTTCTTGAATCTGCCGGAATGAAGGATGTGCCTCGTCCCACCTCGGCGACGGGCCTCGTGAAGCTGGTGCCCCAGGGCCTGCGGAAGCGTTGAGTTCACCTTGAGTTGACCAGGAGGGCAGAGGCCCTTGCTATGCTGATCCTTCCCCAAGGAGTACCGTGCCCCTCCGGCATCTCGAAGAGCGATCGCTCGACAAGTATTTCGATTCGATCCGGCACCTGCCTCTGCTGACGGCGGAGGAGGAGCGGATCAATGGGCGGCTTTGGCAGAATGACCACAACCCCGAGGGCCTGCGGCGGCTGGTGGAAGGCAACCTCCGCTACGTGGTGAAGGAGGCCCGCAAGTTTGAAGGCATGGGCCTGGACCTGCTGGACCTCATCAGTGAGGGCAATCTGGGCCTCATCGAGGCTGCCAAGCGCTTCGACCCCCTGCGGGAGAACAAGTTCCTCACCTACGCCTCCTGGTGGGTGCGGCAGGCCATCTTCCACGCTTTGGCCGAGCACGGGAACAAGATCCGCCTGCCCCAGAAGGTGGCGGGTCACCTGGTGCAGCTCAACCGCGTAACTCAGAAGCTGAGCCAAGCCCTGGGCCGGGTACCGCTGCTGCAGGAGATCGCCGACGCGGCGAGTCTCAGCATCGAGGACGTGGAACGCTACCAGCTGCTCCAGCAGACCACGTCCACGGTCTCCACCGAGCAGGGCCTGGGTGACTCGGACCTCACCGTGGGCGACAGCCTGGAGCAGGAGGTTGAACCCTCGGCCATGCACACCCTGGACCAGGAATCCTTCATGGAGCAGATCGAGGCCAGCCTCGCATCGCTCAACGAAAAAGAACGGACCATCATCACCCTGCACTTCGGCATCGGAGGCGAAGATCCCCTCACCCTTGAGCAGATCGGCAAGCGCTTCCAGCCGCCCATTTCCCGGGAGCGGGTGCGGCAGCTGGAAGAGCGCGCCTTCGCCCGCATCCGGGACCGCCGCCGCGAGGTGCTGGGGGGCTTCCTGCGCGGCGGAGATGGGCCATGAGGGGTCGCCCCGACTGCCCCCGCTGCCAGGGTCAGGGCCTGGTCTTCGATCTCGATCCCCTCAAGCCGGTCCTCGTGTGCGGCTGCACCGCCGACGTGGCGCCGGATGCCGAGACCCTGGGCCTGCCCTCCCGCTACCGCGAGGCTGACTTCGCCCGGTTCTGGAAGTGGTGGAACAACGTCCAGGCCAGCCAGGCCCGCACCCTGCTCGACCGTGTGGCGGACCTGGAGGATCTCCTGGCGCGCCCGGCGGATGAGGTGGGCGAGCTGGAAGGCCGGGACGAGCTCACGAAGCTGCTGGCAGCCCTGCGCAAGCGGCCCGAGCATGGCATCCGGCCCGCAGGCGCCGAGGGCCTCGCCCAGTGGGCCAGCAACGGCAAGCACCGCTTCCGCCACGGCTGGGAGCTTTGGTGGATCCACGGCCCCGCCCAGAGCGGGCGGAGCACGCTGGCCGCTGCGGCGCTGCGGGCCTGGACCGAGCGCACAGGGCGCAGCGGGCGCTTCGTGTCTGTGCGCACCCTCAGCCAAGCGGTGAAGGACACTTACTACGACGTGCGGAGCTTCCAGAATCAGGGCTTCCAGAGTGTTCGTGACCTCATTGAGCCCCTGCAGACGCCGCCCCTCCTGGTGCTGGATGACTGGGACCGTATGGACACGGACGTACGCGTGGCTGCCGCTCTGGCCCAGCTTCTGGACCATCGCTACAGCGAGGAGCTGCCCACGATTCTCACGGCGGCCTGCCCGCCCGAGGCAATGGAGCGCCGCGAAAACCATCCCCTGGCGCGCCTCGAGGACGGCAGCCTCCTGGAGCGGCTGCGCGGTGCCGAGCGCGTGGAGATGGTGCCAGCCCTCAAGCCATGGATCGACCGGATGGAGCGAGGCTGAGTGTGAAGGCGCTGCTCCGTAGGCTGCTGCGCCTGCAACTTTCCGGTTCCCGCGGCCTCTGGGCCCTGCTGGTGGCGGTGACCCTGTTGCTGGGCTGGGGCACCCTGCGGGTGGAACGGGCCCTGGACCTGATGAGCCTGCTGCCCTCGGAGCATCCGGCGGTGCGGGCCAACCTGGAGGCGGGCGTGGGCCAGCAGGAGCTGGTCTGGCTGGTGGCCGAGGGTACCGAGGCCGATCTGGAGGCCCGTCGCGTCTGGGCCGAAGGTCTGGTGGACCGCCTGCTCACGGAGGGCAACCTGCCTCTGAATGGGCTGGCCGCCGAAGGCCGGCTTTCCGATCCCGTCCCCGTGCCGGGCCCTGGCGGCCTCAGCCCCTGGCCGGCCCTGTTGGCTGTGGGGGCCATCGGTGAAGGTGATGCTGCCGTGAGCCGCCTCACCACCGAAACACTCTATTCGCTGGCCCCGGCCTGGCTGGGCGATCGCCTGGGGCCCCTGCGCGATCCTGTCCAATTGCAGAAACGCCTGCAGGCCACCGCCAAGGCCCTGGCCTCCCCCGAGCCCCTGGCGGCTGCCCTGGCCAGGCTGGACCCCCTGGGTCTCCGTGACCTGGCCCCCCAGACCGGCGAGGGCATGGCCAAGGCCACCGCCCTGGGCAAGGCCTTCTCCCTGCGGGTGCGCACGGGCTACTTCGAGACCAAGGATGGCCGCCTGGTGCTGCTGCCCCTGGTGGCGGGTTTCCCCGCCACGGACGCCAAGGCCACTACCCGCGCCATGGCCTGGCTGGGCCGTGGCGCCCAGGGCCCACTTCCTGTGTCTGCCAGCCTGCGAGAGGCGGAAGCCGCCCTGGCTCCCCGGGAGGACCGCACCTTCCCTATTCAAATTACCGGCGCCCACGCCATCACCGCCTGGGAATCCCACCGCCTCACGGTGGAGGTCCTGCTCAGTCTGGGCCTCAGCTTCGTCCTCATCGGCCTCGTCTATTGGCTTGGTTTCCGCACCCTCTCGGGGTACGGCTTCGTCATGGTGCCCCTCCTCATCGGCATGTTCTGGGCCCTGGGCCTGACGGGCTGGGTGCTGGGCCGGGTGAACCTCATGGCGGCAGGCTTCGGGGCCGTGCTGCTGGGCGTGGGCGACGATGTGGGCATCCTGCTCTTCAGCCGCTACCGCGACGAGCGCCGAGCGGGCCGCACCAAGGGCCGTGCCCTCCACGCGGCCCTTTTGGGCACCGGGCCCGGCGTCGTGGCGGGGGCTGTGTCCACGGCCGCCGCCTTTCTGGCCCTGGCCTTCGCCCCCTTCCCGGGCATGCGCGACCTGGGCCTCACCACGGGCCTGGGCCTGCTGGCCTGCCTGGTGGCCACTTTCCTGGTGCTGCCGCTGCTGCTGCTCGGCTTCGACCAGGGCCGGGGCGCCTTCGCGCCGGGCCCCGCCCAGCCTTTGGGCCAGCGCCGCACTTGGACCCCCTGGCTGGCCTTGGGCCTCCTGGGGCTGGCCCTCCTCGGCGCCCCCCGGGCCCGCTGGGAGGAAGACCTGCGGCGCTTCCGGGCCCAGGGCAACCCGGCCCTCTCCCTCCAAGAGCGCCTCACCAAGACCCTGGGGGCAAGCCTCCAGCCCCTGGCCATTCAGATCCCCCTGGAGGACCCGGACCGCCTGCCGGCCCGCTGGAACAAGCTGAGTCCCATCCTCCGGGAGGCTGGCCTCCCCGTGCCCGATTGGCAGAGCCTGGACCCGGAGCTGCGCCATCTGCTGGGCTCCGAGACTTGGCGCCACCAGGTGCTGGAGGCCGCAGCCAAGGCGGGCCTGGACCCGGCCGGGCTGGAGGGGCCCCTCAGTGCCCTGGCCGCTGCCGTGTCGGATCCCAGCCAGCCCGTTGCCGCCCTGCAGGCCCTGCTGCCCCGGGCCACGCCCCAGGAGGAACGCCACCCCTGGAATCTCTGGGACGGCTTCCGGCGCAACCGAAGCCTGCCGCCCCTGGACCCGGCCCTCACGGTGCCCATCCGCCTGGATGAGGCGGCCCTGCTGCGCCTCACGCCTCAGGTGGAGGCCGCAGGTGGGCGCTTCGTGGGTACCCAGCCCCTCTTCCGCGTGGTGAAGGGCATCGCCAAAGAGGCGGTGCAGCAGGCGGTACTGCTGGCCCTGGCGGGCGTCTTCCTGGTCATCGCCTTCTTCGGCCGCAGCCTGCGCTTCGCCGCCTTCTCGCTCATCCCGCTCCTGGCCAGCCAGGCCGGTGCCCTGGGCGCCCTGGGCTGGGGCGGCGAACCCCTGACATTCCTGTCTCTCATCGCCCTGCCCATCGCCCTGGGTGTGAGCGTGGACACGGCCTTCAACCTGCTGCACCGGGCCCGGGCCGAGGCGGACGCCCCCCGCCGCGTGGCCCGCGTGAATGCCGTCTGCGCCGGCACCACCCTCGCGGGCTTCGGCGGCATGGTCTTCAGCGGATACCGCGGCCTCCGGGGGCTGGGTCTCGCCTGCCTGGGCGGTGTGGCTCTCGCGCTTCTGCTCACCCAGTGGTTGCTGCCTGTGCTGCTGGAAAAATGGCCTCTGGAGAAGAAGTGAACCCGCTGACCGACCTGCTCCAGTCCCGCCTCACCCAAGGCCCCGTGCCTGCCGCAGAGGTCATGGCCCTGGGCCTCTACCACCCGGAGCAGGGCTACTACCGCCGCCTTGAAGGCCCCTGGGGCTTCGACGGCAAGGACTACTACACGGCCCTGGACCTGGGGCCCCTCCTGGGCCAAACCCTGGCCCTGCGCCTGGAGGCCGCCTGGGAGTGCCTGGGCCGGCCCGCCCGCTTCACGGCGCTGGAGCCGGGCGCTGGGCGCGGCTGGCTGGGGCGGGACTTGCTCAAGGCCGTGACGGGCCCCTTCGCCGAGGCCCTGGTCTACGTCCATCGCGACGATAATCCTGCGGCGAAGCAGGCGGCTGAAATCGCCCTGGCGCCTTTTCTCTCGCAAAATCGCGCGCGATTTTGCGAGCAGGGCGACCCCTTGGAACCCTTTACTGGATGCGTGTTCAGCAATGAGTTGTTCGATGCGCTGCCCGCCCAGCCCTGGCGCTGGGATGGCGAGAATTGGACCCGCGAGATGCTCACGGCCAGCGGCCCCGACTGGCAGGTGGCGGACCCGGGCGAGGCCGGGGTCTGGTTCGTGTCCCAATCGGATGGTCTGGAAAACCGCGACGGCAGCGTCTGGTGCGAAGCCTTGCCGGGTCTGGTCCACGAATTGGCGGCGCCTCTGGAGGCGGGGCTCTTCCTGGCGGTGGATTACGGCGAGGCTGCGGACCGGCTCCTGGCCAAGGGCGCGGACCTGCGTCGCTTCAAGGCCCACAGCGTGGATGGTCTCTGGCACGAGGACCTGGGCGAGGCGGACCTCACGGCCGATGTGGACTTCACTCGCCTGGCCCACCTGCTGGAAGGCGAGGGCCTCACAGGTCTTGCCCACCAGGAGTTGAGCCGGTGGGTCCGCACCCACGCCCCGCTGGATCAGTGGGGTGCCCAGTGGATGAGCCTGCCTGACCCCGAGCGCCGCGCCCGCACCGAGAACCTGCTCCAGCTCACCCTCCCCAACATGATGGGCAGCCGCTTTCGCGTGCTCGAGGGGTGGAAGGAGCGGGGCGGATGATCGCCTGTTCCGGGCTTACGCGCCGCTTTGGCGAGAAGGTCGTGGTGGGCGCCATCAGTTTCGAGGTGGCGCCAGGAAGTGTCTGTGCCCTGCTGGGGCCCAACGGGGCTGGGAAATCCACCACCCTGAAGCTGCTGACAGGGGCCCTTCGGCCCAGTTCCGGCAGCGTGACAGTGGCCGGTCTGGACGTGGCCCAGGGCCAGAACACGTCTGCCCTCAAGCGCTGCATGGGGGTCCTCCCTGAGGGCCTGGGACTCTTCGACCAGTTGAGTGTCGAGGAACACTTGAACCTGTCAGGTGCCATGTATGGGCTTGCGAAACACGAAATCCGTCAGCGCACGGATCAACTGCTCGCGCTGCTGTCGCTGGAGGAGGGCCGCCACGCCCTCAGCAGTCAGTGCTCCCAGGGCATGCGCAAGAAGACAGCCCTGGCCATGGCCCTGCTCCACAACCCCGAGGTGCTCTTCCTGGACGAGCCCTTCGAGGGGCTCGATCCCTATAGCGCCGAGTCTGTGGGTGACCTGTTGGGGAGCCTGGCCGAGCGTGGCAAGACCATTCTGTTCACCTCCCACAGCCTTGGTCACGTGGAACGGGTGGCCAGCCATTGCCTGCTCCTGCAGCATGGAGCACTGGTGCTGGATGCGCCCATGGAGAGCCTGCCCAGCGATCTCCGCAGCCTGTACTTCGAGCTGGCCGAGACTTCCCAATCCCCGGAACTTCCGTGGCTCGGATCGCGGCCTTAGTTGGTCCTCTGGCCTCGGTGCTGCGGCGGACGTCGCACAGCAGCCTGCTGGGTGGAAATCATTTCATTGCCTTCAGCTGCTTGATCCTCGCCGTGAATCCTCGCGGCGCGGCCTTCTTGCTGCTGGTGCTGGGGGCTGTGCTCGTCCTGCCCCTCAGCGCAGATCCGCTCCGCCTCGTTCCACCGGAGCGGCTGAGACTCTGGCCCCTTAGCCGTGCGGAACGGCTTTGGATCAGGGCCTACAGCCTGGTCTTCAGCCCTGTACCCTGGGTGGCCCTGGCCCTGCCGCTCTGGGCAGGCAGAAAGTATCTGGTGTTGTCTTGTGGGCTCATTGTCTTGGCCCTGGCCTCCAACGGCGCCTACCTCCTCTGGTCCCGCTGGGCGGAGCGGCAGCCGCAGGGCCATGTCCGGCGCTGGTTCCCCTTGCCAAACGGTCGTTTTGGTTCACTTCTGGGGAAGAATCTTCGGGAGCAGTTGCGTGTGCTGGACCCCTACGTGGGGCTCCTGCTCTGCCTGGCGGGTTCGGTCCAGCGGTGGCTTCATCCGCCCATGCCCACTGCCACTCGCCAGGGCCTGGCCCTGCTGGTGGCACTCAGCTTCAGCAGCCTGGCCCAGCGGCTCTTCGCGCTGGAGGGGCGGGGCGGCTTCCTGCGCTACGCCCTCTGGCCCCTGAAGGGCTGGCAGATCCTGCTGGCGAAGGATCTGGCCTTCCTGCTGCTCCTCCTCCTGCTGGTGCTGCCGCTCGCGCCCCTTTCAGGGCTGGCTGCGGGCCTCACCCTGCTGGCCATCGGCCACGGCCCCAGCGTGCTCGACCCACAGCCCCAGGCGCCCTGGCGCTTCACCGTGGGCGTAAGGGGCTGGTGGGGTCCCGTGCAGGTGCTGGCCATGTTTCTTGTGGGCTCCGCCGCCGGGAGGCAACCGTTGATCTTCCTGCCTTTGGCAGGTGGGGTGTGGCTGCTATCGCTGGTCTGCTTTGGCTCCCGCCTGGAGAAGCGGCTGGCCGTCGCCCGCTAAGCATGGGCCAGCGCATCACCACCCGGATCGATCCCCATGGGATTGGCCAGAAATTAAAATATGTACTCGACAGGTGGGCAATGAAATAGATATATATCATCAGACAACGACTGGGATAAAAAATATCAAAATTAAGGATTTTCGAAATTTGTTACGAAGAGCCCTTAGAGGACAGCTATGGACAGCCAGCCCGTTATGTTCCGCAGGGCAGACCACGGGGCCAAGATTCTTGTGGTGGATGACGACGCTTTGTTGCGCCGGAGCCTCAGGGCCATGCTGGAACGGGGGCATTATCAGGTTGAAACCGCAGAGGATGGTCCCCAGGCGCTGGCCCTGCTTGCCTCCTATTCCCCGGACTTGATCCTCCTGGACATCCAGATGCCCGAGATGGATGGGCTGGAAGTCTGCCAAAGGGTCCGTCAGATGCCGCACGGAGATCTGCTGCCCATCATTTTCCTTACGGGAGATGAACGACCGGATATTCATTCCCTGGCCTTTCGGGCCGGGGGTGATGATTTCCTGCGGAAACCCGTCCTTTCCGGGGAACTGATCGTCAGGATCCGGAGTCTCATGCGGCTCAAGCGGCTCCAGGCGGAAGTCCAGGGGGAAAGGGACAACCTGCTTGAACTCCAGAAACAGCGGGAACAGCTGTTCCAATTCATCGTCCATGACCTGAAGAATCCGCTCTCGGCGATCCAGGTGGGGCTGGAACTCCTCAGTGAGCGGGATGACAACACCACAGCACACAAGGTGCAAATACGTCGACTCCGGGATACAGGGAGCCAGATGGGGCGAATGATCCAGAACATTCTCGA
This sequence comes from uncultured Holophagaceae bacterium, assembly GCA_903913215.1. Classification (GTDB taxonomy): domain Bacteria; phylum Acidobacteriota; class Holophagae; order Holophagales; family Holophagaceae; genus Geothrix. Next base: position 42,992 of record CAIWKE010000030.1, read on the forward strand.
CATTGGTCAGGCCGAAGAATTGGGGCTGGAACTCCATAAGACCCGAATCCAGCTGAGCACCTGGCTTCCCGGGCTCCTGCAGGAGATGGAATCCCAGGCCCATTCCAGAAAGCACAACTTGGCCTGGGCTTGCCCCTCCGGGCTGGAGATCGAGGCTGACCAGGATTTCCTGCGCCGGCTCCTGATGAATCTTGTGGACAACGCCATGAAGTACTCGCCCTCTGGCAGTCACACCCGGATCGAGGCCCACGCCATGGATGATGGTGTGCGCCTGGAAGTGCGGGACCAGGGGCAAGGTATTCCTGAACACATGCGGAAACAGGTCTTCGAGAAATTCATCCGCCACCACAAAGGTGAACACGAGGCCCATTCCGGCTCTGGAATCGGCCTTGCCTTTTGCAAGGTGGTGGCTGAAGCCCACGAAGGGCGCATCTGGGTGGAGGCCAATGACCCTCGGGGCAGCTTGTTCGTCCTTGAGATTCCGCGGGTATTCCCGGCTTGATGCCCTGGGAGCGGCCGGTGGGTTCAGCTCAGTTCGGTGCCCAGGTCAAAACCCCGAGGCTGCTGGGCCGAGCCGCATCATGGAAGAGCGTGTGGGTGGCTTTGCGGTAGTCCTCGGGCTTGGCCTGGTTGATGTTCAGGAAGACCTGGGGATTGCGGTCCATGAGGGGGAACCAGGTGCTCTGGAGCTGGACCATGACGCGGTGGCCCTTCTTGAAGGTGTGGAAGATGTCGTTCATGGACCAGGCCACGCGGGTGGGCTGGTCGGGCGTGAAGGGCGCCGGGTTTGAAAGGCTGTCCCGGTACTTGCCGCGCATCACTTCGCCGCGTACCAGCTGCTGGTAACCCCCCATGGGGTTGGGCGTGCGATCCCATGGGGGGCCGCTTTCCTGGAAACCGGGATTCTTGAAGTCGTCCGGGTAGACATCCACCAGCTTCACCACCCAGTCTGCATCCGTGCCCGTGGTGGCCACAAAAAGCTCAGGGCGCAGGGGTCCGGCAAGGGTGAGGTCGTCCTTCAGTGGCTCCGTCTGAAAGACCAGCACGTCCGGACGGCGTCCAGCAAAGCGCTGGTCTGCGGTCATGTACTCCCGGGGCATGCCAAGGGCCACGGATTCAATGAAGGGCACGGGTTTGGCGGGGTCGGAGGGGAAGCTGTCGGCGCCGCCTTCGGGCTTCGGGGCGGTGAAGCTGAGGCGGCCTTCGGGTTGCAGGTACAGCTGTGCGGCCCGGGCCTCCCTGGGGGGCCAGGCATCCAGCTGGTGCCAACGGTTGGCGCCGGTCTCGAAGACCGTGGCCTTGGCCAGGCCCGGGTCGGGGGCGCCCTTCAGGTGCTGGCGGAAGAAGGGCAGCAGAACCTGGGTCTGGAACCACTCGGAGGTGGGGGCGCCGAACTGCACGGGGCCCAGGTGGTCGCCCTCGCTGCGTTCCCAGCCGCCATGGAACCACGGTCCCATGACCAGGCGACCGCCGGTGCCGGGGCTCTGGCGCTCCAGGGTCTTGAAGACCTGCAGGGCGCCGTAGAGGTTCTCAGCATCGAACCAGCCGCCCACCGTGAGCACTGCGGGCTGCACAGCCTTCAGTTGGGGCCGAAGGTTCCGGGCCTGCCAGAAGGCATCGTAGTCCGGGTGATCCAGCATCTCGTTCCAGAAGGCGATGTCCCTGGTGAAGGCGCGGGTGGCGCCCGTGGAGCCCAGGCGCAGGAACCAGGCGTAGCCGTCCGAGGTGCCGTGCACGAAGGGCTTCGGCCAGGCCTGGCTGGGCGCCGGGCGGGGTTGGCCGAAGCTGACCATGAAGTTGAAGGCGTGGGGCAGCCAGAGGGCGCCGTTGCGGTGGAAGTCGTCGCCCTGGAACCAGTCCACGATGGGGGCCTGGGGCGAGACGGCCTTGAGGGCGGGATGACCGGACAGCATGCCCACGGCGGCGTAAAAGGCCGGGTAGCTGATGCCCCACTGGCCCACCTTGCCGTTGTGCTTCTCGGCGTGCTGCAGCAGCCACTCGATGGTGTCGTAGGTGTCGGTGCTCTCGTCGATGGCCGCATCGCTCAGGTTGCGCTGGGGGCGCATGTTCACGAAGTCGCCCTCGGACATCATCCGGCCCCGCACATCCTGGAAGACGAAGATGAAGCCTTCCTGCTGGAAGGCGGGCGAGGGCCCCAAGTGCTCAGGAAAGGCCTTCTCGCCGTAGGGCGCCACGCTGTAGGGGGTCCGCTGCATCAGGATGGGAAAGGTATGGCTGGCGTCCTTCGGGGTGTAGATGGCCGTGAAGAGCTTCACGCCGTCCCGCATGGGGATGGCCACTTCCCGCTTGGTGTAGGTCTCCTGGGCTGCCGTGGGTGCTGCTGGGGCCGTGGTCGGCACCATGGCGGGGAGGCCCGCCAGCAGCAGGAACAACAGGGCCGGGACACGTAGCGTGCGAAGTGAGGTCATGAACACTCCGGGGTGAGGCATCATCATTGGGGGCCGTTAGATAACAATCGATTCTTTGCAAGGCCATTCCGTTACGGCCCCTAATGTCGCCCACGCCCCAAAATGAAATGGTAATTTAAACGGCGACTGAGCGGCATCCAGGTTTGGACGACCCAAGCTCGGGTGCGCATTCCCCTCGACGGTTCCCTCCGGTTTTGCTGAACTGAAAGATGCGCCTGCCGCGCCCAGGAAGCCCCATGACCCGTCCCGCCCTACACCAACCCGCCGAGTGGGCTCGCCACAGTGCCTGCTGGCTGGCTTGGCCCAGCCACGGGCACCTCTGGCGGGAGAATCTGGGCCCAGCCCAGGCGGAATTTGCAGGACTCTGCATCGCCATCGCTGAAGCGGACGGCGAGGCCCTGAACCTGCTGGTGCAGGATGACGAGGCCGAGGCTCAGGCCCGGCTGGTGCTAGCGCCGGTGCTTTCGAAGGTGCGCTTCCATCGCGTGCCCGTGGGCGACATCTGGCTGCGGGACACCGCGCCGATCTTCGTGCAGGAGGCCAGCGGTGCCTTACATGCGGCCCGTTTCGGGTTCAACGGGTGGGGCGGCAAGTACGTGCTGCCCGAGGACGACCAGGTCTCCAGCCGGGTGGCGGACCTCAGCGGCCTGCCCACGGAAGCTCACGACTGGATCCTGGAGGGTGGCTCCGTGGAGGTGGATGGCGAAGGCACGGTGCTCACCACCCGTCAGTGTCTGCTCAACGCGAACCGGAATCCGGGCATGAGCCAGGCCGACATCGAAGCTGCGCTGAAGCTGGGCCTCGGGGCCGAGAAGGTGCTCTGGCTGGACGAAGGCCTGCTCAACGACCACACCGATGGCCACATCGACACCCTGGCCCGCTTTGTGGCTCCCGGCGTGGTGGTGTGCATGGAGGCCCAGGACCCTGGCGATCCCAATGCGGCCACGCTGGCGCGCCTAGCCACGGATCTGGCCGCCATGACTGATGCCCGGGGGCGCCGTCTGCGGGTGGTGCAGATCCCCTCGCCCGGTCTGATGGAAAATGAAGAGGGCGAGCCCATGCCCGCCAGCTACGTGAACTTCTACATCGGCAACCGCAGCGTGGTGGTACCCACCTATGGGCAGCCTGCCGACGGGGCCGCCGTGGCGGCCATCGCCCAGCTGTTCCCCGGGCATCGGGTGGTGGGCCGCTCGGCCCGGGCCATCCTCAGCGGAGGCGGCGCCTTCCATTGCATCACCCAGCAGCAGCCGGAGGTCCCATGAGCCAGTCCCGGACGGTGCGTGTGGCCGCCACCCAGTGCGCCTTCACGACAGACCTGGAGACCAATGTGGCCCGAGTGGAGGCCCTGGTTCGCGAGGCGGCCGCTCAAGGCGCCCAGGTGATTTTGCCCTCGGAGCTTTTTGAAGGACTCTATTTCTGCCGGGAGGAGAAGGACGCTTTCTTCGACTGGGCCCGCCCCGCCGAGGGGCATCCCACGATCCTCCGTTTCCAGAAGCTGGCGCAGGAGTTGGGCGTGGTGATCCCGGTCTCGTTCTTCGAGCGGGACGGCCAGGCCCACTACAACAGCCTGGCCATGGTCGATGCGGATGGCAGCGTGCTGGGGCTCTACCGCAAGAGTCACATCCCCGATGGGCCGGGCTACGAGGAGAAGTTCTACTTCCGGCCCGGCAACACCGGCTTCAAGGTCTGGGACACGCGCTTCGGCAAGCTGGGCGTGGGCATCTGCTGGGACCAGTGGTACCCAGAATGCGCCCGGGCCATGATGCTGGCGGGGGCGGAGCTGCTCTTCTACCCCACGGCCATCGGCACGGAACCCGAGAATCCCGACCTCGACACCAAGGACCTCTGGCAGCGGGCCATGATCGGCCATGCGGTCTCCAATGTGGTGCCCGTGGTGGCCTCCAACCGCATCGGCCTGGAGGGGGACCAGACCTTCTACGGCCACTCGTTCATTGCCAATCAGCGGGGCGATAAGGTTGCCGAATTGGGGCGTACCGATTCCGGGGTCATCATGGCGGACCTGGACCTGGAGGAGATCCGGCGCAACCGGGCCTCCTTCGGCTTCTTCCGGGACCGGCGCCCGGACCTGTACGGGATCATCACTAAAGCTTGAACTGCCCCATCTCGTGGTTCTGATCGTCCGCCACCCGGGCCAGGTCGGCGGCAGTGCGGGCGACCTCGGCAACGGTTCCGGCCATCTGGTTCGCGGCGGTGGCGTTGTGCGCCACGCGGTCCAGGTTCTGGTCCACCTGCTGGGCCACCTCCTGGCTGGTGCGGGCCTGCTCCTCGGCGGCGGCGCCCACTTCCAGGATCATGCCGGCCAGGCCCTGGATGTTGGTCTCAATGACCCCAAGGGCTGTGACCGTGGCAGCCACGAGATCGGCTCCCTGGTCCACGGAAGCGTTGCTGCGCTCGATGAGTTCACCGATCTCCCGGGCCGCGGCGCCGCTGCGTTCGGCCAGCTTGCGCACCTCCTCGGCCACAACGGCGAAGCCCTTGCCCATGGCGCCTGCCTTGGCGGCCTCGATGGCGGCGTTGAGGGAGAGTAGGTTGGTCTGGCGGGCGATGTCCTGGATGAGCCGCACGGCGGCCACCATGCGCGAGGTGGCGGCGCGGATGTCCTCCATGGCCTGGGCGCTCTGCTGCCCGGTCTCGGAGCCCTGCTGCACCGCTGCCACAGCGGCCTCGGATTCCTTCTGGGAGCGTCGGATGTTCCCAGAGACCTGCTCGATGGAGGCCGACAGCTCCGTGGAGGCCGCAGCCACCCGCTCGAAGGCCACCCGCTGGGCCTCGGCATTGCTGGCCAGGTTTGAGCTGGTGGCGGCCATCTGCTCGCTGGAGGCCGATAGCTGGGTGGCCCCGCTGGCCACCGAGGCGGAGGCGCTGCTCATGTTCTGGAAGACGGTCCGCAGCTTGCCGTTATAGGTGTTGAAAGCCTGGGCGGCCTGGCCGATCTCGTCCTGGCTTTCCACCTTCAGCTGCAGGGTGAGGTCGCTCTTCCGCATCCCCTCGGCCAGGGCCGCCACGGGCTGGGTGATCCAGAGGCTGATGCGGTACACGGCCACGAAGGTGACGATCCAGATCAGGAGAGAACCGCCGAAGTTGAAGAGGAAGTGCCGCCAGTCGGGCTGGCTCAGGTCCAGTCCGGATTGGAACAGACCCTTGGTCTGCAGGATCTGGATGTGCTCCCAGGTGTCACTCAGGTTGAAGTAGGCGTAGCCCAGGATGGGGGGCAGCACCAGGAAGAGCAGCTTCCCCCGAACACTCAGGCGACCAGACAACGACATGAAAACTCCCCTGTAACTTGCTTGAAACAATACTTCTTCATCGGCCGAGGGGGGGGCGCGCTCAAATTCAGCCAAAGAGCTTCAGGGTCTCGTCCACGGTGCGGAGCACGGTCAGGACATGGAAGGGCTCTACCACCAGGTAGTCCACGGCGCCAGCGGAGGCGGCCCGGTTGCGTTTGAGGTCGGCTTCCTCCTCGCCACCCACCATGAGGATGGGCAGGGGGCAGGCCTCGTCCTGGGCCAGGCGGCGGCAGCGTTCCAGGGAGGTGCCGGAGCGGAGGCGGGAGTGGACCATGATGAGCCGGACCCGGCCCCAGCCCTGTTCGCCGACGCCTAGGCTGGCCAGGGTCGGCCTCAGGGCGCCAGGCCCCAGGTCCAAGGCGGCTACGCCGAACTTGCGGCCGATGCCTTCGGCCAGGCGGGTGGGGAAAGCATCGCCCTCGGCCAGCACCAGGATCAGGGGATCCCGGTCCACCAGCAACTTGGGCACGGCTCCATGGGCTTTGGTGGCCTCCTGGGCTGAGGGGTGGTGGCTGAATTCCAGGCCGCCGGGGTTGAAGCGGGCCAGATCCCTCTGCGCCTGGCGGTGCCGGGCCTCCATGAGCCACTGCCGGTAGCGGCTCAGAGTCGAAGGGTCGGCGCTGTCCGCGATGCGGAGGCCCCAGACATGCTCCCCGAAATAGGCCACCCGCACCGGCAGGACCATGCTCTCGCCCACGGCGGCCCGCAGCTCCACGGTGGAGGTGGCATTGAGGCGGAGCAGCTCCCCAAGGGCCCGGGTGCCCTCCGGCGGGGCTAGCTCCAGGCCGTCCTCACCGAAGGCGGTGGCGTGGCCATCCTTGACGTTGTTGTGCTGGTCCGAGAAGGGGCAGGCCAGCGGCCGCTCCGGCACGAAGTCCCCCAGGCGGTGGGTGTCCAGGGCCCGCAGGGTGCGGGGCATGGAGGCATGGCAGGCTTCCACCCCCTGGAGCTTGCCGTGGCCCAGAAAATCCACCACTGCCTCGAAGGGCAGGCCCCGGTCCAGCAGGTGGAGGGTGAGCCGGGCACCGACCTTGAGCCCCCACTGGCCGCGCTCCAGATCAGAGATGCCCAGGATCACCCGCTCTGCAGACTCCCCCAGAACCCGGAACTCCCCCTTGAAGGTGCCGAACTGGACCTGGACCCGGCCCTCGTCCTCCACGAGGCGCTGGAAGGTCATGCGGATGGCCTGGGGGTGATCCCTGTTCTGACTGCTGCTGCCCATGTCCGTCTATCGGACGGTGCGCCGCAGACTCAAGCTTCGCCCAGAAGGTCGGCCACGGCTGTGTAGGGGTCCAGGGTCCGGTCGGCGATGCGCTGGATGGCGTCCTCCACCTTATCGCTGCCCGCGCGGGCCTTGGCCTGGCGCAGAGCGGCCTCGGCCAGGAGGGACTCGAAGCGCAGCCGGGCCCGCTCCCGGGCCTTGCGGGCCAGGCCCCCGTGGGCCCGAAGCCAGACGCCGTGCTCCGCCACCCGGTCCAGGAATGGCTGAATACCTTCTCCCTGCTGGGCCACGGTGCGCACCACGGGGGGATCCCAGCCCGAGGGCATGGACAGGGACTTCATGCTCTCGATGCCGGCCTCCACCTGGTCGGCCCCGTCCCGATCGGCCTTGTTGATGACGAAGAGGTCCGCCACCTCCATGATGCCGGCCTTGATGGCCTGGATCTCGTCGCCCATGCCTGGTACTAGCACCACGCAGCACGTCTGGACGCAGCTCACCACATCTACCTCGTCCTGGCCCACGCCCACGGTCTCCACGATCACCGTATCGAAGCCCGCTGCGTCCAGGAGGTCGATGGCGTCTTGCGTCGCCCTGGCCAGGCCGCCCAGGGCCCCCCGGGTGGCCATGCTGCGGATGAAGATCCCAGGATCGGCAGCGCAGCGGCCCATGCGGATGCGGTCGCCGAGGATGGCTCCGCCGCTGAATGGAGAGGTGGGGTCCACGGCCAGGATGCCCACCCGCTGTCCCTGGGCCCGGAGGGTACGGGCCACCTGGTCTGTGAGCGTGCTCTTCCCGGCGCCAGGTGAACCGGTGATGCCGATCACGGAGGCACGACCCAGGTGGGGCCAGAGGCGGGCCATGAGATCCCGTGCCCCCGGGTGGCCGTTCTCCATCCAGGAGATGGCGCGGCCCAGGGCCCGCTGCTCTCCGCGGCGAAGGGGCTCGAAGAGGTCGGTAAGAAGTGCCATGCGCTCAGGATGCCAGAATCAGCCGCTCGAAAGACTCTGGATTGCGCCTCCACCAAGACGAGAACTCGCCCTCCCTGGCAGCTTGGGGTACTCTTGTCTTTCGGCTCTGGCCGCACTGGAAGCCAACCACAATGACCAAAGGCCCTCGTGCCAAGAAGGACCCCGCCGCCGGGGAGTCGCTACCGGACCTGGCTTCCAAGCCCACCCCCGTGCTGCTCACCAAACGCACCCCCGTGGCCCCCCCGGATCCCAAGGCTCCCCGGGACAAGATCTGCTCCGAGTGCGGCATGCACTTCAAGCTGGAGTCGGGCCAGAAGTTCTACCTGTGCCCGGACTGCTACCGCCGCTCCTTCGTCTATAAGCGGAATGGCGGGAAGGACGTAGCCAGGATCCTGACGCACATCACCTGTGCGGCCTGCGGTGCTGCTGAATACCTGCCCTTCATCCCGGATGATCCTGCCAAGGCCCTCTGCCGGGCCTGCTTCGCCACCCAGAAGCCGGAACAAAAGAGCCCCAACCGACATACTCAACGATAGTCACTGAGGTCTTCCCATGCGCCTATCCATCCTCCCCCTGCTGCTCGTCGCCAGCTTCCTGCCCGCCCAGACTCCAGCCAAGCCGGCACCAAAGGCGAAGGCCGCGCCCAAGGCTGCTGCCAAGACAGCGGCTAAGGCCAGCCCCGAAGCCGAAGCCGCCCGCCGCTCCCTGCGGGAAACCCTGGACGCCATTGATGCCGCATGGTTTGGCCAGCCCTATCAGGGTGTGACTGCCGTCAATATGCAAGGCACCCTGGGCGTGGCCCTCACGGGCGCCGCCGTGAACCAGAAGGTGGACACCGCCAGCCAGGGTGCCGTGAAGGGCAACAGCCAGGGCGGCCAGGCCAACCTGCGGGTGAAGGGCACCTGGTTCGCCAACGGGGATCTCAAGATGGACATGGCCGGGGACTTCGGGAACATCCTCTACTCCCGGCGCGGCAACCGCGGCTTCATCTACAGCAAGGAGCAGAACGCCTACACCACCCGCGTGGATCTGGCGCCCTCCGATGCCCCCCTCACCTACATGTCCTGGTTCCGGCAGAGCCTCAACGACATCAAGGCGGTCTATGTGGATGGCCCCACCTTCCAGGCCAGCCTGGCCGGTGAGGACAGCATCGGCGGTCACGCAGTCCAGAAGCTTGTATTCAATGCCCCCACCCAGCCCTGGGACGCCAAGAAGCGCGAGCAGAGCATGGCCCAGAGCCTGGGCTTCTGGAAGCGCGGCAAGCTCGAAGTGGCCGTGGACAAGGTCACCAAGCAGCCCGTGCGCCTCGATTTCCGCAATGACGAGCAGGGCGTCTCGGCCCGCATGGACTTCACCTATGGCGCCAACAACCGCCTGAACGCCGTGAACATCAGCAACAGCAGCCGCGGCTTCCAGGGCCCAGGCTGGCTGCGGATCGGCTACGCCGGCGATGGCCGCATGTCCAATGTGGCGGGCGAACTGGCCAACAATGAGAGCAAGGTGTCCTTCGCCATGGACCTGTCCTGGGCCAAGGGTGCCAACTCCGCCGACCTGGCCGCCACGCCTCCCGTGGGTGCCACCAAGCGCGGTCGTGAGGAGATGGAAACCCAGCTCACCGTGGGCCTCGCCTCCAAGATCTTCGACCTCCAGCGCGCCGGCCTCAACCTCCGCAGCGTCGCCGTCGGCAGCAAGTAGCGCTAGACTGGAAACATCGGGGCGTGGCGCAGCCTGGTAGCGCATCTGCTTTGGGAGCAGAGGGTCGGAGGTTCGAATCCTCTCGCCCCGACCAAGAAAAGGGGGCCAAATGGCCCCCTTTTCTTGGTTGGAATCAACGAGAGGATTCGGACCTCCGAGTGGGCTTTCGGAGCCAGCGCAGTACGCTGTCGGGAGCAAGACCGGCGGCTGGCGCAGCCGGGTGCAGTTCGAGTCACCGCCCTTGTGGGGCGGCGCAGTCCAGAGAGTGGCCAACCTCCGGTCAGGTGCTCTTCAGGAACCCACCCAGGGCCTGATTGAAAGCTTCGGCCTGCTCCTGCATGACGATGTGGCCGGAGTGTTCGATGACACACCGGTGCCCGCGGTCGCCAAGTCCCGCCAGTAGGGTCTCGGCGTTCTGCAGCGGCCAGACCTGGTCCTCGCGGCCATGGATCACCAGGGTCGGCACCTGGATGTCAGCCAGCCAGTCATAGTAGGGCCGGGGGTCAAAGCAGGCAGCGAGTTGGGCGGCATAGGCATGGGGCGGTTGAGGTTCTATGTCCAGGTTCAGGTAGAGTGTCCGCAACTCGGGATGACGGGCCGCGAAATCTGGGTGGTAGAAGATCTGGATGAAAGTGTCGACCTTCTCTTCCATGGTCTGGCCTGGGTTCCGGAGCTTGGCCAAGATGGTGGCGGGGGCGGGGGTGTAGTGGGGGTCACCGGCCGGCACGCCCGTGCAGGCGAGCACCAGGCGCTTAACCCGGTGGGGGTAGGCGTGGGCGAAGGCCTGCGCGATGATTCCACCCATGGATGCACCCACAAGGTTGATCGGTTCGTGGATGCTGAGGTGATCCAGCAGCTCATGGAGATCGCTTGCGAAGAGGTCCATGGCGTAGGGACCTGGCGGCTTGTCGCTGCGACCGGCCCCTCGGTTGTCGAAGGCAAGGCAGCGATAGGTGGTCTTGAAGTGCGCGGTCTGGAGGCTCCAGAGCGGTGTGGCGCCTCCCAGCCCCGGCACGAAGACCAGGGGCTCACCGGAGCCTTCCTGTTCGAAGTAGAGTTCAATGCCGTTCACCCGGTGGAAGGGCATGGCCGACCTCCTTGAAGTCCGCAAGCCCGGTTTGAGCCCCGGGTTGCCACGCCTCAAGTCTATTCGGCGGGTCCATCAGTCTCGCCGGGGGGCGGCGGTCGCCGGGGCAATGCCTCGCTCATCACAGACGGGGAGTGCGGGTTGATGCGATCATCCCCCCCGATCGAGGACTGACATCGTGGCCAGCAGCCAATCAGGGAACACCCCCCGCACCATTCAGGTTCTGGCGACCCTCCTGTTGGCGGCTTTGTTGGGGCCCCTGGCGGCCCAGACGGCCCCACCACGCAGTGATGGGCCCTATGTGTTCTGGGAGGGTCGGGAGGCCCGGGTGCTGAACGTGCGCGACGGCAAGGCCGCGGAAACTCGGCTCCGGGCGCCCTACGACTTGGACCTGCCAGGCCTGGGGTTGCTGCACCTGGAGCCGGGACCCCCGGCCCCTGAAATGGCCAGCCTGCCTCTGCCGGAGCGCATCGCGGCCCTCAGCGATGTCCATGGCAACCTCGCGGGGATGACGGCCCTCCTGCAGGCCCATGGGGTGATCGACGCGAAGCGGCAATGGACCTTTGGCAGAGGCCACCTGGTGGTGGCGGGGGATGTCTTCGACCGGGGGGGCCGGGTCACGGACTGTTTCTGGCTGCTGCGCTACCTGGAGGATCAGGCCCGGAAGGCCGGGGGACGCGTCCACATGATCCTGGGCAATCACGAGGTTCTCGCCCTCCGGGGCGATGAGCGCTACCTCCACCAGGACTACCAGGAGCTACAGAAGAAGCTCCTCGGTCTCGACCAGAAGACCCTCTACGGTCCCACCACGGAGTTGGGGCGCTGGCTCCGCAGTCGCCCAGTCATGCTGCGCCTCGGCGTCTTCCTCTTCGTCCACGGCGGTCCCTCGCCGGCCATGGTGGTGGAGGAGCAGGACCTGGAGGCCTTGAACGCGGCCTTCCGCCGGACGCTGGATGAGGAAGGGAAGCCCCGCCTTCAGGGGCGGGACGGCCCCATCTGGTACCGGGGCCTCATCCCCGGCATGGAGGCGAAGCGCCCGGACGCCACCGATCAGGAGGTCGAGAGCCTCCTCAAGGCCTTCACGGTCCGCGCCATCGTTGTGGGCCACTCCACGCTGAAGACCGGCATCACGACCTTCCATGGGGGCCGGATCTGTGGCATCGACGCGAACCTCCAGGCCGGCGGCTCCGGGGAACTGTGGATCTTCCAGAAAGGGGCCTGCTACAAGGGCTTCGCGGACGGGTCACGTCTCCCCCTGGAGATGAAGGGTCCGTTCAACTGAACTTGGCAGATTGCGAGCGGAGTCTGACCCGCACGATCGGGAAGGCCGCTCGGTAGTAAGAGAGCAGGTCCAGTCCACCCAATGAAAAGCCCCCGCGTTCGGGGGCTCTTCGCACGGGATGCTGCCCGCATCGGGCTGTCACGGGGCAAGTATCGGTTCGGGCCCGGGGTCGTCAAGGCTGGCTGAAATAGATTTTTCGGGGCTCTGGGGCCGGGCCTCCTGCCGCCAGGTTGGCCAATGGAAAGGTCGGGGAGACTGGCCTTGGTGCCTGGTGGCAGGATGGAGAAGGCCGTTTCGCTCCCCAACCCACGGCCCCCGCGAGACTCGATATGAACCCTTACTGGAGTCCCATCGTCCACGACCTGGTGCCCTACGTGCCCGGGGAGCAGCCGAAGCTGGAGCAGTTGGTCAAGCTCAACACCAATGAGAACCCCTATGGCCCCTCGCCCCGGGCCCTGGAGGCCATGCGGGCGGCGACCGGCGATTCCCTGCGCCTCTACCCGGATCCCAACAGCGAGGCCCTGAAGACCGCCCTGGCTGGACACCTGCGGGTGCGCCCAGAGCAGGTCTTCGTGGGTAACGGTTCCGATGAGGTGCTGGCCCACGCCTTCCTGGGACTGCTCAAGCAGGCTCGGCCCCTCTGGTTCCCGGACATCACCTACAGCTTCTACCCGGTGTACTGCGGGCTTTACGGCATCCAGTCCAGGACGGTGCCCCTGGCCGCAGACTTCAGTCTCCGCGCAGAGGACTATCTGCCCCAGGGGGAGCTACGGGCCGGCGCCATCATCTTCCCCAACCCCAACGCACCCACGGGCTGCCTGCTGGGGCTCGACGACCTGGAGCGCATCGTTGCGGGCAACCCCGAGGTGCCCGTGGTCATCGATGAGGCCTACGTGGACTTCGGCGGCGAGAGCGCCCTGCCCCTGGTGGATCGCTACCCGAACCTCCTGGTGGTCCAGACCTTCTCCAAGAGCCGCTCCCTGGCGGGCCTGCGCGTGGGCTTCGCCGTGGGCCACCCGGGCCTCATCGAGGCCCTGGAGCGGGTCAAGAACAGCTTCAATTCCTACCCACTGGACCGTCTGGCCCAGGCCGGGGCACTGGCCTCCGTGCAGGATGGCGCCTACTTCCTGGACTGCCGCCGGAAGATCATGAGCACCCGCGAGACCTTGGTGGCCCAGCTGGGGAGCCTTGGCTTCGAAGTGCTGCCCTCTGCGGCCAACTTCATCTTCGCCCGCCACCCAGCCCACGACGGGGCCGCCCTCAGCCGGGCTCTGCGCACCCGGACCATCATCGTGCGCCACTTTGCCAAGCCCCGCATCGATCAGTTCCTGCGGATCACCGTGGGCACCGACGAGCAGTGTGGGCTGTTGGTCGCGGCCCTGACTGAGATTCTGCAGGGCTAGAAGATCATCAAGTGCAGCACACCCCGCAGCAGGATCCCCGCCACGGCCCCGGCGATGGCGGGGCGCACGACGGAGGCGCAGCGGGCCCCGGCGGAGATGAGGACAGCCACACCCACCAGGTCGCAGGGGTTGGTGAGGAAACCTGCCATGCGGTTCAGCTCGACGGTGGTGATGGCGCCCTCCTTCAGGAGGTTGAGGGTGACCCCCATCATGGCGGTGCCGCCGGCCAGGTACTTGGTGGCCAGGGGCAGTACGGCCACGGCCGGGAAGCCGATGCGGCCCAGCAGGGGCGCCAGCATCCGCTCTAGCAAACCGATGCTGCCGCTGAGCTTCAGGAGGTTCACCAGGAAGATGGCCAGAATCAGCATGGGAATGGCGCCCAGGATCACCTGCACGGCCTCCTGACCCCCTAGAATCATGAGGCTCATGATGTTGCCCTTGGGCTCGGGCAGGGCACTGGCGTCAAAGCTGTCGCGGGCCTCCTTCTCTTCAAGGGAGCGGGCGAAAACGTAATAAGTGAGGGCCGCCGCGGCAAATCCTCCGACGAGGGACGTGAGCATGATGATGCCCAGATTCAGGCCCACCGCCACCATGGGGAAGACCACGTTGGCCTGGGACATGGTGAGCACCATGGCCAGGGTGGCGGCGATGTGGCGGCGGTTGGTGCCGTCCCGCTCCATGATGGCCAGGGTGGCCAGGGGCGCGGCGAAACTCACCAGCAGGAGCTGCAGGATGGCGAAGGCGCCCGCGCCTGGGACCCCGAACAGTTTCAGAAGGGGGCGCATCCAGCGGGCCACCAGGGCCAGCAGGCCCTTGGCCTCCACCACCTTCATGACGGCCATCATGATGACCAGGACCGGCAACAGGACGTACAAGGCCAGGTCCAGGCCGGCCTTGCCGGATTGCAGCATGGTGGTGACCAGCTTTTCCACGGGATACTCCTGGCCACAGCATGCCAGAGGCGCAGGCCGCTCAAAGGGGGGCATTCCCGGTAGAATCGCCTGAACCTTCCCGAGCCCCGCCTTGACCAGCTCCCTCCCCCTGCAGGATCCCTCCCTGCTCCAGCAGAAAGCCATGCAGTCGATGTTCGACTGCATCGAAAGCCTCTGCGAGGGCGCCCTGATCGTGGATCGGGCGTCCCGGATCGTCTGGCTCAACGACCGCTACGCGGACCGCCTGGGCATCGATCCGGTGACGGCGATCGGCCAGGAGATCGAGGCCGTCATCCCCAACAGCCTCATGCGGCAGGTGGTGGACACGGGTCAGCCCATCCTTATTGATCTGCTGGAAACCGCCGGTCAGACCTTTGTGGTCATGCGCATGCCCCTCCGCGACGAGAGCGGCGAGGTCGTGGGAGCCGTGGGCTTCGCTCTCTTCAGCCAGTACGAGGCCCTGCAGCCCCTCTTCGACCGATTCTCTGGACTCCGGGCCGACCTGGCCAAGGCCCACAAAAAGCTGGCCGAGGTGCGCCACACCAAGTACACCTTCTCTTCCTTCATTGGGAACAGCGAAGCCACCATGGAGGTGAAGCGCCTCGCGCGCCGCGCCGCCCTGCTGCACGCGCCGGTCCTCCTGCAGGGGGAGACGGGCACTGGCAAGGAGTTGCTGGCCCACGCCATCCACGCCGGGGGCCCCCGAGCGGCCCAGCCCTTCGTGCCGGTGAACATGGCGGCCATTCCCGAAAACCTCATGGAGGCCGAGTTCTTCGGCGTGGCCCCGGGCGCCTACACCGGCGCGGACCGCAAGCCCCGGCCAGGGAAGTTTGAACTGGCTCACGGGGGCACCCTCTTCCTGGACGAGATCGGCGACCTGCCCCTGCCCCTGCAGTCGAAGTTGCTGCGGGTGCTGCAGGAGCATGAGTGCGAGCCCCTGGGTTCCAACCGCGTCATCCGCGTGGATGTGCGGATCCTGGCTGCCACGAGTCGGGATCTGGAGGCCATGGTCGAGGAGGGGCGCTTCCGGAAGGACCTCTACTACCGCCTGAACGTGCTGCACATTCCCGTACCCCCGCTGCGGGTTCGGCTCAGCGACCTGGCCCTGCTCTGCGAGCACCTGCTGGAAAAGACGGTCTTCGAGAACGGCACCCGGGCCCGGGAGCTGAGCCCCGCCGCCCATGACTACCTCCGCCACCACAGCTGGCCCGGCAACGTGCGAGAGCTTCGCAATGTCCTGGAACGGGCCGTCATGAACACCGACGAGGCCCGCCTGGACCTTGGCGACTTCCAGGGGCTGCTGAAACTGTCACCGTTGCCGCAGGCTCCGCAGCCGACCCCGCTCGGTGGGGCCTCCTACCTCGAAGCCATGGCCGAGGCGGAGCGGCTCATCCTTGCCTCGGCCCTCCGTGCCGCCGATGGCAAGGTGATCCTGGCGGCCCGCAGCCTGGGCATGGGCCGGGCGACCTTCTACAAGCGGATGAACGCCCTGCGGAATACGTCTCTATTTGGAGATAAATCTCCAAATAGAGATAAACAACACAATTGATCATTATTTTTTTCATCTGTTGACTACGTGTAAGTTGTTAATGGGTGTTCAGTGTTGGAGTTGTCTCTATTTGGAGACAGTTGAATTTTGGCAATTTATTAAAAACTGTTGTTATTGATGTTTATTAAAATTTTTATGTTGGCACCCCCCTTGCTCTAAGGAATTGAAACCCCTTATCCAATGGTGCTGACATGACGACTGCTTCGCCTGCCTCTGTCCCGACTCCTTCCCTGCCCAAGCGGAGCAAGGTGACCACCGCGGCCTTGGCCGTAGCCTGCATCAAAGATGGGGATGTGATCGCCACCGGCGGTTTCGTGGGCATCGGCTTCGCGGAAAACGTGGCCGTGGCCTTGGAGAATCGATTTATCGAGTCCCAGTCCCCCCGCGACCTCACGCTGATCTATGCGGCGGGTCAGGGTGACGGCAAGACCCGAGGTCTGAACCACCTGGGCCACGAGGGCCTGCTCCGCCGGGTCATCGGCGGTCACTGGGGCCTTGCACCCAAGCTGGCGGCGCTGGCTTTCGCTGAGAAGATCGACGGCTACAACCTGCCCCAGGGCATCATCACCCACCTCTTCCGGGATATCGCCGCGGGCAAGCCCGGCACCATCTCCAAGATTGGCCTGGGCACCTTCGTGGATCCCCTTTTCGGCGGGGGCAAAATCAACAAGCGCACCACCGAAGACCTGGTCTCGCACCTGGAAGTCCTGGGTAAGGACTATCTGTTCTACAAGGCCTTCCCCATCCAGATCGGCATCATCCGCGGCACCACGGCAGACCCGGACGGCAACATCACCATGGAGCGGGAGGCCCTCACGCTAGAGGCCCAGGCCATCGCCATGGCTGTGCACAACAGCGGCGGCAAGGTCATCGTCCAGGTGGAGCGCCTGGCGGACCGCGGCACCCTGAACCCCCGCCAGGTGAAGGTGCCCGGCGTCCTGGTGGACTACGTGGTGGTCTCCGAAAACCCCGATTACCACATGCAGACGTTTGGCGAGCACTACAACGCTGCCTACAGCGGTGAGATCCGCGTGCCCATGTCCTCCATGGAGCCCATGGAACTGAGCGACCGCAAGATCATCGCGCGCCGGGCCGCCATGGAACTGAAGCCCAACTGCATGGTGAACCTGGGCATCGGCATGCCGGAAGGGATCGCCTCGGTGGCCGTGGAGGAAGGGGCCTCAGATCTCATGACCCTGTCCACGGAACCGGGCGTCATCGGTGGTGTGCCCGCCGCGGGCATGAGCTTTGGCGCGGGCTCCAACAGCGCCGCCATCATCGACCAGCCCTCCCAGTTCGACTTCTACGATGGCGGTGGCCTCGACATCGCGTTCCTGGGTCTGGCCCAGGCGGACCGCTTCGGGAACCTCAATGTCAGCAAATTTGGCACCCGCCTGGCTGGAGCCGGCGGCTTCATCAACATCTCCCAGTCCGCCAAGACCGTCATCTTCGTGGGCACCTTCACGGCCTCGGGCCTGGAAGTGGGGGTGGAGGACGGCCGGCTGCGCATCGTGAAGGAGGGCACCACCCACAAGTTCCTCCAGGACGTGGAACACCGCACCTTCAGCGGCCCCGTGGCTTTCCAGCACGGACAGAGAGTTCTCTATATCACGGAGCGCTGCGTCTTCCGTCTCACCGAAAAGGGCCTGGAACTCATCGAGATCGCCCCTGGTGTGGATCTGGACCGGGACATCCTGGCTCACATGGACTTCAGCCCGGCCATCGCCCCGGACCTGAGCCTCATGCCCGAGTGCATCTTCCGGGACGAGCCCATGGGTCTCCTGGCCATGCTGCCGAAGGCCTGAACAAAGTTGATTGACAACCCCCGAGTAGGAAAGTCAGACTTCAAACAAAGCCAACCAACCGTTCTTTTTTAAACCTCAGTTCTTCATTAGGAGATTTCATGGCGACAGCCGCGTCCCCCGCGCTTCCAAACCAGGAGCACAAACAGATCGTGAAGGTGGCTCTGGCCAGCCTGATCGGCACTTCCATCGAGTGGTACGACTACTTCCTCTATGGCACTGCCGCCGCCCTGGTATTCAACAAGATCTTCTTCCCCAGCTACGATCCCATCGTCGGCACGCTGCTGGCGTTTGCCACCTTCTCCCTGGGCTTCCTGGCCCGCCCCCTTGGCGGCATCGTGTTCGGCCACTTCGGCGACAAGATCGGCCGCAAGAAGATGCTCTACCTCACGCTCATGATCATGGGTCTGGCCACGGCCTGCATCGGTCTGCTGCCCACCTACAGTGTCATCGGCATCTGGGCACCTATCCTTCTGATCACCATGCGCCTCCTCCAGGGCTTCGGCCTGGGTGGTGAGTGGGGTGGTGCGGTGCTGATGGCGGTGGAACACGCCCCTGCCAATCGCCGTGGCTTCTACGGCTCCTGGCCACAGCTCGGCGCCTTCATCGGCCTTCTGCTCTCCACCATGGTCTTCCGCGCCGCCAACTCCATGTGGTTCCTCCGCGCTGAAACCAAGGAAGCCGCCAACGCCGCCTTCATCAGCTGGGGCTGGCGCGTGCCCTTCCTGCTCAGCTTCGCCCTTGTCGCCGTGGGCATCTGGATCCGGATGACCATTGCCGAGTCCCCGGTCTTCGAGAAGCTGAAGGACCAGAAGCAGGAATCCAAGATGCCTCTCATCGAGGCCATCACCAAGCACCCCAAGAACATCTTCATCGCCATGGGCGTCCGCTTCGCGGAGAACGGCCTCTTCTACGTCTTCACCGCTTTCTCGCTGGTCTACATCTCCACCTACCTCAAGATGGACCGCGCGGTCGGCCTCAATGGCCTGCTCTGGGCTGCGTTCTTCGCCATCTTCACCTGCGCCGGCTGGGGCGCCCTGTCCGACAAGCTCGGCCGCCGTCCCGTCTACATGTGGGGTGCCGTGTTCTGCGGCCTCATGGCCTTCCCCTTCTTCTGGATGCTGGGTACCCGGGAGCCCTGGATCATCTCCGCGGCCATCGTTATCCCCGTCACCATGGGCCATGCGGCCATGTATGGTCCCCAGGCCAGCTTCCTCTCCGAGATGTTCTCGGCCCGCGTCCGCTACAGCGGCGCCTCCCTGGGCTACCAGTTGGCCTCCATCTTCGCCGGCGGCCTCTCGCCCCTGGTGGCCACCTACCTGCTCAAGAAGGGCATTGAGGCCAACAAGGCTTATGCCTACATCGCCTACTACATGATCGGCTTGGTGGTGATCACCGCGGTCTCCGTGTACTTCGCCAAGGAAACCCACAAGGACGGCATCGAAGCATAGCCTCCAGACTGCAGCGACAAGGGCCCTGGCATCGCTACCTGGGCCCTTGTTGCGTTTACAGGGGAAGATAAAAAAATCTGAATTAACCGATTTAGCAATTAAGGCCGAAGGCTTATTCAGGAGTACCCATGGACCCGAAGATGCTTGGCATTATTTCCGCTGTTCTCTATTTCGTTGGCGGGGCCGTTTGCCTCTTTGGGGACGCCATGGGTGGGACGAAGTACCTGCAAGGCGGCGTCGGCCTGTATTTCGTAGGAAGAGGACTTCAGGCCCTGAAGGAAGTCGCCCTGCTGGCTCCCCCCCATTCAGAGGCTACAAACTAGCCTGGTCTGGACCTCACAAGATCCCGTAACGGCCATCTTCCTGGACCACCCGCAGGGGCATGCCGAAGAGGTCGGAGAGCATCGGGGCGCTGAGCATCTGCGCGACGGGGCCATCGGCGTGGACTCGGCCTGCCTTGAGCAGCACGGCCCGGCTGATCTCGGGGATCACGTCAGCCACGGTGTGGGTCACCATCACGATGCTGTGGCCCTCCTGGGCCAGCTTGCTAACGATCTCCCGGAACTCATGCGCGGCCCGGAAATCGAGACTGTTGGTGGGCTCGTCCAAGAGCAGCGCCTGGGGATCGTGGACCAGGGCGCGGCCGATGAGCAGGCGCCGGGCTTCTCCCGAGGACATCTCGCTGACGGCTCGATCTGCCAGGTGAGTCACCTCCAACCTTGTCATGACCGAGCGGGCCTTGGCCTCCATGGCCGGGGTCACCTGGTGGGCGGGCCAGAGACCGATACTGCTGAAGAAGCCCGAAAGAATCGCTTCATAGGCCGTGATGGGCCGGGCATACGTGGCCTGCAAATCGTTGGAGACCAGCCCGAAGCGGCTGCGCAGCTCGAAGACATCCCAGGTTTCCTGCCCGAACATGCGGCAGACCAGTTCTGGCCGGGCCAGGGGGTACAGCTCTCGGGTGATGACCTTGATGAGGGTGGACTTGCCGGAGCCGTTGGGGCCGATGATGGCGACGTGCTCCCCACTGTGGATATTGAGACTTACATCTCGGAGGCCCTCCTTTACTCCCCGGCGGACCGTGACGTGGCGGAGTTCGAGGAGCGGGTCGGTGGGGTTCATGGGCATGTCCTGCGAGAGGGAAGGCCCGATCAGGATAACTGGCGGCCGATCGCTCGCTGGTTCGAGTCCAGCTGGGCGCTGGTGCGCCCAGCTGGACTCGAACCAGCGACCTGCAGCTTAGAAGGCTGCTGCTCTATCCACCTGAGCTATGAGCGCGCAACACCAGTCTAGCGGGTCGGGGGGAAGGATCGCTCAGTCCAGGACCGATGAAGGACTGAACCCCACCCTTAGCGTCCCCCAGCGCCGGAACTCTAGGCGGATGGTTCAGGCGGGAAGGGCGGGTTTGGAAACCCAGTTGTGCCCATGTTGTGCCCTTACCTCGATTTTCAGTCCTCAGTCAGAAGATCGGCGCGGTTCATCCGCCTCACCCAAGAGGCGGTCATGGCAAACAAGATTCAGGGTCTCCAGAAGGTCGGGGAGTATTGGCACTACTCCCTCAAGGCGAACGGGCAACGCATCCACGGCTCGACCCGGGCACGGGACTTGGCGACCGCCAAACTCGTCCTGGAGGAGAAGCGCAAGGAAATGCTCAAGGGGCAGCTGCGGATCGTGTGCCGGATACCGACCCTCACAGAACTGGTCAAGGAGTGGGCGCAGGTCCACCGGCAGGTCCATAGTCCAAGACACCTTAAGAATGTTGAGAGTCATGCTCGTATTTGGCTGCTGCCCCAGCTGGGCACGACCCGGATAGACCGGGTTACGACCATGGATGTCCTGGAGATTCGGAATCGTGTCCTGGAAGCTGGGCGAAGCATGACCACCGCCAATAACCTGCTGCGGATCATCCACCTTCTGTTCGGTTACGCACTCAAGGTGAACTACCTGGAGCGGCTGCCCTTCAAGGTGATGCCGTTGAGGGTCCAGAAGAAGCCCCGCCCCGTCCTGGCGGTCAGTATGGTTCAGACCTTCCTGGCGAGTGTGGACAGGCACACGAGGAACCCCCATGCACCCGTCATGGTGCGGGTGATGATCGGACTGGGGATGCGTGAATCTGAGGTGCTGGGGATGCGCTGGGAGTGGTTCGATGCAAACCAGCGAACCTATGTCGTGGGCAAGGCAAAGGGCAAGGAAGCGAGGGTTCTGCCTGTCCCTGACTGGCTGTGGAGTGCCATCCAGGGGTTACCCAAGACCCTGAGTGAGTGGGTGTTTCCTGCTGAGGATGGCAAACCCCACCGCCCCAACTACTGCCGGACGGTGCTTGATACCGTAGCAAAGGAACTGAACCTGGGTCGCCTCTCGCAGCATCGCCTGAGGGCTACCCACGCCTCCATCCATGCCGAACTGGGCACCCCTTTGCCGGACATCCAGGCGCTCCTCGGTCATAAGTCGATCACTACGACCATGCTTTATATCGAGCAGTCGCTGGAGAACAAGCGCAGGGCGCAGGACTCCATGGGGCGCAGGTTGGGACTCATGGTCGATCCACCTAGCGCAGCTGCCGCAGCCGTATAAGCGCCTTACACGCCTCATTGGACTCTGGTGGGGTTCTGCCCCGCCTGAGTCCCTGGAGCGCCCCTAGGGGCA
>CAIWKE010000031.1 GCA_903913215.1 uncultured Holophagaceae bacterium
ACTTTCCCATCCACACCAGCCTGATCGAAGGCGTGAACAACAAGATCAAGCTCATCAAGCGCATTGGCTACGGCTACCGGGACGATGCCTACTTCTTCCTCAAAGTCCGCTCAGCCTTCCCCGGAATTCCCGGATGAACCCAAAATATCCATGTCCAACAGGCTTTGGCCCAGGGCCTCCTCGCGGCTCCAGCCCAACAGCTCAACCCAAGCATCGTTGACCTGGAGGAGCTGGCCCCCCTCGGCCAGGGTGACGCTCATGCCGCAGGGTGAGGCATCGAAGACCTGCCGGAACCGAGCCTCACTATGCACCAGGGCGGCCTTTGCCGCCTTGCGGTCGGTGATGTCATGGACCACGGAGTAGAGGACCGTGCGCGACCCCAGCGGGATGGGGCTGGAATACACTTCGACCTCCCGGACCCGCCCATCGGCCAGGTGGTGCTGGAACTCGAAGTGGCGAAGGCCCAGGCTGCGGGCCTGTGCCATGGCCGCAAAGACCTTCTCCTCGGACATGCGATTGAGCCGGGAGATGGGGCTACCCCGCAGTTCCTCCAGGGCATAACCGTAGAAGGACGCAGCCGATGGATTGGCATCCAGGATGATCCCGTTGTCAGGATCAATGATCAGCTTGGGCCCCAGGTTCAGCTCGAACATGGCGCGGAAGCGCGCCTCGCTCTCCCGCAGTGCATCCTGATCCTCCTTCGCGCGGCTGATGTCATCCAGGATCCAAAGGGTGCCCTGGCTCAGGTCCGAGGGATCGATGGCCCGGCCGTTGTAGTGGATCCAGATGGACCGCCCGTCCCTGCGGAACAAGCGCTGAACGGTTTCATAGGTTTCGCCCTTCGCGAGGATGGGATAGGCCTCCTGGCCCATTCGTTCGTAGGCCTCGTCGTCGGCATAGAGCCGCCGGGTGGTTTGGCCGACCATCTCCTCGCCACGATAACCGAAGGTCCTTTCCATCCATGGATTGACCCAGACCTGCCTGCGATCCATCACCACCGAGATGCCCACATTCGCACTCTCAAGGATGATTGACTGCTCACGCTGAACCCGAGCGAGCTGGTCCTGGTATTTCTTCTTCTCGGTGATGTCCTGGGCAAAGACCAGGATGGATTCCCGACCTTCGAAGCTGACCTTGCGCCCCGTGGACTCGACATCCACCACCGTTCCATCCAGGGCCAGGTACCTCATTTGGCGAACCGAAATCTCCAAATTCAATTCCTGGACGGATTGAAGCCGCTGCCTCGACAGTTCCCGGTCCTCAGGGTGAACGCGGTCCAGGACGAGTTTCCCGAGCAGTTGCGATGGCTCGGTGGCCTTGAGCAACCGCAGGGCGGCAGGGTTCAGGTAGGTGAAGTGGCCCTCCCGGTGGAGCAAGAGTGCCACGGGGCTGCCCTCCACCACGACCCGGAACAGGGCCTCACTTTCCCGCAGGGTGTTCTCCGCGATCTTGGCCGCGGCTTGGGCCCGTTTATGTCCGGAGACATCCACATAGGTGATCAGCACGCCCAAATCCGGACCCGGCGCTGGCTCGGCCGTCACCTGGAGCCAGGTGATTTCACCATCTGGGCGGCGGACCCCCATGGCGACCGACTCAATTCGCCGACGCTCGGTCAGAGCCCGGACACTGGCGTACTCCTCCGGCGGCATGGGGCTCCCATTTGGGCGCAGGATGTCCCAGTAGGCGCCTTTGAAGTTCCTGCGAAGGAGATCATCGGAGGGGATTCCGAGCAGGGTTTCACTGGCCGGGTTGGTCATCAGGATGTTGCCCTCGGTATTGGTGAGGGTTACTCCGATCGGCAGGGCTGAGAACAAGGCCCGGAAGAGCGCCTCGCTGTGGCTCAATGCCACCTGGGTCTCGACCTGGGGGGAGATATCCACAAAGGTCACCCGGCACTCCTGGGCGAGAGGGGCCACCGGAGCCGCATCCATCCGAATCCAGTGCTTCGTTCCAGAGCCATCCAGGCAGGCCAGGACACAGGAGTCCGCCACCTGCCCGGCAAAGCGTTTAGTGAGGAAGGCCAGGAAGGCGATCCGGCTTTCTCCCGTGAGGAACCGCTGGAAGGGTTGGCCCAGCAGGCTGGAGCGTTCCTTCCCTAGGAGACTGGAGGCTCTAAGATTGGCCCGCGAGATTCGACCCGCCACATCCAGGCTGAGGTAGCCCACGGGGGCGAGATCGTAAAGCTCTGTGTAGGTCTGGAGCAAGTCCGCCTGCTCCTCCGTGATCCGCCGAAGCTCGAGGTTCTGCACCTCCAGCTCAGACTGGTGCGCCTGCAGTTCGTGGGCGAGCTGGGTGTGGTCGTTCTGTTCTGCGGCCCCGTCGCCACTCCGCGCCAGGCAGTCCCCGGCTTGCTGCCTCAATCGGGCAGCCTCACCGGCAGGGCCCCTCTTCGCCATCGCGCTCTTCCTGGAGGCTCAGCCTCACTCGATCCGAACAAAGCGCCTGGGCTGGGAAGTCCCCAGGGGTGATGTATCCAGAGTTGACCACCCCTCAGTCTTGTTCGGTTCGAACCAGCTCTTCCTTGATTTTTACCCGGCACGGCTGATCCAGACCGCTGGCTTGGCGCCGTGGTCATGGCCCCCAAGCCAGAGTCACCCATGGGCCAGCAAGCATGAGTGGATGCCCCCGCAGGCGACTTCGGCCACCTTCGCTTGCCGCCCCCCCCTCCCCCGGCCAAAATGGAATGTTTGCAGTGAAACACCATGCACCGATCGCCATGACCTTCAGGAGAAGCGCCCCATGAACGCATCCAAGCAGGACACCTACCTCAAGGAATGGCAATCCCAGGAAGCCACCGCTGAGCAGATGCTGCCCCTCCTCGGTAGCCTCTACCGGGACAAGAACATCGTGATCACGGTGTATGGACGCTCCCTGGCCCACTGCACCGCCATCGACATCCTCAAGGCCCACCGCTTCGCCCGGCAGATCCTCGACAATGAGCTTTCGGTCATGGACTCCTTCCCTTTGCTAGAAGCCATCAGCCAGCTGGACCTGGCCCCGGCCCGCATCGACCTGGGCAAGCTGACCTACCACTTCTCCACGGAGGGCGGCGGCCTGACTGCCGAAGCCTATGTGCGCCGGGAGCTGGCCAGCGTCAACACCGGGGTGAGCCCCATCCTCGACGAGCCCCAGGACATCGTCCTCTACGGTTTCGGTCGCATCGGCCGCCTTCTGGCCCGCCTCCTCATCGAGAAGGCCGGCAGCGGTGAGAAGTTCCGCCTCAGGGCCGCCGTCGTGCGCAAGGGCGCCGCCGACGATCTCCTCAAGCGCGCCAGCCTCCTGCGCCGGGACTCGGTCCACGGCCCCTTCGACGGCATCATCACCATCGACGAGGAGGAGAACGCCATCATCGCCAACGGCAACATGATCCGCATGATCTACGCGGACAGCCCCGAGGGCGTGGACTACACCCAGTACGGCATCCGCAATGCCATCCTCATCGACAACACGGGCAAGTGGCGGGATCGGGCCGGCCTCAGCCGGCACCTCCTGGCCCCGGGCATAGCCAAGGTCATCCTCACGGCCCCGGGCAAGGGGGACATCCCCAACGTCGTGGCCGGAGTCAACCATGACCTCATCACCGACCAGGAGCAGGTCTTCTCGGCGGCCAGCTGCACCACCAACGCCATCGTGCCGATCCTAAAGGCCCTCAACGACCGCTATGGCATCGCCCACGGCCATATCGAGACCTGCCACTCCTACACCAACGACCAGAACCTCATCGACAACTACCACAAGGCTTCCCGCCGGGGCCGCAGCGCGCCTCTGAACATGGTCATCACCGAGACCGGCGCCGCCAAGGCCGTGGCCAAGGTGATCCCCGACTTGGCCGGGAAGCTGACCGGCAATGCCATCCGGGTGCCCACCCCCAACGTCTCCCTGGCGATCCTCAACCTGGAACTGGGCCAGGCCGTCACCGTGAGCGAGATCAACGGCTACCTGCGAAGCATGTCCCTGGAATCGCCGCTGCAGAATCAGATCGACTACACGAACTCGCCGGAGGTGGTCTCCAGTGACTTCGTGGGCTCCCGCCACGCGGGCGTGGTGGACTCCCTTGCCACCATCGCCGAGGGCAACCGCATCGTCCTCTACGTCTGGTACGACAATGAGTTCGGCTACAGCTGCCAGGTGGTCCGCATGGTCCAGAGGATGGCGGGCATCGAGCTACCTTCGCTGCCCTAAGGGAAGACCAAGGACCAGACGCACCGTTTCGACGCCCGGGTTGTGCCGGCTGATGCCTCCGTCGGAGACATGCGTGGCGCTTAGCTTGGCGTAGACCCTGGTGCCGAGGTGGATGACCAGGGACGCGCTGGAGCGGAACTGCAGCCTGCTCCCCAGGTCCAGGTGGCTGAGGTCCGGGTAGAAGCCTGGCCCGAAGCTGAGTTCCCCCTCAAGCCGCCGCCCCAGGGGCCTCCTGAGCGCCAGCCCCCCGCCGACCCACCGCCCCTGGGCATTGCCCTCGGCCGCCAGCCACAGGCTGAAACGCCGGTCCACGACCAGGTGCTCGACCTCCAGGGCCAGGAACAACTGTCGCGGAGGGTGCCGCAGAGGCCCGAAACCCAGGCCAAGGTTCAGCCAGGTCTCGGCACCCCGGGCAGGCGACGCAACCGTCCCTAGGAGCGCCGTCAGGAGCAGGGCCCCGGCGATCTTGAGGAAGGGATGCCTGACCATGGACCGGGCCCCCGACAAGGGCCAACCCGCAGGAACTCCGGGGTTCCCCCTTCTAGCCCTCCGGGTAAACCCGCCCTGGCCTCGGCCAAAGAGGGCCCAAGGATGAGGGTTCTCCAACATGGGTTGCAGTGGACAGATCAACCATGCCGGGAAAGGGTAGGCGGCTTACGGGTATCGGCTTAGTGCAGCTTGAAGCGCCCGGTGAACTCCTGCTGCTGGTTGGCCGGCAGAGCCAGGTCGCCACCGTGTCCGAGAGCAGCGGCTACCTGCGCACCATGTCCATGGAATCGCCTCTGCAGAATCAAATCGACCACACCAACTCGCCGGAGGTGGACTCCCTGGCGACCCTCGCCGAGAGCAGCCGCATCGTCCTCTCCGACTGGTACGACTACGAGTTCAGCTGCAACTGCCAGGTGGTCGACTTGGCCCAGAAATTGGTCGGCGTCGAGCTACCCCCCCCTGCCCTAAATCACTTCAAATCGGTTTCTAATAATTTACATAAAAATCATAAAGACCACGAAGAACAAAGGAATTTTCTTCGTGGTCTTTTTTTCTTCGAGGTTGTTTTTTTGATTCAGGCGGTGCCGAAGAGTCGGTCGCCAGCATCCCCGAGGCCGGGCAGGATGTAGCCCTTCTCATTCAGCTGCCGGTCCACGGCACCCACGATGATGCAGAGGTCCGGGTGGTCGCCCTGCAGGCGTTCCAGACCTTCGGGAGCGGCGAGGACGGACACGAGGGTGAGGTTCACAGCACCGGCATCCTTGAGCTGCCGAACAGCCTCGGAAGCACTGCCACCGGTGGCGAGCATGGGATCGAGCACGAAAACAGGGCGGGCCTCCAGCAGGGGCGGAAAGTTGCGGTAGTAGGGCACGGGCACCAGCGAGTCATGGTCCCGGTAGAGGCCCAGGTGGCCTACCTTTGCGGTGGGGAGCAGGTGCAGGAAGGAGGGCAGCAGGCCCAGCCCGGCGCGAAGCACCGGCACCAGCACGGGGTCCAGGGACTTCAGGCGCAGGGTGCTCGTGCGCTCCAGTGGCGTCTCCACCACCACGGACTCCGTGGGGAGCGAGCGCGTCGCTTCCACGGCGAGGATGAGACCCACTTCTTCGATCAGTGAACGGAAGAGGCTGCCGGGCGTCTTCCGATCGCGGATGAGCGAGAGCTTGTGGTGGACGAGGGGGTGGTCGAGGGTATGGATGGTCATGGTTGCCCCTTGAATCGTCGGCGGAATCCCGGGTCGCTGGCACGATACCTGGGGCCACAGGCGCGAGTTGAAGCGTAGCAGGGGCCGGGCTTGGGGCGGGATGGGAAGCTGCCGAAAAACCCGGCTGTGAAGCCTGTCACTCGCGGTGCCCGCAGGGCCGTTCGGCTTGGTCGAAGTCCCAGTAAAATCCCCGCAGATGTAGAGGGCATAGATGTTCAGAAAGATTCGGAAGTCGGGAGGCATGGACGTTTTTCCCGCCGACGCGCCCTACAGGGAGGCCCTGAACCTTAGAAATGAATCTCCCCCAGCCGAGAGGTAGCGACAAAAAAAATGAAGATTTTTGAAATTTCTCTGTTGACCACATCCAGATCGCTGGTTTCATGTTGAATCAGAGGAAAAACGGCCGATCATCTTCCCCATAGGGCCAGCAGTGAGGTATCTGAGATTTGGAGCGTGGGAAATGCTAAAGAAAGTCGCCATTTTTAAGGCCCTCGATGTGGAAATCAAGAAGCAAAGGGGTCCTGTGGCGGTCAAGGACGGCTACAAAGGGCATCACAGCCTAAAGGAAGAGTTAAGTCAGCCTGGAATCACCATTTTAGGTGAAGTGGCCGGGGGTGACCCTGGCCGTGGACAGGTCCGGGAGTCCTACAAGGCCTCCACTCACGGCAAAAGCCTGGCCGAAAACGGGGCCCGCGCCCTTTCGGTGGCCACGGACAAGTTCCTTTATTTCGGTGAGGACAAGCACCTCTCCGAAGTGCGCGCCCAAGTGAAACTGCCCCTGATCCGCCGCGAGTTCATCTTCGAGGAATACCAGGTCGAGGAGAGCAAGATCCTCGGCGCCGACGCCATCTTCCTCATGCCCGCCCTCCTCAGCCAGGACCGTCTCCAGACCCTCCTGAAGTTCGCCACCAGCAAGGGGCTGGACGTCGTGGTGGAGGTCACCTCCGAAGATGAACTGGCCCACGCCGTGGACGCCGGAGCCGACATCATCTGCGCCGTCGGCCGGAACCTCGACACCTGGGAAGCCAACTGGGACAAAGCCATCGCTCTGGTGAAGAAAGTCCCCAAGAGTTGCCTCAAACTCGTCGAGGGAGGCGCCCAGCGCCTGGAGCAGATCAAGCAGGTGGAAGCCCTCGGCGTCCACGGCATCCTGATCGGTGACGCCCTCCTCGATGACTACTATCCCGGTAAGCGACTGGCCCAGATTCTGGCCGGCGTGGAACCTCCGAAAAAAGCCGCGAAGCCCAAGGGCAAGACCGGCTCTGCCGCTGACGCGGCGTTAGCCCCCACGGCCGTACCCGCGGCCAAGGAACGTATATCCACCCAGCGGAAAGAATCGGATAAACCTGGCGCGAAAGTTGCCAAGGGAACCCCATCTTCCCGCACGACCCCTTCCAACCCCGCCCAAAAGGGCGTAAAGGAGCCACCCATGGCCGATCCTATCCAGGTCCCCCCCACCGAAGCCCCCGCCGCCAAGAAGGCCGCGCCGAAGAAGGCTGCCCCTAAGAAGGCCGCTGCCAAGAAGCCCGCCGCGAAGAAGGCTGCGCCGAAGAAGGCCGCTGCCAAGAAGCCCGCTGCGAAGAAGGCCGCCCCCAAGAAGGCCGCCGTGAAGAAGGCTGCCCCCAAGAAGGCCGCCGTGAAGAAGGCCGCCCCCAAGAAGGCCGCCGTGAAGAAGGCCGCTCCCAAGAAGCCCGCCGTGAAGAAGGCCGCCCCCAAGAAGGCCGTCGTGAAGAAGGCCGCTCCCAAGAAGGCCGTCG
>CAIWKE010000032.1 GCA_903913215.1 uncultured Holophagaceae bacterium
CCGGTTTTCAAAGACGCTCGTAAGTTACCTCGGCCTGAACCGCGTAACTCGATTGGAACCAGCCTTTCAGCCCCTTCCAACACCCCGCAGCCTCAACCGCGCAGACATTTAGACTACCACTCCACAGCATCAACGCAAGGGAAAATTTACGACCTGGGCATCGAACCTTCATCAATAGCAGCCCTTCGGCCATGATGGGGCCATCGGAGTTGACATGAGAAAGCTGCGCAAGGCCGTCATTCCTGTGGCCGGACTGGGTACCCGCTTCCTGCCGGCCACCAAGGCCCAACCCAAGGAAATGCTGCCCCTTGTGGACACCCCGGTCATCCAATATGTCGTGGAAGAGGCCATTCGGGCTGGAGTGGAGAGCCTTGTCCTTGTGACCGGGCGAGGCAAAGCGGCCATTGAGAACCACTTCGATGTGGCGTTTGAGCTGGAGGACACCCTTCGTCGTCGCGGCAAGGCTGAAGATCTCGCCCTGGTGCAGGGCATCAGCCACCTCGCGCAGTTCGCCTACGTGCGCCAGGGCGAACCCCTGGGTCTCGGCCACGCGGTGCTGTGCGCGCGCCATGCCGTGGGCGATGAACCCTTCGCACTGCTGCTTGGAGACGATGTCTTCGACGAACGCGACTCTGGACTGGAAACCCTCATTGCGGCCCACGAAGCCACAGGCATGTCTGTGGTGGGGGTGCAGGAAGTACCCCTGGAGCACGTATCCCGCTATGGCATCGTCAACGCGCCAACAGAATCTACAGATCGTTGGAATGTGACAACCATTGTCGAAAAGCCTGACCCCTCCGTTGCGCCCAGCCGCTGGGCTGTGGTGGGCCGCTACGTGCTGGAGGCCCGAGTCTTCGAACACCTCGCGGCCTTGGAACCCGGAGTGGGCGGTGAGTATCAACTCACAGACGCCCTGGCCGCCCTGGCTCGGGAAGGGCGCCTGGTCGCAGCGCCCATCCCCGCCAAACGCTATGACACCGGCAACAAGCTGGACTACCTGAAGGCCAACGTGGAGTTCGCCCTCAAGCGTGACGACCTCCGTGCAGACTTCACCGAATACCTGAAGGAACTCTGCAAGAGTCTGTAACCCTCAACGCCGCAGGCGCAGCGCGTTCAACACCACAGTCAAGGAACTGAGGCCCATGGCCAGTCCCGCGAGCATGGGGCCTCCGAAACGCTCCAGCTGGCCCGTGGCTGCCAGTGGTACCAGCAGCAGGTTGTATCCGAAGGCCCAGGCGAGGTTCTGGCGGATCACACGGTGGGTGCGCCGGGCCAATTGGTGGGCCGCGAGAATCGGCTCCAGCCCTGCGCGGAGCAGGACCAGGGGCGCTGCAGCCATGGCCGCACCAGTACCCTGTTCGCCCGCTCCCGAACCCATGGCGATGCCACAGTCCGCCTGGGCCAGCCCAGGCGCGTCGTTCACACCATCCCCCACAAAGGCCACCACAGCGCCAGCCTGTTGCAGGGCGCGGATCTGGCCCAGCTTGCCCTCGGGCCTCACACCCGCCAGCACCTCGGTAATGCCAACCCGCGCTGCCATGGCCCGTGCCGGGGTTTCGCGGTCACCCGTGAGGAGATGCAGACGGAGGCCTCGAGAGCGAAGCTGATTCACCACTTGGGCCGCATCCTCCCGGAGGCGATCTCCAAACACCAGCACCCCCTGCAGGCCCTGTCCATCCGCCAGGCCCACGGCCGTGCCATCTGATTGAATAGAAGGGAAGACCACATCCAGAAAGGCCTCACTCCCCAGGCGCCATGCCACGCCATTCAGGCGTCCCGTGATACCCCCACCAGATTGGGTTCGGAAATCCTCCACAGCCAACAAGTCGCCCGAATGGGCCGCGCGGATACCCCGAGCCAGCGGATGGGCCGAGTCCCGCTCTAGACTTGCCGCCACCAGCAGCAGCTCCGCCTCGGACAGGGTGCCGCAGGAAACAATGCTCTGCAGACGTGGGCGACCCTCCGTGAGGGTCCCGGTTTTATCGAAGACCAGATCCGTGGCCTGCCCCAGGGCCTCCAGAGCCGCGGCATCCCGCACCAGCACGCCCTTTCGCGCCGCCGCGCCCAAGCCCACCATGACCGCCACGGGCGTGGCCAGGCCCAGGGCGCAGGGACAGGCGATGACCAGCAGGGTGACGGCGGGGCGCCAGGCCAGGGCCCAGCCGCCGAGCCAACACCAGCCGGCGAAGGTGGCCAGGGCCAGCAACAGGATCACAGGCACGAACACGGCACTGATGCGGTCCGCCAGGTCCTGGACAGGGGCTTTGGAACCCTGGGCCTGGCCCACCAGGGCCGCCATGTGGGCCAACTGGGTATCGGCGCCCACGGCCAGGACTTCCACTTCCACCATGGAGCCGTGCACCACGCTACCCGCCACCAGTGCCTCGCCAGGCCCCTTGGGTACCGGCATGGGTTCCCCGGTCAGCATGGATTCATCCACCTCAACTTGGCCGGCCAGGATCCGCCCATCCGCAGGAACGGCCTGGCCCGGGAGCACGCGCACACGGTCCCCGGACTTCAACCGGGCCACGGCCACCTCCATTACAGAGCCATCAGCCTCCAAACGAAGAGCCGTAGGCGGCGCCAGCGAAAGCAGGGCCTGCAGCGCGTCCGTGGCGCGGGCCTTGGCCCGGGCCTCCAGGTACTTACCGCTCAACAAGAAAGCCACCAGGGCCGCAGCCGTCTCGAAGCTGAGGTGATGGGCGCCCCGCTGCCATTCCACCATGGCGAAGGCCCAGGCGCTGCCCGAACCCAGGGCGATGAGGGTGTCCATGGAGGCCTGGCCATGGCGGGCCTGGCGGCCCGCCCGCTGGAAGAAGCCCAATCCCGCGCCAAACACCACCGGGGTTACCAAGAGGGCCTGCAACCATCCAGGCAGAGGCCCGCCCAGCCCGGGAACCATGGTGAGCAGCAGGGGTACCGTGAACCCCAGAGCCAGGAACATGCGCCGCCGCGCGCCCTGCAGAGCCTCGCTTTCACCCCCTCTTGGGGCCTCGGTGGCCAGGGGCACCAAGCCATAGCCCGCCTCCTCCACCTCGTGCGCCATGACCTCGAAGCTGGCCGAGCCCTCCACGGCCACGGTCGAGGTGGCCAAATTCACCGCCGCCGCAGTCACGCCCGGGGTCTTGACCAGGGCCCGCTCCACATGGCGTACGCAGGCGGCACAGGTCATGCCCGTCACCTGAAAGGTCTGGGGGCTCACGGGCGGGCCAGGGCTGGTCAAGCTCAGACCAGACCGAGCACTTGGTAGCCAGCCTCCGTAACACTGGCGGTCATGGCCTCCAGAGAGGCCGTACCCTCTACGATGGCCATTCCCTGGGGCAGGTCCACGGTCACGGAGCTGACACCTTCCACTCCCCGCAAGGCCTTTTCCACATGCTTGGCGCAGCCGCCGCAGGTCATGCCCCCGACTTTCATTACCTGGATTGCCATCACTACTCCTTGTTCATCATGCTTCGGTTTCAGCACGGGCGGGCAGGCGCGCCGCCTCGGTCACCAGAATTTCCATGAGGTTGCAGCCCAACTCACTGCTCTGGCCATCGGGGGTGCCCAGCGTGACCTTCAGGATGTCCACCAGCAGGCGGATCTCGTTCAGCTTGACCTCCAACTGGTGCAGCTTCCCCCCCAGCGCTTCCCGGACGTGGGCGCAGGGAGTGCTGTCCTGGCGCAGGGCCCGCAGCAATTCCTGGACCTCGTCCAGGGAGAAGCCCGAGGCCTGGGCGGCCCGCAGGACGCGGACCCACTGGATGGCCCGAACCGGGAAGAGGCGGTAGCCCTTGGGCGAGCGGGGCAGGTCGCCGAAGACCCCAGCGTCCGCGTAGAAGCGCAAGTTCCGGGAGGTTACGCCGGAGCGGGCGGCCAGTTGGCCGATCCTGAGCAATGGAGCATCCACAGTTCCGGCCATCTTTGGAGCATCCAGAACGGTCGTCATGCCTTCCTCCCGATCCTAGCTCCCTCAGCTTAAGGTTCCAGTTTCCTGGAAGCTCAAGGGGAAAGATCAGAATTCGTACGGGGAGCCCGCCCCCGGTGGATCAACAGGTGCAGCAGGGTCACGGCCGCTGGGGTGATCCCCGGGATCCGACTGGCCTGCCCCAGGGTCTCCGGGCGATGAACTGTGAGTTTTTCCAGCACTTCCCGCGACATGCCCTGGAGGTGCTCCACCCGCAGGTCCGAAGGGATCCGCACCTGATCCCAGCCCCGCTGGCCCTCCAGAAGGCGGGCTTCCCGCTCCCGGTAGGGCGCATAGCGCAGGTCAAAGAGCAGCAGGTCCCGCTCCAGGATGGGATCCCAGCCGGAACCCCCATCGGCCCAGCCCTCCAGCAGGGCCAGGCAGGCGTCTGCTTCTGCCAAGCCCATCTGCTGACGCCGGAAGAGCTCCGACAGGCTCAGGCCCGACTCCAGGCGGACCCCCGCCTCGGCGGCGATGGGGCCGAAGGGGCTGCTTTGGGTGACCCAGGCCTGGTCGCACTGGGCCTTGTGGCGCTCCCGGCGCCCGGCCCGAGCCTCCACCTGGGCCAACGCCACGGCATCCAAGGCCCCCACCTCCCGGGCCAGGGCCAGCAACCGCCCATCGGCCAGGTCGCAGGCCAGGCCCAGGCGGTGCTCGGCCCGGGCCGTGAGCATGCGGTAGGGCTCATCCGTCCCCTTGGTGACGAGATCATCCACCATGACACCCAGGTAGGCTTGGTCCCGCCCAAGCACGATGGGCTCCTGCTCCCGCAGCCAACGCACCGCGTTGATGCCCGCCAGGAGGCCTTGCCCGGCAGCCTCCTCGTAGCCGGTGGTGCCGTTGATCTGGCCCGCGAACCAGACTCCCTCCAGGTCTGTCACCGCCAATCCTCGAGAAAGCTGCAGGGGATCAAAGCTGTCGTACTCGATGGCGTAGCCCGGCCGCAGGATCTCGGCGGCCTCGAAGCCCGGGAGACTGCGCACCATGCGGAGCTGCACTTCGGGGGGCATGGACGTAGACAAGCCCGCCAGATAAATCTCCTCGGTCTCCAGGCTCTCGGGTTCCACGAAAATCTGGTGGCGTCCCTTGTCCGGGAACTTCACGAACTTGTCCTCGATGGAAGGGCAATAGCGGGGGCCCACGCCCTCGATGTGGCCCCCGTAGAGGCTCGACTTTGGGAGATTTTCCCGCACGATGGCCTCGGTCTCGGCCGTGGTGTGGACGATGTGGCAGGGCACCTGGGGTTGGGGGATGCCGGGGCTGAAGAAGCTGAAGGGGCGGGGTGGGTCATCCCCGGGCTGAGGCTGCAGGCGCCCAAAATCGATACTGGCCCGGGCCAGCCGGGGGCTGGTGCCAGTCTTGAGGCGGCGGTGCCGCAGCCCCAGGCCCCGCAGCTGCTCCGCCAGGTGGGTACTGGCAGGTTCGCCGGCCCGCCCCGCCTCGATGCGCTTGTCGCCAATGAGGATGCGCCCATTGAGGAAGGTTCCGCTGGTGACGACCACCGCCTCGCAGGGCAGCACCGAGCCATCCAGCAGCTCCACCCCCCGCAGGCGCTGGGTGCCTGCTTCCCAGAGCAGGCTGGCGGCCATGCCCTGGCGGAGCCGGAGGTTGGGGGTGTGCTCCAGCAGACCCCGGGCGGCGCTGCGATACTTCACCTTGTCCGCCTGGGCCCGGGGGCCTCGGACCGCCACCCCCCGGCTCTCGTTGAGGATGCGGAAGTGGATGCCCGTAGCGTCGATGAGGCGGCCCATGGCACCACCCAGGGCGTCCAACTCCCGCACCATGTGGCCTTTGCCCACGCCGCCGATGCTGGGATTGCAGCTCATCTGCCCGATCTGGTCCAGGTTCATGGTGAGCAGGGTCGTGGCCAGGCCCATGCGGGCGGCCACGTGCGCCGCCTCGATGCCGGCATGTCCACCACCAATTACCACCAACTGCTTCACAGGACCCCCCAAGCCAGGATACCCGCCGTATGAGGGCCCATCCTCCGGGGTCGGATATGAGAAACTATCGACATGCGACCCCGTTTAAGCCCAGAAGAACGCCGTGACCGGCGCAAGCGCGCCATGCGGCGGTCCATGTTCGTGCTGCCCTCCAGCATCACCATGGCCTCGATCCTCTGTGGCTTCTCCAGTGTGGTGATGTCCATCAACGCCGCGGGCGCCACTCCCGAGCGTTATTTCATGTGGGGAGCCGGATTACTGGTCCTTGCGGGGGTCTTTGATGGCCTCGACGGGCGGGTGGCCCGGGCCACCAACACCACCACGGAGTTCGGCGTACAGCTGGACAGCCTGGCGGATGTGATCAGCTTCGGCATGGCCCCCGCCATCCTGGCCTACCGCTACGGGTTCTTCCAACTGGGCATCCAGGACTCGCACCTGCGGGCCGCCGGCTGGGCCGCCTGCTTCGTGTACACGGCCTGCGGCGCCCTGCGCCTGGCCCGCTTCAACATCCAAGTGGGAGCTACGGACTGCCGCTACTTCGTGGGCCTGCCCATTCCTGCTGGAGCCGCCTGTGTGGCCTCGGTCATCATCTGGCACCCAGCTCCGCCCTCCAGCATTTTCCAGGCCTATGCCATGGCCACGGGTCTCTTCCTGGTGGGCATGCTGATGGTGTCCACCCTGCGCTTCCCCAGCTTCAAGAAGCGCTCCACCAACCCCCGGGCGGCGATGATCACCAGCCTCAGCATCGTCCTGGTCTTCGCCCTGATGATCCTCTTCCAACAGCGTTTCTTCATCGGCTTCTTCGCCGTCTACCTCACCGCTTCCCTGGCCCTCAACCTGGCATGGTTGAGCGGATGGACTAAAATCCAGCCGCCCCAGGATGGGGCGGAGGATCCCGAAACCATCAATTAGCCCAGAGCCTACAAGCTGGTGGCCCCCGCGGGGACGCCGATGCCCACAACGGCCGCCACCTTGGCGTTGCTCAGCAGCTTGCCGCCGGTGCCGGGGCCCATGCCCAAGATTGCGCCCTGCTTGACCCCAGCTTCCGTGGTGACAGCGGTGGGAACCTTCACGGCAGCCATGCGCTCAATGAGGAACTTGGCGGCGGAGGAACCATCCCCTACGACGTGGTCGCCGGCGATGAGAATCACGGCATCGGGCTTACGGCCCGTGAGGGCCCCGATGGCCTTGCCCATGTCCTGGGGGCCCTTCACATCCACCACCATGAGCTTAAAGCCGCCCGCGGCACCGGTGAGGGAGGTCAGGGCGGCCTTGCTGCCATTGGCATCACAGACCACGGCCAGGGTGTTCACCTGGGGCCAGGCCTTCTTGATGGCCGCCATCATGGCGTCATAGTCCCCTGCACTGAGAGCACTGACACCCAAGACCAAGGATAAAATTACCGAGCGCTTCAAAGCCATGAACGTCCTCCGACCTCCCTTCATCGGCAGAAGAGCCTCAAGGCTAGAGCTTCGGATGTTTTAGTCTGTTTTTTCTGACTACGTAAGAATACCTGCAATGCATGCACTCAAGAAATTGGCCAGGGTCCCTGCCAGCATGGCCCGGAAACCCAGACGGGCCAGGTCGCCCCGCCGCTCGGGCACCAGGGCCCCGATACCCCCCACCTGGATGGCGATGCTACTGAAATTGGCGAAACCGCAGAGCGCGAAGGTAGAAATGAGCTTGGCTTTGGCCGAGAGGTTCGTCATGGCCCCTAGGTCCAGGAAGGCCACGAACTCATTGACCACCATGCGCTTGCCCAGGAGCCCACCCACCTGGCCCGCCTCGACCCAGGGCACACCCATGAGGAAGGCCGGGACCTTAAAGGTCCAGCCCAGCACCAGTTCCAGGCTGAAGCCCGGGTGGATGGCCTTCATGAGGCCATTGATGAGGTAGATGAGCGCGATGAAGGCGATGAGCATGACCGCCACGTTGAAGGCCAGTTGGCCCCCCTCGAAGGCGCCCCGGGCTGCGGCATCCAGCACGTTGGCGTCGTGGTTGGGAATGTCCACCTTGATCTCGCCGGCGGTCTCGGGGACCTCGGTCTCGGGCTCCAACATCTTGGCCATCATCACGGCGCCTGGAGCCGTCATGATCACGGCCGTGAGAAGGTGCACGATGTCCACGTGGGCCA
This sequence comes from uncultured Holophagaceae bacterium, assembly GCA_903913215.1. GTDB lineage: Bacteria > Acidobacteriota > Holophagae > Holophagales > Holophagaceae > Geothrix. Next base: position 8,027 of record CAIWKE010000032.1, read on the forward strand.
CCTGCACGTAGGCCACCATGATGCTGCCGGACACATGGGCCATGCCTGCGGTCATGATCAGCATCAGCTCACTGCGGGTCATGCGGGCCAGGAAGGGGCGGATGGTGAGGGGGGCCTCGGTCTGGCCCATGAGGATGCTGGCGGCCACGCTCACACTTTCGGCCCCGGAGACCTTCAGGAAGCGGCCCATGGCCCGGGCGGCGGCGCTCACCACCCATTGCATGACGCCGATGTAGTAGAGCACCGCGAAAATCGAGGCCACGAAGATGATGGTGGGCAGCACGGCAAACGCGAAGACCATGCCCACGCTGCTGCCGGGCCCATCCGAGAGGTGGCCGAATACGAAGCTGGCCCCCTCGTGGGCGTAGGCCATGAGGTGCTCGACCACGATGCGCATCTTGTCGAAGGTGGAGCCCACCAGGTCGCCCCGCAGCAGGCCCAGGACGATGACTGCAAAGAGGCCCCAATTCAGCGGCTTATTCTCGTAGGAAGCAAAGCGCCGAAGCAACATGGGCGTGAACATCAGCACCAGGACGACCCAGCCAACGCCCTTGGGGAAGGGCAGGAAGGACAGCAGGCCCGCAAGCCAGGTTCCCTTCAGCACCACCATGGCGAAGATCCACTGCAGGCCCAGGCCCCAGGCGATGGTCTTCCAGTGGATGGCGCTCCGCTTGTGGGACAACGCGTACGCAAGGGCCATGAAGGCCAGGATTCCGGCCAGGCCGATATACCGTTCCATGCAGTGCTCCTAGAGTTCCTTGTTCAGGGCCTCGATGGCCTGTTCCATGTAGAAGCGGGCCCGCCCCAGCATGCCTTCCCGCTGCATCACCAGCACCAGAGTGCAGTGTTCCTTGGCAGCCATCATCACGATCCAGTGCTGGTCCGTGGCAAAGGCCACCTGCTTCACCTCGCCCCGGTCGAAGTCCTCCACCGCCTGCTGCAGGTGGCGCTTCACCACGTGCTGGTAGGCGCCCAGCAGCTGCAGTCCCTCGTTGGAGACCTGAATGGTCCGCTGGCAGATGGAGTCCCCGTCGCGATCGTTGAAGGTCGCGGCCAGGGCCTCGGGCACCCGTTCGATGAGCTGATCCAGGATTTGCTGGAACATGGCGTGACTCCGGTGAAACGTGTCCAAAGCATGACCGGACTGGGCCTGTTGTCAAAATCCAGCCTTCAGCCCGAGTTCAAATGCCCCGGACCGCCTGCAGAGCCCATGTGCCCAGCACCAGCGCCCAGGCGGCCAGACGGGCCCATCTAGACTCTGGCAACCCTGGATAGGCCTCGCCTCGCCAGGCCCGGCGGAGATCCCATAGAACCGCCACTGGCAGCAGCAGGGCCAGCCCTGCAGCCACGGGATGCCAGTGAAAGGCGCCTCGCCAGTCCCCTCGCCCCAGGGCCAAGGTGCAGCGGGTCAGGCCGCAGGTGGCACAGGCATAGCCCGTGAACTGCTTGAAAGCACACCCCGGAAGCAGGCCTGCCAAGGGTGCCAGCCGGGCCGAGACCCAGATGCCCAGGCCCGCCAAGACGGACCCCAGGGCCAGCCATGGGACGCGCCTCATGCTCCCACCCGCAACAGAATCACCAGACAGGTCAGTAGGCCCAGGGCACAGCAGCCCAGCAGCATCGCATGAATCACCGTGGCCGCCAGACCCCGCCAGGGTTCACAGTCATGACGCGCGGCCAGGGCGAAGCCCCGGAACAGCCACAGGTACCCGTCCAGGAGCAGGAGGGGAATGCTCAGCAGCCCACCCAGAAGGGGCAGAAAGCTCAGCAGACCCACCAGAGTCCCCAGGGCCGCATGGCGCAGAGCCTCGGCCTCGGCAAGGAGACTGGTGCGGAACCCCCGCTTGGCCTTCAGCCCGCCCAGCAGCCAGAGCCCCGTATGGTCCCAGACCGCATGATGCAGCCAGGTGCCCAGCACCCCCAGGGGCACCAGCACCAGGAGCCAAGGCAGGAGCCGCGTCAGGGGTAAGGCTGGAGGCAGCGTCTTCAGCAGGTCCTCGACGACTGTAGGGTCCACCCCTGCCGTGGCCAGCAAGTCCAGGGGCAGTCCCCCTTTCCGCAGGGCCTCATACCCCTGAAGGGCCCGCCAGCAGGTCAGCAGTGCATTGCCCAGGGCCAGGGGGATCCAGACCGCAGCCATGCGGCCCAGGGCCACCCCAAGGGGGGGCGGCAGGTCCTGGAAGGCCTCGCGGGGGTGGGTCAGGGCCCGCCAGGAGTCAAGGAAGGGAATGAGCATCACTTTTTCAGGAAGATCGCTTCGAAGTCTCGAAGGGCCACCGCATCCCCATCCCGCCTGATGGCGCCGTAGAAGTCCTTGGGGTTCAGTTCTGCGAACTCGCCGAAGGTGGCCACATTGCCGTTGATGTATGCGATGAACTCATCCTGGCGCCCCTTGATGTAGCCCCGGAAGGGACGGGCCACCACCCCCAGCACCGCAGAGTTCAGGGCCGTCCAGGTCTGGAGGCGGCTTTCGAAGCCGTGCTTCCCGTCCCAATACTCGTAGGAGGTCAGCATCCGGGCCCCCACAGAAAAGGGCGTCTTCAGGCGCCCCCGCTCGGCCACACCCTCCACCAGGTAAACCCGGTGCCCGGGCCTCTGGTAGACCAGCCGGAGGGTGCCCTTAAGTCCCTTGGTGTCATCGATGCTCCAGGCCCCATCCGGGTGCGTGGATGCGTAGAAGCGCGGCACGAACTGGCAATACCGCCACATGGCCGCCCCCAGGCGGGGATGGTCGAAGAGTTTTTCCATAGTGGCCAACCGGACGTGCTTGGGCTGGGTCCGGGTCTCAAAGATGAAATCTGCGCGCTTCATGATGTCCAGCGCCTCCTCACGGGCGGCAGGCGGCATCTGATTCAGGAAGGCGGGGGTCTGGGCCTGGACGGCCATGGCCAACAGGCAAAGGAGCAGGGCACGCATGAAGAAACCCTATCACTTTCGGAGCAGGATGGTGGTTCTTGACCCCGGAGCCAATTGCGCCGATGGGAGGGAGATGGCCGCTCCACTCCGACATATTCCCGTGACCCCCCTGGATGAACTCAGGGGCATCCTCGCCAACCATCTCGAGGGAGATCTCTCCGCCCAGAATCGGCTGCACCAGCTTCTAAACCAGCTGCGCCAGCTCAGCCTTCCGATCCTTGGGGCAAGGCTTGTGAAAACAGCTGTCTCCTTGGAGGAAAAACGCTTCCTCCTGGGGCTCACAGCGAAGTTCGACTGGCCGGAATGGGTGCCCTGGATCCTCCAAGCCCTGCAGAACGAGCAAGACCTTGGGGTCTTCGATGAAGGCTGCGCTGCCCTGGGCCGCTTGGAACTCCGCTCCGCCCGACTGGCCCTGGAGCAGTTGGCCACCCTGCGCAGCGATCCAGACCGCCAGCTGATTCTCCGGCGGGAACTGGGGGCCTTGGAAACCCAGCAGCCCTTGGGCTTCTACATGGGTCGTCTGTTGGAGGGCGAGAGCAATCCCCGCCTCGCCCACCAGGGCGCCCGGGGCCTGGCCGGCTGTGCCCGATCCGAGGACCTGCCAACCCTCTGGGAGGCCGCCCCCGGCGCCGATCCCCTCACCTTCCGGCTGCTGGTCCGCGCCGTGGCGGAACTCCCCACGCCAGACCAGTCCTCACCCCTCATTGACTATTTCCACGACACCCTGAACATCCTGGGCGACCTGCAGATCCTGGAGGGAATCACCCACCGGCTCCAGACCGTGGCTCGCACGGCAGCCCGCACGGAACTGGTCCAGAGTCTGGCCGCCCGGTTCGGCGCCCAGGATCCTGGCACCATTCAGGCCCTGCAGCACGCCATCCTCGAAGGGGAGACCGGTCAGCCCCTCCTCCCCCTGGAACGGTTGCACAGCCGGGCCCGGGGCCCGCTGGAACTCTTCCTCACGGAATCCCTCATTGTCCTGGTGGAAGGCAAGGTGGCCCGGTTCAACGCCATGGTCACCGAGGCCCAGGACACAGCCACCAAGCAGCAGGCGGCCCTGGGTATCACCTTCGACCAGCTCTGCGAGGGCCTCTCCCGCCAGGTAACCCTGGGCCATCTGCCCCTGGAATTGGTCTTCCCGGTCTTTCGTCACGCCTTCCCCCGCTTTTCTCGAAGCCTTGCCCTGGACCACGCGTATTGCCGGTTGGTGCCCGCCGGTGATACCCCGGCCCTGGACGAGGTGCTGAAGGTCGAGGACACCAGGCGCCGCCAGACCTGTCTGGATGTGCTGGGTTCCCGGGAGGAGGAGGCCCTGGCGCCTTTCTTCCTCAAGGCCATGCAGGATCCCATCGTGGAAGTGGGGCAGCAGGCCATGCACCACTTCGGCAAGCTGCCCTCGGGCTTCCCCACGGTCATGGGGATGTTCCAGTCCGGCCAACTGGAGCAGGTCCGCACCGCCCTGCGGATCTTCACAGAGAATGGCACCGAGGCCGCCGCCGAGCCCCTCATGGCCTTCCTGCGCACTGACGTGCGGGACGACCTTCTGCTGGAAGCCGTGGTGGCCCTGGGCGCCGTGCGCTATCCCGCCGCCGCCCAGGTGCTCCTGGACCTGCTCCATGACGGCAAGCCCGCCCGGTTGCAAGAAGCTCTGGTGGAGGCCCTGGCTGACCTGGCCACGCCCGAGGCCGGCCTGGGACTCCTGGCCAAATCCGCCAACCTCAAGCTGCCCCAAGTCCTCATCGTGGCCCTCGAAGGCCTCATCGCCGCTTATCCAGGTTTCGAGCGACCCTTGCCCCAGGAGAGCCTCGAAGCCCTGGAACAGCTGATCACCCGCTGTTGTGACGAACGTGAAGGGGAAGGCCAGCGCCTGCGGGCCATTCTGGCCACCCAGAACCTCTACTGCTTCGACCAGAATCTCTATGCCCGCCTGAAAGACACCATCTCTGACTTCCTCTTCGACCTGAGAACGAAGGGTGACTGGGACCGGGAAGCCAACGACCAGGTTGCGGCCATCGTCAAGGAACTGGGTCGCCGCAGCGCCATTCTCAGCCACATCGCCAGCAAGGAGGAGCGGGTACGCAGCCTGGTCCAATCCGTGCCGGAGAAGGGCCCCACCCGGGCACCGGCCCTACTGGCCCTGCGGGAGGTACTGCAGGATCCAGAGTTCATCCTCCGGGCTGAACTGGCCCAGGAGCTCTCCACCTTCGTACTCCAGGAACTGGTCCGGAAGGACCAGGACTGGCGGGAACTGGCCCGCCTCTGCGAGGTCGGCGGCCTCACCCGGCAGGCCAACCTGGTGGAGCCCCTCAAGGAGGTCTTCCACCGCGCTACGGGTCTGGGCCTGCGCAGTGCCGCCAAAGAGTCACTTCTCTCAATGGGTCTCGACGAGGCGGGCATCACGCGCCGCGCCCCCATCAAAACCATCCTCCTGCTGGAACCCAGTGCCTTCTTCCGCAAGCGACTGCTCAATTCCCTGTCAGGCCGCTGGGAGGTCCGGGAAGCCGGGAGCCGCACGGAAGCCGAGGCCCTGCTGGCGCAGCAGAGCACGGATTTGCTCATCTCCGAGCAGGCCGATGCCCTGGGCGACCTTCGGCCCTGGCTTCAGGTCCAGTGGGAGACCCGCCTCTGCCGCCACGTACTGCTCTCCACCGCTGCCCGCGACACCCCGCAGGGCGAGCCCTGGCTCATGGATGTGCTCTACAAGCCGTATACCCCGGAGGCCCTCCTGAAGGCCCTGGAGCCCTGAGGGGCGCTATGCTCAAGTTCTGATCCGAGGCCTTCATGCACGTCCTCTCTCCATGGCTCCGTACCCCGGTCGCGCTGCTTTGCGCCGCGCCCCTCTTGGCGCAGTCCCAGGAGGCGGATCTCTCGGAACGGCTCTATTTCAGCGGTGATCGGGCCTATGCGGCCAAGGCCTACAAGGAGGCCCTGGACACCTGGAGCCAGTTGCTTCAGGCGGCTCCGAAAAGCAGCCACGCCCCCCGGGTACTGCTCCGCATGGCCCACCACCAGCTGGATGTCGAGCACAAGCCAGAGGCGGCCCTGCCCTTCCTGGAGCGCCTCCGCACCGACTACATCAAGGCCCCTGAGGCCGCCGAAGGCCTGCTCCTCCGCGGCACACTGCTGGCCCGACAGGCTCAGCGGCCCGGGGATCTCAAAGACGCCATGGCGGAGTTCAACCGCGTCCTGGATCTGTTCCCCCAGTCTCCTGCCTGCTCCGAGGCCAGGCTGCAGCTGGGCCGGGCTTGGCGGGACCAGGGGAACCTGGGCCGGGCCCTGGAGTGCTTTCTCGATGCCTTCCATCTACAGGAGGATTCCCCTGTGGCCCCCCAGGCCATGCTGGAAGCAGCCCTGTCCATGGATGCCCTCGGCGACTTGCCCAGTTGTTTGAAGCTGTTGCAGCGATTGCGCACCAAGGCCCCAGAGAGCCCCGAGGCCCAGGAGGCGAGCTGGCGCACGCTGCTGCTGGTGCGGCACCGCCTCCAGAAGACTCCCCTGCGCAACGAAGGCCCCTGGCCCGCGGGCCGGACCAAGTGGCTGAAGACCCCCACGGTGCTGGCCACGGCGCCGGATGGGGAGCTACTCATCTTCCAGAACGACCTGGACCACGTATTCCACCTCCGGGGCGCGGAACTGCTCCCCCAAGGCCCCCCCGCCCCCGGAACACGAATCCTGCTCAACCACCCCTCAGGACAGCTCTGGATCCTGACCAAGGCGGGCCTCATCAAGGGTGATGCCCCTGTCATGCCCTTGGGCGCCCTCAGTGCTGTCTCTGGGGCTGCTCTGGATCGCTGGGGTACGCTCTGGGTGGCTGATGCCAAGACCCCAGCGCTCACCCTCTTCCCCGCGGAGGGCACCCCGCGCACGGTGGCGTCGCCCACGGCGACGGCCCTGGTGCCCCTCAGCACCGGCGGTTTCGTCATGGCTGCAGACGCGGACCGCAAACTGCTCTTCCTGGATGCCGAGGGCCAGCCCCGATTCATCATCCCCTACGGCAAGGATCTACCCACCGCCTTCCGTACCGTGACCGCCCTGGCCACAGACGGAGCCGGACAAGTGGCCGCCCTGGTGGACGGCGGCGACTATGGCGAGGGCATCGTGATCCTCGGGCCCGATGGTGCCTTGCTCCGCCAAGCCACCCTCAAGGCCCTTGGCATCAGCGGCCGCATCACCTCGCTGGCCATGGACCGTGACGGCGGAATCATCCTCTGCGACCGGCGCAATGACGTCCTCTTCCGGCTGAAATAATATGCGACTCCGAGTCCTGCTCTGCCTTCCCCTCCTGTGCTTGAGCCTCATGGCTCAGGATCCCGCCCTCAGGGACACCTTCACCCAGGCCAAGGCCCTCTGGGCCACCGCCGGGGACCGTGAAGGCGCTACCACCCGCCTCGACAGTGTGGTGGCGGCCCTGGCCCCCCAAGCGCTGGGCCTGAGTCCAGAGTGGCTCCAGATGCTCTGCGAGAGCTACAACTGGCTGGCAGTCCTGGATGACCGCAGTGCTCAGAACAAGCCCCGCGCCCAGGTGCGGCTCCAGGCCCTCATCGACCTCAACCCCGACTATGAGGTAGATAAGGCGCTCACCTCCCAGCGTCTGGCCGCCCTCTTCGAGCGCCTCAAGGGCGAGAAGTTCGCCTTGGTCAAGCTGAGCTACGCCCCCGAGGGTGGCCGCCTTCTGGTGGATGGCAAGGCCCAGGCCCCCACCACACGAAAACACCTGCCCTTCGGCCCCCACAAACTGAGTTACCTCCGGGCCGGGCACGGCCCCAGCGAGGTGACCCTGGAACTGGGGCCCAAGGATGTCAAGGAGGTGGCCTTCAAGCTGACCCGCACCGCGTCCACCCTGACGATCTATACCCAGCCCTCGGATGTGGAAGTTCTGCTGGACGGCAAGAGCCTGGGCTACGCCACCGGCAAGGGCGGCCCGGAAACGGCAAGCATAGCCCTCCCCCTGGGCCTGCGACCCGAGGACCTGTCCGCCCCCTTTGTCATTGCCGAGGTCATGCCCGGCAAGCACCGGGTGGAGTTCCGGGCCCCCTGCTTCCGACCTCGAGTCCTTGAGCTGGGCGCAGAGTTCGGCAGCCCGATGGCGGACCACACCCTGGAACCGGTACGCCTGGAGGCCTCCAAAGGCACCCTCTCTGTGACCTCGAACTGGCCCGGTGGCGAACTCTTCCTATCGGGCCAGAGCCTCGGGCCCTTGCCGGTGCTCAAAGCCCAGGTCTGTTCAGGCCCCTATGAGCTGCTGGTGCGCTTCCCCGGGGGCGGATTCTCCCGGCACATCAGCGTGGACCAGGGCAAGGCCCAGGAGTTGGTAGCCCGCCCCAAACCCCGCTTGGCCTTCCTGGGTTTGGAAGCCGGCGACTTCACGGGCCGCACCCGCCTCCAGTCCCAATTGGAGACCCTGGGCGAACGCCTGGAGCAGGTGGCCTTTCTTGCGCCCCGACCTGGCGAGGCGCCCAAGGAGGCCCTCGCCCGCCTGAAGGCCTCCCACGAGGCAGAGTTGGTGCTCCTTGCCACGCCCGTGCCTGACAAGGTCATCCGCTACGTGGAGCTGAGCCTGGCCACCCTGGACGGGGAGGAGGAGCGGATGCTCTTGAAACCCCTTGAGGAGGATCCCCTCGGCATTCTGGCGGCACGCCTCAACCGGCTCCCCCGCCTGACCCAGGCGGACCTGGGCCTGAGCCTCCTGGACCTGCCCGGCGAGCCGGGGCCCTGGGTGCTCTCGGCCTCGGAGGCGGCCCTGAAGGCGGGCATCCAGGTGGGCCAGCCCCTGGTGCTGGCCAACGGCAAACCCATCCTGTCGGTCGCGAGCCTGCTGGCGGAAGCCGAGGCTGCCTCCGGCACCTTGGCCCTAAGCCAGGGCGGCACCACCCTCAATCTCCCGATCCACCAGGAGGCTCTGGAATTACCACTAGGTTCCAGCGGTCTCAGCTATCCAGCCCTGCTCGCCCAGCTCCGCCTGCTTTACGCAGGGGCCAAGGGCGATGCCGCCAATCAGGTGCGGCTCAACCTGGCCCTCACGTACATGCAGTTCCGGAAATTCGACAAGGCCGTCGAACTGCTCCGGGAGACCCGCATCAGCACCACCGTGGGTATCAGCCAGGGCACCGTGGACTACTACACCGGGATCTGTTTCCTCCACCTGGGCTCCACCTACCAGGCTGAAGCCACCCAGGCATTTCGTCAGGCCCTGAAGTATCCTCAGTCAACCCTCCTTGGCCCCGACGGCCCATTGGTCGGCCCTTTGGCTAAACTGGCCCTCGAAGAACTGAAGTGATACGGAGGCAACCCATGCGGAATCAGCGCGGTGAAGGCAAATTCGGGTGCGTGGTCTCCCTCCTGGTGTTCGGGGCCATGGGGGCAATAGGCTACAAGGCTGTCCCTGTCTATTTCTCCAACAACGAATTGGTAGACGCCTGCGAATTCATCGCCAGCGCCGCCAGCAAGAAGCCCATGGAGACCGTCGAGCGCGAGGTCAAGGACAAGGCCAAGGAACTGGGAATCGTCGAAGCAGGTGGCAAGGGGGCGATCCGAGTCACCAAGGTTTCCAATGGCGATTCCGGTACCTGCACCATCACCCTGCACTACAAGCGGACCATCGACTTCTACGGCGTCTACCGCTGGGATCTGGAGACGGACAAGCGCATCTCGCGGCCCATTTTCGAGAATGCCAGCTAATCCGCTCTTGCCCTGAGTGCCTCCTCGGGGCACCCTGCCCCCATGGCCCTGCCTCTTCCCCAAGACACCCACCTCAGCCCTGGCGCGGCCCTGGGTCCCGTCATTGTGCCCGGCTCCAAGTCAGTCACCAACCGGGCCCTGCTGTTGGGTGCCCTGGCGCCGGGGACCAGCCACTTTCGTGGGGGTCTCGAGGCTGAAGATACCCGCTGGATGCGCCAGGCCTTGCGAGGGCTGGGGTTTTCCCTTACCGAGGAGGACGGCCTCTGGCAACTCCAGGGAGGCGCCCGCCCCCGCAGTGAGACCCCACTTTGGCTGGGGGCTTCTGGCACCACCCTGAGATTCCTCCTGCCCTGGCTGGCCCTTTCGGCCAAGGGGCCCATTCGCCTGGAGGGAGATCCCCGGCTCTTCGCCCGGCCCCTGGGCCCCCTACTGGAACCCCTTAAGGCCCTGGGGGCCCGCTGGGTAGCGGACCCGAATGGCGCCTGGCTCCACCCCGCACCCGAACCGCCCCACTGCCTCGACCTGGCCGTGGACGCCTCCCTCAGCAGCCAGTTCCTGACGGGCCTGGCACTGGTGGCCGCCGCGCTGCCTGAGCCCAGCCGCCTCACCTGGGCCGCAGTGGCCAGCTCCAGCTACCTGGATCTCAGCACCCAGTGGATGCGGCGCTTCGGCTGCGCGGCGGTACTGGAGCCGGGCTCCTGGCACATCCCTGGTGGCTCCCTGGGGCCCCGGGACCTGGAACTACCCGGCGACTGGAGCGGAGCCGCAGCCTTCCTCGCCGCCGCCGCAGCCACCGGACGCAGCCTGCGCTTGGGGCCCCTGGACCCAGAGGACGCCCAGGGGGATCGGGCCATGGTGGAGATTCTCGAGGCAGCCGGCTGTGCGGTCCACTGGGTGGGCCCCCAGCATCTGGAACTGCAGGGCCCCCTCCAGCGAGGCCTGGACGCCGACCTGACGGAGTGTCCCGACCTTGGGCCGGTTCTGGCGGCCCTGGCCGCCCTGGCACCCGGGCCCTCAGAGTTGCGCGGACTGCAGACCCTGCCTCTCAAGGAATGCGACCGACTGGAGGCCTCCGCGGAGCTGGTGCGCTGGCTGGGCGGCGAGGCAGAAATCCTGGGTGATCACACCCTCCGCATTCGACCCGGATCGCCACTCGGGCCAAGGGCTCCCTTTGATCCCCGCAACGATCACCGCATGGCGTTCGCCGCCGCCCTGGGAGCCCTGCGCCGAGGCGGCGACCTTCTGGATCCCCACTGTGTGGCCAAAACCTTCCCTGAATTCTGGGAGGTCTGGCAAGGCATGCTCCAGTGCTGAGGGGTCCCTGGCATGGCAACTGGAAGCCCCCTTGGGCTTTGATTAGGGTCGGCGCTGGGGAGATGGCTCCCGTGCCATGGCCGCCATCGCTCAGGCTTGGCAATGTGCGGGAGCTACTCCACGCGCTCGAGCGGGCGGTGCTTCGCTGTGAGGGCGACATCCTGAAGATCCATCACTTCCCAGACCTGGAGGTGCCTGCCCTGAGGCGCCGCACCTGGGAGTAAGCCACCCGGGGCTTCCAGCGCCAGTTCCTGCTAGACACGCTCAGGACCTGCAATTACAGCATAGCGGAGGCGGCCGAGAGCCTTGGCCTGGCCCGTCCTGCCCTCTACGCCACAGCCAGGAGACTGGGGGTGGACCTGGTGGAGGAGCGGCTGTGGCGCTCCAGAGAATAAACGGTCTCAGACTCTGCGGCCGAAACTCCGTTCCAGGTCATCAAGCGTGAGCTTCTTCAGGATGGGGCGCCCGTGGGGACAGGTGTTGGGAACCTCGCAGGCCAGCAGATCCTGAATCAAACGGAGGGCAAGTTCATTCGGCAGGGAATGGTGCTTCTTGATGGCTGCCCGGCAGGCCAGCTCGGCGTTGAGATCCCGCCGGAAGGTATCGAGATCCACGCGACCCTCCCGCTCCAGGCGGGCCAGCAGGTCTTCCAGGAGGGCCTGGGGATCACGCTCCGCCAGGAAGTCCGGCAGGCCACGCACCACCAGCGCATCGGCTCCGAAGGCCTCCAGGTCCAGCCCCGCAGCCTCCAGTTCCGACTGGAAGGGCAGGAGCCGAGCCAGCGCCTCAGGGCCCAACTGCACGACCTTGGGGGGCATCAGAGGCTGGATGGCGGGGGCGTGGCGGCGCAGGAATAGGCGCTCAAACAGCACCCGCTCGTGGGCCACGTGCTGATCGACGATCCAGAGCTCAGGCCCACGGTCCCCCACGATTTCCGCCAACAGGTAGGTCTGTTGGAAGGCGCCCAGGTAGCGGATGGAAGTCCCGGAAACCACGGACTCGGCCACACCGGAGGACTCCGATTGAAGCGGGTAGTCCCGATCCAGGGGCCGTGTCCCGAAGGTCTCACGCATGGCCTGGTAGCTGCCGAGCGCACCGCCGGAATGGTCGGACCAGAGGCGGGGATGCTGGAGCGCCAGCCGCCGGGGATCCAGGTCCAGTTCGGCCTCCAAGGGTTTGGGCGGCAACTCCAGTACCGAGGCCAGGCCCCCGCGCAGCTGAGCCCACGCCTCTTCGGTGGCGGTACGCACCCAGGCAAAGATCCGCTGGGGCTCCCGGAAGCGCACCTCGGCTTTGGTGGGATGCACGTTCACATCCACGGCTTCGGGGGGCACCTCCAGGAAGAGCAGGGCCGCGGGGTACGAGCCTTTGGCGAAGGTGCCGGACCAGCCCTCGGAAAGGGCCGCCAGTAGGAGGCGATCCCGCACGGCCCGACCATTCACGAAGAGATACAGGTGGTTCCGGTCCCGGAAGCTGAGGTCCGGGGGCGAGACGAAGCCCCGCAAGCACCAAGGCCTCTCGCCGTTCACGAAGGGCACTAGCCGAGAGAGTTTCTCCCCCAATAGGGGAGCCAGGCGCTGACCCGCATCCTCCACCGGGGGGAGCACCAGGGCCGTGCCTCGATCGGAACGGATGGTCCAGTGCACGCTAGGGGCACTCAGCGCCAGGCGGGCCACGGCACCCCAGAGCTGGGCGTGCTCCGTGTCCGTGGACTTCAGAAAGCGGCGCCGAGCGGGCAGCTGCGCAAATAGGTCACGGACGCTCACCGTGGTCCCGCAGCTGCGGGGCGTGGGCGTGACACCCTTGATGATGCCAAACTCGCAGCGCAGGCGCTGGCCAGCGCCCTCGGCTTGAGCACTGGTGAGGTCAAAGCGACTTACGGCGGCGATGCTGGGCAGGGCCTCACCTCGGAAGCCGAAGGTGGCCAAGTGGCCCAGATCCTCTGCTGTGCGCACCTTGCTGGTGGCGTGACGCTCCAGAGCCAGATACAGATCGTCCCGCGCCATGCCTGAGCCATCATCCGCCACTTCCAGAAGACGTTTGCCGCCCTCCTCCCAGGTCACCTCGATGCGCCGGGCCCCGGCATCCAGGGCGTTTTCCACCAGTTCCTTCAGGACCGAGGAGGGCCGCTCGACCACTTCCCCAGCCGCGATCTGGTTCGCCACCTGGTCTGAGAGGATGCGGATGCTGGCCATGCACCAGTCTAGTCCGGTCCGGGGTTTCTCCTTGCGGCACCTGCACCCAAGGGATCTTTGGACACACGACAGGCACCCCTCCGGACTGCGCGTCTCCTCGCGGCAAAGCCGCTCGGTGCCAAGCCCTGACGGCTCCGGGCTAACGCTTCAGCCAGGCCCGCAGGCCGTGACCCAGGTAGGCCCCCAGGAAGAGTAGGCTGGCCAGGCCGTGGGTCCAGGCGAACCCCAGGCGCCAGACGGGGGATGTGGCCACCTGCACGAGGTAGCCCGTCATGACCATCGGCGCGATGAGGAAGGCCAAGCCCAGTCCCAGACGGCGGCCGTCCCGGTTCTGCGAGCGCAGCTTAGAACCCAGGTGCCCCCGCACGGTCAGGCCCAGGGCGAACAGCAGCAGAGGCGCCGCCAGCACATGGAGATGCTGAACCAGGGCCTGCAGGGGATGGGGCTCAAGGCCAAAGTCCCCCTGCACGTGCCCGTAATACCGCAGCCAGCCGTAGCCGAGTCCTGAGAGCCCCGTGGCAATGGTGCCAAGGTGCAGCGCCCAGCGCTCGAACGCCTGCATGGGCCAGCTCTCGCCCATGGGGGATCGGCGCTCCAGTTCCGGCTTCACTTCGCCTCTCCGTACAACACCTGCTCCAGGGCCAGCCCGCGGCGCGCCGCGTCGACCAGGGCGTTGGCCGTGAGCGTGCTACCCGCCAGGGGGCGGATGGCACCCTTGAGGGAAAGCTGGGGCTCCAGCCGCTTGGCATCGAACTGACGCAGCCAAGCCTCCTTGGCGATGTAGTCCTGGGGTTCCCGGAACGCCAGCAGCTCCACGCGGAGGATCCGGCCATCGGGCGACACAGCTACCAGCACGGTCTCGGGCAGGGTGCGGACGCGGTGGGTGTCCAGGAAGGCCACGCCCAGGAGGCTGCCCTTCCTGCGGGCCTCGTAGGCGACCTGCCAGAGCCCCGCCAGGGGTGTGCCCGCGAGCTCCTTCACCCGCTGGGCCTGGGGCTCGGAGAGCCAGTGTTCCTTGCGGGTAAGCGTGGCGCCAGGAAAGGCGAGGGCCAAGGCCTCCGAGGTGGAAGGCAGGCCCGCCATCAGGCTTGCCGTGATGAAGGCGGGGGCGAGGATGCGGATCATGGGCGCCTCAGAACTCGTAACCCAGGGCCAGATCCCACTGGCTGCGGCCGGTGCTCGCGCCGTTGCGCACCTGCGAGACGTCGACCTTCACCGCCACCTGGGGGATGGGCTTCCAGCTGAGCCCCGCCGTGTGGATGGTCTGATCATTGGCCAAGTCCGCTACCACGCCGCTGGCCACTTGCTGCTGCAGGTTCATGCGCTCCCAGCGCAGGAAGGGAATGAGGGCCTGGCGCGAGCCGTTGTGGCTCAGGAGGTCGTAGCCCGCCTCCAGGTATCCGCCCCACTGGCGGGTGCCAGTGGCATGGGGATCTGCGGTGGCGCCCAGGCTTTCGAGCTCCCGCCGCCCGAGATTGGTGCGGGCGCCGAGGGCACGGAACTGCCAGCCCTGGGCCCGGTACTCGGCGTGGACCTCCGAAACCGACGTGGGGATGGTGGTGCCGAGGATGGGCGCCTCATGGGGGGTCTCCACCACGCTGCTGCCTCGGTAGAATCCGAAGCCCAGGGTGCCTCCCAGCACTGGATGCCAGTCCAGACGGCCCGTGACGGCGAGGCGCTCCGCATTGGCCTTGTTTCCGTCCTGGCGCCCCCCACTGATGCCGCCGGCATTGAAGCCTGCGGCATTCATGCCGTTCACCAGGTAGAGCCGGTAGTTCAAGTTGCCTGGCAGTTCTCCATGCAGACCGAGACCGTTCTCATGCCAGGTGGTGGGGATGATGCCCCCCTCCCGTTCTACGAAGGGCCTTGCGGCACTTAGCACCGTGGGTGGCTCATGCATCTCATTGGTGAAACCCAGAGGCAAGAGCAACTGGCCGGCCCGCAGGTTCAGCTCCTTGCGGATGAGGAAATCCAGGTAGGCGAACTCGACGATGGCCTCGCCTTCGGGGTGCTCATCGGAATACCCGCTGTGCTCGAACTCCACCTCACTGTTGAACACGATGCGGTCGCTGAAGTGGTAGCCGATGTAGAACACCGTCCGCAGGGCATCGAGCTGGTTGTTCTGGGGGGCGATGGTACCGTTCTGGCGTTTCCCGGCGAAGTTCTGGTAAAGGAACTCGCCGTAGCCGCCCACGGAGAGCCCCGCTGGGGCTCCATAGACCTTCGAGGCCGCCGCCCCAAGGCCGTAGGCCCCCTCCCCGCCGCTCGATGACTTGTCGGCTCCGGTCTTCTGGTTCTCCAGCTCTTGGGTGAGGATCTGCAGCTTGCGCTCCAGCAGGGTCACCCGCTGCTCCGTGTCAGGCCGCTCTTGGGCAGCCAGGGGTGCCACCATCAGGGCGCAGGCAAGTGGAGTAAGTAGGGCTTTCATCGAGGCTCCCGGGGAATCAGGGTGGGGTGGAGATCCTGGAAGGCCCGGGACTGCCGGACGCTCCCATCGTTCAGAAAGAAGGCCGCCGCCACCTGGTTCTGCTCCGCCCAGGCCAGACCGGCCTCAGGACCCAGCACGTAGAGGGCGGTGGAAAGCACATCAGCCGACAGCCCATCGGGCCGCACCACGGCCGTGCTGCCCCAGGCTGGGCAGGGTTCCCCGCTCCGGGGATTCAGGATGTGGCGGCCCCGCTCCGAGGTGCCGCTGCAGGAGAGGGAGGCATTCACCAGCAACACCGTGCCTCTGGATCGCTGGCGGTCCTGGGGATCGGCGAAATCCACCGGCTGGGGCCGGCCCCAGGCCAGCACCTGACCGCCAAAGTCCAGCCAGCCGCTGGGTGTCGCCGCCGCCCGGCGCATCGCGTCCAGGGCATAGCCTTTCAGGAAGCCGCCCTCCTCCACGCCGGCCATGGGGCTGCCCAGCTGCGCTGAGCTGTGCAGGGAGTCTAACGCCAACAGGTGGGATCCCGAGGCCAGGCGAGCCGCGGCCAGGGTGGCCGGATCCGGCACACGCCCTCCCTCCCGGATACCCCAGGCCCTCATGAGCGCCATGAGGACCGGGTCAAAGGCTCCCTCGGTACACCGGGTCCAGGCCTGGATCTCGGCAAGCAGGGCGATCCACTCCCGGTCGAGGGCCACGGCGGCACCTTGGGCCGCGTTCAGGCGGCTCCAGGCAGACCCTGGGTTCCAGGTGGAGCAGGCAGCCTCGATACGGGCCGACTCAGCCAGAGCCCGTTCTGAGGCCTGGCCTAGATCGCCGGGTCCCTCGAGATGGATCTGCAGGCGAGTGCCCATGGCGAAGACGCTCCGCTCCAAGCAGGGCTGCTCTGCCTGGAGGGCAACCAGAATCCGGGGCACCGCGAGGGGCGTGGGGAGAGGAGGCAGGGGCAAGATCATATCGAGACTGAGTCTCAACCACTTTTTATTCAAATACAATTATTTTGAGACGAAATCTCAAAATGTGATCTGAATCACTCCCTTGGCACACTAGGACTCCATGCTTTTCCTCATCGCCCTCGCCCTCATCCTCCTGGTTCAGTGGCTGCACCTGCGGCTTCTATGTCTGGAGTTGCCGGACCGGTTCCACCGGCCCCTGCCTTGGCTCCTGTTCTTCTTCCACCTGCCCCTGATCCTGTTCGCGGGCCTTCGGACGCTGGGTCTGGGCGGCCACAGTGCTCTGCCCCTGCTCCAATTCCTGTCCCGGATCGGCTTCTACTTCCAGGCCTTCACGGTCATGCACCTGATCATCGCCATGCTGGGGGAATGGGGTTGGCGAATCTTCCGCAAGCCTGCGGCAGAGGTGGACTCCCTGGAGGAGGCCCCAGTAGACCCCAGCCGCCGGGCGTTCCTCCGGACATCCGCCGTGGCCAGCACGGGGGCCGCCATGGCCTTTGGTGTTGTAGGCGCCCAGGAGGCCTTCAGCGATCCAGAGATCACTCGGCTGGAGCTGACCTTCCCAGACCTGCCCCCGGGCCTGGATGGGCTGCGCCTGGCCCAGCTCAGCGACCTGCACGCGGGTCCCCTGGTTGGCGCCAAGACCTTGCGACGCTGGCGGGAGCTCACAGAGCGCGAACGGCCTGAGCTCCTGCTCTTCACAGGCGACCTGGTGGACAGCCGCCCCGAGGAACTGGAGCCACTGTTAATCGCCTTCCAAGGCTTCCACCCGCCCCTGGGCCGCTTCGCGGTGCTGGGAAATCACGACTACTTCGACGATCCTGGGCCCATCTGGCGCGACTTAGAGGGCGCCGGAATCCGCTGCCTGGAGAACGCCGCGGCCCTGATCCAGCGTGGGGGCTCCACCCTGGCCCTGCTGGGGCTTCAGGACCCCATGGCCCGCAACGGCCGCTTCGCCCGCCTGGTCTACGGGCCAGGCCCCCGCCCTGCCGAGGCCACCCGAGATCTGCCCAGCGACGCCTTCCGACTCTGCATGAACCACCGCCCCAACGAGTGGGAAGAAGCCCTGGCTGCGGGGGCGCGCCTCACCTTGTCGGGCCATACCCACGGCGGTCAGATCAACCCCATTCCAGGCTTCAGTAGCGCCCGCCTGATCGGTCCCCGTATCCAGGGCCTCTACCGGGATGGTCCCGATCTCCTTTACGTCAGCCGGGGCCTGGGCGTGGTCGGCCTGCCCATCCGCATTGCCGCCCCCCCGGAGATCGTCATCATCACGCTGAGGCGCACCTAGTCGGACTGCTTCTGCTGCATCCTAGCCAAAGCACGCAACGCGGCATCTGGGACCGGTTCGGCCGGACCTAGCAGTTGCCGGGCCAAGAGCGGCAGGGCCCGCAGGCCGCGCAAAACCCCAGCACAGACTCGACAGAGCCGCAGGTGAAGCCAGATGCCCAGGCGTCGCCGCAAGGGCAAGGTCCCCTCCAGGTATTCCGTGAGTTCCATCTGCACGTCATGGCAGGAGGGCATGAGCCTCATGGACGGCCTCCCAGGATGTAGGTGCGGAGACGTGCCTGAAGCTGCACCCGGGCTCGGTGGAGCCGCTGCCGCACGGTCCCCGCCGGAACCAGCAGGTGCTCGGCGATCTCCTCGGTCTCCCAATCTTCCATATCCTTCAGCACGAAAACGATCCGATGCGAATCGGGCAGCTCATCCAACGCCCGCAGGAGAACGGCGCGCATTTCCTGCTGCTCCACCAAGAGGTGGGCCTGGGCCTCCACCTGCCACTCAGTCCCATGCTCTGACTCCTGGTGGTGACCGCGATCATCAAAGGGCCCCAGGGGCAGGGGATCCGGGCGCTCCATATCTCGAATCCGCACCCGGCTGCGGCGCACCATGAGGGCCGCGTTCAGGCAGATCCGGTAGCCCCAGCTGCTGAACCTGCTGCGTCCCTCGAAGCGGGGCAGGTCCCTGTGGATGCTGATCAGGGCGTCCTGGAGGGCATCCTCTGCATCAGCCTCATTGCCAAGAATGCGGAGGACGCCGTTGTAGAAGAGGCCCAGGTGGGGTTGCACCAGGGCCCCGAAGGCATCCGAGTCACCGGTGGTGGATCGTTGGATCAGATCCTGTTCGCTGGGAGAGGCTGCCGTCATGTCGCAGCCAGTGTCTGCTGCGACGAAGCTGGCGGCAAGCCCTACTTCCTGGGCGACTCGAAGAAGCCCACAAGGAGCAGGTCCAGTTCCACCTGTCGCTTGAGACTGATCTTGGCGGCCACGTTTTCTGCACCCACCCCGAAATCCAGGCGGTCCAGGGGCAGGGTCGTGCGGTAGGACCAGGTTTTCACACCGGCACCGTTGAAACCCTCTGCCGCCAAGAAGGGCAGTTCCAGATCGCGACTGACCCCATGCAGGCTGAGACTACCCTTAACTATCACCCGATCCCCCTCGCGGCGGACCTCCTTTGATACGAAGGTGATCTTGGGGTACTTGGCCACGCCGAAGAAATCCGCGGAGCGCAGGTGGGTATCCCGGGAGCTGTTATCGGTGCTGAGGGAACTGGCATCGATCTCCAGGCGCACCGATGCCCCGGTGGGGGCGGCGGGGTCACCCTGGATTTCGACCTTGTACTTCGTGAAGCGGCCTGGCACATCGAAGAGCAAGGTGGAGGCCTTGAAGCCCAGCACCGTGTGAGTCTCATCGGGGCGGAAGGCCCGGCTCTGGGCACTAAGGGGCAGAACCAGCAGGAGGGCTGGCAGGAGGGTGCGTCGGAACATGGGGACCTCAGGTCAGGGGGATCGGGGAGAAGCCGTCGAGAGCGCCCTTCTGGCGTAGGTCTCGAAGCAGAGTGAGGACTGGTTCCAGGTCCGTCAGGCCCAGGGCTGCGGCAGCTTCGGCCACAGGGATGGTCCGAGCCTGCACCAGGAGGGAAGCCGTGGCGGAAGTAAGTTCCATCAGGAAGACAACCCCTTCCGCGTCCCGATAGGCCAGAAGTTGGGTGGGGCGGGCCTCGGGAATGGGATTGGCCTCGCTGGCCCGATGGACCGCATGGGTGTAGGAAACGACCTGGGTGGCGGCATTCCAGGCGAGGAAGGTGTCAGCGTCCGGCTCCTCCTGGAGGCCACCCGGAAGCTCGGAGTCCGGGTAGCGGGCCACCAGCACCTCGAGAACCTCGGCGTGAGCCAATTCCAGGAGGAATGGCCACCGGGCTTGGCCCCAGCGGTTCTCCGCCAGCCATCCCAGGAAGGTCGGTGCGATGTCGCGATAGTGGGGACTTCGAACCAGCCGGGCATCCAGGAAGGCCTGGGTGCAAATCGCCCAATCCTTGGGGCCCAGGAGCGCCATAAGTACCGGGAACATGGTTTCGAGCGGTTCCAGGAGGCTCATGCGGGCCAGCTCGCGGTAGGTGAGCCAAGCTGGCAGCTGTTGGTCGAAGCTCTGCTGGTCCGCGAGGCTGAGCCCCAGGCGCCGGGACACCCGAGCGGGATCGGCTTCCAGGGCCGCCTCGTCGGCTTCGAGGATGAAGGCGGCGGCGGCCTGCTGCAGTCGCTGAGTGCGGCCCTCAGGCATGGGGTGCCTCCGCCGGGGCGAAGACCGCATCGTAGGCGCGCTGGAGCTGGGCCCGCTCCGCCAGGAGGAGTTCCAGGTCGGGGATGTGGTTATCCCGCTCCAGCAGCACGGGCAAGGGGCGACCCACGCGGGCCAGGACCCACTGCATGAGGTCGATGACGGGCTCAATGACATCGGCGCCATGGGTATCTACGGTGAGGTCTCCGAAGCGCTTGTGCCCCGCGATGTGCAGCTGGACCACCCGCTCCAGGGGCATCTGGGCCAGCCATGCTTTGGGCTCGAAGCCAAAGTTGAGGGCGTTTACATAGACGTTGTTCACATCCAGGAGCCAGCCCGCATCCGCCCCTTCGAGAACCTCGCAGATGAAGTCGGCCTCATCCATGTCCGCATGGCCGAGTTCTGCGTAGTAGGTGATGTTCTCCAGCACCAGGGGCACCGGCAGCTGGGCCTGCAGCTCCCGGACCCGCCGGATGGTGTGCCGGGCCGAGTCCCGTGTGAAGGGGAGGGGCAGCAGCTCATGCAGGCAGTTCTCATCCACCCGCGTAAAGCAGAGGTGCTCCGAGTGCCAGGGCGCCTCCACGCGGTGCAGAAAGGTGCCAAGGTCCCGCAGGTAGTCCTGGTCCCAGGCGTCAAAGCCCCCCACCGAGACCGTGAGCCCGTGGGTGAGCACGGGATCCCGGTCGAGGATGGAGGAGGCCCAGCGGAAATGCCGTCCTCCATCCCCTATGACGTTCTCGGGGCAGGTCTCCCAGAAAGGCACGCCGTGATCTTCGCGGCGCGCCACTTCCTCAAGATGAGTTCGGCGGAGGCCCAAGCCCACTCCGGTGAAGGTCTGCTGCGTCATGGCCCGACTCCAACGCTACTGCTTGTCCTTGCCGCAGGAAGCTTCCTTCTTGTCCTTGCCGCAGGAGGCGTCCTTCTTATCCTTCCCGCACTTGGCATCCTTGGCAGTCTTGGTGCCCTTCTTGGCCTTCACGTCCTTGCTGCCACAGCTGCCCTTACCGCAGGAGGCGTCCTTGGCCTTGTCGTCCTTGGCATGGGCCGGGGCCTTGGCGTCCTCCTTGGCATCCTTGGCGCCGCAGTCGCCAGCCTGGCTGAGGGCTGCCTCGGCCCCGAAGGCCTCCACGTGGATCGCGCCGAGGCTGGCCGGCCCGCCGGCCATGAGGGTGCCTGCTGCGAAGAGGGTCGCCGTGCCGATGAGCTTGCTGATCATGTTGTCTCCGTGCGGCCAGAGCCGCGCTGGGGAACCGCCTTGGCGGCCCCGTTCAAGAAATGAATGGCTCCCCGTGGGATCCCGGGAGGCCATCTTGTTGTCGTTAACCATGGGGTGCGGGGGTGCTGGCCTTTGTGACATTTTTTTATATCAATGCCCCCGCCCCTGAATTGCCTCAGCCCTTGATCAGTACCCAGAGCCCCACGCCGATGAAGGCGCAGCCTGCAGTCCATTTGATGGCGGCCTCGGGAATGTATTTGAAGAGCATGCCGCCCAGGGCCACCCCGATAGCCGTGGCGCAGACCAGGGCCGCGCTGGCGGCGAGGAACACCGTGAGGATCTGCCCACTGCGCACCGTGGCCGTCATGGCCGCCAACTGTGTCTTGTCACCCACCTCGGCCAGGAAGACCGTGCCGAAAGTGGTCCAGAAGAGGGATCGATTCATTGCGGTCTCCAGAATTCCTGCGGAGTCTTCAGGGTAATCGAGGCCCAAGTGCGGCACACTGGTTGGATGGTGTTGGATCACTTCGACCTCCCCACAACCTACGTGGACACGCCCGAGAAGCTGCAGGCGGCGCTGCCCCTGTGGCATGCGGCCGGGGTGCTGGCCGTGGACATCGAGTGCAGCCTCACAGGCATGCACCACTGCGTCCTGGCCCTCATGCAGGTGGCCACCCACGACCAGGCCTGGTTGGTGGACCCCCTGCCCATGGATGAGTTCATGCGCCCGGCCCTCCAGGCCATGGCCCAGGTCCCCTGGATCGTCCACGACTTCTCCGGGGATGGCATCGTCTTCAAGCGCATCTACGACGTGGTGCCCGACAGCATCTTCGACACGATGCTGCTCTCCCGGGCCCTGGGCTATCCCCAGCCGGGCCTGAAGACCATGGCCCGCCTCAAGCTGGGACTGGAGATCCCCAAGGAGGAGCAGGATTCCAACTGGATGCTGCGCCCCCTGCGCGACGCTCAGATCAGCTACGCCAGTAGGGACGCCGCCCTGCTGCTGCCCCTGCTCCGCACCCTGGCTGACGAGGCGGACACCAAGCGGGAGGATCCCGAGATCGGCCCCCGTCTGGCCAGCCTGCCCAAGGAGATGCGGCACCTGCTCAAGCGCATCCGGGCCTACTCCCCACCCAAGCACGACCCTGTGGTGGACAAGATCCGCCACCTGGGTGACCTCGCCGTGGAGCGGGCCATGAAGCTGACGGCTATGCGCTGGCAGTGGGGCAACGAGGGTGACGTCGGCGCCGTCATGGAGCTGGGCAACCGGTGGCTCCTGGCCCGACTCACCCATCCCCCCGCCACCCGCGAGGCCCTGGAGCGCACCATTCCCAATCCCCGCTTCCGCCGCAAGCGCCTGGACGCCCTCTGGGCCGTGTTTGAGGCGGGAGCCGTGGAAATTGAGGAAGAAGCGGAATCGGCCGATACCGTGATCCTGAACAACCCGGGACGGCCATGACCCAGAATCAAGATCCAATCATCGACAGCGATGGCAGCGTCCTTCTGACTTTTCCCAAGGGCTTGCTGGGCTTTCCGGAGCTGCGGGGCTTTCGCCTGCTGGAGCCCCACGACGGCTACCCCCTTAAGTTCCTCCAGTCCGTGGAGCGGGATGAGGTTTCCTTCATCTGCATCGACCCGGCCAGTGTGAAGCCCGATTACAGCGTCCCCCTAGGGGAAGAAGAATCCGAGGCCCTGCACCTGGAATCCCCAGACGAGGCCCTGGTGCTGACCATGGTCGTGATTCCCGAGGACGCCAAGTCCATGACCACCAACCTGGCCGGGCCCCTCGTCATCAATGTCAGGTCGAAGATCGGCTTCCAGATCGTCCTCAGCGCGGAGAAGTATCCCCTCCGCTTCCCCATCATCCCCCAAGACTGATCGGCTCTGGTAGCCTTCCCAGATGCTTGTCATTACCCGGAAGCCTGAGCAGTCCATCATCATTGGCGGAGAAGTCGAGGTCATCGTCCTCGGCATCACCAAGGATGGCGTCCGCCTAGGCATCAATGCCCCACGCAGTGTCCAAGTCCATCGGCGTGAGGTCTTTGAGGCCATCGCCGCCGAGAATCGCGCCGCGGCTGAGGCCAAGCTCCCCCTCCAGAGTGTGGCGGCCATGTTGCGGGCCGCTCAAGCAAAGAAGCAGGACGGCCGATAGGGTTGTCAGGAGGATCTGTGCAGATCAGCAGCGCCACGGCCAACAGCAGCCGAGACCAGAGTGTTCGTAATACCCTGGCGACGCAGCAGCTCCAGAAGTTCGCGGAAGCCAGCGCCAGCAAGGGCGCGGAAGTGGCCCAGCGGGCAGTCAAGAGCGATGGCGTAGGGCAGCGGGTGGATCTGTACGCCTAGGTGCACTCGCGCTTAGGCCCTACTTCAGATATGGCGCCAAGTACTTCCCGGTGACGCTGGCCTTGGCCTTGGCCACCTGTTCAGGGGTGCCCTGAGCGATGATCTTGCCTCCGGCGCCACCCCCTTCGGGACCCAAGTCCAGGATCCAGTCGGCCGTTTTGATGACGTCCAGATTGTGTTCGATGACGATGAGCGTGTTGCCGGTCTCCACCAGCCGGTTCACCACTTCCAGCAACTTCTGGATGTCTTTGAGGTGCAGGCCCGTGGTGGGCTCGTCCAGGATGTAAACCGTACGGCCCGTCGCCCGCTTGCTCAGCTCCTTGGCCAGCTTGACGCGCTGGGCCTCGCCGCCAGAGAGCGTGGTGGCACTCTGTCCCAGGCGGATGTAGCCCAGACCCACATCCGTGAGGGTCTGCAGCTTGTTGGCCAGGACAGGGATGGGGCCGAAGAGTTCCAGGGCCTCCTCCACCGTCATGTTCAGCACATCTGAGATGCTCTTGCCCTTGTAGTGGATTTCCATGGTCTCGCGGTTGTACCGCTTGCCCTTGCACTGCTCGCAGGTGACGTAGACATCCGGGAGGAAGTGCATTTCGATCTTGAGGACGCCGTCCCCCTCGCACTTTTCGCAGCGGCCGCCTTTCACGTTGAAGCTGTAGCGCCCAGGCGCGTACCCCCGGGCCTTGCTTTCAGGCAACTGGGCGAAGAGTTCGCGCAGGGGCGTGAAGAGGCCCGTGTAGGTGGCGGGATTGCTGCGGGGTGTGCGCCCAATGGGGGCCTGGTCAATGTCGATGACCTTGTCCACGGCCTCCAGTCCCAGGATGGCCTTGTGCTTGCCCACGACATGCACGCCCTGGTGGAGCTGGTTGGCCAGGGCCTTGTAGAGGATCTCGTTCACGAGGGTGCTCTTGCCGGAGCCGCTCACACCCGTGACGCAGGTGAAGATGCCAATGGGGAACTCCGCATCCACCTTCTTGAGGTTGTTCTCCTCGGCGCCCAGCACGGTCAGGTGGCCACGACTGGCCTTCCGCCGCTTGCGGGGCACGGGAATGCTGTCGCGGCCGGACAGGAAGTCGCCCGTGATGGAACCCTTGGTACGAGCGATCTCCTCTGGGGTGCCTTGGGCCACCACGAAGCCACCGTGCTCTCCGGCGCCGGGGCCCATGTCCAACACGTGATCTGCGGCAAGGATGGTCTCCAGGTCATGCTCCACCACCAGCACCGTGTTGCCCAGATCCCGCATCTCCTGGAGCGTGTGGATGAGCTGCAGGTTGTCCCGCTGGTGCAGGCCGATGCTGGGCTCGTCCAGCACGTAGAGCACGCCCTGGAGCTTGGAGCCGATCTGGGTGGCCAGACGGATGCGCTGGCCTTCCCCACCCGATAGCGTGGCAGCGCTGCGGTCCAGGGTGAGGTAGCCAAGACCCACGTCGTCCAGGAAGCCCAGACGCTCACGAATCTCCTTCAAGACCTTTTCAGCGATGACCGCGTCCTTGCCTTCGAGGGTGATCTCTTCGAACCACTGGCGGGATTCACGCACACTCTTTGCCACCACCTGAGCCACGTTGAGGCCGCCCACGTAAACCGCGAGAACCTCGGGCTTGAGCCGCTGGCCACCGCATTCCTCGCAGGGGATCACACGCATGGATTGCTCCATCTCCGCCTGGATCTCCTCGCTGGTGGTCTCCCGGTAACGGCGCTCCAGGTTGCCGATGACGCCCTCGAAGTGGTGGACAAAGTCGTAGCGGTTCTGGTTGCGCTTGCTCTCGTAGGTGAAGCGCATCTCCTTTTCCGTGCCGTGGAGCACCAGGCGCCGGATCTCCGCAGGCAACTTCTTCCAGGGAGTATCCAGGCTGAACTTCATCTTCCGGGACAGCTGGTCCATGAGCTGGGAGCGCCAGCCATCCTCAGAAACACTCTTCCAGCCGCTGGCCTGGATGGTGCCTTCGTTGATGGAGAGGGCTGGATTGGGAATGATGAGTTCCTCGGCGAACTGGCGCTTGAAGCCCAGGCCGTCGCAGGTGGGACAGGCACCATAGGGGCTATTGAAGGAGAAGGAGCGGGGCTCCAACTCCGGCAGCCCCTGGCCGAACTTGTCGCACTTCATGTTGTTGCAGGCCAGCTTGCTGGAGAAGAGCTGTTCCGAGCCAGCCTTCTGGCCGGGTTCAGGCTCCAGCAGGATCAGGGCCGACCCCTCAGCCAGGTTGCAGGCGATTTCCAGGCTGTCGGCCAGGCGGGACTGGAGGGCGGGACTCACCTTCAGCCGGTCGATGACCACCTCCAGCGTGTGCTTCTTCTGCTTGTCCAGATCGGGGATGCCCTCGCTGAGGTCCAGCATCTTTCCATTCACCCGGGCGCGGATGTAGCCACGCTTCATGAGGTCCTGGAGCAGCTTCTTGTACTCGCCCTTGCGGCCCCGCACCACGGGGGCCAGCAACTGCAGCTTGGTGCCCTCGGGCTTGGCCAGGATCTGGTCTGTCATCTCCTGGATGGTCTGGCTGGCGATGGGCTCCCCACAGCCCACACAGGTGGGCTTGCCCGTGCGGGCGTAGAGCAGGCGCAGGTAGTCGTAGATCTCCGTCACGGTCGCCACCGTGGAGCGGGGGTTCTTGCTGGTGGTCTTCTGCTCGATGGAGATGGCCGGAGAGAGGCCCTCGATGCTGTCGACATCGGGCTTCTCCATCTGGTCCAGGAACTGCCGCGCATAGGCCGACAGGCTCTCCACGTAGCGGCGCTGTCCTTCGGCATAGAGCGTGTCGAAGGCCAAGCTCGATTTGCCCGACCCGGACAAGCCCGTGATCACCACCAGCTTGTTGCGCGGCAGCGACAGGTCGAGGTTCTTGAGGTTGTGCTCGCGGGCACCTTTGATGTGGATGTGTTCCATGGTCCTCCCAGCCTACGCCATTTTTTCGCTTTTCAAAATCGCGTCTACAATCATCTGATGCACCCAGCCGACCTGGCGATCCTGTTGCACCGCGCCCTTGAGGTCCGGCTGGCGCGCCTGCAGGAATTGCTCGCGGCCAAGACCTGGGCGGGGGACCCCGAACTGCTCCATCAGGTGCGGGTCTCGGCCCGGCGCCTGGGGGCCGTGCTGGACCTGGTGGATGCTGAGGTCTACCCCGGCCACAAGCGCCAGCGCCGGGCCCTCAAGGATCTGGTGGACACCCTGGGGCTGCCCCGGGAGCTGGATGTCCACGCTGAACACCTGGCGATGCTACACCAGGAGGCCCGCACCCTGGCCCAGGCCGCCGTCCTTGAACACTTACTGGAACAGCTGGAGCGGGGCCGAGCCAAGGCCCGCCGCGCCATGCATCGCAGGCTGGATGACCTCAAGCTCGGGGAGCTGGACCGCCTGCTGGACGTGCCCACCCTCAGCCACCCCTTCCAGGCCACCTCCCTCCAGGAGGCCGCCTGGGCCTGCCTGGAACCCCGGGCCCTGGCTGCCCTGGAACCTCTCACCGCCCTGGCCCTCCATGAAGACGGCCCCGCCCTCCACAAGGCCCGGGTGCGCATCAAGAAGCTGCGCTACGCCGTCGAGGCCCTGGAAAGCGCCTTCAGCGAGCTCCCAGAGGATCTGCTCAAGTCCCTCCGGGCCCTCCAGTCCTGCCTTGGCGAGCATCACGACCTGGCAACCCTGGAGGTCCTGCTCAGCGAGGCCGAAATGGAGCTGCGGCGCCGTGAACGGAGCACCCTCTGCGCCGGGGTCTTCGAGCTGCTGGGCGAGGTTTCCGCGGCCCGCCAGCGGGCTTTTGAGTGCTTCCAGGAACTGGCCCAGGACCAGGGCCCCGCAGCCTTCGCCCGCCAGATCCGACCCGTCCTGGGCCTGCCGGCCGTGGAAGGCATGGAAGGCGCCACATGAGGCTCTGGCCCTTGCGGATCCGCCCCCTGGCCTGGCTGCTCAGCGTCCACGCCAAGCTCTTCCTGCTACTGGGCCTGGTGACCAGTGTCCTCACGGTGGCCGTCGCCTATTCCATCACCCGCAACAGCCGCCGTGAACTGGAAACCTATTCGCGGAAACTGGTCATCGAGGCCACGGGCACGGTGGAGACCGACATCCTGGAACGGGACCCCACCTTCAAGGATCCCGACAAGCTGGACCAGCTCCTGGAGAGCATCGCCGGGCCTGATCGCAGCATCTTCCAAATCGATGTGTTCAAACGCCTTGGGAAGGGCAACGAAGTCGAGCTGGTACGCTCCTCCGGGGACGAGGCCATCGTGGACTGGGGGCCCGAGATTGGCTCCTACATGAGCCTGCAGGGCCCCCAGGCAGAGCTCGTGGACCTGAACACCGGGGGACGGGCTTGGAAGGTCTACTTGCCCATCAGGGGTCACAAGCCAGGCCAGCCTCCCATCGGGCTGATCCGCGCCTACTGCGACCTGGAGCGCTGGGAGGTGGTCTGGGATAACAACTACAACCGGACCCTCCGCACTTTGCCGGGGGTGCTGCTGGGCGAGTTCATCCTGCTCTGGCTCATCCTCCGCATGCTCATCAGCGATCCCATCGAATCCATGGTTCTGGCCATGCAGCGCCTGGAGCGCGGCGAAGCCGAGGCCCGGGCCCCGGTGCGCCGCGGCGACGAACTGGGCCTCATCGCGGCCCGGTTCAACGACATGGCCGCCCAGCTGGAACGGGCGGGCAATGAGCGGGAATCCCTCATCCACGAGATCCGTGGCCTCAACACCAACCTGCAAGACCGCATCGACGCGGCCCTGTCTGAGTTGCAGGCCAAGAACCACGAGCTGGCCGCCCTGGTGGAGCGCAACGCCCTCCTGCGGGAAGAGCTGGGCGCCCAGGAGCGCCTGGCCGTGGCGGGCCAGCTGACAGCCACCTTCGCCCATGAGGTGGGCACCCCCCTCAATCTGGTGACGGGTCACCTGCAGCTCCTGGATGCCCAGGCGGACCTGCCAGACAAGATCCGCGAGCGCCTCCACACCATCCAGGGCCAAATCCAGCGCGTGGGTGACATCGTGCGCCGCCTGCTGGACCTTACCCGGCGCCCGCAGCTGGAGCGGAAACCCCTGCCCTTCACGAGCCTGCTGGCGGATCTGCAGCAGCTCTGGTCTCCCACCCTAACGGCCCACGGCGTGGTCGTGCAGGAGGAGGCCCCCAATCCATGCCTGCTGGACGTGGATCGCAAACAGATGGAGCAGCTCTTTCTCAACCTCATGAACAACGCCATGGATGCCATGCCCGGGGGCGGTACCGTGAAAATCGCCATCCGCCTGGCGGAGGAGAGCACCCCGGGCGGCCTCTGGTGGGAGGTGCGCTTCCAGGATTCAGGCCAGGGCATTCCTGCGGCGCTGCTGGGCCAGGTCTTCCGCCCCATGTTCACCACCAAGGCTGAGGGCAAGGGCACGGGCCTGGGCCTCAGCATCTGCCGCGAGATCGTCCGCAGCCACGGCGGGGACATCCGCATCGAAAGCCAGCCCGGCCAGGGCACCTGCGTGGTGTTCTCCCTGCCAGGAGCGACGCAGGCCTAGGCTACGTTCGCCCTAGATCTCCACAACCTCGACGTCGCCCAGAGCCTCTTCTAGGAAGCGGCTACCGACTTCCTTGAGACGGCTGCTGGCGTCCGTGAGCTGGACGCGCAGCTCACCCCGGGCGCTGGCGGTCCGGTAGCCGAGGCTGCCCTGGAGCAGGCGGTCGACGGCCTTGGCGGTGACGCGGCCGCTGTCGATCCAGAGCGTGCCGGGGCGGCTCCGCTCCAGGCTGGTCATAAGGGTCGGATAATGCGTGCAGCCCAGCACCACTGTCTTCACTTCGAAGGGAAGCTGGTTCATGTAGCGGCGGCAGATGCTGTCCGTGACAGGATCGTCGAACCAGCCCTCCTCGGCCAGGGGCACCAGGAGGGGGCAGGCCACGCTGTGGATCACGCGGGCGGGGTCGCGGCGGTGGATGGCCAGCTCGTAGGCGGCACTGCTCACGGTGGCCAGGGTGCCGATGATCCCCACGGGGCCCTTGTGTTCCGATGCCGCTTCGGCACCGGGCTCAATCACGCCGATGACCGGGCAGGGACTCACAGCCTGAAGGGCGGGCAGGCCATGGGCACTGGCTGTATTGCAGGCGATGACGATGAGCTTGGGATCGTGGCGTTGGAGCAGTTCACCCATTTGGAGGGTGTACCGCTCGATGGTGCGGTGGCTCTTGGTGCCGTAGGGCAGCCGGGCCGTGTCCCCAAGGTAGACCAGATCTTCCTGGGGCAGCAGGTGGCGCAGAGCATGGATGACCGTCAGTCCGCCGATGCCCGAGTCGAAGACCCCGATGGGACGGTCCGCCCGGCTCATGCGGGGATCCGCATGGCCAAGATGGCGATCCACTCGCCTTCCTTGAGGACCTTCTCGGGCTTGAAGCCCTGGGTCATGAGGCTGAGAAGGGCCTCATCCGTGCGCTCCGCCAGGATGCCGCTGGCGATGAGCCAGCCGCCGGGAGCAGCCGCCTGGGCCATGCGGGGCAGCAGCTCCTGAATGGTCTCCAGGAGGATGTTGGCCACCAGGCCGGGGAAGGGTCCCGCCGCCTGAGGGTGCTCCAGGGTTCCCACGAAGCTTTCGTAGGGCTTGGCTCCCGCCAGCAGGTGGGCATTCAGCTCGATGAGCTCCAGCATGGCCGGGCCGCAGTCCGGGTCGATATCGAAGGCCGTGAGCTCCCGACCCCCCAGCAGATAGGCCGCCAACGAAAGGATCCCGGTGCCCGCCCCGATATCGAGGATGGGTCCCCGCAGGCGGCCGGCACTCGCCAGTTCCTCCAGCAGCTCCATGCAGAGCCTTGTGGTCTCGTGGCCCCCGGTGCCAAAGGCCAGGCCCGGGTTCACCACCAAGTCGATGCGGTCGGCGGGGCCAGACTGCAGGTCCCAGAGGGGTCGCACGTGAAAGCGCGAGCCGACCTCGAAGGAGCCAAAGCCCTCACGGCTCTTGGCCAGCCAGTCCTCATCACCGAAGGTCTCGGCTTCCAGCAGTTGAACGCCAGGAAAGGCAGCCAGGCCCGCCGGGTCCGGGGCCTGTTGGTCCGGGGGGAAGTAGGCATAGCAGGCCCGGGGGGGGTCCGCTTCCCGGTAGAAGGCCGAGGAACCCTCGCCCTCCAGCCAAGCGCAGAGCGCCTCCTCCTGGGGGTCAGGAACCCCGAGTTTCCACCGCAGATGAATCGTGTTCGCCATTTTTTTAGGTTACCAGGGCAGTCATGGGAACTTCTTTTTCGGAGGACGCATTGGAGAGGTGCGGCCAGCTCCAGAAGGACCGCAGGGGTGAGGGAACGTTCCGGGGGGAACGGCAGGGGGGACCGATGTCCCCCCTTCCTTTGTACCCGAATCCCCGACTACTCGGCGGTCTCGGTCCCTTCGGCATCTTCCAGGTCCAACCTTTTCATCTTTTCCAGGAACGTGGTGCGCTTGAGCCCCAGCAGGTCGGCCGCGCGTTTCTTGTTGCCCCGGGTGATGGCCAGACTCTGGAGCATAAGGGTCTTTTCCATATCCGAGACCACCTGGTTCAGGTCCAGGCCCTCGGGGGGCATGTCCAGGCTGTAAGCCGGGGGGGACGGGATGGGGGCGAAGACCGAGGCCGCCACGCATGAGCCCGCCTCCACCTGGGTGGGTCCAGGGGCCTCGCCCATGCGCTCCGCCAGGAAGGCGAAGTCCTCCCGGGTGAGCACCGGCCGGGTGCCAGACAGCACGATGGCCCGTTCGATGGCGTTCTCCAGCTGCCGCACATTGCCGGGCCAGGGAAGGGCGGAGAGGAGGGGATCCACACTGGGGTGCAGGGCCTTTGGATAGAGGCCGTGCTCCCGGGCCTTGCGGTTCAGAAAGTGCTGGGCCAGAAAGGGGACTTCCTCCCGCCGGGCCCGCAGGGGGGGCAGGGTGATGGGCACCACCTCCAGGCGGTAGAAGAGATCCTCGCGGAAGCCGCCGTCCTGGACCTTCTTCCATAGGTCCACGTTAGAGGCGGTGATAACCCGCACATCGACCTTGACCGGGGCGCCGCCGCCCAGGGGCTGAACCTCCCGCTCCTGCAGTACGCGCAGCAGGCGAACCTGGGCGCCCAGAGGCATGGTGCCAACCTCATCCAGGAAGATGGTCCCGCCCTGGGCCTCCCGGAACTTGCCGGGCGTGTCCTTGCGGGCATCCGTGAAGGCACCCTTGTTGTAGCCGAAGAGTTCAGACTCCAGCAGATTCTCGGGTATGGCGCCGCAGTGCACAGCCACAAAGGCCTCGCCGCTGTCCGCGCTCATGCGGTGGATGGCCCGGGCGATGACCTCCTTGCCTGTGCCGCTCTCACCCAGGAGCAGCACCGTGGCGCGGGTAGCGGCGGCACTGCGGGCGCGGACCAGCACATCCTGCATGGCCGGGCTGGTGCCGACCAGGCCGAAAGAAAGGGCCTGGGTCACGCTCAGTTGGGTGGTGGTGCCCGAACGGGGCCGCAAGCCGGGCATGGGGGGCTCGGGGCCCAGGACGCTCCAGCGCATGGAGCCCAGGGAACCCCACTCAGCCAAGACCTTGGTCTCCACAGCGGGGGAATCGGCTTTCAGGCCCAACATGATGGGGAGAGCCGCCACCTCCGCCATCATGCGGTTCAGTTCCGGGGGGGGCCAGGCGCCCTTGGCGCTGATGACCCAGAGGTCCACGTCCTTGGGAGGGAGTGCCGGTGAGCTGCCCCGATCCACAGTGACATCCCACAGGACTGCCCACCGATGCTCAAGCCCCCCGGTGTCATCCCCGAGGGTGGACCAGTGAAGGCGGGGCAACTGTGGCATGGGCTCCTTATTGGATTTAGCCTAGATGCAGGAGGCTAAGGGTCAAGTCAAAAAAATGACGGGGCCATGAGCTCAGCCGATCAATCGGACGGTCCTTGCCTCCAGGCGTACGATGAAAGCACCTCCCGGAGGCTCCGAATGGCACTCACGGAATCGGCTCTGATCCCACTCGGCACGAGCTGTCCCGATTTCACGCTGCCTGGCGTGGACGGCCGCCTCTGGTCCCTGCATGACTTCCACACCCCGGCGCTGCTGGTGGCCGTGATCTGCAACCACTGTCCCTACGTGCAGGCCATCGATGATCGCCTGAACGAGCTGGCCAAGGCTTTCACGGGGCGCTGCGCCGTGGTGGGCATCAACGGCAACGACGCCATCGCCTACCCCGAGGACAGTTTCGAAGTCATGCGGCGAAGGGCCCAGTTCAAGGGATACGTCTTCCCGTACCTCTGGGATGAGGAGCAGCGTGTGGTGCGGGCCATGCAGGCTCTCTGCACCCCGGACTTCTTCCTCTACGACTCGCACCGCCGCCTGGTTTACCACGGGCGCCTGGATGACCACTGGAAGGACCCTGCCCACGTCCAACGCCAGGACCTGCGCGAAGCCATCGAGGGCCTGCTGGTTGGCGCGGACCCGCTGGAGCCTCAGGTTCCCGCCATGGGATGCAGCATCAAGTGGAGGTAGGGGCACTGAGCCCCTGAGGGCTATGATGGGGGTTTCCGCCGGAGCCCTCATGCGTCTCGCAGTCCTGCCCTTCTGCCTCGCAGCCCTGCCGCTCTGCGCCCAGTGGGACCTGCGGCTGGAACTGCCGCGCCCCTCGGGCCAGAGCCTGCCCCAGACACTCATCACTGGCACCGGGAAACTGGCTTCCGGGGACTTCAATACCGGCAACGGCTTTATCGCCACGGGCAGCCGCCAGCTCTTCCAGGTGGGCCCCCTGCTCAAGCTGGAGGCAGGTCTCGAATATTCCCAGTTCTCTGCGGACGGCAACCTCGCCACCGGCACCAGCAGCCAAGGCACCAAGCTGAAGCAGCAGGGCGCGGGCCTGGGCCTCAACGCCCAGGTTTGGGTACCCTTCGTGGGCCTGGCCGGCGAGATCGGCCTCATCCAACGCTTCCAGCGCTACACCCTGGACGCCGCCGGGGCCCCCAACGCCAAGGATCTGAGCCGTACCTGGCTGCGCGTGGGCACCCGCTACCGCATCCCCTCCGTGGTGGTCCATCCCTACCTGACGGCGAGCTACCAGCAGCCCGTCACCAAGGACCGTCCCGTGAAGCTGAGCAGCGCCGCCGACTTGGCCAGCTACCTCTCGGCCCAGGGCAACGGCCAGGAATTCGAACGCATGTGGACCTTTGGCGTGGGAGTGACCTTCTGATGAGTGCCTCGCGCCTGAGGGTTCTGCTGCTCCTTTCCACCATGGCTGCGGCCCTGGTGGGCGCACCCCCTCGCCCCAAGCTGGTGGTGGTCATCTCCGTGGACCAGTTCTCCGCTCAGCTCATGGCCACCTTTGGGCCGGAACTCAGCGGCGGCTTAGCCCGCCTGCGCCAGGAAGGCGTCTGCTTCACAGAGGCCTACCACGACCACGGTTTCACGGAGACAGGCCCCGGCCACTCGGTGCTGCTCTCCGGCCGCTTCCCCGCCAACACCGGCATCATCGAAAACCGCTGGTTCGACCGCAGCCTCGGCAAGCTCGTCTACTGCGTCGAGGATCCCGTCGCCCGGTCCCTCAGCGGCCCCGCCCAACCCAGCGCCTCCAACCAGCTCTTCCTGGGCGATGGCCTCGGCGACTGGCTCCAGGCCCAGGTTCCCGGCAGCCGGGTCTTCACGGTTTCCGGCAAGGACCGCGCGGCCATTCTCATGGCGGGCCGTAAGCCCACCGGTGTGTACTGGTTCTCGGGCCCGGCGGGTTTCACCACCTCCACGCCCTATCAGGAGCGCCTACCCGAGTGGCTGCTGCGCTATGATCGGGGCCTCGCGGACCGCATCGCCACGGACAGCTGGATCTGGATGAAGGATCCCGCCACCCCCGAAGGCCGCGTGGCCTCCTGGACCTTTGGCTCGGCGACCGTGCGCAACGGCGCCCTGCCCCGCACCATCCAGGGCCTGGGCATGCCTCTGGACAAGGGCTTTGACGGACGCTTCCGCAAATCGCCCTTTCTGGACGCCGTGACCCTGGAGGCCGCCGAGGCCCTGCTCGACGGCGAACAACTCGGCCGCGGCCCCGGCATAGATCTGCTGGCTCTCAGCTTTTCGGCCACGGACTACATCGGCCACAACTACGGCACCATGGGCACTGAGATGCGGGACCAGATCCACCGCCTCGACGCCCTGCTGGGCCGCTTACTGGACCGCCTGAAACGCGAACACCCGGGTGCCTGGGTGGTACTCAGCGCGGATCATGGCGGCCTCGACGTGGTGGAGGCTCTTGCAGAACAGGGGTTCCCCGGTCGCCGCCTCCTGCCAGAGCCCTTCATGGCCGCCCTGCAGAAGCATCTGCACGGAGCCTTCAAGGTGGAGCAGAACCTGGTACGACCCACCGTGGAACCCAATGAGCTGTACCTGGACGAGACCGCACTGAAGGCCGCCAAACTCAACCGTGTCGAGGTTCTGAAGGCAGCCCAGACCTGGCTCCGGGCCCAGCCCGAGGTGGCCGAGGCCTTCACCGCCGATGAACTCCAGGCGACGGATCCCGCCGCCACCGGCAGCCCCAGGGACAGCAGCCTCCGCGTGCTGCTGCGCCGCAGTTTCCGGGCCGAGCGCAGTGGCGACCTGCTGGTGGCCGTGAAGCCCTTCGTGGTCTTCGGCGCTCCGCCCCACGAATACATCACCGGCCACGGCACGCCCCACGCCTATGACCGCCGGGTGCCCCTCATCTTCTGGGGGCCCTGGAAGAGCGGCGAGCGACGAGAGCCCGTACGCACCATCGACTTGGCGCCCACTCTGGCCCATGAACTGGGACTGCGACCCGGCACCGTGGATGGCCAGGCGCTGGACCTCGGACCTGCGCGCTAGATGGCCTCCGCTCGCCTCGTCATCCTTACCGGCGCTGGCATCTCCGCCGAGAGCGGCCTGCGCACCTTCCGTGCGGCTGATGGCTTGTGGGAGGAGCACCGCGTTGAGGATGTGGCGACGCCGGAGGCCTTCCGTCGCGATCCAGAACTGGTCTACCGCTTCTACAACGAGCGGCGGCGGAGCCTCGCCAGTGTCGAACCCAATGCCGCTCATCGAGCCCTGGCCCAATTGGAGGCGACTTGGCCGGGCGAACTGCTGCTGGTCACGCAAAACGTGGACGATCTGCACGACCGTGCCGGCTCCCGGAACCTGCTGCACATGCACGGCGAACTGAAGAAGGGGCGCTGCCTGGGCTGCGAGGCCATCCTCGTCTGGGAGACGGACATGGACCGCGCAAGCCGCTGCCCCGTCTGCGCCCAGGGCCGCGTCCGGCCGCACATCGTGTGGTTCCATGAGGTGCCCCTGGACATGGACCGCATCTACGACGCCCTGGAGCGCTGCGACCTCTTCGTGGCAATCGGCACCAGCGGCCACGTCTACCCGGCCGCGGGCTTCGTGCAGGCCGTACCGCCCCGGGCCCGCACCCTCGAGCTGAATCTGGAACCCAGCCTCGTCGCCAGTGCCTTCCAGGAGATCCGCCAGGGCCCGGCCACCGAGCTGGTCCCGGCCTTCGTGAGGGACCTTCTGGAAACCTAGGCGTACAGTCTAGTCATGCGCGTCCCGCTCCTCTCCCGCCTCCTGCTCCTCAGTCTGGCCCTGAGCTTGGGTGGAGCCCCCGCCGTAGGGGTGCGGCCAAGCGCCCTGGCCCTGCGCACCGCCCAGGCCACAGCCTCCTTCTCCCTTACCAAGGAGGGGCTCCTGCGCCTCCGGGCCCGGGTGGATGGCACCCTGGCCGCCCCGCCGCCCACCCGACTCGACCTCGCCGCCGGGGAACCCCTTCTTGCGGTGCCCGGCTCCTCTGATCTGGAGGGAGGCGGTTACCGCATCCACCCCACCGGACCCACCGCAGTCACCGTGACCCCGCCCCAGGGGAAGCCCTTCCAGCTCAGCCTCGAACAAAGTGGCGACGTCCTGGCCCTTCGGATCACCTCGCCCGCCACCGCCTTCCACGGCTTCGGGCAGGTGCTGAAGACCCTGGACGCCCGCGAGGAAAGCCTGGAGCTGTACCACGAGCCCCGCTATGGCGATCAGACCTACCTCCACC
Organism: uncultured Holophagaceae bacterium; assembly: GCA_903913215.1. Lineage (GTDB taxonomy): Bacteria > Acidobacteriota > Holophagae > Holophagales > Holophagaceae > Geothrix. Next base: position 44,574 of record CAIWKE010000032.1, read on the forward strand.
TTCCCTTCTTCTTCTCGGACCAGGGCCTGGCCGTGGCGTTCAACGCCGCCGGACGGGACCAGGTGGACATCAGCAAGGGCCGGGAAGCCCGGCTCAGTACGACCACGGGGTTGCTGGACCTTTACCTCTGGTGCGAGCCGGACCCCGCGGCTCTGGTGGCCCGCTGGTACCGCCTAAGTGGCGCCCAGAGCCTTCTGCCCCGCTGGGCCTACGGTTTCCTCCAGTCCCGGTATGGCTACCGGAACGATGCTGAGGTTCGCGCCACCGTGGGGCGTTTTCGCCGTGAGGGACTGCCCCTCTCGGGCCTGGTGTTGGACCTCTACTGGTTCAAGCGCATGGGGGATTTGGCCTGGGATCGGGAGGCCTTCCCGGATCCCGCCGGCCTGGCCGCCTGGCTCCGTGGCCAGGACGTGCACCTCGTCACCATCTCCGAACCCTTCTTCACCCGGGACTCCCAGACCTTCGGCCCCCTGAAGGAGGCCAAGGGGCTGGCTCGCAATGACCAGGGTGAGCCGGTGCTCTGGCTGGACTGGTGGGACTTCAATAAAGGCCTGGGCGGAGGCGTGGTGGACCCCCTGGCCCCCGGGGCCGCGCGCGTCATCCAGGATCGATACGCCAAGCTGGCCGCGGAGGGCGTGGAAGGATTCTGGATTGACCTGGGCGAGCCCGAGCGGGTGCCTGCCGAGGCCCGCTTCGGACCCTACAGCGAGCGGGCTTTCCACAACAGCTTCAACCTGGAGTGGGCACGGCTCGTCCGGAAGGGCTTCGAGGCGGGCCGGCCAGGTCAGCGCCCCTTCCTGCTCAGCCGCTCGGGCACCGTGGGCATCACGGGGCTGGGAGTCTCCACCTGGTCCGGCGACGTGCCATCCAGTTGGAAGGGACTGCAGGAGCAGCTACCCCTGGGGCTCTCAGCCTCGCTGTCGGGCCTGCCCTTCTGGGGCTCGGATGTGGGTGGCTTCATCACCCGGGGCGGTGCCCTGCCGGACCCGGAGCTCTTCCTCCGCTGGCATCAGTTCGGCGCCTTCACGCCGGTGTACCGCGCCCATGGCGCCGGGGCCCGGGAACCCTGGATCCACGGCGACGCGGTGCAGGCCCAGGTGAAGGCCGTGCTGGAGCGGCGGCAACTGCTACTGCCCTACATCTACTCGTCCGCCTTCCAAGTCTGGTCCGAGGGTCGGCCCATGATGCGACCCCTGTTCTTCCTGGACCCTGCGGATCCGTCCCTGCGCGGGTACGCCTCAGCCTTCCTCTTCGGCGATAGCATCCTGGTGGCCCCGGTCACCCACCCTCTGAGCCAAGGCGCCATCCAGACGCTGCGGCTGCCCAAAGGCGGGTGGTACGACGCCTTCACCCTGGAGCGCCTGGAGGGGGGACGGGAACTCCACGTGCCCCTCAGCCTGGACCGTTTCCCCTTGTTCTACCGCGAGGGCGCCATCCTCCCGGTGGACCTGGGCGCTGGCCAAGAGGGCCTGATCCTGCTGCCCGGGCCCAGTCCCACCACCTTCACGGTCTTCAGCGATGATGGAGAGACTGAGGCCTACCGGCAGGGCGCCGGCGAGCGGCTCCTGGTGAGCCTGGATGCCCGAGGCTTGAGCTTTTCCGGCGCCAGCCGGACCCGGGATCTGGTGCTGCTGCTGCCTAAGGCCCTGCGGGTGGATTCAAAGGTTTTGACTCCTGCTGGCGCAGATCCGTTGCTCCAGCGCTTCCGCCTCAACCTGCGGCCTGGCGCTCAGCGGGTGGACTTCCGGCCTTAGGGCACCACCGGCAGCTCCACGAAGCTGGCCTTCCCGGGCGCGTGGTAGATGCGCTGGGTGGCCGAGCGGTAGTCCTCGGGCTTCGCCAGGAAGATGTTGGGCACGAAGGTCTGGGGGTTGCGGTCGTAGAGGGGGAACCAGGTGGACTGCACCTGCACCATGACCCGGTGGCCAGGCAGGAAGACGTGGTTGGCCGCGGGCAGGGCAAAGCGGTAGACCAGGGGCTCGTTGGGTTTCAGGGCCTTGGCCGTGGACCAGCTTTCGCGGTAGCGGCCCCGGAAGATGTCCGCGGAGACCATGAGCTGGTAGCCGCCCAGGGCGGGCTGGCTGGGCACCTCATCGGGATAGACGTCGATGACCTTCACCACCCAGTCGCTGTCGGTGCCACTGGTGGAGGCCACCAGGTTGGCCACGGGGTCGCCGCTGATTTTCAGGGGCGCGGCCAGCGGCTCAGAGAGATAGGCCACCACGTCCGTGCGGCCAGAGGCCTCCCGCTGGTCGTCCGTGAGCCACTGGGGCCAGGTGAGGCCGCCATCGTAGCCCACCTGCTGGATCGGCCGGGCCCGGAAGGGGATGGGCTTGGCCGGGTCGGAGATGTACTCGTCATAGGCCACCTCACCGGCCTTCGGTGCGGTGGTCTGGACCTTCAGACCCGCGCCCAGGTAGAAGGGCGTGGCAGGTCGCGCCGCGCCCTCACCGGCCAGGGGCCAGCCCGGCAGGCGTCGCCAGGCATTGGTGCCGGTCTCGAAAGCGCTCACAGGGGGCAGGTCCGCCTTGGGCGCATCTTTCAGATACTGAGCCAGGAAGGGCCCCAGCACGTCCCGCCGGAACTGCAGGGCCGTATCCTGACCGAACTTCAGCGGCCCAAGGCTGCTGCCCTCATGGACGTGACCACCGTGATTCCAGGGGCCCATGGCCATGAACAGCATGGTTCCGGTCTTGTCTTTGGGTTTCAGGGCCTTCCACACCGCCACGGCCGCGTAGATGTCCTCAGCGTCATAGAGGCTGTGCACCAGCAAGGTCGGAACCTTGAGAGGCTGGGCCGCCAGCACGCGATCCATGGCCTGGTCCTGCCAGAACTTGTCATAGGCCGGGTGCTCGAGGATCTTCCGCCAGAAGCCCAACTGCTCCATGCCACGCTGACGGGCCAGCTCGCCGGTGGAACCCGCCCGCAGGAAGGTGTCGTAGTCGTCGAGGTGGTTGGACCACCAGCGCTCCTCGTTGGCGCGGGTGGCCTCCTGCTCGTAGATGTAGGAGAGGTTCTGGGCCCGGAAGGCACCGTGGTGGAACCAGTCGTCCCCGCGCCAGCCATCCACCATGGGGTTCATGGGCACAGCCGCCTTCAGGGCCGGATGGGGATTCACCAGGCCCATGAGGGACAGGAAACCGTTGTAGGAGACGCCCAGGATGCCCACGCGGCCATTGCTCTCCGGCAGGTGCTTCACCAGCCAGTCGATGGTGTCGTAGGTATCCGTGCTGTGATCGACAGCGCTGGCATTCCAGGGCCCCTGCAGGGGCCGCGTCATCACGTAATCACCCTGGGAGCCATACTTCCCGCGGATGTCCTGCACCACGCGGATGTAGCCACCCTCGAGGATGAGGTCCGTGACGTTGTCGGAGCCCTGGAGCACCGGCCCCAGGTGTGAGCTGGCCACGTGGGCCGTACGCTCAGCGGCGTTGTAGGGCGTGCGAGTGAGGAGGATGGGAGCGCCCTTCGCACACTTGGGAACGAAGATGACGGTGCGGAGTTTCACGCCATCGCGCATGGGGATCAGCTCCACCCGCCGGGTGTAGTCCCAGGTGTCCTGGACCGGTTGGAAGACAGCGGGCATCTCGTTCGAGGGCACCGCCTCCTGGGCCCCCAGGGCGACTCCCACCACCAGACTCAGCGCGGTGGCGAACAGGGGTTGGCAGAGGGGCATCGTGACTCCTTGGACTCGGGCTCGGGATTGGATCCCCAAGCATGCCCCAGGTTCTGGCCCGGATTCAGCCGTTTTTTACAAAGCCATAGGCGAGGTCCACCTAGCCTTTAAGGAAGCGCTCTTCAGCCAACCGCAGCATGTGCTCGCAGGCCAGGACACCATCCTGGTGGTGCAGGCGCTGGAAGTGACCCCGCAGGTGGCGCAGGGTCCGCAGCAGGGCCGAGGCCATCTGGGGCTGATTCAGGTGGACCAGGTGATGGCCGAAGACGCCCAGGGACTTGAGGGTCCGCTGCAGGGCGCTGAGGTTCAGCTCTTCCACAAGAGCCTCCTGGCTCCAGCCCAGTTCCTGGCGCAGCGGCTCCATCAGGGCCCTGCCGGCCTCCTTGGACCAGTCCCAATGCGCGTCGAAAAGGAGGCTCGCAAGGTCGTAGGTGGCCGGCCCCCGGCGGGCATCCTGGAAGGCGATCACCACCAGGCGATCCCCGTGCACCATGAGGTTGCGGACATGGAAGCCGCAGTGGGTGAAGAAGTGGGCCCGGGTTTCCAAGCTGGCGTTCACGTCCTCCATCATCCGGTCCAGCCAGCGGGGCGGATCCCTCTGCAGGAAGTCCTGGAAGAAGTGCTGCCGGCAGGCCTGCCACTCGTTGGCCAGGGCGGGCTGATCGAAGGACCGCTCCATGAAGAAGGCGTGTCCCGGGGCGCCCAGGCTCAGGGGCCCCGCCAGGGTGGCCAGCATCAGGCCCGCGAAGTGCCCCCAGGTCTGCTCCTCCTCGGGGCAGGCCACCAGGCGTTGCTCCAGCGAGGTGGAGCCCAGGTCTTCCACCAGGAGGCAGCGGTCCTCGTCGTCGCTGTGCAGGATGGTGGGCACCCGCAGCAGGGGGTCCAGATAGGCCTGGAGGGCGCGGAACTCGAAGTAGCTTGCTTCGCCTTCCTGATCCTGGGGGTGCAGCACCACCAAGGCGGTGCCCAGCTGGGGATGGTCCACTCGGAAGTACTGGCGGGTCGTGGGTTCCCCAGCCACAGGTCGGGGGTTCGTGAGCTTCCAGCGTTGCTCGGCACGGGAGAGGCGCGGGTCCATCTCTCCAGGGTACTCCGGGCGGGAAGGTCGGTCACCAGCCTCAGCCCTCGTCAGGCGTTTCCCGCAAGGGCTTCAGCAGGAACTGTCCCGGGGCTAGGCCGCGCATGGACAGCACGCGGATGCGCCAGCCCTGGAGGCGCAACTCGTCGCCGGGCTTCAGCACCCGCCCCAGGCGTTCCTGGAAGAAGCCACCCAGGCTCACAGAGCCCGCCTCGGCTTGAAGGTCCAGCTGCAGGTGGTCCACCAGCTGCTCCAGCATCACGTTGCCCTGGGCCAGCCAGCCCCCGCTGCGGGTCTTCCGCAGCTGGATGGCCTCGCGGTCGAACTCGTCCTGAATTTCCCCCACCAGCTCCTCGAGGACGTCCTCCAGGGTCACCAGGCCATCCACGCCGCCGTGTTCGTTCACCACCAGGGCCAGGTGCTGTTTGCGCTGCTGGAATTCCAGGAGGAGCCCCTGAATGGGCTTCATCTCGGGCACAAAGAAGGCGGGCCGGGCCAGGGAGCGGAGGTCCACGGGCCCGCTGCTGTCCTGCATGGCCCAGAGCAGCTCCTTGAGGTGGATCACACCCACGACCCGATCCAGATCCCCCTCCACCAGCGGGATGCGCGTGTGGGGTGTGCTACGGGCCAGGGCGAGATTAGTCTCCAGGCTCTCCGTCAGATCGAAGCAGACCACGCGGGCCCGGGGCACGGAGATCTCCTTGACCATGCGTCGGCTGAAGTCGAAGAGGTTCTCGATGAGCTCCTTGCGGTCCAGCTCAAGGCTGCCCTCGGCTTGGCTGCGCTCCAACATCCGGCGGAACTCGGCCTCACTGGGAAGCATGTCCTCGGCGTCCGCTTCGGGGCGCACGCCCAGCAGAAGCAGCACCAGGCGACTCAGCCGGGTGAGGCACCAGGTGAGGGGGCGCACCAGCCGCGACCAGGCCAGCAGGGGCGCGGCCGTGCGCAGAGCCCAGGTGGGCGCGGCGTGGATGGCCAGACTTCGAGGCACCAGCTCTGCCAGCACCACGTGCAGGGTGGTCATGACCAGGAGGGCTGAGCCCGAACTGAGGGGCAGCACCAGGGCCGGCCAGGGCAGGTGGCCAAAGAAACCCCGGAAGACAGAGCTGAAAAGGCCCTCGCCCACGGCGCCCAGGGCCAGGGCGCACAGCACGATGCCCGCCTGGATGGCCGACAGGTGGTGGGAAAGGCTGTGATGGACCTCCAGGGCCCGGCGGGCGCGCGGATCCTCTTCCAGCAGTCCCTCCAGCTGGGTCTCCCGTACGCGCACGGCCGCGAATTCGGCCATGACGAAGAAGGCGCTCACTAGGATGAGGACGGCGCAGAAGATCGCCGCGAGGAGGCTCACGGAGCTCAGCCCCGCACGAGGTCTGAACCGCGGCGCAGCTGGTCCTGGATGTCCTTCAGCAGCCCATCCAGGTTCTGGAGGCGATCCCGGTGCTCGGCTAACTGGCCATGGATGGCCTGCTTCTCCCGCTCCAGTTCCCCGTGTGCCTGGGCCTGCTCAGCCAGGGCCTGGTTCAGGCGGGCCAGCTCAGCGTCCTTCTGATCCAGGCCGTTCATGAGCTCCAGGCGCTCGCCCTCGTGCTGGATGGTGGCAGCACTGAAGTCCTGATGCAGGTTGGTCAGTTCTGTGGTGAGACGGGCCACCTCGCCCACATGCTGCTGGAGGATCTCCTCTTTCGCGAGCAGCTCCTGTTCCCGCTCCGCCAGGCTGGCCTGGCTGGCGGCGTGGGCGGCCTGGCTGGCGGCCAGTTCTGCTTCGCGCTGGCGCAGCTGGTCGCCCACTTCCGCCAGGTCCCGCCCCTGACCCCGGAGGGTCGCTTCCAGGCCCGCCATCTCCATCTGCAGGCTGTGGGCCCGCTCCTTGTAACCCGCGACTTCCAGGACGGCGGACTGATGCAGGCCGTCCAGGCGGGCATGCTGCTCCACCAGACCTTCGATGGTGGCGTTGAGCTGCTCGTGGGCCACCTTGGAGGCCTCCAGTTCCTTACCGAGAGCGGCGTGGGTCTCGTCCTTGGAGGTCAGAACCTGTTCCAGCTCCTGGGCCCGGATCCGGTGGGACTCCAGGTCCATGTTGTCGTTGAGCAGGCGGTCCCGCTCCCGCAACAGTTCCACGGCCCGCTGGGCCTTCTCTCCCACCTGATGGTTGAGGGTCTCCACCTGCTGGATCAGCTCGGCCCGCTCTGTGAGGGCCTCCCGCAGCTGAGCCCTGAGGGCCTCGGAACTCTCCTCGTCGCGCCCCTGCCGCTCTTCCAGTTGGTGCAGCGCCGCTTCGGTTTCCGCCAGTCGCGTCTTCAGGGTCTCAGCAGATTTCTGGCTCTGCTCCAGCTCATCCAGGTTCATGGTGACGGAGCTGAGCTGCCGCTGGGTCTGCTGGGCCTCGGCCTGGGCATCCCGGAGGTCCGTCTCGGTGGCGAGAATCTGCTGGTCCTTCGCGTGCAGTTGATCCTGCAGGGTCCGAACCAAGGCTTCCAGCTCAACCACGCGGCCCGAGTCCTGCGGAGTTTGCGGCAGGGCGGGGGGTGCTGGGGGCGCCTGCGCGGCCGGAGGAGCGATGGGGACCATCGCCGCCGGGATCTCGTCCAGGGAAGACTTCAGACTGTCCAGCCAGTCGTCGCCCAGCTCCGTATCGACCAGGTCCCCCAACGGATTGTCCGGATCCAGCACCCGCCCCGGTACCAGGGGCAGGAGGGCCGCTACCAGGGCGCTGGGGGCGATGGGCTTGTGGAGGTAGAGGTCCGCCTTCCCCTTCAGACTCTGGTGGCGGCGGTACTCCTCCTCGGTGGCCTTGGCGCTGATGAGGGCAATCTTCACCCCATCCAGCTGGGCGTTCTTCCGGATGGTGGAGCAGAGCGCGTAGCCCTTGTGATCCGCCACTTCTACGCAAATGAAGACGGCCGCGAAGGCGCCGGATTCCAGGCGCTGAATGACGCCGTCGGTGGTCCCGGTCACTTCCAGGTCGAACGCCGCTTCGAGACTGACCTGATGCTCCTTGAGAAAGCTGCGGTCGCTATCCACGAGGAGAAGGCGCTGGCCCATGTTCGATCCTTTGCCCGGGTTGAACCTGCAAGTCTACCTGAATGAAGGGAGCCCCGGCAGGCCGAGGCTCCCTTCATTGCTTGCTGAGATCAGCGCGGCGGAATGGCCAGGGTGACCTTCTGGCTGCCATCTGGGGTTTGGATGAAGAGCAGGAGGGCCCGCCCACCGGCCTTTTTTACCTGGCTGTTGAATTCTCCGAGGCTGTTCACGGGCTGGCGCCCGACCTCCGTGATGATCATGCCCTCGACCAGCCCCCGGTCGGCGGCAGGGGAGCGTTGGTCCACCGAAGTGACCACCACGCCCTTGATCCGGTGCCTGGGATCCGCGGGCTCCACGGAGAATCCATAGGTTTTCTCCAGGTTGACACTCTTGGCGTCCCCGGGGGCCTTCTGACCTGGCTGCTCCTCAGACTGCTCACCGGCTTCCCGGCTCCGTTGTTTCTCGATCTCCGCTCGGTCCCCCAAGGTCACCGGGATGCTGATGCTCTTGCCATCCCTGAAGACGCTGAGCTTGACCGTGTCCCCAGCCCGGCGGCTGGCCACGGCGGCCACCAGATCATCCTGGCTATTGACGGCCTGGCCATCCACGGCGGTGATGACGTCCAGGCGCTGGACCCCGGCCTTGGCGGCGGCTTGGTCCTTCTCCACGGTGTTCACCACCACGCCCTGCTTGACGCCCAGGGCGTCCTGGAAGGCCTGGTCCAGCTCCTGGGGACGCACACCCAGGTAGCCCCGGCTCACGGGCTTGCCGCTGCGCAGGTCCTTCAGAACCCGGTTCACCATGCTGATGGGCACGGCGAAGCCGATGTTCTGGCCGGCCGGGTTGATGGCCGTATTGATGCCGATGACCTCACCCTTGAGGTTCAGCAAGGGACCACCAGAATTCCCGTGGTTGATGGCGGCGTCCGTCTGCAGGAAGGAGCTCACACCCGTATCCAGCTTCCGCCCCTTGGCGCTGATGATGCCCTGGGTGACCGTGTGTTCCAGGCCCAGGGGATTGCCGATGGCCACCACCCACTCGCCGATGCGCAGTGAATCCGAGTCGCCCAATTTGGCGAAGGGCAGGTGTACTGCGTCGATCTTGATGAGGGCGACGTCCAGCTCCTTGTCCTTGCCAAGTACCGTGGCCTTGAAGGTCTTGCCGTCCGTTGTCTTCACTTCCAGGGCATTGTTCTCGGAACCGCCCATGCTGGCGATGACGTGGTAGTTGGTGAGGATCTCGCCATTGGCCGAGATGATCACCCCCGAGCCGCCGGACACTGCCCGCTGCTCCTCCTCATTGCCCCCGCGGGGCGCCCGCCGCTGCGGCTGCCCGCCAGGGCCGAAGAAGAAGTCAAAAAACTCCTGGCCGCCGACCGAAGGGTGCTGAAACCCCTGGCGGTTCTTCACGAAGCTGGTGTTGGTGATGGCCACCACCGTGGGATTCAACTTCTCAGCCACATCCGCGATGGGTGGCAGCCTGTCGAAACCCTTGGCATCCACCACCACGGGCTTCTCCTCCTGGGCGGTAGCCACCCACCCATGGCTGAGCCCCATCCCAAGGGCCATGCACCCGGCAGCAAACGCCGACAACCCTAGAACCTGCTTCACCTGACGATTCATGGAACTCCTCGCAAGCCGGATGACCGGCAACTCTTTCGATGACCGCAGTCCCCCGAAGGTTCCCGCTGGTCTTTCAGGACCGCCGAGGCTATTCTAAGAGGTCCAACGGCGGCTGTAGCTCAGTTGGTTAGAGTACTGGATTGTGATTCCAGGTGTCGCCGGTTCGAGTCCGGTCAGCCGCCCCAGATTGAAAAGGCCCCCTTTCGGGGGCTTTTTCAATCGCGGCTGACCGGACTCGAACCGGCGACAGTCGCGACCCCCGGGTGACGGAGCAGGGTGCGAGGCACCCTGCGAAGTCGGGACCCGGGGAGGAGCGAATCCTGTTGAGGCCCTCCGGGGGATGGCCGGGAGCAGGAGCGGCGGCTGGCAAAGCCAGACGCAGGCCGGTTCGCGCCTAATTGGGTCGGCGCTCCACCAAATCCCCCCAATGCCCGGCAAAGCCGGGCGAGGGCAATCCCAGCCCCCCGGCCTCCTCAACTGCATTACCCCTCAGCCAAGGCCAGGCGACGACGGCCCAGAATCCCGCCTCACCCTCCACGTCCCTGCCCCTTCAGCCACTCCCTCGGCGATTGCCCAGTGAGCTCCCGAAAAGCCCGGGACAGGGCCGTCGGGCTGCCATATCCCACATCAAAGGCCACGACTTTCAGGGGCACTCCCTGGGCCAGCCGCTCCTGGGCTGTGGCGATGCGGAACCGGGCCAAGTGCTCCCCCGGCGTGAGCCCCACGGTCTGCTTGAACTGAAGGGCAAAGCCACTCCGGGACAGGCCAGCTGTGGCAGCCATGTCGTCCAGGGTCCAGGGACGGGCTGGATCCGCATGCAGCGCCACCAGGGCGTTCCGGAGCTGGGGGTGGACGAGCCCCGCGAGCAGCCCCGCCTGGGCCCGGTCCCCCGCCAGGGCCTGGCGGACAAAGTGGACCAGAACCACCTCGCACAGCCGGTCCACCACGGCCTGCTTGCCCTCCGCCGACGCAAAGGCCTCCTGGAAGATCAGCTCCGCCAGGGGTCCGACCTGCTCCACCCCCAGGTGCATGACTTCGGGCAGGGCCAGCGCCAGGGGGCAGCCTACCCCGATGCCGAACGTGATGGTGGCGCAGACCAGGTCGAGCCCCTCCGGCCCCTCCGGCACCAGGTGGTGGGGCAGATTGCGCGGGTAGAACAGCAGGCCCGGCCCCTGGATCTTCAGGGCCTTCCGACCTCCCAGGTAGCGGATCTCGCCCTTGCCGGCCCGGACCAGGTGGAGGTGGCCATGGTCCTTGGGCTGATCGAAGCTGGCCACTGCGCACAGGTTTCCCGTGAAGAAGGTCTGGGCGCGCAGGCGGAAGCGTTCGAAGAGGGACTGGAGGGCATCGGCGGCCATGGGGGACTCCGGGTCTGCTTTCTCGGACCCTCAGTCACCTTCGGGTGGAACCAGGGTGCCACTTTTGGAGGGTGCGCTGTGCACCCATCCCCAGGAGCCGCCCGTGGCCACCATCCTTCCCCTCGATCCCACCCAGGCTTCCCCAGAGGTCGCCTCCATCCTCCAGGCCGTCAAGACCAAGCTGGGACGGGTTCCCAACCTCTTCCTGACCCTCGCCAAGGCCCCGGCCGCCCTGAAGACCTACCTCAGCGCCTCAGAAGCCCTCGCCTCGGGCCAGCTGGACGCGCAGCAGCGCGAGGTCATCGCCCTGGCTGTGGCCGAGGCCAACGGCTGCGACTACTGCCTGGCCGCCCATAGCGCCATCGGCAAAATGGTGGGCCTGGATGCCGGCACCATCCTCCAGGCCCGCTCGGGAGTTCCTGCGAATGGCCGTCAGGCGGCCCTCACCGCCTTTGCCCGCGCCGTCGTTCGGGAGCGCGGCCAAGTGTCGGCCCTGGACCTCCAGGCTGCCCGCGGGGGCGGGCTCGACGACCAGGACCTGCTGGAGGTGGTGGCCAATGTGGCTGTCAATGTCCTCACCAACTACACCAACCTCGTGGCGGATACCGTGGTGGACTTCCCCAAGGTCGAGCGCCTCGCCCACGTGTAATACGCCCCAACCGGGCTGCCTCAGCAGAGGCGGCCCGGCTGGTTCCTCCCAGGAGCCCCTATGCCCTCCCACTTCGTGGATCTCTTGCTGACCCCGGAAGTCCAGGCCGCCCAGGCTCGCGCCTACGGCCGCAGCCACAAGCCCTCGGGTCGCGGTGTCCCGGACCGCATCGGCGATGACGAGGCCGCCTTCATCGCCGAGATGGACAGCTTCTACCTGGGCACCGCGAACCAGGAGGGCTGGCCCTACGTGCAACACCGTGGCGGGGCCAAGGGCTTCCTGAAGGTGCTGGACCCGGCCACCCTGGGCTTCGCAGACCTCCAGGGAAACCGACAGCTCCTCAGCACCGGGAATCTGGCCCGGGACGGCCGAGTCTGCCTCTTCCTCATGAGCTATCCCCTTCAGGCCCGCCTCAAGATCCTGGGCCGGGCCGAGCTCCTGAGCCCCGCTGAGCACCCGGAACTGGCCCAAGCCCTCATCCCCCCGGGCCAGGCTGCGAGCACCGAGCGGCTTTTCCGCATACAGGTGGAGGCCTTTGACTGGAACTGCCCCCAGCACATCACCCGACGCTTCACGGAAGACGAGGTCCAACGGGCCATGGCCCCCCTGCACCAGCGGATCGCGGAGCTGGAGGCCACCTTGGCCCGCCGAGGTGGGAAGGCTTGAGGCTCTACCTGCGTTTGCCCCCCGAACCCGCCCCAGCCCCGGAACCGGCCGTGGCGTTGGGATCGATGAGCTTCAGGTTCCCGGAGAGGATCTGCTGGTTGAGGGCCGGAATGTCCTTCTCCAGCAGCCCTCTCCAGAGGACCAACTGGGCCTCCAGCCGTTTCGAGAAGGCGGTGTAGAGCTCCAGTTGGGCCCGGGTGGGCGCGGCATCGGCTTCGATGACATTGCGGAAGCCGTTGAGCTGCTCGTTGAGCATGGTGGGGAAGCGGAGGGTGCCCTCGGAGCTGCCCAGCTTGACCTGGATGAGCTCGCCCTCAAGGGCGTCGAGCTTAGCCTGCAACGCCTGGATGTTGGAGCCCAGCGCCTGGCTGGCAGCATCCGTGCCCAGGTGGCTGGACATGGTCTTCAGCTGGCCACGGGTCACCCGCAACCGGTTCACGGTGTCATGCAGGGCCTCAATGAGGGCCCGGGTCTGCAGCCCCAGGTCCAGGGCAGCTCGCAGTTCTGCGGGACTGGCGTTACTCCGGGGGTCATTCACCACGTTGAAGGCCTGGCTCTGGATCTGGCCGTCCACGGAGAGGCGCAGGGTGTAGGTGCCTGGCAGGACCAGGGGCCCCGTGGGGGGCAGGCCCTCGTAGATGGCGCCGGGAATCTGGGTGGGCTCCGCGTGGCGCAGGTCCCACACGAAGCGGTTGAGACCCGGCTGGGTGCTGAGCTGCTCCACAGGTCGCACGATGTCCACCCACTCAGGCGGTTGCTCAGGCCCCCGCGAAGCGGGCTTGGAAGAGAGGCGACGCAGGACGGCACCTTGGCTGTCCATGACCTCCAGCGCCACTTCGCCCTTGGGGGCGGTGGGCAGCCAGTAGTCAAACACCGCGCCCTGGGGCCCATTGGAGCCCACGGCCCGGCGCCGGTCCGGGAAGAGGTTGTAGGCGAGGCGCAGGGCTGTGGTGGGCTTGAAGAGATGAACCTCCGTGGGGCGCAGGCCCGCGATCTGGCGCAGGGGGCTCAGGTTATCCAGGATCCAGAAACCGCGGCCGTTGGTGGCAGCCACCAGGTCATCACCCTGGATGACCAGGTCGTTCACAGGGGTCATGGGCAGGTTGAGCGAGAAGGCCTGCCAGCGGGCGCCGTCATCGAAGGACACGTAGACCCCCAGCTCCGTGGCCGCGTAGAGCAGGCCCGGCTGCCTGGGATCCTCCCGCACGGCGTGCATGTAGGCGCTCTCGGGCAGGCCCGCGCTGATGGCGGTCCAGGTGGCGCCGAAGTCCTGGGTTCTCCAGGCATAGGCCTTGAAGTCATCCATGCGGTGGCGATCCACGGCCACATAGGCCCGGCCCTCGGCATGGACCGAGGCGTCGATCTGGCTCACGGTGCCCCACTCCGGGAGGCCCGGTGGCGTGACCTTCTTCCAGGCCTTGCCCCCATCACGGGTGAGCCAGACCAGGCCGTCATCCGTGCCGGCCCACAGGAGCCCCTTGGCGCGCGGCGAGACCGCCAGGGCGAAGATGGTGTCGTAGTACTCGACGCTGGTGATGTCCAGCTGGATGGGGCCGCCTGAGGGCTGCTGCTTGGTCTTGTCGTTGCGGGTCAGGTCCCCGCTGATCTGCTCCCAGCTGTGGCCGTCGTCCGTGGACCGGAAGACCGCCTCGCCCGCGGTGTAGAGCACACCCGGCTCCGTGGGCGGGGCCAGGAGGGGTGAGGTCCATTGGAAGCGGTGGGGCAGCTCCGCGGCGCCGCGGCCAGAGACATCCAGGGGGTCCACGGAGACGTCCTGGGTCTGCCCCGTGCGGAGGTTAGTGCGACCGATGGTGTGCTCGTTGTTCCAGAAGACGATGTCGGGGTTGCGGGGGTCCGGCGCCACGGTGCCGGTCTCGCCGCCGAACTCTTGCCAGTCCCGGGGCTCGATGACGCCCGCATCGCTGTAGCTCTTGATGGCCACCGAAGAGTTGTCCTGCTGGGTGCCGAAGAGCCGGTACGGGAAGCCCTGGTCGACAGTCACGTGGTAGAACTGCGCCGTGGGCTGGTTGAGCTGGGTGGTCCAGGTCTTGCCGCCGTCCACAGTGATGGTCGCGCCACCATCATTTCCGTTGATCATGCGCTTGGGCTCCGTCGGATCGATCCACAGCCCGTGGTGGTCGCCGTGGGGGGCGGGCAGCAACTCGAAGCTCTTGCCGCCATCGATGGAACGGAAGGCGCCGGTGTTCAGGGCGTAGACCGTGTCCAGGGCCTTGGGATCCGCCACCAGGTGGCTGAAGTACCAGGCCCGCTGGCGGAAGCGCTCATCGGCATTGATGCGGGCCCAGGTGGTGCCGCCGTCCTCGGAGCGGTAGAGGCCGCCCTCGGCGGCCTCAATGGAGGCCCAGATCCGATCGGGATCCACCGGCGAGATGGCGAGGCCAATGCGCCCGTAGATGCCCGCAGGCAGGCCGCCGCCGCTGAGCAGCTTCCAGGTGCTGCCGCCGTCCACACTCTTGTAGAGTCCGGAGCCGGGGCCGCCCGACGAGAGGCTCCAGGGCGTGCGCTGCACCTGCCACAGGGCCGCGTAGAGCACATTGCTGTTGGTGGGGTCGAATTGCACGTCGATGGCGCCGGTATGGACGTCCTTGAAGAGCACCTTCTGCCAGTGGGCACCGCCGTCCACGGTGCGGAAGACACCCCGCTCGGCATTGGGGCCGTAGGCGTGGCCCAGGGCCGCCACGAACACCCGGTCGGGGTTCTTGGGATCCACCACCACCCGACCGATGTGCCGCGTGTCCCGCAGACCCATGGACGTCCAAGTCTTGCCGCCGTTGTTGGACTTGTAGACGCCGGTGCCGTAGGAGATGTTGCCCCGGATGCAGGCCTCCCCCGTGCCCACATAGACCGTGTTGGGCTCCGAGGGCGCCACGGCGAGGGCTCCGATGGAGGCGATGTCCTGGTTATCGAACAGGGGGACCCAGGAGTGGCCACCATTGCTGGTCTTCCAGACCCCACCAGCCACCCCGCCGAAGTAGAAGGTGTTCGGATCGCCGGGGACGCCCGTGACCGCCAGCACGCGCCCGCCCCGGAAAGGCCCCACCTGACGCCACTTCATGGCCGCCAGGGACGAGGTGGTGAGTTCTGGCATTCCGGCAGCGAGAACTTGGCCCAGGACCAGGAGGGCCAGGCCCATGAATGGTTTCACCCGCATGAAAACCTCCTGCTGCATTGATGGATCCAATGGAATCAATCCCCAACCATAGTCAGGAATCGAGGTTCTGACCATGGCTCAGTGGGGGTCGCACGACCTTTTAACGCCCGGCGGCCAAGTCCTAACGCCGCCCTAACGCCTCCGGTAGCCATGCTTAGCAGCCGTTGAGTCTCACCGGACTGCAAGGATCCCCATGCATCTCCTCATGCCCTGGTTCCTCCCTCTCGCCGGGCTCTCGCTCTGGTTCGGCGTTCATACCGTCCACGACATGCCCCACGAATCCCACCGTCACAAGAGGCAGGCTATGCAACTGCTGTGCATCGCCGTCATCCCTCTCCTGGTCTGGCTCATTGCCCAAGTCATCGAATCCAACCCCGGGGTTGCCCCATGAACATCACCCTCTTCATCGCCCTCCTGCTGGCCCTGGGCCTGCTGGGCTATCTCAGCTTCGCCCTGCTGCAACCGGAGAAATTCCAATGAGCCATGCCTGGCTGCAGAACCTCCTCTACCTGGCCCTGCTCCTGGGGCTGGCTTTCCCCCTGGGCGGCTTCATGGCCCGGGTGCTTGAGGGCCAGCGGACCTTTCTCCACCCGGTCCTCGGCCCTATCGAACGGGGCCTCTACCGCCTCATGGGCATCCGCGAGGACGAAGACATGGACTGGAAGGCCTATGCCTGGTCCATCACCCTCATCAAACTCCTGGGCCTGGTGGCGGTCTTCCTGCTGATGAAGACCCAGGCGAGCCTGCCCCTGAACCCTGAGCACCAGGCCAATGTGGCCACGGACCTTTCCTTTAACACCGCCGTGAGCTTCATCACCAACACCAACTGGCAGGCCTATTCGGGCGAGACCACCCTCAGCTACCTCACCCAGATGCTGGGCCTCACCGTGCAGAACTTCCTTTCAGCAGCCACGGGCATCGCCGTACTAGTGGCCCTCATCCGGGGCATCACGCGGCGCAGCGTCACGGGCCTCGGCAATGCCTGGGTGGACCTGGTGCGCAGCGTCCTCTACATCCTGCTGCCCATGGCCCTGGTGTTCGCCCTCTTCCTGGTCTCCCAGGGCGTCATCCAGAATCTCGCAGCCTACGTCCACACCAGCAGCGGCCAGGTGCTGGCCATGGGCCCCGCGGCCTCCCAGATCGCCATCAAGATGCTGGGCACCAACGGGGGCGGCTTTTTCGGCGCCAATGGCGCCCACCCCTTCGAGAACAGCTCGCCCCTGTCGAACTTCACCCAAATGCTGGCCATCCTCCTCATCCCCGCGGCCCTCTGTCTGGCCTTCGGGCAGATGGTGAAGGACCGCCGCCAAGGCTGGGCCCTGCTCGCGGCCATGAGCCTCATTTTCGTGGGTGCCTTGTCGGTCTGCACCCAGGCCGAGGTGGTCGGCAACCCCGCCCTCAACCGCCTGGCCGTCAGCCAGGTCGCCAGCACCGTGTCCGGTGCCGAGCAGCCCGGCGGCAACATGGAGGGCAAGGAACTGCGCTTCGGCCCCGGCGGCTCAGCCCTCTGGGCCACGGCCACCACTGCGGCCTCCAACGGCTCCGTAAATGCCATGCACGACTCCTTCACGCCCCTGGGAGGCCTGGTACCCCTCTGGCTCATGCAGCTGGGCGAGG
Source organism: uncultured Holophagaceae bacterium (assembly GCA_903913215.1). Classification (GTDB taxonomy): domain Bacteria; phylum Acidobacteriota; class Holophagae; order Holophagales; family Holophagaceae; genus Geothrix. Next base: position 61,433 of record CAIWKE010000032.1, read on the forward strand.
TGGTCTTCGGCGGCGTGGGCTCGGGGCTCTACGGCATGCTCATGTTCGCGCTGGTAGGCGTGTTCATCGGGGGGCTCATGGTGGGCCGGACCCCGGAATACCTGGGCAAAAAGGTGGAGGCCTTCGAAATGAAGATGGCCTCCATCGCCATCCTCCTGCCCTGCGCCGCTGTGCTCATCGGCACTGCGGCTTCAGTGCTGAATCCTTCTGCCATGGCCGCCGTGAGCAATCCAGGTCCCCACGGTTTCACCCAGATCCTCTATGCCTGGAGCAGCTCCGCCAACAACAACGGCAGCGCCTTCGCCGGGCTCAGCGTCAACACGCACTTCTACAACTACGGCCTGGCCCTGGCCATGCTGCTGGGCCGCTTTGGCGTCTTCTGGCCCGTGCTGGCCCTGGCGGGCTCCCTGGTCCAGAAGAAGCACACGCCCGAGGGGCTGGGCACTCTGCCCACCCACACGCCCCTCTTCGTGGGTGTCCTCATCGGTGTGGTGCTCCTGGTCGGGGCCCTCACCTTCATTCCCGCCCTGGCGCTCGGTCCCATCGCCGAGCAACTGGCGCTGCGCTGACCCAGGAGCTGACATGGTTTCCCATTCCCGGCAGGACATCTCGGCCCGGCCCCTTTTCGAGTCCGGCATCGTGCGCCGCGCCGTGCTCGATTCCTTTCGCAAGCTCAGCCCCTTCCACCAACTCCGCAATCCCGTGATGTTCACGGTGTGGATCTGCAGCGCCTTCACCACAGGCCTCTGGGCTCAGGCCCTCACGGGTCATGGCGGAGGTCGGCCAGCCTTCATCCTGGCCATCTCCCTCTGGCTCTGGTTCACCCTGCTCTTCGCCAACTTCGCCGAAGCCATGGCCGAGGGCCGCGGGAAAGCCCAGGCGGACTCCCTGCGCAAGTCCAAGCGGGACGTGAAAGCCAAACGCCTGCGCAGTGGTGACCGCCAAGGCAGCTTCGACACCGTGGACGCGCCGGACCTGCGCATCAACGACCTGGTGCTGGTTGAAGCCGGGGAAACTGTGCCTGGGGATGGCGAGGTGGTGGAAGGCGTGGCCTCCGTCAACGAAAGCGCCATCACCGGCGAGAGCGCGCCCGTCATTCGCGAAAGCGGCGGCGACCGCTCGGCGGTCACCGGCGGCACCCTGGTGCTTTCGGACTGGCTGGTGATCCGCATCTCCTCGAATCCCGGTGAGAGCTTCCTGGACCGCATGATCGCCATGGTGGAGGGCGCCAAGCGCCAGAAGACGCCCAACGAGATCGCCCTGGACATCCTCCTGGCGGGGCTCACCATCATCTTCCTGCTGGCCACGGCCACCCTGCTGCCCTTCTCCATCTTCAGCGTGAAGGCCGCTGGGCAGGGTAGCCCTGTGACCCTGGTGGTGCTGGTCTCCCTGCTGGTCTGCCTCATCCCCACCACCATCGGTGGCCTGCTCAGCGCCATTGGCATCGCCGGTATGGATCGCATGATTCAGGCCAACGTCATCGCCACCTCGGGCCGGGCCGTGGAAGCTGCCGGGGACGTGGATGTGCTACTTCTGGACAAGACCGGCACCATCACCCTGGGGAACCGCCAGGCCGTGGCCTTCCTGCCCGCCGAGGGTGTGACTTTCGAGGCGCTGGCCGATGCGGCCCAGCTTTCCTCCCTGGCAGACGAGACCCCCGAGGGCCGCAGCATCGTGGTGCTGGCCAAGGAGCAGTACGACCTCCGCGAGCGGGACATCCACGCCCTGGATGCCCACTTCGTGCCCTTCACGGCCCAGACCCGCATGAGCGGCGTCAACATGGGCGAGCGCCAGATCCGCAAGGGCGCCGCCTCCGCCATCGAGGACTACGTCCAGGCCCAGGGCGGCCAGTTCCCGGAGGACCTGCGCCGCACCGTGGACCAGATCTCTATGGCCGGAGGTACCCCCCTCGTGGTGGCCGAGGGAGCCCGGGCTCTCGGCGTGGTGCAGCTCAAAGACATCGTCAAGGGCGGCATCAAGGAGCGCTTTGCCGAACTCCGCGGCATGGGCATCAAGACCGTGATGATCACCGGCGACAACCCCCTCACAGCCGCCGCCATCGCCGCCGAGGCCGGGGTGGACGACTTCCTGGCCCAGGCCACACCGGAGGCCAAGCTCAAGCTGATCCGCGAGTACCAGGCGGGGGGCCGCCTGGTGGCTATGACCGGGGACGGCACCAACGACGCCCCGGCCCTGGCCCAGGCGGATGTGGCCGTGGCCATGAACAGCGGCACCCAGGCGGCCAAGGAGGCTGGGAACATGGTGGACCTGGACTCCAATCCCACCAAGCTCATCGAGATCGTGGAGATCGGCAAGCAGATGCTGATGACCCGGGGTTCACTTACAACCTTCAGCATCGCCAACGATGTGGCCAAGTACTTTGCCATCCTGCCTGCGGCCTTCGTGGCCACCTACCCGGCCCTGGGCGCCCTCAACGTCATGGGGCTGCACAGCCCCGAAAGCGCGATCCTCTCAGCGGTGATCTTCAACGCCCTCATCATCGTGGTGCTCATCCCCCTGGCCCTGCGCGGCGTGAAATATCACCCCGTGGGCGCGGCCCAGCTTCTGCAACGCAACCTCCTCGTCTACGGAGCGGGCGGACTGGTGGTGCCCTTCGTGGGCATCAAGGTCATCGACTGGCTGCTGGTCGCCCTCCATCTCACTGCCTGAGGATTCCATGAACACACAACTTCGCCCTGCCCTCGTCTCCTTCCTGGCCCTTTCGCTGCTTACCGGTCTGGCCTACCCCCTGCTCACCACGGGCCTCGCCAAGGTGCTCTTCCCGCACCAGGCATTAGGCAGCCTGGTCTACCGGGATGGCCAGGTCCTCGGCTCCGAATGGATTGGCCAGTCCTTCACAGCCCCCCGGGATTTCTGGGGCCGCCCCTCAGCCACGGTGGATGCCAACAACAAGCCCCTACCCTACAACGCCGCCAACAGTGGGGGCTCCAACCTGGCCCCCAGCAACCCTGACCTGCACAACGCTGTCCAGGCGCGCATCGCCACCCTGAAGGCCGCAGACCCTGACGCCCAGGGCCCCGTGCCCGTGGACCTGGTGACGGCCTCCGGGAGCGGTCTGGATCCCCACATTAGCCCCGCCGCCGCTGCCTACCAGGTACGCCGTGTCGCCAAGGCCAGGGGGCTCGACGAGGCCAAGGTCCGGGATCTGGTGGTCGCCCAGATTGAAGGGCCCGCCTTGGGTGTGATCGGGGAATCCCGTGTGAATGTGCTGAAGTTGAACCTCGCCCTTGACCAGCTGCGCTAGCCTAGCTCCGTGGACGATCGTCGGCCCGATCCCGATCAACTGCTCCGCCGCGTGCAGGAGGAGGAATCCCGTGCCCGCCGCTCGAAGCTGAAGGTCTTCTTCGGCGCGGCACCCGGGGTGGGGAAGACCTACGCGATGCTCGCTGAAGCCAGGGAACGGCGGGCGGAGGGGCTTGACGTCCTCGTCGGCGTGGTGGAGACCCATGGCCGCAGCGAGACGGCGGCCCTGGTCGAGGGCCTCGAGGTCTTGCCCCGCAAGGAGCTCGCCTATGCAGGGCAGTTCCTCCCGGAGTTCGACCTGCCAGCGGCCCTGGCGCGGCGGCCGGCCCTCATCCTCATGGACGAGCTGGCCCACACCAACATCATGGGCTCCCGCCACGCCAAGCGTTGGCAGGACGTCCTTGAGCTGCTGGACGCGGGCATCGATGTCTACACGACCCTGAATGTCCAGCACCTGGAGAGTCTCAAGGACGTGGTGGCCCAGATCACGGGCGTCATCGTCCGGGAGAACGTCCCGGACACCGTGCTGGAGCGGGCGGACGAAGTGGAGTTGGTGGACCTGCCCCCCGATGATCTCCTGGTGCGCCTCAAGGAGGGGAAGGTCTACCTGCCGGATCAGGCCCGCCACGCGCGGGAGCACTTCTTCCGCAAGGGCAACCTGCTGGCCCTGCGCGAGCTGGCCCTGCGTCACACGGCTGAGAGCGTGGACGCCCAGATGCGCCGCTACATGGCCTCCGAGGGCATCCGGAAGACCTGGGCCGCAGGGGACCGCCTGCTTGTCTGTGTCAGCGCCGGTGATCTGTCCGAGCGTCTGATCCGGGGCACCCGCCGGATGGCCGGCGCCCTGGGCGCGCCTTGGCTGGCCCTCTATGTGGAGTCCCGGCAGCACCTGCACTTCACGGCAGAGGACCGGGCTCACATTGAGGCCAACCTGAGCCTGGCGGAGAAGCTGGGTGGCGAGACCGCCGTCATCGAAGGAGGCGGCACCCTCGTGGAGGACATCCTCACCTTCGCCCAGGACCGCAACATCACCAAGATCGTCGTGGGCAAGCCCTCCCGGCCCCGCTGGCTGGAGTTGATCATGGGCTCGACCGTGGATGCCCTTATCCGGGGTAGCGGCACCATCGATGTCTACGTCATCAGCGGCGAACCCGGCCGGGAGCCGGGCATGCCCCTCCTTCGGCGGGGCATCACCAGCCCGGCCCGGAACTACCTGCTGGCAGCCCTGACAGTGGGCATCGCCAGCCTCCTGGCGAACTTCATCTTCCACCGTACCGATCTGGCGGATGTGGTGATGGTCTACCTGCTGGGCATCCTCCTGGTGGCCACCCGCTTCGGCCGGGGGCCCTCCTTCCTCGCCTCGCTGCTCAGCGTGGCGGCCGTGGACTTCCTCTTCGTGCCCCCCTACTTCACCTTCGCCGTCACGGACTTCCGGCACGTGGGAACCTTCGCGGTGATGATGCTGCTGGGCGTGGTCATCGGGAACCTCACTGAGCGCATCCGCGCCCAGGCCCGGCTGGCCCGGGGCCGGGAGCAGCGCACCCACGCCCTCTACCGCCTGGGCCAGGAACTGGCCCGCAGCGCAGAATCTACGGCCCTGGTCGTCTCGGCCATTCAGAACGTCACCAACCAGTTCCAGAGCCAGGGTGTGGTCCTGCAACCGGACGAGCACGGAAGGCTGCAGGCCCCCGCCCACCCCCTGGCTTTCCCCCTCAATGAGCAGGAACTGGGCGTGGCCCAGTGGGTCTTCGACCACGCGGAACCCGCCGGGCTGGGCACCCTCACCCTGCCTGGGGCCCGGGCCACCTACCTGCCCCTGAAGGGCAGCTCCGGCGCCATCGGCGTCATGGGTGTGCTGCCTCAGGGGACGCCCCGCTGGGCTGAGCCCGACCAGCGCCAGCTGCTGGAGGCCTTCGCCAACCAGACCGCCCTGGCCCTGGAGCGGGCCCTGCTGGCGGAGCAGGGTTCCCGCGACCGGCGGCGGGCGGATGAGGAGCGCCTGCGGAACGCCCTGCTCAGCTCCGTCTCCCACGACCTGCGCACCCCCCTGGGCGTCATCACCGGCGCCGTCAGCACGGCCCTGGAGACCCCAGACCTGTCCGAGGCCGCCCGGCGCGACCTGCTCATCTCCGCTCAGGAAGAGGCCCAGCGTCTCCACCGCCTGGTGAGCAACCTGCTGGACATCACACGCCTGGAGGCGGGCTCCCTGGAGTTGCATACCGAATGGATTCCCGTGGAGGAGGTGGTGGGCGCCGCCCTCAACCGCCGAGAACTGGGCGCCGAGGCCGCCCGCATTCACGCCGAGATCCCCGAGGATCTGCCCCTGGTGGCCATGGACGCCGTGCTCATGGAGCAGGTGCTGCTGAACCTCGTGGACAACGCCATCAAGTACTCCCCCAAGGGCACTCCCGTGGTCATCAAGGCTTGGGCCGCGGGCAAGTCCCTGACCCTCTCGGTGACGGACCAGGGGCCCGGCATCGCCCCCGGTGAGGAGGAACGCATCTTTGAGAAGCTGGCCCGGGGCGAGGCCGCCGCCAGCCGCCCGGGCGCGGGGCTGGGCCTGGCCATCTGCAAGGGCATCGTCACTGCTCATGGCGGCCGCATCCAGGCAGTCAATCATCCCCAGGGCGGCGCCCAGTTCTTGGTGACCCTGCCCCTGGGCACGGCGCCGCCCATGCCGGAGGAAGGATGACTGGTTCCGAACCCCTGATCCTCCTGGTGGAGGACGAACCCCAGATGCGCCGCTTCCTGCGAGTGGCCCTGGAGGGCGGCGGCTATCGCTACCTGGAAGCCCCCACGGGCCAGGAGGGGCTGAACCTGGCCGTCCAGCACCGGCCTGATGTGATCCTCCTGGACCTGGGTCTGCCGGACATGGATGGCCTGGACCTCATGATCCGCCTGCGGGAGTGGAGCCGTATCCCTGTCATCGTGATCTCCGCCCGGGGCCAGGAGTCGGACAAGGTGGGCGCCCTGGACGTGGGGGCCGACGATTATCTCACCAAGCCCTTTGGCACCAGTGAGCTGCTGGCCCGGGTGCGGGTGGCCCTGCGCCATGCAGACCCCCAGTCAGCGGCGGATCCGATCTTCGTGCTGGGCCGTTGGCGGGTGGATCTGGCCAAGCGGCTGGTACTGGTGGATGACCAGGAGGTGCACCTCACCCCTCTGGAATACAAGCTCTTCACCACCCTCATCCGCCACGCGGGCAAGGTGGTCACCCAGCACCAGCTGCTCAAGGAGGTCTGGGGCGGCGTGGCCGGGGCCCAGCCCTTGTACCTGCGGGTCTACATGGCCCAGCTCCGCCACAAGCTGGAGGAGGAGCCCTCCCGGCCCCGCCATCTGCAGACCGAGCCGGGGGTGGGTTACCGGCTGAAGCTGGATGACTGAGCGCTTGTCAAATAGTGTCCCCACCCCGGCGGCAGATGCGAAAAGATGGAACTGTCTCCAGGACATCCGGTCCACCTTTCCCTATCTGAGAACCACCTTCGGTCCCCCGGGCGGTTCCCACCTCAACGAGGTTTCATGCGCCGCACCATCGACGTCGACGAACGACTGCCCCTGCTGCAGACCTTCCCGCTGAGCCTCCAGCACCTCTTCGCCATGTTCGGCGCGACGGTGCTGGTGCCCTTCCTCTTCAAGGTGAACCCCGCCACCTGTCTGCTCATGAATGGTGTGGGCACGCTCATCTACCTCTTCGTGGCCAAGGGCCGCATTCCGGCCTACCTCGGCTCCAGCTTCGCCTTCATCTCCCCGGTCTTCGCAGTGCTGGCCTCTGGCCAGGGCTATGCCGCCGCCCAGGGCGGCTTCATTGTGTTCGGTCTGGTCTTCATCCTGGTCTCCCAGATCGTACGCCTGGCCGGCACCCGGTGGATCGACATCATCTTCCCCGCCGCCGCCATGGGCGCCATCGTGGCCATCATCGGGCTGGAGTTGGCACCGGTGGCCACCAACATGGCGGGCCTGACCGCCAGCACCGTGCCACTGGGCATGAGCGTGAAGCTGGCCCTCATCGTGTCCCTTTCCACCCTGGCTGTAACCATCCTGGCCTCTGTGCTGTTGCGGGGCTTCATGGCCGTGATTCCGGTCCTGCTGGGTGTCGTCGCGGGCTACCTGCTCTCCCTGGCCCTGGGCGTGGTGGACTTCAGTGCGGTGCACAGTGCCCACTGGTTCGAGGTGCCCACCCTCTACGCGCCCAAGTTCCACTGGCCTTCCATTCTCATCATCCTGCCCGCCGCGCTTGTGGTGCTGGCTGAGCATGTGGGCCATCTGGTGGTGACCGGGAACATCGTGGGTCGGGACTTGGTGAAGGATCCGGGCCTGCACCGCTCCCTCCTGGGTGACGGCATCTCCAACGTGCTGTCCGGCCTGGTGGGCGCCACCCCCAATACCACCTACGGCGAGAACATCGGCGTCATGGCCATCACCAAGGTCTACAGCGTGTGGGTGATTGGTGGCGCTGCCGTCATTGCCATCCTGGTGTCCTTCTCCGGCAAGCTCGCCGCCATGATCCGCAGCATCCCCGTCCCGGTCATGGGCGGTGTCTGCATCCTGCTCTTCGGTGTCATCGCCGCCGCGGGCATCCGCATGCTCATCGAAAAGAAGGTGGACTACACCCAGCCCCGGAACCTGATTCTCACGTCTGTGGTGCTCATCAGCGGCATCAGCGGCGCCGCAGTGAAGCTGGGCACCGTGGAACTGCGCGGCATGGCCCTGGGCACGGTCGTGGCCATCTGCCTCAGCCTGGTCTTCTACGCCTTCGACCGCCTGGGCATCAGCAACGACGCCGAAGCCGAGTCCTGACCGCCTACCACCTAGGACGGGGCTATTCGCCTCCACCCACCTCGCTCATCACTTCCTCGACTGCCTTGAGCAGATCCTCGGAAGTGATGGGCTTGGTAAGGACGCGCTTCACGCCCAGGCGCACGAGGTTCGATTCCATGTCGTCATTCATGAAGGCCGTGAGCACGATGATCGGCAGGTCTGGGTTGGTCTTCTGAGCCATGCGGGCCACGGTGGAACCGTTGCAGCCAGTCATGGAGTAGTCCGTGAGCAGCAGGTCCGGCGCCGACTCCGTGATGCGATCGGGGATCTCCATGGCGGAGAGGGGCACCCACTCCTCCACCTCGAAGCCGCCCTTTTCGAGGCAGCGCCGCAGGTAGACCCGCATCATCTGGCTGTCGTCGATCAGAAGGACTTTAGGCACATCTCAAGATACGAGGTTCGAAGTCCGTGGTGGAAGAGCAAAGTTGTCGATCCACGGGTCAGCAATTTCCGCCCACCGCATCGGACCCCCCCCCGACCCGCTAGACTGGTAGTGCGCGCTCATAGCTCAGGTGGATAGAGCAGCAGCCTTCTAAGCTGCAGGGGCGGTATCAGACCGACTGTCGGTGACCTCGTGAAAACCCTTGATGGCATTAGCTATCAGGCGATTTTCAGTCCTGCCAAAGATGACTCGTTTCACCCGCAAGTGAACCTCAATTATACCCTTTTCACGGTCCAAGGACACAACATGGGCACAACCCCGGGCGGGTATTTTGCCTTGATCTACAAGGTTATTTTGTGAGGACCGGGGGTGGTCAACCTTTATACCGACTTTCCGTCAACAGGTACCCCCGGGAGGGGTTTTCCTAGCACCGCCGCCTCGATCCCGATATGACCACGGGTGCCCAACCTACTAACCGAACCCTTTCGGCTGCCCTGACAACCCGCCCGGGTTTCGTGTCGCTGCCAGGAAAGACCCCTGAATCGATTTATACCCCCCCTAGGTAACTTAGCGAACACGGGGCGGCGGGGCAGACCCTATACCTATCCGTGTAAGAGCAGCTAGTAGGGTCGTCACACAGCCGCACCCTCAGTCCACGAACCACACCATCCTCAGATGTGATGCCGTCCTTCTTGAGCAGCTTTCCCAGTCGCTGCCTCGACACTGGGGATGACTCCTGGAACACAAGGGCACGGTTCAACGCATCCAGGAGTTCAGCGAATGGCAGGGCAGCTGAATCGTCCTCCTCGTAGTAGGTCCACAGGAACAGTCGGATGTTGGCGTAGTCCAGTTCTCTGTCCTTCTCCAGAGCAGCC
>CAIWKE010000033.1 GCA_903913215.1 uncultured Holophagaceae bacterium
CTTGGCCTCGAAGATCGCTTTGGCAAAGCCGTACCAGGTGGTCTCCCCCTGGCAGGTGGTGTGGACGAGGCCCTGCCACTGCTGCTCGGCGGCCAGCTTGAGCTGCCGCGCCAGGGCCCGGCAGGTGGTGGGAGCCCCGCGTTGGTCGTCCACCACGCGCAGCGAGCGTCCCTGGTTGGCGGCGTTCACCATGGTGTTGAGGAAGTTCTTGCCCCAGGCATCGTAGAGCCAGCTGGTGCGGGCGATGAGGTGCCGGCTGCAGCGGGCCGCCTGGTGCTCGCCCTCCAGCTTGGTGCGGCCATAGACCGAGGTGGGGTTCGTGGGGTCGTCCTCGCGGTAGGGGCGCGTTGCCGTGCCGTCAAAGACATAGTCCGTGCTGACCTGGACCAGCATCGCCCCCTGGGCCTCGCAGGCCTCCGCCAGCCAGCCCACGGCCGTGGCGTTGATGAGCCGTGCCAGGGCCGCCTCGGACTCGCAGCGATCCACCTGGGTGAAGGCTGCGCAGTTCACCAGCACATCAGGCTTCACGGAGGAGACGACTGATTGGATGGATTCAGGGCGGCTGAGGTCCAATTCCGACTCAGCAGGAATCAACAAATCATGCTCCGCCCAGATCAGGCGAATGGCATGGGCCAGCTGACCGGCACCGCCGGTGACGAGCACTCGCATCAGGCGTGCACCCGACGCGCCAGCTCGTCCATAACGAATGGATTCTGCGGATCATCCTCGTGGCGGATCTCATCGATGGGGCTCGCCTTGCCTTGGCCCATGAAGAGCTGATCCGGGCAATTGATAACGAAGCCTGGCTCATGGCTGATGCAGCGGTAGCAGTGCACCACCCCCTTGGGTATGAGGGCGGAGCCCGGGTTGTTAACACCCATGGCCACTTCCATCCGGTTCAGGTAGGTAGGGCTGTCTGGGCGGTTGTCCCAGAGGGTGAGCTTGAAGTCGCCAGGGCCCACCCAGCAGAAGAGGTCCGCCTGATCCACGTGCTCGTGGGGGCCGCGCAGCACGCCGGGGTTTGTGACGCTCACATAGGACATCTCGGGGCGGAACCAGGCGGGCAGCTCATCGTGGCGGAAGATCTCCGCCAGCCAGCCCCGCTCGTCCACGAACTTGCGAAAGGGCACGATGACGACGCCCTCGATGGGGCCCTTCTTGAATGCCATGGCTAGCTCCTGCCCTTGGTCTGGGGAAACGGGGCACCTGCGTGGATGGCCAGTTCGTTCGCTTGAGCCAGGCTCGGGAAGGTGCCCGCATCCGTCCACCAGCCCTGGAAGGTGCCGGAGCTCATCTGGCCCCGCTGGATGTAGGCATTGTTCACGTCCGTGATTTCCATCTCGCCGCGCCCCGAGGGCTTCACGGTCTTGATGATGTCGAAGACAGTGGCGTCGTAGAAGTAGATGCCCGTAACCGACAAATTCGACTTGGGGGCCTTGGGCTTCTCCTCGATGCTGAGAACCTTGCCGTTCACCACTTCCGCCACGCCGTAGCGCTGAGGATCCTCCACGGGCTTCAGCAGGATGCGGGCGCCCTGGCCCTGCTTAGAGAAGGCCTCCACCTCGGCCTTTAGGCTGTCCTGGAAGATGTTGTCGCCGAGGATCACGCAGATGGGGGA
>CAIWKE010000034.1 GCA_903913215.1 uncultured Holophagaceae bacterium
GCGCCGCGCCGATGCCAAGAAGGGCAAGCCCAAGAAGAAGAAGGCTTTTGGGGGACGACGCGCCAAGTTCTGCAAGTTCTGCGTCGAGAAGTCCCTCATGATCGACTACAAGGACGTGAAGACCCTCCAGGCCTTCACCCCTGAGCGCGGCAAGGTGCTGCCCCGCCGCACCAGCGGTGTGTGCGCCGTCCACCAGCGCGAGCTCGTGGAAGCCATCAAGCGCGCCCGCAATATCGCGCTGCTCCCCTTCGCCACGGATTAGTCCTGGCGCTGGTGAACTGAAAAGGGGGGCCAAATGGCCCCCCTTTTTTGCGCCTGATTATCCAGAATCCGTTGTTGCCACAGGGCTTCGATTGTCACGAATGAGTCATGAAACCAGGGCATTTAGGCCCCCTTGCCGCACTTTGATCACACTTTTCGACCAAAACCAACTGTTCGGTCAGGTAATCCTGGACTGGGCCTTGGCGTTCTTGCTGAACTGGGAAGGTTCACTGGTTTTCCACCCTCACCACACCCCCCTTTCCGAGAGCCCCATGCGCAAAGCCTCTGCCCTTCCTCTGCTTCTTTCCGGCCTGTCCCTGATGCTGACCGCAGCCCAGCTCCGCGCGGAGGACGTGCCCCAGCAGTCCACGCCGGCCACCAAGAAGGTCGAAGAAAAAGCCAAAAAACAGAAGAAAGAGGACATCCCCTCAGCCGTGGTGGTCATCTCCGCCACCCGAACGGAGCGGGCCGAGAAAGACACCACCACCACGGTCACCGTGACCACGGAGAAGGAGATCGAGCGGCAGCTGGTCACGAACATCATCGACCTGACCCGCAATGAGCCCGGCGTCGAGGTGAGCAACCAGCCGGATCGCCAGGGCGCCTCCAGCTTCAGCATCCGCGGCATCGGCGGCAACCGCGTGCTGATCCTCGTGGATGGCGTGAACCTGCCCGACGGCGCCGAGGCCTCCCGCGGCCTCAGCCGCGACTTCGTGGACCTGGACACCCTCAAGCGCGTGGAGATCCTACGCGGCTCCGGTTCTGCTCTCTACGGCAGTGACGCCCTGGCGGGCGTGGTGACCTACACCACCTTGGACCCCGCGGACTTGCTTAGCGCCGATGGCCACTTCGGCGGCCGCCTCAAGACCGGCTACGCCAGCGTCAACAACCAGAAGTCCAACACGGCCATCGTGGCGGGACGCCAGGGCGAGTGGGACGGCATCCTCACGGCCACCTACCGGGTCGGCAACGAGACCACACCCGCCACCGGCACGCCCAACCCCATGCAGATCGACTCCACCAGCGTGCTGGGCAAGCTCGGCTGGAAGCCCAACGCCCACAACCAGGTGCGCTTCGGCTTTCAGGGCTTTGAGCGGAAGGATCAGATCCACCTCCTGAACCTGCAGGGCCCGGCCTTCGGCGCCCCCGGCACCTTCATCATCAAGGACCTGGGCAATGACCGGAACCGCCGCAATCAGTTCAGCGTGGAACATGTCTTCGAGGATGACTCGGCCTTCATCCAGCGGGCGGAGTGGCGTCTCTTCTACCAGACCGCCCACAGCCTGGAGCACACGGATGAGTTCCGGGAGAAGCGCACGGTCACGCCGATGCTGGAGACCGTCCGCTACACGGACTACAACTTCGATCAGACCATCTGGGGCCTGCGCTCCCAGGCGGAGCGTCGCTTCACCGTGGGGGACTGGTCCCACCGCCTGCTCTTCGGCCTGGACCTGAACCGCACCGAGACCGCCGAGCCCTACAACCGCACCCAATTCACCTTCAACACCGGGGTCACCACCAACAACGTGGCGGGCCAGCTCTATCCCACCAAGCTGATCCCCGACTCCACCACCAGCACCACCGGCCTCTTCCTCCAGGGTGAGATCCTCAGCCCCAGCGGCACCTGGTCCTTCGTGCCGGGCCTGCGCTTTGACCGCTACGCCCTGTCCCCCCACACGGACCCCATCTTCGAGGCAGGCAACGTGCTGGGCGCCAAGGTGGCCTCCATCTCCAACTCCGCCGTAACGCCCAAGCTGGGCATCATCGGGAAGCTGGACAGCACGTGGACGGCCTACACCCAATACGCCGAGGGCTTCCGCAACCCCCCCTACGACTACACCAACTTCACCCTCACCTCCTTCTCCTCGGGCTACCGGATCATCCCCAACCCCGACCTGAAGCCCGAGCGCAGCCAGAGCTACGAGGTCGGCCTGCGCGGCGAGGGCGACACCTGGAACCTGGGCCTGGCCATCTTCCAGAACCGCTATAAGAACTTCATCCAGGACGTGAACCTGGGCCCTGACGTCGCCTCAGGCCTGGACTTCACCTTCCAGTACCAGAACATCGAGGACGTCCAGATCCAGGGCGCCGAACTGCGCGCGGGCTGTGTCTTCCTCCAGGGCTGGCGCTCCAACCTCTCCATCGCCTACGCCAAGGGTGAGGATCAGCGCACCCACGCCCCCATCAACACCGTGGCCCCCCTGCGAACCTCCCTGAGCATCGGCTACCACCAGAAGGAGCGCTGGGGCGCGGACGCCACCCTCACCGCCGTTTCCGCCAAAAAGGCCGGAGACGTGGCACTGGATCCCTCCAACGGCTATACCAACCCCTACCTCCCCACGGGCTACGCCAAGCTGGACATCATCAGCTTCGCCAGCTTCCAGTGGAAGGGCGACTGGCGCCTGCAGGGCGGCGTCTTCAACCTGCTGAACAAGACCTACTGGCGCTGGGAAGACGTCCGCGGCTTCTCGGCCGGAGACTCCTACATCCCCCGCTACTCCCAGCCCGGCCGCAACTTCGGTGTGAGCCTGACCTACAGCTGGAAGTAGTCGGAGTCAGTCCTACTTCTTCTTCTTGGCCGGATTGAGCCCGGACTGCTTGGTGGTTTCGGTGAGTCGGCTGCTGGACAGTTCCGAACCCCGGGACGTGGCGCCGTGCACGACGGCAGGCTTGGCTTTCTTCGGCTTCTTGTCGTTCCCCATGATGTGCTCTGGTCGGGCCTCCGTTTAACTTGGGAGTGCGGCCCTGAGCCCATCATGGACCGAATATCAATAAACGTAGAAATATAATGATTTAATTTAAACCACCCCCCTGTACGCAGGATGGGCGGGCCTGCACGCACCCCGATGGCGTCTGAGGTAACCTATTTCCATGACTGACGAAAAGCCCGTCCTGAGACTCCCCATGCCGCTTCGCAAGCAGAAGGCGGTGCAGGCAGCCTGGAAGCCGATCTTCTTCCAGTGGCTGGTGCCTGGCGCAGGCTACTGGGCTATTGGCGAAAAAGGAAAGGCCAAGGCCTTCTTCAGCGTCTGGGTGGTCTTTTGCGTGCTGGGCGCCCTCCAGATGCAGTTCGGGGCTGTGGATGGTGTGAAGGGCGGGGTCTTCGTGCCCGTGCCGGGAGCCTGGCTCCCCACCCTCGGCGCCCTGGCCACCGGGGGCATTGGCCCCCTCTATGCCGCCTTCGGCTGGGCCTTCGGCGGGGCCGGCACCGAGCCCGTGCGCACCCTCACCCAGGAATACGGCGCCACCTACGTGATGGTGGCTGGTCTCCTGAACTGGCTCTGCTGCTTCGACCTCTGGGATCGCATCACCGGCCGCTGGATATTCCGGCTGCCCAAGGATGAGCAGATCGAAATCGCCAAGGGCCTAGAGAAGCCTCAGTCCTAGCTTTCGGCCCGGAGGCGCTTGGCCAGCAGCTGGGTGCGGATGAACACGTCGATGTCCCCGTCCAGCACCTTCTGCGTCTGGCTGGTTTCTGCGCCAGTGCGGTGATCCTTGACCATCTGGTAGGGCTGCAGGACATAGCTTCGGATCTGGCTGCCCCAGGCCACATCGGCCTTGTCACCGCTGGCCGCGGCCACCCGCTCCAGGAACTTGCGCTGCTCTAATTCATAGAGTCGACCCTGCAGCACCTTCAGCGCCGTCGCCCGGTTCTTGATCTGGCTGCGCTCGTTCTGGCAGCTCACCACGATGCCCGTGGGCAGGTGGGTGAAGCGCACGGCGGACTCGGTGCGGTTCACATGCTGGCCACCAGCACCGCTGGCCCGGAACACATCGATCTTCAGGTCCTTCTCCGGGATGTCCACATTGATGGTGTCATCCAGCTCGGGGCTCACGTAGACCGCGGCAAAGCTGGTGTGGCGGCGCTTGGCAGAGTCGAAGGGGCTGATGCGCACCAGGCGGTGGACCCCGGCCTCGGCCCGCAGGTAGCCATAGGAGAAGGGGGCATCCACGATGAAGGTGGCACCCTTGATGCCGGCCTCCTCCCCATCCTGGTAGTCGAGCATCTCTGTGGGCCAGCCTTTGGCCTCGCAGAAGCGCAGGTACATCCTCAACAGCATGGCCGCCCAGTCCTGACTCTCCGTGCCGCCCGCCCCGGGGGCGATGGCCACGATGGCCCGGTTGTGGTCCAAGTCCCCACTGAGCATCATGCGCAGCTCGGAATCCTCGATGGCCGTGCGGAGGTCGCTCTCGACCCGCTCCACCTCGGCGAGCATGTCTCCGTCCTCCCGGGCCAGCTCCAGGCCTGTCTCCAGGTCCTCCAGGCCTCCGCCTAGGCGCTTGGCCAGGGCGATATCGTTGGCCAGGGTGCCCCGCTTCTGCAGCAGGGGCTTGGCAGCATCGGGGTCATCCCAGAAGCCTGGGACCGTGGTCCGCTCCTCGATCTGCTCCAGTTCCAGGGCCTTGCGCTCAGGGTCCAGGTGGTCGACCAGCTGCCGGACCCGGGGCTCCAGCTCGTTCTTGGCCCGCACCAGGGTCTCGAAATCCATTGTTGGTCTCTCCCGCCCCCGTTTCCGGGGAGCCTTTTAGTTTAAGGCAATCGGAGATGTTCCGTCCCCACGCTATTCTGGGTGGATGTCTGGATTCATCCCCGTGATCCCTGCCGATCTGGAGCCCACCGCCCGTGGGTTCCTGACCGGCCATGGCGGCCTCCCCCTGGCCTGGGCCCGTTGGGAGCACCCCAGTCCCAAGGGCCGGGTGGTGATCTCCCACGGCTACGGCGAGCATGGCGAGCGCTACCGCCACACGGCCCACTGGCTCCACCACCTGGGCTGGTCCGTCTCGAGCATGGACCACCACGGCTTCGGCCGCTCCGGCGGCATCCGCGGGGACGCGGACGGCATCCGCCCATTTGTGGATGATTTCGCCCTCTTCCTGCGCCAGGAGCGCCGCCACGATGCCGAGCGCACCGGGGCCACGGCCCGCATGGTGGAGGGTGTGCCCATGCCCCCCCTGCCCGTCTGCCCCCAGGTGGTATTGGGCCACAGCTTCGGCGGCCTCATCGCCCTCCTGACCCTGCTCTGGCACGCGGACACCCTGGACGGCCTCATCCTCACCAGTCCCGCCGTGGCCGTGCGGTCCAATTCCAAGGCCCTGGTCATCGCCGCCCGGGTCCTCCGCTGGTTCATGCCCCACCGCCCCATCCACCTCCATGGGGACAAGCATCGGGTCTGTTCGGACCCCGTGCTGGTCCAGCGCTACGAGGCCGATCCGCTCTGCCACCGGTGGGCCACCGCCGCCTTCGGCTCAGCCCTGGACGAGGGGCGGGCCGAGATCCTCCCCCTAGGCCATGAGCTGGACCGCCCCATCCTCCTCCTGGATTCCGCCGAGGACACGGTGGTGGATCCCGACGGCTCCGAGGCCCTCTGGTCTGCCGTGCCTCCAGAATTCCTGGAACGGCATCGCCTATCGGGGTTCTACCATGAGGTCTTCCATGACCGACTGCGGGCCGAGGCCCAAGCCCTCACCGAACCCTGGCTCGAGAACCTGCACCGAACTTGGAACCCTTCCCACCGTCCCGCCATGTCTGAAGTGCTGTCTCCGGAGTCCGCATGAAGCGCATCCTCACCGCCCTCACCCTGACCGCCGCCCTGGCGAGTCTGGGCCTGGGCTGCCGCAAGCCGAAGGCCATGGACAAGGGGGTTTCCGCTTCGGAGCTCATGGCCACGGCCGATACGCAAATGAAGCAGGGCAAGTTCACTGAGGCCCGGGTCACCCTGCGGCACCTTGAACAATACCTGCCGGGTTCCCCGGAGTTCCCCAAGGCCAAGCTCCTCCTGGGGGACAGCTTCTTCTTCCAGGCCAGCCCCAGCTACCCCGAAGCCGAGGTGGAATACACCAGCTTCCTGAACTATTTCCCCCGGCACGAACTGCGGGACTATGCCCACTACCACCGCGCCCTCTGCCACTTCTCGGCCATCGAGAGCGCCGAGCGTGACCAGGCGGAGACCCGCCGGGCCCTGGAAGGCTTCCAGGCCCTCCTGACGGAATCTCCCGGCAGTCCTTACGCCACGGAGACCCGGGCCAAGATCCTGCAGTGCTGGCGCCGTATCGCCGAACATGAGCTGAACGTGGGCGTGTTCTACGTGAACACCTACTACTACCCCGGTGCCGAACAGCGCCTCAAGTCCCTGCTGGAGACCTACCCCGACTACGTGGATCGGGAGCGGGCCTACTACTACCTGGGCGAGGCCATGCGCCAGCGCCTGCTCACGGGTGAGGAGATGCTGCAGTTCAACAAGGCCTTCGCCGCCAAGCTCCAGAAGGAGGACCTCAAGGATCTCGACAAGGAGCAGGTGGCCCAGTATCAGAAGGAGCTCACAGCCTTCAGCGATGAGCGCATCAAGAGCTTCCGCGCTGAAGCCAAGAGCTACTACCAGAAGCTGGTGGAGAGCTACCCGGGCTCTGAGTGGGCCCGCCGTGCTGCGGACCACCTCATCGCTATGGGCACCAGCGGTGTCAAGGAAGAGCTGGATAGTTAGGGCCGGAGGCACCATGCATCTCAGCACCCTCGGCCTGGGCACATACCTGGGCCCCGCCACGGATGCGGGCGACGCCGCCTACACGGAGGCCGCCCTGGCCTTCTTCGCCGCGGGTGGGAACGTCTTCGACACGGCTGCCAACTACCGAGATGGGCGTTCCGAGCGAGCCCTGGGCGCCGCGTTCAAGGGCCTGCCCCGCGAGGTCTACTTCGTCTCCACCAAGGCCGGCTACATACCCGTGCCCCAGACCAGCCCCGAGGAGGGCCCACGGGCCTGGTTCCAGCGGGTGCTGGAGGGCCCCGGCATCCTTTCAGTGGATGACCTGGTGGACGGCTGCCACGCCATGACTCCCCGCTACCTGGCCCACCAGCTGGACCTCAGCTTGGAGGCCCTGGGTCTTGAGACCCTGGACCTCTTCCACCTGCATAACCCTGAGCAGCAGCTGGCCCACTGGGGGCCCGAGGTCTTCTACACCAAGGTCCGAGAGGCCTTCGAGGCCTGCGAGGGTTTCGTGGCCGCCGGGAAGATCCGCGCCTACGGCGTGGCGACCTGGAACGGCTTCCGGGTGCCCCCTGGCCATGACGGCCACCTGAGCCTGGCCCGCCTCGTGGAGGTGGCCGCGAGCGTCGCCGGGGCCGAGCACCACTTCGGCTGGATCCAGCTGCCCCTGAACCTGGCCATGCCCGAGGCCTTCCTGGAGCCCACCCAGCTGGTGGAGGGGCAGCTCCTCACCCCCCTGGCCGCCGCCCAGGCCTATGGCATCTCCGTGCAGACCTCCGCTTCCATCATGCAGGCCCGCATCCTCAGCCAGCTCCCAGATGGCTTCGCAGCCGCCCTGGGTCTCAAGACTCCCGCCCAGGCCGCCCTCCAGTTCAGCCGCTCCTGCCCCGGCGTCACCACGGCCCTCTGCGGCATGGGACAGGCCGCCCACGCCACGGAAAACGCCGCGGTCATGGGCCTGCCCAAGCTGGACGCCATGGCCCTGGACAGCCTCTTCGGATGATCCTTCTGGCCATCACCCCGGGCCTGGGCTTCGAGCCTCAGGCTTGGCGCCAGGTTCTCCAAAGCGGCGTGGACGGCTTCATGATCCGCGAAAAGGAGTTGGCCACGGGAGCCCTGCTGGAGGCCGCCCGCTGGTGCCAGGACACGGCCCCCACCGTACAGCTCTGGGTGGTTGGCCGCCTGGATGTAGCCCTGGCCGCAGGCTGCGGCCTCCACGCCCCCGAGGCCTACCCCGAGGTCCCATCCAGCCTGCTACCACTATCTCGCCCCCTCCATGACGAGACCCAGTGGCCCTCTCGGGCCCAAGCCGAGCAGTTGCTGGTTTCCCCCATATTCTCCAGCCCTGGCAAGGGTGTGCCTTGGGGCGCGGCGCGCCTGCACCGCTTCCTGGACGGCCTGCCCCCCGGAGGCCCACACCTCCTGGCCCTGGGGGGCGTCGAACCCCAGAATGCGATCTCGCTGCAGCATCCCCGGCTGGCAGGACTCGCCGCCATCCGTCCCTTCTGGACCGGCGCCCCCGAGCGGGCCGTGGCGCGGTTTCGGGGGCAATGAGCTAACATCTCCCCATGTTCCGCGACCTGAGGGAGAAAGTCAGCGCACCGCGCCGGGTTCTGGCCTGGGTTCTGCTCGTCTTGATGCTCCTGGCAGCGGCCTTCCTACTGCCTCGCATGACCCCGCATCCCATGGCCCACCGTGCAGCGGACCTGATCCTCTGGTGCGCCGCGGCCTACCTGGGCATCCGCCTGTTGTCCTTCCTTCTGCTGGACCCCCTGCTGAGCCAGGCCAAGAGCGCCACGCCAGGCTTCGCCCGGGACCTGCTGGTGGTGGCCCTCTACTTCCTGGCTGCGGGCGGCATCCTGCGGAATGTGCTGGAGGTAAGCCTGGGCCAACTTCTGGGCACCGGCGCCATCGCCGCCGCCGTGGTGGGCCTCAGCCTCCAGGAGGTGCTGGGCAACCTCTTCGCCGGCATCTCTCTCCATCTGGATCCCGCTTTCCAGGAGGGGGACTGGATCGAGATCACCGGCAACCTGCGCGGCGGCCCCGGCCGGGAGACGCTCATCAGCCAGGTGGAGACCATGACCTGGCGCTCGGTGCAGCTCCGCACCGAAAACGGCGACATGGACATCCTCCCCAACCGGGCCATTGCCCAGGCAGTGGTGACCAACCTCTACGTGCCCTCAGGCCTGCACCGCCGAACCACGCGCCTAGTGGTGGAGCCACGCCCCGATCTGCACGTGGCTCTCGAAAAGCTCACCCGCGCTCTGGCGGGCATCCCCCACCATCCTTCCAACCGCCCTGAGGTGGTGGTACGGGAATCCGACCTGGGTGGCGCCGTCCTGGAGATCCGCTTCTGGGCCCGGGGCTTTCGCCATGGCAGGCAAGGGGTCTTCCAGGCCTCCCGCCTGGCGAACTCCATCCTGCCCCGGGAGGGCTTCCGGCTCATGGGTCCCCACGGCCCCTCGCCCCTGGTGGCGCTGCCCCCGACCAACTTTGACGCCAAGCTCATGGCGGCCCTGGTCCAAGAATTGGGTCTACCTGAGCACTGGGTCGAAGAACTGCGGCCCCACCTGCGCCGCCGTTACCTGGTCCCTGGAGAGGGTGTGATCCGGGAGGGCGACCCCGGGGATTCCCTCTTCGCCGTCCACCGCGGCAGGCTCCAGGTGGTCCATGCCGAGGAACTGGAGGTTCCCTACACGGGGATCTTCTGGAAACCCGTGGTGGACCTGGGACCGGGCCAGTGGTTTGGCGAGGCCAGCCTGCTCACGGGTGCCCCCCGCAGCGCCACCGTGGTGGCCCTCAGCGAGGCCGAGGTCCTGGAACTGCCCAAGGAGGCCTTCGAGGCCTCCCTCAAACGGGAGCCCCAGCTCCTCGACAAGCTGGTGGACCTGATGGAACGGCGCAGCCAGGAGGTTGCCCCCGCCGAAGCCCCGCGGGAATCCCTGCGGGCCCACTGGGCCCGGGAAGTGCGTGCCTGGTTCGGACTGACGAGCTGACTGGTATCCTAGAGCAGGAGGAGCCATGGACTTGCCAGAGCAACTACACAACCTGGTGAGCGAGCTGGGAGATTCCCTGGTCAAGGCCCTGTCTGAGGACGACCATTGCAGGGACCTGGCCTTCCAGATCCAGGCCAAGGGCTACGGCCTCATGCTGATCCTGGAAGCCTCACCGCTGGGCCAGCGTACGCCAGGCTCCGAGGACACCGAGGAGGCTGAGCCCTCCCAGTCCTTTTCCGAGGATGACCGCCGCCTGATGCACTCTTTCAAGATCAAGATGGATTAGCTTGAGCCAACTCTGGGATCTTCCGGCCCCGGAAGCCGGTGCTTCGGTTCGCCCCAATGCCGCCGGGCTGAGCCGGGCAGAGCTTTCGGAGCTGCTGCGCGGTATGGGTGAGCCCGCCTGGCGGGGTAAGCAGCTCTTCGCAGGCCTTCAGCGCCAGCGTTGGACCCGCTGGGACCAGTTCACGAACCTCGCCAAGCCCCTGCGGGCCCGCCTGGAAGCTGAGGTGGCCCTGGCCTGGCCGAAGCTCCTGCTGAGCCAGGCCTCCTTGGACGGGTCCACCAAGCACATTTTCGAGTTTGCTGATGGTCGCCAGGTCGAGGGCGTCCATATGCCCTACGAGGACCGGGTCACCCTCTGCCTCTCCAGCCAGGTGGGCTGCGCCATGGGCTGCACCTTCTGCGCCACGGGCCAGATGGGCATCATCCGCAACCTCTCCGCGGCGGAGATTGTGGGCCAGGTGCAGGCCATGCTCATCCATCACGACCATCCGCTGGATCGGCCCATCAACCTGGTCTTCATGGGCATGGGCGAGCCCCTGCACAACCTCGACCACCTCATGGCCGCCTTCGACATCCTCACGGATCCCGAGGGTCTCGCCATCCCGCCCCGCCGCATCACCGTGTCCACCTCGGGCCTCGTCACTGGCATCGACCGCCTGGGCACCTACCCCCGCCGCCCCCGCCTAGCCCTGAGCCTCAATGGCACCACGGATGAGCACCGCTCCCGCATCATGCCCGTGAACCGGGTCTGGAACCTGGAGGCCCTGGCCCAGTGCCTGGGCCGCTTCCCGCTCCAGTCCGGCGAGCGCATCACCCTGGAATATGTGCTGCTGAAGGGCCTCACGGACAGCCTGGAGGACGGCCGCCGCCTGGCCAGCTTCGCCCAGCACTTCCCGGCCAAGGTGAACCTCATCCCTTTCAATCCCCACGAGGGCGTGGGTTTCGAGCCACCCGAGGAGACCCGCATCAGCGCCCTCTGCAAGCTCCTGGTGGATGCGGGCCAGCCCGTGAGCGTGCGCCGCAGCCGGGGCCAGGACGTGGGCGGGGCCTGCGGCCAGCTGGTCCGTGCGGGCCAGAAGCCCTCGGTGCCGAAATCATATTGAGTTTCGGTCATGCTGATGGGGTGCAATCCACCCCGAAACCATTCTTCGAGACCCTCCATGCGTTGCTCGACGCGGAGGGGGAGATCACCCTGGGCGAACTGCTCAATGCCAACGGGGAACAGACCTACGGGCTGCTAGTCCTGCTGCTCTCCCTGCCCAACCTCATCCCCGGCCTGAACCTGGGCCTGGCGCCCATCGGCGGCGTGGGCCTCATGGCCCTGGGGACTCAACTGGCCTGGGGCAAGCCCCATCCCTGGGTGCCCAAGCGCATCGAGGCCCAGCCCATCCACAAGGGCCGCATCAAGGAGGCCCTGGCGAAACTGGAGACCTACCTGGACCGCCTGCGCTGGCAGGAGGCCGAGCAGCGCCCCCTCAACCGCCGCTGGGTGGGTGCCTGCATCGCCTGGGTGGGCTTCCTGCTGGCGCTGCCGGTGCCCCTGCCCTTCGGCAATCAGTTGCCTGCGGCCATCCTCTGCCTGCTGGGCGCGGCCCTCCTGGAGGAGCAGGCCATGTGGGCCTGGCTGGGGGCGGCGGCGGCCCTGGGCAACACCCTCTACTTCGCCTCCAGCTTTGGACTCATCCTGCGGGCCTGCACCAAGTTCTTCCACTACCTGGCGGGCTGATGCGCATCGATGCTCTCACCCTCTTTCCCGAATACTTCGAGGCTGCCCGGCTTGGCATCACGGGCCGCGCGTTCCGGGACCTGGGGCACGGGTTGAGCACCCACAGCTACCGGCCCTTCTCCGGCAATGCCCATGGCCACGTGGACGACAGCCCCTTCGGCGGTGGTCCTGGCATGGTGCTGCGCCCGGAGGTCCTGCGTGACACCCTGGCCTCAGTGCCCCGGGTGGGCCGGGGGCGGATCATCCACTTTAGTCCCGCCGCCCCACCCCTGGATCACGCCAAGGTGCTGGAGCTGGCGGCCCTGGACCAGCTCATCCTGGTCTGCACCCGCTACGAAGGCCTGGATCAGCGGGCTGTGGAACGGTGCGTGGACGAGGAACTCAGCGTGGGCCAGGCAGTGCTGAGCGGCGGCGAGCTGCCAGCCCTCTTCCTCATCGACGCCGTCTGTCGCTGGCTGCCCGGGGTGCTGGGCAACGAGGCCTCTGCCGAAGAGGACAGCTTCGCCACGGGCCTCCTGGACCACCCCCACTACACGCGCCCGGCCCAGTTTGAAGGACTGGAAGTGCCCGCCGTGCTGCAGGGCGGGGACCATGGCGCCATCCGCCTCTGGCGCCTGCGGGAGGCGATGCTACGCACCCGACGCCTGCGCCCGGACCTCTGGGCCACCTACCTCCAGGACCAGCTGCCCAGCCTGGACCGCCCCGCCCAGTGGTGCGCCTGGCAGGTGGAGCATCCGCAGGACTGGGAGCGGGCAAAACCCAAGGGATGGAAGGGGTGGAAACGCTAGGAGAAGGCCCCCGCAAACGACTGCTTCCCTTTCCCGGCCAATCCGTTACACTATTCGACTCCCCGTCCGGGGACTTTCGAGCCATGTCCGCCTCTCTAGGTTTGGGACCGCTGGCCCAGGAGCCCACATGAGCCACATCATCGATCAACTCGAAGCCAGCCTGCTTCGTTCCGACCTGCCCCGCATCCAGCCCGGCGACACCGTCAAGGTGCACGTCAAGGTAAAGGAAGGCGAGAAGGAGCGCATCCAGCTCTTCCAGGGCATCGTCATCAGCATCAAGGGCGGCGGCATGCGCACCTCCTTCACCGTCCGCAAGGTTGCGAGCGGCGTGGGTGTGGAGCGCATCTTCCCCCTCAACAGCCCCACCATCGACAAGTTGGAAGTGCTGCGCCACGGCAAGGTCCGCCGCGCCAAGCTCTACTTCCTGCGCGACAAGCTGGGCAAGGCCGGTCGCCTCAAAGAGCGCCGCACGGACCACGCGGTCTAATCCAACCATCCTCTTTTCAGAAAAAGGCGCCCGATTGGGCGCCTTTTTCTGTGGGAAAATCGCTCCATCTTGACCGCCAGCCCTCGGGAGCCCCATGAAATTCGCCCATGTCCTGCCCCTCGCGCTCCTGGCCACCCTTGGTCAGGGACTGCTGGCCGAAGAAACACGCTACGGCCTCCAGGCCCACGCGGATCTGCCCCTCGGGGACCTCAAGACCTTCGTAGATAGCCACCGGGGGCTCGGTTTCGGGATCCATGAAACCATCGATCTCCTGGACGGCAACATGCTGCGGCCACGACTGGACTACACCCGCTTCCCAGAGGCCACCCTGCCCGCGGGTCGCCAATCGGCCTCCAGCCTGAGCCTGGGTGCCGACTACCTCTATTTCTTCGAGGGCAAGCCGGAACATTTCTATCTCACCCTCGGGCTGGCCGCGACGCGCTGGTCCCTCGGCACCAAGTCGGCCTCCCTGGACTCCACCCATGACACCACCCGGGTCATTACGGCCTTTGGCTTCGGCTATCAGTGGAGCGCCGCCCTGGGCACCGAGCTCCGCCTGACCAATTCCAAGGTGAGCAGCACCTTCAAGGGCAATACCATGCAGGCTGGAGTCACCCTCCGGTTCTGAACCTCAGACCCCGTAATCCTTCCAGCGCTGCGCCACCTTGGCGAGCACATCCTCTGGAAACACCAGATCCCGGGGCCACTCGCGGGCGTAGCCATCCCAGGGGCGGTTCTTGCGGGTGGCGTCCACGCCCACCTTGGAGCCGAAGGCGAAGCGGTCGCTGGCATGGTCCAGCACATCCAGGGGGCCCTCGGTGAAGAGCAGGTCACGCTTGGGATCCACGTTGCTGGTGAGACGGAACAGCACCTCGCCCAGGTCATGGGGATCGATGTCCTCATCCACCACCACGATGCCCTTGGTGAACATGATCTGGCCCGTACCCCAGATGGCGTTCATGACTTTTTGGGCATGGCCCGGGTATTCCTTGCGCATGGAGAGGATCACCAGATTGTGGAAGGCGCCCGCCGCAGGCAGGTGCATGTCGCGAATTTCGGGTAGCACCAGACGCAGCAGAGGCAGGAAGATCCGCTCCGTGGCCAGACCCAGGTAGGCATCCTCCTGGGGGGGGCGACCCACGATGGTGGCGGGGAACACCGGGTTCTTCCGCATGGTGATGGCTTCTACATGCAGCACAGGATAATCATCGGCCAGGGAGTAGTAGCCCGTGTGGTCGCCGAAGGGGCCCTCGCGGCGCAGCTCACCGGGGTTCACATAGCCTTCGATGACCAGCTCTGAATCCGCCGGCACTTCCAGGTCGTTGGTGAGGCAGGGCACCATCTCGATGCCCTCCCCCCGCAGGAAGCCCGCGAACATGACCTCACTGATGAAGGGCGGCAGGGGAGCAGTGGCGGCATAGGTGAGGGCCGGGTCGCCGCCAAAGCTCACGGCCACGGGCATGCGCTCACTGCGGTCGTAGCCGTGGCGGTTCCGGGCGCCATCGTGGTGCAGTTGGGTGTGGAAGCCCAGGGTGCGATCGTCATAGACCTGCAGGCGGTAGAGGCCCACGTTGCGGTGGCCGGTCTGCTTGTTGCGCGTGTGGCTCATCCCCAGGGTGATGAAAGGACCGCCGTCCTCGGGCCAGGTGGTGAGCACCGGCAGCTCCGTGAGCTTCACCTGATCGCCCTTGAGGACCACCTCCTGGCAGATCCCCTTGCGCACGGTCTTGGGCATCCAATTGGAGACCTCGGCCAGCACCGGCAGCTTGGCCAGTTTCTCGAAGAAGCCCGTGCCGGGCTTGGGCATGGCCTCCTGCACCAGCTTCTCGATGCGGTCCGCGATGGCGTCCAGGCCACGGGGTTCTTGGTCCACACCCAGGGCCATCTCCATGCGCTTGAGGCTGCCGAAGGCGTTCATGGCCACGGGCATGGCCTTGCCTGTGGGCTGCTCGAAAAGCAGGGCTTTGCCACCCCCCGGCTGCTTGGAGACCTTGTCCGCGATGACCCCCATCTCCAGGAAGGGGTCCACCTCGGGCTTCACCCGGCTCAGTTCGCCGGCGGCTTCGAGCTGTTTTAGGAAGGTCTGGAAGTCGCGGCTCATGGGGGCATGATCCCACCCCCGTTGGTGCGACGGAAGCCACCCTTGGTCCAAAAGCCTGGACGGCATCGCGGAATCGGATCGATCCTGAACCCCATGGACCGCGAAAGCCTTGTCAGAACCTCACCCCTGCGCTGGCTCCTCCAGGCCAGCCTCCTGGGGGCCCTCATCGGCCTGGGGGTGCAGGCGGCGGCGGGCGGCCCCTTTTGGCACGCCAGCAAGTCCATGGGGGTGGGGGTCATCTTCAGTCTGGTGATGTGGGGCGGCTTCGACCTCTTCCACATCCCCGTGGAGCACATCCCCCGCCACTGGTCCGCCGGTCGCATCGGCTTGGTCTCGGTGACATGGATGCTCCTGCTCTATACCGTGCTGCTGGCCACTTCGATCCTGCTCGTGCGCCTCTGCACCGGCGTCAACTTCCTCCAGTTCCGGCTGATCCTGATCTTCAGCGGTCTGGCGGGCCTGGCTGCCTCCGGCATCATCGGCATGAAGGAGACCATTGAGCACCAGGTTCGGGCCGAGCGGGCCCTGGCCCAGGCCGAGGCGCGGGCCAGCTTCCTGGGCCTCCAGGCTCAGCTCCAGCCCCACACCCTCTTCAACGCCCTCAACACTATCGCCGCGCTCATCCCTGAAGATCCCCGCCGCGCCGAGGAGGCCACCGAGCGGCTCTCGGCCCTGCTGCGCCGCGTGCTGGGCGCCCTGGAGCAACCCCTCTGGCCCCTGCGGGAGGAATTCCAGCTGCTGGAGCACCTGCTGCGTCTGGAGGAGCTGCGCTTCGGCGAGCGGCTCCACTTCGACCTCGTTCTGGACCCCGCCATGGCTGAGACACCCGTGCCGCCCCTCCTGCTGCTGCCCCTGGTCGAGAACGCCCTCAAGCACGGCTTCAGGCCCAAGGTGGGCCCCTGTCACTTGCGCGTGGAGGCCGCCGCGGGGGCCATCCGCATCCAGGACGACGGCGAGGGTCGTGCCACCACGGCCGTCGAGGGCCTGGGCCTGCGCACGGTGCGCGAGCGCCTGGAGGCTTCCGGCGGCGCCTTGACCTGGCCGACGGTGGCCCAGGGCTGTGCCGTGGAGGTGCGGCTCTGATGCCCCTGCGTTACGCCCTCATCGAGGACGAGCCCCCAGCCCGGGCCCGCCTCAAGCGCCTGGTCAGCGAACTGGCCCCGGGTTCCGAGTGCCTGGCTGAAGCCGCTGATGGCGTGGCGGGACTGGAGTTGCTGCGGACGCAAAGGCCTGACCTGCTGTTTCTGGATATCGAGTTCCCTCCGGGCGGCGCCTTCGCCCTGCTGGAGCAGGCCCGCCAGGCGGGCATCGCCCTGCCTCCCATCGCCTTCGTCACCGCCTTCGACCAGCACGCCCTGGAGGCCTTCCGCTGGGCTGCCTGCGACTACCTGCTGAAGCCTGTGGACCGGGAGCGCCTCCAGGAAACTCTGGCCCGGGTGCAGCGGCTGGAACCCGCCCCGGCACCAGACTTGGCCCTGCTCCTCCAGGCCCTGGAGGCCACGCGCCGCAGCTCAGCTCCTGAGCGCTTCACAGTGCTGGTGAAGGGCCGCCTCCTAGTGCTGGGCTGGGCCCAGGTGAGCCACCTCCGCACGGAAAATCGCCTGCTCTTCGTGCATACGCCCGAGGGTCGCTTCGTGCTGGACCGCAGCCTGGACGAGCTGGAGACCCTGCTGGCGCCGCGTTTCCTGCGGACCCACCGCTCGGCCATGGTGGCTCTCGACGCCATCAAGGAGCTGCTGCCCGACCCCGGCGGCACCGGGGAGTTGCGCCTGGAGGATGGCAGCCGGGTCCCCGTGAGCCGCGAGCGCATGCCAACGCTGAGGACTCGGCTGGGAAGCCTCTAGCCCCACTGGTTCGCCCTTTCCCCCCGTTGGTCCGTCTCCCAACGCAACCGCCAAGGCGAAACCCGAGACTGGATTCAGCACCGATGTGCTCCCCGGAGTCCCCATGCGCCCCCTCCTCCTCGTGCTGCCCGCTGTTCTCTGCTTCGCCCAGGAGCCTGGCCTGCCCGCCCAGCTGGCCCGCCTCCAGCGCCTGCCCACGGAAGAGCTGCGCGCCCTCCAGGCCCGACTGGCCGTGGACCCCGCTCCAGCGGAGAAGAAGGCCTACCACGAGCTGCACTTGGCCTACGCCTTGGCCAGCCGCAGCACCCAGGACGATCCCAAGGGTTCCAAGGCCCTGGTGGAGCGCAGCCTGAAGACCTTCGAGAACACACCCGACCCCGAGAGCAAAGCCCTGGTGGCCGCCTTCCTGGGTCTGAAGATCGGCTTCTCGCCCATGTCCGCCATGACCCTCAGTGGTCGGGCCAGCCGCCTCTTCGAGGAGGCCCTGGCCAAGCAGCCCGCCAGCCCCCGCATCGCCCTGCTCCAGGCGGTCCAGATCCTGCACACACCGGCCTTCGTGGGCGGCGGCGCCAAGGCTGCTCTGCCCCTCATGGAAAAGGCCGTGAAGCTGGGCGAGCAGGAGACAGCCCCCACGGATCCCTGGGCACCGGCCTGGGGCCGCATCGAGAGCCTGAACTGGCTGGCCTACACCCAGGTGGAGGCCGACCTGCTGCCCGAGGCCCGCAGGACCGTGGACCTGGCGCTGGCTCTGGACCCGAACAATGCCTTCATTGCCCGCATGGTCCAGCCACGGCTGCAGGCCAAGGCCAAGTGATGCTGGCTGCCCTGGTTTCTGCGGCCCTGGAGCTGACCGGCTTGGTGCTCGGCCCCGGCGCCAAGCCCCTGCCTGGTGCCCGCATCGAAGTGGGCGGCCTGGTCTTCGTGAGCGACTCCCATGGCAAATTCGTCCTGCCTTGCGATTCCCCCGCGGCCCTCCAGGTGCGGATCAGCGCTCCGGGCATGGAGCCCCAGACCCGCACGGGCCGTCCCGGAGAAGCTCTGCTGGTGCTGCTGGAACCCCAGGCCCGCGAGGCTTCCGTCGAGGTGGTGGAGGGCAGCGGCTACAGCAGCCAGGAGGGCAGCGGCACCTCCACCCTGTCCCGGTTGGAGATCTACACCACTCCCGGCGCGGCCGCGGATGTCATGCAGGCGGCCAAAGGTCTCCCGGGCGTCAGCAACGCCAGTGAGGGCGCGGAGCTTTTCGTGCGCGGCGGCAAGCCCGAGGAGGTGGGCATCTGGCTCAATGGCGGGCGTCTGAGCCATCCCTTCCACCATCCCAGCACCCAGGGTGGCATCTTCTCCTCCGTGGATACGGCCCTGGTCACCCGGGTTGACTTCGTGCCCGGGGCCTTTTCCGCCCGCTACGGGGATGCCCTCTCGGCCATCCTCGACATCTCCACGGACCAGGCCACCCCGGCGACCTCGAACACCCTGCTGGTGACCATCCCCACCCAGGGCTTCGCCGCTGAGCGGCCTGTGGGGCCGGGACTGCTGCGGGCCTCGATCCGGCGCTCGGACACGGTGCTGCTGGACAAGTGGTACGGGCTGGCGCCCTCCTTCGAGGAATCCCCCATCTCCCACGACGCCCAGCTCAACTGGCAGCAGCCCCTGGGGAGCGGGCGGCTGGTGGCCACGGGCCTCTTCTCCGTGGACCACCTGGCCACGGACGTGACCATCGCCAATCTCAAGGACAGCTACCGCAACCGCAGCAACACCGAGTTCGGGGCCCTCCAGTGGAACGGCACCTTGGGAGACAAGGCCGGCCTCTCGGTGTCGGCCTCGGAGAGCCTCTCCCGCATCACCTGGACTTTCAACCGCTGGGGCATCGATCAGCTGGAGCGCAGCCGCTCGGCCCGGGCTGAGCTGACACTCCCCCTGGGCGAAGCCCTGAGCCTGGAGGGCGGCACAGACCTGGACCGCACCCATGCGGATCCTCAAGGTCAGGTGCCCCTGGACCTGGCCAACTGGAATCCCGCCTCGGGGGCCCGGAGCTTCGCCTACGGCTTCGACACCTCGCGAACGGGCGCCTACCTCACCAGCCGCTTCCACCTCACGCCGCGCCTGGGCCTCTCATTAGGGGGCCGGACAGACCGCTACGGCCTCAACCATGAGACCACCCGGGACCTGCGGGCCACCCTCTCTTACCTCATCCAGGAGGGCATCACCTTCCGGCTGGCGGGGGGCACCTTCCACCAGGCCCCCCTGACGACCATGCTGGATCCCCACGCGGGCAACCCCAACCTGGCCATCCAACGGGCCACCCACGCCCTGGCCTCCCTCGATGCCGCCTGGAAGGGGGCCGCCAGCTGGAACTTCCGCATGGAGGTCTACCGCAAGGACTACGACCACCTGATCGTGAAGGATCCAGTCCTGAGATATCTGTCCACGGGCCGGGGCTACGCTCAGGGCGTGGACCTGCTGGTGAAAGCCGCCACGGAGAGCTGGCATGGCTGGATCGGCTACGGCTACCTGGACACCAAGCGGAAGGAGGACATTCAGCTCGGCCTGGGCCCCGCCGCCACCAGCGTGCCCCACAACCTGACGGCCGTCTCCAGCCACACCCTGGCCCCGGGCTGGGAGCTGGCGGGCACCTTCCGCTATGCCAGCGGGGCGCCGGTGACTCCGATCCTGGGAGCGACGCCCAACCCAGGGGGCGGTTGGGACCCCATCCAGGGGAGCCCCTTCTCGGACGCCCTGCCCCTCTACCACCGCCTGGACCTGCGCCTAACCCACCTCTTCGCCTGGAAGGGTGGCCGCTGGGTCGTCTTCGGCGAGGCCATGAACCTGCTGGGCCGACATAACGTGTCCGCCTACACCTACACCCCGGATTACAGCGCCCGTCAGGTCAACGAGAGCTACTTCAGCCGCCGCATCTTCGTAGCGGGGCTCAGCCTCTCCTGGTGATACCGCCCGGGGCAGGAATTTCCCTTGAGCCTGAAGGGATTTCCTTCCATACTGATCGGCCTTGCCCTGGCTGTGGGCTCCCAAGTGCGTCCGATGGACCGCCGCCCCCACGCCCCAACTGAAGAGGTTTCCATGTTCGCAATCATCAAGACCGGCGGGAAGCAGTACCGCGTTTCCGAGGGTGATGTCATCCGCGTGGAAACGCTCTCCCAGAATCCCAAGGAAGTCGTCACCTTCGACCAGGTTCTGCTCATCGACAACGAGGGCGAGCTGAAGGTCGGCCAGCCCATGGTCGCCGGCGCCACCGTCGAGGCCGTGGTCGTCACTCATGACCGCGCCAAGAAGGTCATCATCTTCAAGAAGAAGCGCACCACCACCTACCAGCGCACCCAGGGTCACCGCCAGAACTACACCGAGGTTCGTATCAAGGCCATCAATTCCTAACTGTTTCGCCACCGGCGAAACATGCAGGGACTGAAAAGCGTTCTTCCGATTATTCGATTCCAAAGTTGAAGAGGTAATTCCATGGCACATAAAAAAGGCGTCGGTTCCAGTCGTAACGGTCGCGATTCCCATTCCCAGCGCCTGGGCGTGAAGGAATTCGGCGGCGAGCTGGTTCCCAGCGGCTCCATCCTGGTCCGTCAGCGCGGCACCAAGTTCAAGGCCGGCATCAACGTCGGCATGGGCAAGGACCACACCCTGTTCGCCCTGACCCACGGGAAGGTGCGCTTCCAGGACAAGGGCCAGTCCGGTCGCTTCATCCACATTGATCCCATCGAAGGGTAGGCCCTTGTTGGGGGTTCCGCGTCTGCGCACCTCCATCCAGGCCCTCATGCACAGGCCGGGCGTTGCCCGGCCTGTGTGCATTCTTTTCCCTCCCTCAGAACAGGCACAGCTTGCTCTGAGCCAGCACTCATCCCCACAGAATTGAAGGCCCAACGTGTTCCTTGACCAAGTCCAGCTCCACGTCGCTGCCGGCCACGGTGGCGCCGGTGCCATGAGCTTCCGCCGCGAGAAGTTCGCCCCCGAGGGCGGGCCTGACGGTGGTGACGGCGGCAAGGGCGGCTCCATCTTCCTCCGGGCCAACAAGGCCCTGAACACCCTCAACCCCTACCGCAGCAAGCGCAACTTCACGGCCGAGCGCGGGCGCCAGGGCGAGGGCGGCATGTGCCACGGCAAGGACGGCATCGACATCACCCTGGAAGTGCCCCTGGGCACTCAGGTCAAGGACGGCGACACGGGCGAGCTGCTGGCGGAACTGCTCGAGCACGGCGAACAGCTCTGTGTCGCCCGCGCGGGTCGCGGCGGCCTGGGCAATGCGAACTTCAAGAGTTCCACCAACCGCACGCCCCGGCACCATCAGCCCGGCGAAGAGGGCGAAGAGCGCAACCTCGACCTGGAGCTGAAGCTCATCGCCGATGTTGGCCTGGTGGGTTTCCCCAACGCCGGCAAGAGCACCTTGGTGAGCCGCCTCAGCGCCGCCCGCCCCAAGATCGCCAACTATCCCTTCACCACCCTGGAGCCCCAGCTCGGCGTGGTGAGCCTGGACCGCTTCGGGGGCGACCTCCTGGACAGCTGGGTCATCGCCGATATTCCCGGCCTCATTGAAGGCGCTGCCGAAGGCGCTGGCCTGGGCATCCAGTTCCTCCGCCACGTGGAGCGCACCCGCATGCTCCTGCAGCTGGTGGACCTCTCGGACCCTATGGAAGAGCCCGCCGAGGCCATCCGTGTCATCGAGGGCGAAGTCATGGCCTTCAGTCCCGTGCTGGCGGCCAAGCCCCGCTGGCTGATCGGCACCAAATCGGACGCGCTGCAAGACGATGCGCGGCGCCTGGCCTTCGAGGCCATCTGCGCGGCCCGCAAGCAGAAGCCCTTCTACATCTCTGGCGTGACCGGCGAGGGCCTCAAGGAACTGGCCTTTGCCGTGAATGCTGCCCTGAAAGAAGGCGCCAGCCCCGCCACCCAGCGGGGCGAGATCGTGGAAGAGACCTGGTAATGCGAGTCGGTCTCCTCGGAGGGGCGTTCAACCCCCCCCATGAAGGCCACCTCCAGTTGGCCCGCCTCGCCCTGGAGCATCTCGACCTGGATGAGCTGCGCTTCGTCCCCACGGCCATCAGCCCCCACAAGCCCGACCCCGGCAGTCCCAGCGCCGAGGCTCGCCTCCGCCTCATCTCTGATGCCCTGTCGGGTTTTGATCCCAGGGTCAAGGTCGAGCCCTTGGAACTGGAGCGGGGCGGCACAAGCTACACCGTGGACACCCTGGAAGCGCTCACTCTGCGTGAGCCCCACAACCAGTGGATCCTCCTCATGGGCAGCGACCAGCTCCCGGGTCTTTCCCAGTGGCGCCACGTGGAGCGTGTCTTTCAGCTGGCCTCCGCCGCCGTGGCCCTCCGGCCTGGGGCGCCCTTCGACGCCCCCGATTTACCGGGTATCCAGATAAAATCGCGCTGGAGCGGGGCGCCCGGCGAGTTGGTGCGCCTCCCCTCCACGGAGCTGGACCTGGCTTCCACGGACCTTCGGGCCTGCCTCCAGGCCCGGCCTGCCGAGGATCCCGCTGGCCTGCCTCCGCAAGTTCTCCGTACCATCCGCACTGAAAACCTGTATTGTTAGCCTGCTCTGGAGCCCGCATGACCCTTGATTCCCGGCTTGCGACCGTCGTCGACGCCGCCCGGTCCAAGAAAGCCTTCCGCATCCGCCTTGTGGACGTGAAGGACATCGCCAGCTTCACTGACACCTTCGCCTTCATGAGCGGCGGCAGTGATCGGCAGAACCGCGCCATCGCTGGAGCCGTCGAGGACGCCCTCAAGGTCGAAGGTGAGCGCCCGATCTGCCGCGAGGGCGAGGCCAACGGCAACTGGGTCCTGCTCGACTTCGGCAACCTGGTCGTTCACGTCATGGACGAAGAGACTCGCCGTCACTACAACCTTGAAGGTCTCTGGAGCGAGGGCCGCGAACTGGAACTGCCCGCAGAGGCCCACCCCGAATCCGACCTCCGTTCTTAGGAGTCACCGCCATGCCCACGCACCCGACCAACGCCTTTGAAGCCATGCAGGCCCGCCTGCGCGTCGCCTCCGAGCTCTATGGGCTGGATGACGCACTGTTCAAGGTGTTCATGGCCACGAACCGGTCCATGATCGTCAGCCTCCCCGTCCTCATGGACAACGGCCAGTGGGAGGTCTTCACGGGCTTCCGGGTGCAGCACAGCACCGCGCGCGGCCCCGCCAAAGGTGGCATTCGTTATGACCTGAACGTGTCCCTGGACGAGGTTAAGGCCCTGGCGGCCTGGATGACTTGGAAGTGCGCCGTGGTCGACGTGCCCTTCGGCGGCGGCAAGGGCGGCATCATCTGCGATCCCTCCAAATTGAGCACGGGCGAGAAGGAGCGGCTCACCCGCCGCTACATCGCAGAGATCATGGACATCATTGGTCCCGATCGCGACGTCCCCGCTCCGGACATGGGCACGGATTCCCAGACCATGGCCTGGGTACTGGACACGTATTCCATGCATGTGCGCCACACGGAAAACGCAGTGGTGACCGGCAAGCCCCTGGGTCTGGGGGGAAGCCTCGGCCGCAACGAGGCCACCGGCCGCGGCATCCTCATCGCCGCCCGGGAAGCCATGCAGCGCCTGGGCAAGCCTCTGGCTGGCGCCACCGTCGCCGTGCAGGGCTTCGGCAACGTGGGCCATCAGGCCTCCCGTCTCCTGCACGAAGCCGGGGCCCGCATCGTGGCCGTCAGCGATTCCCAGGGCGCCATCAAAAACGACCGGGGTCTGGACGTCCACGCCCTCCTCAAGCACCGCAGCGAGACCCGCACCGTGGTCGGCTTCAAGGGTGCCGAGCCCATGGATCCCGCCGCCCTGCTCACGCACGCCGTGGACATCTTGATCCCTGCCGCTACGGAGAACCAGATCACCGAGGACAACGCCGCCCAGGTGCGCGCCAAGGTCATCGTGGAAGGTGCCAACGGCCCCACCACTCCCGAAGCGGATCCCATCCTGTTGGAGCACGGGGTTCTCGTGGTGCCCGACATCCTGGCCAATGCCGGTGGCGTCACCGTCAGCTACTTCGAGTGGGTGCAGAATCGTCAGGGCTTCTACTGGCGTGAGCGCGAGATCAACGAGCGCCTGGTGGACTACATGACCCACGCCTTCCAGGCCACCTTCGCCACCACGGACAAGTACAAGACCAATCCCCGCATCGGAGCCTATATCCTGGCGCTGGACCGTGTGGCTCAGGCGATGCGTTTCCGCGGCTTCTACGCCTAAGCACTCAATTCAAGACAGATAGGTTCCGGGGGGCTAGACTGTAGGTTCATCCCACCTGCGAGTCTGCCAGTGGCACGTACGCGCTTCCAGGACCCCACGTCCAATGTGTCCCTCCGGGATCTGCCGGCGGCGGCCTTGCGGGCGGTGCTGGCGGAGGGCTATAGCTCCCAGCAGTTCAAGCGGGACCTGACGGCGGGTTTCCTGGTGGGCATCGTGGCCCTGCCTCTGGCCATGGCCCTGGCCATCGCTGTGGGGGTGCCGCCCCAGCAGGGCCTCTACACCGCCATCATCGCCGGCTTCTTTACTGCCCTGCTGGGTGGTTCCCGCATCCAGGTGGCCGGCCCCACCGCCGCCTTCATCGTGGTGCTTGCGCCCCTGAACGCGAAATTCGGGATATCTGGCCTGCTCATCTCCGGCCTGCTGGCGGGCATCATCCTCATCGGCATGGGCCTGTTCCGCCTGGGCAAGCTGATCGAATTCATTCCCTTCCCGGTCACCACCGGCTTCACCAGCGGCATCGCCGTGGTCATCGCCACCCTCCAGGTGAAGGACCTCCTGGGCCTGCACCTGGCCCACAACCCGGACCACTTCCTGGAGCGGGTGGTGGCCATGGGGAGGGCTCTGCCCACGGCCAATCCCTGGGAGCTGGCCATCGGCCTCCCCACCCTGGCCATCCTCCTGCTGCCCCGCCTGCCCAAGCGCCGTCTGGCCAAGCTGCCCCGCTACCTCCGCAAGATCCCCACCCCGCTCCTGGCTCTGCCCCTGGCCGCCGTGGCCGCCTGGGCCCTGGGCCGCTGGGTTCCCGGCTTCTCCGTGGACACCATCGGCAGCCGCTTCCACACGCTCGTGAATGGCCACCTGGTGTCAGGCATTCCCCAGGTGCTGCCCGCCTTCGTCTGGCCCTGGAATGCCCCAGGTGCGGATGGCCAGGCCATGGGGCTCAGCCTCGGTACCATCCGCATCCTGCTGCCCAGCGCCTTCGCCGTGGCTATGCTGGGAGCCATCGAGTCTCTCCTGTCCGCTGTGGTGGCGGATGGGATGGCGCGCACCCGTCATGATCCAGACGCAGAGCTCATGGCCCTGGGCGTAGGCAACATCCTCGCGCCGTTCTTCGGCGGCATCCCCGCCACGGGGGCCATCGCCCGCACGGCCACCAACTTCCGCTTCGGGGGCCGGACCCCCATCGCCGCCATGACCCACGCCCTGACCATCCTGCTGGCCATCCTCCTCCTGGCACCCCTCATCAGCTACTTGCCCATGGCCAGCTTGGCGGCCCTGCTGCTGCTGGTGGCCTGGAACATGTCCGAGGCTGAGCATTTCCTTCATACGGTCCGGGTGGCCCCCAAGAGCGATGTGGCCGTACTGCTCACCTGCTTCTTCCTCACCGTGGTGTTCGACATGGTCATCGCAGTCACGGTGGGCATCATGCTGGCCTCCCTGCTCTTCATGCGCCGCATGGCCAGCGTGTCTGAGGGGCATGTGAGCCAGATGGACCACCGCTCCCTGCCCGGCCCCCTGCCCGAGGGTGTGATCATCTACGACCTGTCCGGCCCTCTCTTTTTCGGCGCTGCGGAGCGGGCCCTCAATGCGATGCGGGCCATCGAGGCGGACGTCCGGGCCATCGTGTTCCGCATGGAGCAGGTGCCCAGCGCCGACGTGACTGGCCTGGTGGCCATGGAAGGCGTCCTGCGGGAGATGGCCCGCCAGAACATCAAGGCCATCTTCGTGGGCCTGCATGGCCAGGCCCAGGCTGTCTTCCAGCGGGGCGGCCTGAGGGACAAGCCTGGCGAGGTGGCCTTCTGCGCCACCATGGTGGATGTGTTCCACGTGCTGGACGCCAAGCTCCACACCTATCGTCGGCGGAACCTGGGGCCCCTGCGCTTCCAGGTGCTGCACCGGGAGCGGGTGCTGCGCAGGTCCAAGGATGAGGAAGGCTTCAGCAACCCAAGCTAGAACACCCTCAGCAGCGCCACCAGTCCCGTCACCGACTTGAGGCCTGCGATATCGCTCTGGAGGCCCAATCCCAGGTCCACCCGGACTGCGGTGAACCACCCGAAACCCGGAAGGTCTCCGGTAATGCCCAGGCCGCTCACGCCGTAGGTCCGGCCGTCATCCAGGCTGCGGGCACGGGCCGTCTCCAGACTCAGGGCTAGGCGGAGGCTGGGGCCCGTGGGAATGGTGAGGCTGGCTTTGGCATAGCTCACCTGATCCGCGGCGATGGCGTTGGAGCGGATCCCCGCGATGCGGACCACGGAGCCGGACCCGCCCACGTCCAGGGCGTTGAAGCGGTCGAAGGAGCGTCCTCCGGCCCAGCCCGCCTCCGTGTGGAACCAGAAGCCCGGCCGGGCCTCATGGTCGTAGCCGAGGCTGCCCCCGAAGCGGCGGAAGCTCCCACCATCCGGTACCACCTGGGGCCGGGCGGGGGTGCCGTAGGTGCCCTCGGGACGATTGCCCCATCCCTCGAAGCCGCGCACCTGGAAGCCCCGGAAGAGCCAGGAGCCCTGCAAGGTACCGACCTTGGTGAGGCCCGAGGGGGGCAGGCTGAAGTTCGGTGTCCGGTACTTGCTGTCGCCCAGTCCATAGTCGTCGTAGTTGAAGTCGCCCCGCCCCTCCAGCCGGAAGCCCAGCCCCAGATCCTGACCCAGTTCCAGCCCCAGCTGGCCGAAGCGGTGGCCCACGCCATCCTGATCCACCAGCTTGCCGTTCTGCACGGGGCGCTCGGTGCTCTTGAGGAGCAGGGCCGAGGCGTTGGCGGAAAGGTCCATGCTGCCCAGGCCCCGGGGGATGGCGATGCTGGCAGTGTTGAAGACCAGGGCCGTGAGAGCGTTGAGCTGGATGCCCTTGCCGAAGGCGTTGTAGTCGAAGTAGATGAGCCCCGGGAACGCCGCCACGGGCGGGCTCATTCCGGGATCCGCCAGCATCACGCCGGCCAGGGCGCGACCGCTGCTGCGGGCCTGTTCGTCGATCTTGCGGGAGCCGTCAGCCTGCCGCGTGAAGTAGCGTGGGCCCTCGGGCGTGATCTTGAGCATGGTGCCGCTGGAGCCCCTCGCCGTCTCACGCTCTGCCACGAAGGCGGCGTTGTTCAATTGAAAGTCCCGGTAGGTGAAGCGCCGCTGCACCTGGATCACGCCGTCCGTACTCACCCAGCGCTCAAAGGTCTTCACCTCCAGGGGGCGCCAAACGCCGGGCGCCACCTCGCCATAGCTGAGAATCTCCCGCTCGCTCTTGACGGTGCCCGGCAGGTCCGTACGCTCCCGTCGCTCCACCCACACGCGGCCACTGGCCTCCTCCACCTCCAGTTCCCCGGTGTAGGCCAGGGGATCTGGGCTCACGGGCTCGAAGCGCAGCAGGCGGCGGCCCAGCCCCGCGGGGCCGCCGTCGCGGTAGCGATACCGCTCCGTGAGGCCCAGGGCGATGGGAAGGGAAACCGAGCGGCGGCTTTCAATGAGGGGGAGTTGCACCTCGCCCTTGAGGTTGGCCCTCACACCGTTGAGCCGGACCTCCTTCTGGAGCAACTCGGGCCACTCGCCCACCTGCTCAAAGTAGCCGAAGCTGAAGCCGAGATCCCCGCCCCGGCCGCTGGAGCCCTGGATGTGCAGGTCCAGGTCTGCCTTCGCCTGGACCGTATGGACCCCTGCCCGAGTCCGCAGCTGGCCGGCACGCACCCGGGCCAGCAGAGCGCCCACGTCATAGGCCTCCGCAGTGGTGACGGCCACCTCCGTGCGCGCCTTGGGCAGGGGGCTGGGGGACCACAGGCCCTCAGCGAAGGTCCAGCGTCGGGACTCGCCTCGGCGAGAGCGCAGGGTGAGGTCACCGGGCCCGCCCTCCACGTCCAGGGGACCGGATGGGAGGAGGCTCGCCAAGGCCGCAGCTGGGCCGCCCGGGGGCACCACCAGGCGCCCACCATCGCCCAGCAGGGCGGCGACCAGGGCGCCAGGATCCCGTGGCAGCCAGAGGGTCCAAGGACGGCCCGGGAAGCGCGCTTGGGCGGCCTCCAGTTGGGGGCGCCAGACCTCAGGCTCCAGGCTGAGGTCCGCGGGCACCAGGGCCCCCCCGTCCACGGCGCCCCAGGCGTTCTCATCCAAGATGGGGGCGGCCTCCGGGTCAAAGGCCACGAAGAGGAGCTGGCCTGGGTTCTGTGCCTTGAGGGCCTGGGCCGCCGCCAGCAGGAGAGGGACGCGGGGCCCGCTCCGGGGCAGCCGGATACGCACTGAAGTGGCTCCCCGCAGCGGGGTCAGGAGGGGGGTCCAGTGGCCTCGGGCAGACTCCACCTGGGCCGCATCGCGGTTGTCCCTGGGCAGGAGGGCCCCGGCCTCGACGGTCCTCAGGTCCAGATCCGCAGGCTGAGGGAGGCCCACGCCCAGGAGGACGGGTGTCTGGGCCCCCAGGGGGGCGGCGAACATGGTGATCAGAAGCAGGGAACCTTTTCGCACGACGACTCCAGCTCACCTGAGCCTACCGCCAAGGGCCGGCTCCGGTATCCTCGAAGGTCTATGCGATTCACGGTCCGCCTCACCCATGCCAACGGCGAAGTGTTGGTGCGCGAGTTCGAAGCCGACAACTCGGAGGCGCTCCATGCCCGAGTGTTGGCGGAGGGCGGCTTTCCGCTGGAGATCACGCGCACGGACACGGCCTTCCGCAGCCGCAGCCAGCTCAAGACCGAATCCCTGGTGCTCTTCAACCAGGAGCTGCTGGCCCTGCTGAAGGCGGGCATCCCGCTGCTGCAGTCCCTGGAGCTGCTGGTAGGCCACGGCAAGGATGCC
The DNA here is from genome assembly GCA_903913215.1 of uncultured Holophagaceae bacterium. Lineage (GTDB taxonomy): Bacteria > Acidobacteriota > Holophagae > Holophagales > Holophagaceae > Geothrix. The sequence goes on from CAIWKE010000034.1 coordinate 28,944, forward strand.
CAGCTGCGCCGGAGCCTGACCCAGGTGGTGGAGCTGGTGCGCGAGGGCATGTCCTTCTCGGACGCCCTGGAGCAGGCGGGCTCCTTCCCCCCCATCTACCGCAGCAACGTGGTCGCTGGCGAGCGAAGTGGCACCCTGCCTGAGGTGCTGGCCCGCTGGCTGTCCTTCCAGAAATTCGCTCAGACCAGCCGGCGCCGCATCATCGAGGCCCTCTTCTACCCGGCCTTCCTGGTGGGCGTCCTCATCTTGGCCCTGGGCGTGATCTTCAACGTGGTGCTACCCCGCTTCGCAGAGTTCTACGCCGGAGGGGACATCGAGATGCCCATGATCACCCGGGCCCTCCTGGGCGCCGGCCACCTGGTCAGCTCCACGATCTGGCTACAGGCCATCGTGGGCGTGGGCCTGGTGATCCTCGGCCGCTGGATGGTGGCTTCGGAAGCGGGACGCCGCCTGGGTGAGCGTCTGATCCTCAGCCTGCCCAAGGTCGGGACGCTCTTCCGGATGTACCACTCCAGCGTCTTCTCCCGCACCTTGGGCGTGCTGCTGGCTGGGGGCCTCCCAGCCCTGCAGGCCCTGGAGGTGGTGCAGCGCACCAGCCCCAGCGAGCGAATGAAGACTGGCCTCATCACAATCACCGAGAAGGTTCGTGCGGGCAGCAGCCTGCACCTTGCCCTGGAGCAGGCCAAGGTGCTGGATCCCCTGGCCGTCGAAATGGTGCGCGTGGGCGAGCAGAGCAGCGCCCTGCCCGAGATGCTCGATCACGTGGCTGACTTCTTCGACCAGGAAGTGGAGAAGGCCACCACCGCAGTCACCAGCCTCATCGGCCCCATCCTCATCCTGTTCATGGGTGTGGTGGTGCTGGCCCTCCTGCTGGCCATCTACGTGCCCCTCTTCAACGCCAGCAACGTCGTTCATTAGGGCCGCTATTTATATTTCTTCTTCAGCCACTTCTGCGGATCCTGCGCCTGCGCCTGGTGGCGGATCTCGAAGCCGAGGCGGGGGCCGTCCACGGTGTCACCCACGGCGCCCACGGCCTCACCGGCTTTGAGGATCTGGCCCTTGCTCACGATGATCCCCTGCAGGTGCATGTAGAGCGTGAACCAACCGCCGCCGTGGTCGAGGATGACCATGGGGCCATAGCTCTGGTAGTAGTCCGCGAAGGCCACCTTGCCCTCGGCCACAGCTCCCACGAGGGTGCCCAGCGCCGCCGTGATGAGCAGCCCACTCTGCATGGTCTTGGTATGGAAGCGGGGGTGCAGGTGCTCGCCGAAGCCCACAGCCAGGCTGCCCTCCACGGGCTGGGAGAGTTCCCCCCGCAGATTCGCGAAGACCTGGCTCGCTTCAAAAGCCTCTCCTCTGGGTTTGCCCAGCAGGCCTGACAGCAGGCGCTCCAACTGCAGGGCCTCCTCAGCCAGCTCCGCCTGGGCCTGCTTCTGGGCCGTCTCGTCCTGTTGAAGGCCATCCAGGAAGGTGTTGAGCTTCTCCTCCTGCAGGCGCAGCCCCGACTGCAACTGGGCGGCTTCGCGCTCGTCGGCGGCCAGCCGGGCCAGCACCTCCTTGAGGGATTTCTCCTTGGCCGCCAGATCTCCCTGGAGCCGGTGGATCAGGTCCAGGCGCTTGCGCTCCTGGAGCCGCGCCCAGGCCAGCATGCGACCGCGCACGAGCCAAGCCTCCAAATCCTTGAAGGTGGTGTAGAAGCCCACGTCCCCCAAGGGCCCCAGGGCCTGCATCCAGCGCACCTGCTTCCGCAGGTCGCCCTGGAGGCGCTGCACCTCACCTTGGATGCGGAGCTGCTCCCGACCGATGTTCTGGACCTCGCTCCTGGCTTGATCCCGCCGCAGCCGCGCACCCTCCACCTGGGCCATGGCCCGGTCCCGCTGCAGCGCGATGCCCTGAATCTCGACCAGCACACCCTTGCGGCGCTTCTTGAGGGAAGCCAGCTGCTGGTCCACCTGCCCCAGGCGCCCTTGGATGGCCGCCAGCTTCTGGCGCAACTCCGCTGGGTCTGGTGTGGATTGCGCAAGCACCAGGACCGACAACGGGGCCGTCAGCAGAACTGGCAGGAGCCTCCCCATAGGCCGCATCGTTACTTCCGGCCGCCCGCAGGAATGAGCATGGCCAGGGCCCCCAGCACCAGCGGGCCGCCGATGGAGAGGGGCAGGGCCAGGGGTGAGAAGGGATCAGATGGCAGCTGGGCCATGGGGAGCAGGCGGACGAAGATCTCGAGCACTCGCACCTGGCCGGCACTCCAGCCCAGGTCCTGGCCGAAGTCCAGGAAGAAGCTGAGTCCGGGGCCCAATTGCCGAAGCATCAGGGTAAGGAGCAGGGCCAGGCCTGCACTGGACTTCAGGAGCCGGGAGAGGAGCACGCCCCAGAGCAGCATCTGGAGGCCCAGGAGCAGACCATGGAGGTCCGCCCGCAGCAGTTCCGAGGGCCAGGCAGCACCCATGAGGCGCCAGCTCAGGGCCCAGACCGGGACCAGGGCCACCTGGGAGAGAAAGAGCCCGTGGGCGAAGCCCAGCCCCGTGCCCATGAAAAAGCCCTTGAGGCGCTCGCCGCGCGCCGCCGCCGCCGTCCACTGGCTGATGGGACCGAAGGCGCCCAGCAGGATCACCAGAGAGACCACCCAGTACATGACGCCCTGCAGGTTGCCTACGGCGTAGGAGCGCAGCGAGTCCGCGCCCAGGGGCACGGGCGTGCCGAAGAGGAGCACCTGCGAACCGCCATCGACCTGCTGCCCGCGCACACCCATGAGCACCAGTCCCGTGAAGAACAGGGCGACCAGGGTCCAGCCGATGCGCAGCTTTGAACTTCCAAAACGATCCATGCAGTGCTCCAGGCCAATGCCTAGATGATACCCAGGGAGCCCGGTGCGGCTCAGCGCCCCGCCAGCACCCGCAGAAGGTGGGCCTTCACCTCAGCCAGGCGCTCGGGCAGGACAGCCACGAAGACCGTGTCATCCCCGGCCAGCGTGCCCATCTGCCCCGCCACGGGCTCAGCATCCAGGAGCAGGCCCAGAGCCTGGGCGAAGCCCGGGGCCGTCCGCACGACCAGGAGATTCGGTGGGGCCTCCACGATGCGGAGCTCAGGCAGGGTCTGGGGACTCGGCTCCAGGCGACGGTAGCGACCCTGGACCTTCACCACCCCCAGCCGCTTCAGGCGACGGGACAGGGTGGACTGGGTCAGCTCCTGCCCCGCCTGGGCCAGATGCGCCAGCAATTCACCCTGATCGGTGATGGGGGAGGCCTCCAGAAGGCGGAGGATGAGGGCGTCCAGGTCCATGCATGAAGTGTGCATGAATTTGCATATTTGAACAAGCGCATTACATAAATTACGGATGTTACGAGATTTTTTCTTGGTGTTTCAATTTTCCATCGCATAATATGCATTCTGATGCTCGGGTATGCGCACGCCCGGACTCGCCACAGGATCCCCCATGAGCTCCGCCCCGACCATTCCCGCCCTGCTCCCCACCTACGCCCCCTATCCTTTCCTGCTGCTGCGCGGTGAGGGTGACCAGGTCTTCGACGACCAGGACCGGGCCTGGTGGGATTTCTACGGTGGTCACTGCGTCTGCGCCACGGGCCACAGCCACCCGAAGGTGGTGAAGGCCGTGGCCGACCAGGCCGGGTCGCTCTTGTTCTACTCCGCCGCAGCCGCGCTTCCCGTGCGAGACCAGGCTGCGGAGAAGCTCACCGCCTTCGCGGGCATGGACTCGGTGTTCTTCTGCAACAGTGGCGCCGAGGCTAACGAGAACGCCTTGAAAATGGCCCTGCTGCTCACGGGGCGCAAGAAGCTGGGGTGCTTCATGGGCGGCTGGCACGGCCGCACCCTGCTGGCCCTCTCGGTGACGGATGACCCCAAGATCACTCAGCCCTTTGAGGACCAGCTCGTGCCCACCCAGCGCCTGCCCTTCGGCGATCTGGAGGCCCTGGAGGCGGCGGACTTCTCGGAACTGGCGGGCGTCATTCTTGAACCCATCCAGAGCATGGCGGGGATCAAGACTGCCTCCAAGACCTGGTTCGAGGCCCTCCGCGCCAAGTGCGACGCCGCGGGCACCCTGCTCATCTTCGACGAGATCCAGACCGGCATGGGCCGCCTGGGAACCCCCTTCGCAGCGCAGTTCTACGGGGTCCGGCCCGACATGATCACTTCCGCCAAGGGCCTCGCCTCGGGCGTGCCCATGGGCGCTCTGCTGCTCACCGCGGCCGTGGCCTCGGAACTCAAGGGCGGGGATCTGGGCAGCACCTTTGGTGGCGGCCCCCTGGCCTGTGCGGCCCTGCTGGCCACGGTGGACGTCATCACCAGCGAGGGCCTCATGGCCAACGCCACGGCGGCCCTGGCCACCCTGCGTAAGGGCCTGGCGGGTTCTGTCGTCACCGAAGTGCTGGGCGAGGGTCTTCTGCTGGGCCTGCGCAGCGCGCACGCCGCTGCCCTCAAGAAGCACCTGCTGACCCAGCACATCCTTGTGGGTGGTTCCGGCGATCCCACGGTGCTGCGCCTCATGCCGCCCCTGAACGTGAGCCCCGAAGCCCTGGAGGCCCTGGTGGCCGCCGTTCACGCCTTCGAAGTGCCTTGAGCCGCCCGTCCATCCGCTGATCCGCACCAAGCCCCTGGAGTTTCCATGAAGCACTTCACCCGCATCTCCGACCTGGGCCCCGAGGGGGTCAAGCGCATCCTCGCCATGGCCGCCACCTGGAAGGCCAACCGCCCCGGCGCCATCTTCACGGACCGCATCCTGGGCATGGTCTTCTTCAACCCCAGCCTGCGCACCCGGGCCAGCTTCGAGGCCGCCATGCTGCGCCACGGCGGCCACGCCATCGTGCTGGAAGTGGGCGCGGGCACCTGGAAGCTGGAAGACCGCGACGGCGCCATCATGAACGAGGACCGCGCCGAGCACGTGCGCGAGGGCGTGCCCGTCCTGGGTCGGTACGCGGACCTGCTGGCTGTGCGGACCTTCAGCCACGGCGATGGGGATGCCATGGACGAGACGGACCCCGTCATCAACGCCTTCCGCCGCTTCTCCACCGTGCCCGTGCTGAGCATGGAGAGCGCCCGGGAACATCCCCACCAGGGCCTCGCTGATCTGCTCACCATCCAGGAGGCCCACGGCAGCACGAAGGTGCCCGTGACCCTGACTTGGGCCCCGCACATCAAGCCCCTGCCCAAGGCCGTACCCAACTCCTTCCTGCTCACGGCCGCAGCCTGCGGCGCCGAGATCCGCGTGGCCCACCCCAAGGGCTACGAGCTCGCGCCGGAAGTTCGCGCCGAGGCCGAGGCCTATGCCGCCGCCACCGGCGGGAAGATCACCTACACGAACGACCAGGACGCCGCCCTGGAGGGCAGTGCTGCCGTCTACGCCAAGGCCTGGGGTCCTTCCACCAGCTCCGGCCTCGATGCCGCCCCCATGGCGGATCTGGGCGCCTGGATGCCCACCGCAGCCCACATGCAGAAGGCCGCCAAAGAGGCCATCTTCACCCACTGCCTCCCCGTGCGCCGCAACCTGGAAGTCCATGACAGCGTCCTCGACGGCCCCTGGAGCCGCGTCGTCGACGAGGCCGAGAACCGCTTCCACGTGCAGCGGGCCACGATCCACCACCTGCTCACGCAGGACTGAGACCAGCCTCCATCTTTTTTGACTCCTAGACTTATTCGAGGCCTCTATGCCGCTCTCCCCGAACCCCTACGCCGCCCTCAAGGAAGCCTCCCAGTACGTCCGCCTGTTTCGCGGCAAGACCTTCGTGGTGAAGGTCGGGGGTGATGTCCTCGTGGACCCCAAGATCCGCAAGGCCCTCTGCGAGCAGATCGCCCTGCTCTGGTCCTTCTCCATCCGCGTGGTGGTGGTCCATGGTGGCGGCGCTGAGCTGGACACCGTCTGCGCCTCCATGAACATCCCCGTGCAGAAGGTGGCTGGACGCCGCATCACCACACCGGAGGTGCTGGACGCCGCCAAGATGGTCTTCGCTGGGCAGGTGCACATGGACTTGTTGGCCGAATTACAGGCCGCGGGTGTGCCCGCTGTGGGCCTCTCGGGTCTGGACGCGGGCCTCGTGAAGGCCACCCGCCGCCCTCCCATCTCTGTCATTCCCGACGGCGCCACGGAGCCCCAGCTGGTCGACTTCGGCCTGGTGGGTGACATCGAGTCCGTGGACCCGGCCATCCTCACGCACCTGCTGGAGGGCGGCTACCTGCCCGTGGTGGCGCCCCTCTCCGGCGGCGAGGACGGCACCATCTACAACACCAATGCCGATACCATCGCCGCCAGCCTGGCCTCGGCCCTCTGCGCTGAGAAACTGTTCTTCCTGCTGTCGGTGCCCGGGCTCCTGAAGGATGTGAAGAAAAGTTCCTCCCTGGTGCCCCACGCCACGCTGGACGAACTGGCTGCCCTGGAGGCCAAGGGCGTCATCAGCGGCGGCATGCGCCCCAAGGTGGCGGCCGTGAAGGCGGCCCTCCTGGGTGGCGCTCAGAGCGTGCACCTGGTGAGCGGCATCGTGGCCGATGCCCTCCTGGCCGAGGTCTTCACCAACGAAGGCAGCGGCACCATGATCGTCGCCAACGCGCCCGTGGCCTGATGAATCCCGCGGCCCTCCTCACCCGCCTCGTGGGCACCGCCAGTGTGTCCGGCACCGAAGGCCCCATCGCGGACCTGGTGCAGGACCTCATCGCGGCCGAGGGCTTCGAAGTCCACCGCTCCGCGAACAACCTCTGGTTCAGCATCGGCGCCAAAGCCGGTAATGAGAGTGGCGCGCGCCTGCTGCTCAACTCCCACCTGGACACGGTGCCTCCCTGTGCGGGCTGGGAGGGCGATCCCTTCACGCCGGCCTGGCACGGCCCACGGCTCCAGGGCCTGGGCGCCAACGACGCCAAGGGCTGCGTGGCAGCCATCCTCCTCGCGGCCTTCGAGCTTGCCAAGCAGCCCCTGGCGGGCGAGGTCGTAGTCGCCCTCACGGCGGAAGAAGAAACCGGGGGCCAGGGCATCGCCACCATCCTCGATCAGCTGGGGCCCTTGGACGGAGCCGTGGTGGGTGAGCCCACGGGCCTGCGGGTCTGCGCCGCCCAGCGGGGAATGCTCCTCTTGAAGTGCACGGCCCGGGGCCAGAGCGGCCACGTGGCCAACGCCCAGATGCTGGGCGCCGAGAACGCCATCCACAAGGCCGCCCGGGACATCAGCCGCGTAGCGGCCATGTCGTTCCCGACCCACCCGCTGCTGGGCTCCCAGAGCGCCCAGGTGACCCAGGTCCAGGGCGGTCTGCGGCGCAACCAGGTGCCGGATGCCTGCGAGTTTTTCATCGACCTCCGCACCAGCCCCGAGCAGGACCACGAGGCCCTGGTCGCGGAGTTCCAGCGCCAGTTGGAGAGCGAGGTCATCGCCCACTCCAAGCGCTACCTGCCCAAGGGCACAGACGCCAACCACCCCATCGTCCGCGCCGCCCTCCTGGCTGCGGGCAAGGCAGGGCCCGTAGGCTCGGGCACCACCTCCGACTGGGCCTTCCTGGGCGGAATTCCGGCTGTGAAGGTTGGCCCCGGCGACACCTTCCGCAGCCACGCCCCCAACGAGTACCTCACCCTGCCGGAGCTGGAGGCGGGGGCCGCCTTCTATGCGAAAGTGGCCACGGACTTCTTCCGCTTGCAGGCGCCCCGATGAAACCCACGCCGACCACGCTATGGGCCAAGGATGTGCCCCTGGATGCAGCCATGCACCGGTTCACCGTGGGGGAGGATCCCGACACCGATCTCTCCCTGGTGGCTTGGGATGCCCTGGGCAGCGCTGCCCACGCCACCATGCTGGGCGCCACGGGCCTCCTGGCCCCGGCAGATGTGAAAGCCCTGGTGCAGGAGCTGCGGCACATCGCTGAGCTGGCCAAGCAGGGCGAGTTCCCCATTCCCGTGGCCATGGAGGACTGCCACACGGCCATCGAGGCCCACCTGACCCAGGTGCTCGGTCCCACCGGGGCCCGCATCCACCTGGGTCGCTCCCGCAATGACCAGGTGATCCTGGCCCTGCGCCTCTTCCTCCGGGACGCCCTGCTGCGCCTGGGCCTGCGGGTGGCGGACCTGGCCGGGGCCTTCTTGACCTTCGCCCAGGCGAACCAGGACACCCCCCTGCCCGGCTACACCCACCTGCGCCGCGCCATGCCCAGCACCTTCGGGCTCTGGGCTGCGGCCTTCGCCGAGGGCCTGCTGGAAGAACTGGAGGCCCTGCAGGGGGTCTACGGCCGGCTGGACCGCTGCCCGCTGGGCTCCGCTGCGGGCTTCGGCGTGCCCCTGCCCATCGACCGCGCCCTCACGGCCCGCCTCCTGGGTTTCTCAAAGGTCCAGCGCAGCCCCATCGACGTGCAGAACAGCCGGGGCCGTCACGAGACCGCCGTGCTGCAGTGGGCGGCCTCCGCTGGGGGCGTGGTGGAGAAGTTCCTCTGGGATGTGTCCCTCTACAGCACCGAGGAGTTCGGCTTCTTGAAGCTGCCGGACGCCTTCACCACGGGCTCCAGCATCATGCCCCAAAAGAAAAACCCCGACGTGGTGGAGCTGGCCCGGGGCCGCTGCCGCGAGCTGCGCGGCTCTGCGGGCCTCATCGAGCAGATCGCCGCGGGCCTGCCCTCCAGCTACCACCGGGACCTGCAGCTTCTCAAGCGGCCACTCGTGCTGGCCCTGCGGAACGCCGAGGATCTCTTCACGGTGCTTGCACCCCTGCTGCCCGCCCTCCAGATCCAGGTCGAGGCCACCGCCGCCGCCTCCACGGACGAGCTCTACGCCGCCCACCAGGCCTACGTCTATGTGCAGCAGGGCCTGCCCTTCCGCGAGGCCTACCGGAAGGTGGCCCAGCAGCTCCAGGACGGCAGCTTCGCACCGGACCGCGCCGCCCTCACCGCCACCCACCTCGGCGGCGCCGGCAACCTGGCCCTGGACGAACTGGCCAGTGACCTGGGCAAGGCAAAGAGCTGGATAGAAGCTAAGCAGGGCATCCATACCCATGCGGAGGCTGCGTTATGGTGCAACTGATTACTGATCACCACCAAGGCACCAAGACACCAAAAACAGAAGAATTAGGCCCCGTATCTTTTCTTGGTGCCTTGGTGCCTTGGTGGTTCATCTTTTCTTCTTTTCAGTTGAAAGGCCTCTCATGAACAAACTCGCGGTACTCGCCTTTTCGGGCGGTCTGGACACCTCCTTCTGTGTGCTCTACCTGAAGGAGCAGGGCTACAACGTGGCCACCGTGACCGTGAATACGGGCGGCTTCTCCCCCACTGAACTGAAGCGCATCGAGGAGATCGCGCCCAAGTTGGGGGCCATCAGCCACACCACCGTGGACGCCCGCGCGGGGCTCTTCGAGGGCTACCTTCGCTACCTGGTCTACGGCAACGTGCTGCGGGGCCAGATGTATCCCCTGTCCGTCTCCGCTGAGCGGGTCTGCCAGGCCCGGGCCGTGGCGGAGCTGGCCAAGGACATGGGCGCCACCGCCATCGCCCACGGCTCCACGGGAGCAGGCAACGACCAGGTGCGCTTCGACGTGGCCTTCCGCGCCCTGGCGCCGGACCTGGAGTTGCTCACACCCATCCGCGACCTGGGCCTCAGCCGGGCTGAGGAGATGGACTACTGCGCCCAGCGGGGGCTGGTCTTCCCAGAGAAGACCCGGGACTACTCCATCAACGAGGGCATGTGGGGCACCAGCATCGGCGGCCGGGAGACCCTGGACCCCTGGAGCACCTTGCCTGAGGCGGCCTTCCCCGGCGGCACCATCCCCAGCCTCACGCCCAAGACCCTGGTCGTGAGCTTCGAGAAGGGTGTGCCCCTGGCCCTGGACGGCATCTCCATGGATCCCGTGACCATCATCGCCCAGCTCAATGCCCTGGGTCGCCCCTACGGCATCGGCCGGGGCGTGCACCTGGGCGACACCATCCTGGGTATCAAGGGCCGCGTGGGCTTCGAGGCCCCCGCCGCCCACCTGCTCATCGGCGCCCACCGGGAGCTGGAGAAGCTGGTCCTTTCCGGCAAGCAGCTCTTCTGGAAGGAGTCCCTGGGCAACCTCTACGGCAGCCTGCTCCATGAGGGCCACTTCTTTGATCCCCTGGCCCGCGATCTGGAGGCTTTCCTGGAGTCCAGCCAGGACTGCGTCACCGGCGAGGTACGCCTCACCCTGCACCCCCGCAGCTTCGTCGTGGAAGGCGTGCAGTCACCCTACAGCCTCATGGATCCCCGCATCGCCACCTACGGCGAAGCCAACAAGCTCTGGAGCGGGGCCGAAGCCGCAGGGTTCGCCAAAATTTTCGGTGTTCAACAGACCCTCACACTGAAGGCCAAAAACAACTGATCACCACCAAGACACATAGACACCAAGTAAGACTTTTTTTTGCACTGCCTCTTTTCTTGGTGCCTTGGTGTCTTGGTGGTTAAAACCTAAGAGGTTTTCATGCGCATCCATGTCGACAAGCTCGCTTCGGTCACCCGCAACCTGCGGCTGGGGCGCACGCTCACGCTGTCCCCGGACATCCTTCTTGAGGAAGGGTCGGTCATCGCCTGCCGCATCCGGGGCGAGAAGACCACTTACAACCAGCTGGAGGATCCGCATGGGCGCATGAGCACCCTCCATGACGGGGACATTCTCGTGGGCGCCCTGGGCCATCGCAATGCCCTCCAGGGCTACGAGGGCGTCATGCCCACCTCGCTCAAGCCTGGCGACATTGTGAACCTCCTGAACATGGGCGGCGTTATCGGCAAGTGCCTGTCTCACAACCCGGACGTGGGCAAGCCCTTCGACATGGAAGTGCTGGGCCAGGTCCTGGTCTTCCCCGAGTTCCAGTCCCGGGCGGGCCAGCCCGCCCACGTCCGCATGGGCGCCCTCAAGGGCACGGGCCTCGTGGCCCACTGCCCCGTCATCTACGTGGCGGGCACCTGCATGAACGCGGGCAAGACCGCCGCCGCCTGCGCCACCGTGCGCCAACTCAGCCGCGCCGGCTACCGCGTGGGTGCCTGCAAGCTCACGGGTGTGTCGCTCATGCGCGACGCCCTGGCCATGCGCGACTACGGCGCCGAGGTGGCCCTGGACTTCACGGATGGAGGCATTGTCTGCACCGATGCGGGCAGTGCCGCAGGCGTCTCCCACATCATTTTTTCAGAGCTGGCCTCCCACGGCGTGGACGTCATCGTCGCTGAGACGGGCGACGGCATCATGGGCGAGTACGGCGTCCAGGCCATCCTCCAGGATCCAGACCTCATGGGTCTCAGCGGCTGCTTCATCCTCTGCGCCAACGACCCCGTGGGTGCCGCGGGCGGCGTGGCCCACCTGAAGTCCGAGTTCGGCATCCAGACGGACCTCATCGCGGGTCCCGCCACGGACAACCGCGTGGGGGAACGCTTCGTGGCCACCCTGGGCCTTCCCGCCCGCAACGCCCGCGCCGACGCCGACGCCCTCGGCAAGTTCGTGCTCGACAAGGTCGAGCCTCGGATCGGCGCGAAGGTCTAAAAAGCAGTTTAAACCGCAAAGAGCGCAGAGGCCGCAGAGGTTCATTCCTAAGAACCAAGCACCCGATGCCCTTGTTGTTGCTGCTCTTCTCTGCGCCCTCTGCGTCCTCTGCGGTTAATTTTTTTTAGAGATTCCCATGACCCAGGTTGATGTCCTGATCCTCGGCGCGTCGGGCTACGGCGGGGGGGAGCTGCTGCGCTGGCTCTCGACCCACCCTGCGGTGAAGACACTGCGCGGCACGGCCCGGACCCATGCGGGTAAGCCCTTCCACGCCCTGCACCCGAACCTGCGCGGCCTAGTGGAGGGCAGCTTCGAGGCCACGCCAGACTGGGCGGCCCTGGCCCAGAGCGAGGCCCCGGTGATCTTCTCAGCCCTGCCCCACGGGGAGCTGGGCAAGCTCTGGCCCGAGCTGGAAGCCGCAGGCGGAGCCCATGGCCTCTTGGAGCGGCTCACAGTCATCGACCTCTCCGCGGACTTCCGCCTGGATCCCACCTGGGTCTATGGCCTGGTGGACTGGCAGCCTGAGCGCATGACGGGCGCCAAGCGCATCGCCAACCCTGGCTGCTTCGCCACGGCCCTGCAGCTGGCCCTGCTGCCACTCGCCGAGTGGCAGCCGGCCTTCGTGGCAGTCACGGCGGCCACGGGTTCTTCGGGATCCGGCGCGGCGCCTTCGGACACCACCCACCACCCCACCCGCGCCAATGACTTCCGCGCCTACAAGATGTTGGGTCACCAGCATGAAGCCGAGGTGCTACGCACCCTGGCCGGCGCGGGCTGGGCGGCCCCCCTCAGCTTCGTGCCCCAGAGTGCGCCCATGGTGCGGGGAATCTTCGCCACGGCTCAGTTCCCGCTGCCGGCGGGCATGGACGCCGCCGCCCTGCGGGCCCACTACGAGGCGTTTTATCAAGGCAGGTTCTTCGTGCGCTTCGTCGACGGCTCCCCCCGCGTGGCGGCCACTACGGGGAGCGCCTTCGCGGACCTCGGCTTCGCCGCCCGCCATGGCCACGGCGCTGTGCTGGTGGCCCTGGACAACCTCGGCAAGGGTATGGCCGCCCAGGCCGTGCAGAACCTCAACCTCAGCCTAGGCCTGCCGGAGTGGACGGGACTGCGGGTGGCGGGGGGCTGGCCGGTTTAGATCTCGACCATCGGCGACCCATAGATCCCTTAATAGACAATACTTCCGGTTGTGGGATGATGATTGACCTTTCCCGGAGTGTCTATGAATCCATCCCTGCTCACCCGTGCGGCCCTGGACCAGTTCGCTGCTGAGAACCGGGCGGCCTTCGAGGCGGAGCTGAAAACCCTCGTGGAAATCCCCAGCATCAGCGCAGACCCGGCCCGGCAGGGGGACATCCGGCGCTGCGCCGAAGCGGCCCGCAGCCTCTTCGAGCGCCACGGCGGCAAGGCCGAGATTCTCGAAACCAGCGGCAATCCCCTGGTCCACGGCTGGTTTGGCGAGGATCCCAGTCAGCCCATCATCACGGTCTACAACCACATGGACGTGCAGCCCGCCAATGAGCCCGAGTGGACGGCGGAGCCCTTCACCTTCGTGGTGGACGGGGACACCTACCGGGGCCGGGGCAGCACGGACGACAAGGGTCCGGCGGTCACCGCCCTCTTCGGCGCCCTGGCCGCACGCCGCGCGGGTGTGCCCCTCAACATCCACTTCCTCTGGGAACTGGAAGAAGAGATCGGCTCCCCCAGCTTTGAGGGTGGCCTGAATCGCCACAAGGACCGCCTGAAGACCGATGCCATCGTGGTGAGCGACACGGTCTGGATCACCCGGGGCAAGCCCAGCACTCCCGCAGGTCTGCGGGGCCTCAAAGGCTTCCGCCTGACGTTGGAGACCGCAGACCACGACCTGCACAGCGGCGTGGTGGGCGGTGCGGCCCGCAACCCCCTGGCGGAGCTCATCAAGGTGGTGGCCGCCATGATGGACGGCGAGACCGGCAAGGTGAAGATCCCCGGCTTCTACGACGAGGTCGTGAAGCCCTCCAAGCAGGAACTGGAGGAGTGGGCCAACGCGGGCTTCAGCGTGGAGACCTTCAAGAAGGATCACATGATCACCGGCATGCGCACCGAGGATCCCCTCAAGGTGATGAAGCGTGTGTGGGGCCGACCCACCATGGAAGTCCACGGCGTCGTGGGCGGCTACACGGGCCCCGGCATCAAGAGTGCCGTGCCCCCCCGGGCCGAGGTAAAGATGAGCTGCCGCCTGGTGCCGGACATGGATGAGCACAAGACCATCGAGCGCATCCGCACCTTCGTGAACCGGAACTTCCCCGATGTGCAGTTTCACGAGGAGCACGGCCTGGCCCCCTTCAAGGGCCACGTCACGGGCCCCTACGCCGAGGCCATCAAGGACGCCTACAAGTTCGCCTTCGATGCCCCCTGCTCCTTCACCCGCGAGGGCGGCAGCATCGGCGCCGTGAAGACCATGGAGGACCTCCTGGGCTGCCAGGTCTTCTTCCTGGGCCTCAGCCTCCCCAGCCATGGCTACCACGCCCCCAACGAGAACTACGACTGGGAGCAGGCCAGCGGTGGCATGGCGGCCTTCGCTCACTACTTCGAGACCGTGAGCGGGATCAAGTAGGGTTCATGACTCTGCGCAGAAACGCCGGCCAGGGGCCGGCGTTTCTGTATTCGGTTGCCTACCAGAGCGGCTGCATGGGGGTTTCCTGGAAGACCGGTGCCCGCCCTGAGGGCCTACCGTTCCCATCTTGGCTGGAGAGGCGCAGGATACCCAGATAGGGCGCGGCGCTGGGGTCATAGAGCACGGTGATGCTGCCGCCCCGGCCCGGACTCCCGCTCCAACCATCACTTCCACTTGAGCCATCGCTGCCGCTGGAGCCACTGGGGGAACCCGACCCCCCGAACCCACCTCGACCACCCCGCCCCCCGCGGCCCCCGGATCCGCCCGCGCCTCCATCCGCCTTCACCGTTAGATAGCCCCCTTGGGGGTCCACCAGAAACCGATCAATCCGGTCACCACCTCGCACGCTCACCTGTAGCAGGGGATGGGGGCCAGGCCTGAAAGCCACGTTCACCAGGAGGGATGGCGCGTCGCCACCGGGCCCTCCATTGTCACCGTCGCTGCCACGGCCTCCATCGGAACCATTGCCTCCCGGGGAGGGGTTGTTGAGGTCGTTGGAACCTGAGCTGCCACTCATGCCATCAGATCCAGCCATTCCGTCCATGCCCGAGAAGCCGGGGCTTCCGGAAAAGTCAGCGTGGAAGCCCCAGTCGTACCTCACGGGGATATCCAACTCCGTTCGTAGTTCCGGGTGACTGGGCACAGTGATGATCAGGTGGGGGGTCCGCCCATCGCTGAGGCGAGGGTCCGAGGGCAGCGAAACCACGCCCTTCGGACTAACCCCCGCCACCGTGCTAGAAAGCTGGAGATCCTCCCAGAGAACCTTGCCTCCAGGACTCCCCTCAGTGTGCAAAGTAGCACCGTCCGGCTGCACCAAAGTTACGACGAGGGCAGCCTTCCCACTGGGTGCCATACCTCCCTCCGGTAGGGTGGCGGATAGGGCGCTGATGGAGGTCTTCTCCAGACGGACCCGCCACCCCATCCAAACTTGGATTGGTCTGCAACTGAGGCCTATGAGCGCCAGCAACATGCCAACCAGACCCTGCAGGATTCGGCCCAGGCTCGAGACAGGTGGGGATGCGCGCATGCTGGCCTCACTTGGTGGCAATGATCTAGCTCCCGTTGAGCTTCTTTACCAAGGGAGGGGCATCTGGCGTATTAGGTTGAGCACCATTCCATCGAACTGAAGGTCTGACCCGCGTTTCCTGGAAGCTCAATCTCGCCAGGTCCTCAATCACCAGCAGGCTCTACCCTGCTGACTGTAGGACATGGACAAGCGGAAAATCCATCAACCAGATCCGCACCTTCGTGAATCTGAACCACCCCGATGTGCAGTTCCACGAGGAGCACGGCCTGGCCCCCTTTCAAGGGCCACGTCACGGGCCCTACGCTGAGGCAATCAAGGACGCCTACAAGTTCGCCTTCGACGCCCCCTGCTCCTTCACCCGCGAGGGCGGCAGCATCGGCGCCGTGAAGACCATGGAGGACCTCCTGGGCTGCCAGGCCTTCTTCCTGGGTCTTAGCCTCCCCAGCCACGGCTACCACGCCCTCAACGAGAACTACGACTGGGAGCAGGCCAGCGGCGGCATGGCCGCCTTCGCCCACTATTTCGATACGGTGAGTGGGATCAAGTAGGGTTAGCTTCCTTTTCAGAAACGCCGGCCAAGGAACCGGCGTTTCTGAAAAGGAAACATACCCTATTTTCTTTCATGAGCGAGACCGCCACCAGTTGGTCTATACAACTCCTGGACCCTATTCCAGGCCAAGCGCCATAAAGCAACCAGAACAGGACGCGACTCACCATGAGGCCTAGCGCTATTTTATCTGCTGGATCATCACGGTAAAGGCGTAGGGGGCGGAGGAGTGCCCGTTGTTATAATTGCCCAAATTGTCTCCACCTGTGCCTGTGTAAACCACCTTGACCAGATCGCCAGTGTCCGCTGAGAACATCACGGTGTGACTGTTGGGCGCGAATCCGCTGGCCGGAGTGACAAACGCGAAAGCCCCTGCGGCGATTAGTGTATTGTTCTTCCGCACCTCCCCAGTGAAAAGAGGGGGGTTGTTACCGCCCTCAGAGATGCTGATCGCCTGGGTGTTGACCTGCACCGTTAGGATGTATATCCCCGTCGTCGGCATCGTATAGACGCCAACATTGGAAGCAATACCTGCATTGACTACCGTGTTACCTGCTACTAAATCGTTGGTACCAATCCTGACCGAACCGATGGCTGCATCCTGGACCGCTGCCATTGAAGTGCCGCCGGCGGGGGCTAGGCTCAGCCAGGCACCATTCCCACCATTTGCTGCTGCACTCCAGGTCAGGACCTGACCATCCTGGTTGGTGTTGGCCGTATGGTCCGCAGGTGGCGCCAGGGCCAGGAGCGAGCTGCCCTTGATGTTCACGTCGTTGGCGTAGATCGTGCTCCAACGGTTGGTGGCGGAACCAAGTGTGGTCGCGTTGTTGGCACCCGGTACCACTTCGGCAAGCGCATTGACCCATCCAAACGAGCCATTGTTGCCGATGACCATCTGATCGGCCTTGGTGGTCGCTGCTTGGGCGCCAATGGCGATCTGGTTATCGGCGGTGGGGGCGGTTGTGGTTGCACCGTAACCTAGGAAAATCCCATGGCTTCCAGATGACAAGGGATTGCCCGCACTTCGGCCTACGGCCACGTTTCCAACCCCAGTCACCGGATCCACGCTGCCCTGCAGCGCGTAGGTTCCAATCGCGACATTTTCGTTTCCGCCCGTGCTCGCCTGTTGGAGCGCCTGATAGCCCACGGCCACATTGCTGGAAACGGCACCATCCCCGCCCTGCAGGGTGGCCTGGCCGATGGCGACATTCTGGGCACCGGTGAGTGCATAGCCGGCCACTTCTCCCATCGCAACGTTGCTACCGCCAGTGGTATTGCTCCTGAGCGCGAAGTGCCCGACACCCACATTCCACTTCCCCGTTGTGTTCGCATAAAGGGCATTGCTGCCAAGACCCACGTTTTCTTTGCCTGTAGTATTGGCATTCATCACGTTGATACCGACCGCGGTGTTGTCCGAACCGGATTGATAGATGCTTCCAAGTGAACTTGCTCCGATGGCCACATTGCCGGTACCGGAATCGCCGAACAAATTTCCCTGCAAGGCGTTGTACCCCATGGCCACGTTGTAGTTGCCCGTGCTCAGGAACATCATCGCGTAACCGCCCACGGCGGTATTGTTCTGCCCGCTCGTGAGGGAACTCAGCGCATAGGTTCCAAGCCCCGTGCTATTCACAACACTGCTCGTCATGGTGAAGTTACCGGCATTCAAGCCAAGGAACGTATTACCTGCACCAGAGCCATTGCCTGACACGCCGCCGAAAGAATGGAGAAAGGGATAGAGCGTTCCACCGGTGAAGATCTGCACCGCCGAGGATGCTCCCGTGCTGTCTGGAAGTCTGAGGTTGTGCGCAATGGCCACATAGCCCGAATTCGAGTTGGTGATGTCGTTGCCGCTGGTCGTCCAGGGGCCGCCACCACCAGCGGTAGCCACCCAACTCCGCGCACCAGCCGCGGTCGACGAGAGCACATATCCATCAGCCCCGGGATTTCCTAAGACAGGCTCCTTCCCCGCCACAGCCGAGGTCACGAAGGCCGTAGTGGCGATCTGGGTGGTGTTGGTGCCACCGGTGGCCGTGGGCGCCGCTGGAGTGCCTGTGAATGTGGGTGAAGCAAGCGGGGCCTTGACTGCCAGGCCAGAGGCCACAAAGGCTGTCGTGGCGATCTGTGTGGTGTTGGTGCCACCGGTCGCCGTGGGTGCCGCTGGAGTGCCTGTGAAGGTGGGTGAAGCCAGCGGTGCCTTGCCGTTGAAGGCCGTCCAGTCCGCCGCGCTCAGCGCACCACGATTGGAGGCCGAGGCGGTCGGCACATTGAGCGTGATGACCGGCGTCGAGGTGCCCGTGGCCACGCTGGAGGACAGGTCTGCTCCTGTGGTTCCGAGCGTCAAGGCCGCCACACTGGTGACCGTGCCGCTGCCCTTGGCGTTGAAGGTGGCGAAATCCGAGGCCGCGAGGTAGCCATCCACACTGGAGGTGGCCTTCGTGATGCCAAGGGTTCCGCTGCCCGTGATCGGGCCACCCGTTAGGGGGCCGGAGGTGGCCACGCTGGTGACCGTACCCGTGCTGCCACCCGCAGCGGTCACTGGTGCCCAGGCGCTGCCATCGAACTGGTAGAGCCCTGGGGTGCCATCGGACTGGTAGACCAGCAGGCCTGCGGTGGGCGTGAGAATGGCGGCGCGCTGGACAGCAGTCATGCGCGGGGGCAGAAAGCCCTTGGTGCTACTGGTGAGGTCCAGCAGGGCGCTGGCATCCGGTGTGGCCGTCCCCAACCCCAGCGAACCTGTGGTGAAGACGACATTCGAACCCGACAGGGTGAGGGGGCTTGCGCCCGCCGGTCCCATGGCACCCGTGGCGCCGGCAGGCCCCTGGGCGCCAATCACCCCTGGCAGCCCCTGGGGGCCCACCGATCCCGTGGCTCCTGCCGGGCCTGTGGCACCTGTGGCGCCGGCCGGACCTTGGCCCCCGGTCACACCCGGCAGCCCCTGGGGGCCCACAGATCCGGTGGCTCCCGTCGGCCCAGCGGGTCCCTGAGGGCCTGTTGCACCGCTGGGTCCGGCAACCCCCTGGGGCCCAGTCGCACCTGTGGCACCCGTCGCGCCAGTGGCTCCGGTGGCTCCGGTCGGACCGGCGGGTCCCTGGGTGCCGGCCACGGATCCCGCCACCCACTTGGTGCCGTTGTAGACCAGGGCCTGACCAGAGGTGGGGGGCGTGGTGGCTAGGTCGAGGGGAATGCCCTGCAGCTTCAGCACCAGGGTCTGGTTCTGGGTACCGCCCAGGTCACCGCTGAAGGAGCCGGCCAGAGTCCATGCGCTGATGGCCTGGAAGGCGGGAACGATATCGATGTCAGGGGCGAGGGCCTGACCGGATACCGTGACGTGGAGCTTCAGGCCCGCCTTGCCGAGCGCGGCTGCTGGTAGGGTTGGCATGCCGGTAGCACCCAGCACCACGGAGTAAAGACCCTCGCTCACGGTCAGGGTCTGCGCACCGGAGTTCCACAGCTCCGTGCTGGTGCTGTCGAGGATACTGAAGGTGAAGCTGCGCACGCCGCTGACAGCTGTAGCACCCTCCAGCAGCCGTCCTTGATAGGCCAGCGTGGGCAGCGGTGCGACATCCGCCGCAGCTTCTGCAACCTGGGCCTGGAGGACGGGAACGCCAACGCAGGCAATGAGGGTGGCGATGGTGGGTGTGAGGAAGGCACGGCGCATGGGGTTCACCTTGGACGAAGCGTGGAGAAGGCAGGAATGGAAGGATCGGTAATAGAAGGTCACTTCACGGGCGGGACGAAGCCGTGGCGCACCTTGATGGCCCCATCGGCGGTGGCGGCCAGCGTCGCCGGGACAGCCTCACCCACCACGGCCCCGTTGGAGACGCCCGTGCCCGGAACTGCCTGCTGGGCACCGAAGGTCTGCACGAAGTTCGGTGAAGTCACCGCCGGGGGTGGTGGCGCCAGGATGCTGAGGCCGGTGCTGGCGGTGTAGCGCACGTCCTTGGCCCACACGGCGTAGATCGTGGCCTGGCCCGGCGTGGCGGAGGCGGTGAACCGCCCGGTGGCCGAGATGGTCCCCGCAGTGGCGGGCAGCACCGACCAGATGGCCTCGCTGCCCCAGGGCGTGCTGGCGCTGAACTGCAGGGTCTGGCCCGCCACCAGGGAGGGCGTCTCAGGCAGGACGGTCATCCGCCAGTTGGTGGTTCCAGCCCGGTCGCCGGAGTTATGGGTGCTGTAGCAGCCCTGGACCAGCAGCAACGAGAGCAGCGCCAGGCAGGCGCAGCGCTGATTCATAGGAGCCCCCATTAATAGGTCCAGATGAGGTTGAGGGAGGCCACCCGCGTGGGCTGGTTCTCCTGCCCGTAGCGACTGGCCACAAAGCGGAACTCGGCCCCCAGGTTGGCATTCCAACGGCGGCCCACGAGGAGGCCCACCCCAGCCCGGGTCCAGCGGCTGGACCCCGAGGGGCTGAAGGTCCCCGTGGGCGTACTCAGCCGGTTGGTGCTGTCCACGGTCCAACGGATGCCGTAGAGCCCCAGACCCAGGAACCAGCGTTCCTGGTGGAAGAGCTGCTCGAGGCCGAGACTTTCATCGTGCACCCTGGTGTCGATTTCCTGGTGAACGGTAGGCGAGTCCTTAATCTGGCGCCCTGCTCCAAACTGCTCCCGATCCAGGCGCAGGCGCAGGGTCTGGTTCACGTAGGAGCCCCACTCCAGCCGTGCCCCGAGGCTGGCATCGAGCCCGGAGACGGTGGTCAGCTTGAGGTCCGGGGATGCAGGCACCAGCAGGCCCGCCTGCAGGCCCCACCGGAAGGACTCCCCGGCGCTCAGGCCGGTCCAGACAAACATCCAACCGACCACCAGTGCCGGAAAAACCTTCCACATGCCGACTCCACATCCTCGGGTCACCTGAGGGCAGCAACCCCTATGCAGACGTCATCGGATCAGTGGCAATGTTCTTCAGATCTGGGTTCTACGCTGAACGGCCTGTTTTCTACGCAGGGCACCCGAATCGGGGTAGCTGAGGATGGCGGCGAAGCCGATCAGGCCGAGCAGGGCTCCCGCAACCCCCGCCAGTTCCACGCCGAGAGGTCGGGCCGCGTCCTTGCCGAAGGCCGCGAACAGGAAGCCCAGAAGCAGCGCCGCCAGGCCATAGGAAAGCTTGGTAAAGAAGCCTTGGACGCCGAAGAACATGCCCTCCCGCTGTTCGCCGTGCAGTAAAGCATCCTCCTCAGCCAGGTCGGCCACCATGGCGTTGGGTATCACCAGCAGAACCGCCATGGGCCAGCCCAGCAGCACCATCTGGGTCAGCGCCAGCGGGACCCCCCACGACCCGGCCCGGCTGATGACCAGCCCTCCGGGGAGCAGCAGAGCGAAGCCCAGCAGCGCCGAGGCCAGCAGCACCTTG
Organism: uncultured Holophagaceae bacterium; assembly: GCA_903913215.1. GTDB lineage: Bacteria > Acidobacteriota > Holophagae > Holophagales > Holophagaceae > Geothrix. Next base: position 49,981 of record CAIWKE010000034.1, read on the forward strand.
TTGGAATGACGCCCCGACAAGCCCTTCAGCATCGCGAAACCCAGGACCGAGCTGACCAGGACCGTGGTCATGAGAATCACCTGAAATCCTTGGGGCTTCTGCAACAGGACCACCGGATAGTAGGCGATGGTGGCGCGCATGATATTGAAGGCCGTGAAGAGGCAGACCTTGGCGATCAGGTAGAGCAGGAAGGCTCGGTTGTCCAGGGTGCGCCGCACAGAGGTCCAGAACGGCAGGGCTTCTGGCCGCGCTGAGGCGAAGGGCGCTTCGTCCACCACCATCGAGGGGGCCAGCATCAAGGCCAGGGCCAGGCCACAGCAGACCAGCACCGCCAGCGTGAAGGAACCTGACCGGGACCAGAGCAGCGGCAGGCCCACCATGACAACCACACCCCCCAGCAGGGCCATCACCGCCTGGAAGGTCGTCAGTGAGATCCTTTCGCGGTGGGTGCGGGCGAGTTCGCCGATCAGTGCCAGGTAGGGCAGCAGGAACCACGTATAGAACATGAAGAACAGGCCCAGAAACACCATCTCCCAGACAAGGTTGAGCGCGCTGGGAAAGCCCTTGGGTGGAAGGAAGAGCAACAGGCAGCAAAGGGAGAAGGGCAGCGGCCCCGAGAGAAGGAACAAGCGCCGTCGGCCAAAACGGGTCTCCAGACGATCCGACCACCAGGCGACCCAGGGCTCAGTCAGGGCCTGGACCAGGCGGCCAGAGAGAACAATCAGCCCGGTCAGGGTCAGGCCCAGGAAAAGGGTCTGGTTGCTCACCCGCTCTGGCAGGCCGCACCCGACGGGAGGCAGGAGGAAGAAGATGAAATACAGGCCGAAGATGTTGTCCAGAATCCCATGCCCCCCGCTCCCAAGGCTGTAGAGCAGGCGCCCGTGCCAAGGCGTTTCCTGGGATGCATGGTCCATCCGCCCATGGTAACCCTTGAGAACAACCTCTTGATTGCAACAAACTGTTCCTGGAAAGGTAGGCCATGGAGCAACCCCGCACCTCCTGGCATCTGGACTGGCTCACTGGCCCTCAGCCTGGTTGTGTGCGGTTCGATCGAGGCTGGTCCAACATGTCTGCCACCCCCATTCCCCTGCCCGCAGACTGGGGCAGCGGCACCATGGAGCTCCATCATCTGGGCCAGGGCATGGACATCTCCCGCATCCAGGTCACCTTCGAACCATCAGTCCTGGGCCAGTCCCTGCCCCTGGCGGTGGTTCGAGGCACAGTCCCGGAACCCATGTTCGGGGTCTATGCCATCCGGGAAGGGCGTGGCAGCATCCGGGAGAACCGTGTGGGCATGGACTTTCCCCTGGAGGCGAAGGACTGCCTGTTCCAGCATGCGGACTACCTCGACTTCGAGCCGGTGCTCAAGGCGACCCCGAAATTCGAATCCACGACCATCACCATGGGCATGCCCGTGCTCGCCTCCCTGCTGGGGCAGGATGTCGCCCAGCGGCTGTTGGAGAACCTGGGTCTCCGGACCTGTCCTTCGGCCGCCGCCCGTACTTTGCCGCCCAGCCTCTTCCGCCTCCTTCATGAAACCCTGCCAGCCGCTCTGACGGACCAGATGCGCATCCTCTTCAGTCAGGCCAAGACCCTGGAGTTCCTCTGCGCTCTCTCCACCTTCCTGGTCGATGGCCGCCCCGCAGGTAGCTGCCGCCCGGGCATGCCCGCCCTCATGGACAAGCTCCGGACAGACCTCATGGCCCATGAGGGCAAGGTGCCCATGCTTGGCGAGCTGGCGGAAACCCACGGTCTTTCCGCCCGGACCCTCAACGAAGAGTTCCGTCGTCAGTTCGGGACCACCATCTACAACTTCATCCTGGACCACCGCCTGAGCGAAGCCCGCGTGGCTCTCGAGAAAACCGACGTTCCCATGAAAGTCCTGGCGGACCGCCTTGGCTATTCCCACGTCAACCACTTCATCAACGCCTTCAAGCGACGCTACGGCGTGTCACCGGGAAGCCTGCGCCGCACGACTTGAAGGTCAGAAAGTCCCCTGCACCAGCCCTCCATCCACCAGCAGGCTCTGCCCCGTGACGTAGGAGGCCTGGGCGCTGGCAAGAAAGGCCATGACAGAACCCACTTCTGCAGGCTGGCCGATGCGGCCCATGGGAATCACGGCGGCCTGCTTGGTGAAGTGCTGCTCGATAGTGATGCCTTCGGCCTTCGACTTCACCTCGGCCAGGTGCAGCTGGCGGTCAGTCATGACATGGCCCGGCAGTAGGGCGTTCACGGTGATGCCATCCTTCGCGGTCTCCAGGGCCAAGGTGCGCGTCAGCCCTGCAAGCCCCGCGCGCAGGGTGGAGCTGATGGTGAGCAGGGGGTAGGGCTGCTTGGCCACCAGGCTGGTGATGTGGAGGATGCGGCCCCAGCGCTGCCCACGCATGCCTGGCAGGACCAGGCGCACCATGCGCACCACGTTCAGAAGGGTCGAATCTACTCCGGCCAGCCAGTCCGCATCGCTGAGGTCACCGAAGACGGCCGCCTTCGGGCCCCCCGTATTGGTGACAAGGATGCTCACGACCCCCAGGGCCGCCACGGTCGCCTGATGCCAACGCGCCAGATCCTCAGCCTTGGAGACATCCACGGTCGAGGCCAGCGCGGCCACGCCCAGGGCCTCCAGCTCGGCCTTGGTCGAGGCCAGGGCTTCTGCGCCCCGCCCGCAAATCGACACGGCGCAGCCCTCCGCCGCCAGGGCCAGCGCCGCCGCCCGGCCCAGCCCCTTGCTGCCCGCCGCCACCATGGCCACCTTGCCGCGAATACCCAGGTCCATGTCGTCCTCCGGCCTCCAGCATAGGCCGGCTTCCCCGCCAGCCTCCAGGAAGCGGATACTTCAGGAGAAGGAAGCTGCCCATGGACTTTGCCATCTCCCTACCGGATTGGGCCCTCGATGAGCAGCGTCGGCTGCCGGCCTGCCTGCCCACGGTGGAGGCGCGCATGCGGGAGGTGATCCGCTTCTCCCGCCTGAACTTCGAGCGCGGCACGGGCGGTCCCTTCGCCGCCGGGGTCTTCGAGCGGGATTCGGGGAAGCTTGTGGTCATGGGTGTGAACCGCGTGGTGGCCTCCCACTGCTCCTCGGCTCACGCGGAGGTCACGGCCCTTTCCCTGGCCCAGCGCCTGCTGGGCACCCACGACCTGGGGGAACCGGACCGCCCGGCCTACCAGCTGGTCGTGAACTGGCGGCCCTGCGCCATGTGCTACGGGGCCACCCTCTGGTCGGGAGTCCAGTCCCTGGTGGTGGCTGGCAGCGGTCCCGAACTGGAGGCCATCACGGGTTTCGACGAGGGCCCCATCCACCCCCAGTGGGACCGGGAGTTGGAGCGGCGGGGTCTGACCGTCACAGACGGTGTGCTGCGGGAGGAGGCCCTGGCTGTGTTCCGGGACTTCGCCGCCAGCGGCGCCCTGGTCTACAACGCCGGGGGTGGGGGCCGCAGCCCCCTGGTCTGAAGCGCGGGCCCCGTGCTTTTTGGTGACAGCGAGCAACGCCTTCCCGACCATGGGACATGGGCTCATCCACCAATCGCCTCCCCCTTCTCCTGCTCGCCGCCGTGGGCCTGGCATTCCTGCTGCTGGGCTACGCACCCCACGCGGACCGCTTCACCTGGTTCATGGAAAACCTGCCGGTCATCCTCGGCGTTCCAGTCCTGGTGGCCACGCACCGCCGCTTTCCCCTCACGAACCTGCTCTACGGGCTCATCGCACTCCACTGCTTGGTACTCATGGTGGGCGGCTACTGGACCTACGCAGAGGTGCCCGCTGGCTACTGGGTGAAGGGCTGGCTGCACCTGGCTCGCAATCCCTACGACCGACTGGGCCACCTCTTCCAGGGCTTCGTGCCGGTGCTGCTCTTCAGGGAAGTCCTGTTCCGCAAGGGGGTCCTGAAGCCCGGGGGATGGTCTGTGTTCGTCCTGCTCCTCATGGCCATGGGCTTGAGCTGCGCCTATGAGCTGCTGGAGTGGCAGACCGCAGTCTGGAAGGGCGCCTCGGCGGATGCCTTCCTGGGCAGCCAGGGAGATCCCTGGGACACACAGTGGGACATGGCCTGCGCCTTGATGGGAGCCGCCCTGGCCCTGCTCACCCTGTCGAGACAGCAGGATCGCTGTCTGGATTTCCACACTCAACTCAACCCGGCAGAGGGAAAGCCCGATAAGTGAATTCAGGGCCCATCGGTCCTCCGGTACCGGGAGGTCCCATGGTGTTCGAGGTCCGTTCCACTCAGAGCGAGCCGCTGAGCACCTTCTTCGCCCCAGCCGAGCGCAGCTCTGATCTGGAGCTGCGCCTGGAAGCAGAGCAATGCATGGCCAATCCTGTGGCCTGCTTCCTCATGGATTCCATGGATGGACTGGTCCTGATCCTGGACGGTAACCGGCAGGTACTCGCCACCAACGACCGAGTCCGCGACGTGGTTGGCAGCGCTGTCGAAACTATGGGTCACCGGCCCGGAGAACTCTTCGGTTGCATCCACCACCAGGAAGGCCCTGGGGGCTGCGGTACCGGCGCAGCCTGTGCCCACTGTGGGGCCGTGGCCGCCATCCTGGAGGTGCAGCGCACGGGCCGGGCCGTGGAGGGCGAGTGCCTGCTCACCCTGCGCAGCGGCGAACACACCCAGAGTGCCGAATTCGAACTGGCGGCCAGCCCCCTGCAGGTGGGCCCCCACACTTTCATCGTGGTGGTACTGCACGACCAGAGCGCCACGAAGCGGCGCGAGTCCCTCGAGCGGCTGTTCTACCACGATGTAGCCAACCTCATGCAGGGCATCCGGGGCTGGGCGGACCTGCTGGCCTCGGGGTCCACCACCGCGCCGGGCACCGCCCAGAAGCTGGCCCACCTCACGGATCTGCTGGACCGGGAACTGCGCTCCCACCGGGCCATGGCCCAGGCCGAACTGGGAGAACTCCAGCCCAAGCTCCGGGCCATCCAACCCCAGGAGATCCTCCGGGATGTGAGCGATCTGCTGACCAACCACGCCCTGGCCGGAAATCGTAACGTGCGGATCCTCCCGGTACCCGAGGGGTGCCTCCACACGGATCCGGAGCTGCTCTCCAGGGTGGTCCTGAACATGGCCGTGAATGCCATGGAGGCCTCCGCCCCCGGGGGGACCATCACCCTGTCCGTGGCGCTCGAGGAGCAGGCGCTGCGCTTCCAGGTCCATAACCAGGGAGAGATCGCCCCAGAGCACCGCAGCCGGATCTTCCAGCGCTCCTTCAGCACCAAGGGCAGCTCGGGCCGGGGCCTGGGCACCTACGCCATGAAGCTCTTCGGCGAGAACGTATTGAGGGGCCAGGTGAGTTTCGAGACCGGCGCGGAGGGCACCACGTTCTGGATCCGCCTCAACCGTTAGATCGGGTCGGCGCCGCTGGGGCCGCACAACCCCGGCCCTGGCCCAGCCCCTTGAGGTAGGCCCGCCGGACGATGCCGGCCGCGACGCATTTGGTGAATTCCCTTGAGGCCCGCTCCGCGCCGGTCAGCTTGCGGACCCAGCCCCGGAAGGGGATCAGGCTTTCAGCACTGCTCCGCACGGCCCCAATGGCAGCGTCATCCACCTCGGCCCGGCCCTTCTCCAACCGGCTGGCCGAGGCCGCGGGCGGGCCATCCAGATCCTCACCCAGGGCCGCGTCCAGCCGCATGATCTCGAGGGCGAGGCCCTCGCACGTAAGATCCGCCGGCGCCGCGTAGGGGGCCCGCTGGGCCGTGAGCAGGACCTCGGGAATCTTGGTCTTCAGCAAGTTCAGATCCACCAGGGGCGAGCTGGCCGCCCCGACCAATTGTTGGCCCATGGAGGTGGGCTCCGGCTTGGAGCAGGCCGTTGCCAGGAGGAGGGTCGCGAGGGCGGGCAGGAGGAATTTCATGCCCAAGGATAACCTCGAGCTCAAGCACCGCCCCGAGGGGCAGGCTACCCTCTAGGCATGATCCACCCCCTCGCTCTCCAGCTGGCCGCGGACCTGGGCGGCACCCTCCTGCAGGGTGGGGGCGGCAGCCTGTTGTTGGTGGAGCGCCTCCGGGCCCACGGCCTCCCTCAGGTGGCCGTGCTGGGTCGCCAGGCGGCCGACCTTTTGGATCCCCTGAGCGCCATGGAGCTGGCCCAGGCCCGGGGTCTGGACCTGAACCTCATGGCCCTGCTGCCCCTGCCCGGCTGCGATCTGGGTGCGGCGCTGGCCACCCACCGCCTGCGTCTCGGGGCCCTCGTTGCGGCCCTGGATGCGGGTCTGCCCTGGCTCAATGAGCGCCCCATGCTGGTGCGGCGCCTCCCGGGCGTCATCCAGAGAGCCACGCCCATCGACCTGCCCAAGGCCCCCATGGGTCCCCTGGAGAAGGCCGAGCTGAAGGCCTTCCTGGGAGGTTGGGACAAGTCACAGCGCCGGGCAGTCTTCCGCCGCCCTCCTTGGCGGGAGGCGGCCGAGCCCGGCGAGCGCAGCTGTTTCGAAGTGGACCTCTGGCCCGGCGTGCCGCTGCCCGAAGGGGCGCAGTGGCGGGTGCGCCCCCTGGAGCTGCCCTTCGCCACGCCCCTCACGGATGTCCTGCGGGCCGCCCTGCGCCGGGCCACGGGCGCAGCCGTGCCCTTCCTGCCCCTGCCCGGGGACCCCTCACCCCTGCATGCCCTGCGCACCCTCACGCCCGAGATCGCCGCCTTTCGTGGCCCCGTTGGGGCCTGGGACCTGGCCTTCCAGGGGCTGGCGGGCCTGCCCAGCCCGCCGCATTTCTGCGCCCGCTGCTGAGCATCTGCGAAGATGGGGGCTGAATCCCGGGACCCCATGCGCACCCACATCGGCAAGTTTGAGATCCTCCGTCTCCTGGGCCAGGGGGCCATGGGTGAGGTCTACCTGGGCCGGGATCCCAGCATCGGCCGCGAGGTGGCCATCAAGACCATCCGCCCCGCCCTGGTGGGCGCAGATGTAGGCGGCGACGTGCGCCAGCGCTTCGCCCGGGAGGCCCAGGCCGCCGGTCTGCTGCACCACCCCCACGTGGTCACGGTCTTCGAGTTCGGCACGGACGAGGATCTCCTGTACCTCGTCATGGAATACGTGCCCGGCGAAGATCTGGCCGCCCTCATGGCCCGGGATGCACTGCAGCCCTCGGACCTGCTGGAGATCCTGGCCCAGGTCTGCGAGGGTCTGGCCCAGGCCCACAAGCAGGGCATCATCCACCGGGACATCAAGCCCACCAACATCATGGTGCAACGGGAGCAGGGCGAGTGGCAGGCCAAGGTCATGGACTTCGGCGTGGCCAAGCTGGCCGGCTCTGAGGTCACACAAACTGGCCAGGTGGTGGGCACCCTGGCCTACATGGCGCCGGAGTACCTACGCACGGGCGTGGCGCAGAGCGCCTCGGACCTCTTTTCCGTGGGCGTGATACTGCACGAGGGACTCAGCGGTGAGAAGCCCTTTCGCGGCGGCACCACGGGAGCCATCGTCTACACCATCATCCACGACGAGCCCCGCCCCCTGGAGGAGACTGTCTTCGAGGGCGTGAGCCCCTCGGTGCGGGCCCTGGTGGCGCGGCTCCTGGCCAAGGATCCCCTGGCCCGCTTCAGCAGTGCCACCGAGGCGGCCCGCGCCCTGCGGGCCGCCAAGAATCCCACCTGGCAAGCCCCCCTGGATGACGCCACGGTGGCCCTGCCAGGGCACAGCACCCGGGACACACGCTCGGCTTCGGCCCGCGTCAACCGCAGCCGCCTCCTCCCCTGGACCATCACCGTCCTGGCCTGCGTGGCGGCCCTGGCGGCGGGCACCTGGATCGCCACCCACCGCAACCCGGCCCCGCAGCTGCCCCCGGTGAACACCCACATCAATGACGTGGTGCTTGACGAGGCCGCCGCCCAGCTGGAGACCCATCCCGAGCATGCCCTCAAGCTGGCCCAGGAGATCATCGACGCCACGCCCGAGACCTCGCCGGTGGACCCCGATGCCTACGCCATCAAGATCGCCGCGCTTTACAAGATGAACCTCATCGAGCTGCTGGAGACTGCAGCCAATGAGGCCCGGGACCGCAAGGTCGATGGCCATGAAATACTCAAGAACGCCCGGTTCCAGGACATGCTCAAGAAGGAGCACGCCCGCCCGAACAAGAAGCTGTCAGCGGAGCTGCGGGCCCGGTTGGCGAAGGGGGAATAGTCCCCTACATGTTCAGCGCGCGCCCCTGCACGGCCCGGGCGGCCTCGGGGAAGACCTCGTTCAGGGTTGGGTGGGGATACATGGTGTTGATCAGCTCATCCACGGTGAACTCGCCGGCCATGAGGGCCACGCTGGAGGCCACCAGTTCCGTGGCCTTGGGGCCCAGGATGTGGATGCCCAGGATCTCGCCGTACTGCTTGTCGGAGACGATCTTGATGAAGCCGTGGGGCTCGCCCACGATGTTGGCCTTGGCCATGGGCGCGAAGGGGAAGGTGCCCACCTGCACGTCGTGGCCCTTGGCCCGGGCGGCCTTTTCGTTCAGTCCGATGGTGCCCACTTCCGGATCGCAATAGGTGCATGCGGGGAAGCGGTCGTAGCGGATGGGATGGGGGTGCACATCCTTGCCCAGGCTCTGGGCCGCGTGCTCGGCGGCCACGATGCCCTCGTCACTGGCCACGTGGGCCAGCCAGGGGGTGCGCACAATGTCGCCGATGGCGTAGAGGCCCGGCTCCCCGGTCTGCATGAACTTGTCGATGGTGACGCAGCCCCGGTCCACCTGGGCCTTGGTCTTGTCGAGGCCGATGCCCTCAACCAGGGGCGCCCGGCCCACGGCCACCAGCAGGTGGCTGCCCACCACCTCGCCGGGGGTCTCCCCTTCCAGGAAGCAGGCCACACCGTCGGCGCGCTTTTCGATGTGGGTGATCTTGGTCTTGGTGCGGACGTCGATGCGGTAGGACTTGCGGAAGATCTTGGCCAGCTCCAGGCCGATGTCTTCGTCCTCCAGGGGGAGGATGGTGTCCATGAACTCCACCAGGGTCACCTTGGAACCCAGGCGGCTGAAGACTGAGGCGAACTCCACGCCGATGGCGCCGGCGCCCAGGATCACCAGATGGGCGGGCAGCTCCTTGATGTCGAGGATGTGGTCGCTGTTGAGCACACGAATGCCATCGGTCTCCAGGCCGGGGATGGGCTTGGGAGCCGAACCCGTGGCAAGGATGATCCGCTTGGCCTCGTGGGTCTCGCCCGCGACGTCCACCTTGCCGCCTCCCAGCAGCTTGCCGAAGCCTTTGAGCACCGTCACCTTGTTCTTCTTCATGAGGTACTCGATGCCCTTGGCATTCTTGAGCACGATGCGGCCCTTGCGCTTGACGATGGCCTCCAGGTTGGGCTTCAGGGTCTTGGCGTCCACGCCGTCAATACCGTAGGTGTCGGCGTCCTGCATCTGTTCCAGGCGATGGGCGGTCTCCAGCCAGGTCTTCGCGGGGATGCAACCCCTGTGGAGGCAGGTGCCCCCGAGGGCCGGGTCCTTCTCCACGAGGCCTACGTTGAGGCCCAGCTGGGCGCCACGGATGGCGGCGATGTAACCGCCGGGACCGGAACCAATGACCAGAAGATCGAAGGACGCCATGCTGCGCTCCAGAACAGAACTCCCATATTCCCATAAGCCAAGGTCAAAGTCGGGCCTAGGCGTACACCAGCGCAGACCGCACAGCCAGCCGCGCAGCCTTCCACTCGGCCCAGGCGATCCGCAGCTCAGCCCGGTGGGCCTGGGCCGCGCCCTTCCAATCCGCCTTCGCTTCGCGCCAGGCTTCGGCCTTGGCCAACCCTTGGGCCCGCCAGTCGGCTTTCTTGGCCTGCCAGGTCTCGTGGCGCTCATGCAGGGCCAGCAGGGCCCCGTCCAGCTTGAGCCGTGCCGCAGCCAAGCGCTCCTGCATGGGCGTGGCGACACCTGGGCTGGCCAGCAGCAGGCGCTCGCGCAGCTTTTTCTCCTCCATCTGGAGCCGGGCTCGAGTCATGGCCGCGGCGGACACGCGCCGGAACCCGCTCACCAGGCCCGCCCAGCTCAGGACGTTCAGCAGCCACTTGGTGCTGTCCCACTGGTACCACAGGGCCCCGTTGCGGTAGTCCCACTGCCAGAGGTGATGGAAGTTGTGGTAACCCTCGCCATAGGTGAGGGGGGCCAGCACCCAGTTGTCCCGGGCGGAATTGGCGTCCGTATAGGGACGGCTCCCGAAGACATGGGCGGCGCTGTTGATGAGGAAGGTGGTGTGGTGGGTGAGCACGATGCGCAAGATCACGCCAAACACCAGGTGCCCCAGGAGATTCCCCGTGACCAGCCCGACCCACAACGGCAGCGTGGCCACGACGGCCCCGATGAGGAAGTGGTGCCGATGCTGCCACTGCACCAGGGGATCCTTCTCCAGATCCGCAACGCCTGTGATGGGCAGGGTCCTGTCCTCCATGACCCAGGTCCAGTGGGCATGCCAGAAGCCCTGCTGAATGGCGTAGGGATCCTGCTCCGTATCCACGTGCTGGTGGTGGACCCGGTGGTCACTGGACCACTTGAGAGCCGAGTTCTCGAAGGCCGCGGCGCCCACGCAGAGGAAGAGGAAGCGCACCAGCTTCGAGGCCCGATAAGCCCGGTGGCTGAAGAGCCGGTGGTAGCCGCCGCTGATGGCGGTGCCGATGGCGAAGACCATCCCCAGACAGACCAGGGCCTCGCTCCAACGCAGGCCCGAGGTGGCCAGGCGCCAGGGCACGGCCACCAGGGCCAGGGCCAGGGTGCCCGTGAGGAAAAGGGTGTTGAGCAGGTTCCAGCGTCTGGCCAGGGGCATTCCATTGACTCCAAAATAGAGTTTTATTCTACAGGAAGGGCCTAGTCCCTGGCCTATGCCAAACTTGCCCCATGTCCAATGGGGATTCCATGATCGCGAAAAGGCCCTGGTACCGGTCCAGCACCGTCTGGATTTTTGTAGGCCTCGCCCTGGGCGTCCTCCTGGGTGGCAGCTTGCCCCAGGACCAGTACCCCTGGGCCTATGATGGCTTCCGCTTCCTCTCCAAGGCCTTCATCAGCCTCATCAAGGGCCTCATCGTCCCCCTGCTGCTCTCTACCATCATCGTGGGCATCGCCCAGACCGGTGATGTGAAGGCCGTGGGCCGCATGGGCGGCAAGGCCCTCCTCTACTTCGAGGTGGTCACCACCCTGGCCCTCTTCATCGGCCTGGCCGTGGCCAACTGGCTGAAGCCCGGCGCAAACCTGCCCATGGACATGGGCGCTCACACGGCGGTGGCGGCGGTGAAGGCCAAGACCGGCTGGGAGATCGCGCTCCACATGTTCCCTTCGAACCTGATCCAGCACGCGGCCGAGGCGGACATCCTCCCGGTGGTGATCTTCGCGACCCTCTTCGGCATCGCGCTTACGAAGGTGGGCGAGCGGGGTAAGCCAGTGCTGGCCTTCTTCGATGGTGTGGCCCAGACCATGTTCAAGTACACAGACATTGTCATGACCCTCACCCCCCTGGGCGTCTTTGGGGCCATGGCCTACAACGTGAGCCACATGGCGGCCGGGCACGTGGTGCACGGAGTCCTGCTCAAGGGCTGGCCCGCCGTCTTCCACCTGCTCAAGCAGTACAGCGTGCTGGTGGGCAGCCTCTACTTGGCCCTGAGCCTGCTCTTCATTCTCGTCTTTGTGCCCATCGCCTGGCTTTCCGGCATCCGCATCCTGGGCTTTATCAAGGCCATCAAGGATCCAGCCCTCACGGCCTTCAGCACCGCCAGCAGTGAGGCGGCCCTGCCCAAACTGCTGGAAGAGGTGGTCCGGTTCGGCGTGCCCCGCAGCGTGGCCAGCTTCGTCATCCCCACGGGCTACAGCTTCAATCTGGACGGTTCCACGCTCTACCTGGTGCTGGCCAGCCTCACCATTGCCCAGGCGGCCGGCATCCACATGAGCCTGGGCCAGCAGTTGCTCATGGTCTTCACCTTCATGCTCACCAGTAAGGGCGTGGCAGGGGTGCCCCGGGCCACGCTGGTGATCATCGCGGGCACCTGCGGCAGCTTCGGCCTGCCGGGCGAGGCGGGCATCGCCATGCTGCTGGCCGTGGACGAGATCATGGACATGGCCCGCACCACGGTGAACGTCATCGGCAACGGTTTGGCCAGCGTGGTCATCGCCAAGTGGGAGGGCGTCTTCGGCACAGACCCCGAACCGCTTCCTGACCAGACGGTCTGATATAACGGCTGATTTTCATATTTTAGAGTCCGGTGGTCGAATGATAGGAATCTGCACCCGGAGGCCCCATGCGCCCATCCCTCAACGCCCTACTCTGCCTGCCCGCCATCTGCCTGCCCATGGCGGCCCAGGATGCCAGCCCAGTCGAGACCGAGTCCCTGGTGAAGGAGGCCATCGCCTTCGCCAAAGCCAATGGCAAGGAGGCTGCCTTCAAGGAAATAACCCGGGCCGGAGGGCGCTTTCACAAGCATGGCGGCGAGCTCTATGTGTTTGTCTACGATATGGACGGCAAGGTGCTGGCCCACGGCCAGGGAGCCAGCAAGGTGGGCGTGAACCAGGCCAAGGCCAAGGATCCCGATGGCGTGGAGTTCGTCCAGGAGCGCATCCGCCTGGCCAAGACCAAGGGCAAGGGCTGGCATGACTACAAGTATGTGAACCCCAAGGATGGAAAAAAGGAGCCCAAGACCAGCTACATCGAGGTTTGGGAAGGCGCGATCTTTGGGGCGGGTATTTACAAGAAGTAGCCCACCCTCCGAGAGCCGAGGGCCAGGCCGATGCCATCATGGAGGCTGGAGGTCGGCTTGAAACTCATCGCCTGGGACTTTGACGGCACCCTCATGGATACCCGCCTGCTCATCGAGACAGGCATGACCCACACCTTGAAGGAACTGGGCCTTCCCCAGTCACTCATGACTGAGTGGGTGAAGGCCGTGGGCCTGCCCCTGGAGGCGGGCATCCAGAACACCTTTGGCCACCTGGACCTGGACTACGCCACCATCCTCACGGCCTACCGCAGTTTTGGGCACGTGGAGCACGAGCACCTGATCCAGCCCTTCGCGGGCATCCCCGAGCTGCTGGCAGAACTCCAAGCCGGGGGCATGCGCATGGCCATCGCCACCTCCAAACGCCGGATCCCCCTCCTGCGCCAGATGGCCCCCTACGGCTGGGAGGCTTACTTCGACCCCATCATCACCCCGGACGAGGTCACCCATGGCAAGCCCCATCCCGAGACCCTGGATCTCATGCAGACCCTGACCGGCCTGGGGCCCGAGGAGATCCTCATGGTGGGAGACACCCCCTTCGACCTGGACATGGCCCGGGACGCCGGGGTGCCCAGCGTGGGTGTGGGCCATGGTTTCTATTCCCAGGAGGCCCTGGCGGCCTGCGGCCCCCGGGCCTATGCGCCCGATACGGCGGCCCTCCGGGATATCTTGTTGGCCTATCTATGATCTGGGGAGGACCGCCTGCTCGCAGCGCTCGCGATGTCCCCCCCGGGATCCCCCGCACTGCCAACCTGCAAACCCGAGGGGCAGTGCCCACCACGGAGGCCCCATGGCTGCCTTGACACACCTCGACCCCGAAGGCCGCCCGGTCATGGTGGACGTTTCTGCCAAGGCCATCACCCGGCGTCGCGCCGTGGCGGCGGGTTATCTGGAACTGGACGCCCCGGCCGCTGAGGCCCTGGCCCAGGGCGGGGGGCCCAAGGGCGATCCCTGGTCCGTGGCCCGCCTCGGGGCGGTGGGGGGCGTGAAACGCACCTCGGACCTCATCCCCCTGGCTCATCCCCTGGCCATCGAGGCTGTGGACGTGCTCCACCACTGGGATCCCATCACCCGACGGGCCTGGCTGCGGGTGGCCGTGAGCTGCGAGGGCCGGACCGGCATCGAGATGGAAGCCCTGGCCGGCGTGACGGTGGGCCTGCTGGTGCTCTACGACATGCTCAAGGCCGTGAGCCACGGCATGAGCCTGGGCCCGGCTCGACTCCTCCGGAAGGAGGGGGGCCGCCGGGGCACCCTGACCCTGCCCTGGGAGGGCTGCCCCTGGGAACCCTGAGCCTAGGAGGCCTCAGACCCAGGATCCCGGGGAGGCCAGTTGGAAAACATTTGCATGTTCAAGGTCCCCTTACCCAGATAAGATAACTTCTTACCGTTCCTCTCATCACCTATCGGGGTCTTGACCCCCACATGGAGGCCTAGCGAAGCAGGCTTTTCCGTTCCAGCCGGGAGTTCCCCCATGCGTCTTGCCGTCCTGACCCTCGTCATCGCGTCCTTAAGCCTAGGCCTTCAGGCCGCGCCAAAGCGACACTCCAAGAAGACGCACTCCCGCGCTGCGGCCCCTGCCGACGCCACGGTCCATGTCATCAAGAAGGGGGAGACCGCTGCTGCGGTGTCCCGGCTCACGGGCCTGAGCCTCCAGGAACTGGCGGCGCTCAACCCCGGCAAGTCCCTGTCGAAGCTGGCCGTGGGCACCCGCCTCATCGTCGGCCGCCGCGCCACTGAAGCCAGCCCCACCCGGACCGAAGCCACCCTGGCCGCTGCCCCCCGCCTGCCCCTGCCGGCTCTGCCGGGCAGCCCCATCGTCGCCCCCATGCCCATGCCCCACCTGGAGCGGCTGTTGCCCTACCAGGTAAAGGCCATGGTCCCGAACCAAGGCTCCCTGCAGGCCTCAGTCCTGGACTCCCACCTGACCCCGACCACCAGCTCCCAGCTGCTGGCCCGCATGCAGCCCGTCATGCCCCCGGTCACTGAGGCCGAACTCAATGCCCTGCTGCCCACCTTCGCTCCCGCCGATCCCGAGCGCCTGGACCTGCTCTGGCCCGTGGAAACTCGGACCATCAGCTCCGCCTGGGGTCCCCGCATGCGGACCAAGACCGTCCGCGTAAAGAACCAGCGCAAGAAGAGAGTTCGCTACAAGGGTCGGCACAAAGGCGTGGACCTCACGGCCCCCGTCGGGACTTCGGTCTTCGCCGCCCTGGATGGCCAGGTGGTCATGTCCGGCAAGCACAAGCAGTACGGCAACTATGTGGTGGTGGACCACGGCAATGGCGTGGCCACCCTCTACGCCCACCACCAGCTGAACCTGGTGCGTGAAGGCGACATCGTGCACCGGGGCCAGAAAATCGCAGAAGTGGGCCGCACCGGCAACGCCACGGGACCCCATCTGCACTTCGAGCTGAAGGTCGATGGGGTGCAGCGCAATCCCCTGCCGGTGCTGAATGACGAAGAGGAGATCCCGGCGGATCTGGCGGCCCAGAACGCCCTGCTTGGACCCGGCGCCAAGCGCTGAACTTCCAGGCCCTCAGCGGCATTCGAAGGAAGCGTGCCCTCCGGTCTCTCCGCGGGACCGGGCCCCTAGGCCGTGTTAGACTTGGACTTTTCGCCTTTTCGAGGTGGTCATGCGGCTGTACCGAGCTTTCCTCCAGTCCCTGGGGGCCATTGCGCTTCTGGTCCTGGTCTTGGCCTGCAAGGGGAAATCCCATTCCGCCGCGGATGGGTCGGTCACGGTTTCCGGCACGATCAACTATGTGCGAGTCCCCCTGGCCAAGGACGCCACCGGCATGCCCACCGGCCTGGCGGATGCCTCGGTAGCGACCAACCTGGTCACCCTGCCCGCCCGCGGCGTGTTGATCCGGGCCTTCCAGCAGGTCCCCCAGACTCAGGCTGACGGCAGCACCACCACGAACTGGGTGTTCATCACCTCCACCTCCACCAGTTCGACCACGGATACCCCCGGCCAGTACTCGCTGACGGTCCCCGGGGGTCGGGCCACCATGATCGAGGTGCTGAGCACCTTCGTCGGTGGTGCCAGCCGCTTCGTCAATGTCGTGGCGGAGCCGGGCGGCATCAACAGCAGCACCCCCGCCCTGGATCGCCTGCGCTATGGCATCCGCAAGGCCGTGGACGGTACCGCTCCAGCCGGCAACAACGCGCCCAATTCCGTCATCAATGGCAACACCACCCTGAACGTCACCGTGGGTCTCAACGATGAGTGGTGGCTCGTCAATCCCTCCTACAACCTGGGAACTGGCGTGTCCGACAGCTCCGTCAAGTCCGCCGTCCTGGAGACAAGCGTCTCGGGTCGCAGCGCTGGCCTGGGCAGCGGCAGCCGCATCCTTGGCATCGGGGACACCCTCGCCAGCTTTGTTTACAACTATGGGAATTCCACGCCCGGCGGCACCCTGGACCTGCACTACTGGCCCGGCCGAACAGAAGCCCAGGGCTCGTACATCAACTACGACACCACCGCCTTCCCCCAGGCCTACGACCCCTCCTCCAACGCCTTCCATTACTTCGGCTCCATTGCCGCAGGCCCCGTCAATGATGACGCCTGGGACGAGGGCGTGATCCTGCCCATGCTGGGCCGCAATGCCCTCTACGCCAGCGGCCTCGGCGCCATTCGCACCTTTGCCGTGCCCCTGAATCCCTATTTCCCGCTCGGCACAGCCCTCCCGAACCTGGTCCCGGACATGGCCCTCATCGAGGGACTCCCCGATGCCATGGCGGCCAACGTGCTCAAGTCCCCCTACCTGGCGGACACCAAAGGCACGGCCCTGGCCTCCCTCAAGGACATCCGGGATCTCTCTGCCCTGACCAGTGCCCAGAAGAACCCCTACTCCGCCCCGGCCGTGAGGGCATTCGCCTGGCAGGTGATCCTCACCGCCAACAGCCTCGCCACTCCTGGAGTGCAGGCCAACTGGTCCACCATCAACCCCCTGGCCGCCGCCCGCTTCTTCGTCGGACCCGCCGGTTCTACCAACGGCGCCACTGATGGCACCGCCCGGGACATCGAACCCCTCAACATCTACACCCAGATCACCCGCCTGAAGGAGAGCAAGCTCTCCACGGAACCCGTGGACCTAGCCGCCGTGTTCACGGATGCGGTCCTGGCCCCGCTCGGCACCCCCTTCGGCATCCCCTGGCCCCGGCCCAGCACCGGCAGTCTGGCCGTGTTCGCCGACGACTGGGGCACGGATCCCACGGGCGCTCTGCCAGTGGTGCCCCTTACCATGGCCCAGGCCACTCAGGTCCACGGGCTCTACCCCAACCTAACACCGGGTGAGCTGGTCTTTGCCGGCTTCAGGCTAACCGCCGACAAGCGCTGCGTGCTCAGCGCCACCATCAGCCCCGCCCTCCAGGCCGGGAGCCGCATTGATGTGGACCTGCCCAAGATGAACCGCACCTTCAGCTTCACCGGTAGCGGAGGCTCCACCCCGGTCATCATCATCCCCCAGTTCGGCAACCCCCCGGTCTACCACCCGGTCCGAGTCTGGCTGAGGAGCCCCTCGGCCCTGCAGCCGGATGTGATCCTCACCCTGACGCTTACGCCCTCCTTCTAGACCCTCGGGGAAGACATGACCACGGCCCTCCAGATCCTGCAGTCCAAGGTCCCCTACCAGCCCGAACTGGCCATCGTCCTAGGCTCCGGCCTGGGCGCCCTGGCAGACAGTGCCGAAGCCCGCAACGGGATCACCATCCCCTTCACCGACCTGCCCGGCTTCCCGGCTCCTACCGTTGAGGGCCATGGCGGCAAGCTGGTCTTCTGCGAGTTCGAAGGCCGCAAGGTCGTCCTCCAGGCTGGCCGTTTCCACTTCTATGAGGGCCATCCCATGCCCCTCGTGGTCTCCCCCATGCGCCTCTACGGGCGACTGGGCGTAAAGACCGTGATGCTGACCAATGCCGCTGGAGCCTTGAACCCCGCCTTTGGCGTGGGCGAGCTCATGGCCCTCACGGACCACATCAACTTCTTCGGCACCAACCCCCTCATCGGCCCCAACGTGGGTCCTGGCCCCCGCTTCCCGGACATGACGGCCATCTACGATGCCGGGCTGCGGAGCCACCTCTTGGCCTGTGCCCAGCAACTCGGCCAAACGGTGCGCGAAGGCGTCTACCTGGGCCTCACGGGCCCCAGTTACGAGACTCCCGCCGAAATCCGCGCCTTCCGCCTGCTGGGGGCCGATGCCGTGGGCATGAGCACGGTGCCCGAAGCCATTGTGGCCCGCCAGGAGGGCATGCGCGTGGCAGGGATCTCCTGCCTGTGCAACATGGGCGCCGGCATCCTACCCCAAGCCCTCACCCACAAGGAAGTGCTCGAAGCCGGAGCCGCTGCCGCCGGCCGCTTCGAGGCCCTCATTCGCGCCTTCGTGCGGGGCCTGGTCTAGTCCCAACTTTTTCCCTCCAGTGAAAAGCCCGGCAAAGCCGGGCTTTTCACTGAACCGTGCTGCCCCGCGATGTTTAAGGAAAGAGTTAAGCAGAAGCCCGGCTTCGCCGGGCTTCTGCGTGGGGGCCCGGGGGTTTGCGCGCAGCGCGGAACCCCCGGACAGCATTATCCGTTAGCTTTCTGATGCTCCTCGATGAGCTTCGCCACGATCTCGGGCTCCGCCAGGGTGGAGATATCACCCATGCCGTCGTATTCACTGGAGGCGATCTTGCGGAGGATGCGGCGCATGATCTTCCCGCTGCGAGTCTTCGGTAGGCCGGCGGCAATGTGGATGACGTCGGGGGCCGCGAAGGCGCCGATGACCTGGCGAACCTGCTCCTTGAGGGCGCCCATGAGCTGCTGGGCGTTGGTGTCGGTATAGCCATGGTTGAGCAGCACGTAGCAGTAGATGCCCTGACCCTTGATGGGATGCGGGTAGCCCACAACGGCAGCCTCGGCCACAGCCTCGTGGGCCACCAGGGCGCTTTCCACCTCGGCGGTGCCCAGGCGATGTCCACTGACGTTGATCACGTCATCGATGCGGCCCGTGATCCAGTAGTAGCCGTCCTCGTCTCGGCGAGCTCCATCACCCGTGAAGTAGTACCCCGGGTACTGGGTGAAGTAGGTCTCCTTGAAACGCTTGTGGTCGCCGTGGACCGTGCGGGCCGTGCCGGGCCATGGCGTGGCGAGGCAGAGAGCCCCGGAGACATCGTTGCCCTCGATGGGCACGCCCGTGGCAGGATCCACGATCACCGGCTTCACACCGAAGAAGGGCAGCGTGGCGGAACCAGGCTTGGTGGGGGTGACGCCCGGCAGCGGCGTGATGAGAATGCCGCCGGTCTCCGTCTGCCACCAAGTGTCGACCACAGCGCAGCGGCCGTCACCCACAACATCGTGATACCACTTCCAGACTTCGGGATTGATGGGCTCGCCCACGGTTCCCAGGATGCGGAGGGACTTGCGGCTGTACTTCTTGACCTCATCATCGCCGGCCGCGGCCAGAGCCCTGAGGGCCGTAGGAGCCGTGTAGAAGATGTTCACGCCGAGGTCATCGATGATCTGCCAGTAGCGCCCAGCATCCGGGTACAAGGGCGTGGACTCGAAGATGACCGAGGTGGCGCCGTTGGCCAGCGGGCCGTAGACGATGTAGCTGTGGCCTGTGACCCAGCCGATATCGGCGGCGCAGAAATAGATGTCCTCGGGATGGTAGTCGAAGACCAGCTTGTGGGTGAAGGCGGCATAGGTGAGGTAGCCACCCGTGGTGTGTAGGAGGCCCTTGGGCTTGCCGGTGCTGCCGGAGGTGTAGAGGATGAAGAGGGGATCCTCGGCCCCCATCCACTCCTGGGTGCAGGTCGAACGCTGCTTGGTGGTCTCCTCGTCGAGCCAGTAGTCGCGGCCGGGCTGCATAGGAACATCACCGTCGGTGCGGCGGGCCACCAGCACCGTCTCCACCAGGGACATGCCTTCGATGGCACGGTCTACGGTGCGCTTCAGGGGCACGCGCTTGCCGCCCCGCATACCCTCATTGGCGGTCACCACCACCTTGCAGCGGGCATCCACGATGCGGTCGCGGATCGCTTCTGCCGAGAAGCCGCCGAAGACCACGGAGTGGACAGCGCCGATGCGGGCGCAGGCCAGCATGGTGTAGACCAATTCGGGGATCATGGTCATGTAGACGCAGACCCGATCGCCCTTCTTCACGCCGTGGTGCAGCAGGACGTTGGCCACGCGGGCCACGTGGTGCTTGAGGTCACGGTAGGTGATGTGAGTGTACTGGCCCGGCTCGTCCTGGGCCCAGATGAGGGCGGTCTTGTCCCCCAGGTGAGGCAGATGGCGGTCCACGCAGTTGAAGCAGGCGTTGATGCGGCCACCGGAGAACCAGGAGAAATCAACTTCCTGATAGTCCGCATCGAAGACCGACTGCCAGGGATGGAACCACGTGAGCGTCTTGGCCTGCTCGCCCCAGAACCACTCAGGGTTGTCCAGGGAGAGGCGGTAGAGCCGCTGGTACTCCTCCATTGTCTTGATGTGGGCCCGCTCTCGGATGTGCGGTTTGACAGGGTAGAGGTCTTCGGACATGGGCTGGCTCCGTGTCTGGGTTAGAGAGAGCAAGTAAGGTGTTCAGAAATCAGTCCGCGCGCGCGGATTCCGTGGGAAGTCAGGAACGGTTCAGATTGAGTTGTGGGGCTGAGTGTTGTTCATTTTCCGGTTCACCGGAAGCCTTGTCCAGTAATCGTTTGCCCCGCTGGAGGGTGAGCGTCGACCCTTCGCAGATTCAGGCTGGATGCGCTGAAACGGGGACCGGGCGAGGGATCGCTCCACTCGCCCGGCCTCCTTTCCGTTCCAGCGACAGGCGCCGGAAGCCTGTCTAGTGTTCGTAGGTGCTGATGTCCCGATCCTTGGTTTCCTTCAAGAAGAGGGAACCGATCACCACGGTGATGAGGGCGATGATGACGGGATACCAGATGCCGTAGTAGATGTTGCCGTGGAAGGCCACCAAGGCCGTGGCGAAGAGGGGCAGCATGCCACCAAACCAGCCGTTGCCGATGTGATAGGGCAGGGACATGGAGGTGTACCGGATGTTGGTGGGGAAGAGCTCCACCAGGAATGCCGCGATGGGCCCGTAGACCATGGTCACGTAGATGAGGAACACGAACAGGATCAGGAGGGTCATTGGGTAGTTGACCTGGGTCCGGTCGGCTTCCTTTGGATAGCCGAGTTCGGTCAGGGCCTTCTTCAGGGTGGCTTCCGTGTCCTTGTTGAAGCCTTCCACACGGGTGGTGACGATCTGGCCCGTTTTGGGGTTCTTACCCTGGATGGTGGCGACCACCATCTTGCCGGCCTCGGGAGTGATCTTGGTGAAGTTGAGGCCCTGCTTGCCAAAGAAGTCATTCACGCGGTCCAGCTCCGTGAACTTGCTCCAGGGGCCCACGAAGAGGTTGAAGGTCTCGTCGGCGCGGTTGCCGGCCACGGTGATCTGGGTGTTGTATTGGAACTTCTCCAGGGCGGGGTTCACGTAGTGGGTGAGCGCCTTGAACATGGGGAAGAAGGTGCAGGCGGCGATGAGGCAGCCCGCCATGATGATCTTGAGGCGGCCGATCTTGTCCGAAAGCCAGCCGAAGAAGATGAAGAAGGGCGTGCCCAGCAGCAGCGAAGTGCCGATGAGGATGTAGGTGACGGTGAAGTCCAGCTTCAGCGTGATCTGGAGGAAGAACAGCGCGTAGAACTGGCCGGTATACCAGACCACGCCCTGGCCCATGGTGGCGCCCAGCAGGGCCAAGAGGGCGTACTTGTTGTTGGGGTATTTGAGGAAGCTGTCCGTGAGGGGGGCCTTGGAGCCCTTACCCTCGGCCTTCATCTTGGTGAAGACTGGGGACTCGTGCAGCTTCAGGCGGATCCAGACGGAGACACCCAGCAGGGCGATGGACATCCAGAAGGGGATGCGCCAGCCCCAGGTAGCGAAGGCCTCCTTGGTCATGGTGGTGCGGCAGGCGAAGATGATGCCCAAGCAGAGGAAGAAGCCCACGGTGGCCGTAGTCTGGATCCAGCTGGTGTTGTAGCCGCGGCGATTGGGAGCAGAGTGCTCAGCCACGTAGGTGGCCGCGCCGCCGTACTCACCGCCCAGGGCCAAGCCCTGGAGCAGGCGCAGACTGACCATGATGATGGGAGCCCACCAGCCGATGGTGGCGTAGGTGGGCAGGAGGCCCACACCAAAGGTGGACATGCCCATGACCATGATGGTGACCAGGAATGTGTACTTGCGGCCGATGATGTCGCCGATACGGCCGAAGACCAGGGCCCCGAAGGGACGGACCAGGAAGCCCGCCGCGTAGGCCGCGAAGGCCGACAACAGGGCGGCCGTGTCGTTGCCCTTGGGGAAGAACAGCGTGGCGAAGAAGGGGGCCAAGGTCGCGTAGAGGTAGAAGTCGTACCACTCGAAGACCGTGCCGACCGAGGATGCGACGATCACCATCCGTTCTTCGCCGGTGAGCGGCGTCTTGGCTGCGACTTGCTCGGTTACTAGGGCCATGGCTGTGTGCCTCCTGGGGGAAAGGGGTAGCGAAAAATCTGGATGGCAGGGGGAGGCCTGCCAACAGCGGAGAGCGACAAGCACGCCCCTGCGAGGGACGACTCTGCCACTGATCGATATGAGAACCGGGATGGTCTGGCCATCAAGCGGGCTGTTTGGTTGGGTAGACTGACCCTTGATAACGCCATACCTAAGGTCAGGTCAAGTGCCAACGAGCGAAAATTTCAAATCCCTTTTCCGATTCAGGATCCCGGTCACAACTTGTGTAAGCAAACGACCTTTTGATCAGCTTTAGACATTCTTCCCTACATTTCCAAGGTCTATGTTGCAACAAGGGACATTCCAAAGAAAATACCGGCACATCCACTTATTCCAATTAGAGTATTTCCGGCTTGGGAAGGCCCAGGGTAACCCCAGCCTAGTTCCTGAGATTTCCTGAAGCGGCGAACCCCTATCATGGTGCTGCGACCCTCTCCTCAAGGACTCCCATGCGCATTGCCCTGATGGCAGATTTCCACGCCAATCTGCGCGCGCTGGAAGCCTGCATTGACCACGCGAAGGCACAGAGGGCCGACCGTCTGGTCTTCCTGGGCGATTATGTGGGGTACGGGCCCGAACCCCAGGAAGTCATGGAGCGCATCATGCAAGAATCCGAGCGCGGCGCTATCGCCGTGGCGGGCAACCACGATCAGGCCGTGGCAGAGGCGCGGGAGTCCATGAACGCCGACGCGGAGACCGCCATGGCCTGGACCCGGGGCCAGCTGGGGCCCGAGGCCCGAGAGTTCCTCAGCAGCCTGCCTCTGCGCTTTGAGGACGACACCCGCCTCTACGTGCACGCCAGTCCCCAGACCTATCCCGCCTGGATCTATGTGAACGATGGCCCCGCTGCCAAGCGTGCCTTAGAGGCCAGTCGTGCCCAGATCGTGTTCTGCGGCCACGTTCATCAGCCCGCCCTCCATGGCATCACGGCCACCGGGCAGCTGGTCTCCTTCCAGCCTGTCCCTGGTGTGCCAATCCCCCTCTCCCGCCAGCGACGCTGGCTCACGGTGCTGGGTTCCGTGGGCCAACCCCGGGATGGCATCACCGCTGCCGCCTACGCCATGTTTGACGATCAAACCACGGCGCTCACGCATCACCGGGTTCCGTATGATGTGGAGGCTACGGTCGCTGCGATTCTGGACGCGGGACTGCCCCAGGAACTTGCCTCCCGGCTGCGGAAAGGACGCTGACCATGCCCCGCCTGCGCGTCACCACAGGTACCAGCATCGATGGCTTCACGTTGAACAATTGCCTCCACATGGGGGTCATGGCCTCCATCTGGGACGTCAGCCTGCCTGCCATCCCCAGCCCTCTGCTCATGAAGCTTCCCCGCCTAGGTGAGGGCATTGATCCGGCAGCCATCGTGGGTTTTGAGATGGAGCAGATGATCCTCCCGAGGCTCTCGGGCCCCCATGTGCCCCACTACATCGCCCAGGGCATGTTCGAGGACCAGCCCTACCTGGTCATGGAACGCATTCCGGGCACCTCGCTCCTGCCCATGCTGGAGCGGTTGCCGCTGGAGCCCCATGAGGTCGCGGCTCTGGGTTGCCGCATCGCCAAGGCTCTGGATGACTTGCACCGGCAACACTTGGTGCACTTGGACCTGAAGCCCTCCAACCTGCTCTTCCGACCGACCGGCGAGGTGGTGTTCATCGACTTCGGCCTATCCCACCACGATGAGTTGCCTGACCTCATGGGCGAGGAGTTCCGCCTTCCCTACGGCACGGCCCCCTACATGGCCCCGGAGCAGGTCATGGGGCAGCGCAAGGATCCCCGCAGCGACCAGTTCGCCCTGGGCGTGCTGATGTATTTCTTCCTCACAGGCGTTCGCCCCTTCGGGGACCCCCAGCGGCTGTCCGGTCTGAAGCGGCGCCTTTGGCGAGATCCCGTGCCTCCGCGCCGCCTGCGCCCCGACTGCCCTCCCTGGTTGCAAGAGATCATCCTCCGTTGCCTCGAAGTGCATCCGGCCTGGCGCTTCCCCACCGCGGCGCAACTGGCTCACGCCCTTCAGCACCCCGAGCAGGTGCGCCTCACGTCCCGCTCCGAGCGGCTCAAGCAGGATCCCTTCCTCACCGTATTGCGCCGACGCTTCGCGGACCACTCCTACCTCAGCAAGCCCAAGCTTGGCGCCACCGCCCGCCAGGATGGCGACGCCCCATTCCTGGCCGTGGCCATTGACCTCTCTCCTGAGGCCGCTCCCGTCGCCGATGAGATCCGCACAATGGTCACGCGCATGCTCGCGACGCTGCCTGGGGCTCGTGTGGCCTGTCTCAATGTACTCAAGCAGGGGCGGATCAAGCTTGACGATGTGCTGGATGAGCATGGGCGGAACATCCACCTGCAGCGGCTGATCCAGCTCAGGCACTGGGCCGAGGCGCTGCAACTGGAGGAAGGCCGCATCAGCTTCCACGTGCTGGAAACCCCCGACACGGCGGACGCCATCCTCACCTATGTCAATGCCAACAAGGTGGATCACGTCATCATGGGGGCCCGGGCCAGCTCGCTGCGGCGCACCCTCCTAGGAAGCGTCTCTAGCCAGGTGACCTCCCACGCCGGCTGCTCGGTCACGGTGGTCCGCACGCGGCAACTCCGTAGTTCAGACACGCCGATGGAGCCTGAGGAGGAACACAGCGGCTCCTGGACCGTGGGGTGAGGATGCCTAACGCAGAACGCCCCGGCGAGCCGGGGCGTTCTGATGGTTGCGGTAGCTGCTACTCGGCTTCTTCGACCTTCGGCTCGGGGAGGGTGTAGTCCACGAACTCGATGAGGGCCATGTCAGCCGCGTCGCCGAGGCGATGGCCAACCTTGAGGATGCGGGTGTAGCCGCCGGGACGGTTTTCGAAACGGGCGCGGAACTCGGTGCCGAAGAGCTTCTGGACGGCATCCTTGCTCCCGAGGCGGGACATCGCCAGACGGCGGTTGGCCACGCTATCGGTCTTCGCGAGGGTGATGAAGGGCTCCACATACATGCGGAGTTCCTTCGCCTTCACGAGGGTGGTTTCGATGCGCTCGCTCTCGATGAGTGCGGTCGCGAGGTTCTTCATGAGGGCCTTGCGCTGGTTGGTGGTGCGGCCCAGGCGCTTGCCGGAAACGTTGTGACGCATGGGGGCTCCTTACACTTCCTGCTCGAGTCGCATTCCGAGGGAGAGGCCGATACGAGCGAGCTCGTCCTTGATCTCCTGGAGCGACTTCTTGCCGAAGTTCTTGGTTTTCATCAGCTCAGCCTCGGTCCGCTGGACCAGCTCGCCGATGGTGGTGATGTTCGCGTTACGGAGGCAGTTGTTGGCCCGCACGGACAGCTCGAGTTCCTCAACGGACTTGCCGAGCCAGGTGTTGGCAGCTTCGACGCCCAGCGTAGCGGCGCCCATTTCCATTTCCGTGAAGTCCTCGTCCTGACGGGCGAACACGAGGAAGTGGTCGCGCAGGATGAGGGCCGCGTCGGAAACGGCTTCCTTGGGGTTGACGGCGCCGTTGGTCCACACCTGAAGCGTGAGCTTCTCGTAATCGGTGCTCTGGCCCACGCGGGCGGGTTCGACGATGTAGTTCACACGAACGATGGGGCTGTGGTTGGCATCCATTGGAATGAAGCCGAGGCCGAGGCTCTCATCGTGGTTCCGGTCGGCGGTGATGAAACCGCGGCCCAGACGGACCACCATTTCGATCTCCAGCTCGCCCTCTTCGCCCAGGGTCGCGATGTGGATGTTGGGATCCACGACTTCGACGTTCTGGTTGCAGCGGATGGCGGCGGAGGTCACCGCTCCCTCACCCTTGGCGGTGATGGTCACCGTCTGGGGCTCGCTGCTGTGCAGCTTGAAGGGAACTTCCTTGAGGTTCAGGAGGACGTGCGTGATGTCCTCCCAGACGCCGGGAAGGGTGGTGAATTCGTGCATGACGCCCTTGATGCGGACGTTGGTGACAGCGGCACCCTGGATGCTGCTGAGCAGCACCCGGCGGACACTGTGCCCGACGGTCGTGGCGAAGCCACGCTCGAAGGGATAGGCCACGAACTCCCCGTAGGTGTCCGAAAGGGACCCGGGGGTCACTTCCGCAAAGCGCGGCCTCTGGAAATCGCTGAGATTCAACATCCTGCCCCCTTACTTGGAATACAGTTCAACGATCAGCTGCTCGTTGATGTCCAGCGTGATGTCCTCGCGGGTCGGGGTGGCGAGCACCGAGCCCTTGAAGGCGGCGGCATCGAGGGTGAGCCACTTGGGAATGCCACGGCCAGCGGAGGTCTCAACGGAGGTCTTGACACCGTCGTTCTCGCGGGCGCGGGTGCCCAGTTCCACAGCCTGGCCAGGCTTGACCTGGTAGGAGGGGATATCCACACGGTTCCCGTTGACACGCACGTGACCGTGCATGACCATCTGGCGCGCGGAAGACCGGCTGGGCGCGAAGCCCAAGCGGTAGATCACGTTGTCCAGGCGGCACTCGAGGAAACCGAGCAGGTTGTGGCCGGTGACGCCCTTCTTGGCGTCAGCCTTCTCGAAGTAGTGGCGGAACTGCTTCTCGAGCACACCGTAAATACGCTTGACCTTCTGCTTCTCACGAAGCTGCAGGGCATAGCCAGTGGGCTTCTTGATCTTCCCCGCGCCGTGCTGGCCGGGGATCTTGCCCTTGCGGGTCTCGAACGAACACTTCTCCTTGAAGCAGCGCTCGCCCTTCAGGTAAAGCTTCATGCCCTCGCGGCGGCAGAGGCGGCAAACGGCGTCTGTGTAACGTGCCATGTCTCTCCTCCTCTCTTAAACCCGGCGCCGCTTGGGCGGCCGGCAGCCGTTGTGGGGGATGGGGGTGACGTCGCGGATGCTGGTCACCTGGATGCCGGCGGCATTGAGGGCGCGGATGGCGCTCTCACGACCGGCGCCAGGGCCCTTGACGCGAACGTCGACCGAACGGACACCCTGCTCCTTGGCGGCTTCGGCAGCGATGCCGGCGGCCACCTGGGCGGCGAAGGGAGTGCCCTTGCGGGTCCCGCGGAAGTTCTGGTTGCCGCTGGAAGCCCAGCAGAGCATGTTCCCCATAGGATCGGAGATGCTGATAATGGTGTTGTTGAAGGACGCCTGGACGTGAGCCACGCCATGGGGAACGTTCTTCTTTTCTTTCTTCTTGACCACCTTCTTACCGGCGGTCCGGGTCTGAGTCTTGGCCATGTGCTCCTCGCCTTACTTCTTCTTGCCGGCTACGGTGCGCCGCTTGCCCTTGCGGGTGCGGGCGTTGGTGTGCGTGCGCTGGCCACGGACGGGAAGACCCTTCCGATGACGCAGGCCGCGGTAGCAGCCGATGTCCATGAGCCGCTTGATGTCGAGGGAGATGTTCTTGCGGAGGTCGCCCTCCACCGTCTCCTCGGACGTGATCACGCGGCGGATGCGGCCAACCTCGTCCTCGGTCAGATCACGGACCTTGGTGCCGAAATCGACTTTCGCGCGGGTCAGGATGCTGTGGGCCTTGGCGCGACCGATGCCATAGATGTAGGTGAGCGCAATTTCAATGCGCTTGCCGATGGGCAGATCAATACCTGAGATGCGTGCCATCGATTCTCCTTAACCCTGACGCTGCTTGTGCTTGGGGTTTTTCTTGCAGATGATCCGATTGATACCTTCGCGCCGGACCACTTTGCAGTGCTCGCACAGCTTCTTGATGGAGGGCCTTACTTTCATGGTGTCCTCTCGTTTACTTGAATCGGTAAATGATGCGGCCGCGGGTGAGGTCGTAGGGGGTGACCTCTACGAGCACCCGGTCACCGGGAAGGATACGAATGAAGTTCTTTCGCATCTTTCCGCTGATGTGCGCCAGCACCTGGTGTTTGTTCTCCAGTTCGACCCGGAACACCGCATTCGGCAAGGCCTCAACCACTGTGGCTTCGAGCTCAATGGCTTCTTCTTTGCTCAAGCGCGATCTCCAAAGACGTGATGCAGCGATTCAAACACCAGCTCCGGGGGGCGATTGCCATCCACGCTCCGGAAAGTCGGCCGATGCTTGTAGAAGCCCAGGAGCGGCTGGAAGGTCGAATTGAACTCGCCCATCCTGCTCTTGAATGCTTCTGAGGTGTCGTCGGAACGATGCTTCAGCGGACTGCCGCACACGTCGCAGACACCAGCTTGCTTGGAAGGCTTGGACTCGAGGTGGTAGATGGCGCCGCAGGCATTGCTGCTGCAGACACGCCGGCCCACCACACGGGCTTCCAGGACTTCCTGGGGGACATCAACCAGAATCACGTGCCCAACCTTCATGCCCTTGGAGGAGAGGAAGTCTTCCAGAGCTTGAGCTTGCTGTAGGGTGCGTGGGTATCCGTCGAACAACACGTCAGAGGTCTCGTCCAGCAGCCGCGCAAAGACAAGGCCGTTGACGGTGTCGTCGTCCACCAGTTTTCCCTCGGCCATGATGGCTTTCGCCCTCAGGCCGATCTCCGTTCCTTTCGAAACGGCATCTCTCAGAATGTCACCAGTAGACAGGTGAGTCAAAGAGAATGTTTCCACCAGGCGCTTGGCCTGGGTTCCTTTGCCGGAGCCGGGGGCTCCGAGGAGAATGTTGGCAGTCAGGCTCATGCGGCGCCTCCACGGTTGGAACGACCGCGGATACGGCCCTTCTCGAGGAATCCGTCATAGCGGCGCATCACCAGCAGACTTTCAAGCTGGGCTGCGCTGTCCATGGCCACGCCCACCACGATCAGCAGACTAGTGCCGCCGAAGTAGAAGTTGAGGCCGGGAATGTTATTTGTGATCAGCAGGGGCACGATGGAGACCAGGGCCAGGTAGATGGCGCCCACGAAGGTCAGCTTGGACAGGATGCTGTCCATGAAGATGCTGGTTTCCTTGCCGGGGCGGATGCCCGGGATGTAGCCACCCGAGCGCTTCATGTTCTCGGCAGTCTCATCGGGGTTGAACACGATGCTGGTGTAGAAGAAGGCGAAGAAGATCACGATGCCCACGAAGACCGGGACATAGGTCCAGAAGTGGGTCTGAGGGCTGATGTAGGCCGAGGCC
>CAIWKE010000035.1 GCA_903913215.1 uncultured Holophagaceae bacterium
CATGGAGCGCCGCACGGAGCTGCTGAAGAAGTCCGATAACGCCGGGCTCAAGGACCTGGAGAAGGAGTGCCTGGCCAACAACGCGAAGCACACGGACTGGGAGTGCACCCGCGCCAAGATGGATACCACCGCGAACAAGAAAGCCCTCTACATGCACTGCCTGCCCGCGGACATCACGGACGTGAGCTGTAAGGCCGGTGAAGTAAGCGCCGAGGTCTTCGAGCAGTACCGCATCCCGACCTACCACGAGGCGAGCTACAAGCCCTTCATCATCAGCGCCCTCATGTTCCTCACCCGCATGAAGGATCCCGGCGCCAAGCTCGAGCAGATCATCCAGCGCGGCCAGAACCTCTGCCTGTAATACCCCGTCTCGCCCAGGGAGTCACCATGACCAAGACCGCCGTCATCGCCATCGGGGGGAATTCCCTCATCTCGGACAATGACCACACCAGCGTCTCGGACCAGTACGGCGCCGCAGCGGAGACCTGCGCCCATATCGCCAACATGCTGCAGGCCGAGAAGATCCGCCTAGTGGTGACGCACGGCAATGGTCCCCAGGTGGGCTTCATCCTCCGCCGCTCCGAGATCGCGGCGCCGGAACTCCACATGGTGCCCTTGGACAGCTGTGTGGCAGACACCCAGGGCGCCCTGGGCTATCACCTCCAGTGCGCGCTCTACAACGAGTTCAAGCACCGCAGCATGAAGGAGACCGCCGCCACCGTGGTCACCCAGGTGCTGGTGGATGCCAAGGATCCTGCCTTCGCCAAGCCCAACAAGCCCATCGGCTCCTTCATGAATGCCGAGCAGGCCCAGTCCCATCGTGAGCGGGACGGCTGGGATCTGGTGGAGGACTCCGGGCGGGGCTGGCGGCGCGTGGTGGCCTCTCCTGTGCCCAAGCGGGTGGTGGAACTGGACGTCATCAAGGGCCTCCTGGATGCAGGCGTGGTGGTCATCGCCTGTGGCGGCGGTGGCATCGCCGTGGTGGAGGACTCCTCCGGCAACATCTCTGGGGCTGCGGCGGTCATCGACAAGGATCTGGCCTCCAGCCTCCTGGCCCGCCAGTTGCACGCGGACCTGCTTGTCATCTCCACTGCTGTCGAAAAGGTCTGCCTCGATTTTGGCAAGCCTACCCAGCGCAGCCTGGACCACATGAGCCTCGCCGAGGCCAAGCAGTACATCCAGGAGGGCCACTTCAAGCCCGGTAGCATGCTGCCCAAGATCCAGGCCGTGGTGGACTTCCTGGAGAATGGTGGCAAAGAGGCCATCATCACCGACCCTTCCCACTTGGGCGCGGCCCTGGCGGGCCATGGCGGAACGCACGTCCATCCGTGATTCGCTGATCCTGCCCACTGGAGCTGCCATGAACACCACTGCCACCACCGAGTCCTCCCTGCTCCGCAATCCCCTCTTCGACGGGGAGAAGCGCTGGCCTGCGCCGGATCCCGCCGTGTGGTCCTTCCACCGGCGCATGCCCGCCTACCTGGCCACCACGCTCTTCGACTGCCCGGGCCTGGCCCGGCGCTACGGCGTGGGGCGGGTGCTGGTGAAGGCCGAGACCCAGCGCCTGGGCTTGCCCAGTTTCAAAATTCTGGGCGCTTCCTGGGCCACCTACCGGGCCCTCTGCGACCACCTGGGCTTCGAGCCCGAGCCCTGGCTCAACATCAACGACCTGGCCCGCCGGATCAGTTACCTCAAGCCCTTCGGCCTGGCAGCAGCCACGGACGGCAACCATGGGCGCGCCGTGGCCTTCATGGCGCGGCTGCTGGGTTTCAACTGCCATATCTTCGTGCCTGCGGGAACAGTGCCGGCGCGCATCCACGCCATCCAGAACGAGGGGGCCACGGTGACCGTGGTGGAGGGGGACTATGACGCCGCTGTGGCCCGTAGTGCCGAGGAGGCCAGTGATCGCTGCCTCGTCATCTCGGACACCTCCTGGCCTGGCTACGATGTGACGCCCCGTCGGGTAGTGGAGGGCTATACCACCATTTTTATGGAAATCGACCAGGCGCTGCGCGCTGCCGGTGTCGGTGAGCCCGACGCGGTGATCGTGCCCGTGGGCGTGGGCGCCTTCATGTCCGCCACCGTGGGCTACTACCGCAGCCGTCCCTGGAAGGGGGCCCTCATCGGCGTCGAGCCTGCCGACGCCAACTGCGTGCAGGCCTCGGCTCGCGCGGGAGGGATGGTGCCTGTACCTGGGCCCCACCACTCCATCATGGTGGGCCTCAACTGTGGCCTGCCCTCGCCTGTGGCCTGGCCCAAGGTCTCCACGGGTGTGGACTGGATGGTCTCCATCGGCGACGAGCGGGCGCGGCAGGGGATGCGCGAGCTGGCCGAGGCCGGCGTCGTGGCGGGCGAGACCGGGTCAGCCTCCCTGGGTGCCCTGGCGGCCCTCTACGAAGATGCTTCAGCCGCAGAGTTCCGGGCCAGTGGCCTGCTGGGGCCGGACAAAACCATCCTGCTGCTGGTCACCGAAGGCGCCACCGATCGCGGCAACTACCAGACCGTGGTGGGACGGCCGCCGGAAGAGGTGGGGACCATCCTTTCTCTGGCGCACTAGCCGAGGAATTCCTTGATGAGGGCGGCGTAGGCGACCTGCGCCGCCCTCAGTTCGTCCAGGCTCACCCACTCATCCACGCTGTGGGCCTGCTCGATGGAGCCGGGGCCTAGCAGGAAGGCAGGGATGTTCCTGGCTGCGGCGGCGGAGGCGTTGGTGGAGTAGGGGGCGGCGAAGGCCTTGGTGTCCAGGGCCGCCAGCAGGCGTGCCTGGAGTTTGGCATCCTGGGCCTTCCAGCTGAGGACGCACTCCTCCATGACCATCTCGATGCCGGTATGGCAGCGCTGCGAAGAGGTCAGGAGTTGTACCTCAATGCTCTCCAGGCCCTGGAGGCAGGCCACGGTGCGCTCACGAACGGTCTGGGCCGTCTCGCCGGGCAGCAGGCGCAAGGCCAGGCGGGCGGTGCAGCGGTGGGGCACCATGCCCGGCGACGGTTTGGGCTCCGAGTCGATCTCGATGAGCTCACAGATGGCGGGCCCTAGCTCGGGATCCACGGGCAGGGGCAGGGCCCGGATCCGTTTGATGGCTTCCAGCATCTTGTAGACGGCGTTGTCGCCCAGTTCCGGGCGGGAGGTGTGGGCGCTGCGGCCCTTGGCCTCCAGCAGGAGCCCAGCCCGGCCCTTCTGCGCTGTGCCCAGGCAGAGGCCCGTGGGCTCGCCCACGATGACGAGGTCGGCCGGGTGACGATCCAACACCTCGGCCAGGGCCACAGCAGTCATATTCTCTTCACAGACACTGGCGGAGATGTGGAGGGTGCCCGCAAAGTCCGAGGCGGCGGCCCCGGCGCAGAGCATGGCCGCCAGGGAGCATTTGGTGTCTGCGGCACCGCGGCCCCAGAGCCGGCCTTCGGCCAAGTCTGCGCCAAAGGGGGGATGGGTCCACGCATCGGGATCGCCCACGGGCACCACGTCCAGATGGGAATCAAACAGCAGGGAGGGGCCGGGGCGGGTGCCCTTGCGGGTGCCCAGCACGCTGCCGAAGCGGTCCAGCTCCACGGAGAAACCCATGAACTTCATGTGGGCAGCCACCACCGCCGCCAGGGCGCCCTCCTGCCCCGAGGGGCTGGGGATCCGCACGAATTCTCGGCAGAGCTCGATGACGTCCGGGGCAGGGGGGGCGGTCAGCATGGATTCATCCTCACTCAATTCGCCAAAGAAAATCAGACCGTTTCAGGGAATGTCACGAAGCCGCAGGAGTGGATCTGGCGCTGAGTGGGTTACGCGATCACAAAACCGAGAATGTAAAAGGGGGTTGGGAACTGAAAACCACAAAAAGGAAACATGGCCACAAAGAACACAAAGAACACAAAGAACACAAAGAACACAAAGGAAAGCCGGGGAAGGATCCCTTTGCTTTGCGCCGTTTGTGTTCTTTGTGGCTGAATTTTTTCTTGTGGTCATTGCTGTTCCTGAAAGTTGCCTTTCAGGGTCCCTCTGTGGCTGTCGCGGTGAGGCGTCCAGCAGGAGATCCTTGTGGTTAGATGGCCTGCCCGCCGCGCTCCCCGGTGCGGATGCGGATGCAGTCCTTCAGGTCCTGCACGAAAATCTTGCCATCGCCCACTTCACCGGCGCCGTGGCGAGCGGTGCGGATGATGGTGTCCACGGTGATGTCTTCGAAGGCGTCATTGCAAGCGATTGTGATCTGCACCTTGGGGATGAGGTTGGGCACGACCTTTTTGCCCCGCTGGACCACGATTTCCTGCTGGCGACCGTGGCCGCTCACGCGCAGCACCGTGATGCGCTCGATTTCGGCCTCGATGAGAGCCTCGCGCACTTCGTCAAGCTTCTCTTCGGGAATGATGGCGGTGATGAGTTTCATGGGATCCCCAGCTCAGTTCAGGTTGTTCAGGCCGTAGGCGCGTTCGCCGTGAAGCTCGTGGTCTAGGCCGGTCTTTTCCGCGGCCTCACTGATCCTGAAGCCGATAAGTTTTTCGACCAGGACAGCAATGAGTAGGGTCATCACGACCGAGAACAGGATGGTGCAGAGTACCGCCACGCCCTGGATCTTCAATTGATCCCAGAGGCCCCAGCCGGGCACCTTGGCCCCGGCTTCGGCCCACCAGGAGCCGCGGATGAAGAAGGTGAGGCCCAGGGCGCCCACAATGCCCCCGGTGCCGTGGATGCCGAAGGCGTCTAGGGAATCGTCATAGCCCAGCTTGTTCTTCAGCATGATCATGCTGTAGCAGACGCAGGCGGCGATGGCCCCCAGCACGATGGCCCCGCCCACCTGCACCACACCTGCCGCTGGGGTGATGACCACCAGGCCCGCAAGGATGCCCGAAGCCATGCCCAAGCTGGTGGGCTTGTCGTGGCGGACGGTCTCGATGAGGATCCAGGTGAGGGCCCCGGTGGCAGCGGCCACCTGGGTGACCGTGAGGGCCCGGGCCGTCTCCAGGTTCGAGGCGATGGAGGAACCGGCGTTGAAGCCGAACCAGCCCACCCAGAGCAGGCCCGCGCCCAGCAGGGTGAAGGTCAGGTTGTTGGGGGCCATGGCGGTCTTGGGGTAGCCGTGGCGGGCGCCCAGGAAGAGGGCCAGGGCCAGGCCGGCCACGCCCGAGGAGATGTGCACCACGGTGCCTCCGGCGAAGTCGATGGCCCCCTTGGCGCCCAGGTTGAAGAAGTAGCCGTCCGGGGCCCAGACCCAGTGGCAGAGCGGGCAGTAGACGAAGAGCACCCAGAGCGTGATGAAGGCCAGCCAGCCCCGGAAGGAGATGCGCTCGGCCACGGCTCCGGCGATGAGGGCAGGCGTGATGATGGCAAACTTGCCCTGGAACATGGCGAAGGCGTACTCGGGCACACCAGCAGGCAGGATCGTGTGG
Source organism: uncultured Holophagaceae bacterium (assembly GCA_903913215.1). Taxonomy (GTDB): domain Bacteria; phylum Acidobacteriota; class Holophagae; order Holophagales; family Holophagaceae; genus Geothrix. The sequence continues at coordinate 5,373 of CAIWKE010000035.1, forward strand.
TCGATGCTCCGAAGCAGGACGAGACCCTTGCTCCAGCCGATGAGGCCACCCAGGGCGTTGGGGCCGAAGCTGAGGCCGTAGCCCACGACGGCCCAGAGCACGCCCACCACGGCCATGGCGGCGTAGGAGTGCATCATGGTTCCCAGCACGTTCTTGGTGCGCACCAGGCCGCCGTAGAAGAGGGCGAGACCGGGCACCATGAGCAGCACCAGGGTAGTGGAGGTGAGCATCCAGGCGGTACTGCCCGAATCCACGACGGGGCCACTACCTTGGGCCAGTAGGGGCTGGGCGAGGGACCACAGGGCGGCCAAGCCCAGGCAGCGCTTCCAGGTCATGACTTCCTCCAGAGGTGATGGCGTGAAGATCGGAAGGGGCTTACGCGTTCCGGTGGCGGGTCGGCAATCCTGTCCCGCCTCATTCTGGCGGCAACAGGCTCCCCGGGGAATGGAAGGTTATTGACCGGAGGGTAGGATTTTGTGCGGTCCTTCGCCGTCCAGGTTTCCCCCCACCAGTTGCGGAAGGGCCCGGGTAGGCTCAAACCATGCGCAGCATCGTGTGGTTCCGGGGCAAGGATTTGCGGGTGGCGGACCATGGGCCCCTTACGGAGGCCGCCGCGACCGGAGAACTGATTCCTCTTTTCGTCCTGGACCCCTTCTTCTTCGCCCCGGCGAAGGCCCGGAACCTGCCCCACCGCATGCAGTTCCTGCTGGAGTCTCTGCAGGCCCTGGAGGCCAGCCTCGCCCGCCTGGGCTCGCGGCTGCTGGTGGTGCCGGGGCGCAGCGTGGAGGTGGTGCCGCGTCTGGCCTCGCTTTGGCAGGTAGATCAGGTCCTGGCCCACCGCTGGGTGGAGCCCTTCGGCCGCGAGCGGGACCGGCGCATCGGCGAGGCCCTGGGCCAGGCGGGCATCGCCTTCCAGCTCTTCGAGGGCGAGACCCTGCTGCCCCCGGGTTCCGTGCGCACGGGCCAAGGCGGCATGTTCCGAGTATTCACCCCCTTCGCCCGGGCCTGCGCTCCGCGCATCGAAGCCTCCCCACTGGCAACGCCCCGAGGGCTGCCCCCCTTGCCCGTGGCCCTGCCCAGCGAGGCGGTACCCATCCCTTCTCTGGAATCCCTGGGCATCCGACCAAACCCGCGCCTGCTGCCGGGCGGCGAGGAGCCCGGTCGGGCGCGACTCCAGACTTTCCTGGCTGGACCCTTCCAGGATTATGGGGGGGACCGGAACCGCATGGATCGGCCCGGCACCTCCCGCCTGGGCGCCGACCTCAAGTTTGGCACCCTCTCCGTGCGCAGCGTCTGGGCGGCGGCGGCGGGCGTTGAGGCTGGCATGTCCGGCCACGCCTTCCTCAACGAACTGCTTTGGCGGGAGTTCAGCCACCACCTGCTCTGGGAGTGGCCGGAACTGCTGGAGCGCCCCTTCCGCCCGGCCTTCGTGGGCTTCCCCTGGCGTGAGGATGAGGGGGCATACGAGGCCTGGGCCGCGGGCCGCACAGGCTACCCGGTGGTGGATGCCGCGGCCCGGCAGCTCCTGGCGGAGGGCTTTGTCCACAACCGGGCCCGCATGGTGGCTGCCAGTTTCCTTACGAAACATCTGCTCGTGGACTACCGGCGCGGTGAGGCCCACTACCTGCGCTGGCTTACGGATGGTGACTGGGCCGCAAACAACTCCGGTTGGCAGTGGAGCGCTGGCTGCGGCTGCGACGCACAACCCTGGTTCCGCATCTTCAATCCCGTGGCCCAGGGCCAGCGCTTTGATCCCGACGGGGACTATGTGCGGCGCTGGGTGCCGGAGCTGGCGGCCTGTCCCACGGCCTGCATTCACGAGCCCTGGAAGGCGCCGACCCGGCTGCGGGCCAGCCTCGACTACCCTGACCCCATCGTGGACCACGCCTTGGCCCGGGCGCGCTTCCTGGCCACGGCGAAAGGGCACCTGGGCCGGGCGTCTTCCTGATAGACTGGGGCTCGGAAGTTTCCATTCCACAAGATGTTAACTACTCACGGGTCATTCATGCACAGCATCCAGTTCGACGGCAAGACCAGCGGCAAAGCCGAGTGCGAGCGCGAGACGGCCCTGCTGGCCGCCAGCACCAAGGCTGGAGTACCCCTCCCCCACATGTGCGGGGGCCATGCCCGTTGCGGTACCTGCCTGGTGACAGTGGTTGACGGCGCCGAGCACCTCAGTGAACAGGGCAACGCGGAGACCCGAGTACTGCTGGCCCTCAAGGCCAAGCCCGACCAGCGTCTGGCCTGCCAGACCTGGGCCCGGGGCGATGTGAAGGTGAGCTACTGAGCTAGGCCCTATCCCGCCCGGCTTCCACCAGGCCCAGGAGCAGGAAGGCCACCCCGCAGACCAGGCTGAAGGTGGCCAGGGCCCACTTCGGCGTGGGGGGGGTGGGCCGCCCAAACTCCTCAGGCAGCTGGAAGACCCAACGGGTCTTGCCCACCATGACTTCCTTGGGCACTTCCGATTTCGCGGCCTTGTAATACGGCGTCTGGGCGGCGTGAATCTCCTGCCGGGCACTGGGATCCTCGATGGCCTGCTGGGCGCAGGTGTAGGGCAGCACCCAGGGGATGAAGTCCCGGCGCCACATGGGGTCGAGTTCCTTGCCGCCCATGGAGACCGTGAGGATGAAGCCCACCAGGCCGAGCATCACCGGGACCGCAGCGTTGTTGATGCGGTCCGAGAGCCAGAGGTAGAGGGCCAGCAGGGGCAGGCTGCCCAGGAAGGACCAGCCCATGATCAGGCTCACCTTGAGCCAGGGGAAAGGAAAGGCCGCCATGGGGCTGAGGCGGCCCAGCAGGCCCCACTGGGCCCAAAGCAGAACCTCGGTCAGGGCCAGCACCAGGCCAAAGGTCAGGGCCAGGACCAGGGCCTTCACCAGGTACAGCAGGCGCCGGGAGACGGGCTGGACGTGCAAATGTTTCCAGACCCCGTAGCGGTGCTCGGGCCGGAAGAGCAGGGCTGGAAGCAGGGCGATGAGCATGGGATGGAAATAGCCGGACCAGTAATCCGCCAAAGACTTCACGGGCGCATTCAGGAGGGCGGCGCGGGCCCCGGGACTCAGTTCTTTCAGGCCAAGGGCGAAGCGGCCCGAGAGAATGAAGTCCAGGAGCAGGAAAAGGCAGGGCATCACCCACATGAGACGGAGGGCGGGCGAGCGCCTCAGTTTGAGGAGTTCGGCTTGGATGAGTTGAACCAGGGTGGACATGCTTCCTCCTATCGCTGTTCTTCCCGACGGGAGAAATCAAACGTGCCCAGGCCCATGAACAGGCCCGTGAGAATCAGCCCCGCGAGGAGCAGGAGCCAGGAACTGCGGGCCCCATCCAGGCTCAGCCGCACACCTTGGCTGGCCACGCCCCAGGGCAGCCACCGGGCCAGGGGGACCTTGACCATGAGGAGTACCGTGAGCAGGCTTCCCACCAGGGTGGTGGTGAGGGCCAGGCCCACGCCGCGCATCCGCGTGGACAGCCAGGTGTGGAAGCCCACCAGGGGCAGGGTGCCCAGGAGACTGTACCAGCCCAGCTTGAAGGCCAGATCCAGGCGCTGGGGGCCCATGGTCAGGTAGGAGGCGTGCTTGCGGAGGATCTCGCTGGAGAGGATCAGTGCGCCCGTGAAGACGATCTGCGCGATCAGGAGCAGGGCCGAGTGACTTAGCAACTTGGCCAGGTAGTGGGCGTAGCGCGGCACGGGTTGGATGAGCAGGTGCTTCCAGGCCCCGGCAGCCTCCTCCTGGTCCCAGGAGAGCAGGGCCACCAGGGCCACGGTGATGGGCATGAAGATGATGTTCCAGGCGGCGGAGTTCACTTGGTACCAGATCTGGAAGCCCGGCCCCAGGGCGTCCGCCTGGATCTCCGAAAACCAGAAAATCAGGAGCAGGAAGGCGACCTGGCAGAGCGGTGGGAGGATGGCCGCAACCGTGGCCCAGCTTCGCCGCCACTTGATCCGCTCCCCCTGGAAGAGGGCGCCGAGGGTGCTCATTCGGCCTCCAACAGTTCCAGGAAGCGGGTTTCCAGGTTCTTCCGGCGGGGCATCAGCTCAAAGAGGGGGAGGCCGGCTCCGACCAGGCAGGCGGCCAGGTCGGGAGCCTTGGATTCCGGGGCCTGGGCCAGCAAATAGGGGCCCTGCTCCACCACATCGAGGCCCTGGGCCCGCAAGAGGGCCGCGGCCTTTTCAGGGTCACCCACGCGCACTTGAAGCAGGGGGGCGCCTTGGGAACCCAGCTCCTCCAGGGGGCCTTGATAGCGGAGGTGACCCTTGTGGATCACCACCACCTGGGAGGCCATTTGCTCCACTTCCGAGAGCATGTGGCTGGAAAGGAAGACCGTGGCACCCGTGGTCTCAGGCACATGGCGGATGAGTTCCCGCATCTCCTGGATGCCTGAGGGGTCTAGGCCGTTGGTGGGCTCGTCCATGATCAGCAGCCGGGGATTGCCGATGAGGGCCAGGGCCAGGGCCAGGCGCTGGCGCATGCCAAGGGAATACTTCAGGACGATGCGCCGGGCATCATCCGTGAGGCCCACCACCTGGAGGACGCGGCTGGTCTCGGAGCGGGGCGCCCCGCGCATGAGGCGGGTGATCTCCACGTTCTCGGTGCCGGTCAGGTGATCGTAGAGGGAGGGGGATTCCACCATGGCGCCCAACTGACGCAGGGCCTCTGGATGGCCGGGCTTTAGGCCCAGTACCTCACAGGTGCCGCTGTTGGGCTTGAGCAGGCCCAGGAGCAGGCGGATGGTGGTGGTCTTTCCGGCCCCATTGGGACCGAGGAAGGCCGTGATGCTGCCCTCCTGGACCCGGAGGTCCAGGCCATCCACGACGGGCACCTTCCCGAAGCGCCGGGTCAGGCCTTCGGATCGAATGGCGAGGTTCATGGGGATCTCCTGGCATGCAGACGGGGAACATTATTCCAAAAGGGTGGGGCTCCGGAACAGGGGGCTGATCAGACTGGCCGACGCCCCTCCATGGAGCGGTCCAAGGTCAGGTCGTCGGCGTATTCCAGGTCGCTGCCGATGGGCAGGCCCAGGCCGATGCGCGTGGTGCGGACGCCGATGGGCTCCAGCATCCGGGCCAGCCAGCTGGCGGTGGCCTCACCATCTACGGTGGGGTTGGTGGCCAGGATGATCTCCTGGATGGCGCCATCTTCCAGCCGCTTGAGGAGCTGACGGATGCGCAGCTGGTCTGGGCCCACACCGCGCAGGGGGGAGATGAGCCCGCCCAGCACGTGGTAGCGGCCCCTGAAGTGGCCGCTGCGCTCAAAGCTGAGCACGTTGGAAGCTTCGGCCACCACCACCAGGCTGGCGGGATCCCGCCGGGGGTCCAGGCAGATGGGGCAGACGGGCTGGTCTGTGAAGGCACCGCAGACTTCGCAGAAACCCACCTTTTCCGCCGCCTGCTGGAGCAGGTGCGCCATGTGGGCCATGACCTCGGGGCCTTCTTTGAGCAGATGCAGGGCCATGCGCTGGGCGGATTTGGCGCCCACGCCCGGCAGCTTCTGGAGGCTCTCGACGACGGCCTCAAGCGGGGGTGGGAGTCTCATCGCCACCCTCCCAGCACCCAAGGTCCAGAGCCCACAGCCATTTTAGAGCCCCAGTCCCGGCAACCCGAGGCCGCCACCCATCCCGCCCATCTGCTTCTTCATGGACTCATCGACCTTGGTGGCTGCATCCCGGAAGGCGGCGAGAAGCAGGTCCTCCAACATGGAGGGATCCTCTGGATCCATGGCCTCCTTGGCGATGGAGAGGCCCATGAGCTCCTTGGAGCCGTTCAGGGTCACCTTCACCAATTCGCCGCCGGCGGTGCCGTCGACGCGCAGGTTGGCCTGGGCGTCGGCCAGCTTGGCCTGCATCTGTTGGGCCTGTTTCATAAGGAAGCGCATGTCCATGGTTCAGTCTCCGGAAGGAAGTACGGGTGGGGGGCAGGCGGAGTGGTGCAGATGGGGCCAGTGGATGCGGCGGAGCCGCCGGGCCAGCCAGAACATGAGGAAGTATCCAATGGGCAGGGCCAGGAGGGTGCAGATCGTGCCACCGATGAGGTAGGACTTCAGGATCGGCTTCAGCATGGTGGTCATGGCCTCGAAGCCGCCCCAGGTGAGAAAGCTGCGCCAGCCGATCTTGTGCCACTGGACCCTGGCCAGATTGGTGGGGTGGAGGCGGCCCCGCACCAGGTTGCCCACCCAGGTGCTGGCAGTGGCCATGGGCACCAGGGTCCAGGGGTTGTTCACCAGCATGGCCATGATCATCAGCGGACGGTGGAGACGTCGGAAGATCAGGCAGAACAGGAAGACCATCCCCGTGTGCAGCCCCAGGAGCGGGTTCCAGGCGATGGAAAAGCCCAGGGCGAAGCTCCAGGCCACCTGCTCGGGGCTCAGTTCTGGGTGGAGGATGTGGGATTTGAGGATGTTCCAGAGGCCCTTGGGCTTGGCCGGTGGGGCTGGAACAGGCTGCTCGGAGGGATCGGTCATGGGGCGAAGTGGTCGAATCCAAGGTCCGGCAGGGCGCTCGGTCCATCCCCATCATAGACGAGCAGAGGCGCTGGACCGCGCTCCAGCACCCGGCCCACGGGGATGAGGGGTAGGCCAAGCCGCTGCTCCGCCTCAGCCTGGCTGAGGCAAGTTCCAAAACAGCGCGCATAGTCCTCGCCACCGCGGAGGGCGTCCTCATCCAGGCCTGGGTCCACGGCGATGCTGAGGCTGGAAGCCAGGGCGAGGTTCCGGAGGTCGCGGCTGAGGCCGTCCGAAAGATCCAGGCAGGCATGGACCTCGGGCAGGTTGGCCAGTTTCGGCCCCAGGCCCAGATTTGGCCGGGGGGCCAGGTGGGCCTCCAGGTCCGGGTCGGGATGGGTCGGATCCCAGCGCTGCCCCGCCTGCAGCTTGCGCAGACCCCGCAGGCTTGCCCCGAGGCGCTGGTCTGCGAAAAGGCGGTCCCCAATTCGGAGGCCATCTCGTCGCAGCCAGCGAGTGGCGAATCCGAAGGCCGTGAGGCCCAGGCCCAGGCCCGAGGGACGGCCCACGGTGTCGCCCCCGATGACTCGGACTCCGCATTCGCGGCTGGCCTGGGCCAGGCCCAGGAGAAATGTTTCCAGCCAGGGACTGGTGATCTCGGGGCCCAGGGCCAGGGTGAGGGTATAGCCATAGGGGTGAGCCCCAGAGGCATCCAGGTCCGAGAGGTTCACGGCCAGGAGCTTTCGGGCCAGCAGGTCCGGTGGATGCCAGTCCAGGCGGAAGTGCTGGCCGGATTCCATGAGGTCCGTGGTGACCAGCAGGGATTGCCCCGGCGGAGCAGGGGGCAGGGCGCCGCAATCATCCAAGAGATCCCCACCCCCCGGGAGCAGATCCCGGATCCGGGCTAGGATCCTGCGCTCCTCCAGGCTCATGGTCGGACCTCCGTCACAATTCCAGTTTCCCACGCCGAGGAGGCGAGTGGAGGCTTGGACTCGGCCCGAGGCGATGCTAGCTTGATTAGGTTCGCCCATCATGGGCCCCCCAGGGATTCTAGGAGACGACCATGGCCATCACCAAAGTGTGGATCGAAGAAGGCTGCATCGTGTGCAACGCCTGCGAGGCTGAGTGCCCCGAAGTGTTCCACGTCACCGATTCCAGCTGCAACATCAATGGCTCCGTGCGCGAAGATGGCGTGGACTCCGAGAACCGTGACGAGATGAGCCCCCTGTCCGGCAGCAACGGCACGGACCTGGAAGCCGCCATCGAGGCCGCCATCGCTGGCTGCCCCGTGGAAGTCATCAAGATTGAGAAGGCCTAAGTTCTTAAATCACTGAGCGATTTGAGCTAGAAAACGAGCGCCGAAAGGCGCTCGTTTTCTTTGTCTGGGCGCGGGGCGGGGGACTCAGTCCTTGAGGCCGACGTTCACTTCGAATTCGCCGAACTCGGTCTTGAAGGGGATGGCGATGCAGGGGACGTCGCCGCTGCGACTGATCTTGTGTCCTTTGCCGACCACCACGGTGGGCACGGAGATGGAAAGGCTGAAACCGTCCTGGATGAGGATGCGACGGGCGTCGCCGACCACGATGTTGCCGATTTCGCCGACCGCATCCTCCACACTCTGGTCCAGGGTGGCGATCTCTTCCATGAGCATGTTGCTGGCGATCTTGCAGGCCAGGCTGGCGGGGAAGCTGAGGATGATGGAGCCCGAGGTATCCCCGGTGATGCCGATGATGGCCGAGATATCGTAGGTGGTGATGAGGTCTTCCTTCACCGCAAGCCCGGTCTTCTCGGCGGCGATGCTGGCCATCATCTCCAGGCTTCGGAGGGTGGACTCGATGAAGGGATTGATGAAGGCGACGTTCATGGGACCCCGTGGGACATGGATTAGCTGCCTGTTTCGGCAGGGGATTGGCTTGGCATGATTTCTGGCGTCCTGCCCTGCTCCGGGTCACCATGGGGGTTCCCCCGGAGATTTCCATGCTCAATCGAATCCAGGCCGATCTGAAAACCGCCATGCTGGCTAGGGACGCTGGTCGGACCCAGGTGTTGCGCATGGCTCTGGCCGCCTACAAGAACGAGGCCGTGGCTAAGGGGCTGGGCCCCCAGGGCACCCTGGCCGAGGGCGATGCCCTGGCGGTGGTGAAACGGCTGGTGAAGTCGCGGGAGGACAGCGTCGCCCAGTTTGAGAAGGTGGGCCAGCAGGACCGGGCCGCCCAGGAGCGGGCCGAGATCGAACTCCTGAAGCCCTACCTGCCTGCCATGGTCGAGGGCCCAGCCCTGGAAGCCGCCGTCCGGGCCGCCATCACCCAGAGCGGGGCCACCACGAAAAAGGACATGGGTCTGGTCATGAAGGCCCTGCAGGCGGAGCTGGGCGGCTCCTACGACGGCAAGGCCGCCAGTGGGCTGGTGCAGTCCTTCCTGGCCTGAGACTGGCAAAGACACCAGGGGAAAAGATGATTAGCCGCAGAGGGCGCTGAGGGCGCAGAGAAAAGAACCCGCCAACTGCAGAGAACGCCGAGAACGCGGAGGAGAAGCAGTCAACCCCAGGGGAAGGCCTGGCCCCTCTGCGCTCTCCGCGTTCTCTGCGGTTAAATAACCGATGAGCGCTGCCTCGTCGAATGGAAGGAAGCCCCCCGGCTCCTGCGGTAGACTTGAAGGTTCGAGGCCCCGATGAAGCAATCCAAGCTCCTGATCCAGACCCTCCGCGAGACGCCGCGGGATGCCGACGTGGTGAGCCAACAGCTCATGATGCGGGCGGGCATGATCCAGAAGGTGGCCGCGGGCATCTACAGTTACCTGCCCCTGGCCTTCCGCTCCATCCGTAAGTTCGAGGAGATCGTCCGGGAGGAACTTGAGAAGGATGGCTGCCAGGAGCTGCTCATGCCCGCGGTGCTGCCCGCGGAGCTGTGGCAGGAGAGCGGGCGCTGGAAGTTCTATGGCGATGAGCTGCTCCGCTTCTGCGACCGGAAGGCCAAGGCCGACATGGCCGAGCGCCGGGCCCGGGGGGAGAAGCCCGACGAGCGCGAGTTCTATAACTTCTGCCTGGGCCCCACCCATGAGGAAGTCATCACCGATATCGTCCGCAAGAACGTCCGCAGCTACAAGCAGCTGCCCATGAACCTCTTCCAGATCCAGACCAAGTTCCGGGATGAGCGGCGTCCCCGCTTCGGCCTGATGCGGGGCCGCGAGTTCACCATGAAGGACGGCTACTCCTTCCACGCGGATGACGCCTGCGCGGATCGGGAATACTGGGCCATGTTCAACGCCTACAAGCGCATCTTCTCCCGTCTGGGGGTCAAGTTTCGACCCGTGGAGGCTGACAGCGGCGCCATCGGCGGCAGCTTCACCCACGAGTTCCATGTGCTGGCCGGCAGCGGCGAGGATGCCATCCTCAGCTGCGACGGGTGTGACTACACATCCAATATCGAGAAGACGGAGGCTCCGGCCCTGGCCGCCGAGGACCACGGGGCGGCCTTCGCCATCAAGCGGGACCACTTCTGCACGCCCGGTGTGGTGGGTCAGGTGGAACAGGCGGCGGGCATGAAAGACGGCGAGCATGACGGCATGCCGCTCACCCAGACCAGCAAGTTCTTCCTCTACCGCGTCACCTTCAGCGATGGCGCCACCAAGCTGGTGGGCGCTGTCCTGCGCGGCGATCACGAGGTGAATCACGTGAAGGTGAAGAACTTCGTGGGTGCCGCCGAGATGGACCTGATGCCACTGGAAGAGGCCGAGGCCTTCACCGGCGCCAAGACCGGCTTCATGGGCCCCGTAGGCCTCAAGGATGTCCAACTGCTGGTGGACGCCAGCCTCCAGGGCGCCGTGAACCTCACCTGCGGTGCGAACCGCACGGACCACCACCACTTCGGCCTGGATCCCCAGCGGGACCTGCCCGGCTGCACCTATGTGGACCTCCGCATGGCCGCCGAGGGGGATGTCTGCACCCGCTGTGCCAAGGGCCATTACCAGGCCTTCCGGGGCATCGAAGTGGGCCAGGTCTTCAAGCTGGGCCTAAAGTACTCGACCTCCATGTCCTGCACCTTCCTGGATGAGCAGGGCAAGGAAAAGCCCATGGTCATGGGCTGCTATGGCATCGGCATCACCCGCACCGTGGCCGCGGCCATCGAGCAGAACTTCGACGCCGATGGCATCGTCTGGCCCTGGCCCATCGCCCCCTACCAGGTGCACCTGCTGAGCCTGGATCCCGCCAACGCCGAGGTGGCCGCCGTGGCCTGCCAGGTGGAGAAGGACCTGGAGACAGCTGGCTTCGAGGTGCTGCACGATGAGCGCGAGGGCCTCAGCCCCGGCGCCAAGTTCAAGGACGCGGACCTGCTGGGCTTTCCCCTGCGGATCACCGTGGGTGCCAAGGGCCTCAAGGACGGCATCATCGAGCTGCGCGACCGCCGCACCAAGGAGGTCGTCAAGCTCAAGCCCGAGGCCGCTGTGGCCGAGGTCTCCGTGGCCAGGGACCGCATCATGCAGGAACTGGAAACTGCGGGAGGGCGCTGATGGCCGAGGGCCGGGTTCTGCTGACCACCTTCATCGAGGGCGTCCTGGTTCACGGCCAGAACAACCCCTTTGTCCTGCTGGTGCCCACGCCCCACAGCCCTCACCGCGGCCTGCTCATGCCCGCGCAGGTGCCCTGGTCGCCCGGCTTCCTGCCCACGGCCCTGCTCAACGCCCAAATTGAGGCTGCCTGGGGCATGCCCTTCCGGTTTGTGGACAAGTCGACCCTGCCGGTGGTATTCGACGAGCGCACCAGCCGCCTCCCGACGCCTTGGCTTCTGCGCCTCGAAGGACTTGAAGGGCAGCAGCGCCTCTATCTCAGCCACCTGCTCCGCACCAAGGCCCCCGAGGACCTGCTGCCGCCCCCGCCCCCTGGCGGCCAGTGGCTCAGCGAGAAGGGCCTCCAGAATGCCGACATGCTCCCCGGCATCAAGCGCCTCTGCCAAGCCGCCCTGCAGGCCATCGCCGAAGGTTGAGGCTTTACCCTCCGCATTTCTTTCCTAACTAAAAACGGCGCCCAAGGCGCCGTTTTTTTACATGGTTGGACGTCCGTCAGATTACATCTGCTCAAATGCATTGAAGAAGTACGCAACCTCGAACTTGGCGCTCTCGGGCTTGTCGCTGCCGTGGGTGGCGTTACGGCCGATGCTTGCGCCGAAACGCTTGCGGAGGGTGCCCTCGGCGGCGTTGGCGGGGTTGGTGGCGCCCATGAGGTCGCGCCAGCCCAGGATGGCGTTCTCGCCCTCCAGCACCATGATGGCCACGGGGCCCTCGGTCATGAAGGCTTCCAACTCCGCGTAGAAGCCCTTGCCCACATGCTCATGGTAGAAACCCTGGCAGATGGCGGGGGTGAGGCGGGTGAGCTTCAGGCCCACGATCTTGAGGCCGCTCTGCTCGATGGCGCTGAGAATTTCGCCGATGTGGCCGTCCTTGACGGCATCTGGCTTGACGATGGCAAAGGTGCGTTCGATGGCCATGGTTTCTCCTGAATCCAAACAATCAGTGTGCCAGGATGAGGTAACTTCGGCAACCACGGATGCTTGGGCGACTGCACCAGGGCTGGGAAACGGGCCTCCATCGCGCTACAATCGATGGTTTACGCGACTGGACGGTTTCATGCTCGACAACCTTCTGAAGAAACTCATCGGCTCCAAGAACGACCGTGAGCTGAAGCGCCTCTGGGCCAAGGTTCAATACATCAATGCCTTCGAGCCGGAGATGGCCGGCCTGAGCGACGAGGCCCTGAAGGCGAAGACCCCCTATCTCAAGGGGCTCCTGGCTCAGGGTGCGACCCTGGACGAGATCCTGCCAGAGGCCTTTGCGGTCTGCCGAGAGGCTAGCAAACGCATTCTCAAGATGCGCCACTTCGACGTGCAGCTGGTGGGTGGCATGGCCCTCCACGAAGGCAACGTCGCGGAGATGCGCACCGGTGAAGGCAAGACCCTCACCGCCACCTTGGCGCTCTACCTGAATGCCCTGGCCGGCAAGGGCGCCCACCTGGTCACCGTGAACGACTACCTGGCCCGCCGCGATGCGGAGTGGATGGGTCGCCTGTATTCCTGGCTGGGCCTCAGCATCGGCGTCGTCCAGCACGGCCTGGATGACCAGCAGCGGCGCGATGCCTATGCCTGCGATATCACCTACGCCACCAACAACGAGCTGGGCTTCGACTACCTGCGCGACAACATGAAGTGGGATCTGGACGACTTCACGCAGCGGGGCTTCAACTACGCCATCGTGGACGAAGTCGATTCCATCCTCATCGATGAGGCCCGCACACCGCTCATCATCGCCGGCAGCAGCGAAGAGGATACTTCCAAGTACTTCCGCATCGACGCGATCGTGCCCAAGCTCAAGGCCGAGGTGCACTACAAGGTCGACGAAAAGGACCGCCAGGTCATGCTCACGGATGATGGCATCCACCATGCCGAGCAGCTCCTGGGCGTCTCAAATCTCTATGACCCCACCAGCATCGAGACCCTGCACGGTCTGAACCAGGCCCTGCTGGCCCACAACCTCTACCGCCTGGATGTGGACTACATGGTCCGCGCCAAAGAGGACGGGAAGGGCATGGAAGTGGTCATCGTGGACGAGTTCACGGGCCGCCTCATGCCGGGCCGCCGTTGGTCCAATGGCCTGCACCAGGCCATCGAGGCCAAGGAGGGCGTGGAAGTCAACGCCGAGAATCAGACCCTCGCCACCGTCACCTTCCAGAACTTCTTCCGCATGTATGGCCGCCTGGGTGGCATGACCGGCACCGCCGAGACCGAAGCCACCGAGCTGCACTCCATCTACAAGCTGGATGTGATCGTGGTGCCCACCAACATGCCCATGGTCCGCAAGGACTTCGCCGACACGGTCTACTCCACCCGCGCCGGGAAGAAGAAGGCCATCGTCGAGGAGATCCGCGAACTCCACGCCAAGGGCCAGCCCATCCTGGTGGGCACAGCCAGCATCGAGAGCAGCGAGGATCTGGCGGACGCCCTGAGTGCTGCCCGCATCCCCCACGTGGTCCTCAACGCCAAGCACCACGAGCGGGAGGCCGAGATCGTAGCCCAGGCCGGGCGCAAGGGTTCCGTCACCATCGCCACCAACATGGCGGGTCGCGGCACGGACATCATCCTGGGTGGCAATCCTGAGGGCCTGGCCCGCCTGGAAGCCAAGAAGAAGGACATCACCCTCTATGACGAGGAGGGCTTCGAGACGCCAGAATTCACGGCCCTCGTGGACCAGATGCGCGAGCAGACCGCCGCCGAGCACGAGGAAGTGGTGAGCCTGGGTGGTCTCCACATCCTGGGCACCGAGCGCCACGAGAGCCGCCGCATCGACAACCAGCTCCGGGGCCGCGCCGGCCGTCAGGGCGATCCCGGCTCCAGCCGCTTCTACCTGTCCCTCGAGGACGACCTGATGCGCATCTTCGGCGGGGACCGCATCAAGAACCTCATGGGCGCCATGGGCATGAACGACGACGAGCCCATCGAGGCGGGCATGGTCACCCGGGCCATCGAGCGTAGCCAGAAGCGCGTGGAAGCTCACCACTTCGAGATCCGCAAGCACCTGCTCGAGTACGACGATGTCATGAACAAGCAGCGCATCTTCTTCTACGGGCTGCGCACGGAGATCCTCAAGGGCAACACCAAGGACTACGTGCTGCAGGTGGCTGGAGAGATCGCCGAAGGCATCGCCCACGACTTCCTGCCTGACAAGGGTGAGCGCGACCTCGCGGGTTTCCGCGAGCGAGTTGAGCAGCTCTACACCCTCACGGGCGAAGAAGTCGATGCCGTGGGCCAGCTGCCTCAGTCCCAGGCCACCGAGGCCCTGGCGACCCTGGTGCAGAAGTTCTACGAGGGCAAGGACGAGCGCCTGGGTGGGGAGGGCATGCGCAGCTACGAGCGCTGGTCCATCCTGCAGATCATCGATGCCGCCTGGAAGCGCCATCTGCTGGTCATGGACCACCTGAAGGAGGCCATCGGCTTCCGCGGTTATGGCCAGAAGGATCCCCTGGTGGAGTACAAGCGGGAATCCTACGAGTACTTCGAGCAGATGCGCTTCGGCTACGAGGACGAGATCATCTCCTACCTCTATCGCGTGGAGCCCCAGCCCGCCTACGTACCCGACGAGGACTTCTTCCGCGGTCCTTCTGAGACCTTCGAGCTGGGTCCCGACGAGCAGGGCAATCCCCCCGAGGGCATCCAGCGGGTGCTCCGCTTCACGGCCGGTGGACTCGAGGACTAGGCAATTGTTTTTAATAACCCAATAAAACGAATGGGGCCGCGAGGTCCCATTGTTTTTGTAAGGCGGGCCGGGCTTCTCTGTCCCACAATAGGCCGATGGAACTCATTGTTGTAACGGGCCTGTCCGGGGCCGGACGCCACTCGGTGCTGGGCGCGCTGGAGGATACTGGCTGTACCGCACTAGACAATGTTCCCGTGCGCCTGCTGGAACCCCTCATGGAGCTGGAATCCAAGCTCCAGGCCTCCCACGATCGGCTGGTGGTGGGCATGGACAGTCGCCAGGCGGACTTCGCCAGCGAGTTCGGGCCCCTGCTGGAGCGTCTCCGCATCGGGAACACGCCCGTACAGGTGGTCTTCGTGGAGGCCAGCGACGACATCCTCCTGCGGCGCTACTCGGAGACCCGGCGCCCCCACCACCTGGCCCTGCTTGGCACCGCCGGTGAGGGCATCCGCCGCGAGCGGGAGCTGCTGGCCCCCATCCGGGCCCTGGCCACAACCATTCTCGACACCAGCCACTTGAGCTTGTCTGAGCTGCGCCTGCGCATCGCGGCCCTGGTGCCGCACCTGCCCACGCGGCACACCGCCGTGCGGCTGCTCAGCTTCGGCTTCAAGCGGGGCGTGCCAGCAGATGCGGACGTGATCCTCGATGCCCGTTTCCTACCCAATCCCTATTACGTCGAAGCGTTGAAGCCTCTCAATGGCAAAGACTGGCCCGTTCAGGAGTACCTGCTGGAGGCCCCGGAATTCAGGGAGTTCCTGCAGAGAGCTGAAGATTGGCTGCGCTGGTCTCTGCCCCTGGTACAGCAAGAGGGCCGCGCCTATCACACCCTCGCCATCGGCTGCACTGGCGGCCAGCATCGCTCCGTGGCCCTGGTGGAGATGCTGGCCCACCGCCTGCGCAACGACGTCGCCGCCCTGTCCATCCGACATCGCGAACTCGACGGGTAGAAAAGCCTCAACACCAAGGCACCGAGAATAGAAATGGGATGCCCACCCTTCTATTCTTGGTGCCTTCTTGGTATCGGCTTCGCCGATACACAAGACGAAATGAAACCTAGTGGTGATCAGTTCTGTCTTTTAGCCATCAGTAAAGATCACATTCCGCTTGGCCATTTCGGCGCGGATGAAGGCCCAGGCACCAGGCTGCTGGCCCACCACTTCGGGGGGGCTGATGCCTTTGCGGGTGAAGCCGCCGCTGGCCAGAAGGCGCACTGCCGCGGTGCAGGTGTAGCCGGTGGTGCGGGCCATGGAGGTGGTGCGGGTGGCCTGGTCGTAGCGGTCCAGGAGGTTCAGCTCCTGGCGCATGGGTTGGCCGTCTTTTTCGCCCTCAACGGTCACCCGCATGACGGTGAAATCCTCGTCGCCCTCCGCCATGAACCAGAGGGGGAAGAGCAGGGAGGTGGTGAGGTCCAGGGGACTGACCTCCGCATCGCCCACACGGATCTTCTCCTTGTTGAAGAAGCCGGATTCGCGGAACATCCGCATCTTCTCGATGTGGCCGGGGTAACGGAGGGTCTTCTCCTTCATGTCGGGGATGTTGGGAAAGCTCTTGATGAGGCTCCGGAGGCCATCCGTATTGAAGGATTCCAGGGTGCCCAGGCCCGGGAAATCCAGCAGCTCTGCCTCGGAGAGCGCCGGGAAGACCACCACCTTGCCGTCCTTCACGTAGCGGGTGGGGCGGGTGTATTCCTCGATGACATCGATGGGACTGAAGCCCGCCTTGTACTCGTAGGGCCAGGTGCGGATCACGGGCAGGCCACCCACCAGGCACTCGAAGGAGCTGATGCGGTCCCACTGGGTGGACAGGTGGCCGAGGATGATGTTGTGGCAGCCGGGCGCAATGCCGCAGTCCACAATGGCCGTGACCTGCTGGGCCTTGGCCAGGGCGTCCAGCTCGAAACAGTCCTCGTCGAAGAAGGAGATGTCCACCAGGGGCTTGGCGGCCTCCAGCACGGCCTTGGCCGTGGCGAAGCCCATGAACCCCGGCACGGCGCCCACCACGAAGTCTGCATCGGCCACGGCGGCCTTCAGGGCTTCGGCATTGGCGAGGTCCACCGGGCGAATGGCCAGGCCGAAGCCCACCATGCGGGCCAGGGCCGCCTCTGACCGATCCGCCACCGTGACCTGGAAATCCGGGGCCAAATCTCGGGCCATGGCGCCGCCCACGCGGCCAGCGCCCAGTACCACCACATGCGTCATGAAAGACTCCTTAGGATTGAGCCACGCGGGGTTTCACCGCGAGGTAGACCGGCCAGCCGAGGGCCACCAGAATGAGCCCCGGCCAGGAATAACTGGGTCGGTAGATGAAGAGGGCGCCCACGATGGCGCAGGCCCCCGCCATGTAGAGCAGGGGCACCACCGGGTAGCCCCAGACCCGCACGGTGCGGGGCAGGTCCGGCCGCCGCAGGCGCAGGAGGATGACGCCGCCCACCGTGAAGACGTAGAAGAGGATGGTGGGCAGCATCACGAAGTCCAGCAGCTGCCCATAAGTGCCGGTGAGGGTCAGGGCGCAGGTCCAGAGGGCCTGGATCCAGAGGCCGAAAGCCGGGACGCCGTGCTGGTTGAGGCGGGCAGCCAGGGGATGGAAGAGGCCATCCACCGCCATGCGCTGGTAGACCCGGGCCCCGGAGAAGAGCAGTCCGTTCAGGCAGCCGAAGGTGGAGACGAGGATGACGCCGGCCATGATGAGCCCGCCCCCAGGGCCGAAGAGGGCCTGCAGGGCCGCGCTGGCCACCCGGTCCTGGGGAGCAGTGGCGATGCCCGTGGGGCCCAGCACCCGCAGGTAGGCCAAGTTCGCCACGATGTACAGGCCGCAGACCAGCGTGGTGCCGATGAGCAGGGAGAAGGGGATGGTCCGGCGGGGTTCCTTCACCTCACCGGCGATGAAGGTGATGGAGTTCCAGGCGTCCGCGGAGAACATGCTGCCCGTCTGTACCACCAGCAGCGCCGTGAGGAAGGGCAGGGGCACATCGCCGAGCTGGTGCGGATAGGGGCCCGCCACGGGCGGGACGGCGGGGTGGAACCAGAGCCCCAGGCCGATGAGGGCCGCCAGGCCGCCGATCTTGGCCACGGTGAAGAGGTCTTGGATGCGGGAGCCCAGTCTCACGCCGTAGAGGTTCACCACCGTGAGCAGGGCGACGACCGCGATGGCCGAGAGGCGCGTGGGCGTGAGGCCCAGGTGGTAGGGGCCCACGCTGATCGACTGGCTGATCCGCAGCAGCGGAACCTCCAGGTGGGGGCCCAGCCAGGTGGTATCCGTCACCCAGGGGATGAAGTTACCCAGATACTTGCCGAAGGCCACGGCCACGGCCGCCAGGGTGCCGCACTCGATGACCGTGAAGAAGGTCCAGCCATAGAGGAAGCCCATGGCGGGGCCGTAGATCTCACGCAGGTAGGAATACTGGCCCCCAGCCTGGGGGAAGAGGCCCGCCAACTCCCCGTAGCTGAGAGCCGCGAAGAGCGTCAGCACGGCCGTGAGACCCCAGGCCGCCAGGAGGAAGCCGCTGGTGCCGTAGGTCCGCATCATGTCCGCAGCCACAATGAATACGCCACTGCCGATCATGGAGCCGGCAATGAGCATGGTGGCAGAGAAGAGTCCTACGTGGCGGCGATAGCCGGTTGCGTCCATGGAATCCTTCAGCGGAGTAGAAGGAACCACGCTACCACGGCATTCTGGAGGCATGGCACGATCCTCGATCTCCCTCCGGCTCTTCCTGGCCACCCTGATGCTGGCCGCCCTGCCGTTCCTGGGGGGATGGTGGGCCTGGACGGGGCAGGGCCCCCTCCAGCAGGAGGCGACGGTGCTGGTGAAGAAGGGGACGAACATCAACCAGATCGCGGATCAGCTGGAGCGCCAGGGCGTCATCCGCTCGGCTTCCCTGTTCCGGCTCTGGGCCCGTTCCCGCAAGCTGCAACTCATCCGCGGCGAATACGCCTTCGGGGCCCGGGCCAGCCTGGCCGATGTGGCCGGCAAGCTGCGGCGGGCGGACATCCACTACACCACTGTCTCCATTCCTGAGGGGGCTCACGCCTGGTCGGTGCAGCGGCGCCTGAAAGACTTCGTGCCTGAGGACATCTTCTGGACCCTCTGGAAGAGCCCCCGCCTGGCCAAGACGGCGGGCTTCGAGCAGGCCGAAAGCCTGGAGGGCCTCGTGGCCCCGGCCACCTACAAGCTCCACCACGCCATGGAGCCTGAGGAAGTGATGCTCCAGCTTGTGGAGGCCTTCCACGACCAGGTGCGGCCCAAGCTGGAGGGAGGCGTGCTGCCGCCCTACGAGACCCTCATTCTGGCCAGCCTGGTGGAGAAGGAGACCAAGCTTGCGGAGGAGCAACCCAAGGTGGCCGGTGTCTACAAGAAGCGCCTGGACATCGGCATGCGCCTCCAGTGCGACCCCACCAGCCTATACGCCCGCTGGCTCAGCGGCGACCTGCGTTTCACGGCGCCCCTGTCCGAGGACATCCGCCGCCCACACCGCTTCAACACCTACACCATGGGCGGCCTGCCCCCCACACCCATCGCCATTCCCAGTGCGACGGCCCTGGAGGCGGCCAAGGCCCCGGTGCTCAGCAAGGACCTCTATTTTGTGGCCACCGGGAGGGGCGGCCACAACTTCGCACCGACCCTGAAGGACCACAACCGCAACGTTGGCGTCTACCGCCAGGAAATCACGCGTCAGCGCCGGGTGGCCCGTGGCTAAGCTGCGGCTGGACCTCCTGCTTGTCCAACTGGGCCTTTGCGAGACCCGGGCCAAGGCCCAGGCCCGGATCCTCTCCGGGGATGTGCTGGTGGAGGACCGTCCCGTCACTAAGGCCGGCACGGCCATCGACGAGGCGGCCACCATCCGCCTGCGGGGCGACGCGCTGCCCTTCGTGAGCCGGGGTGGGCTGAAGCTGGCCGGGGCCTTGGATCTTTGGGGCATCGATCCCACCGGCCGAGTCTGCTTCGACGCTGGCTCCAGCACCGGCGGCTTCACGGATTGCCTGCTGCAGCGGGGGGCCACCCGGGTCTACGCCGTGGACGTGGGCACCAACCAGCTCCACTGGAAGCTGCGCAGCGATGCCCGCGTAGTGTCCATGGAGCAGGTGAACCTCCGCACCTGGGATCCGGGCCTCCTGACCGAACCCTGCAGCCTCCTGGTGGCGGACCTCAGCTTCATCTCCCTGCGCCTGGCCATCCCGCCGATCCTGCCCAGCCTCGCCCCTGGCGCCGACGCAGTGCTGCTGGTGAAGCCCCAGTTCGAGGCAGGCCGCGACGACGTCGGTGCCGGCGGAATCGTACGGGACCCGGCTGTCCACCGCCGGGTGCTGGTGGAGACCTGGGGCTTCTTCGCCCAGACCCGCCTCCGGCCCCAGGCCCTGGGCCTCAGCCCCATCAAGGGGGGCGAAGGCAACAGCGAGTTCCTGCTGCGCCTGCGCCTGGACGGCGAGCCCGGGGAGCTGGGTGCGGCCCTGGCCTCGCTGATCAAGCCCTGGGGAGACGCACTTCCATCGTGAAGGTGCTGCCCTCTCCAGCCAGGCTGTCCACGCTGAGGGTGCCGCCCATGAGGTGCACCAGGTCCTGGCTCAGGGCCAGGCCCAGGCCTGTGCCGCCAAACTGGCGGGTGATGCCCACGTCCGCCTGGGTGAAGGGGCGGAAGAGGCGATGAAGGGTGGCTGGGGTCATGCCGATGCCCGAGTCCACCACAGCCCAGCGGAGAAGAAGGCCGGGCGCTTCGTCGATCACTTGAAGCCGAAAGGTGATGCTGCCCTGGGTCGTGAACTTGAGGGCATTGCCCAGCAAGTTGTTGAGGACCTGCTTGAGGCGCAGGGGATCGCCCAGGGCCACAGGGGCCTCCGTGGGCAGGGCCACCAGGAAGGCCAGGCCCTTGGCCGTGGCGTCGGCCCGCCACAGCTCTGCGCAGTCGCGGGTGAGGCTCAGGGGCGAGAAGGGGGAACTCTCCAGGGTCATGGCCCCGGCCTCCAGCTTGGACAGATCCAGCACGCGGTCCAGCATGTCCAGCAGGTTCCCTGCCGCCTTGCGTCCGATCTCGGTGATCTCGCGCTGCTCCACATCGAGGTTGGTGGTCAACAGGTAGCGCACCATGGCCATGATGGCGTTCATGGGCGTGCGGATTTCGTGGCTCATGGTGGCCAGGAAGACAGAGGTGAGGCGCGCCGTCTCCTGGGCCTCCTGGGCCCGGGCCTCCAGGCGGGTCTCCCGCGCCTGCTGCACCTGGATGTTCTGGGCCACGCCCAGGTAGCCGAAGATGCGCCCATGGCGGTCCCGCAGGGCGGATATGGCGAGGCTCACTGGAAAGCGCCGCCCCTTCGCATCCTGGTAGGTCCAGGTTCGCACCTCGCTGAGGCCCCGGCTGGGCAGGGCCGTGAAGACCTCGAAGCCCGTGATCTCCAGGCCCAGGGAGGCGCTCAGTTCCTGGCCTCGCTGCTCGATCTCCTCGGGCAGGTGGAACGCGGCAGGGCTCAGGCGGTGGATGACGTCCCGGGCCTTGAGACCCAGCATCCGCTCCGCTCCAGTGTTGAAGAGCTGGATTGTGCCCTGGGCATCGGTGGCGATGAGGGCCACCTCCGTGGCCGCGTCCATGACGGCCTTCAGGAGCCGCTGCTGGGCATCCTGGTCGGCGGCGAGGCTGGCCTGGCGCTCCAGGCGCTGGCGCAGGAGGTGGAGGCCCAGGGCCATCCCCCAGATCGTCAGCAGGGTCAGCAAGACGCGCAGGGAGGGACCGCCTGGCGGCAGCGCCAGGGGTCGCAGCAGTGCCCAGCTCAGCAGGAGGGGGGTGGCCAGGAGACCCAGGGTCCACAGGCCGTCCAGGCGGCTTGCGGCGCGGACGGGCTTGGAGCTAGTGCTCATGGCTGGGGCTCACCTAGAGGCTGGCCCAGTCGGTCTTGAAAGTGCTCTCCGCGAGGGCGGTCTCGGCCAAGGGGAGGTGCCCGTCCAGGGCGTCCCCGCAAACGGCCTGCCAGCGCACGAAGCCATCGTAGGCGGGGCGCACACCCGGGCGGGTGCCATGGCCGGCAAAGGGCAGGCGGGCTTCGGCGGCATCGGCCAGGCGGTTGATCCCCACCATGTCCGCCCGGCAGTCGTGCCGGAAGCGTTCGATCCAGGGCCGGTCATGGGAGAAGAGGCTCACGGCGCAGCCCGAGGGGGAACCATAGGTCCAGGCCAAGGCCTCTTCCAGTTCCTTGAAGGTGACGAGGTTCACGGTGGGGCCCAGGCCCTGGTTCTGGAAGAGTCCCATCTCAGGCCGGACATCGTCCCAGACACAGGCCTGCATGTAGTGGCCGTGGGCGATGTCGCCCACCACGTGCTCGGTGCGGTTCACCTCGTTCCACTGCTCCCCGCCGGCCAGGAGGGTGGCGCCGTCCTGCTGGCCCAATTCCCAGTGCTCCCGGAAGGCCGTGGCGCTGCGGGCGTTGATCATGGGGCCGTAGGCCACCTCGGGATGGGTCATGGGATTGCCCACTTTGAGGGTGGCCACCTGGGCCAGGAAGGCCTCTTTGAACTGGGGTGCGCAGTCCTGGTGCAGCAGGATGTTCACCAGGCCGATGGGCCGCTGGCCCGCATGGCTGAAGGCGCCCCGCAGGGCTCCCTCGACGGCGCGGTCCAGATCCCCGTCGGGCATCACCACCATGGCCCCCTTGCCCAGCAGGTCCATGCTGGGGTGCATGAGGTTCCGGCCACACAAGTCGCCCACCGTGCGGCCCAGGGCCGTGGAGCCCACGAAGCTGAAGGCCTGGAAGAGGCCCTTGTCGATGGCCGCCAGGAAGTGTTTGCCACAGCCCGCCCGGCCTCGTCCATTCACCGTATTGATCACGCCCGGGGGCAGGCCCGCTTCCAGGAAGGCCCGCAGCAGCAGGTAGGCGGCTGTGGGAGCATTGTCGCTCGGCTTCCACACCACGGTATTGCCCGCGAGGATGGCCGGGAGGAACTTGCGGGCCGGTGCCGACAGGGGCGAGCTGCCTGTGGCCAGGATGCCGCAGACGCCCACGGGGCGGCGGTAGGCCACCAGACCGGGCATGGGGGTCTGCTCCGAGAGGTTTTGGAGTTCCGCGATGAAGAAGGCGCAGGCATCGAGGGTTTCCTGGACCTCGGTGGACGCCTCCCGGGGCGTCATTCCGATCTCCCGGGTCACGATGCGGGCCACCTTCTCCCGGTGCTCGCCCAGGATCAGGGCGGCGCGCTGGATGAGGGCCACCCGGGTGGCCACGGAGGTGCCGGACCAGGCAGGAAAGGCATCGGCCGCGGCCTTGGCGGCTCGGGCCACATCCTTTTCCCCGCTGTCCGGGAACATGCCCACAAGGTCCCGGCTGTCCACGGCGGACTTGGACTGGATGAGGGAGAGATCCCCCTCCACCTCCTTGCCATTGACCACGTTGAAACCGATGACACTTTGCCCGGCGGCAATGGCATGGGGCGAATTCGCTTTGAGATACATGCCTGACTCCAGGGGTAGAAGGGCGGACAAGCTGCGGGTGGGGCAGTCTGGGCCCCTAAGTCCAGTCATCGGCCGGGAATGCCGGGTCATGTAGTTTGGACATAGGCAGTCCTGGTGCCTGGGTCGGGTTCGGCCCTGTACACTGGAGGATTGCCGGAGCCCGGGTGTTCGATAGCATTTCCATTCCCACCATTCTTGTCAGTTATGTGGCCCTGCTGTTCAGCCTCAGTGTCCACGAGGCCAGCCATGCCACAGCTGCCTACTGGCTGGAGGATGACACCGCCGCCCGCCTGGGCCGCATGTCCCTGAATCCGCTGGTCCACATGGATCCCCTGGGAACCTTCCTGTTTCCCCTGCTGGGCATTACCACGGGGTTCCCCTTCATCGGCTGGGCCAAGCCAGTGCCCGTGGACCCCCGCAACCTCAGCCGGCGCTTCACCCAGCGGGGGGGCATGGCCCTCGTCGCGGCGGCGGGGCCCGCCTCCAACCTGGTGCTGGGAGCCTTCTTCCTGGGCGTGCTGCTGCTGCTGGTGAAGCTGGCGGGGGTGCCGCGCTCCTATGACTACAGCCTCTTCGTGGCCGCCTTTTCCAAGGTGGAGTCGCTCCAG
Source organism: uncultured Holophagaceae bacterium (assembly GCA_903913215.1). Taxonomy (GTDB): domain Bacteria; phylum Acidobacteriota; class Holophagae; order Holophagales; family Holophagaceae; genus Geothrix. The sequence goes on from CAIWKE010000035.1 coordinate 29,087, forward strand.
GTCATGGGCCAGCGGTTGGGATTGGACCTGTCCCTGGGGCTGACCCTGGCCCTGGCCCTCTGCGGGCATCTGGTCCTCATCAATGTGGGCCTAGCCCTGTTCAATCTCCTGCCCATGGGGCCCCTCGACGGCGCGGGCATCCTGCGGGGGCTTCTGCCCTGGCGCTGGCTCCCCAAGTTCGACCGGGTCCAGCCCTGGATGGGAGGCATTCTCATCGTCCTGGCGCTCACAGGTGTTCTCGGCTTTGTCATCGGCCCGGTCTTCGGCGTCGTTCTTTCGGGCATCGAACTCGTAGCCCACCTCGTTCTTGGAGTCTGATTCCCATGCAGCGCGTCCTTTCCGGCATCCAGCCCTCCGGCTCCCAGCACATCGGCCACCTCGTGGGGGCCCTCGACAACTTCACCCGCCTTCAGGACCAGGGCCAGGCCTTCTATATGATCGCGGACTGGCATGCCCTGACCTCGAAGTACGAGTCCGTGGAGGAGATCTGGCCCGCCACCCAGGAGCTGACAGCCACCTACCTGGCTGCGGGCCTGGATCCCAAGCAGGCCACCATCTTCGTGCAGAGCCTCGTGAAGGAGCACGCGGAGCTGCACCTGCTGCTCTCCATGGTGACGCCTCTCTCCTGGCTTGAGCGGGTACCCACCTACAAGGAGAAGCTCCAAAACGCCGTGGCGGACCTGGGCAGCTACGGCTTCCTGGGCTACCCCCTGCTCCAGACCGCCGACATCATCATCTACAAGGCGAACAAGGTCCCCGTGGGCGAGGATCAGCTGTTTCACCTGGAACTGGCCCGCGAGGTGGTGCGTCGCTTCAACTTCCTCTTCAAACGCGAAGTCTTTCCCGAGCCCGAGGCGGTGCTCACTAAAACGCCCAAGGTGCCGGGCCTGGATGGCCGCAAGATGTCCAAGAGCTACGGCAACTGCATCTATCTGCGCGATACCAACGCCGAGATCCTGGAGAAGTGCACCCGCCAGATGGCCTCGGATCCCGCGCGCCTGCGCAAGACGGATCCTGGCAACCCTGACATTTGCCCGGTCTTCGATTTCCACAAGCTCTTCAGCGATGCGGCCACCCAGGAACTGGTGAGCACCGAGTGCCGCCGCGCCGGCATCGGCTGCTTCGACTGCAAGAAGCGCGTAGCCGAGGCCATGACCCGCCGCATCGAGCCCGTGCGCGAGCAGATCGAGTCCCATCTCTCGCGCCCCGAAGTCATCCAGGATGTCCTGCGCGACGGCAGTGCCCGCGCCCGCGCCGTGGCCGCCGAGACCATGGCCGACGTGCGCGATGCCATGGCGATGCCAGCCCTCTGATCACTGCCTTCAATCAGGTCGGAACGGCCTCTTGCGTTTCCCCCTGTCCCTGGTAGAATTTTCATCTTGTTGGTCCCTTAGCTCAGCTGGTTAGAGCATCTGACTCTTAATCAGAGGGTCCCCGGTTCGAGTCCGGGAGGGACCACCAGCAACAGAACCGCGTGGAAGCTGAGCCACGCGGTTTTTGTTTGTACACCTATCTAGGGCGCGATTTCTGCCGTTGTCACACCCTTGTCCCACTCTGGCGAAATCCTCACCGGGCCGATTTCGCCATTGTCGCCAGCTAGACCCAGGCCCGGCGCGGTTCCCATGGAATACGAACCGGACATGGTTTTTTTTAGCTAGCTAGCTGGACCGGGCGGTATGCAGCGATACCCGCCACCAGGGCGCCCCGGGAGAACCTAGCCGCGCGGCACCTTCGGGTTACCGCCTGGCCTTCATATCCCGGCGCATCACCTTTTCGACCTGGCGCATCGAATAGCCCTTGGCCGCATACATCGGCGCCAGCAGCCCGGCCACGATCCCACGATCAAAGGCATGGGCCGTCTGTGAGGACTGATAGGCCAGCTTCCAGCAGGTCCGGCACTGGTAGTCCACCAGCTGGGGCGGCGCGTAGAGCTTCCGGCACTTCCGCCCGCACCCTGGGCAAAGCAACCAGAGGGACCGCCCCCCGAATCGTGGTTCCCAGAATCGGATCTGGATCCACACATCGGCCTTCCACCCGCCCATGGCGCCTTGCAGCACCACAAAGAATTCGTCGCCCTGCTTCTCTTGGCGGATCTTCCAGGTCCCGCCCCAGACGTTCGCACTCACCGCCCCGCCAGGCAGCACCTGGACACAGACGCACGATTCCACCGTTCGCGCCTTCCTGTGGCCGTCCCATCGTCCGCTTCCCGATCCGCCCATTCACACCGCCAGTTTTCCAAAATCCCTTGGGTTTATTCCACTGTCACCGGCCTGTTTCCGGGCCTTAGATCCGCGCCAGCATTGGTTTCCAGCGGTTTCGCACTCTCCGCACTCTTTACCCTGGTTTAGCCCTGTTCCCGGCACCGTAGCCCCCCGTCCCCGGGCCATCCCTAGCACCGGCGCGGGTTTGATCGTGTTTGATTAGGTTGAAAAGGCGTCCGGCGCGGCCCTTTTTGGGATCCCATGGCCGCCCGGCGCCTGGCGCCCTGTTCCGCCTCAGCATCCCGACAGGCCCGCAGGGCGTCCGGGTGGACAAGGTGGGCCAGGTAGTCCGGGAAGGTAGTCACCCGGGATTCGGCCAGGCTGGATTCATGGGCGGCCCATGCTTCGGCGTCCGCTTCCAGCAGGGCCAGCAGGGCGGGCCGGTGTTCGGCGATCAGGGCCAGCAGCTGGGGCGGCGGTTCCCCGGCACCCGATAGCCGCAGCCCACCAGGTCGAAGGGACAGGCGGAAGCCCAGCCCCTCGACCTGGCCCAGCACTTCGGGCGGCGTCACAGGTCCATCCCGAAGGTTTCACCCGACACGGCAGGCAGGCGGAAGGTATCTGTCTCATTAGATCCCCCCCCTACCTCACCCGCTACCCCGCTACCTTTCAACACTGGCGCGGTTCTAGCGGTTGCCCCTTGGTTGCGGGTAGCGGGCGCAGGCGCTACCCCGCTACCTGAGACGGTTGCGGGTAGCGGCAGGGTTGCCCCCCCGATTCCCTGGGCGCTACCTTCAGATCCGCGCCGTTGCTCACTTGTAGCGGGTAGCCCCTCAATTGCCCCCCCTGGCGGAAGGTCTAGGTAGCGGTCAAAGGTGTCCTTGAACTGTTCCAGGGCATAGCCCTTCAGGGTTGCCCCCGTTGGCAGCTTCAGATCCTTGGATTTGATCAGGTAGGGCTTCAGCATCCGGGACAGCTGGCTAGGTGTCATCTGCCTGCCGTGGTCGAAGGTGTGCCAGGGCTTGAGGTCATCGGCTACCAGTTCCTTGATCAGATCCGCCGTGGGCAGCTTAGGGTTCAACAGGCCGGAAGGATTCCGCTTGGTGAAGGCGTCCCGGATATCCGCCAGCAGCTGGCCCGCCAGGGACATCGGTTCCTGTTCCACACCCGCCAGCTTCAGGGCAGCGGCCCGGGCCATACCCGGCCACCGTCCGCCCGCGTGGTCCGCTATGGCCAGCAGGGGTTCCCAGTTGTCTTGGGCGCGGTCATTCAGGGCATCCGGCAGGGCAGGGCGGGCCTGTTGGATAGCAGCACCGGCGGCGTCGGCATAGGTCGCCAGCATGGACGCCAGGCGCTCAAATCGGGCCGGGTTGGCATGGCGCAGGCGCTGGACTGATTCGGATTTCAGCTTCCGGCGCAGTTCCAGGACCACCGCCCGGTCCATGAGGGTCCCGGCCAGGTGCCCGATACCAGACAGGGCTTTGGCGCCCCAGGTGCTGAACCGTTGCGGCTCATGGTCATCTCCCACGGTTCGGATGACATAGGCCGATTGCCGGGTGTGGCCCGAATTGATCACGCCCCGCAGTTCCTCGTTTTCCTTCAAGAATGAATCGGCCTCATCAATCATTAAGGTGGGCTTGTGGGCTTCGATCACCCGGAACACGGCAGCGGGTGAGATGTTCGACGCCACCAGCGGGCGGCAGGCAAGGCGGCCCAGCAGGTCCAGGAACTGAGTCTTGCCGCACCTGGGTTCCGGCGCCGTGATAACGGCCAAGGGCGCCACCTGGACGGCATCAATAAACCAGGTGAAGGAAGCCCAAAGGGTCCCGGCTATCGCCACCTCTTCATCACAGACGATGAAGGTCTGAATCGTCGCCATGATTTCATCTAGCAGCTGCGAAGGGACAACAGGCCCGGGCCAGAGGTCTGTCTGTGGGCACAGGGCAGGCGCCCCGCCGTTCTTGCCTTCGGCGGCCTTCTTCGGCCTGGCGTCCTTCACCAGTCCATCCAGCACACTCACCCGGCAGCCCAGGATTTCGGCTTCGGCATCCCGCACCTTTTCGTAATCCAGGGTGTGCAGGTCCGCCAGGCGCTTGATCGTCGCCCCATGCCCCGCCAGCTCGCCGGGTTCTTCGGCTTCCTCTGTTTCCGGCGCCTGCCTCGGTTCGGCATATTCCAGCAGGTTGATCGACTCATCACCTTGGGCGGCCTTCAGCACGTCCGCCAGCCCCAGGATCCCTTCATGGCAACCATGGGAACAGGACCAGGTGGGCCACCGGCCCGCCTCATGGATGATGAATCCCGAATCATCGTCCACCTTGCCGGTGTGGTCCTCATACCACAGGCAATTGGTCCGCCAGCGGGATCCCTTCTTGGCGCCCTGTTTCATGTATGGGCGCTCAGGGCCTACCGGCACCTTCAGGGCCACCAGCAGATCCGCCAGGCGAAGGGTGCTGAGTTCCACAGGCAAGGGCGCGGCCCAGGAAAAGCCTTCTTCCTTCCGCTTTGCCCGTTCCCTTTCGATATGGGGCAGGACAGGCAGGGCCGGGACTTCCACCGTGGCCAGTTCTTCCAGCGGGATCGCCAGGGCATCGCCCGGGACCTCTTCCCGCTTGATCGCATCGGCGCCGTTCGGATGGCCTGGCAGGAAGTAGATCCGCGCCACGTCGCGCAGGGCGGACATATCCAGCCCCCGGCGGGTGCCGTTTAGGCCAAGGTGGGCCAGTGCCCATTCCGTCGCCTGGTGCCATTGGTCCGCAGGGACCGGACTGGCCAGGGCCACGATAGCCCGGTGCTTCGGCCATCCTGCGCTGTCGCTCCAGGTCGTCCACTGGTAGGCCAGCACACCCGCAGCCCATAGGGCTTCATTCACTTCCTGAAGGGTCACCGGGTTTTCTATCATCACCTTCCGGGTGACCTGGCGCCCCCGCTTGTCGATCTGGCCCGGGACCACCTCATCGCGTCCGTTGTCATAGTCCAGCCCCAGCAGCTGGATCGCCTGGGCCTCATCCTTGCCCCGGTGCTGCGGGTCAAACCTGGCGCCAGCAATTGCCGGCAGTCCCTTCTTCGGGCTATCGCCCTTCGGCACCTGGCGCGGCGTGTTTGTCCGCCCAAGGATGGCCAGCAGGTCCGCCCAGGTGCCATCAAAGGGCTTCGGCAGATTGTCTTGGGCATGGGTGAAGAATGAACAGGTGAGCTTCATTTGGCACCGTCCCCGCGATAGATCCGCACCCGATCCCCGGCGCCCTTGCGCTCAAGGGACTGGATCAGTTCCGCACCAAACAGGCTCCCGGCGCTCATGGGATCAAAGACAAGGGTGCTGTCTGGGTCCAGCCAAACCTTCACCCGCCCCGCCATGAGTCGCGTATTGGCGTCCATGATGAAAATTTCAATCCCGATGCCAGTGCAGCGGGCGGCCTGGGCCAAGATCCGATCCGCGTGGACATCCACATCGGCCTGGTTCAGTCCGTCCTCTGTCTTGTCCACACCGGACAGGAAGGAGGGAATCATCAAAATGCCCGTCCCGCGATAGGGCTTCCGCTTCTTCTTCGCCTTGGCCATCTCAGCCCGCCTTCCGCACGTCATGCTCGGAAGTAGAGGCGCCCGAATGGGCCTCGCACCAGGCGGCCAGTTCGGCGGGTGTGTAGCGGACGCGGTTGCCCAGCTTGATGAATCGCGGGCCGGTGCCCTTGCATCGCCATTCGGCCAGGGTCCATTCCGACAGGCCAAGGAAGGCGGCGGCGGCCTTGGGATCTAGCAGGGCACCGCCAGCGGGCGGGTGTGTTTCGGCAGGTTTGGACATCTGAGCCTCTGAATTGGGCCGCATGAGGAATTCATGGGCTATTCATAGGCTCGGGTTGGGTTGCCCCCCCATCTAGGCGGCCCTGCCGACACTATTTTTCAGGCGTGATTCCGCAGGATCACCGGCACAAAATCCAGGGCGTGATTCCGGGTGTTTCCCTAAAAGGGAAGGGCAGCTATCTGTTCCTTGATCCTGTCCATTTCGGTCTGTCCCCAGTCCTTGCCTACCACTTCACCTGTGGCCCAGGTGTGGACGGCCTGGGCAATAGGCATGACGTGGGAGATTGGCCGGTCCTTGGCAATGTGAAGTTCGAACCGAAGGCACTCGATAAGGCGATGCTTCGCCCCGGACTTCACCTGCTGGGTTTGGGTGGGCGTCCGCTTCCCTTTTGGTTCGGCCTTCCGGGTTGCCGTATGGCCCGCCACATCGTCCAAAAACGTTGCCAGGGCGCCTAGTTCATAGCCCCGCATATCGTCATGCCCCCACCAGGGTTCTTCCTGTTCTGGCACACCTTCATCGTCGAACGAATACCGCCCAATATTGAACCAGGGCCAGGGATCTGCGGCCTTCCCGATCCGCGAGTGGGCATCGTTCTCGATAGCGTCCAGGGCAGGGCGTGAGACGTTCGCCAGTTTGTGCCGCAGGGTCCGGGCACACTCGGCGATAGCCTTCAGTTCCTGTTCCACCTTCCAGGGCGCCGGGTTGCGCTTGGGCGGGTCTGCGATTGCCCGGGCGTATTCTGTGGCCTCAAGGGTTATGTCAAACCACCCGACTTCTGCCGTCACGGCTTGATTCTTCGGCAGGCGCGCAAGGGCCGCCTTCAGGACTTCCAGATCCGCCTTCGCCATGATGCCCGCCCGCCATGCACCCGCCATAAAGGCAGCGCGGCAGCTGGTGCGGGAACCAGTGTTCGGGCCGTCGCCCTAGCCGCGCTGTTCTCAGTCTAGGCCGTCTTGAGCCTGTCCCGGCGGATCCCTTGCAGTTCTTCCAGGCCCGCGTTCGCATGGTCCACGCCATGCTGGGCCAAGACATCCAGCAGGGCCGCCAGGTCCTCAAGGGGTTGCCCTGTCCATTCGGACGGCCCACCGCCTTCTGTCTCGCCTAACAGGAAGCCCACACTTCGCAGGGCTTGGAAGTGCTTCCAGGATTGGAACAGGGCCTGTTCAGCGGCCTCGATCCGTTCGTTCTCGCTCATGCTTCCTCCGATCTGTTCAACAGATCCTCAAGGGCCACAGGTGCGGGATCACCGGCGGCGGGTTCAAAGGCGGCCCGGATCATCCGGCCCAACAGGCGCCCGGGTGGCACCGCCAGGCGCTCGCAGGCGGCCCGAAGTAGGGCGGCCTCGCCTTCCTGAAGGCGGAAGGAAACCTGGACTGTCTGGATTTCTGCTTTTGGCCTGCCGACCATGTATCACCTCGCTTCCAACAGGTTAGCGGGAATCCTCGTGCGCGCGAGGGTATTTCTACTTTCGATAACGGCCATTATGTAACCTCAAACGTTTGCTAAGTCCTTGTATTTCAGCACCGGACTCGCAGGCGTGGAACAATTTCTAATGTTGATAAAGGCGGCCCGATTATAGGCACCTTCAGGGCTAATCGAATGAGTCAGGCGCCCTTGGACTTCGCCTTTTCATCCTTGGCCTTTTTCACTTCCTCGGCTTCCTTCGCCAGATCCACCGATCCGGCCAGCAGGGCGGCCATGCGGGATCCGATCACTTCCACGGCATCGCGCAAAGGATCGTTGCCCAGGCGGGCGTATCCCTGGGTAACCGTCCCGGCGCTATGGCCCAGCAGGGCGCCTGTGAAGGCTTCCGGGTAGCCCAGGCGGGCGCCCAGGCTGGCAAAGGACCGGCGCAGATCATGGATCGTCACATCGGACACATCCACCCGGGCCTTCTTCGGCACTTCGTCCCGTTCCTGAAGGGTGCCCACGGCATCCCGCACCCGTTCCCAAAAGGTCTGGAGTCCCACCAGGGCTTCCCCTACTGAAAACCCAGGGATCACATAGGGGTTCCCCAGCACTCGCGGCAGATCCTTCAGCAGCTGGCAGGCCCCTTCACATAGCAGCACGATCCTGGCGCCCGCCTTCTTCGATGTCTTGTGAGAGTCCAGGCGGATCTGCCCCGCGTCCAGATCCACGGCAGACCAGGGCAGGGCAGGGATAACTTCGATCACCTTGCCGGTTGCCTTGTCGTGCTTCCTGTTCCCGATCAATTCTGACTTTCGCATCCCGGTTAGCAGGGCCAGGCGCAGGGCCGCCAGGGCGTGGACATCCACAGGGTCCAGGGCTTCCGGGTCCCGTTCTTGGCTATCGGGTGTGGGTTCCAGGTGCCGGAAGGCGGCGCCCAGGGCTATCAGTTCCTTGTCTGACAGGTGCCGATCCTTCTTTGTCTCAGGCGCCCGGGCCTGCCCCTTGGCCGGGTTCGCCCCAGCAGGGCAGTAGCCCCACAGGGCGCCCATGGTGAACATCTTGGAAAGGACGGCCCGCACCCGGTTAGCCATCACACCTTTGGGCGTGTCCATGCGGATCTGTGAGAGTAGGGCGGCCACATCGGACGGTTCTATGTCCTTCACCCGCTTGGATCCCAGGGCGGGCAGGATCCGCTTTTCCAGCAGGCGGGCGTATTCGTCGCTTGTGGTTTTCTTGAGCATCGGCAGGTGTTCCTTGGTGAATTGATCCGCCAGGTCCTTCACCGTCTTGGCCGCGCGTTCGGCCTTCCTCTTAGCTGCGGGATCGTTGCCGTCCCCAATGTCTGCCATCAGGGACAGGGCCTTTTTCCGGGCCAGGGCCACTGTCAGTTCCGGCCAGCGGCCCAAGGTGTGGGCCTTTTGGTGCCCATGCACCCGGAACCGTAAAACCCAGGACATCACACCGGCGGGCGTTATCTGGATGTTCAGGCCGCGCACTTCGGTATCAGGCACCCGGATCATGGCCTTTCCAGGCACAAGGGCTTCGACTACTGCTTTGGTGAGATTCACACCCTTCGATTTGCCCATTCCCGCACCTCATCCGTTGTCCCACTCTTCCGCCATTGTCACACCCTTGTCCCATCCTGGACACAAAATCTGCCCCCATAGGCCCAAAATGGCCTGGGGTTAGGATGGGTGCTTGTGCTTGCGGAAGCCTATGGATGGTGGGCTTGAGGTAAAACGGCCCGGCCAAAACCTAAAGCGGCCCAATTCAGCTAGAACTGACTCTTAATCAGAGGGTCCCCGGTTCGAGTCCGGGAGGGACCACCAGCACTGAACCCCGTGGAAGCTGAGCCACGGGGTTTTTGTTTGTACCGGTATGCTGGGTGGAAACCCAGCATGCATGACTTGATTCACGAACGAGGCAGACCTTGACCATCACCTACCAACTCGACGGTAGTCGCGGCGTGATTGTGGAACGCTGGGAGGGGTTCATCTCTGCGGAGATCCTGCGCCAGCACTGGCAGGATCTCTACACCACCGATGAATACCAGGTCTTCGACAAGACCCTGGTGCTGCTCCAGGAGGCCGTGGCCGGCTTCCAGGCCGGGGACCTGCTCCCCATTGTGGGGAAAATGGTGGCTCCCCATCGCAAGGCCTCCAGGCGCTGGAACGCCATCGTCGTCGCCACTCCCGAGCAGGAGTACCTGGCTGGCGTCTACATCCACTCCTGTGGGGATGCCAGCGCCTCGAAGATCTTCCGGGACGAGGTCAGCGCGCTGGCCTGGTTGCAAGAGGCTCAATAGACTCGGGCCCAAGGCGGATACCATCTGTCATGCCTTACCTCACCGGACTCATCCACGACGGCACAGGAATCCTGAGAACTGGGAAGGGTGTCCTCACGGGCGCAGAAATACTGGAGAGCGCCAAGGCTGCTCTGAGCCTGCCCATTGATTTAAGTCGGGTCAACCACACCCTCATGGACCTGTCCAAGGTCACCAGCTTCAAGATCACGGACGAGGAAATGGCGAAGATCGTCCAGGTCGCCAGCCACAACGTCTTCGAGCAGAACCACCCCTACTTCATCGCCATCGCTGCACCGGATGACTCCATCTTCAAGGCCTGCCAGGTCTTCCGGGCCATGGAGCAGGCTTCGGGCACCACCCTGCAGATCTTTCGGAGTCTGGCGGACGCCATGGCCTGGCTCCATACATCCCTGCCCAAGGGCTGAGGCACCTGCCGCCAGGGCTGTCGACCAGGCCGAGGGGGTTGTGATGCTGGCCGTGGACTTCGCCCACAACAACAGGGTGATCGGGGCTGGAATCCGCGAACAGGCGCTCGTCCAGTCCCACTCCTAACCATCTGGTCCCCTCGTCCCGATAGGAAGGGCACAGGCCCAAGGAGGCTCCCATGTCCATCCGAACCTATTCGGCCACGGCGCTGGTGCTTGGTCTCGTCGCCTGCAGCGGTACCACGACTCCGGTGGTGGCGGTGCAGAACACGGATCAGGCCTCCCTCAAGGTCTCCCCCGCTGGGGTCGCCACCATCGCCTTCACGGATCTGGAGACCATTCGGCCGGACACCCTGGCCTCCGGGACTTCGGGGAGCAGCTGCATCTCGGTGTTCCCGCTGAGCTTCAGCAGCTTCAAATACACTTTCAACGGATGCCGCTCAGCCAATGGCGGCACCATGACCGGCACTGTGACCGTGACCACCTCGGGCACGACCACCGTGGTCAACACCGCCGTCTACGCCGTGACGGTCACGGACAGCACGGGCAGCTGGCACTACACCGGCACCAAGCTCACGACCGTGAACACTGCGGCCAAGACCGCCAGCATCGCGGTCCCCGCGGGCCAGCCCTTTGGCGTGGCTTTCACACATGCCACGGACGCCACCAAGAACAAGACCTGGGCCTACGTGCCCAGCCTGCAGGCGGACTGGTCCAGCGCCACCGCCACCAAGTTCTGGGGCACCTACACTTTTCAGCAGACCCTGCCCTTGGGGGATACCCTCACAGCCACCATCCCCCAGGCCACGCCCCTGACCTGGACCAGCGCCTGTGCCTTCCCCATCTCCGGGGTGCTCAACCTGTCCCTGCCCCCCGCCAGCGCCGAGATCCGCTTCGATACGTCGATCACAGACACCTCCGTGCAGCAGGGCTGCGGCGTTGCCACCATCAATGGCTACAGGCTGATGCTCGGACAGTGATTGTTCCCCTACACAAAACGGCCCCGAAAAGCGCGGGGCCGTTTTGTGTATAGATAAAGAAAAAACTCAGAACCGCAACACGACCCCAAACCCGGTGCCTTGGCGATTGAGGCCGACCTCCAGGTCATCCTTGATCGAGTGGTTGGGGACGTCCAGTTTCTCGGTGTCCGTGAAGACCCGGATGCCCAGCCAGGTCACAGGGAAGAACCGCAGGTCGCCCCCCACGTGGTGATAGGAGGCACCCTTGTAGCTCAACAGGTGATAGTAGCCCCGGCCGACCAGGCACTTCTCGAAGGCGTCGAAGCCCATGGAGAGACCGATCTGGGGGACGGGCAGGGGCACCTTTTCGGTGACCTGGGGGATGTAGGCCGTCGTGAGCGGCTCGAAGGCCGAGGCAGTCATCTCCAGGTCCCAGATGCGGGCACCCAGGTCGATGCCGATCCAGAACTGGGGCCACTTCAGAGCGCGGATGGTCCAGTTGACGGTGTAGTCCTTCAGCTTGACGGTGGAGTCCACCATGGCACCGGCATGGAAGGTGGAGCCGTTGAGCTGAACGTCCTTCTGAAGGAAGTTGTGGCCCTTGTAGTCCTGTTCCTCGGCTGAGAGCTCAAAGCCGAAGCGCGGCCCCTGGTATTCCAGGCCAAAGCCCACCTTGGTCTTGTCCTTCTGGATGCCGAAATCGCTCTGCAGGTCCACCGCCAGGGGCTTGCCGTCCTGCATGCCTTTGAAGTGCCCTTCAAAAGTGGGGCCCACGCGATGGATGTCGAACTGGAAGGTGCGATCCAGATCCTCGGCCAGCAGGGGCATGGAGGCGACAAGGGCGAGCACCGCGAAGGACCGGATCATGGGTAGCTCCAGGAAGGGACTCCGCTCTATCGGCCGCTCGCCCCGGCGAGTCAACTTCAAGCTCGAAGGTCGGCCGTCCGAGAAGGTGTCAGGGGGAGATGTGGGAGACCTGGTTTGGAATGCGGAATGGGATACTGGCGTTGAGCTGATCGATCAGCAACATCGGCAGCTCCTGGCTCAATTCGACCAGGTGCTGAAGGCCCTCCAGGTCAAGGGGCAGGACCGGCACTTCGGCAGTTTGTTGGCCTTTCTGGCGGACTACGTCGAGCTGCACTTCAGCTCGGAGGAGGCCCTCATGGTCGAGGTTGGTTTTCCCGACCTGACGCGACACAGGGCCATCCATGATGAGATGCGCGCCCGGGTCAGGGCCCTGCTTGAGGACTATGAGACCTCCTCCGACCTGGTCACCTTCGAGTTGCTGGAATTCCTCACGAACTGGCTGATCGACCACATCAGCGTGGAGGATCGCCGCGTCGCCGAGTACATCCGCACGCGGCCCGTGGCCTGAAGGGTGGCACACAGGGTAAAAATGACCCAATTTGTCCCACGTTCCTGATTGTCTCCAGCGTCACATCCTTGCCCAGAGCAGACCGCCGGAGTCCACGCTGCCGGTATATTTGAGGAAGCGGCTCCGGCTTGGGCTGGGGCATTGACACGCGCTCTCCGGGAGGCACCCCTTGGACCTTAAGAACACTGTCATCAATCTCATGCCGGCCCCTCTGGTCCGCCTCTTCGCCTCCCCCTACATCGCGGGCAAGGGCATCGGTGCCGGGGTGGCCAAGGCAGAGGAACTCTACACGAAGCTGGGCATCTCCTCCACCGTGGACCTGCTGGCTGAGGAGGTCTTCAGCCGTGAGGACGTGGAAGCCACTGTGCAGATCTACCTCCGCATGGTCGAGGCCCTGAAGGACCGCCCCTACGCCAGCATCAGCCTCAAGCCCACCTCCCTGGGCATCAACGAGAGCGAAGCATACTGCCAGGAGAACCTGCGGCGCATCGTGTCTGCGGCTGCCCTCCACGGCATGCACATCACCCTGGACATGGAGGACCGGCACTTCACGGACGTCACGCTCCGCATGTTCAAGGCCATCCGCGAGGACTTCGACAACTTCGGCATCGTGCTCCAGAGCCGCCTCTTCCGCACCACCGAAGACATCCAGAACCTCCACGCCAAGCCTTGCAAGGTGCGGATCTGCATCGGCATCTACCGGGAGCCCGCCGAGGTGGCTCTCCAGGAGAAGCCGGACATGAAGGAGAAGGTCTACCAGCACGTGCAGCTCCTGCTGGAGAAGGGCCACTACCCCGAGATCGCCACCCACGATGAGCCCCTGATCCGGCGCTGCATGAAGTACCTGGATGACAAGGGGGTCTCCAAGGACGCCTACGAGTTCCAGATGCTCCTGGGTGTCCCCCGCGCGGAACTGCAGCAGGAGATCGTGAAGCGGGGTCAGGTGATCCGGCTCTATGTGCCCTTCGCCGAGGACTGGAAATACGCGGTGCACTACCTCAAGCGGCGCCTGGCGGCCAACCCCGCCATGGTCGGCATGGTGCTGAAGAACATGCTCGGCAGCTGAACGGTCTTGGTGAACACAAGTCCCTGGGTTAATGTGCTTGCCTGGGACCGTGTCCCTTTCCCTCTGGAGCACCCATGAAGAAGTTGTTGGCCCTTGCCCTTGTGAGCAGCTTCGCTTTCGTGGCCTTTGCGGCTGAGGACAAGAAGCCCGAGCCCAAAAAGTCCTCCTGCGGCATGGCCTGCTGCGAAAAGAACAAGGCCGCCTCCTGCAAGGAGTGCCCGGATTGCGGCGCTAAGAAGAAGACTGAAAAGAAGGATGAGGCTCCCAAGAAGGGCTGAGTCTCCACAACATCACCACGGTTTATGCAAACCCCGGGTCGTCCCCGGGGTTTTGCGTTCCCAGGCTGATCGTGATTCCCTAGACACATGAAACTCAGATCCTGGATTCCCGGCCTATTCCTCACACTCCTTCTGGCCCTGGCCGCTGTGGGTTGGGTTTGGACCCGCGAGCCCCTCCCGGCTTCGACCACCCAGGAGGCGGCCCCCGCCAAGCAGGGCCTGCGGCGCTCCGCCAAGGCCCCTGAGCGGCTGGTGGACCAGAGCCCCTTGTTCACGGCCCGGAGCTTGATGCCCCTGGCGGTGACCTCCGAAGAGCAGCTGTTGGCCCGCCAGGCTGAGCGGTTGGCCAACCACGAAGTGGACCTGGCCTTCACGGACGCGCTGCGCCGGGCCGCCGAGACCCCGGCCCCGGACACTCCCGAGATCAAGGCCCTGGCTGCGGCCAAGGCCAAAGCCCAGGCCTTGGTGGAGACCGACCACGAGACCGTGGCCCGCCTGACCCGGGAGTTGGCGGCCCTGCCTGAAACCCGGAAAGCCGGTGTGCAGGACCAGATCGACGTGGCCCAGGCCCAGATGGAACTGGACCAAGACGAGCTGGATTCGGCCGCTGACGACCTGGCCCGGGTGGGCGGGGATCCCCAGGCCCGCATCCGCCGTCTCCGGGCGGCTCACGAGGCTGCGGACAAAGAATCGGCGCAGATCCTGAACCAGGTGAGGCCCACCCCCTTCTTTCAGGGGGGCAGCCTGGCCGGTCGCTATGTGGAGTGGGCAGGCCTGCGCGCCAAAGCGGCCCGCCTGGCCCAGGCCCGCCAGGAGGCCCTCACCAAAGCCGAAAATGTCTCCAAGCGTCACGACGCCATCGCCGCCGAGGTCAAGCAGGCCAAGGAGGAGCGCGAGGCCGCCAAGGTCAAGGCCACCAGTCTGGTGAAGCAGGGAGCCGACAAGGCTCAGGCCAAGCAGGCCCTCAGCGACCTCCGCCAGCACGCCAGCGTCCAGCGGCGGCTTTCGGACATGGGGCGGCGGATCCTGGACCAGCGGGGCCTGGCCGAGGTCTACGCCAACTGGGGAACCCTGGTGGTGGGCTATGAGACCACGGCTTTGCATGGCCTGCTGAACCGGGTGATCTGGGTGCTGGCTTTCGTCCTGCTGGCCTACATGGCGGGTTTCGTGGTGGACCACCTCTTCCACAAGGCCGCCGAGGACAACAAGGGGCTGGGCACTCTTCGGGTGGTGGTCAAGCTGGTTCTCCAGATCGCCTGCGTCCTAACCATTGGCTTCATTGTCTTCGGCATGCCCGCCCAGACCAGCACCGTGCTGGGCCTGGCCGGCGCGGGCCTCACGGTGGCCATGAAGGACTTCATCGTGGCCTTCTTCGGCTGGTTCATCCTCATGGGTCGCAACGGCATCCGCGTGGGGGACTGGGTGGAGATCCGCGGTGTGGGCGGCGAGGTTGTGGAGATCGGCCTTCTGCGGACGGTGGTCATGGAGACTGGCAGCTGGAGCGATGCGGGCCACCCCACAGGCCGTCGCGTGGCCTTCGTGAACAACTTCGCCATCGAGGGCCACTTCTTCAACTTCTCCACCTCCGGACAGTGGATGTGGGACGAGCTGACCATGACCGTACCTGCCGGTCAGGATCCCTATCCGGTAGCCGACAGCCTGCAGAAGGTAATGGACCAGGAAACTGAGGCCAATGCCCGGCTGGCCGAGAAAGAGTGGCAGGGCGCCACGGCCCGGTATCACGTGCAGGCCTTCTCTGCTGCTCCGGCCCTCAACGTGGTGCCCACGGCCACCGGGGTGGAGATCCGGGCGCGCTACATCACCCGGGCCTTCGAGCGCCATGAGACCCGGCTCCGCCTGAATCAGGCCATCGTGAAGCTCCTGCACGGTCCCCGGACGCCAGAACTCCAGGCCCCCATGGATCCCGAGAGCAAGGCCTGATGTTTCCTGGATTCACCAGATGCAGGCTTCTGCCGATAAGCTGGCAGAATGGCGTCAGCTGACGCATAACCGGGAGTTCCCTTGAACCAGACATGGTCTGCCCGCATGCGTGGCTTCGCCCTTCTGGTCCTGGCGGCCCTCTCCGCCCAGGCTCAGGCCACCCAGGAGCCCTTCAAGCTGGGCATCGCTCCGCACACCAGCAGCCGGGTGATCCTTGAGCTGTACCAGCCCCTGCGAACCCATCTGGAAAAGGCCCTGGGGATGCCCGTGGAGGTCCAGACGGCGCCGGATTTCACGGAGTTCGCCCGGCGGGCCCTGCACCAGGACTATGACCTGGTGGTCACCACGGGGCACCAGGCCCGTCTGCTCCAGACCGACGCCAAATACCTGCCCATGCTCACCTACAAGGCCGACTTCAAGGCCGTGGCCATCGTGCCAATCAAGTCCAGCTTCAAGACCGCCAAGGACCTCAAGGGCACCACAGCCATCGGTCTCAGCGCCACCTCCCTGGTCACCCTCTGGGGCGAACACTGGCTCAAAGCCCAGGGCATGGGCCAGGTGCCCGTGCGCTATGTGAGTGCTGCGGACAGTGTGGCCCAGTTGCTGCTGGCGGGGGAGGGCAGCGCGGGCTTCGTGTCCCTGGCCAACTTCCAGAAGCTGGCCCCCAACGTGCAAAGCCAGCTCCGCTTCCTGGCTGAAAGCCCCACCATGGCTGGACGGGTCTACATGCTGAATGCCCGCCAGGGCGCCAAGAAGGAGCGCCTGCTCAAGGAGCTGTGGGCCTTCGCCGGTACCGATGCGGGCCGCCAGTATTTCGAAAAGAACAACCTGGAGGGCTACCGGCTGCTGCGCAAACGGGAGCTGGAGTCCATGGATCCCTTCGCCGCTGAAGTACGTCGCACCCTCCAGCAGAAATGAGCTTTCAGGCCCCCTGGCGCTCCATCCGGGGGCGCATGCTCCTGGCCGCCATTGCGGTGGAAGCCACCATGCTGACCCTGCTGGTGGCCAACAGCCTGCGCCTGCTGTCGGGCCACATGACGGACCAGGCCTCAGACCACGTGGCCCAGCTCACGCCTGTCATCAACGCCGCACTCGTGGCGCCCGTGGCTCAGCGGGACTTCGCCACGGTGCAGGCCATCCTGGATGAAAGCCGGGCAGTGCAGGGCATCGACTACCTGGCCCTGGTGGATCCCACTGGGCGAGTCATGGCCATCAGCGGCTGGGAGCCCCAGCGGCCCTTGCCGCCCCCGGACCAGACCATCCACCTCTTCCGGGATGGGGCCGCGCCGCGCTTCAATGCGTCTACACCCATCATTCTGGCAGGCCAGCGCATGGGCACCCTGCATGTGGGCCTGAACCTGTCGCGCATTGTCGCGGCCCACCATCAGATGCTCACCCAGGGCGTGCTCATCGCCGTTTTCGAGGTGGTGATGTCGGCCGGCCTCCTGGCCCTGCTGGGCTTCTGGATGACCCGCCACCTGGCCGCCCTCACCCGGGCCAGCGAGGCCGTGGCGGGCGGGAACCTGACGCCACCTCCCGTGCGGGAGGGGGACGATGATGTGGGCCGCCTGGGCGCGGCCTTCAACGCCATGTCCAGGGCCGTGGCGGATCGGATCCGGGATCTCACCGAGGCCCGGGACCTGCAGGCGGCGCTTTCCAAGCAGGTCGAACAGGAGCACGGGCGCATGCTGGCGCTGCTCTCGGTCATGGACCTAGGCGCCGTCTTCGTGAACCCCGATGGCCGCGTGCTCTATGAGAATCCAGCCTTCCGGGAGATGTGGCACCTTGCCGCCGAGCAGGGCCTAGCGGGGCGGCCCTTCTCCGAGGCCATTCCGGCTGCCTCGCCCTTCCACGAAGCCTGGAAGACACTCCAGCAGGCCCTCTGGGAGACCCGGGAACTCGCCTTGCCCGATGGCCGCATCCTCACCCAGCGCACCCACCTCGCCGAGGACCGCCTGGGCATGCCCCTGGGCCGCCTCTGGCTTTTTGAGGATGTCACCGAGGCCCGCAGCATCGCCCGGAGCCTGCTGGAGGCCAAGGAGGCGGCCGAGCAGGGTAGCCGCTCCAAGGCCGCCTTCCTGGCCACCATGAGCCACGAGATCCGCACCCCCATGAACGGCATCCTGGGCATGACAGACCTGGCCCTGGCCGGGGAGTTGGCCCCGGAGCCCCGGGAGCAGCTGGGCTGGGTGAAGTCCTCGGCCGAAAGCCTGCTCACGATCCTGAACGACATCCTGGACTTCTCGAAGATCGACGCGGGCCGTATGGAACTGGAGTGCCGACCGTTCTCCTTGGCGAAGCTCCTGGACGGACTGGTCCACCTCCACACTCGGCAGGCCAAGCCCAAGGGCGTCGGCCTGGCCTGGAGCGCCGAGCCCGGCGTCCCCCTGCGGGTCATGGGCGACTCTGTGCGCCTGGGCCAGGTGCTCAGCAACCTGATCTCCAACGCCGTGAAGTTCACGGCCCATGGCAGCGTGACCGTGCGCCTGGACCTGGTCCCGGCCGAGGCTGGAGATCCGGCCGACCAGGTGCGCCTGCATTTCGCCGTGCAGGACACCGGGCCCGGCATCGCCTCGGACCAGCTCGAACAGATCTTCACGCCCTTCACCCAGGCGGATGCCTCCATCACCCGGCGCTTCGGAGGCACGGGCCTGGGCCTCAACATCGCCAACCGACTGGCCCGCCTTATGGGCGGCGGACTGCGGGTGGAGAGTGTCCTGGGGCAGGGCAGCACCTTCCACTTCCAGACCCTCCTGCGCCGCTGCGAAGGCACGGAGGAAGGGGAGGTCGGGGTGGACCCCGGCCAGGCCAGCCGCGGTGAAGGGGCCCACGTGCTGCTGGTGGAGGACACCCCCGTAAACCAGGTCCTGGGCCGCACGCTGCTGGAGAAGAGCGGCTACCGGGTCACCCTGGCCAAGGACGGGGTGGAGGCAGTGGCCGCCGTGGAGCAGGGCACCTTCGACGTCATCCTCATGGACATGCAGATGCCCAACATGGACGGCCTTGAGGCCACCCAGCGCATTCGGGCCCACGAGGACCAGCGGGAGCGGGACCGGGTGCCCATCATCGCCCTGACGGCCAATGCCATGGAGAGCGACCGCCTGCGTTGCCTGGAGGCCGGCATGGACGGCTTCCTGGCCAAGCCCTTCCGCAAGGACGATGTCATTGCCGTACTGGGGCGCTTCCTACAGGGGCGCGGCTGAATCTAGAAGCAGGATCACCGAGGAGCGCCGATCAAGTCGGCAACGTCCAGATCTTTATCATCAGTTATCGGTGTTCTACCCTTTGCTTTTCAGGTGATTGAAGTGGCATCATCCTGCCACGCCAAGGCCCTGTGGTACTCTGTAAGTGCAGAGGCTCCCTGATCCCGCCCCTGGCGAACCGAGCACCTGCTTCCTGAACCTGCTCCCCTCCGGGGGTGGCCACCTGTCCACCGGGGACCCATGATTTCGTTTTCCAATGTCAGCAAGCAGTACGGCCGACAGATTCTCTTCATCGAAGCGGATTTCCAGCTGAACCCCGGTGAGAAGGTGGGCCTCGTGGGTCCCAACGGCGCCGGCAAGTCCACGCTCTTCCGCATGATTATGGGCGAAGAGTCCCCGGATGACGGCTCCATCAGCCTGCCCAAGAAGCTCACCCTCGGCTACTTCCGGCAGGAGGTGGACGAGATGTCCGGTCGTTCCGTGCTGGACGAGGCCATCGCCGGCAGCGGCCGCCTGGGGGACTTGCACCACGAACTGGAGAGCCTGGAACACGCTATGTCCGACCCTGAGCGGGGGGACGAGCTGGAGGCCATCCTGGACCGCTTTGGCCACGTCCAGGAGGAGTACATGCACCTGGGCGGCTACGAGCTGGAGGCCAAGGCCCGGGCCTGCCTCTCCGGCCTCGGCTTCGAGGATGCCCAGGTGGACGGCGACGTCGGCGCACTGTCCGGCGGCTGGAAGATGCGCGTCTCCATGGCCAAGGTGCTGCTGGGGAACTTCGACGTCCTGCTCATGGACGAGCCCACCAACCACCTGGACATCGAGTCCATTCTCTGGCTGGAGAACTTTTTAAAGGCGGTTCCGGCCACCCTGCTCATGACCTCTCACGACCGGGACTTCATGAACCGCATTGTCACCAAGGTGCTCGAGATCGACGGCGGTGACATCGTCACCTTCTCGGGCAACTACGACTTCTACGTCAAGGAGCGGGAGCAGCGGGAGGCCAACCAGGAGGCCGCCTACGCCCGCCAGCAGGCCAAGCTGGCCAAGGAGCAGCGCTTCATCGAGCGCTTTTCCGCCCACGCCGCCAAGGCCGCCCAGGTGCAGAGCCGGGTGAAGGCCCTGGACAAGATCGAGCGCATCGAGCCTCCGAAGAAGCGCCGCACCGTGAAGTGGGACTTCCGGAACCCCGGCCGCTCCGGCGATGACGTGCTCATGGTGGAGGGGCTCTGTAAGGCCTACGGCGCGAAAAAGCTCTATGACCAGTTCAATTTCCACATCCGGCGCGGCGAGCGCTGGTGCGTCATGGGCAAGAACGGCGCCGGCAAGTCCACCCTCCTGAAGCTGGTCTCCGGGGCCATTGTGGCGGATGCGGGCGAGGTCAAGCTGGGTGCCAGTCTGCGATTGGGTTACTTCTCCCAGCAGGCCCTGGATCTGCTGAACCCCGAGCTGACGGTGCTGGAGCAGATGCAGCAGGACTTTCCCATGGAGGGCCTGGGCGTGGTGCGCAACCTACTGGGCGCCTTCCAGTTCTCTGGGGATGATGTGGACAAGCGCATCCGCGCCCTCTCGGGTGGCGAGAAGTCGCGCCTAGTCATGGCGCGCATGCTCTTCGATCCCCCCAACTTCCTGGTCCTGGACGAGCCCACCAACCATTTGGACTTGGCCACCAAGGAGATGCTCATCGATGCCCTGAAGGATTTCGAGGGCACCATGCTCTTCGTGTCCCACGACCGCGAGTTCCTGCGCGGCCTGGCCAGCCGCGTGCTGGAGCTGGGCGGCGAAGAGCACGACGGGCCCCTGGTATTCCAGGGCTCCTATGCCGAATACGTCGAGCGCATGGGCCGCGAAGCGCCGGGCGTCCATAACTGATGCTGTCCCGGAGTTCCGCGCGGCGCGCACACCCCCGGGCCCCCGCCCACCTGCGGCTAAGCCGCTCCTGGACTTTGCCACACCTATTGTCTGAGGCGTTGCCTTTGGGGGTACGTCGCTCACAGCTCCAATTTATCCGTCGTGGTTCGGTCTCAATGGCGGAGGTGGCTGACAGATGAGGTGCAGGCGCTCGCCGCTGCGGGGGTGGTTGAGGTCCAGGCGGTGGGCGTGCAGCAGGTAGCCGGGGTCGCCGGGCAGGGCCTGGCAGCCGGGCAGGGGGGTGCCGCCGGGGCCGTAAAGGGGATCGCCCTGGAGCGGGTGGCCCGCGAAGGCCAGGTGGATGCGGATCTGGTGGGGGCGGCCCGTGAGGATCTCCACGTCCAGGAGGGTGCAGTCGCCGCGCCGCTCCAGAACGCTCACGCGGCTGAGTGAAGGCCGCCCCTGGGGCGTGGCCGCGTGCAGTTGTCCCAGGGGCCCGTAGGGCACTTCGCCAATGGGCGATTCGATCTCGAAGTGATCCTGCTCCGGCTCCCCCTGGCAGAGGGCGCGGTAGACCTTGCGGGTGCCGGGTTCGCGAAAGGCCGCCTGAAGCGTAGAGCGGGATTCGGGACCCCGGGCGAAGACCATGAGGCCCGAGGTGCCCCGGCCCAGGCGATGCATGGGGCTGGCCTCAGGATGACGGCGCCGCACCAGGGCCAGAAGGGTGTGCTCCAGGAACTCGCCTCCCGCAGGCAGGGTGGGCAGGCCGCTGGGTTTGGCGACGGCCACCAGATCCGCATCTTCAAATAGGATCGCTGTGGCCAGGGGCACCTCGGGCTCGACCCAGGGTGGCCGGGCCCAGACGAGCCATTGGCCCGCCCGCAGGGTTTCGTGGCCGGTGGCGACCCGCTCATCCAGGAAGACCTGGCCCAGACTGATGCGCTCGGCCCACTGCTCGGCGGAGCAGCGGTCAAAGCGCAGGGCCAGGTGGGCGCTGAGGTTCCGCCCGGTCCCGGCGGCGCCGATCTGCTCCCGATGTCGGTATCCGCCGTTGGGCTCGTGCATGCTCTGTTCCAGGGCCGACCGCGCTTCGGACGGACCTGGATTATCGCAGCTTGAAGCGCTGCACGGTCTCCTTCAGCTCCTCGGCCACCCGGGACAGGTCCTCGGAGGTGCGGGCCACTTCGGTCACGGTGGAGGCCAACTGATGGGTGGCGGCGGCATTCTGGTCCAGGCGCGCCGCGGTGTGGTTCATCATGCTGCTCACATCCTGGCTGGTGCGGGCCTGGCCCTGGCTGAGGCTGCCGATCTCATGGATGCTGCTCGACACCATGGAGATGCGGTCCCGGATCGCCTCCAGGTGGTGGAGGGTCACGTCCACGCTGGTGGCGCCCTCGTTCACGGCGTCCTGCATGTCATGGATGGTGGTCTCGATCTCCTTGGCGCTCTGCCCGCTGCGTTCGGCCAGGATGCGCACTTCCTCGGCCACCACCGCGAAGCCCTTGCCCTGGGCACCGGCCTTGGCGGCCTCGATGGCGGCATTGAGGCTCAGGAGATTGGTCTGGCGGGCCAGGCCCTGGATCACCTTCACGGCCTGTACGATGCGGGAGGTGGCCTGCTGAATGGCCAGCATGCCCTGGGCTGTGCCGCGGCCAGTCTCGGCGCCGCGGTCGGTGTCTTGCACGGCCTCGTCCGTGCGGGTGCTGGTCTGGACTGTGTGGGTGGCCATGGACTCCACGTTGAGGTCCAGCTGATGGAGGGCTTCGAGCACATCGCGACCCGCCTGGCGCAGCTCCTCGCCCACCTTGGCGGTCTCCTGCACCGTGCTGTTCATCTGCACGGAGCTGGCGGCCAGCTCTGTGCTGCCCGAGGCCACCTGTTCTGAAGCACGGCCCATGCTGGTCAGGGCCTGGTTGAGATCGGCCACCATGCCGTTGAAGGTGCGGGCCAGCTGGCTGATCTCGTCCTGACTTTCCACCGGCGCTTCCACCGTCATGTCGCCCTTGGCCACACGGCCGATGGCCGTGGAGAGGTGGTTAAGGGGCTCAAGGATGGAGCGACGGACGCGGCGGAAGATGATGCCACTGATGGTGAGGAGCAGGGCGATGCCCGCGAGTACGGTGAAGATCTGAATGTTCCGCTGCAGGCGGATCTGCTCGGCCAAGGACACGGAGACGCCGAAGGCGGCCACCAGTTCGCCGGCCTTGCGGTCCTTGAAGGCATCCACGCCAAAGGAACCGTGGCACTGGATGCACGAGTCCTTGAGGCGGCCGGGGCTGAGCACGTAGATTCGGGGCTCCCCGGCTGCATCCGTGTAGCGGCCCACAGCCTGATCCTGGGAAGGATTGCTGGCGAACTGGCTCATGCTGGTGCGTTCGAAATCGCCAGCAGCTGCATCGGTGGCCTTGCTGCCTGGGATCACGCGATGGAAAGTCATGCCCCGCTTCTTACAGTACTCCTCGGCATCCGCATGGAACATGGAGTTGGAGGCCATGGCGAGGGAGGTGAGGTTCTCCTCGAAGGACTTCTCGGCCCGGTTCGTCTGGTAGGAAGTCAGCAGCCAGCTGGCCACGCCCAGGATGGCGGCCAAGGACAGGACCACCGGCAGGAGGAATTTCAGCGCCAAACCATTGCGATTCATCAGGGCCTCTTTTCGCAGGGCGGGTGGGACGCCATGCCGCTTTTTCGGCCCTTCGTATGCTCGGGTTGAATCGGGTACCTTTAATCCTTAATTTTTCTTATTGTTCAGGCGGTCTATCAGCTTCTTGTCGACGTAAGCCGTGATTTCGCTTAGTTTGGCGCTCGCCTTGGCCAGCAGGTCCGCGCACTGGGTCTGCATGTCTGCCACGTAGGCTGAATCCGTGATGTCCTTGAGGTTGATGACCACGTTCCAGATGCCGCCACGCACGCCCGCATAGGCCATTTGCGCCCCCACGGCCGCGTCGGTGATGGAGGCCACCTTGCCCAGCTGGGCCGCCTCACCAGCCAGCTCCAGGGCGGCCAGACTGGCCTTGGCCGTGTCCAGGGGCACGTCGATGGCCACCTTCAGGCCCGCCTGCATGGCCGCCTGGCGGGCGGCTTTCTGGTCGGGGCTGCTGTCCGGCAGGCGCCGGGCGTCCATGAAGGCGTTGAAGGCGTTGGTGTCCGCGTCCACGGCCACCATGAGGCGGTCCTTGAGCAGCTGGGCCCGTTCAGCCAGGGCGATGAGCTTCGTGTCCTTGTCGGCATCGGCTCCGCCCTGGGCCAGGTTGGCCACCATGCTGGCCAGGGCCGCGCCGAGACTGCCCGCCAGGGCTGCGATGGAACCGCCGCCGGGGGCCGGGGTGTCCCGGCTGACTTCATCTGTGAAGGCGTGGACGGGCAGGGCGACCAGGGCCTTGGGGTCATGGGTGGGCAGGCCAAGGACTTTCTTGTCGATGTCGAAGGTGGTCACGTCGCCCAGGCCCATGGAGAACACGGCGCTCTGGAGGATGTCGGTCGTGGGGATCCCCGTGGATTTGCCCATGGCCCGCAGGTAGTGCTTGCCCGAGGCCAGCAGGCACTGGTAAGGGACCAGCCCCACGACCTCACTGCCGGTCACCACCAGGCCGCGCTCCGCGGCCAGGCCCCGGGCCGCCTCGAGGACGGTGTGGGGGGCGGTCTGCTTGTAGTCCGTGAGGTTGATGCTGATCTGGGCCCGACGGTAGGTGTCCACGTACCAGCCGATGGCTTTGCAGTGGCTGAAGAGGCCCCGGCGGCGGACCTTTTCGCCCACGGCCTTGGCGGGGTCCACGTCATTGAGGTGCATAAGGGCAGGCAGGTCGTAGCCGTGGGCCTGAGCGCAGTGGTCCACGGTCTCCTGGAAGCTGCCGCCGGTGAAGTCGCAGTTGCCGCAGGGGAAGGAGCCCTCGACGTAGAAGATCAGCTCCCCGGCCTGGTAGTAGGGCTTCACGCGGCCCCGCCTGGCCACGCGGCCCTTCTCCCGCAGCTCGAAGGCGATGTCCGTAGCGTGGGCCTTGTCCGAGGAGTTCAGCGTGACGTTGTAGGCCACCAGGAATTCCCGGGCGCCGATGATGGTGGCGCCGGCCCCGGCGTTGTAGCGGGCCGGGAAGTCCGGCAGCCACAGGGGGTCCTGGAGCTTCCGTTCCAGCCCCTCATACTCACCCCGACGGACGTCAGCGAGGTTGCGGCGCTCAGGCCGGGCGGCAGCGGCTTCGTAGAGATATACCGGAATGGCCAGCTCCCGGGCCACGCGGTCCCCCAGGCGGCGGGCCAGCTCTGCGCAGTCCGCCATACTCACGCCTTCCACGGGCACGAAGGGCACCACGTCCGTGGCCCCCATGCGCGGATGGGCGCCGTGCTGCTGGCGCATGTCGATGACCTTGGCGGCTTCCGCGATGCAGGCAAAGGCCCCGGCCAGCACAGCTTCGGGCTCGCCCACGAAGGTGATCACCGTGCGGTTCGTGTCCGCCCCCGGATCCACATCCAGGACTTCGACTCCGGACACGGCGGCGATGGCGTCCCGCACCTGCTTGATCTTCGCGGCATCCCGGCCTTCCGAGATGTTCGGCACACATTCCACCAGCTTCCGCGACATAGACCCTCCGTACTGTTCAACTCTAACATTGGTGCGGCCCCGCTCACGAAAGCCGGGCTAAAAGCGGCCCGCCTTTCGTGAGTGAATGACAAATCGTTAAAGGTGAAAGGCTCTTCTCGCTTTTGTCTTTTCTAACTCGGAACGCGCAGCGTTCCGAGCCTTCCCGGCGTCTGGTCAAGGCTCACTGACTCAACTCATTTTTCACGCCACTGACCACATGCCCGGTAGGCCCCACGCGGGCGGCGGTGTCGCAGGTGCCGGTCTGGTCGTCGAAGAAGAAGTCGGGCTCGAACTCGCGCAGGAAGTCGGCCTTCTCCAGGCCCCCCAGGAACATGGCCTCGTCCACCTGGATGTTCCAGGCCATGAGCGTGCGGATGGCGCGCTCGTGGGCAGGGGCGCTGCGGGCCGTGACCAGGGCCGTGCGGATGCGCATGGGGGCCGAGGCGGGCAGGGCCTGCAGGGGTTTCAGGGCCTCCAGCAGAGGCATGAAGGGGCCCGGGGGCAGGGGCAGGTTGGCCTTCTCGATCTCGTGGGCCTGGAAGGCCGCCAGGCCGCCGGTGGCATAGACCCGCTCCGCCTCGTCACTGAAGAGCACGGCGTCACCGTCGAAGGCGATGCGGATCTCCTCCGGGTGGCGGTCCGCCGCCTGGGCGCTATCCGGGTAGACCCGCGCCGCCGCGAAGCCCGCCAGCAGCGCCGCGCGGACATCCTCCTCCTTGGCGGAGAGGAAGAGATTGGCCCCGAGCGGATTGAGGTAGGGATAGGGATTGCGGCCCCGGGTGAAGACGGCGCGTTCCAACTGCAGGTCGGCCTCCTGGGCGCTGCGGAAGACCCGCAGTCCGCTCACGGGGTCGTTGCGCGACAGGATCACCACCGCCACCCGGCTCTGGCCCTCGGTGTTGAAGGCCAGCAGCTTCTTCACCAGCGGAAAGGCCACCCCCGGCCGCGCCGGTTGGTCCAGCCGCGTGAGCTGCAGCTCCATGTAGGCCCGGTCATCAGATTCCTCAAAGACCCGGTTCTCCTCCTCGAAGTCGAAGAGGGCCCGGGAGGAAATAGCCACGACCAACTTGCCGGAGAGGGATTGGGACATGTGAACAGGGTAGACCGATTGGGAATGCTTTTCCTACCTGTCGGCGCGCAGCGCCGACAGCCCCAGTACACTGAAGGAATGCCCCGCCACTATATCGACGCCAACGCCTCCACGCCTCCCCACCTGGACGCCGTAGAAGCCGTCCAGCGGGCCATGGTGCAGGACTGGGCGAATCCCACCAGCACGCACCGGGAGGGGCAGCGGGCGCGGCATCGGGTCGAGGAGGCGCGGCGGGAGCTCGCGCTGAGTCTGGGGGTGGCGCCTGGAGAGCTGGTCTTCTGCTCGTCGGCCACGGAGGCCCTGCACCTGCTCATCCGGGGTCTGCAGCCGGCCCTGGGGGACCGGCCCGCGGCGGTGTTTCCGGGAGAGCACAGTGCCTGTCTGAATCCGCTGCGGGACTGGGCGCGGGTGAGCTGGCTGCCGGAGCTGCCGGCCGAGGCCGCCACGGTGGTACAGATGGCGGCGAACAACGAGACAGGCATCCGTTACGCCATGCCCGCGGTACTGGACGCCGTGCGCATCAAGGACTGTTGCCAGGCCTGGGGCAAGGTGCCCGTGGATCTCTCGGACTGCGACGCGGCCGTTTTCAGTGGCCACAAGATGGGCGGGCCGCGGGGCGCGGGACTGTTGTGGTTGCGGCCGGGCCTGCCCTGGGAGAGCCCCATGGAGGGCCCCCAGGAGCGGCGGCGTCGGGGCGGCACGGAGGATCTGCCGGCCATCCTTGGCCTGGCCGCGGCAGCGCGTCACTTGACGGAGCGTCAAGCGCAGAACGCCGCCTTGGCCCTCCTGCGGGACGCCTTCGAAGCCGAACTCCTGAGCTGGAATCGGGACATTGAAGCCATCGGCGGAGACCAGTCCCGCCTGCCCAACACCAGCTGCCTGCTGTTCCGCGGCCGGAATGGGGAAGGGCTCCAGGTGGGCCTGGACCTGGCGGGCTTTGCGGTGAGCACCGGCAGCGCTTGCCACAGCGGCTCCGTGAAGCCCAGCCACGCCATCACGACCCTGGGCTACAGCCTGGAGGAGGCGCGCTCGGTGCTGCGCTTCTCCTGGCTCCCGGACGCCCAACCCCGCGAAGTGGAGGCCCTGGCGGCGGCGTTGAAGCGGTTGATCTGAGCCCTGAAGGGGTCTCCCGGAATGAATTAGAAATCGTCAAAACGCCTGACCATCTGGGGCCTGGGCCCAGTGAATATTCAGCCAGGCGGCCACGGTGGGTGCGAAGTCCCAGAGGGGTTTGGGGCCCAGCGGACCCTTGCCCGCGCCCAGGACGATGAGCCAGGTGTGCATGATCTGGGTCTCGGAGCTGTAGGCATGGGCGCCGCTGCGCCCGTGGCGCTCGCCCTCCTCCTCGCGGCTGGAGCGGGCCCGGGACAGCCAGACGCCTTCTGGAGCCAGCACCACCAAGTCGCCCACCCGGGGGCTGCCCGCCAGGTGGTAGCGAGGCGGCACCTCGGCGCGGGTCCAGGCCTTGAGCCCAGCCTTACGCAGGCGGGCCAGGGCCTTCGGACCATCCTTGGGTTCCTTCAGGTAGATGTAGGCACTGCCACCATGGGTGATCGCTTCATTGGGAATGCCGTCCAGCACCGAGGGCAAGTGGATGCGCCGCTTCATGACGGCCATGCCGTGATCCGCGGCGATGAGCACGTGCAGGCCCGGGTGCTCCGCCTGCATGCGCCGCAGCCAGGGGGCCAGCTGCTCGTCCATGGCCTTCAGCTTTTTGAGAACCTCGGGGCTGCGCGGGCCCTGGAGGTGGCCCTCCTCGTCCGTGCCCGAGAGGTAGGCCATGACCAGGCCGGCGCCATCCTTGAGGGCGGCTTCACTGAAGGCAAGGGCTTCGGCGTCGGGGCGACCCAGGCGGAAGACCTCCATGCGCCAGGGGCTCACGCCCTCCCAGGGGCCCGTGGCACCTACCCACTGGAAGACGGCGGTGCGCACGCCGCTGCGGGTGGCGGCCACCCAGAGGGGTTCCCGCTGGAGCTGCTCCACGTAGGAGGCGTTGCCGACATAGGTCTTGGTGGTCGGGTCCAGGTAGCCGTTGGCCACGATGCCGTGGTGCTCGGGCCAGCAGCCCGTGGCCATGGTGGCGTGGCCGTTGAAGGTGGTGGCGGGGAAGGGGGGCAGGCCCTCGCCGCGGCGGCCCTCTTCGGAGAGCGCCCAGAGCTTGGGCATAGTGTGAGCCGTGAACTGATTGGCGCCCAGGCCATCGGCGCTGAGCATCAGGACTGGCGCCGCCGCCTGGAGGGCGACCGCGCAGAAGAGGGTGAGGATCGGGAGAAAACGCATGAGTCCAGCCTAACAAAGTCAAAAAGAACGACACCGATAAACACCGAACTGCCCGAGGGCTGTGTCGGACTTCCAGCTCCCGCTACCCTGGAGCCATGACGACCCCTCGCTGGCCCTACCCGCTGCTCCGCCTCAAGCCCGGCAAGGAGGGCATGCTCTCCCGCCGCCATCCGTGGCTCTTCTCCGGGGCTTTGGCCAAGCCCTCTGAAGCCCACCTGGTACGGCTGGCCGACGATTCGGGCATGGTGCTGGGCGTGGGCACCACGCACCCCACGAACCCCCTGGCGGTGCGCATCTTCCGTTTCGAGGACGCCCCGCTGGACGAGGCCTTCTTCCGGGAGCGCTTCGAGTCGGCCTTGGCCCTGCGCAAGGCCCTGGGTCACTGGGAGCCCGAGGGCGGGTGCCGCTGGATCTTCGGTGAGGGCGATGGCCTGCCGGGTCTGGTGGTGGACCGCTACGCCTCGGCTCTAGTGGTGCAGGTGGGCACGGCGGGGCTGGAGTTGCTGCGTGAGACCTGGTGGCCCGTGCTCTTCGAAATCGCCAAGCGGGAGGGCATCACCACCTTCGTGGAGCGCAGCCAATCCGGGCGCCGGGACGAGGGGTTGGATCCCGTGAACCGCCTCCTCAAAGGCAGCCTGGCCGGACCCATCACGCTGAAGGAAGGCGCGGCGAGCCTCACCGTGGACCTGCTGCGGGGCCAGAAGACTGGCTTCTTCCTGGACCAGCGCGAGCACCGCCTGCAGCTGGGGCGGATCTCGAAGAATTGCCGCGTGCTCAATGCCTTCGGCTACACCGGCGGTTTCAGCATCCACGCGGGGCTGGGCGGGGCCTCGGAAGTGGCCACCCTGGACATCAGCGCCGCGGCCCTGGACCAGGCCGACCGCGACTGGGCCGCCAACGGCCTGGACCCGGCGGCCCACCTGCGCATGGAAGGCGACGCCTTTGAGCTCATGCGGCAACTGGAGCCCCTGGCCTGGGACCGCGTCATCGTGGATCCGCCCGCCTTTGCCAAGCAGCGCAAGGATGTGGACAAGGCCTTCAAGGCCTACAAGGATGTCTTCCGTCTGGGCGCCCGCGCCACGGCCAGGGGCGGCATGCTCTGGTGCTTCTCCTGCAGCCAGCATCTGGACCGCACCCGCTTCCAGGAGGCCGTGTGGACAGCCCTGCTGGAGGCCGGCCGCGAGGCCCGCGTACTGGCCCACCTCGGGCAACCCACGGACCACCCCTACTCACTGAACCACCCCGAGGGCTTCTACCTCAAGGGGCTGTGGCTGAGTCTGGACTGAGCTAGTAGCGCCCCACGGAGATCGGCTGCTCCGACTCGATGCGGCGCAGCCGCTCGGCCCAGGCCTGGAGCCAGGCTACCCGCTGCTCGGTCTCGGCCCGCACGGGTGCGTAGACGATGTGGGGCGCCAGCACAGCGAAGCCCGTGAACTGCAGCATGCCGCGGTGGATGGGGCGCAGGATGGCGTCCAGGTCGCCATTGAAGCCCTCAGCAGTGTAGGCGTCCTCGGGCCCGCCGGTGGTTAGGGACAGCAGGGCGCGCTTTCCCTTGAACATGCCTGTGTCATAGACGCGACCCCCACCGTAGGCACGGCCCATGGCAAAGACCCGATCCACCCAGCCCTTGAGGATGGCCGGGAGGCCGAACCACCAGAGGGGGAATTGCCAGATCACGAGGTCCGCCGCCTCCAGCTTGGCCAGCTCTGCCTCCAGGTCCGGTGCGAAGCCACCCCCTTCCGAAGCGTGCAGTTCCTCGACCTGCAATTTGAGGTAGTCGGGATCCTTTACAGAGCTGAAATTCTTCCGGCTGGAGACGGAGTCGAAGCCCATGCGATAGAGATCACTGGTGCTGACCGAATGCCCCGCTGCCTCCAGCGTTGCGATGGCCGTGTCGAAGAGCGCGCCGTTATAACTCTGGGGCTCGGGGTGGGCGAGGACGATGAGGACGCGCATGGGGGCTCCACTCGAAGGTCTGGCCCCACTCTATACCGCACCGCTGCAGCGCAGCCAGCTTGGGCGTCAGCCCAGCCGCTCCAGGGCCTCATCCATCCCCTGGGCCTGGAGGGCTCCCAGCTTCAGATCCAGCAGGTGGCTCAGCTTCACGTTGCCCATGGCGCCCAGCATGGAGGCTTTGAGCTGGGGGATGCTGGGCTCCAGGGTGGCGATGAGCTCCTTCACCTGCTTGCGGCGGCTCTCCAGGCTGGAGCAGCCGCAGAGAGGGCACCCGCAGGGCACGATGGGGAAGCCTCGCAGCCAGGCGTAGCGCTGCAGGTCCTTCTCCTCGCAGGTGCCCAGAGGGCGAATGACGGTGTTGGCGCCATCGTCACTCACCAGGCGCATGGGCATGGTGCTGAGGCGGCCGCCGAAGAGGAGGTTGATGAGCAGCGTCTCGATGAGGTCGTCCAGGTGGTGGCCCAGCGCGATCTTGGTAAAGCCGTGTGTCTTGGCGAAGGAGTAGAGCACCCCTCGCCGCAACCGCGAGCAGATGATGCAGGGCAGCTCCTCGGGCTTCGTGCGGACCATCTTGTCGATGGGGGCGGGGATCACGTGATGGGGCACGCCCAGGCGCTCGCAGACCTCCGCGATGGGATCGGGGTTGAACTGTGGGAAGCCGGGGTCCACGGTGACCGCCTCGACGCTGAACTTCACCGGGGCCCGGTGGCGCAGTCGCTCCAGCAGGTCCAGCAGGGCCCAGGAATCCTTGCCGCCGCTGACCCCGACGAGGATGCGGTCCTGGTCCTCGATGAGCTTGTAGGTGGCATTGGCATCGCCCAGGCGTCGTGCCAGCTGCTTCTCCAGCTTCGGCAGCCCCAAGAGCTCAGCCTCGGTAGGGGGCAGGGCCAGGCTGGGGAGGGCGCAGGGGTTACTCACAAAAAGCCCCTGACGTCACATCACGCCGCAGGCTTTGCGCTCGCCACGCACCAACTGGCCCTGCACATCCTTGACGTACTCGGGGCAGGTGCAGTCGGGGCACGAATTGCTGGAGGTCTCGGAGCAGAGGTCGGCGAAGGTGACTTTCTCCATGAAGGCGGAAATGTGGTCGGACAGGCGGTTCCAGAGCAGGAGGCTCATGCGCTCGTCGGCCATGAGGGCCTTGCTGGCGGCCTTGGGATCCTCCTTGGCCACGGCGTAAAAGCTGCTGTCCGTAAGGCGTAGCACCTCGCCCACGCTGACTTGGTTGCAGGGCCGGGTAAGGATGTAGCCACCCTTGGGGCCGCGCACGCTGGCCACAACGCCGGCCTTCTTGAGCTTGTTGAAAATCTGCTCCAGGAAAGGCAGGGAGAGCTTTTGGCGCTCGGCGATGACATGCAGGGGCACCGGCTGACCGTGGCTGTGGTGGGCCAGGTCGAACAGGGCCTGCATGCTGTACCTGCCTCGGGCCGAAATCTTCACGAAGGTGCTCCAGGCTTCAGGCTAGTATTCCTGAGCAAACAAGTCAAGTTTATGGCAGAGCTATAATCACCTAGGAGCATCCCCATGAGACCTGTCTTTCTGGCCCTGGGAACCATGGCGCTCTTCGCCCAGCAGGGTGTTGTGGCCCCAGCCATCCCGCCCGAAAGGCCCAAGGGAGGCCTGGTGGACAAGTACGACGAGCTGCCCCTGCTGCTGGGCCCCACCAGCGCCAAGGCCGTTCTGGCTCACCGGGGGGTATTCCGGGACAACCTGGCGGCGGCGCAGCCTTCCACCAAGGTCAAGGCCCGCTGGATGGCCATCCAGCAGCCCTTCACCGTGTTAGTGGTGTTCGGCTCCTGGTGCTCGGACAGCCAGCATCAGCTCCCCAGCCTCCTGGCCTTCGACGTCGCGCCCAATCCCTTCATCGAGCTCCACTACCTGGGTGTCAATCGGGACAAGGTCCTGGATCCCGCGGCCTGGCCCCAGGGGTGCACACCCCAGAAGCCCTCGCGGGTCCCCACAGTCTATGTATTCTCCCTCCAGCCCGGCGGCGCCCAGAAGCTCGTGAGCTACGTGGTGGAGACGCCACCCAGGGCGGGCCAGACCATGGCCGAGGCGGTGCTCGACATCATGGAGGGGCCACTGGCCCGCTGACAGAACTCAGGAAGGACGGCGCGG
The DNA here is from genome assembly GCA_903913215.1 of uncultured Holophagaceae bacterium. Classification (GTDB taxonomy): domain Bacteria; phylum Acidobacteriota; class Holophagae; order Holophagales; family Holophagaceae; genus Geothrix. Next base: position 61,923 of record CAIWKE010000035.1, read on the forward strand.
CTCCGATGAAGGAGACACCATGCGATGGTCCTCTTTCCTCCTGGCACTCTGCCTGCTGACCGGCCTGCGGGCCGACGATACTGTCCGCATTTCGGTACCAGTCTGGTCCACCATGAACCCCCTCCTGCTCTCCCAGGACCAGGACGCGGAGGTCACGGATCTCATCTTCGATCGCCTGGTCGGCCTGGATGCCCAGGGGAACTTCATCCCCGAGATGCTGCAGTCCTGGACCATCCTCAAAGGTGGCCGGGAGGTGGTAATGCAACTGCGGCCCGGTCTCACCTGGCATGACGGCAGCCCCATCGAGGCTGAGGACATTGTCTTTACCTGGACCGCCTTGCGCCTGCCCAGGGTGCGCCAGCTGGCCGATACGGCCGGGGGGGTGGCCACCCTGGATAGCCTGAAGGCCGAGGGGCCCCTCACCGTGCGGATCCGCCTGAGCCAGCCCCGCGGCACCCTGCTCTCCGACCTCTACAACTTCATCCCTGTGCCCCGGCGCCACTACCAGGTGCCCGCCAAGCCCCTGGAATCCCCCATGAACCTTCAGCCCATAGGCTCGGGCCCCTACCGGGTGACCGGAAGCGCCACCCGGACCCAGGTGCACCTGGAACGCTGGGCGGGCTACCGGGGCATCCATCCCGGACAGGCGCCCGCCTTCGAACTCTGGGAGACCAAGCCGGAGCAAGCCAATCTCCTCCAGGCCTTCCAGGAGGGGCGCCTGCACTACTCCGATGCGAAGCCCCTGCTCTACTACCTGGTGCGCAAGGGGGAGCTGGGGGCGGGCCTGGTGACCGGCTTCTCCACCCCCCAGGCCTCCTTCCGGGCCTACTTCCTCAACTGCGATCCCAAGCGGAGCCTGCTGGGCGATCTGACCCTCCGCCAGGTGCTCTTTGAGCTGCTGCCTTGGCAGGCCAACACCCGCGCCCAGCGCTTCTTCCCCACGCGCCTAGCCACCAGCTTCTGGCCCCCCCAGAGCTGGGCCTACAACCCCAAGCAGCGGCCAGTGCCCAGCGTGGCGCGGGCCAAGGAACTGCTGGACGCAGCGGGCTGGAAGCCCGGCCCCGATGGCATCCGCCAGAACTCCCAAGGCCGCCGTCTCAGCCTGGTCGTCTACAATCCCTCCTACAACCCCAGTCGGAACTTTTCTTCCATGCTTGCTGAGCAGGCAGCCAAGGTCGGCATCCAGATTGAAATTCGCACCCTGGAGTTCTCGGAGGTCATCGATCGAGCCTCCAAACACGAGGGCGATATCTGGTCCTTTTCCTGGACCACGTCCCTGGACCCGGATGTGGACAGTCCGCTATTCACCCGGGAGGGCCTCGTCACCCACGCGAACTACAGCAGCTACTTGAATCCCGAAGTGGACCGGCTCTTCGACGAGGGGCGCCACACCCTGAACCAGGAGGCCCGGCGCCGCATCTACCTGCAGATCTCCGAGCTGATCTACCGGGACAAGCCCGTCATCCCCATCGACTATTACCAGAACCAGGTGCTGGTGCACCGCCGTCTGCAGGGCGTGACCTTCAGCCAGCAGGGCCTGTGCTGGGGCTTCTGGCCCGGTCGGCGGGGGTGGAGGCTGGGGAACTGAACGGTTCGGCTAGAGCCGATCGAACCGCAACACCTCGACTTTGGCCTTGCCCTTGGAAGCCTCGTCCCGATCCTGGTCGCGATCCCGATCGCGGCTCCGGTCACGATCCCGGTCATGGCGGGGCTCGCGGTCAGGGCGCGCTTCGCGGGGTGGCCTGGACTCGTGGCGGCGGGGCTCGGGGGCGGCCTCCTGGCGGGGGGCAGGGCGGGGCGCGGGAGCTGCGGCAGCGAGGCGCTCACGACCAGCCCAGACGGCGCCCACCTGCTTGATGCGATCCACGAGGCGGGCGGGTTCCAATACCTGGATGCCGTCGCCGAATTGCATGGCCCAGCGCGCAATGGCCCGGAGGTCCGTGGCGGTGAAGGTGGCGAGAGCCTGGCCGTCTCCCTGGTCCTCCAGCTTGAACTGGGGGAAGGCGGGGGGGGCCTGCTTCACGGCGAAGACCCACTGCTTGGCCAGGGTGGCCTTCACGGCAATGGCGTCTCCGCCCAGCCAGCCGCCGATCTGGTTGGCGGGGGTGCCTTCGGGGTAGGGTCCTTGGGCGGCGCGGCCCACGCCCTCCACGTCGTTCACTTCCGCCAGCAGGTCCACCCGGTGGTGTCGCTCGGCGTTGTAGCGGCGATCCCAGCCCCAGACGAACCAGGCCTGGGTAAGGGTCTCAAAGGTGAGCTGGCGGGGCTCGAAGGTGCGGGGGGCATTGGCGTCGGTGTCAGCGAAGATGAATTCCACGGCCCGGCCCTCAACCATGGCGGCGTGGATGGCGGCCACCAGGGGCGAGAGGGTCACGGGAGGCACGGGCTTGTTGGGGACGCGGACCACCTGGGGTTCCGGGGTGGGCGCAGCCACAGCGATGGGAGCGGCCGCCACGACGGGCGCGACCTCGACCAAGGGCAGAGCCTCGAGTGCCGGGGCGGCCTTGGCCTTGGCGCCCTTGGCTGCGGGCTTGGACTTGGCTTCGGCGGGTTCAGCCTTTTTGGCGGCCGCCTTCTTGGCGGGTGCGGTCTTGACCTTCGGGGCGAGTTTCTCCTCCTCCACGGTGGTGGTGGCAGGCTTCTTCCGGGGGGTCTTGGTCAGGGCCATGGTTGTAATGCTCCTGGCCCATCATCGCTCATTCCTCCGCAGACGGTCCACCTCACAATTCGATGGCATGACCCGGGCCGGCCCAGGCCATGCTGAAGCCATGGCCCATCGTGACCTCCGCTTCGCCGCCGTCATGGGGCTCTACACCTTCCTTTCCGCCGCCACCTTCCTCCTGGGAAAGGCCGCCACGGATGCGCTGCCCATCCTCGTCCTGGGCCTCTTCCGTTTCCTCATCGCTGGATCGGCCTTCCTGCTGCTCGCGTGGGTCCGCGGCCTGGACCTCTGGTCGGTGGCGCGGACCGATTGGCGCGCCTACGCCTGGGCGGGCTTCCTGGGGGTGGTGGTGAATCAGCTCGCCTTCCTGGGCGGCCTCTCCTTCACGCTGCCCTCCCACGCGGCCCTGCTCTACGCCCTCACTCCCACGGTGGTGCTGCTCCTGGCCTGGGCCCGGGGTCAGGAGCGGCCTGGCCCCCGCAAGCTGGGCGGCCTGGTCCTGGCCTTTTCTGGTGTCCTGGTGCTGCTCTCGGGCAAGGTGGGTGCTGGAGCCCTGCCGCCCCGCTGGATCCTCGGGGATCTGCTCGTGCTGGTGGCCGTCATCGCCTGGGCGGGCTACACCGTGGTGAGTCGCCCCCTGGTGCAGCGCCACGGGGCCCAGCGGGCCACGACTCTGAGCATCCTGTTCGGGCTGGCCCTCTTCGCGCCCTTCGGTCTGATGGGCTTGCCCAGGCTGGTCCCGGCGGCTGTTCCACCCATGGCCTGGGTGGGCCTGGTGTACCTGGGCCTCGGGACCAGCGTGGTGGCCTACCTGCTCTGGTGCCACGCCCTCTCCATGAAGGAGGCCAGTCGCGTGGCCATTTCCACCAACGCACAGCCCGTGGCCACGGCGCTGCTGGCCTGGCTCTTCTATGGCACGGCCATCACGCCAGCCTTCGCGGTGGGCACGGTGCTGGTGCTGGGCGGGGTGCTGCTCACGCAGTGGTGAGCCCTCCAGGGGATGAGCGCGGGTGCAGTTGATCGTAGAGGGCCCTCAGGCGAGCTTGGTGGACGTGGGTGTAGATCTGGGTGGTGCTGATGTCCGCGTGGCCCAGCATGGCCTGCACGGCCCGCAGATCGGCACCGTGGTCCAGGAGGTGGGTGGCGAAGGCGTGGCGCAGGACGTGGGGGCTCACGGCCTCGGCCCGCAGACCGGCCGTGCGGGCATAGACCTTCAAGAGCCGCCAGAGGTGCTGGCGGCTGAGGCCCTCGCCGCGCTGGCCCACGAAGAGCTGGCCAGCCCGGGGTTTGAACCCTGGTCGGAGGAGCAGCCAGGCGCGGATCCAACCTTCGGCGCTGGTGCCGAAGGGGATGAGGCGATCCTTCCGCCCCTTGCCCGTGACCTTGAGGAAGCCCTCGTCCAGGAATACCGAGAGCGCCGGGAGTTCCGCCAGTTCGGTGACGCGGAGGCCCGAGGCGTAGAGCAGTTCCAGCCACGCCCGGTCCCGCACTCCGAGGGGCGTGTTCGTATCTGGAGCCGCGAGGAGCGCCTCTACTTGGCTTTCGCCCAGGGTGCGGGGCAGGATGCGGGGCGGGCGGGGCGGCTTCACCACCGCCTCTGGACCTGCGCCGCTGCCACCTTCCATGCGCAGGAAGCCCAGGAAGGCCCGCAGGGCTGAACTCATGCGCGCCAGACTGCGCGGGGCCTTGCCCTGGTCGTGCTGGGTCACCAGGAAGCCGGAGAGGTGGTCCCGGGTCAGGGCGTCCGCAGGCAGATCCTGGGCGCAGGCCCAGGCGGCCAGGTGGGCCAGGTCCGAGAGATAGCCCGAGGTGGTGTTGCTTGAGAGACCCCGCTCCACGGTCAGGTGGGTGCGGAACTCCCGCAGGCTCGCTGCCCAGCCCAGGGGCCAGCCGAATTCAGGTTCCTCGAGGGTTCGGGGACGGGGCATGGGATCATTCTAGGTGGCTCAGAGCCTTTATTCTCGTGGAGTTGGACCACGACCTTTACCCAGGGTTTGGAAAATCAGCCCAGGGTGTGTTAGGGTTTCCAGGTTCGTTTGGAGGAGCCTCCCATGGCAGATGTTCGTAAGAAGGTCATTGCAATCATTGCTGAGCAGCTGGCCAAGCCCGAAGATTCCATTTCCGAATCCAGCCACTTCGTGGACGATCTCGGCGCCGACAGTCTCGACACCGTCGAGATCATCATGGCGATCGAGGAGGCCTTCAGCCTCGAGATCCCCGAGAGTGAGCAGGAGAAGATCCGCACCGTGGGCGATGCCATCGCCTACATCGAGAAGCACGCGAAGGCTTGATCCTTCTCGATCGTGACGTGCCGCAGCGCCCCTCTTGGCCCTGCGGCACGTTTGTTTTTTCGATTCGTCTGGAGGCTGCACCATGATCAGGACTGTTGAACGCCGTCGCGTTGTCATCACCGGCATGGGAACTGTGAATCCCTGCGGGCTCACCGTGCCTGAGACCTGGGCCAACCTCCTGGCAGGCAAGAGCGGCATCAGCACCATCGACCGCTTCGATGTCACGGATTTCACCTGCAAGATTGCCGGCCAGGTGAAGGGCTTCAATCCCGATCTGTTCATCGAGAAGAAAGAGCAGAAGAAGATGGACATCTTCATCCACTACGCCCTGGGCGCGGCCCACGAGGCCTGGGTGGATGCGGGCTTCGATCAGATCCAGCTCACCAAGGCCGAGCGCGAGGTTTTCGGCACCTACATTGGCAGCGGCATCGGCGGTCTCAGCACCATCTGGGACGAAGCCAACGGCTACCGCGGGCCCCGGCGCACCAGCCCCTTCTTCATCCCCAGCCTCATCGTGAACCTGGCCAGCGGTCAAGCCAGCATCAAGTACGGCCTGCAGGGCCCCAACAGCGCCGTGGCCACGGCCTGCGCCACGGGTGCCCACGCCATCGGCGACGCGGCCCGCCTCATCGCCTTCGGCTACGCGGACCGCATGATGGCCGGCGGCAGCGACTCCGTGGTGAACCAGTTGGGCGTGGGCGGCTTCGCGGCCATGCGCGCCCTCAGCACCCGCAACGACGAACCCGAGCGGGCCTCCCGGCCCTTCGACGTCGACCGCGATGGCTTCGTCATGGCCGAGGGCGCGGGCATCGTCATCCTCGAGGAATACGAACTGGCCAAGGCCCGGGGCGCGAAGATCTACGCCGAGGTGGCCGGCTACGGCATGAGCGGCGACGCCAACCACATCACCACCCCCGCCCCCGAGGGTGAGGGCGGCCAGCGCGTCATGCGCGCGGCCATCAAGGACGCGGACATCGCGCCCGAGGAGATCGGCTACGTCAACATGCACGGCACCAGCACCCCCGTGGGCGACAAGCTGGAGTGCCTGGCCATCCAGAAGGTCTTCGGCGAGCACTCGAAGCAGATCAAGGTGAGCAGCTCCAAGTCCATGCACGGGCACCTCCTGGGTGCCGCTGGCGGCCTCGAGACCATCGTGGCGGCCCTGGCCGTGCAGACAGGGAAGATCCCCCCCACCATCAATGTGGACAACCAGGATCCCGAGTGCGCCCTGGACGTCACCGCCAACGTGGCCGGCACCTTCGACGCCGAGTACGCCATGAACAATGGCTTTGGCTTCGGCGGGACCAACGGTTGCCTGATCCTGCGCAAGGTATAGAAACTGTAAGATTTTTTTAGCCGGTAGGGCGAGGCAGACTGGATCCCTCTCGGGAGCCCTGCCGTGCCCAACTCGCTGCTCCGTCCCTGGCTCATCCTGCTTTCGCTCCCGCTGCTGGCCGCCGGTCTGCCTGACCAGATCAAGCTACGGGAATGGGAAGCCAACTCCGGTGACCAGACCCCCCCCGCACTCCGCCCCAGGATCCCGCGAAGGACTTCGGCCTCCTGGAAGGGGCGCGGGAGCCCGTGGTGGACATGCGCTTCGAGGACACAAGCCTGCGGGCCCGGGTCAGCTGGCGCCGCTGAGTACGGCGTGAAACCTCCTGGACGGGAGGCTTGCGAAGGAAAAGCGAAATAGCCCCTTCCGGTCCTGCAGTCCTCGTGGTTCCCTGGTCTTTCCATGGCCAAGCCGATCCCCTTCAAGCTCGTCGCGCCCTATTCCCCCGCCGGGGACCAGCCGGAGGCCATCGCCCAGCTGGTGGAGGGCCTGGAGCGAGGGGAGGCCTGCCAGACCCTGCTGGGCGTGACGGGTTCGGGAAAGACCTTCACCATGGCCAGCACCATCGCCCGTTCCGGGCGACCGGCCCTGATCTTCGCGCCCAACAAGACCTTGGCGGCCCAGCTCTTCAGCGAGTTCAAACAGTTCTTCCCGGAAAACGCCGTCGAGTACTTCGTTAGCTACTACGACTACTACCAGCCCGAGGCCTATGTGCCCGAGCGGGATCTCTTCATCGACAAGGACGCCAAGGTCAACGAGGAGCTGGAGAAGCTGCGGCTCAGCGCCACCCGCTGCCTGCTGGAGCGCCGGGACACCATCGTCATCGCCTCCGTGAGCTGCATCTACGGTCTGGGCGATCCCTCGTCCTATCTGAATCTCTCGGTGCTGCTCAAGGTGGGGCAGACCATCGACCGCGCGCTGCTGCTCCGCAACCTGGTGGCCATCCAGTACCAGCGCAACCACCTGAGCTTCGAGCCGGGCATCTTCCGGGTGCGGGGCGACGTGGTGGAGGTCTACCCGGCCTACGAAGACGTGGCCTATCGCATCGAGCTCTGGGGCGACGAAGTGGAGCGCCTCTCGAAGATCGATCCCCTGCGGGGCATCGTGGTGGAGAAGCTGGAGGAGCTGACGATCTGGCCCAAGACCCACTACGTGACACCGGAGGACAAGCTCAAGGCCGCCATCCATGACATCAAGGCGGAGCTGGAAGCCCGGGAGAATGAGTTCCGCGAGCAAGGCAAGATCGTGGAGTTGCAACGCCTTCACCAGCGCGTCATCTACGACGTGGAGATGATGAAGGAGATGGGCCACTGCAGCGGCATCGAGAACTACAGCCGTTTCCTGGACGGGCGTCAGCCGGGGCAGCCCCCCCACACGCTGCTGGACTACTTCCCCGAGGACTTCATCGTCTTCATGGATGAGAGCCACGTGGCCACGGGCCAGCTCCACGGGATGTACAACGGCGATCGATCCAGAAAGACGACGTTGGTGGACTACGGCTTCCGCCTGCCTTCGGCCCTGGATAATCGCCCTCTTAAATTCGAAGAATTTGAGAGCCGGGTCAAACAGGTGGTCTATGTTTCGGCGACCCCCGGCGACTACGAGCTGAAGCAGTGTGGAGGCTCCTTCGTGGAGCAGGTGGTGCGGCCCACGGGCCTGGTGGATCCCCAGGTGGAGGTGCGCCCCGTGGGCACCCAGGTGGATGACCTGCTGGAGGAGATCCGCAAGACCGTGGCCAGGGACGAGCGGGTGCTGGTGACGGTGCTCACCAAGAAGCTGGCGGAGCAGCTCACGGCCTACTACCAGGAACTGGGGGTCAAGGCCGAGTATCTGCACAGCGAGATCGACACACTGGAACGGGTGGAACTGCTGAAGAACCTGCGCCGTGGCGTCTTCGACGTGCTGGTGGGCATCAACCTCCTCCGCGAGGGCCTGGACCTGCCGGAGGTGAGCCTGGTGGCCATCCTGGACGCGGACAAGGAGGGTTTCCTCCGCAACAACCGCAGCCTCATCCAGACCATCGGCCGCGCCGCCCGCCACATCCATGGCCGGGCCATCCTGTATGCCGACGTCATGACCGGCTCCATGAAACAGGCCATCGGCGAGACCGAGCGTCGCCGCAACAAGCAGGTGGCCCACAACCTCGAGCACGGCATCACGCCCGAGACCGTGAAGCGGAACCTGGATGACGTCATGGGCGAGGCCCTGGCTCGGGAGTTCATCAATGTCACCAGAGAGGAGCGTGCGGCGGAGGAGCCCCTGCTCTATCTGGAGGACAAGGCCTTCGAACGGGAGGTGGCCAAGCTCGAGAAGCACATGAAGGAACTGGCCGCGGCGACGAAGTTTGAGGAAGCGGCGGAATTACGCGACCGCATTCAGCGTGCCCGGCGGGAGCGCCTGCTGGACGTTTCGGGTGTACCAGCCACGGGGCCGATCGCATAGACTGGGTGGATCAACCCCCCAGGAGTCATGATGCTCGTTCCCAAGGCCCTGCTCGCGCTGTGCATCACGGCCTCCGCCCTAGCGGGCACGCCAGTGGGGCGTTGGAAAACCTATGACGACAAAACTGGCGCCGTCCACGGCCTGGTGGAGATCACGGAGGAGCAAGGGGTGCTCAAGGGCCGCATCCTGAAGTCCTACGATCCCCTCAAGCCCAATCCGGCCTGCGACCTCTGCGAGGGCGAGAACCGCGGCAAGCCCGTGCTGGGCATGGTGTTCCTCTGGGGCCTCACGCAGCAGGGTGAAGAGTTCAAGGGGGGCTTCATCCTCGATCCGGACAACGGCAAGGTCTACAAGGCCAAGCTGCGCCTGGAAGAGGGCGGTCGCAGGCTGCTGGTGCGTGGTTTCATCGGCATCTCGCTGCTCGGTCGCACGCAGACCTGGGTGCGAGAGGAGTAGGCTTCGCGGCAGACAGGCCTATCTGGCGTACTGGGCGATGACCCGCTCGATGGCGGCGCGGCAGGCGGCGCAGAAGCCCACATCGTTCCGCGTGAACATGAGGCAGTCTTCCTGGCTGCGGAAGTAGCCCTTGGCCTCATAGTTGGCGCCCTCGAATGCGCCCACCTTCCGGGAGTGGGTGTCCGTGCCCAGCATTCGTGTTTCGACGACCTTCTCCTTGGCGAAGAGGGCGTCCATCTCCGCTTCGGGCCTGCGGGCGGCCCGGAGGGCCCGGCGCTCCTTCTGGATGCCCAGGTTGTAGGCCTCGAAGGGATCCTTCTGCCAGGGGGTGGGCAGGGGCACACCGGGGCTCAGCAGGGTGTGCCACTTGGGGTGCTTGGGATCCACGGTGACGTTGGGCTCCCAGGGCTCAGGCCGGGTGGCGTCGTTGGTGACAGCCACATCGGAGGTGTAGTACTCGTCGGCCAGGCCCGCGAAGTGGTGACCAAACTCGTGCACGAAGAGATAGCCGATGGTGCTGTTGCCGGCGGCGGCGGTACTGAAGAGGTTGTGGATGCCGCCGCCACCATAGGTCTCGGCGTTCACGAGGATCTCCACGAACTCGTAGGGGGCCTGGGCTGCGATGTCTCGGAAGGCGCGGTTGTCGAAGGTCAGCACGTAGCGTTCGCTGCCGAAGGCGTCGTAGGTGGTGCCCAGGGGGGTCCTCTTGTGGGTGCCCGTGGAGGGCCGGGAGATGCCGCTCTGGGGCGAAGCGGGGCAGAGGGCCCAGACATTGAAGTCGCCGCGGTGCTGCTTGAAGGGGCTCTGAGCGAAGAGCAGTTCCATGACTTGACGGGCCTGGGCCTCGAACTTGCCGCGTTCGGCCATCGTGTAGCCGTCGCCCAGGATGAGCAGGTCGACCTTGTCAGTGGAGTCGCCGCTCACCTGCAGAGCCAGACGGGCGCCGGGTTCCGGGGCCGGAGCCTGCTCGATGAGGGGGTTCTTGGGGTCCAGGTCGAAGCTCCAGACGGTCTTGAAGGCGTTGGTCGAGTCCCGCTTTCTGAGCTGGATCTGCACGGGGGCTTCGGGCTGCGGGAACCGCAGGGACTCCGAGAAGGTCCGGCTGAGGGCCTGGGCCTCGTCCGTGGTCTCCCATTCCCCGAAGATGCTGGCGAAGCCGCGGGAGTAGACCAGCTTGCCCGTGGCCTTGTCCCGCACTTCGAAGGCGTACTTGCCCAGGTTGCTAGTGTCCACGGCCTTGGCCAGGTTCCCAGGCCAGGGCAAGGGCTCCAGGACCACCCGGTCCAGGCCGAAGCGCTCCGTCTTCGCGTCGCCGGTGTGGCCGTAGTCCACCCGCAGGGTGCGGGGCGGGGCGGCCAGGCAGGCCAGGGCGCTCAGGGCGAGTAGCAGGGGACGGAATTGAATACGAAGCATGGGTGCACCTCGGCTTCCACGATAAACTGGTCGACCGGAGATCCGATGCTCAACTCCAAGCAGCGCCAGTTCCTCAAAGCCCAGGCCCATAAACTCAAGCCCGTCATGCACGTGGGGAAAGGGGGCGTCACCCCCGCCCAGGCGGCGGAGCTGGACATCATGACCGACAGCCTGGAATTGCTGAAGGTGAAGATCAACCCCAACAGCTTTGAGGACGAGGACACGGCGGCCAAGGCCCTCTGCGCAGCGGTGCCGGGACTCCAACATGTCTGGACCATCGGCCACACCATGCTCTTCTTCCGCCCCAGCCGTACCCACGATACCCGGTATTCCTTGCCCGGATGATTTAGGTCGAGCCTCGTTCCTCCCGAAGGCATAAGGGTGGAGGAGTGATGCCCTATCTGTCCTGGCTGGAGGGGAACCAGCTCGTACGGCACGCGGTCCAGGGGGCCTGCCTAGTAGGGCGGGATCCTATGTCATGTGCGGTGGCGCAGCCGGGGTTGGCCACGCTCTCCAGGACTCACGCCGCCATTGATCAGGTGGGCTCCATCTGGTGGGTCCGAGATCTGGACTCCCCCAATGGCACCTTTCTGAACGGCCAGCCCCTGCCGCACCCTGAGGGCAGCGCCCTTCAGGATGGTGACGAGCTGGTCCTGGGCGGCTGGACCCTCACCTTTACGGATGGCTTTCCAGGCCTGGACAGCAGCCTCTACGCTGAGCGCGTGGGGGACATCTTTCACGAAGTGCGGCCGGAACCCGCTCAGGCCCTGGTGTTGATCCGGGGCATCGAGCTGCTGCACAAGTCCACAGAGACCCTGCTGCGGCAGACGGATTCCGATGTCATGGTGAAGGGGCTCCTGGAGGAATCCCTGCGCCTACTGGGCGGGGACCGGGGCTTTCTGGTGATGCGCCAAGGCGAGGTCGGCTGGCGCACGGCCCATCGTGTGGGCGACGTCCAGGAAGGGGTGGGGCTTTCCCGCTCCGTACTGGACTATGTCACCCGCGAGCACACCGCCGTGCTTTCCAACCGTCCCTTCATGGACCCCCGCTTCGGCGGCCTGAGCCTGGTGGAGCTGCACCGGGGCTCCCTCCTCTGTGCACCCATGGAGGACGAGGGCGAGATCCAAGGCGTGCTCTACCTGGACCGGGAGTCCGAGGGCCGGCCCTTCACCCGCTTTGATCTGGCCATCTTCCAGGCCTTCGTGCGGCAGGGCTCCATGGCCCTGCGTCTTTCCATGTTGAACCGGCGGGCTCTGGGACAGGCGGAGCAGCAGGGGGAGCTGCTGCGGTTGCGGAATGAACGCGAGCGCGAGATGGACCGCCACGGCCACCTGCTGTCCGCCCTGGCCGTTCCCTTTCGCCGCATCCAGAGCTGGGCGGAGGATCTGGGGGACGGCGAGGCCATCCGCGCCCAACTGGAGCAGCTGGGCTCCCTGCTGGAGGCCGGGGTCCGAGGTGAATCCCCAGGCGAACTGACCCTTTCGGCCCATCCAGTGCACACGCAACTCCTGCAGGAGGATTTCCTCCGTCGCTGGGACTCCCTGCTGCGCCTGAAAAAGAGCCGTATGTGTGTGGACGAGGCCCCCGCTGCCTCCGTGTGGGTGCCCGGTGGGCCCTTCATGGCGGCCCTGGTGGGGCTGGTGGAATTGCTCCTGGTGCAGCTGAAGCCCGAGGCCCGGGTCTTCCTCCGCTGGGACCAGGAGCGGGGCTTCCGCGTCCTGCGGCTCAACCTGCCGCCAGGGCTGAACGCCCCCCAGCCGGATCCCTGGACCCTGCATGTGCTGGAGGACGCAGGCGTCAAGTGGCGCTGGGCGGATCAATCCCTGGACCTCCTGCTGCCAGAGGGGCCGGACACCATGCCCGAGGAACCCGCGCGGCCCCTCCTGGGTCTGGTGAGCGAGGACTTCAATCTCTTCGGCCTTTTCTCCACGGTGGCCGAAGCCGGGGACCTCCTCCTCGAGACCCTGGAATCCGAGCCCCCCACGGCGGCCATGCCCAAGTTCCGGTTCCTGGTCATCGACGCCAAGGGCACGCCGAGTCTGGAGGACTGCATCCGGGCCTATCGCCACCACCCCTCCTTCATCACCACGCCCATCCTGGTAGTGCGCTGCACCGAGGACGACACCTCGCGCATCATCGAGGCCGGGGCTACCGATTGGCTGGCCGACGGCTTCCGTTGGGAGGCGCTCCACCACCGGCTTCAGGTGCTGCGGGGCCACACCGAACTGCAGCAGCGGGCCCTGGCTGCCGAGCGTCTGGAGTCCTTCCGCCAGATGGCCGGTACACTCAAACACGAGATCAACAATCCCCTGGCCATCATCTCCATGCAGGTGGAGATGCTGCAGCGGAAATACCCCGAAGAGGTCAAGCTCGGCAAGATCGCCGAAATGGTGGACCGCATCCGCGCCCTGGTGCAGGTGCTCCAGAAGATGCGCGAGACGCCCACGGAGGATTACGCCGATGGGTCGAGCATTCTGAAGCTGGGCTGAGAGACTCCCGAGGCTAAGCCCGTCCATGCTCTAGCCTCGTTTCTTGAGGCTATTCTGGGGGGTGGAGTTTCCCATGCACCTGCGCGCCCTGCTGCTTACCATCGTCACCGGTCTCACCCTCCTGGCCCAGGCGCCCCTCACGCGGCTGGTGCAGTCCGTGCCTGCGGAAACTGACCTGGCGGACCCGGACCTGCCCTTCGCCAAGGATGTCTGGGTGGCCATGCTGCGCGGTGCCAGGACCAGCGTGGATGCGGGCGAGTTCTACATCAGTCACGAGCGGGGCCGCGCCCTGGAACCCGTGCTGGAGGAGCTGGAGCAGGCCGGGGCCCGGGGTGTGAAGATCCGCTTTCTCCTGTCCTCCCGGATGCTGGAGCAGGATCCGGCCGCCCTGGCACGGCTGAAGGCCATTCCCGGCGTCCAGGTGCGGAGCTTCGATCTGGCCCCGGCCTCCAGGGGCATCCTGCACGCCAAGTATTTCGTGGTGGACGGCCGGGAGGCGGCCCTGGGCAGCCAGAACTTCGACTGGCGTTCTCTGGAGCAGATCCACGAGCTGGGCGTGCAGACCAGTGACCCGCGCATCGTGGGACCCCTGCTGCGCCTCTTCAACCTGGACTGGGTCTTTGCGGTGGAGCACAAGCTGCCCGATTTTCAGACCTCACCTGCCGTCACTGGGCGGCCAGCCGTGGAATTGGTGGCCAGCCCGCCCTTCCTCACGCCCAAGGATATTCGCCCGGGCATCGAGACCCTGGTGGAACTCATCGGTCAGGCCAAGAGCAGCGTGCGGGTGCAGCTCCTCACCTACTCGCCGGTGGCGGGGCAGGATCGTTACTGGCCCCTGCTGGATCAGGCCCTGCGGGCAGCGGCAGTGCGGGGCGTGAAGGTGCGTCTGCTGGTGTCGGACTGGACGCTGGGCACCCGGGCCACGGCCCACCTGAAGTCCTTGGCGCTCCTTCCGAATCTGGAAGTGAAGGTGGCATCCATCCCAGAAGCCAAGGCCGGCCACATCCCCTTCGCCCGTGTCATCCACAGCAAATACCTAGTGGTGGATGGCACCCACCTGGCACTGGGCACCAGCAATTGGGAAGAGAACTACTTCCAGGACTCGCGCAATGTCGAGCTGATCTTCCGCGACTCGCCCCTGGCCGCGCAGGCCACCCGCATCCACGAGCGCCTCTGGACCAGTCCCTACGCCTTCGCGTTGGATCCTTCGAAGGCTTACGAGCGCCGAAAAGTCGATTAGGCGGGCTCGTACACGTTGTAGAGGTTGTCCCGCTCCAGAGCCTCGAAACCGGCCTCCTGGATGAGGCGCACCAGCTCGTTCTGCTGGAGGCCCTGGGGGCTCTTGGCGCCCGCCAGATGGGCGATCTCCTCGGCGATGACCGTGCCGTCCAGGTCGTCGGCGCCATAGCTGAGGCCCGCCTGGGCCAGGCCGGGGGAGATCATCACCCAGTAGGCCTTGATGTGTGGGATGTTGTCGAGCAGCAGCCGGGCCACGGCGATCTCGCGCAGGTCCTGAGTTCCTGTGGTCTCGTGGATGACGTGGGTGGCGCTCAGTTCGTTGTCTTCGTTCTGGTAGGCGAGCGGAATGTAGGCCAGGAAGCCTGTGTAGCCCGCAGCCAGGGACTCATCCTGCAGGGCCCGAAGGCGCAGCAGGTGATCCACGCGATGGCGGGCTTCCTCGATGTGCCCGTAGAGCATCGTGCAGTTGGTGGGGAGGCCCTTGCGGTGGCAGATCGCGGCAGTGTCCAACCAGACCTGGGCGTCCTTCTTCCCGATACAGATCTGCTCGCGGAGGGCCTCGTCGAAGATCTCCGCGCCGCCGCCCGGGCAGCTTTCCAGGCCTGCGGCCATGCAGCGGTCGAGGAAGGCTTCCGTGCTCAGGCCGCTGATCCGGGCGTAGTAGTCCATCTCGATCATGGTGAAGACCTTGAGGTGGATGGACGGGAAGCGGGCCTTGATCTTGCCGAAGAGGTCCTCGAAATAGTCGACCTTAAGCTTGGGATTGTGGCCGGAGGTCATGTGCAGCTCGCGCACGCCCAAGTTCTCGGGCTTCTCCAGCTCACGGATGATGTCCTCAGCGGAGAGCGAGTAGGCACGGGGGTCGCCGGGCTTGGCCTGGAAGGCGCAGAACTGGCAGTGGGTATAGCAGACGTTGGTGTAGGAGAGGCGGCGGCTCACCACGTAGTAGGCGGCGCGACCGTGCTTCGAGAGGCGCACATGGTGGGCCAGGGCCCCCACGCCATTCAGGTCCGCGGTCTCGTAGAGCAGGAGGCCGTCTTCAAAGCTGAGCCGCTCCCCGTGCAGCACCTTGTCCGCCAGGGGCAGTAGGCGTGGGTCCCGGATCCTCGATTGCAGTGCCAACATCGATACCTCGCAGCTCCAGTGTAGCGCCGCGGCAGGCTTAGGGGACGCGCGGCAGCCGGATCTGGAAGAGGGTTCCCTGGCCTGGCGCCGGGCTGAAGCGGATGGAGCCGCCTGCTTCCTCCAACATGGTCTTGACACAGACCAGGCCCAGGCCGGTGCCTGTGCCTTCGGATTTGGTGGTGAAGAAGGGCTGGAAGAGTTGGGCGTGTAGGTGCTCGGGGATGCCGCTGCCCATGTCCTGGATTTCCAGGAGGGGGCCTGCGGGGCCCTCCTCAGGCCGTGCCGCCCGGGCACGGATGGTGATGGTGCCACCCGTGGGCATGGCGTCCCGGGCATTGCTCACGAGATTGACAAGGATCTGCTCCACCATGCCCCGGGTCCCCAGGAAGGGCATGGAGGATGGCTGGGCCTCCACGGTGAGGTTCTGGGACTTGGGGAGCAGCACCCGCAAGAGCGGGCTGATGGCTTGCAACTCCTCACCGAGGTCCATGATCTGCGGGGGCTCATCTTTTTGGCGACCCAGGGACATGAGGCGGCGGCTGAGGGTCGCCGCGTGTTGAGTTGCTTCCTGGACCCGCATCATATCGGTACGCTCAGGAAGCTTGCCATCGTCCAAGTCCATTATCACCAGCTCTGCCCGGGCCTGGATGGCGTTCAACAGGTTGTTCATGTCGTGGGCCAAGCCTGCGCCCAAGGTGGCCATGGTGTTCATGCGTTCGGTGCGCAGGAGGATGCCCTGGGCCTTCTCGAGGGTCTCCGTGCGCTCTGCGACCCGGGCCTCCAGATGCTGGGAGAGGGTGGCGAAGTCCTTGAGGGCGAGATACTGCCGCGTGAGCAGCAGCACCACCAGGCCGAGGGCCATCCAGACCAGAACGAGCTGGTGGCCGGAGCCGGAGCGCGTCACCAGGAGCCAGATGCCCAGAACTGTAGCGCCCAGCACGGGCAGGTAGGGCAGCAGGTGGACCACGGGGGCTTGCTGATCGGAATCATGGCTGGCGGCCACCGGGCGAGTGGAGAGGGCCGCGCCCAGGTAGGCCAGGGGGATGAGGAAGACGAAGCCCCCGGCGGGAAAGTGGAAGACTGGCCTGCCCAGGAGTACATCCATCAGCCACTTGAAGTTGTGGAGGCTGGCCAGCAGGAAGGCCGAGGCCAGCCAGCCCAGGGGACCCCGGAAGCGGGCCGGTTCCGTGATGCCGTAGAAGACACTGAGGCCCAGGAGCAGGTCGTAGACCAGGAAGGCGCCCAGCCAGATGAAGCGGTCCGTGATGGGGAAGCGATCGCTGGCGAACACCGGGCCGAGGGCCAGACCCCAGAGGATGAAGAACACAGCCAGGGCGAAGAGGAGCCCATCCAGGCCGTGGCGGATGCGATCCAGGCGGGCCTTGGGAGCCAAGTGCCAGGACAGCAGGGTGCCCGCCGGAAGCAGGGAGCTGAGGATCTGGAGCGCGATAGAGATGGGCTCCAGGGCCTTGGGGGGATGCAGGTTCAGGAAGATGGGGATGCGGGTGATCTGGATCAGGACGTTGATGAGCAGGGAACAGGCCAGGAGCTTCCAGCCAAGGGCTTCTGGGCCCGACCGGCGGGCCCTCTGGGCGCAGGCCCCCAGGGCCAGCAGAATGAGGCAGACCAGGCACAGCTGCAGCGTTGCGTTCGCCGTGTCGCCCACCAGGACAAAGCGGGCTGTCAGCCCCACAAGCAAAGCGCCGCCTCCTGCTGTCGTCAGCAGGAGGCCGCGCCTAGAGGGGGGGGAAGTCCGAGCCACGTTTGTGGTCATACATTTCAGTATATGGACGGGAGCCGCTGTTTATATCGTTGGGCTTTCCAAAGAAGCGAGAATCCCCCGAATTTATTTTTGCTCAAGGCCTTGGTGAATGCGACCCACCAGGCTCGGTCCTTCAAAGATGAGGGCGCTGTAGATCTGGGTCAGGGCTGCGCCATCCGCCAGGGCGCCCTGTACATCCTCGGCATTGCCCAGGCCCCCACAGGCTATGAGGGGCAGGCGGCCCCGAAGCGCAGTCAGGATGTGCCGCCGCACTTCCCGGGCCTTGGCCTTGAGCGGCGTGCCGCTGAGGCCGCCGGCGCCCTTGGCCTCCACGCGGGAGCGCAGCGGTTCCTCGACGATGCCCCGGTCCAGGGTGGTGTTGGTGGCAATGAGACCCGAGATGCCTGAGGCCACAGCCACTTCCACGATGGCGTCGAGATCCTCCGGGGCCAGGTCCGGCGCGAGCTTGAGCAGCAGAGGCTGGCGGTCCATCCCCATCTCTGAGCGCAGCTTGAGCATGCCCTCCAACAGGGGCTTGAGGGCCTCGGGCGCCTGGAGGTTGCGGAGGCCGGGGGTATTGGGACTGCTCACGTTCAGGGCCACGTAGTCCACCCCGGGCGCGATGAGCCGGTAGGCGGCCCGGTAGTCGTCCAGGGCCTGAGCTTCTGGGGTCTCCTTGTTCTTCCCGAGGTTGCCACCCACCACGAGGCCCGCCGGGCGGTGGCGCAAACGGCCTGCAACGACGGCGGCGCCCTCGCTGTTGAAACCCATGCGGTTGAGGATCAGCCCCGCTTCCGGGAAGCGGAAGAGGCGCGGCCTGGGGTTCCCGGGCTGGGGCCAGGGCGTGACCGTGCCGATCTCCACATGGCCAAAGCCCAGGGCTTTCCAGAGGGGGAGCAGGGTGGCGCCTTTGTCCAGGCCCGCCGCCAGGCCCAGGGGTGTGGGGAAGCTGAGGCCGAAGGCGTCGCGCCGCAGGTGGGCCGAGACTTCCGGCGACCGCAGGCGGGGCCATGCGCAAACGCGCTCGCCCAGCCAGAAGGCCAGGTTGTGGGCGGTTTCGGGATCAAGCCGAAAGAGCACTGGCCGTAGGGCGCCGTACAGATTCATCACTTCACCGTGACGGTGGCGATGAAGCGCACATCCGGGAAGTCCTCCCGGATCACTTCCACATGGTAGATGCCAGGCTTGGTGGGGGCTTGATAGAGTCCATCGACGGTGGTGATGCCGCCCTCGGCTTCCATCACGCGCCAGACCACGGGCTGTCGGAGATACCGTGCGTTCTCGGGGTAGTTGATCTCCGCCTGGAAGACCTGGGTGGCGCCGGGGCTGAGGGTCAGGGCCACGGGGCGCAGGGTCAGGTGGGGGATGAAGGGCTCCGGTGGCGGGGGCGGCACGGCGTTTGGAGTGGCGCAGGCCAGGACCAGCAGGAGGGAGGACGCGGACAGGATTCGGTTCAGCATGGGGATCCTAGACTCCAGACATCTCGACCACGTGGTCCATGACGAGGGGTGGTTCTGTGGCCGCCTGCACCTGCTCGCGGGTCACCCCCGGGGCAACCTCCACGAGGCGCAGTCCCTCCCGGCCCGGCACCACGTCAATGACGGCCAGCTCCGTGATGATGCGGTGGACGCAGCGTTGGCCCGTGAGAGGCAGGTCGCATTTGCGCAGGATCTTGAAGGCCCCGTCCTTGGCGGTGTGGTCCATGACCACCACCACGCGCTTGGCGGCCGCCACCAGGTCCATGGCCCCGCCCATGCCCTTGACCATCTTGCCGGGGATCATCCAGTTGGCGAGGTTGCCCTCCATGTCCACCTGCATGGCACCCAGGAAGCAGAGGTCAATCTTGCCCCCGCGAATCATGCCGAAGCTGTCGGCGCTGTTGAAGAAGCTGGCCCCCGGAGCTGCCGTCACGGTCTGCTTGCCTGCGTTGATGAGGTCCGCATCCACCTCCTCGGCCGTGGGGAAGGGACCAATGCCCAGCAGGCCGTTCTCGCTCTGGAGGATGACCTCCATGCCCGGGGGGATGACGTTGGCGATGAGGGTCGGGATGCCGATCCCCAGGTTCACGTAGTTGCCCTCGCGCAGCTCCTGGGCGGCGCGGCGGACGAGCTGATCGCGGGATAACGCCATTCACACCTCTGGGACCACCCAGGATAACCCAGGGGATGACCCAGGCCCTGGGGACCGCTCAGAACACACGGAAGGCCTGGAAGATGGCACAGGACCAACCCTGACCGCCGGACCCGCTGGAGGCCAGGCTGGCACCCACTCGCCCCGTGGAGGTGTGCCACTGGCCCTCCACCTGCAGGAACCAGACCTCGCCATTTGGCCGGCCTGTTGGGCTCTGCTCCAGGTGCACCAACCGCACCTGGCCGTGGCCCTCCAGGGGCAGAGGCAGGCCCAGGTCCAGGCTCTGGGTGGCAGCAGGGCCGAAGGCCGCGCCCAGTGGATCCCCGTGGTTAGAGAAGCCCGTCAGGTAGCTCGGGCGGGCGGCGGAGAAGGCGCCTGCAGGCGCCAAGCCTGCGGCTTCCAGGCCCAGGTCCCAGCCCTCCCAGACCAGTTGGAGGCCCACGCGGTCGCGTCCGGGACTCAGGGCCAGACCGCTGCCCTCCGGCGTGCCCAGGCGGCTCAGCAGCAGGGAGGCGCCCCGGGCGTGCAGGGAGCGGGCCAGGTCCGGCAGGCGCAGGCGCAACTCGATCATGGTTTCGGTTCGGGCTGCCGCGGCTGGTGCCGATGTACCCGAGGCAGAGCGCCCCCCATCCATGGCTACGGCACCGAGGCTGGCCTCCAGGTTCGGGCTGAAGCTCTCCCGCAACAGGATCCCCCAGAGGTTGGGCTTCTCCAGGCCGAGGCCTGAAGCCTGGGCCTGAAGCCGGGCCTTGCGATCGGGTATCCAGGCGGGCAACTCACTGCCCTGGGTCAGCTCCCCTGCGAAGGCCTCGACGTGCCAGTGTCCCACCGGGAAGGGTAGCTCCGGTGTCCGCAGGGTGAGCCGTGGGAAGGCGCGGGCGCTGTCCCCCAGCAGGTCCCCGCCCAGGAGGCCCGAGCCCCAGGCCAGGGGTGACTGCTCCAAGGCCACTCGCCAGCCGGACTCGGCCTGGTAGGCCAGGGTCGCCCGTTGCAGCAAACCTGAAGTGCGTCCCGCCTCCCGCAGCCCTAGCACTGTGGCCGAGGCGGACCAGGAGCCGCTCACCAGGCGGCCCTGCAGACCCAGGCCCCAGCCGCGGGTGCCGGTGCCCAAACCTTCGCCGTCCACCAATGGTGTGGGGGATCCTCCGCCTTCCGCGCCGCCCCAGCCCACCTCCAGAGAAGGAATGCCCGGTGGCTCCTGGGGCGGATCCCCGGCGGTCCAGTCCAGCCGAGCCCGGCGCAGGGCCGCCGCCCCGTCCTGGAGCACAGGGGCCTGGGCCGTCGCAGGGAGCACCACAGCAAGGGCCAGAAGGAGGGTGCATTTCACGGCTTCAGGACCCGGATGCTCTCGATGCGGGCGCCCAGTTCTAGCTCATCGAGGAGCTTCAGAGCCTGATCGGGCTGCTCCACTTCGCCCAGGCGGGTGTAGCGACCCGTGAGGTGGGGCGTGGCATTGGTGGTAATGAAAAACTGGCTGCCGCCAGTGTCCTTGCCGGACAGGGCCATGCCCACGCTGCCGGGGCCGTACCAGGTCAGGCTGTCCTCGCAGCGCATGGAGTAGCCCGGCCCGCCGTCCATCGTGTCCACGGGAGAGCCCATCTGCACCACGAAGTCCGGCACCACCCGGGGCACGCGGCGGCCGTCGAAGGCGTGACGGCGGGCCAGGAGCACAAGGTTGGCGACATTCATCGGGGCGACCTTGGGGTCCAGATTGAGCGTGAAGCTGCGCTTCCCACTGAGGGAAACCCCCAGGCGCACAGGGTGCCCGCGCTGGGCAAGGCGGGTGGCTTCTTGCAAAATGGCTTGGTCGGTGGGCGTGGGCTTGGGCGCGGTGGGCCACGGGGTCTGGGGATCCAGCTTCACCAGGGCCCTATACGCCTCGCTGCGGCAGGCCCAGTCCGGGTGCTGGAGCCAGGGCAGGAGCTGGGCCTTTTGCGCGTCTGGATTGAGCTTCCAGCGGGCATAGCTCTGGATGAGGGTCTGCTGGGCGTCGAAGGGTGGGTCATCCCAGGTGCGCCGGGTCAGGACCTCCAGGTCCTCAGGGGCTGCGGGCAGGTCCTCGATGGCGGCGGCCCGGGCGATGCTGTCAGTGCCGGAGAGCAAGCGGGCCCGCAATGCGTCCGCCGCCTCGGGGGCTTGGCGCCGCAGGGGGGGCAGCAGAGCAGCCTGGAGGGTGGGCTGGGTGAGGCCCATGGGGGGCTGAGCCCGCAGGGCGCTTTGCAGCGCGGGCAGCGGCGTGGGGCACTTGGCGAGGCCCTGGAGGCCGTACCAGGTAGCCAGGGGATCCGTGGCACAGGACCAGGGGGCACCTTCCGTGGGGAAGGCCTCTGCGGGCGCAGGATTGGGGAGGCCTTCCGCCAGGCGGGAGAGGATCCCCACGCAGGACTGCTCCAGCACGGCCGCGCTGGGGGCCCGGAGGCCCAGGCGCGCCCAGATCGGCGAGGCAGGATCCAGGCTGCGGAGGCCCTGGAGGCTCAGCTCCCGCCGTCCCTCCCAGGGGGTGCGGTTCCAGGCGTCCAGGAGCGCCAGGAGGCTACCCGGCGTCGCGGGGATGGGCGGCAGCAGCTTGGCCTCTTTTCCGGCCAGCACCAGGCGCAGCCGCGCGGCCTGGGCCCGCACGGGGTCGCCCTTTCCGACCCGGTCCAGGGCCGCCAGGAAGGCACGCAAGTCCGCCGTTACCTCGGCGCCGTTGAGGCGGGCGGTGGCGATGGCGGACTCCAGGTGCAGGTGCCGGGGCCAGGTGGTGGCTGACCGGGCGCGAAGTCCGGCCAGGGCCTCCAGGGCCCGGGGGCTCTTCAGGCGGTTCAGGAAGAAGAGGGCCGTGAAGCGCTCCTGGGGGCTGCGGGCCTCTCGCGCCTTGGACTCCCAGGCGGGCAGGGTGGGTTTCTCCAGTTCCGGGGGCAGGAGGTCCAGCGTGCCTGGAGCACCGATGCGCAGGAGGCTGCGCTCTAGGCGGGCGCGATCCGCCGGGGGCAGGGCGGATTTTTGGGCTTCGGTCCAGGTCAGGGGCTGTCGGGCCCATTCGGCCTCGATGGCGGCGTGAGCATTGAAGTGGGGCGCCTGGGCGAGCAGGGGCAGACTCAACAGGCCAAGCAGGCGGCGCATGGGGACCTCAGGGATGCTCCATGCTAGTGCACCTCGCCTGAAACACCTGGGCCACAGTGGGCAGCGCCCAGAAACGGAGGTCCTATGGGAAGATGGACTCATCTGGATCGCTGCGGGGGGTAGGGTGGATATCAAGGGTGTGGTTCTGGCAGGAGGGACGGGCTCGCGCCTCTTCCCGCTCACGAAGGTGACGAACAAGCACCTGCTGCCCGTGGGCGAGGCACCCATGATCTGGCATCCCCTCTGGAAGCTGGCCGAAGCTGGCATCACGGAGATCCTCATCGTCACAGGCACGGAGCACATGGGCGACGTGGTGGCTCTGATGGGTTCGGGCAAGGACTTCGGCTGCCGTTTCACCTACAAGGTGCAGGACGAGGCGGGCGGCATCGCCCAGGCCCTGGGGTTGGCGGAGAACTTCGCGGGGGGCTCCCCCATCTGCGTGATCCTCGGCGACAACATCTTCCAGGACAGCCTAAAGGCCGAGGTGGAGGCCTTCTCTAAGCAGGGCCAGGGCGCCCGCATCCTGCTGAAGCCCGTGGAGGATCCTCAGCGCTATGGCGTGGCGGAAGTGGTTAACGGCAAGGTCCTCAGCATCGAGGAGAAGCCCAAGGCACCCAAGTCGAACCTGTCGGTGACGGGCATCTACTTCTACGACGCCACGGTCTTCGACATCATCAAGACCGTGAAGCCCTCGGGGCGCGGCGAGATGGAGATCACGGACGTGAACAATGCCTACATCCAGCGGGGCCAGATGAGCTCCGGCACCTTCCAGGGCTGGTGGACCGATGCGGGGACTTTTCCGAGCCTGGCTCAAGCGAACGAACTGGCCATCCACGCAGGCGCCCCGTTTCCCCAGACCAAGGGCAGGAGCTAGCCATGGCATTCAAGAAGGGCCCCATCGAGGGCGTCGTCATCGTACCTTTTCGCAAGTTTGTGGACGAGCGGGGCTGGTTGGCGGAGATCTTCCGCAACGACGAACTGCCCGCCTGGTTCCGCCCCGAGATGTCCTACGTGAGCGTCACCAACCCTGGCGTGCTGCGCGGCCCCCACGAGCACGTCGACCAGGCTGACCTCTTCTGCTGGGTGGGCCCTGGCGACTTCAAGCTCACCCTCTGGGACAACCGACCAGACAGCCCTACCTACCTGAATCGCATGGAAGTGGCCATGGGTGGGAACAATCCCGGTTCGGCGCTGATCCCCAAGGGGGTGGTGCACTGCTACCGCTGCATCAGCCATGAGCCAGGTTTTGTTATCAATTGCCCGGATCAGCTCTTCATGGGCCAAGGCAAGGCGAGTCCCATCGATGAGATCCGCCACGAGGATGATCCGCAGAATCCCTTCGTGCTGGACGAGCTGGCGCGTCGGGTGCACGCCTGATGCGAGTGCTGGTCACCGGCGGTGCCGGTCAGTTGGCCCATGCCATTCGCCTGATCTGGGCCGAGCATGAGTTGGTGATTCCGGCCGAGTCGGAGTTGGACCTCAGCCGCCCAGAATCCATCCAATCAGTCGTCTCCTCCGTGAAGCCTGATGTGCTGGTGAACTGCGCGGCCTTCACACAGGTGGATCGCTGTGAGTCCGAGGCGGCCCTGGCGCGGCTCATCAACGCCACGGCCGTGGGCTGGCTGGCGGAGGCCTGCGAGGCCCAGGGGGCGATGCTGGTCCAGATCAGCACGGACTATGTCTTTGACGGCACGGCCACCCGCCCCTACCGCGAGGACGACCCCACGAATCCCACCTCGGTCTATGGCCGCACCAAGCTGGAGGGCGAGCGCCAGGCGGCCCGGTGCAGTCGGCACCTCATCGCCCGCACCAGCTGGCTCTACGATGCCTGGGGCAAGAACTTCCTCAACACCATGGTGAATGCCGCCAACCAGGGGCGCTCCCTGCGCGTGGTGGACGACCAGCGCGGGGCTCCCACCACCTGCCGGGCCCTGGCGCGGCAGCTCAAGCTGGCCGCCGAGCAGCAGTGGCAGGGCCTCGTCCACACCACCTGCCAGGGGGAGACCACCTGGTACGGCTTTGCCAAAGCGATCTTCGAGGCCAAG
>CAIWKE010000036.1 GCA_903913215.1 uncultured Holophagaceae bacterium
ATCCCCGTCCATCACCGTTCATCCCCGGCGAAAAACGGCTCTGAGTTGTCTCCGCCTCCAGCCCATTTCCGCGTCTTCTGCGTCAGGTTTTTTCAGGGGTGCAACCCAGCCGACCCCATGGTTGGATTGGCCCGAGACTCCCCGGTAAAGCGCGATGAACCGAAAAAGATCACTTCCGGCAAAGCCGGAAGCCGCCACGGGTGGGGCCATCCTTCGGGCTAGGCCCAGGCGCGGCACTGGCTCGCCCTTGGGATTGAGACCCACTAGGGCGTCGCCAGCCAGGGACTGGAATACCCATTGCTCGTAGCCCTCGCCCTGGATGAAGTCCAGAGGGCCGGGGTCGCGGCTCAGGGATTCCTCCACCACCTAGGCAGGAGCGACAGAGGCAGCGAAGAGCAGCCAGAAAACCATCAACAAGCGACGCATGGGCGATCCCGATTTGCGCCCAGCATGGTCACCGCTGCTCCGGGGGTAAAGGGCGGGCCCCGATTTGACATAATGTGTAAGTTCTTTAATACAAGGTATAAAAAGGTGTCTGATGCCTATTGGTCGGAAAACGACATGGAAGCAGACGAGACCGCGCAATACCTTGCCTGACTCAGCGCGGCTTGGGGAGTTCCAACCTCTGGACCGCCACCCGCCTCGCTGAGCCTTCGCGGCCCCTGAAAATACGCGGCCTTCCAATGGGTGTTGCTACTCTGAATGCTGGAGGCCTGGTGGTGGATCTTTCGAAGTCGAAGTTGGCGTGGTGGTGGCCCCTGATGGCCCATCACCGGCGTACCTTGTACTGGGGCTTGGCGGCCACGGTCTGGTGCAGCGTTGCGGCTTCGGTGGTGCCCTACTGGTCGGGTCGGGCCGTGAACGCTCTGGTCCGCTCGGACTGGCACGGCAGCCGGGTGAACCTGGTCTGGATGCTCGGTTTCACGGTGGTCGCGGGCATCGGCCGCTATCTGATGCGGAACACCCTCATCGGCCTCAGCCGCGATGTAGAGCGGGAGCAGCGGGAGAGCCTCTACCTCTTCCTGCTGGGTCGTCCCTTCGCCTTTTACGAGCGGCAGCGGGTCGGCGATCTCATGTCCCGCCTGGGCGATGACGTGGGCACGGTCCGCATGGCCACGGGGCCCGGCCTCATGAGCTTCCTGCAAGTGCTCAGCATCCTGCCCGTGACCCTGGGCCTCATGTTCCACACCAGTTGGCGCCTCACGGTGGCGGTGATGCTGCCGTTCTCCTTCCTGGCCCTGGGTTTCTACATCATCGGGAAGTGGAGCCACATGGTGCAGCAGAAGCTACAGCTGGCCTTCTCGGCCCTGTCCACCTTCAGCCACGAGACCATCAGCGGTGAGCGGGTGGTGCAGGCCTTCGGGCTTGAGGAGGCCCGGGTGGCCCAGTTCAGCGCCCTCAGCCACCGCCACGCCTCGCTCAGCATGAAGCAGTCCGTGATCTTCAGCGCCTATGCGCCCCTATCGGCCCTCATCGGCGGGCTCTCGGCCCTGGTGCTGGTCTCCTATGGCGGCAGTCTGGTGCTGCGGGGGGCCTTGAACCTGGGCGATCTCACGGCCTTCACGGGCTTTCTGGTGGCCCTGGCCTGGCCCATGATGAGCCTGGGCTGGTCCGTGAACCTCTTTCAGCGGGCCCACGCCGGGCAGGAGCGCCTGGATCAGCTGCTCCACAGCCCCGAGCCCACGCTGCCCCCGGCACAGGCCATCGTTCTGCCGGAAGTTCCGGCGGCCCTGCGCCTGGAGGGTCTCAGCCATCGTTTCGAGACGGGCCGGGGCCTGGGGCCCCTGGACCTGGACCTGGCCCCGGGCGACAGCCTGGCGGTGGTGGGCGGCATCGGCTCGGGCAAGACCCTGCTGCTCCAGGTGCTGGCGGGGCTGCGCGAGCCCCAGCAGGGCCGCCTGCTGGTGGACGGCGAGCCCCTGTCCGAGGCCAACCTGCGGCGGCACTGGGCCGGCCTGGGCTGGGTGCCTCAGGAGGCCTTCCTCTTCTCGGACACGTTGAGGGTGAACCTGGCCATGGGCCACCCCGATGCCACCGAGGATGAGATCTGGGAAATCGCCCGGGTGGTGGCCATGGACGAGCTGATCCGCCGCTTGCCCGACGGGCTGGACACCATCGTGGGTGAGCGGGGCGTGATCCTCAGCGGGGGCGAGCGTCAGCGCACGGCCCTGGCCCGGGCCCTGCTGCGCCGGCCACGGCTGCTGCTGCTGGATGATGCCCTATCGGCTGTGGACGCCGAGACAGAGAGCCGCATCCTGGAGAACCTGCGGAGCTTCCTGGGGAAGTCCACCCTGGTGGTCGCCACGCACCGGGTCTTTGTGGCGGAGACCTGCGCCCGGATCCTGGTCCTGGAGGAAGGGCGGGCCATCCAGCTGGGTCGCGCCGAGATCCTGGCTGAACAGGTCGGCACCTTCGCCCGCCTGAAGCGACTGCAGAGCCTGGAGCGCGAGATCGTGGGCGGGTTATAGGGCATAGCCCAAGGCCCGCGGCCAAAATCAACCCGCCGGTGGGTTGTTCCGATGCGGTGGCATGCTGGATGCCGAAAGCCGACGCAAGACCGTTCGGATCACCCTGGATGACCGGTACACCCTGCGCTTCGAGGTGGAGGGGCGGGTGTTCCGAAGCGTGGAGTTGACCAACATCTCCATGGGGGGACTGGGCCTCAAGGTGGATCACCGCGAGGCGGTGCGCATGCAGGTGGGCACCCTCCTCAAGGGCATGGTCTTTGAGCACCCCCTCATGCCCAAGGTGAAGGTGGATGGGGAGGTCCGGCACCTCATGGGCCAGAACCTCCACAACGCCGACGGCAAGGTGATTGTGGGGGTCCAATTCCACAATCCTAGTCCGGGCGTGATGATCCTGATCCAGGAATACATCGAGGGGCGGCTGGAGTTGGAGAGCTGATTAGGCCCCGTCGCGGAAGGTCACCTTGTTGATTTCCGCAAACGTCGTGACTCCAGTCCGGACCTTCTCCACGGCACTGTCCCGCAGGAACTGCATGCCCCCCCGGCGGGCGGCGGCCTTCACTTCGCGGACCGGGGCCCGCTGGATGAGCAGCTCCCGCAGTTCGTCGTTGAGGCCCATGAACTCAATGATGGCCTGGCGGCCCCGGAAGCCGGTGCCGTGGCACTCCACGCAGCCCACCTTGTCGAAGAGCTTGGCCTCCCGCAGCCAGGCCTCGTCCACGCCGTTCTCCTCCAGCTCCTGGGGACTGGGCATGGGGGCGGGGCGCTTACACTTGGGGCAGAGCACGCGCACCAGGCGCTGGGCCAGGATGCAGTTGAGGGAGGACACGAAGTTGTAGACCTCGACGCCCATGTGCTGGAAGCGGCCGAGCACGTCCAGCACGTTGTTGGCGTGGACGGTGGTGAAGACCAGGTGACCCGTGAGGGCGGACTGGATGGCGATCTGGGCGGTCTCGGGGTCGCGGATCTCGCCCACGAGGATCTTGTCGGGGTCATGGCGCAGGATGGAGCGCAGGCCCAGGGCGAAGGTGAGGCCCTTCTTCTCGTTCACGGGGATCTGGGTCACGCCCTCAAGCTGGTACTCGACCGGATCCTCGATGGTGATGATCTTGTCCTCGGGGGACTTGATCTCGCTGAGGACGGCGTAGAGGGTGGTGGTCTTGCCCGAGCCTGTGGGGCCTGTGACTAGGAACATGCCGTAAGGCTCCCGGGCGAAGCGGCGCAGGCGCTTCAGCTCGTGGTCGGAGAAGCCCAGGATCTCCAGGGTCAGGGTCTGGAACTCCTCGGTGAGGTTCTCCTTGTCGAGGATGCGGATGACCGCGTCTTAGCCGTGGATGGTGGGCATGATGCTCACTCTGAAATCGATGGCCCGGCCGCGCACCTTGAGCTTGAAGCGGCCGTCCTGGGGCTTGCGCTTCTCGGCGATGTCCAGCTCGGACATGACCTTGATGCGGCTGATGATGGGTGAGGCGAAGCGGCGGTCGATGGGCTCGGCGGCGGTGTAGAGGCTGCCGTCGATGCGGTACTTGATCTGGAAGCCCGTGGCCGTGGTCTCCAGGTGGATGTCCGAGGCCCGGCGCTGCAGGGCGTTGAAGATGGTGGTGTCCACCAGGCGGACGATGGGGGCCTCGTCCTTGTCTGTGAGCCGCTCCAGGTCCAGGACCTCGTCGTCCCATTCCTCCTCGTGGAGCACCTGGACCTTGAGCGCCTCGCCGGCCTCGTCCATGACCTTCTGGCCGCTCTCAGACTTCTTGAGCACTTCCTGGATCTGGGCCAGGGGGGCGCCGGCAAAGCGCAGGGGCCGCTTCAGCCGCTGGCGCAGCATGTCCTGGGTGGGGAGGTCCAGAGGGTCGGCCATGGCCAGCCAGAGGGCGCCCTCCCGCTCCTGGACGGGCACGAAGTGATGTTTGAACATCAGATCCAGGGGCAGGGCCTGAAAGAGGGCGAAGTCCACGGTCTCCCGGGTGAGGTCCAGGGTGGGATAGAGCTCCCGGACCGGACGGAAGTCGTCCTTGCTGCGGTCGTTAGGCTCCACCGCGTCGGCGGGAACCGGGGGATTGGAAGTGGCCATGGATGAATCCTACCGGAAGCGGAATGAACGGGGACGCCCGATTCGGGCAAGGGTCACAACCGACCGGCAGGTCGGGTCTGAGAGATTGACCCCACGTCAAGGGACAGCCCACAATCAGGTTGTCTGGGAGGGCCCATGCGTGGGTATGCGCCAATTCTGCTTCTGGTTCTCATCGCGTTGGTCCTGCCGCCCCTGGTCTGGACCATCTCGAAGCTCTTGAGACCCACGTTTCCAAGTGCCAACAAGTATTCAGCCTATGAGTGCGGCATCACCGCGCCCACCGAGGCCCGGGAGAAATTCAGCGTTCGTTACTATTTGGTAGCAGTGATGTTCCTGGTGTTCGATGTGGAAACGGTCTTCCTCATGCCCTGGGCCATTCAGATGAAGGAACTGGCCCTCTTCGGCCTCATCGAGATGGGTATCTTCCTGTTTCTGCTGCTCTTCGGCTACGGCTACATCTGGACCAAGGGAGCCCTGACATGGGAGTAAACCAGCCCACCGCCCTTGAGCATGTGCTCATTACCACCAAGGTGGAAAAAGTCATCAACTGGGCCCGGGCTTCGAGCGTGTGGCCCATGACCTTCGGCCTGGCCTGCTGCGCCATCGAGATGATGGCCGCCGGCGCCAGCAAGTTCGACTTCGACCGCTTCGGCGCCGGCATCTTCCGCGCCACGCCCCGCCAGAGCGACCTCATGATCGTGGCCGGCACCGTCACCTACAAGATGGCGCCCGTGATCAAGAAGCTCTACGACCAGATGCCCGAGCCCAAGTGGGTCATCGCCATGGGCTCCTGCGCCACGGCCGGTGGGCCCTTCGACTCCTACCACACCATCCAGGGCGTGGATAAGGTCATCCCGGTCGATGTCTTCATCCCCGGCTGCCCGCCCAAGCCTGAAGCCCTCATCTACGGCTTCCTGAAGCTGCAGGACAAGATCATGACCAGCAGCATCGCCGACCGCTACAAGGACATCTTCGAGGAGGTCGGCTGATGGCTGAACCCATCGAACCCCAGGCCCCTGCAGCGCCAGAGGCTCCGGCGGGACCCTACGTCTACGACCATGCCGCGGCTCCCTTTCGCCAGGTCGTGATGCCCAAGACTGTGCCCCTGCCCAGCTTCCGCACCTACACCGCCGAAGTGGCTGCCGCTGCAGCCGCGGACGAGGCCAAGTGGCAGAAGCAGCTGGCGGACTTTGAGGTGGCCAAGACCAAGGCCGAGACCGAGGGCAAGGATGCCCCCAAGCCTCCGGTTCGCGCGGTGCCTCGCAAGGATGACAACGACATGAAGACACCCTGGCCCGTGGCGGCCACGGACGCGGACCTGCTCAAGCTGCAGGAGCTGCTGGGGGATTCCGTCGAGGAGTGCTTCGAGCAGGCCGGCGAGCGGGTCTGCCAGGTGAAAAAGGAAGCCATCCTTGAGGCCCTCAGGGTCTGTCGGGAGGAGCCGAGCCTGAAATACGAGATGCTGGCCGATCAGTCCGCCACCCACTACCCGGCGGCCAAGGACTTCGCATTCTCCATCGTCTACCACCTCACCAGTGTCAGCCGCAGCAAGCGGCTCCGTCTGCGGATCCTGGTGCCCGAGGGCTTCATCCCCGAGAGCGCCTGCGATCTCTACCCCAGCGCCAACTGGATGGAGCGCGAGATCTACGACATGCTCGGCATCCGCTTCGCGAACCACCCGGACATGACCCGCATCCTCTGCCCAGAGGACTGGGAGGGCTACCCCCTGCGGAAGGAATACCCGACCGTGGGCTGGGGCCAGCGCGACATCGACTTCCGGGATGACCGCGGCGGGGTACTCAACCGCCTCGCCATGGAAAAGGCCGGTCAGCTGGGCATCAATCTGAAGCAACCCAAGGCGGATTAGGAGCGGACGGTGTTCAAGAACGAGGAAATGGAAATCAACCTCGGGCCGCAGCACCCCTCCACCCACGGTGTGCTGCGGGTGAAGCTGCGTCTCGACGGCGAAACCGTCACCAAGTGCACGCCGGTCATCGGCTACCTGCACCGTGGCGTCGAGAAGATCTGCGAGAACAAGACCTTCTTCCAGGGTCAGGTGTGGACGGACCGCATGGACTATGTGGCCTCCATCAGCAACAACCTGGGCTGGGCCGAGGGTGTCGAGAAGCTCTTCGGCATCGAGACGCCTCGCCGCGCCCGCTACATCCGTACCATGCTCACGGAGCAGAACCGCCTGGCCTCCCACCTGTTGTGGCTGGCCACCCATGCCCTGGACATCGGGGCCATGACGGTCTTCCTCTACGCCTTCCGCGAGCGCGAGTACCTGCTGGATCTCTTTGAAGCCTTCTGTGGCGCCCGCCTCACCACCACCGCCTTCCGCATCGGCGGACTGCGCGAGGACCTGCCCCCGGGCTTCATCAAGAATGCGCAGGCCTTCCAGGATCGCTTCCTGGCTTGCATCGATGAATACGAGGAACTCCTCACGGAAAACCGCATCTGGAAGAAGCGCACAGTGGGCGTGGCCAAACTCAATGCCGAGGACTGCATCGCCCTGGGCGTGACGGGCCCCGTACTGCGGGCTGCCGGCGTCCCCTACGACATCCGCAAGGCCTTCCCCAGCGCCGCCTACGCGGAGATGGACTTCGAGATCCCCACCCGCACCGAGGCCGACACCTATGCCCGGTACCTGGTGCGCCTGGCGGAAATGCGCCAGAGCCACCGCATCATCCAGCAGTGCATTGATGGCCTGCCCGAAGGCCCGGTCATGGCGAAGATCCCCAAGATCCTCAAGTCTGAGGTCAACGAGGTCTACCACCCCATCGAGGCCCCCAAGGGTGAGCTGGGCTACTACTTCGTGGCCGAAAAGGGCGGCACCATGCCCTATCGCATGCACGTCCGGGCCCCGAGCTTCGTGAACCTTCAAGCCCTCCCCAAGATGACCGAAGGCCGCCTCCTGGCCGACGTGATCGCCGCCATCGGCACCCTCGACGTGGTGCTGGGCGAGATTGACCGCTGAGGACGACACCGATGCCGACGATGACGCTGACACAAACCTTGGTGATGGGCCTGCTCCAGTGCGTGGCCGTGCTGATCCTCATCTTCGTGATGGTGCCCCTCCTCACCTTCGCCGAGCGCAAGGTCATCGGCTACATCCAGGTCCGCCTGGGGGCCACCCGCACCGCTGGCGGCCTCGTGGGCATCACGGGCGCCCTCAACCGCGGAATGTGGGCCATGGGCAAGCTGCCTGTGCTGTCCATCCTGCGTGGCCTGCCCGTGTTCATCGCGGACATCCTGAAGCTGATCCTCAAGGAAGACATCATTCCGGCCAAGGCCGAGCGCAGCGTCTTCACGCTCGCTCCCATCATCTCGGTCATGGCCGCCTTTGGCGTCTTCTCCGCTATCGCCTTCTTCCCCGGCGTGCTCTTCACCTTCCCTGCCAAGTTCCCCATTGTGGGCGGGCTGCCCTTCATGGGCTTCATTTCCGATGTGAATGTAGGCGTGCTCTACATCCTCGGGCTGTCGTCCGTGGGTGTCTACGGCATCGTCCTGGGTGCCTGGGCTTCCAACTCGAAGTACCCCCTCTTGGGCGGGCTCCGCAGCGCGGCCCAGATCATCAGCTATGAAGTGCCCCTCACCTTGAGCCTGCTGACCCCCGTGGTCCTGGCCGGATCTCTCAACTTCAAGGATCTGTCCATCCGCCTTTCCACCGGTGCCGATATGCACTGGCTGGGCGCCATCCCCTTGTTCGTCGGCTTCCTGGTCTACACGACCTGCGGGTTCGCCGAGACGAACCGCACGCCCTTCGATCTGCCCGAGGCCGAGACCGAGTTGGTGGCAGGCTTCCACACCGAGTATTCAGGCATGAAGTTCGGGTTCTTCTACCTGGCCGAGTACACCAACATGATCGTGGTGTCCTGCTTCGCCAGTGCTTTCTTCCTGGGGGGCTACTACCTGCTGCCCTTCGGATTGCAGCGGCTGATCCCGGCCTCGGTGCCCTTCCTGGGCCAGCCGAGCATCCTCTTCTTCTTCCTGAAGGTGTTCGCGATCCTCTTCCTCTTCCTGTGGGTGCGGGCCACGCTGCCCCGCTACCGCTATGACCAGCTCATGGATGTGGGTTGGAAGTGGCTGATCCCCCTGACCCTCGTGAACCTCTTCGTGGCGGGCCTCATCCGCTACGCGTTCTGAGAGAGGACCCATGAGCTTCCTGAGAACCCTCATCCCTTTTGACATCATCGGTGGCCTCACGGTCACCGGCCGCTACTTCGGCAAGGTCTTCTTCTCGGCCAACCGCAAGAAGATCCGCGCCAACCTCGCACACTTCACCCAGGAATATCCTGAAGTGCCGGTGAAGCTGCAGCCCCGCTTCCGGGGTCGCCTCACGCTGCTCAAAGACGAGCAGGGCGAGATCAAGTGCGTGTGCTGCCTGGCCTGCGAAAAGATCTGCCCCACCCAGGTCATCACCATCGAAAAGGGCAAGAAGGAGGGGCGCAAGATGCCCTTCCCCGTGCGCTACGACTTCGAGATGGAGCGCTGCATCTTCTGCGAGTTCTGCGTGGAAAGCTGCGGCTTCGACTCCATCATCCTCAACCACCAGTTCGAACTGGCGGGCTACAACCGCGAGGACTTCTCCCTCGGCATGGACGGCCTCGGCCATAACATGTTCGAGCCCTCCCCTGTTGGCCGCCACAGCGTGGCTGAGGACTGAACCTTCCCTTCGCGCAATCCCGAGGACGCCCATGGAACATCTACTCGAAACGATCGGCCGGAACATGTTCGCCATCTTTGGCGTCATGGCCCTGTGCGGCGCCGCCTTCATGGTGGCCGCCAAGAGCGCCGTCCACAGTGTGCTTGGCTTCCTCTTCACCATGCTCTGCGTCTCTGGCTGCTTCCTGGCCCTGGATGCCGAGTTCATCGGCATGGCCCAGATCCTGGTCTACGCTGGCGGGATCGTGGTCCTCTTCCTCTTTGTGGTCATGCTCGTGGAACTGAGCAAATTCAAGGAGAAGGGGGTCTTCCAGCTCCAGTCGCGCTATGCGGTGGTGGCCGTCCTGGTGGGCGCCGCGGCCTTCGTAGCCGCCTTCAAGAACGTGATCTTCGGGGCCAGCTCGCCTGAGGCCCTGATCCTCCGCCCGGAACTGGCCAAGGGTCTGGATGTGGCCCAGCAGAACGCCCAGGCCGTGAGCCGCGGGCTCTTCTCCGACTACCTCCTGCCCTTTGAGATCCTCAGCGTGATCCTGCTGGTGGCCCTCGTGGGCGCAGTGGTCCTGGCCAAAACGGAGCGGGTGTGATGGTCAACCTCAACGCGGTCCTCCTCATCTCTTTCCTGCTGTTCTCCATCGGCATCGCGGGTGTGCTCATCCGCCGCAACGCCCTGGTGATCCTCATGTGCGTGGAGCTGATGCTCAACGCCGCCAACCTGAACTTCATCGCCTTCGCCCGCCACAGCGGGTCTGTGTCCGGCCAGGCCTTCGCCCTGCTGATCATGGGCTTCGCCGCCGCCGAAGTGGCGGTGGGCCTCGCCCTGGTGGTGGCCCTCTACCGCAAGCGCGACACCGTCCAGGTGGACGACATCAACCTGTTGAAGGGATGACGACGACCATGGAACATGCGATGACCGCCGCTTCCCACCCCGCCAGCTACCTCTGGCTGATCCCCTTTCTGCCCTTCTTCGGCTTCCTCATCAACGGCCTCAGCGGCAAGAGGCTGAAGAACAACGCCGTGGTGGACACCATCGCCCTGGGCAGTGTGGGCGTGGGCTTCCTGCTCACCGTCTACTACTTCATCCAGCTGATCGGCCTGCCCGCCGAAGGTCGCTCCCTGCACCAGGATCTCTGGACCTGGTTCGACGTCGGCGGCGCCCGCGTCCTGGGCGGCCTCAGCACCTACAAGATCCAGTGGGCCTACAAGTTCGACGTGCTCAGCGCCTGCATGGCGCTGCTGGTGACCGGCGCGGGCTTCCTCATCCACCTCTTCAGCACCGGCTACATGGCTGAAGAGCGCAATGATGGCCGCTACTACCGGTTCATGGCCTATCTGAACCTCTTCGTGTTCAGCATGCTGAACCTGGTGCTGGGCGCCAACATCATGATGATGTTCCTGGGCTGGGAAGGGGTGGGCCTCTGCTCCTACCTCCTCATTGGCTTCTACTTCGACAAGGAATCCGCGGCCATTGCCGGCAAGAAGGCCTTCGTCACCAACCGCATCGGCGACTTCGGCTTCATGATCGGCTTCTTCCTGATCTTCCAGGTCTTCGGCAGCCTCGACTACGACACCCTCATGGGCTCCGTGCGCGAAGTGGTGAACCTGCCCCTGATCACCCTCTACGGCCACACGGCCAGCCCCACCTGGTGGTTCAACCTCATCGGCTGCTGCCTCTTTGTGGGCGCCATGGGCAAGTCGGCCCAGATCCCCCTCTACGTCTGGCTCCCGGACGCCATGGCGGGCCCGACCCCCGTGTCCGCGCTCATCCACGCGGCCACCATGGTGACCAGCGGCCTCTACATGATCACGCGGCTGAACTTCATCTACGTGAGCGCCCCCGTGGCCCTGGCGGTGGTGCTGGCCTTCGGCTCTCTGACGGCCTTCGTAGCCGCCACCATGGGCCTGGCTCAGTACGACATCAAGAAGGTGCTGGCCTACTCCACCGTGTCCCAGTTGGGCTTCATGTTCATGGGCATGGGCGCGGGGGCCTTCACGGCTGGCATGTTCCACGTCTTCACCCACGCCTTCTTCAAGGCCAGCCTCTTCCTCGGCTCCGGCGCGGTCATCGCAGCCTGCCATCACGAGCAGGACATGCGGAACATGGGCGGCCTCAAGAAGGTCATGCCCATCACCGCCATGAGCATGATCCTGGCGACCTTTGCCATCGCCGGCATCTTCCCCTTCTCGGGCTTCTTCTCCAAGGATGAAATCCTCTGGAAGGTATTCGAGGGTTGGTATGCCCATGGCCACTACACGGGTCCGGTCCTGAACCTGGTGGCCTGGATCCTGGGCATGCTGGGCGCCTTCTGCACCGCCTTCTACATGACCCGCCTCATCGCCATGACCTTCTACGGCGAATACCGCGGGGGCGGCAATGACCCCCATGGGCTCACCGTCCAATCCGAGGCCCACGGCCACGACGATCACGGCCACGATGCGCATGGTCATGCCGCCCCTGACCATCACGTGCCTGTGCACCATGAAAACCACGTGCATGAGTTGGACAAGCCGCACAACCACCGTACTGATGATCCCGAAGACCATGACATCGTCCCCGGCCATGTGCCCCACGAAGTCTCCTGGCGCATGTGGCTGCCCGTCGCCATCCTGGCGGGTCTGGCAGTGGTTGGCGGTTTCCTGAACTACCCCGAGAGCCTCCACCGCATTCTGCCCCTGGCGCCCTCGGAGCTCTTCACCAAGTGGCTGGAGCCCCTCCTCTACCAGGTGGCCCCCGCCCACCACGGAGAGCACGTGCCTCCCGCCATGGAATACGGCCTCATGGCCTGGGCCACCTTCATCTGGGCCCCGGGCGCCATGCTCCTGGCCTGGTGGATGTACAAGATCGATCCCAGCTGGAGCCGCCCTAAGGCCTTCGTGGCCAAGTTCCCCAACCTCTACCGCTGGGTCAACGCCAAGTACTACGTGGACGAGTTCTACGAGGCGGCCATCATCGAGCCCCTCAAGCGCTTCTCCGCTCAGCTCTGGAGTTTTGACACTTGGGTGGTGGATGGCGTGGTGAACGGCGTGGCCCGGGTCACCCTCATCTGGGCCTCGCTCATGAACTGGGCGGACGAGTATCTGGTGGACGGAACCGTCGACCTCATCGAGTACATCGTGCAGGAGACGAGCCAAGTCTTCCGCGGCCTCCAGTCTGGCCGTGTTCAGAACTACGCCTTCGTCATGTTCATTGGCTTCCTCGTCTTCGCCTTCTGGAAATTCCTGGCCTAGCCCCATCCTGGTTGGAGTTCATATGTTCACCGCAAACACGACACTGATGTTGGTGGCGACCTTTCTGCCCGTTCTGGGCGGCCTGGTCCTGCTTTTCGTCCCCAAGGAACAGCGCCGCGTCTTCGAAGTCGGCTCCCTCCTGCTGATGATCGTCAGCCTGCTCCTTAGCCTGCCCTTCTGGTTCGGCTATGACCGGGCCAGCGACGCGGTCCAGTGGGCCGGGTCCTGGACCTGGATCCCCGCCCTGGGCGTTCGATTCAGCGTGGGCATGGACGGCATCAGCCTCCTGCTCTGGCTGCTGACCACCTTCATCGGCCCCATCGCCGCCGCCTGCTCCTTCAGCTCCATCCTCGAGCGCCACAAGGAGTACTACATCTGGCTGCTGGTCCTCCAGACCGCCATGCTCGGCGTCTTCATCACCCAGGACATGTTCCTCTTCTACCTGTTCTGGGAAGTCATGCTCGTCCCGATGTATTTCCTCATCGGCATCTGGGGCGGACCCCAGAAGCTCTACGCCGCCATCAAGCTCTTCCTCTACACCCTCGCCGGTTCTGTGCTCATGCTGGTGGCCATCCTCGCCATCTACTTCCTGCAGCACAAGACCACCGGCTCCTACGACTTCTCCCTGGCCAGTTTCCAGGCCATGGCCCCGATCATCGCGCAGCAGTCCAAGAACTACCAGCACCTGATGGCCCTCGCCTTCTTCGTGGGCTTCGCCATCAAGGTCCCCATGTTCCCCTTCCACACCTGGTTGCCAGACGCCCACGTGCAGGCCCCCACGGCCGGCTCGGTGATCCTCGCCGCCATCCTGCTGAAGATGGGCACCTACGGCTTCGTACGCTTCCTGCTGCCCATCCTGCCCACGGCCACCAAGGAGCTGATGCCCTGGTTCATCGCCCTGGCGCTCATCGGCATCGTCTACGGTGCCCTGGTGGCCATGATCCAGAAGGACATGAAGAAGCTCGTGGCCTACTCCTCTGTGAGCCATCTTGGCCTTTGCATGCTGGGCCTCTTCGCCCTCAATCCCTACGGCATCAAGGGTGGCCTCTTCCAGATGATCAACCACGGCATCAGCACCAGCGGGCTCTTCCTCGCGGTGGGCATCGTCTACGAGCGCCGGCACACCCGCATGATCGCGGACTTCGGCGGCCTCTCCAAGAGCATGCCGGTCTACGCCACCATCTTCATGATCATGACCATGAGCAGCATCGGCCTGCCGCTGCTGAACGGTTTCATCGGTGAGGGTGTCATCCTCATGGGCTCATTCCAGGCCTTCCCCTGGGCCGCCCTGGTGGCCACCCTCGGCATCATCCTGGGCGCCGCCTACATGCTCTGGATGTTCCAGCGCGTCATGTTCGGACCCATCACCGCCGTCAACGAGAAGATGGACGACCTCAACCTGCGCGAGGTGCTCTACTTCGCCCCGCTGGTCATCGCTGCCTTCTGGATCGGCCTATACCCCAAGCCGCTCATGGACGTCATGGATGCTCCGGTGCACAAGCTGGTGGAGCAGGTCAGTCCCGGCTTCCACGCCGCCGAGGCCCTGGCTGCCAAGCAGGCCGTCGCTGCCAAGCTGGGAATGCAGGGCATGACTGCTCCAGCTCACCATGAGGCCGCGCCTGGACATGAGGCCGCCCCCGCAGGCCATGGCCATGAAGCTGCTCCCGCCGCCCACGAGGGCCACGAGCACCATGAAGCCCCTGCCCACGGTGGAGGCAACTAATGACCGGCTTCGCGCAGGGGCTTCTGGATGCGCTCCTTCGGGACGCGCATCTGATCACGCCCCAACTATTCCTCATCACCGTCGCCACGCTCATGCTCTGGCCCGGGGATCTTTTCTTCAATCGGGCTGAAAAGCACAAGTGGGCCCCCATCACGATGGTGATCCTGGCCATCACGGCCTACCTGGTCGTCAAGAGCGTGGATGGCGAGGGCTTCTCCCGCATGTATAGTCTGGACGGCCTCACCCGGGGCTTCCAGCTGCTCTGCATCCTGGGATCCGCCGGCGCGGTGCTCCTCAGCGTGAAGCTGCTGGACAGCCTCAAGCAGCAAACGGTGGAGTACTACGCCCTGATCCTGTTCTCCCTGGCGGGCATGCTCTTCCTCTGCGGCGCAACGGATCTGATCTCGGTCTACTTCAGCATCGAGCTCATGGCCATCTGCATCTACATCCTGGTGGCCTACCTCCGGGAGCGCGCCACCAGTGTGGAAGCAGGCATGAAGTACTTCCTGCTGGGGGCCTTCTCCAGCGGCATCCTCGTCTACGGCATCAGCCTGTTGTTCGGCGCCGCGGGCGGCACCACCACCAACCTTGCGGACCTGAACCGGGCCCTGGCCCTGGCCCCCACCACCAGCAACTTCCTGGTCTATTCCGGGGTGCTCATGGTGCTGGTGGGCATGGCCTTCAAAGTGGCCGCCGTGCCCTTCCACATGTGGGCGCCAGATGCCTATGAGGGCGCTCCCACGCCCATCACCGCCTTCATGGCCACGGCCCCCAAAGCCGCCGCCATGGCCGCCTTCCTGCGGGTCTTCGGCGTGGGCTTCCACGGTGTCACCAGCGACTGGGTGCTGCCCCTGACCTACATCGCCGGCGCCAGCATGATCCTGGGCAATGTGGCCGCCGTCCGCCAGGAAAGCATGAAGCGCCTGCTGGCCTACTCCAGCATCGCCCACGTGGGCTACATGCTGCTGGGCGTGCTTTCTGGCGATCCCCGGGCCGGGGCCCAGGCCGTCTGGCTCTACATGCTCATCTACATCGTCATGAACACTGGCGCCTTCGCTGTGGTGATCTACCTCCAGGGCAAGGGCGAGGGCGAGCGCATCGAGGACTTCAAGGGCCTGGGCCGCAAGCATCCTGTGTTGGCCTTCGCCATGATGGTCTTCCTGCTGAGCCTGGCCGGCATTCCTCCCCTGGTGGGCTTCTTCGGCAAGTTCTACCTCTTCAAGCTGGCCATCGAGCAGGGCTACGTCACCCTCACCACCATCGCGCTGCTCACCAGCGCCGTGAGCGCCTACTACTACCTGGGCGTGGTGAAGGAGATGTACTTCAAGCAGCCTGAGGGCGAAGCCGCGCCCATGGGCGCTGCCGCGGTCTTCATCGTGTCCGTGGCCTGCGCTCTGGTCCTGGTGGGCACCGCCTTCGGCCCCTGGCTTCTTGATTGGGCTATGAAGATCTGAGGCCCGCAGGGCCTACACTGAAAGGCGCGGGCTTATTCCGCGCCTTTTAGTTTGAGGTCGGCCTTGATTCTGAAACGAAACGTGGAAGCCGATCCGGGCGAGCGGGCCCTCTGGGGCGACCTCATGTCCCTGGGCTTCTCCTTCCCCCTCTGCATCGCTCTGGGCTTCTTCCTGGGGCGCTGGGTGGGGGGCTGGTGGGGCCACCCCGCCTTCGGGCAGTGGATTGGGCTGGCCTGGGGCATTGCCGCGGCCTTCTGGGAGCTCTACAAGGTGAACCGGCGCATGGCCCGGCGGGACGCCGCCGAGCTGGAGAAGCTGGGCCCGGGGCCTGGGCCGGGAGAAGGGCGGGGGCCCCTTGAGTGAGGTCGGACCCCAGAACGGCCTCGAGGGAGCGGAACACCTCCGCCGCATCACCGGGGGCATGGTCGTCCTGGGGCTCCTGGGCCTGTTGCTCTGGGGTCTCCTGAGGTCAGGGGTCGCCGCCCTGGCCTTTGGGGTGGGGGCCGCCACCAGCTTCGGGTTCTGGAGCCTCCACCGCTACCTGACGGTTCGGATGCTGACCCCATCCGTGCGTCGCCGCTGGCTTTATGCCTTCCTGTCCCTGGGCAAACTGGGATTGATCGCGCTGGTGCTGCGTGGGATGATGGGTAGATACCCGGCGGAAGCCCTGCCGCTGGCTACGGGAGTGCTCCTCTTTGTGGCCGGCATCCTTCTGGAGGCCCTGCGCATCATGTTCCAGAAACCCGAAGTCCCGCCACCTGCTTGAGGTCTGACCAACATGGAACACCACGCATCGTTGCTCGCCATGTGGCTCACCCAGGTGTTGCACCTTAGCCAGCATGCCTGGCCCGGCTTCGCCCACGGGGCCCACTTGTCCTTCCTCGAGCGCTATGACCACCTGCTGAACGCGGCCCTGGCGGCGTTCACGGCCATGGCGATCACCACCTTGGTCCGCAAGAACCTTGCCCGCATTCCCGGCCCCCTCCAGCAGACCTTCGAGGGCGTGGTCGAGGGCCTCAAGGAGATGATCAACAGCAACATCGCCCATCACGGGGAGAAATACCTGCCCTTCATCGGCACCATGGCGCTGTTCGTCTTCTTCAACAACCTCTTCGGCCTCATCCCAGCCCTGAGCCCCGGCACCAGCAACTGGAACGTGACCCTGGGCGCGGCCCTTGTGGTCTTCGGCTACTACAACTTCCACGGTATGAAGGAGCAGGGCTTCCTGAACTACTGGAAGCACTTCGCGGGCCCCATCTGGTGGCTGAGCCCCCTCATGTTCCCCCTGGAGATCCTGGGCCTGCTCAGCCGCATTCTCAGCCACTCCCTGCGTCTCTTCGGCAACATCGCCGGTGAGCACGTGGTGGCCGGGATCTTCTTCGGCCTCATGCCCATCCTGCTGCCGGTCCCCATGATGTTCCTGGGCCTCTTTTTCGGGCTCATCCAGACCTTCGTGTTCACCATGCTGGCGACCATCTACTTGAGTGGTGCGGTGTCGCACGAGCACTAGGCCTGCGAAAATCGCTGTGCGATTTTCGACGGAAAACTCAACAAGCAATCAACCGTTCTCGGGATTCCGAACCCCTGGAACAACACCACGGAGTAACACCATGAAGAAGTTCCTCACCACCGCCTTCCTGTTCACCCTGGCCGCTGTCGCCTTCGCGCAGGGCGCCCCCGTCGCCACCAAGAGCCTCTTCGAAGGCCAGTTCGTGGCTCACCTCTCCCTCGCCATCGCCGCCGCCGGTTGCGGTCTGGCCCAGGGCAAGGCCGTGGCCGCCGCCGTTGAGGGCGTCGCCCGCAACCCCCAGGCCGCCGGCAACATCCGCACCACCATGATCATCGGTCTGGCCCTCATCGAAGCCCTCGTGATCTACGTGCTCGTCGCCGCCTTCGCCATCAAGTAGGCTTTCCAGGCCGGTTCAGCGAGGCGCCCTTTCATGGGCGCCTCGTTTTTTTAAGATTCTTGGAATCTGCCGATGAGAGTCTGGTAACCATGACTCCCCATTCGATGTTCCCCATGCCGCCGGAAGTCACCCAGGTCATCCTGGGGGGCGGCTCTCCCATCGACCTGGATGCCCTGCACGTACATTCGCCGGGTGAGGCCCTGCACTTCGCCCTGAACTATGGCTACGACATGAGCGTCCCCGTCCAGCGGGCGGCGGTGCTACGGGTCTACGAGGATGCCGTGGACTTTCTGGAGGGCGTGGTGCTGGAGGGCACGGACCTGCACGTGCCGCTTGAAGTCCGGGATCTGCAAGACCCCCTGGAGCTGCTGGTCTGGGCCTCAGACCGGCCCCGGAACCACCGGGGACGCTGGTCCTGCGCCATCCTGCGCGTGATGCACACGCTCTTCCACGTGGACCACAACGTCAACCTGCGCTTCCTGCCTGAGATCCAGCGGCAGGTCTTCAACCGCTACGATCAGTACCTGGTCTGCGATGAGGGCCGCTGGTGCCTGCGAGGGGCCTACGAGGTGCCGCTGGTGGCCACGGAGCGCAAGGAGAACAAGGACCGCGTGTCCATGCTCCTCAAGATGCTCCACAAGCCTGAGAATGTGGCGGAGACCATCTACGACCAGATCGGCATCCGCTTCGTGGCCGAGGACCAGCTGGGTGTGCTCATGGTCATCCGCTTCCTTCTGGACCACCACGTCCTGATGCCCACTCACATCAAGCCCAGCCGCAGCCGCAACCTCATGATCGACATGGAGGCATTAGCTGCCTGGAGCGAGGCTATGCCTCCTTTCTTCCGAATTCAGGACCTGACTCTCGAAGAACGCCGGGAGCTCAGTCAGACGCTGGCTATAAAAACCCCCGGGAAGGATCAGAATCCCTTTTCCAGCAAGGAATATTCGGCGATCCAGTTTACGGCCCGCACCTTGGTGCGCCTCCCCAGTCCCGCCACCAAGGCACTGGAAACCCTGCAGACTCGGCTGCAGACGATGGGGGATACTGAGCTCTCGGACTTGGTAAGAATCCCTGAGTTGCTCTCCGAGCAAGAGGAGTTTACTTTCTTCTTCGCACATGAAGTTCAAGTGATGGAACAATCAGGGTTTCAAAGCTCACGTTCAGGTCCAGCATCCCATACCGAGTACAAACAACGTCAGCGCGACGCCGCCCGGCGCCGCGTCCTACAGGGAATCCTTCAGGAGGAACCATGTTGAACATCCAGACCCGCCAAGAAGGTGCCGCTTCAGTGGTGTCCATTCAGGGCAAGGTCAATTTCGAAGTCACCGCGCAGCTGCGGGATGTGATCCGGGAGACGGTGGCCACGGTGCAGCCCAAACTCCTCGTGATCAATCTGGAGGGCGTCAGCTTCATCGATTCTTCGGGTCTGGGCCTGCTCGTCGCGGCGCGCAACAGCGTGGACAAGTCGGGCGGCAAACTGCATCTCAGCTGCCTCCCCGCGCCCGTGAAGAAGACCTTCGACCAGACCAACCTCACCAACTACTTCTCCATCTTCGCCACGGAGCAGGACGCGCTTCGCGGCGCCTGATCAGGACAGGACGCCCATGGCCAAGGGCTCTGTTCTGGTAGTGGACGATGAAGCACCCATCCGGGACATCCTCAGCTTCTATCTCAAGCGGGCGGGCTATCAGGTCCTGACCGCAGCCAATGGCATGGAGGCGCTGGAGGAGATGGGCCGTTCGCGGCCGGATCTCATAATCTCGGATCTCCGCATGCCGGAGATGACCGGGGATGAGCTCTGCAAGCGGGTGAAGAGTGAGCCCAGCACCCGGGACATCTACTTCATCATCCTCTCGGCCATGGACGGCACCGCCTCGCGCATCGGCGGCCTATCCCTGGGCGCGGATGACATGATCCCCAAGCCCTTCCATGCCCAGGAAGTGCTGGCCAAGGTGGACTCCAGCTTCCGCCTCATCGAGATGCAGAAAGAGATCAAGCGCCAGAACCGGGAGCTGACCAGCTTCCAGCAGAAGGTGCAGGAGGAGATGGCCCTGGCCGCTGCCCTCCAGATGGGTTTGCTGCCGAAGCTGCCAGGCGAGACCCGCGGCGCGAAGTACACCCACCGCTACCTGCCCGCGGCGGGTATCGGCGGCGACATCTACGCCATCATCCCCCTGGCGGATGGCAGCACAGCCATGATGATCGCTGACGTGAGCGGCCACGGCGTCACCGCCGCACTCATCT
This sequence comes from uncultured Holophagaceae bacterium, assembly GCA_903913215.1. Taxonomy (GTDB): domain Bacteria; phylum Acidobacteriota; class Holophagae; order Holophagales; family Holophagaceae; genus Geothrix. The sequence continues at coordinate 19,758 of CAIWKE010000036.1, forward strand.
CCGCCATGGTGAAGACTTCCTTCGAGAACCAGGCCCGCCTGGGCGGAGAGCCTCTGGGTTGGGCCCAGGGTATGAACCAGGATCTCTGCCGCTCCACCCTGGCTGAGCAGTTCGCCACGGCCTGGCTGGGCCGCCTGGATCCCACCAGCGAGAAGCTGCGCTACGTGGTGGCGGGACACTGCGCCCCCTTGCGCATTGTGGGCGGGGCCCGTGGCGGTCTGCAGCGCTCCGAGGTGCTCCGCGGCAAGGGCTTCATGCTGGGGCTGGACCCGCAACTACCCTTCCGGGAGAACGAGGCGGAGTTCCTGCCCGGTGACCGTCTGGTGCTCTACACCGATGGCCTGGTGGAGGTGGAGCGGGAGGACCGGACCATGCTCGAAGAGGCTGGTCTGCGCCGCATCTGCGCCGAACTGCCTGGCGACATTGAAGCCGCCGCCGATGCCGTCATCGCCCAAACCCGCAGCCATAACCAGCCCGCCCCGTTCCTGGATGACGTGACCCTGGTGATCCTGGATCGCGACAGTTAGCCGATGGTCTCTTCTGCCTCGGTGGGGCTCAGCCGTCTTAAGAGGGTGGGGCCCAGTTCGGCCACGAGGTTGGCGGCGAGGATGAGGCCGCCCCCGAGGAGCTGCACAGGGCTGAGGTGTTCCCGGATGCCGGGGACGAAGCCGCTCATGGCGATGAAGGCGGTCCAGACGGGCTCGGCGGAGAAGATGATGGCGCATTCCGTGGCGCCCACGCGGGACTGGAAGGTGCTCTGCACATAGAAGGCCAACGTGGTGGCCAAGAGGCCCATGAAAGCCAGGGAGACCCAGGTGCTGCCTTGGTGGAGGGCCGGTCCCGCGCCCTGGAAGCCGTAGGGGGCGGGCAGGCAGAGCGTGATGGCCAGGGAGATCACGCCCACCACGGCCACCTGCATGAAGGCCAGCACCCAGCCATTGGAGCGGCGGCAGAAGTGGGCGGTCATCACGATGTGAAAGCCGCAGAGGATAGCCGCCAGCAGGGTCTCGGAATCCCCGCGGTTCCAGCCGCCCCAGGCGGCCCCAGGCTCGCGTACCAGCAGGGCCAGGCCCGCCAGGGCCACCAGGGCGCCCAGGCCGTGGGAGGGCCGCATCCGGTCTCCGGCCAGCAGGGCCACCAGGGGCGTGAAGATCACATAGAGGCCCGTGATGAAGCCGGACTTGGAGGTGGTGGTGAAGCGCAGTCCATCCGTCTGCAGCCAGAAGAGGGTGACCAGCACCAGACCCAGCAACAGGCCGTCCAGGGCGTCCCGGCGGCGGATGGGCACCCGCAGGAGCAGCAGCATGAGGCCCAGGCCCGTGGTGCCGATGGCGAAGCGGATGCTGAGGATGGCTCCCACTGAGAGCCCCGCCTGGAGGCAGTATTTGGTGGCGGGAAAGCCCCCAGCCCACACCATGGCAATGGCGGCCAAGGCCAGCACGGCGACCAGGTGGGAGCGGCGGGTTTCGGGCATTGTTCAAGGCTAACGCCCACCCCGGAAGGACCCGAGGGAAATTCAGCGACAGCGCGCGGCGGGCCCTATTTCAGCAGGGCGGTCACACGGATCGTCAACTCTGGCTGGTCTGGATCGTCCGTGCTGAGGGCCAGGGTCTCGCTGTAGCGCCCGGCCTTGAGGGTGGCGGGCAGGATCACAGTGATGTCCTGGGTCGCGGCCTTCTGGTTCAGGCCCTCCACGCGCACCCCCGCCAGGGAGCACCGGTTGCTGGTGATCCGGAAGGGGCGGCCGTCCACCTGCTTGAGGCTGAGCTTCTGGCGCAGCTCCTTGGCCCCCTGATCCTGGAGCACCACCTCGAAGGGGGTCACTGTGATGACGGGCTTCAGCTCCCACTGGATGTTCAGCGTCATCTGGCTCAGGCGGGGGTTGTTGAACTTCACCGTGGCCTGCTCCACACCGCGCAGCTGGCCCGCGGGCACCTTGCGGCCATCAAAGCTCACCTCCAGGACCACGTCCTTGCCCTCGGGGCGGTAGGCGAAGCCCAGGAAAGGGGCGCCTGGGGCCTTCACGTCCGTGAGCTGCACCGTATCGCCGTTGCCGCTCTGGTAGCGGACGCTGCTCTTGGTGGTGGTGGACCGGGGGGCCTGGAGGAAGTAGACGGCCTCCACGGAGGGCATGATCTCCTGGACCACTTCGGCTTCCAGGCTGAGGTTCAGGTTCGGGGTCTTGGGGTCATCGCAGACCACCAGGATGGACTTTCGCACCAGGCCCCGCATGCCCTTGGGGTCGAACTGGGCCTCGATCTCCGTGGCCTCACCCGGGGCCAGGGACCACTTTCCCAGCATGGTGTAGGTGCAGCCACAGCTGGGGCGCACCTGGGTGATGTTGAGGTAGGCGTTCCCGGTGTTGGATACCTTGAACTTGGCCGAGACCTTGCGCTCGGGCGAGATGCGGCCGAAGTCCTGGTGGGTCTTGTCGAAGGTGATGACTGGGGCTTGGGCCATGAGGGTCAGGGCGGCGCAGGCGATGAAAAGATGTCGGAGCATGCGGAACCTCGAAGCAGACCCGTGATTCTACCCGGAGATGAGGGCCTGGAGCTCGGTCCAGACCTGGTCAGGCCCCAGGTCGCGCAGGCAGGGCTGGCCGGGCGTGAAGCAGTCGGGCTTGAAGCAGGGGGCGCAGGGAACGCCGGGGCGGCGCAGGGCCCGGCTCCGGGGACCCCAGGGGGTGGAGCCCCCTGGATCCGTGGCGCCATAGAGGGCCAGCACGGGGGCGCCCGTGGCGGCGGCGAGGTGGCTGAGGCCCGAATCATTGCCCAGCACCCCCGCGGAGCCCCGCAGCCAGGCGGCGGCCTCCTTCAGGCTGGTCTGGCCGCAGAGATTGAGCCCCTCCTGGCCGGCCACCTGGGCGCAGGTCTCGGCCTCGTCCGGGGAGCCCAGCACGGCCACGGCATAGCCTTCCCTGCGGGCCCGCAGCACAACCTCGCGGAAGTGCTCCCGGGGCCAGGCCTTGGAAGGCCAAGTGGAGCCGGGCATGAGGCAGAGGTAGGGCTGCTCCGGTCGGGCGATGGTCACCCGGGGATCGAAGTCGGCGTAGGGCATGGGTGGCAGGTCCGGCCAGCGCCGCTTCAACACTGCGTGGTAGCGCTGCAGGAAGGGCCCCTCGGCGGACCAGAAGGGGCCGCTGTGGGTGTTGAAGAAGCCCGCGAGGCTCTCATCGACCCCAATGCGCTCAGGCACCCGGGCCAGCCAGGCGGCCAGGGCCGGGCGCAGGGACTTGGGGAAGTGGATGCTGCGGGCGGCCTGGTACTGCCGGAGGGTTCGGGCCATGGCCAGGGGACCGGGCTTGCCCTCGTCCGGCAGGGCCGCATCGCAAAACCAGGTATCCGCCACCAGGCCTACGGCGGCCTTGGGCCCCCAGACCACCAGGGGGCCGATGTCCTGCTCCCGCAGCAGGCGCAGGATGGGCAGCTGCATGGCTGTGTCCCCCACGAAGCGGGGCAGGCGCAGCCAGGTGGCACCCAGGGGGATCAGCGACTCAGTAGCGGGCATCACGTCCCTGTTCGTTTCGCCAGCCTGCCAGCACCCCGTGCCAGGCCGGGGGCAGCAGATCCCAGCGGCCCTGGAAGATCCGCTTCTGCACCAGGTAGAGGCCGAAGAAGCAGCGGGCCACGCGCTTGGTGGGGTGGATCAGGTGGCGCAGCAGTAGACGATTCCTGGCGTTGTAGAAGACCTGCAGATGGCTGCGGCGGCCGATGGTCTGGGAGCTGAGGTGAAGCACCTCCAGATCCGTAAGCACAAGGGGCAGACCCAGGGCATGGGCCTGGCGGGACCAGGCCACGTCCTCCCAGTACAGGAAGAACTGCTCGGGCCAGGGCCCCACACGCTCCCAGGCCTGGCGGGTGATGAACATGCTGGCGCCACCCAGGGACTCTGAGGGCTCCAGCACCTTGCAGCCGGTTGGGGCCGGATACTCGCAGCGTTTCAGGCCCTTGCGGTACCAGCCCTGGTGCACGTAGGTGCCTTCGCGCCGGTCCCCATTGAGCTGGTGCGTAGCCCAGAGGCCCACATCGGGATGGGCCGCGGCAAGTTCCATGAGGCGACCCAGGGTGGGGCCTTTGAGGATGGCGTCATTGTTCAGGAACCAGGCGGCGGCGGCACCCCCGGCAAAGGCGAAGTGAGCGCCTGTATTGCAGCCGGCGCCGAAGCCGGGGTTGCGGTGGTTGGCCACGATGGCGAAGTCCGGGTGGGCCCCCGCCAGAGCCTCGGCCAGGCCCGGCAGGGGGCCGTGGTCCACCACCACCACGCGATGGGGCGCCGTCTCCACCGCCACCAGGTTCTCAAGGCAGCGCCGGGTCAGCTCCGGGGAGCCGTAGTGGACGAGGATGATGGCCGGGCGCGCGCTAGCCGCTAGCTCAGGTTCCGTGCTCATGCTCGGCTGCTCCTGGAGAAAACGCGGGTGGTGCGACCTGCGGCACCTTGGCAGAAATCCCTGTACCCGAGCCACTCGAGTCTCATCTGCCAAAATTTGCCGCGGAAGAAGAGGGCCTGAAACCGAAGCCAGCGGCGCAACCTCTGCCGCGTAAGCGCCTGGGGGAAGTAGCGGGCGATGAAGATCCAGCGGTTGCGGCAGTTGTAGAACGTCATGAGTGGGCTGCGCATGCCTGAAGACAGGCTCTCGTGATGCCAGATCCGCACGGTGTCGAGGCCGCTGAGTCCAAGGCCATGCTGCTTGACCTCCATGGAGAAGGCCGGGTCCTCGAAGTAAAGGAAGTAGTCATCAGGGATGAAGCCCAGTTCAGCGGCCAGAACGCTGCTGAGGAAGAGGCTACAGCCGCTCACGAAGGCCCTGGGGTGCCGTTCCAGTTCCGCCAAGTCCTCGCAGCGATGCGGGCGGTAGTCCTTGGCGCTGATGACCCCGCCGAAGTAGGGACGGTAGAGGTCGGATGTGATGGCGGTGCCCCAGAGGCCCACCTCAGGTCGCGCCAAGGCTGCGTCCACCAGACAGGAGCTGTTCCCGTGGAGCAGCAGGGTGTCGTTGTTGAGCACCCAGGACCAAGGCACGCTGTGGTGGCTGAGGAAGCGCAACCCCAGATTGTTGCCCCCGGCGTAGCCGAGGTTCTCCGGGATGGCGATCACACCCACGACCCCAGGACCAGGCAGGGGGTCCTGGGTGGGATCGAGCCAGACCCAGGGAAAGGGTGCCTCGGCGAGGGCGGCCTCCAACTGGGGGCGACTGGCCTGGGCATCGTTCTCCAGCCACAGGATGCGGCTGGTGGCAGGCTCCCGTTCCAGCAGAGACTGGATGCATTTAGCTGTGGCGGCGGGCTGATGGTAATCCAGGACGCAGATGCCCACCACGGCGCCCGAAGCCGGTGGTTGCTCAGGCATGGCTACCCCCGTGCAGGGAAGGGGCTGGCCGCAGGACCTCTTGCAAAGCCTGCCAGATTTGGTCCACCGGAACCTCGCGCATGCAGGGGTGGCCGGGCACCGCGCAGCCATGCACGGCGCAGGGAAGGCAAGGCAGGTCCTTGCGCTGGATGATCCGAACGGCGGGACCCCGGGGGGCCGACCATTCTGTTCGGGTCGGTCCGAACACTGCCACCAGGGGGCAACCCACGGCGCCCGCCAGGTGGACTAAGGCGGAATCATTCCCCACCATGCCTCGGGCCAGCCCCAGCAGGGCCGATGTTTCCGCCAGACTTAGGGCTCCAACGAGGTTCACCGTTCCATTGGTTTCGGCCTGCAACTCCTCGCCCAATTGCTGATCGTCAGGACCATGGCCCATGAGGATGGCGGGCAAGCCATCGGCTTCCAGCCTATGGATAAGGTCGATCCAGGGGCCCGACTCCATGCGCTTGTTCCACTCATTTCCCCCCAGGGCTAGGACCACAAAACCCGAGTCCAACTGCCTGCTCCGCAGCAACTCGGCTACGACGGCCTCCGCTTCTGGGCGGGGGCGGAAACAACTCGGGGGGACATCGGTCGGCAGGTGGGGGTAGGCCTTGCGCAGGAGCCCATCGTATCGGTCCATGTGGTGCAGGTTGGTCTGCCACCAGGGGTGATGGTGGGTGGCCAACAGCCAGCCACCGCCCTCTTTCCACCCCAGGCGCAGTGGCACGCCAGCCACCAGGCCTGCCAGCAGGGGGCGCAGGCTTCTCGCGAAGCTGATGACGGCGGCTGCACGGGCGCGCCGGAGGGTCCGGGCGAGCACTCCGAGGCTGCGGCCTGCGGGTTCGTCCGCCTGGACGCCGTCGAAGGCGTTGCTGCCGCGATAGAGTTCCACCACCTTGGCGGGGCCCCAGGCCACCAGGGGGACGCCGGTCTGCCGCAGGGGCTCCAGGGATTGGCTGATCATGATGCCGTCGCCAATGAAGCGGGGCAGGCGCACCCAGACGGCGCCCTTCGGAAGCTCGGTCATGCTCGGGATCCGGTTTCAGCGGCCTGGGCTTCCCCGGCCAGAGCGTGGAGCAGCAGGGCCACCCGGGCAGGATCCAGCCGGAAGGTGTCGTTGAGGTGGGCCGCAACTGGTCCAGGGCTGGGGCTCATATCCACGACCGGGGCTCGGACGGTCTGGGCGTGGGGACCTTGGGGGCTGGCGAAACACTCGAAGGTGGGGCCGCCAAACACGGTCACGGTGGGGCGCCCCGTCGCGGCCGAGGTGTGGGCGAGCCCGGTGTCCACGGCTACCGTGCCATAGGCTTGGGACTGGATGGCGCAAGCCTGGGGGATGCTGGTCAGGCCCGTGGCGTTGAGGCTGCCCGGCGACAGGGCCGCAAGGCGCGCGCCGAGGGGCACCTCATCGGGGCCCCCCAGCCAGAGGACGCGGTAGCCCTGAGCCATGAGCAGGCGAGCAAGCTCGGGCCACTTCTCCTCCTCGGGGAACCAGCGTTTGCTGTCCAGGCGGGTGCCGAAGGCCAGGGCCACGAAGGGCTCTCCTTGCCAGCCCAGGGAACGCAGCAGGTCCAGCCCTGTTTCCCCGCCAAGGCGGTCAGGTCCCAGGGGCAGCCAGGCCATCCTCGTCCGGCCCGTGAGTTGCTGCAGCAGTCCCCCGAAGCGAAGCACGAGGTGTCCAGTGGGCTGCCGATAGCTGAATGAGTAGTGGTACAGGAAGCCCAAATGGTTGTCGGCGTCCCCCGCACGCACAGGCACTCTGGCCATCCAAGCCGCCAGAGACAGGCGCACGCTCTGACTCAGGTTGATGACCGCCACAGGTTGACGTTCCCTCCAGCGCCGGAGCAGGTTCCAGGGGTCCGGTTTTCCCATCCCCATGTGCTCGATGGTCGTTTCAGCAATGAATTGGGGATTGGCTTCTGCGAGGAGGGAGACCCCGATGTCGTGCCCCACGGCGATCCAGCGGAGCTTCATGCCCAGCTCCGCCGCCACCTGATTCCAGTCCGCCTGCAGTTCCCCAAGGAATGGCATGGAGAAGACCACATCACCAAGCTGACGGGGAAAGCGAATCCAGACCTCAGGCGCAACACCTTTCTGCAGGGCTCTGCGCAGCCTATCCCTGCCACTCTCGATCACCCATGCCCCCAGTTCCCGATTCTTTCTGAACCAAGATGGTATCTCAACCAAGGACGTACATGGGTGGCCAGCCGGGATGCGCCCGGCTGGGATTTGCACTTGGGAGGGGCCATGTAAGGGGGCATTATGGGATTCAATAGACCCATCAAGTCACTCCCAGAAGGCAGCCATGGCCCCTCCCGCGACCCAACGGATCCTTTTGGTGGAGGATGAACCCGGCCTTCGGGAAGTGCTGACCTTGGCCCTGGAGGGGGCTGGCTTCGCTTGCGAACCCGCCCCGGGCATCGCCGAGGCCCGCCGGGCCCTGGAGGAGACCACCTTTGATGGCGTGCTCTCAGACCTGAAGCTCAAGGACGGCTCTGGCATCGAACTGCTCAGCTGGATGAATGAGCAGGGCCTGAAGACCCCGGTGGTGATCATGACCGCCTACGCCACCACGGAAACCACGGTGCAGGCCCTCAATCAGGGGGCCGTGGACTTCATCACCAAGCCCTTCAAGCACGAGGACCTTATTGCCACCCTCAAGGGCCTCCTGGAGGCGGCCCTGCCCGAGGCGGCCCCCCCCGAGGACCTGGGCGAGCTTGTGGGTGTGGGGCCCATGATGCGGCGCATCAATGCCCTCATCGGTAAAGTCTCCCGGGCGGACACCACAGTGCTTCTGACCGGCGAGAGCGGCACCGGCAAAGAGGTGGTGGCCCGCCTCATCCACCGCTACTCGGACCGCGCCCGGGGTCCCTTCGTGGCCATCAACTGCGGGGCCCTGCCTGAGGCCCTGCTGGAGAGTGAGCTCTTAGGCTTAGAGAAGGGCGCCTTCACCGGTGCCGGGGCCCTGAAAAGGGGCCTCTTCGAGGAGGCCGGTGGCGGCATCCTTTTCCTGGACGAGATTGGCGAGATGCCCCTGGCCCTCCAGGTGAAGTTGCTGCGCGTGCTTCAGGAGCGCCGCTTTCGGCGCCTGGGCGCCACGGAGGAGAAACCCGTGGATGTGCGGATCATTGCGGCCACCAACCGGGATCTACGGGCCCGGGCCGGCACCGGGGCGTTTCGGGAGGACCTCTTCTACCGCCTGAACATCCTCCAGATTGAGTTGCCCCCCCTGCGGGAGCGGCCCGAAGATCTGCCGGTGCTGGCGGAGCACTTCATCCGCCGCTTCTGCCAGAAGCTGGGCAAGGCGCCCATGCAGCTCCACCCGGAGACCATGACCCAGTTGCTGGGGCACCGTTTCCCGGGCAATGTCCGGGAGCTGGAAAACCTCATGGAGCGCTGCGTGGCCCTCAACCCGGGAGGCCCCATCACCCGGGATCTGCTGCCAGATGGCATCGGCCACCAGGGCGGCCCCGACGGTGCCGACCTGCCAGCGCCTCTGGTGATCCCCCCGGATGGCTTTGATCTGGAGGCCTGGATCACGGCCCTCAAGGGTCACTTCCTCCGGCGGGCCCTCGACGAGGTGGGGGGCGTCAAGACCAAGGCCGGCAAGCGCCTGGGCATGAGCTTCCGGGCCTACCGCTATTGGCTGGCCGAACTGGGGGGGCTGGAGGCCCTGCCCAAGGCCTTTCCCCGGCCCGAGGACTTCCCGGCTCCCCTGGTGGACGAATCTGGGGGAACCGAAGGCTCAAAGGAGGCATGATCCCCATGAATGCTTGTCTTTCCAGCCATTCCTGGCACACTGGAACGCTCGGATGCACCGCAGCCGCGCCCTCTAACCGGACCACGACCATGACCCCCTCCACCGACCTCCGCGCCCCTCAGGCCCAGAGCCCCGCTGCTAAGGCCCAGAGCCCAAGGACCAAGAGCAGGGGCTTCTCCCTGCTGGAGCTCCTGGTGGCCATGATGATCATTGCCGTCCTGGGCACCCTCGGGTTCTCCCAGTTCCGTAAGCAGTCGGCCCAGGCCCGCTACATCAAGGCCCAGGATGAACTCAAGATCGTGGCTGAGGGCCTGGACCAGTACTACCTCAAGCACGGCAACTTCCCGGATTTCGGCAGCTATGACGCCATGGTGGATGGCAACTCGGCCCTGGTGAAGGAAAGCCTCATCAAGGTGGGCATGTCCGCCACGGACCCCTTCAAGCAGCCCTACGAAGGCAAGTCCACCCGAGGCAACTACGAGCTGAAGTGCGCCGGGGATCCCGATAATCCCGATGTGGCGGGTCCTTTCACGCGCACCCCGGGTCAGATGACAGGCGGTTCACCCACGGGCGACGCCGCTCCTGGCACTGCCAAGGCTCCTGCGCCGACGGCGAGCGGGACGCCCAAGTGATCGACCTCCACAAACTGCCCCTGGAGGGCCTCCGCCTGAACGGCACCACGGAGCGTCTGGAGCTCGAAGGGGACGTGTCCCTGCGGGATCTAAGCTGGTCTGTGTTCGTGCTGCGCTCGGACGCGGACATCTTCCTGGAAGTCAAAGGTCAGGCCATCTGGCAGGGCGCCTGCAGCCGCTGCCTGACCCCCCTGGACCGTCCCCTCCATGTCGAAAGCCAGTTCCTGGGCAGCAAGGATCCCGAACTCGTGGGTCGCGGCTGCCACACCTTGGGCTCCCAGGATCTCGACGTAGTGTTCCTCCCCGAGGACCTGCTGGACGAGACCGAACTGGTCCGCGAGCAGTTCGAGCTCCAGGCCCCCATGCATCCCCTTTGTCTCGAAGCGTGCCAGGGGCTCTGCCCCCAGTGCGGCAAGAACTGGAACAAGGGTGCCTGTCACTGCCAGCCTGAGGCTGAGCAGCTCCCTTCCGCCCTCAACAAGGCCCTCACCAAGGCCCTGGCGGGAATCAAGCTGGACCCTCAATCCTGAAACCATTAACTTAGAACTTTGCGTTCTTTTCCCAGGAGCATGTCATGCCGAATCCCAAGCGCCGCCATTCCAAGGCCCGCCGCGACCGCCGGCGCACCCACGATTCGCTGGAGGTTATGAGCGCCAGCACCTGCCCCAACTGCCAGACGCCCAAGCTGCCCCACCGCGTGTGCCCCAGCTGCGGCTTCTACCGCGGCAAGCTGGCCGTCCGCGTCGCTGCAACGGCTTAAGAGTCGGCCGGTGCACGGCCATCGCATCGCACTGGATGTCATGGGGGGCGACTTCGCTCCCCATGCCACCTTGCAAGGCGCCCGGGAGGCTCTCGAGGCCTGGCCCGGGCTGCACCTGCTCCTGGTGGGCAATGAGGGCGTGATCCGGCCTCTGCTGGCTCAGCATGGCTTCACTCCAGAGCTCATGACCCGCACAGAGCTGGTCCACGCCTTCCACACAGTGGCAATGGATGACAAGGCCACCTGCATCCTCAAAGAGAAAAAAGACAGCTCCATCCGTGTGGCCGCCCAGCTGGTGCGCGAAGGGCGGGCTCAGGGCGTCGTGTCCATGGGCCACACCGGGGCCGCCATGGTGGCCTCCAGCCTGGTTATCGGCAAGCTCGAGGGCGTGGACCGGCCGGCCCTGGCCAGCGTCCTGCCCAACATGATGGGTAAGCCCACGGTCCTGCTGGATGTGGGCGCCAATGTGGGCTCCCGCGCCGAACACATCGCCCAGTTTGCGGTCATGGGCTCGGTCTATGCCGAGGAGGTCCTGGGCGTGGAACGGCCCCGGGTTGGCATCCTCAGCGTGGGCGAGGAGGACGGCAAGGGCACGGACGTCACCAAGGACGCCTCCGCCATGCTGCGCAACATCGAGATCCGGTTCGAGGGCAACGCTGAAGGCCGCGACATCTGGAACGGCGACTTCGATGTCATCGCCTGCGATGGCTTCGTGGGCAACGTGGTGCTGAAGTCCAGCGAGGCGCTGGCCGAGGGCATCATCGGCGGCCTGCGGGAAAGTTTCATGGCCACCCCCCTCACCAAGTTCGCGGGCCTCCTGGCCAAGCCCGCCTTGAAGCGTTTCAAGCAGAAGCTGGACTACGCCGAGTACGGCGGCGCCCCCCTGCTGGGCGTGAAGGGCATCAGCATCATCGGCCACGGCCGCAGCGATGCCAAGGCCGTGCGCAACGCCATCCGCGCCGCCCTCCGCGCAGCGGAGCACCGCCTCCACGAACGCATCCAGGAGCGCGTCGCCCTGCTGCTGCCCCAGGATTGAGCATTTAAAAGATCCACCACGAACTATCCGTCTTTGCGTCTTCGTGTCTTCTCGGCATCGACTGCGCCGATTCGCGAGGCAAACTGATATTTCGTGGTGGATCAGTTTTTTGTTGGGAGGAACCATGAACAAGGTGGCTTGGCTGTTTCCGGGGCAGGGGTCGCAGGCGGTGGGCATGGGGGTTGCGCTGGCGGCGGCGGAGCCTGCGGCGCAGGCGGTGCTGACTGCAGCGGATGAGGCTCTGGGCTTTCCGCTCTCGCAGCTCATGGCCGAGGGCCCTGAGGAGACGCTGAAGCTCACGGAGCACACCCAGCCAGCCATTCTCACCCACAGCCTCATGGTGGTGCGGGCCTGGGCGGAGCGCCTGCCCGCGCCGGATTTCGCGGCGGGCCACTCCCTGGGCGAGTACAGCGCCCTGGTGGCCCTGGGTGCCCTGGACTTCGCCGCCGCGGTGCGCACCGTGCGCGAGCGCGGCCGGGCTATGCAGCAGGCCGTGCCCGTAGGGGTGGGCGCCATGGCGGCCCTCCTGAACATGAGCCAGGCGGACGTGGAAGCCAGCTGCGCTGAGGCCGCTGCGGCCACGGGCCAGGTCGTGGTCCCTGCCAACTTCAACGGTCCTGGCCAGATCGTCATCGCCGGCCACGCCGGCGCCGTGGAGGCCGCCATGGAGGCCGCCAAGGCCCGGGGCTGTCGCAAGGCCGTGAAGCTGCCCGTGAGCGCGCCCTTCCACTCTCCCCTCATGGGGCCCGCCCAGGCCCACATGGAGCCGTTCCTCCAGGGACTGAGCTTCGCGACGCCCCGCTGCCCCCTGGTCAACAACGTGGATGCTCTGGCGGTTTCTGAGCCCGAGGCCCTGCGGGACGGCCTGCGCCGCCAGATTCCTGGCGCCGTGCGCTGGCAGGCCACCCTGGACCTGCTGCTGGACCAGGGTGTGACCACCTTCCTGGAGTTGGGGCCCGGCAAGGTGCTGGCGGGTCTGGTGAAACGCCAGGCCAAGGAGCGGGGCATGGAGGTCAGCGCCCTCAGCTTCGGCGCCCCCGAGGATCTGGCCCAGTTGGGTTGAGGGCCGTAATCCAGGCGAAACCGAAACAAGCTCAAGTCCGGGGCGGCTCCCGCCGAAACCCAGGGGATACCCAGCTCTGGACATGACAGTCAGCTATGTACCTGTGCATTCTGGGCGCGGTTCTTACCCAAAGGAGACATGCCATGCGGTGGATGCGCAGCCTTGCAGTGGTAGCTGTGACCTGTGGAATGCTGTTCGCCCAGGCGGAGAACAGTTCCAAGGCTGAGGCCCTGGTGAAGGACGCCATCGCCTTCGCCAAGAAGAATGGCAAGGCCAAGCTCCTGGAGGCCACGAGCCTGCCCAGCGGGGCTTTCCACCTCAAGAAGGGGGACTCCCTTTACCTGTTCATCTACGACCTAAAGGGGCTCTGCCTCGCCCACGGATCGCGGGCCCCGCTGGTGGGCCTCAACCGCTTCGACGCCAAGGACCCGGACGGCAAGTTCTATGTCCGCGAGATGATTGCCAACGCCAAGACCAAGGGCAAGGGGTGGACGGAATACAAGTACCCGGATCCCAAGACTGGCAAAGTGGAGCTGAAATCCACCTTTGTCATGCTCCACGAGGACATGGTCATCTGTGCCGGTGCCTACACGGAATGACTTGCCCAGTTTAGGCCCGGACCCCAGGTAAACCCGGGCCACGACGGCAAACTGTGATGAATGCCGTGGCTCCAAGCGGCTAGGGTAAACAGATCGCCACGACCCATTTTCGTGTGCGGGAGGCGGGGCCGCCTTTGCATGCCCACGCTTCCCTCACTCCACTCCTTTCCCGGAGGTGCTCATGCGCAAGGATCTTGTCTTCGGAATGGCCGGTTCTGGAGGAGACGGCATCGTCTCCGCCGGCGACTCGCTCCTGCAGGCCGCTGCGGCCGAGGGCTACCACGGCGTCATGACCAAGAGCTTCGGTTCGCAGATTCGCGGCGGTGAGTCCTCTTGCCGCGTGCGCATCGCCACGGAGCCCATTCTCAATCCGGGCGGCAACCTCGACGTGGCCGTGGCCCTGAACTGGGAAGACTTCCTCAAGTTCGGCGCTGAGCTGCCCGTGAGCGGCAACACCGTGGTGATCTACGAGGCCGCCACGGGCATCAAAGAGACCGAGATTCCCTTGGTGGGCGTCACGCCCCTGCAGGTCATCGCCGTGCCCATCGCGGCCATGGCCAAGGAGACCGCTGGCACTGAGCGCGCCAAGAACACCGTGGTGTTGGGCCTCATCGCCGGCTGGTTCGGCATCGGCGCCGTGGCCGTCATGAAGGGCATCCGGAAGAAGCTGGCCAAGAAGGGCGAGGAACTGGTGAACGCCAACCAGCGCGCCTTCGACGCAGGCCGCGCCTTCGCCATGGAACATCCCCTCAAGACCAGCATGGCCGTCATGCCTTCGGAGACCAAGGGCCAGGTCAAGCTCATCACCGACGGCAACGACATGTGCGCTGCCGCCGCCATCTTCGCTGGCTGCCAGTTCTTCGGCGGCTACCCCATCACGCCCTCCACCGAGATCATGCAGTTCTTCACGGACCACGTCTGGAAGTACGGCGGCGCGGTGCTGCAAGCCGAGGATGAGATTGCGGGCATCGGAGCCGCCGTGGGCGCCTCTTTCGCTGGCAAGAAGTCCATGACCGCCACCAGCGGTCCGGGCCTCTCCCTCAAGTCCGAGATGATGGGTCTGGCCAGCATCGCTGAGCTGCCTCTGGTGATCGTGGACGTGCAGCGCGGCGGCCCCTCCACGGGCCTGCCCACCAAGACCGAGCAGTCGGACCTCTTCGCCGCCTGCTTCTCCGCTCACGGCGACGTGATCCGCCCGGTGCTGGCCCCCACCTCCGTGGCCGACACCTTCCGCATCACCATCGAGGCCTTCAACATCGCCGAGTACTACCAGACGCCCGTCATCATCCTCTCGGACCAGGAGATCGCCTCCCGCAAGGAGACGCTGGATCCCATCGACACCTCCCAGTTCAAGATCATCAACCGCCAGGAGCCCCACGGGGCGGACCTCGTGGACTACAAGCGCTTCAAGCAGACGGACAACCACATCAGCCCCATTAGCCACCCGGGGATGCTCGGCGGCACCTACCTGGCCTCGGGCATTGAGCACGTGGAATCCGGTGCGCCCACCAACAGCGGCAGCGTCCACCAGCGCATGAACGACAAGCGCACCAAGAAGTTCGATCCCCTCAAGGACCGCAAGGACCTCTTCGAGGTGCTGGGCAACCCTGACGCGCCCATCGCCATGATCGCCTGGGGCAGCATCGCCGGCGTCTGCCGCGAGGCGCTGGCCATGGCCCAGGCCGAGGGCCTGAACGTGAAGCTGCTGGTGCCCTACCTGCTCTACCCCGTGGCGGAGGGCGTCTACAACGAGTTTTTCACCTCGGTCCAGAAGGGCCTGATCATCGAGCAGACCCACCTGGCTCAGACCTTCAAGCTCCTCCGCATGCACATCGACCTGCCCAAGGGCGTCAAGTCCCTGGCCCGCAGCGGCGCCAATCCCTTCCTGCCCGGCGAGATCGTCGCGGCCCTCCACCATCTCCTCTCGGAGCTGCAGCGCAGCCACGAGGGCCAGCTTCAGCCCCAGGAGTGAGGTCCACCATGAGCGCAACTTGCGAATTCCAGGCCAAGGACTATAAGAGCGACCTCAAGCCCATCTGGTGCCCCGGATGCGGTGATTTCTCCGTGGTCCAGGGCATCTACCGCGCCCTGGCCGCCATCGGCCGCCCCCCCCATGAGATCGCCTTCGTGTCCGGCATCGGCTGCTCCAGCCGCATTCCCGGCTACACCACGGCCTACGGCTTCAACAGTGTCCATGGCCGCTCCCTGCCCATCGCCCAGGGCATCAAGCTGGCCAACCCCGACCTGCTGGTTCTGGCCGCCGGCGGTGACGGTGACGGCTTCTCCATCGGCGGTGGCCACATCGCCCACCTGATCCGCCGCAACGTGGACATCACCTACATCGTGATGGACAACCAGATCTACGGCCTCACCAAGGGCCAGCTCTCGCCCACCTCGCAGAAGGGCCGGGTCACCTGCACCTCGCGCTTCGGCAGCCTCGAAGAGCCGGTGAATCCTCTGCTCTACGTGCTCGCCTACGGCGCGGGCTTCGTGGCCCAGGCTTCGCCCACGGACCTGGCCGGCATGGCCGCGGTCATCGAGGAAGCCATCCGCTACCCCGGTTTCGCCTTCGTGAACATCCAGTCCCCCTGCGTCACCTACGGCGAGGAGGCCCAGCAGATCCGCGGCCTCAAGGCCATCTCGGAATCCCTGGTGAGCCTGGGGCACAACCCGGCAGACCGCCTGGCCGCCATGGACCTCGCCCAGCACTACGGCGAGAAGATGCACCTGGGCGTGTTCTACCGCAATCCCGAGCCCGCCCCCACCTACGACGCGCTGGTGCGCGAACGTCAGGCCCTGCTCTCCAAGGACGCTCTGCCCAAGGAGAACATCCTCGACCTCTTCATCAAGAAGTAAGCGGAGGTCCCATGGCCATTCAAGGCATCGATTTCGCCAACCTGTCCCTCATGGACGCCCTCGACCTCGCCATCCTCATCGAGGATGAGGCCCAGGAGCGCTACCAGGACTTCGCAGCGCAGATGGAACAGCACCACACCCCTGAGGCGGCCAAGTTCTTCACCTACATGGTGGAGAACGAGGCCAAGCACGGTCGGGAACTCCTGGCCCGACGGACGCAGCTCTTCGGCGACACGCCCCGTCAGGTCAAGGCAGCCATGATCTTCGATGTGGAGGCCCCGGACTTCGACGAAGCCCGCGCCTTCATGAGCGCCCGCGAGGCCATGGCGGCTGCCCTGGCATCCGAGGTGAAGGCCCACGCCTTCTTTGAGTCGGCGCTCCCCTCCATCAAGGATCCTGACGTCCGCGCCCTCTTCGAGGAACTGCGGATCGAAGAGATTGAGCACCAGGAACTGGTCCAGCTCGAACTCGCCAAGCTCGGCAAGGACAACGGCGTGGATGGCAGCGCCTACGAGGATGAACCCGCCGCGCAGTGATCCGAGCGCTACTGATCCACCACTAAGACACGAAGAAAAAAAGGCTCATGGAGGGCAACCTCTTTGCGCCATTCTGCCGACTGGAACACTGCCGCAGCCCGGATCACCTCATCCCCGTCCATCCCCGCTCATCCCCGGCAAAAAAACAAAGCGACCGATGAGGAACGGCGAGAAGCGGTGAGAAAGCAGCCATCCTTCTCACCGTTCCTCACTGCTACTCACCGGTAGAAAAGCTTCTCTTGAATGCTTCGGAACCTGTGAAGAAGGCCCTTGGCCGGTACACTGGTTTCATCATGGTTTCTGAATCCACGCCCACCCTGGTCTACCTGCACGGCTTCGCATCAGGTCCAGAGGGGAACAAGGCGAGGTTCTGCCGGGACTGGGCGGCGCGCCACAGCGTGCCCTTTCTGGCGCCGGACCTGAACCTGCCCAGCTTTGAAACCCTCACGGTGACGGCCCAGGTGGAGGCGGTGCTGGCCCTGCTGGGCACGCTGTCAGGCCCGCCAGTGCTGGTGGGCTCCAGCCTCGGGGGCTTCGTTGCCACGGCAGTGGCCCATCGGGGCGCGGCCCTGCGGTCCATGGTTCTGCTGGCTCCGGCGGTGCACTTCGCCCGGCGCCGCCAGCAGAGCGCAGCCTGGGCCGAGTACCGCACCCAGCGGCGCATGGTGACCTTCCACTTCGCCGCCAACCGCCTGCGCATGCTGGGGTCGGACCTGCTTGAAGACCTGCCGCACTGGCTGGGCGATGAGATCTGGCGCATCCCCGTGCCCACGCGGATATTGCACGGGCGCCTGGACGACGTGGTGCCCGTGGCCGAGAGCGAGGCCTACGCCCAGCGCAACCCCGAGGCCAGCCTGCACATGCTGGAAGACGATCACGGCCTTCTGGCCCCAGAATCCCTCGCCGCCCTGGACGCGGCGCTAGTGGCCAGTTTCACTCTCTAAAAAACAGAAAAAGATTCACCGCCAAGACGCCAAGAGCGCCAAGAAATGACAGGAAGCCTTTTGTTTTTCTTGGTGCCTTTTCTTGGCGCTTTGGCGTCTTGGCGGTGAGCAGTTCTCTCTAAAACCTACTCCATCGCCACAGGCCCTTGGGCGCGGCTGCGGCGCATGAGGAAGAGCAGGGGGAACAGCACGAAGCAGAGCACGCCCATGAACCAGAAGGTGTCTGAGAAGGCCATCATGCTGGACTGCTTCACCACGGTGCCGTAGGCCGAGGCCTGGGCGACCTTGGCGGCGTCCGTGGGCGAAAGGCCGCCCCGCAGCACGCCCAGCTGGGTGGCGCGGTCCAGGAAGCCCTGGAAGGCCGGGGCGCCCGGGGCCAGGTTGCCGATGAGGTTGGCCTGGTGGAATTGGGCGCGGCGAGACAGGAGGGTGGTGGCGATGGCGATGCCGGTGCTGCCGCCGATGTTGCGCACCAGGTTCATGAGGCCCGCCGCATAGGCGGTCTTCTCGTGGGGGATGTGCTGAAAGGCGGAGACATTGATGGGGATGAACAGGAAGGCGAAGCCCAGGCTCTGCACCACGCGGGACCACATGGCCGTGCGGAAGTCCACCTGCAGGTTGAAGCCCGACATCTGGATGAGGCCCAGGCCGCAGGTGAAGAAGCCGATGCCGATGAGGATCCGGGTGTCGAACTTCTTCAGCAGCAGGGCCACGACGGGCATCATGAACAGCACTGCAAGGCCGCCGGGACTCAGCACCCAGCCGCTGAGCAGGGCCGTGTAGCCCAGCAGGGTCTGGAGGAAGATGGGCAGCAGGGCCAGGCTGCCGTAGAGCACGAAGCCCAGCACGAAGAGCATGAGGATGGACACCGCAAAGGTGCGGTCCTTCAGCAAGCGCAGGTCCACGATGGGCCGATCCTTACGCAGTTCGTGGAAGACCGCATAGACCAGGGCCACCACGGCCGCGATGGCGAAGAATACGATGAAGCCGGAGCTGAACCAGTCCTTGCGCTGACCTTCGTCCAGGACGATCTCCAGGGAGGCCAGGCCCAGGGTGATGACGCCGATGCCCAGGTAGTCGAAGCGCCCGCCCTCCTTGAGAGAGATGCGGTGGAAGGTGGGAGGATCCTTCACCAGGGCGCTGGTGAGGGCGAAGGAGAGCATGCCCACGGGGATGTTGATCAGGAAGATCCAGTGCCAGCTGAAGTTGTCGGTGATCCAACCGCCCAGCACCGGGCCGATGATGGGGGCCAGTACCACGCCCATGCCGTAGACGGCCATGGCCGCGCCGCGCTTTTCCGGCGGGAAGGTTTCCACCAGGATGGCCTGGGAGATAGGCTGGAGGCCGCCGCCGCCCAGGCCCTGCAGGACCCGGAAGAAGATGAGCCAGCCCAGCGAGGGCGCGATGCCGCAGAGGAAGGAGGCCACCGTGAAGATGGTCACGCAGGTGAGGTAGAAGCGCTTGCGCCCCATGAGGCTGGAGAAGTAGCCGCCCAGGGGCAGGACCACCGCATTGGCCACCAGGTACGAGGTGAGCACCCAGGTGGTCTCCTCCACCGTGGCCGAGAGGTTCCCCGCGATGTGCGGCAGCGCCACATTGGCCACGCTGGTGTCCAGCACCTCCATGAACGTGGCGATCATCACCGTGAGGGCGATGATCCAGGGGTTGATGTGGCGGTGGGTGGACATTTAGAAAGCTGCTCGCAAATAGAAGGACTTGGGTGGGCTGCCGCAAAGAAATAAATCAGCCACAAGGAACACAAAGAAAAACAGAGATTCGAAGGGGAGCTTTGCTTTGTGTTCCTTGTGGCAAAAGGTCCTTTTTCCTTGTGGTTTTAGTTGAGAAGCACGGTCGCTTCGACGTTCATCCCGGGCCTCAGGATGACCTTGTTGGCCTCGGCTGCGTCGATGCGGATCTTCACGGGGATGCGCTGCACGACCTTCACGAAGTTGCCCACGGCGTTCTCGGGGGGCAGGAGGCTCATGCGGGAGCCGGTGGAGCCGGCGATGGAATCCACGCGGCCCTTCAGCTCGACGCCGTTCATGTCGATCTTGATCTCCACTTCCTGGCCGGGCTTCATGCGGGCCAGCTGGGTCTCCTTAAAGTTGGCGGTGACCCAGGTCTGGTGCAGGGGGATCAGTGTGAGCAGGCCCTGGCCGGGCTGGATGGTCTGGCCCATCTCCACCATGCGGCGGGTGACGACGCCATCCACGGGGGCGAGGATGCGGGTGTAGCCCAGCTGCAGCTCCAGGGCCTCCTGGGCGGCGCGGGCCTGCTCCACTTGGGCCAGGGCCGCGCTGAGGCGGGCCTCGGCAGCACCGACGGCCACCTTGCGGATGTCCGCCTCACGCTGGAGGGAGCCCAGCTTCTGCTGGGCGGCGCGCCAGTCCCCCTCGGCCACCTCGGCCTGGGTGCGGACGCCATCGAATTGCTGGGCGGAGATCTCTTCGCGCTCCGCCAGAGGCTTCATGCGCTTGAGGTCGCTGGCAGCCTTGTCCAGGTTGGCCTTGCGGGAATCCAGCGTGGCCTTGGCGGAGTCCAGGTCCGAGCTGCGGGCCTGCTGGAAGGCCACGCGGGCCCGCTCCAGCTCCGCCTTGGCACCCTCCACCTGGGCCTTGGCCATGGCCAGGGTGGCCTTGGTCTGGTCCAGCTTGGCCTGGGTGTCCCGGGGGTCGATGGCCACCAGGGGATCGCCGGCCTTCACAGCCTGGTTGTCCTCCACGAGCACTTTTTCGACGCTGCCGTAGACGCGGCTGCTGACGGGCACCAGGTGGCCGTCCACCTGGGCGTCGTCGGTGCTCACGCGGTTGCGGCTGTGGAACCAGAAGCCGAAGCCCAGCAGCAGCACGATGGGCGTGCCGATCAGGAGGGCCCGCATGGCGTTGGAGCTGCCACCTTCGTTCTCGTCGGCGGGGGTGGACTGGACGGGGGTATCTTCGCTCATAGGGAACTCCAACGGGAATGCAGGTCCTGGGGTTTTACTTGGAAGCCGGTGCGTAGAATTTTTCCAGCTGGCCTGTGGCCCGGGCCAGGTCCGCACGGGACTGGTTCATGCGATAGAGGGCGCTGATCTGGTTGTCCGTGGCGCGGGCCAATTCATCCTGGGCGTTGATCAGTTCGATGTTGTTGCTGACGCCCGCTTCGAAACGATGGCGCGCCTGGCTGAGGGCTTCGGTGGACAGGGACACCGAGAGGTTGGCGACCTCCACCTCGTGGGCGGCGGCCTCCAGCTCGGCCTGGGCAACCTGGATCTCATACCCCACCTGGGCTTTGACATCACGCTGGGCCTCCTGCACCCGGGCCTGCTCGGACTTGGCGCGGGCCACCTGGGCGGAGACCAGACCCCCCGTGAAGAGGGGCACGCGCAGGCCCACCGTCAGCTGGTAGGTCGTTGCGCGAGACTCGGACTGGAGCATGGTGCTGCCGTAGGAGCCCGAGGCCGTGAGGCTGGGCAGGCGCAGGCCCTGGGCGGCTTGGCGCAGGTTGTCTGCGGCCTGCTCCCGGGCGGCGAGGGCGGCCAGTTCCGGCCGCTGGGCGAGGCCGACCTGGTAGGAAGCCTGGAAGCCGCCCTCCGGCAGCAGCGGGGACTGGAGTGTGTCCGCCAGCTCGATGCGGGTGCCGGGCTCGACGGAGAGGAGACGGCCCAGACCCGCTAGGGCCGTGAGCTGCTGGGTCTGGGCCTGGATGAGACGCTGGCGTTCGGTCTGCAGCATCACCTGGGCGCGGAGGGTGTCGAGCTTGGTGCCCACACCCTGCTTCTGCTGGTTCTGGGCCAGGGTCGCCAGGGCCTCAGCCAGCTCCACGCGGGACTGGCCCGCCTGGATGGAGGCGCCGGCGCGCAGCGCGCGGAGGTACTGGCCCACCACGAGGGCGGTGATCTCCTCGCGGACCGCCCGGCCCTGGGCGCGGGTGGAGTCCTCGGCATGCTGAGCCGCACGCCACTTCTTCCAGAGGCTCAGGTCGAAGAGGGACACTTGGGCTTCCAGGCCCACCTGGTTCCAGCTGAAGGGACCCACTAGCTGGGGGCCGTGGGGCTGGGGCATGCCCATGAGGGCGTCGAGGCTGTACTTGTTGCGCTGGGAGAAGGCCTGGGCGCCGACATGGGGCATAAGGCTCGCGGCTGCGGATTTGCGGTCCTCGCCGCTCTCGGCGATGGCCAGCAGCGACTGGTGGACTCTGGGATTCTGGTCCAGGGCCGTCTGGATGGCCTGGATGAGGCTCAGGCGCTGGGCCGGGGCAGGGGCGGCGAGCGCGGGGCTGGCCACCTGGGCCCAGGCCGGGCTGGAGCCCAGCAGTGCCAGGCCCAGCAGCAGCCGCCGACCCGGGAACCCAAAACCACAGGGGCTGGCATCGGACATCAAGACCTCCATCGGCATCGAAGAAACTCCAGGGCGGATCACGAGGCGGACCTGCTGTTGGCCTGCATCCGGCTCAGGAAGCCCTTGAACTGGTCCAGCTCCGCCCGCGTGAAGCCCTTCAGGTGGGCGTTCAGCACCTTGATGGCCACGGGAGGCAGGAGCGCGTGGAGCTCCCGGCCCGCGTCCGTGAGCTCCAGGTGGATGATCCGGCGGTCTGAGTTGCTGCGGACGCGGCGGATCAGGTCCTTCTCTTCCAGGCGATCGAGCATGCGCGTCATGGAGCCGGTGTCGTAGCGGCTGAAGCGGCACAATTCCGCTGCCGTGGAGCCACAGCCGCTGGCGATCCGCATGAGGGTCACCCACTGCGCCCCGGTGATGCCCAGCTCGGTCACCTCGTCATCGAAGGCCGCCAGCAGGCGACCGGACACGTCGGCGATGAGGCGCCCCAGGCTGTCCTCCGGGTTGTAGTTCTCGGCGGTGTAAAGACTTTCTGCCTCGGCGTGCTGCGGTTTCATAAAGGAGGTCCAATCAAATGCCTAAGCAATCACTGCCAGAGCAGCAATCTTGGGGGATGCCCCACCTTCTGTCAATCCCCAGCCTGCTGTGGGGCGGGAACTTCCAGATAATTTGATATTTTGACAAACTTCAAAATATACCTACCCTTGAACCAGGTGGACTGAATGGAATCCCGCTCCCTCGTATTCAAGGCTCTGGGCGATCCCACCCGCCAGGAGATCCTGGAGCGCCTTCAGCGCGGGGACCTCAATGCGGGCGAGCTGGCCGAGGGCTTCCCCATCGGCAAGGCCAGCATCTCCCACCACCTCAACCTGCTGAAGCAGGCGGGCCTCGTGCAGGTCCGCCGCTCGGGCCAGCAGCAGATCTACTCGCTCCACACCACCGTCTTCCAGGAGGCGCTCCAATGGCTGATCACCCTGTTCCAGGAACCGACACCGACGAAAGCCCGCGGCAAGTCCTCAAAGAATGGCCGGTCTGGCTGATGCTGGCGCTCCTCTGGGGAGGGAGCCTGTTGGTCCTGCAGTACCTTCCAGAGCGGGTGCCCATCCACTGGGATCTCCACAACCAGGTGAACGGCTGGGGCAGCCGCTGGCTGGCGGGCGCTGCCAGCGCGATCTATCTGTTCCTGCTGGCCATGGACTGGACCGGCATCCGCATCCCTCCGACCCTGGAGAACCGCGAGGTCTGGAAGCAGACCCACCGCTTCGGCGGCAAGGTCTTCGTCATCGGCGGAACCCTCCTCCTGCCCACGGCATTCCTTCCCGAGCCCTACCCGATGATCAGCCTGGTGGCGGGTCTGGTTCTGCTCAGCCTCATTCCCATCGTCTACGCCTACCGCCTGCGGGCCGCTCTGTCTTGCTAGACTCCTTGGAGATTCATATGCGCCGTGCTCTGCTGCTCTCCCTGCTTTGCGTTCCGGCCCTGGTGGCTCAAGTGCCTGCCAGTCCCGTCGGCGATTGGAACGGTACCATCCAGACCCCGGGCCCGGGGTTGAAGATCCAGATCACACTGGAGGCCAAGGTCGGTGCCTGGGCGGGCCGCATTTCCATTCCGACTCAAGGGGTCAAGGACCTGCCCCTGGGCGATATCCAGGTGGCCGAGGGTTCACTGGCCTTCGCGCTGACGGGGATTCCGGGTGACCCCCGATTCAAGGGGCGTCGGCAGGCGGATGGCTCCTATGCGGGCCAGTTCACCCAGGGTGGGCAGAGCATCGCCTGCGCCTTCCAGCGTGCCGAGGCCGGGTCTGCGCCCACGTCTGCACCGGAGCCCTCCAGATCTGGGCCCGGGGACCGGGACTTGGCCTTCCCGGGCTTCAACGCCTTCCCCCTCAAGGGCAGTGTGCGGGCCGGGAAGACCAGCCCCTACTTCGCCGTGCAGGTGGCTGGCTCGGGCCCCACGGACCGCAACTGGTCCAACCCCCTCATCCCCGTGCCCAGCCACGGTGGACGGGACCTGGCCCTCTGGCTGCAAGAGCAGGGCCTGGGCTCTCTGCGCTACGACAAGCGCTTCATCGGGTCCGTGGATCCCAAGCTGGACATCTCCCTGGATGCGCAGCTAGGCGATGTGAAGGGAGCCCTGAAGGCGGCTCGCCTGGTTCCGGAAGCCAGGGGGAAGAAGCTGCTCCTGGTGGGCCACAGCGAAGGTGCACTGCTGGCCCTGCTGGCGGCTGGCGACGCGGATGCGGCCCTGCTCCTGGCCATGCCGGGCATGAGCATGGGCAAGCTCATCGTGGCCCAGGTGAAGGCCAGCCTGGACGCGGCCAATGCCCCAGCGGACGTGGCCAAGCTGAACCTGGACTTCCTGGAGGACACCCTGGGTGCCATCCGCAAGCACGCCTCCCTGCCCGGGGCGGCCGCGGGCGTGGCACCGGGCGTGGTGGGCCTCGCCAAGGCCCTGGGCCGACCAGAGAGCCTCACCTTCGTGCGTGACTTGCTGGACCTGGATCCCTGGGGCGCGGCCCAGCGCCTGACCATCCCCTGCGCCGTGGTCTGGGGCGACCGGGACATCCAGACCTGGCGGCCCGCCACGCTGCCCGCGGAGTTCAAAGGCGCGGTGCTGGAAATCGCCGGGGCCAACCACCTACTCAAGCGCGAACCCCGCAGCCGCGCCGAGCTCTCCGGGCAGACCGCCATGAGCGCCTACGGGGATGACACCCCCCTGGCGGACCTGGCCCCCCTGGCGCTGTGGCTTAGGCTGCTCAAGTAGAGCCGGGACTGGGGAATCGGCTGGCTTTCTGCAAAAACTCATTGGCCGGGGATCTGCGGGGATGGACGGGGATGAAAAGCAGACTTGGGAATGGCCGAATCCCATCCCCGTCATCCCCGTCTATTCCCGGCAAATTGCATTTCTCTTTTTTACGTTTGGGGGCGGTCCACTGTCGGAAGGTGGGAGGGCCTAGGTTAGGCTGACAGGCTAGAACCCCAGCGGGACTACCTGCAGTACGAGCTCGGGCGTCAGAGCTCCCCTGGGCGGCTAGACTGGACCTTCATCCCTTTGGAGGTCCCATGTTCCGTCTTGACGGCAAGATCGCCCTCGTCACCGGCGCCAGCCAGGGCATCGGCGAGGCCATCGCCAAGCAGCTGGCGGCCCAGGGGGCCACGGTGGTCTGCGCGGCGCGGACCCTGGCCAAGCTGCAGCTGGTGGCGGACGCCATCACAGCGGCGGGTGGCAAGTCGGATGTACTCGAGGCGGACCTCAGTGACGGTGCCTCCGTGCGCAGCGCCATCGCCACCACCATTGAGCGCCACGGGGCCCTCCACATCCTCGTGAACAATGCCGGCATAACCCGCGACAAGCTGCTCATCCAGATGAAGGAGGAGGACTGGGACGCCGTGGTGGACACCAACCTCAAGGGCGCCTGGACGGCCATCCAGGCGGCTACCAAGCCCATGATGAAGCAGCGCTGGGGGCGCATCATCAACATCGCGTCTGTGGTGGGCCAGATGGGCAATCCGGGCCAGTCCAACTACGTGGCCGCCAAGGCCGGGCTCATCGGCCTCACCAAATCCGTGGCGCGGGAGCTGGCCAGCCGCAACGTGACCGCCAACGCTGTCACCCCCGGCTACATCGAGACCGCCATGACTTCGGGCCTTTCGGAAGATGTGAAGACCGAGTTCACCAAGCAGATCCCCCTGGGCCGCATGGGCACCCCCGCCGATATCGCCGCCGCCGTGGTCTTCCTGGCCAGTGACGAGGCCAGCTACATCACGGGCCAGATTCTCAGCGTCAACGGCGGCATGCTGATGCCCTGATGATCGCGAAGCTGCAGGACCTCCTCCGCCGCGCCTGGGCAGCCTTCCGCTTCGGGCGTCACTGGCCATGGGCAGCCTTCCTGCTGGGCCTTGCCCTTCTGGTCCTGGGGCACGGTTCCGGCTGCCTGGGCAGCGGGCTGGTCTGGTCAGGTGGCCTGGTCCTGGGCTGGCGCCTGCTGCGCTGGATCTGGCAGCGCCTGCTGTTCCGAGTCTCTCGGCGCCTCTGGGTCATCCTGGCGCTGCTCTCCGTGCTGCCCGTGGTGGGCCTTTCCCTCACCCTCCTCGGCTTCGCCTGGTTGGGTCTGGGCGCCCAGGTGAGCCGCTCCACCCAGCAGTCCCTCGGGGCCTGGGAGGAGGCTCTCAAGGTGGCCAACCAGGAGCCCACGGATGCCGGGGCCCTGCTGGCCCTGCGCACCTACGGCGGCGCGTGGATCGAGCACCGCCCGGCCCTGCCCGAGGGCATCGCCCCCACTTTCCTGGGCATGGTCTGGGCGGAGTCCCAGGAGGCCGGCGCCCCCAGGGACATCTTCCTGCGGACCCTGCGCCGGGAGCCCCAGGGCTACCGCATCCTCTCCCTCAACCTGGGCATTCTCGGGGATCGGGCCCAGGCCCTGGCCGGGGGCCAGGTTCTGTTCCAGCTGAGCCCTCGCCAGGGGGGCGCGAAGGGCGAGGGCAAGCTGAAGGTCCGGGCCGCAGGTCAGGGCGTGGGTGCTGAGGCGCCCATCCTGGAAAGCCAGGGCGAGGTCCTGGCCACCTGGACCAAGGGCAAGGCCCTGCAGGGCGACGCCCTCTTCGCGCCCTTCGGCCTGCCCCCCCTGGCCTTCCCGCTCACGGACTGGGCCACAGGCCGCGCCCTGGTGCTCACGGCCACACCGGAGACCAACCTCTACGCCCTCTTCGCGGGCTACCGCGCCCATGAACACCAGGGCCTCTCCCTGGGCACCGTGAAGGCCATCATCATCCTCAGCCTGGTGCTGCTGGGCCTGGCCGCGGCGCAGCTGCTGTCCACCCTGCTGGGGGTGAGCCTGGCCTGGTCCCTGGGCCGGGCCGTGAACGACCTCCATCGGGGCGTTCAGCGCCTGGCCCTGGGCGATTTCACGGCGCGCATCCGGCCCCGGGGACGGGATCAGGTGGCCCAGCTTTCCGTGGCCTTCAACGACATGGCGGCCCGCCTGCAGACGGCTGCAACCGAGCGGGAGGAGCGGCTGCGCATGGAGGAGGAGCTGCGCGTGGCGCGGGAGGTGCAGATGCGCCTGCTGCCCGATCTCGAGGCCCTCAAGATGCCCTCGGTGCGGGCCACCATCCTGCCGGCCCTGGAAGTTGCCGGGGACTACTACGACCTCTTCCCCCTGCTGGACGGCAGCCTGGCTTTCCTCATCTCCGATGTGAGCGGCAAGGGCACCAGCGCCGCCTTCTACGCGGCGGAAACCAAGGGCGTGCTCTCGGCCCTGGACAAGCAGGCCCTGGATCCCCGGGAGGTGGCTTCGCGGCTCAACGCGATCTGGTGCGAGGGGCACGGGAGGAAGCTCTTCCTCACCCTGGCCTACGGCACCTTCCACCCCCGCACGGGCCGCTTCGCCTTCGTGCGGGCGGGCCATCCTCCGGCCTTCCACCGCCGCGCCGATGGCAGCGTCCTGCGCCTCCAGCCCCGGGGCCTGGGCGTGGGCCTCAGCGCCGACCGCTTCCTGGATTCCCTGGAGGTCTGCGAAGGCAACCTCGAGCCCGGGGAGAGCCTCATCTTCTTCACGGACGGCCTCAGCGAGGCCCAGGCCCCGGATGGTTCCTTCTACAGAGAGGCGCGCCTGGAAGCCCTGCTGGCCCGGCCCACCGAAGACCTGCAGGCCATGATCCTGGCCGACGTGGTGGCCTTCACCCAGGGACAGCCTTTTGCGGATGACCTCACCCTGCTGATCCTCAGCCGCTGAGGGCGTTCAGAAAAAAAGAAACCACTAAAGGCGTGAAAAGGGCGCGAAAGCAAAATTGCAAAGCGAACTGATTTTTTGCCGGGGATTCGCGGGGATGAGAAACGGGCCTACATCCGCCTCCTCCCATCCCCGTCCATCACCGCCCATCCCCGGCCTAATTCATTTACCTGGTGCTTCAACCCCCCTGCTAAAACACGGGCTGTCTCAGCGCAGGGCTTCCTTCAGCTCGCGCACGATCTCCGGGGCCTGGACCTTGGCGCTGGCGAGGGCCTTGGTGAAGAGGGCCGTGGCCTCGGGGCCGCGCCCCTCGCCCCGGGCCAGCCAGGCCTGGGCCCGCAGGATGTAGGGCGACTCCTCGGTGGAGAGGGCCTGGCTGCGCTCCATCAGATTGCGGGCCGGGGTCCGGTGACCCTCGCGGGCATGGCATTCCGCCGCACCGGCCAGACAGTAGGCTTCCATAACCGAATCCTTGAGCTCCTCATGGACACTGAAGGACTGGAGGTAATAGGAGCGGGCTGCTTCGAAGCGGCCCGCGCTGCGGGCCAACTCGCCCAGGTTGTACAAAGCCAGGGCCTCCATGGGGCGCAGCGAGGCTTTCCGGGCCAGGTCCAGGTACTGGTGGACCAGCGCCTCGGCTCGGTCGATGTCACCCCGGGACTGGTACACCGAAGCCAGGCCCATGAGGGTGTAGACGAGGCCGTTCTGGTCGCCGATGACCTCGCGCAGGGACTTGGCCTTCTTGAAGAGCTCCTCGGCCCTGTCCAGGCCGCCCTCCTGAGCCAAGGCCAGGTCCCCGAGGTTGTTGGTGATGACGGACTCACTCCATTTGTCGCCATTGCTGCGGACCACCTCCAGCGCCTCCAAATAGTGGCTTTCAGCGCCCTTGAGGTTCCCCCGCTCTCGTTCCACCACGGCCAGGTCAATGAGCACCATGGAACTCCCAACCCGGTCCTCCACGGACTGGAAGCCTGAGAGGGCAAGCTTGTACTCGGCCTCGGCCTCGGGCAGCCGGTGGCGGCGCTGGAGATTCACGCCCAGGGTCGTGTGGATGCCGGCCTCGCTGGCGGCGCCCAGGGTGCGGGCGAGGGTCAGAGCCTCCTGGGTGGCGCGGTCCGCAGCCTCCCACTGACCCCGGCTTCCGAGGCGGATGGCCAGCAGGTGGAGGGCCGTCAGCTCGGCCTGGCGGTTGCCCTGGGCCCGGGCGGCCCAGCGGGCCCACTGGATCACGGGCTCCGACGGGGCGTCCGCCAACCGCTCCAGGCAGCGGGCATAGGCCAGGATGGCGGGCACGTAGTCTGGAGCAGCCATGGCCACGGCCTGGAAGGCCGGAGCGGCCTCCTTGAAGGCGCCGTGGTCCAGCAACTCCCGGCCCCGGGCATAGGCCTCCAGCAGGGCAGGGGGCACGCCGGTCCGGGCGCGGTTGTGGGAGCCAAAAGGATCCGTGGCCCGGAGCAGGTCTCCGGCGGCCTTCATCACCAAGGCCTGGATCGCCTCCCCCTGGATCGGCTCCCGGGCTTCTCCGGCTTGGCGCAGCTTGCCTGTGGCGTCCTTGAGCTCGTAGTGGAGGACCACCATGTTGTCCTTGTCCCTCGTGAGGCTGCCCCGCAGCAGCAGCTTGGAGCCCAGGGCTGAGGCTAGGCGGACCTGATCCGCGGGGCTGAGGGCCGCCCCCGGCGGCAAGTGGAGTGCCGCTTGGGCCTTGGCCATGGTGTCAGCGTCCAGGGGCGAGAGCTTGGTGCTCTCCCGCAGGGCGGACTCCAGCATCTCAGGCAGGATGATCCGGGCGATGGTGTCCAGCTTTGGATCACCTGTGCCATTCACGATGGGGAACACAGCCACCCGGGCGGGCCGCTTCTTGGTGAGGTCCGAAATGACGCCCCGGCTCAGAAGCCAGTTGGTTCCGCCGGCCAGGAGCAGGGCACTGAGGACGCTGATCGAGACCCAGCGCAGGAGGCTGTGGGGCTTCAGCAGGCGTTCCAGGGTTTCGGAGACTTTGGAACTGGTGGGGCGCTTGAAGGGATGGGTCTCCAACATGCCCTTCAGGAGTTCTGCAGTGCCTGAGGGCAGGCCCCGGACCTTCAGCTCACTTCGCTTGCCTTCGAGGATGGCCCGCATGCGGGATCGGTCCTCGCCGGGATAGGGATGCTCGCCGGAAAGCAGCTCCCAGGCCACGATGCCCAGGGAGAAGATGTCGCTGGAGGAGCCCGCTGCCTGGCCCTGCAACTGCTCTGGCGAGGCATAGCGGGGACTGCCCATGAAGGTGCCCACCTGAGTGAGCCGGTCCCAGGTGTGGCGGGAACTCGCCTGGGAATCGACAGGTCCCCTGGTCACATTCTTGGATTGTGCTGTGAGCTGGTCCCCCAGTTCCTGGGACTTTTCGGCTTCATCCAGGGCCTGGAGCAGGGCGAAGTTCGGCACCCCCCCGGCGGGGGCCGTGCCGGACTCTGGGAGGCCACGGGGATCCACCAGACGGGCCAGGCCGAAGTCCAGGACCTTCACCAGTAGCCGCCGCCCACCCTGGGCAGGCACCACCATGATGTTGCCGGGCTTGAGGTCCCGGTGCACGATGCCCTTGGCATGGGCGATCTCCAGGGCCTGGGCCACCCCCTGGAGCACGTAGAGCTTGTCCTTGAGTTGCAGGGTCGGTGCGGCCTGGTCGAGGGTCAGGCCCTCCACCAATTCCATGGCGATGAAGGAGCCTTCGGGTGCATCCACCCAGTCATGGACCTGGCAGACATTGGGGTGGTTCAGTTGGGCCAGGACCAGGGCCTCCCGGCGGAAGCGCTCCAGCGAGCCCGGATCGCAGGCTTCCCGGGGGTGCAGGGCCTTGAGTGCCACGCTGCGCTCCAAGGTCGGATCCCAGGCCTTGTACACCTCGCCCATGCCCCCTCGCCCCAGCAGCGCTTCCACCTGGAAGCGGCCCACGAGGGTGCCGGGTTCCAGGACCCGCAGGGCAGGGCCGGGAACGGCGGGATTTTGCGGCGTGTCGGACATGTGCCACTAGGATGGCACATCTTCTTACCGGAATTGGAACCGCGAAACACGCGAAAGGGCGCGAAGGGGATTCTGCTGCAAAGGGCTCAGCCCCGGGCCTTGGCCAGCACCTCGAACACGGTCTGGCGCAGGGAGCGCAGGGTGTAGGGCTTCTGGAGGAAGGCGGCGAGGCCCCGTCCCGTGAAGGCCTGGATGGATTCCTGCTCGTTGTAGCCGCTGCTGAGGATCACGGGCATGTTGGGGTGGAGGCGGCGGATGGCCTGGAAGGCCTCCCGGCCGTCCATGTGCGGCATGGTGAGGTCCATGAGCACCACATCCACCTGCAGGTCCGGCCGCTTGATGACCTCCATGGCCTCCAGGCCGTTGGTGGCGGTGATGACCTTCAGCCCCAGGGACTCGATCATGGCCGTGGCGGCCTCCAGGATGATCTCCTCGTCATCCACCAGCAAGAGGGTGGCACTGTGGCTCAGGGCCGGCAACAGGGCTGGCGTTGCTTCTTCCGTCTGCCCGGCGCCACAGGCCAGGAAGAGCAGCTTGAAGGTGGTGCCGCGGCCCTGCTCGCTGTAGATCCGCATGCCTGCCCGATGGCCCTTGAGGATGCCGATGGTGGCCGACAGGCCCAGGCCCCGGCCCGTGATCTTGGTGGTGAAGAAGGGCTCGAAGATGCGGTCCAGGACCTCCCGGGACATGCCGCAGCCGGTATCGCTCACTTCCAGCGACACGTAGGTGCCGGGCTCGAGGTTCTGCCCCTGGAAGACCTGGTCCAGGTAGGTGCGGTCCAGGTGCAGGATGCTGGTGCAGAGCCGGATGGTGCCGTCGTGATCACCGATGGCGTCCGAAGCGTTGGTCACCAGGTTCATGATCACCTGCTGGATCTGGGCCGCATCGGCTTCCACCGTGGGCAGGTCCGGGGCCAGGTCGAAGCGCAGGGAGATCTTCTTGGGGATGGAGACTTCCAGGAGGTGGGTCACCTCATGGACGACCTGGTTCAGGTCGTAGGGGCGCACGACGAACCGCCCCCGGCCCGAATAGGCCAGCATCTGGCGCGTGAGGTCCGAGGCCCGATGGATGATGCGCTCCAGGCTCTCCATGTGGGGCTGAGCCGAGGATTCCGGGGAGATCTTGGTTTGGGCCATGTTCATGTGGCCCAGCATGGCCGTGAGCAGGTTGTTGAAATCGTGGGCGATGCCGCCGGCCAGGACGCCCAGGCTCTCCAGCTTCTGGGCGTGCTGCATCTGGCGCTCCAGCAGAGCCCGGTCTTCTTCACTGTGGCGGCGCTCCAGTTCCCCGGCGGCCCGGGAGGCGAAGATGGAGAGCAGGGAGGCCGCCTCTTTGGGCGCGCTCAGGGGTCGGCGGTGGACCACGGCCAGGAAGCCCTGCACCTTCTGGTGGGAATCGATGAGGGGCGCACCCACGTAGCCCTCGGCCCGGAGGTCGCGGAGCATGCCCTGGCTCGGGAACCGCTCCTGCACCCCCGAGGCGATGACGCAGATATCTCCCTTGAGGGCCTGCTCGCAGGGTGAGCCCGCCTGCTCGTAGTTGAAGTTTTCCGCGGGTGCACCATCCATGAAGACAGCCAGAGTATGGATTCTCTTGACGCCATGCTCCAGCACAGCCTCGCCGAGGAAGGCGGCGTCGGCGCCCGAGGCCTGGGCCAGATGCCGCACGAGGTTCTGGAAGAACGTGTCGCCGAAGGAGGTGGAGACCCCGCTGGCCACGTGGAGGATCTGGTCCTCCAGACGCTGCTTCTCGGCCAGTTCGCGCTGGAGTCCCACGTTGAGTTCCTGGATCCGGGCCGTGGCGCGATCCACCTGGCGGCGGAAGGCCAGGGCCAGGAGCACCGCCAGCACCAGGGCCGCGATGGTGCTGAGGCCCACCCGCAGCACCCAGGGCGGCAGGCCTGTGCGGACTTGGAGCGCGAGCCATTGATTGATGGCCCGGTGGTAATCGGAGTCGGGGTTCTTGCGGCCCTCGGCCAGGTAGGTGTCCAGGGCGGCCAGAAGGTCGGCGTTGCGGTGCTTTCCCGTGGCGAAGAAGGTATCGAAGGGACTGAATACCACGGGGGTGCGCTCCACCCGGAAGTTGCGCTCCTGGGCGTAGCCGAAGATGTTGGTGGCCACACCCGCCTCAGCCTGACCGGCCTCCACGGCGCGCATCACGTCCACGAAGCTGCCCACCTCAAGGTAGGTCACTGGAATGTTGAACTTTTCGCAAAGCTCCCGGAAGTGCTGGCCATTCACATCGCCCTTCATGAGGGCCACGCGCCGAGCCTGCACATCCAGCACCGTGAGGATGCCGGAACCGGGGTGGGCGTAGAGAATGCTCCAGACCGTGAAGGCGGGGGCCTGGCAGTAGTCGAGGTAGGTCTCCCGCTCGGGGGTGCGGGCCACGCTGGTGATGATGTCGACCTCGCCCGCCTTGGCCCGGTCCAGGCCCTCCTGCCAGGTGCCCGGTCGGAACTGGAGCTCCCAGTCCTGGCGGGCGGCCACCTCGCGGAGCATGTCGGCGTAGAAGCCTTTGGCCGTGCCGTCCTCGGCCATGAAGAGGGCCGGGGCATGGGGGAAGACACCCACCTTCACCACTCGTCGGGGCGCAGCCTGCAGGCACAGACATCCCGCGGCCAGGAGGAGGGCCGAAAGGAAACGTAACCAGGATGTTGGAGATCGAAAGGTCGGCAAGGAATCCCTATAAAAAGACTCCATCGGCATGGGAGGCAGTGGTCCTGAATTTCCCTAGTCCAGCTTGGCTTTTCGCTCCCCGTCCTTCCAGCGCAGCCGCAGTTCGGCGCCGCTGGGGAGGGCCTGGGCGCGGGTCACGGGCCGCCCATCGGGGCCCAGGGCCAGCACGAAGCCACGCTGCAGGGGCCCCGTGGGGTCCAGGCCCTGGAGCCGCTCAGCCAGCACCGCCAGGCGCTGACCCCGGGCCTGGATGGCCTTCTGCAGCAGGGGGGCCAGGTGGCGTTGGGCCTCCCGCACCCGGGACAGATCCTCCTCGCGAGCGGCCCGGCGGCTCGCCTGGGCCAGACGCTGGCGCAGCAGAGCCAGGCGGGCGGCGGCCCCATCCAGGCCCCGGCTGGGGTGGGCCAGGGCCAGGCGCTGGCCCAAGCTCGCCAGGCGCGAGGCGGGTCCAGACAGGGGCTGGGCCCGCTGCAGGCCGTGGTCGACCAGGAGGTTCAGGGTGGTCTCGAGGCCCCGCAGCCGCCAGGCGGCCTTGGCCTGAAGGGCCTCGGTGCGGCGCCGCAGCTCGGCGCCCAGGGCGGCCCGGTCCGGGGTGGCCAGTTCTGCGGCCTGGCTGGGGGTGGCGGCGCGGTGATCCGCAGCCAGGTCCACCAGGGTGGTGTCGATCTCATGGCCCACACCGGTGATGACGGGCACTCGGCACTCAGCCACGGCGCGCACCAACTCTGGATCGTTGAAGGCCCACAGGTCCTCCAGGCTGCCGCCGCCCCGCACCAGCAGGATGGCCTCGCAGCCCCAGTGCTCGTCCTGTAGTTCCTGGAGGGCCAGAAGGGTCTCGGGCACACAGCGCTCCCCCTGAGCCGCGGCCGGGGCCAGGAGCAGGTGAATGCCCGGGGCGCGGCGGCCCGTGACCTCCAGTACATCGCGCAGGGCGGCGCCGCCCAGGGCGGCCACGATGCCCAGGCGCCGGGGAAACCGGGGCAGGGGGCGCTTGGGCCGGTCAAAGAGGCCCTGGGCCCGGAGGTCCGCCTCCAGGAGTCGCAGGCGGGCCTGGAGGTCCCCGGTGCCCGCGGGTTCGCAGTGGGTGACGGCCAGGCTGAGGGTGCCCCCTAGCACGTAGACGTTGAGGCTGCCTTTGAGCACCACGCGCTGACCATCGGCTGGGCGGTGCTGGAGGAAGCGCTGCTGGCTGGCCCATACCGCGCAGGAGAGGGTGGCCCCCTCATCTTTGACGGTGAAGTACCAGTGCTTGCCTGAGCCCCGGAAGTTGGAGACCTCCCCCACCACGCAGACCGCCGAGAAGGG
The DNA here is from genome assembly GCA_903913215.1 of uncultured Holophagaceae bacterium. Lineage (GTDB taxonomy): Bacteria > Acidobacteriota > Holophagae > Holophagales > Holophagaceae > Geothrix. The sequence goes on from CAIWKE010000036.1 coordinate 54,320, forward strand.
CGGTTCCAGGCGGGCTTTGACCTGTTCCAGCAGGCGCTTGACGGAGAGGGGGGCATCCATCCCTGCATCTTCCCATGGTCCAGCCGACCTGGGCCCTGCGGGGAGTGTGTCGGCTTCTCATTGAAGCGCCGGTCCGTGCCGATTCTTAACCATCTCGTCAAATTTACTTGCGGAGGCAGCATGTCCATCTCGGAGCTGTGGCAGCGGGCCAACCGCATCTCGGGGCGGATCCTGCTGCACAGCATGGTGCCCATCGGGTTGTTCCTGGTCGTGCTCTTCACCGTCTTCCTGCCACGGCTCGAAAAGTCCGCCATGACGGCCAAGAAGGCGGGAGTGCGCAACGTGGTGGAGCTGGCCATGGGCATCCTCGAGAACCAGCAGGTGGAGGTCCAGGCAGGCCGCCGCACCCAGGAGTACGCGCAGGGCCGGGCCAAGGAGCTCATCGCCAACCTCCACTTCGATGGCAAGAACTACCTCTGGATCCAGGCTGAGGGACCCAGGATCGTCTACCACCCCAATGCGAGCCTGGTGGGAAGGCCCACGGATACCTTGGAACCAGCCCTGGCCAAGCTCTTCCGGGACATGGACCGGGTGGCGGCGAACCCGGAAGGAGGCACCTGGGAGTACCAGTGGCCCAAGCCCGGTGGGGCGAAGGAACTCTTCTCGAAGGTGTCCTATGTGAAGCGCTTCGCACCCTGGGGTTGGGTGCTGGGGGCGGGTGTCTATGTGGATGACGTGGACCGGGATGTCCGGGGCACCTTTCTCTGGATGCTCCTGGGCACGCTTGCGGTCTCCGTGGTGGTGCTGCTCCTATCCCTGAAGTTCGCCGCTCAGATCACGCGCCCCTTGAACGCCCTGGCCATGGGCCTGAAGAACAGTGACCTCTCCCGCTCCATTCCGGTGGAAGCCCAGGACGAGGTCGGCGAAGCGGCCATGGCCTTCAACGACTACAACGCCGACATGCGGACCACGGTGCTGGAGGTGGGTGAGCTGGCGGACCGGGTGGCTTCCGGGAGCACGGAACTGGCCACTTCCGCGCTCCAGATGGCGGGCACCGTGGAGGAGGTGGCCCGTCTGGGCGAGAACCTCCATGTCTCCGGGGAGCAGGTGGCCCAGGCCATGAAGTCCCTGAGCCAGAGTCTGGGTGAGGTCAGCGTCCAGACTCAGCAGGTGGGGGAGCGCAGCACTGAGGCCGTGCAGGGCACTGCCCGGGGCACCCAGGCGGGGCAGGCCGCCGCTGAGGGCATGGAGCGCATCCAGAAGGTCACGGGCGAGATCTTCCAGGCCGTGCAGGTGATCCAGGAGATCGCCAACCAGACCAACCTCCTGAGTCTCAATGCCGCCATTGAGGCAGCCAAGGCCGGCGAGCATGGCCGGGGCTTTTCTGTGGTGGCCGAAGAGGTGCGCAAGCTGGCGGAGCGCAGCGCCGAGGCCGCCAAGGACATCGAGAAGCTCATCAAATCTGCCCAGGGCACGGTCGCCGCCGGAACTGAACGGGTGGTTGAGACCCTGCGCACCTTGGAGAGCATCCGGGCCCAGATCGGAGCCATCGCCACCAATATCCAGGAAGTGGACAAGCTCGACCACTTCGAGGCCGCCACCAGCGCCACGGTGGAGCAGCTCATGGCCAGCACCAGCCAGCGCCTGGCGGAGAATGCCACCGCCACCCAGCAGCTGGCCGCCACCACTCGAGAGATCTCCAGCACGTCCGAAGAGCTGTCCCGGGTGGCTGAGGGCCTACGGCAGGTGGTGCGGGGCTTCAAACTCTGACCTTCCACTGGGATTACCTCGCGATGCAAGTCGTGGATGCCGCTCCGGAGCGGAAGGCAGGGTGAGGCCATAGGGGCCAAGCCTTGGCCCTACCCAAGCGCCCGGCGGACCCCGTGAAGACCAGATAACCCACCCCCTTACGCAGCCCTGCGCAGCACAGCAGCGAGGACCGGCACCCACCAGGGACCGGCCCTCGTTTTTTGATGCAAATTGGCTTGGCGGTCCGACCATCCGGAGGTAAGGTCATTGGAAATTGATCAGGAGGTAGACAATGTTACTAGGTGCCCTGGCGGCGACCCTTCCGCTCATCGTCCTGCTCATCGGCATTCCGCTGATGATGAAGCCCGCGGCCAAGGTGGCGCCCATCGCCTGGCTGGTGACGGTGCTCACGGCGATCTTCGTGTTCCACTTCCCGGCCAAGGTCACGTTGCTGGCCGCCCTGCAGGGTGGGCTCACGGGCCTCTTCCCCATCATGTACATCCCCTTCGGCGCCCTGGTGGTCTACAACGTCCTCAAGGTCACGGGTTGGATGGACAAGATGCAGGGGGCCATGGCCAACCTCACGGTCGATCGCCGGGCCCAGGCCCTGCTCATCGCCTTCGGCTTCGGCGCCTTCTTGGAGGGCATCTGCGGTTTCGGCGCCCCGGTAGCCATCCCCGCAAGTATTTTAGTTGGCTTGGGCTACAACCCGATGATGGCCGCCCTGGTCTGCCTGGTGGCCAACACGGGCCCTGTGCCCTTCGGTTCCCTGGCCATTCCCACGGTGACCCTGGCCAAGACCACGGGGCTCGATGTCATGAAGCTTTCGCAGATGACGGGTCGCTTCATGGCACCCCTGGCCATGATCATGGCCTTTGCCACCGTCTATGCCATGTCCAAGTCCAAGGGCCTGCGTGGCGCCCTGGGCACCATCTTAGTGGCGGGCCTCAGCTTCTCCATCACGGAGTTCCTGGTCTCCAACTTCATCGGCGCGGACCTCACCTCGGTGCTGGCGGGCCTGGCCTGCCTCATCTCCGTATCCATCTACCTCAAGTTCCAGAAGCACGCCCAGCCCTGGCTCTTCGAGGGTGATGCCCCCGCCGACCGGGCCCCTGCTGAGTTCCACTTCAAGGAACTCTTCCTCTCCTGGCTCCCCTACTTGCTCCTGGCCGTGCTGGTCATCGCCGTGAACCTGCCCAAGACCAAGCCCCTCTTCAGTGGCGCCGCCGCCGGCTGGCACTGGGCTGTGATCAAGGTGCAGATCTCGGATCCGAATCCTGCCAAGTTCTACGCGTTCACCTGGCTGCAGACGCCCGGCACCATCATGCTCATCGCGGGCGCCATTGCCTTCCCCTTCATGGGCATCAAGTATTCCGTGATGGGCGAGCAGGTCGGCAAGACCTTCAAGCAGATGATCCCCTCCTTCATCGCCGTGGCCTGCATCCTCTCCATTGCGTCCGTGATGAACCTGGCCCTGCCCATCATCGATCCCAAGACCAAGCTCGCCTTCGCCGGGGACCTGGCCGTCAAGCAGATCTCCATGGTGGCCACTATGGCCAACGGCATCGTGGCCATGGTGAGCAAGCATGTCTATCCGCTGCTGAGCCCCCTCTTCGGCACCATCGGCGTCTTCCTCACGGGCAGCAACACATCGGCCAACGCCCTCTTCGGCAACCTGCAGAAGCTCACGGCCCAGGGCATGGGCCTGTCGGACATCCTCATGGCCTCCGCTGGCAGCGCCGGCGCTTCTGCGGGCAAGATGATCTCCCCCCAGAGCATCGTCATCGCCGCCGCCGCCGTGGGCCTGGCCGGGAAGGAAGGTCTCATCATGCGCCAGACCATCAAGTACACCATCCCCTACGTGATCCTCTTGGCCCTCATGACCTTCGGGTTTGCGTTCCTGTTCCCGGGACTCGTGCCCTGATCAAGGGCTGAAAAGGATCACCACCAAGGCACCAAGACACCAAGAACTGAAACTGCGGTTCAATGGTTTTCCTTGGTGCCTTGGTGCCTTGGTGTCTTGGTGGTTATCAGTTGTTTTCTCGAGGGTGGGTCAATATGCGCATCATCGTGGCTCCGGATTCATTCAAGGGCAGTGTCTCGGCGCTGGGTGTGGCGGAGGCCATGGAGCGGGGCATCCGCGCAGTGTTCCCGGAGGCGGAGGTGCTCAAGGTGCCCATCGCCGATGGGGGCGAAGGCACCGTGGAGGCCCTGGTGGCGGCCACGGGGGGGCGCCTGCTGCACACGGAGGTCCGGGGGCCGCTGGGCGAGCCGGTGCGCGCCCACTGGGGCGTGTCCGGCGATGGCACCACGGCCTTCCTTGAGATGGCCTCGGCCTCGGGGCTGCCCCTGGTGCCCCGGGACCAGCGCGACCCGCGCATCACCAGCACCTATGGCACGGGTGAGCTAATGAAGGCGGCCCTTGAACTGGGTCTGCGCAGGCTGGTCATCGGCATCGGTGGCAGCGCCACCAACGACGGTGGCACAGGCATGGCGAGGGCCCTGGGCGTGCGCTTCCTGGATGCCCAGGGGCGCGACCTGCCCGAGGGCGGGGCGGCCCTGGCGCGCCTGGCCCGCATCGATCTCACGAACCTGGACCAGCGCCTGGCGGAGGCCAGCCTGCTGGTGGCCTGCGACGTGGACAACCCGCTCTGCGGATCCCGGGGCGCCTCCGCCGTGTATGGCCCGCAGAAGGGCGCCTCACCTGAAATGGTGGCGGAACTCGATGCGGCCCTGGGGGTCTTCGCGGGCCATGCCGCCAGCGCCACCGGGCGGGATGTGGCGCTGCTGCCGGGGGCCGGCGCCGCCGGTGGCCTGGGGGCAGGCCTGCTCTTCTTCACGCCCGCGAGCCTCCGGCCCGGCGTGGCCATCGTCCTGGAGACCACGGGTTTCGAGGCCCTGGTACAGGGAGCCGCCCTGGTCCTCACCGGTGAGGGCCGCACGGACTTCCAGACCGCCATGGGCAAGGCCCCGGTGGGAGTGGCGGCGGTGGCGAAGCGCCACGGCGTGCCGGTGATCTGCCTGTCCGGGGGCCTGGGGGAAGGCGCCGGGGATGTGCTGGCCCACGGCATCGATGCCCTGGCCAGTGTCGTGCCCCAGCCCATGTCGTTGGAGGCCTGCATGGCCCAGGGCGCGGACCTGGTCGAGGCTGCGACGGCCCGGCTTTGCCGGCTACTCCTGGTAGGCCAGGCCCTGCGGGACTGACGCCCCACCAAGGCCCTGCAACAGGGCAGAATGGAAGACTTCACCGGAATCCCAGTAGACCGGTTCTCCCGAGGTTGCCATGAGCCTGACCGGCAAGACCATTCTCATCACCGGGGCCTCCTCGGGCATCGGCCTGGCCACGGCGCGACGGCTGGCGAAGGAGGGCGCGCGGCTCTTCCTGGCTTCGCGCAACGGTGAGGCCCTGGCGGAGCTGGCCATGGAGCTGTCCAATTGTGCGGCCCTGCCCGTGGACATGAGCGACGTGGCCCAGGTGAAGGCCATGATGAAAGAGGCGGCCCGCCTGGGCGGATTCGATGGCCTGGTGAACAACGCGGGCCGGGCCTACGAGGCCACCGTGGAGAACACAGATCTGGCGGCCATGGACTACATCTTCCGCCTCAATCTCACAGGCCCGGTCCTCGCCATGCAGGAGTCCCTGCCCATCCTGCGGGCCCGGGGGGGTGGCTCCATTGTGAACATCAGCTCTGGCACCACCCTCATGCGCCTGCCGGGCTATGGGGTCTACTCCTCCTCCAAGCGGGCCCTCAACGGCTTCACTCTCACGGCCCGGGAGGAGCTCAAGCACGAAAACATCCGGGTGAGTCTGGTCTACCCCCGCCTCACGGCCACGGCCTTCGGCCAGAACAAGGTGCCGAGCGGCATGGCTGGTGGCGTTCCGGGTCGGCCTGCGGCGGATTACACCAAGGGTGATCCGCCAGAGCACATCGCGGGCCTCATCCTGAAGGCCCTCCTGGAGGGGGGCGCCGAGTATTTTGCCCACCCTGACATGCAGAAGCTCTAGCCCCCGTTTCCCCCTCAGCCTTCTGGAGTCCCCCATGACTTTGAGCCTCGAATTCCGTGACAGTATCCTGCAGGCCTACCCAGATGTCCTCACGCCGGAAGCCCTGCAGGCTCTGGCGGCCCTCGCGCCGATCAACGCGGCGCGGCGGGAGCGCCTGGCGGCCCGCACGGCCCGCCGCAAGGAGCGGGCCGAGCGGGGCGAGCGCATCGGTTTCCTGGACGCCGCCGCGCTCGTTCCGGGCACGCAGATCCGCGTGGCCGATGCCCGCTCTGGGAACTTCGACGGGGCCGTGATCCCGCCGGACCTCCAGCGCCAGTGGATCCAGGGCACGGGGCCCGCCACCAAGCCTCGCTCGGACGTGCGCTCCGGCATCCGCAACGTTGCCTACGCGTTGCTCTCGGGAGCGGACGGCTGGATGTTCGATGGCGAGGATGCCCTGGGCCAGGTGGACACCATGTCCCTGGACAACCACCGCAACCTCAAACTGGCCATCGCGCGGGATCCCCTCTTCCTGGAGGTGGCCGAGGAGGTCGCCGGGGAGATGAACCGCTGGGCTGAGGGCTTCTTCGGCCGCCCCATCATCGCCGACTGGCGCCAGCAGTTGGACTTCACCACGGTGATCTACCGCGTGCGGGGGCTCCACCTGGACGACCGGCACACGCGTTTCGAGGGCCACGGCTTCTCGGCCTCCATCGTGGACATGGTGCTCTTCGTCGTGAACAACCATGAGCGCCTGCGAGCCGCGGGCCGCAGCCTGGTGCTCTACCTGCCCAAGACCCAGACCGCCGAGGACGCGGCCCTGTTCAACCGCATGATCCTGGCGCTTGAGGACCACCTTGGCCTGCCCGTGGGCACCATCAAGTGCTACGTGCTCGTGGAGCAGATCGAGCAGTGCTTCCAGCTGATGGAGATCCGCGCCGCCCTCTCGCCGCACTTCGTGGGCTTCAACACCGGGCGCTGGGACTACATCAACAGCGTCTCGGATGCCCTGGCCTGGGACAAGAGCTTCGTGAATCCCAACATCCAGGCCATCACCATGACCTACGGCTACATGCGGACCTACGAGGACCGCGTGCGCCGGGCCATGAACACCCCGGACCGGAATGGCCGCTTCGCCCTCTGGCAGGGTGGCATGGAGCCCAATATCCCCGTGGGCTCTGAGGAAGGTGTGGCGGCGAGCATGAAGCGCGCCGTGGCGGGCGCCGAGCGCGAGCAGCGCGAGGGCGCCTCGGGCAAGTGGGTGGCTCACTGGAAGATGGTCCACATCGTACGCCCGGTCTGGGAGAAGGTGGGCCAGGCCAATCAGGCGGGCCGCGCCTTCCCGGCCCTCACCTACACCGCGGAGGATGCGGCGGGCCTCAGCATGCTCGAGCCCGCGCCCCGCACCATTGCTGGGGCCCGGGACCTGCTGTCCGTGGCCCTGCAGTACGGCAACGCCTTCCTGCGCGGCTTCCAGGCCGCGGCCCTGAAGCCCGCAGATTTCTTTGGCAATGACGATGTGCTCTACCTCATGGAGGACATGGCCACGGGCGAGATCCGTCTCTCCATTCTGTGGGAGTGGATCCACAAGGGCGCGGTGCTCACCGAGGCAGATGCCGAGACCGGCTGTGCTGAAGGAGCTCCCTTCACGCCCGCCCTCTTCGCCCGGCTGCTGGAGGAGGAGTACGCCAAGCTGCGCAAGGCCGGCAACCGCGATGTCCATGACGACTCCAAGGACACGACCCTGCCCATCGCCCGGGCCATCGTGCAGACCTACGTGCAGAGCGACATCAAGGCGCCCTGGTACGTGGACCTGCTCAACCTGAACCTGGGCGTGGAGCAGCTGGCCGAGGCCGAGGCACGCATCGCACGCTTCCTGGAAGCCTTCAGGAAAGACGGAACCCGGCTGACCGAGAACCTGGATTTCTAGGGATGGTCACCCGCCCCCGGGTTGCTGCTTCGCCGTTGGTGCCCCGCCCCCGCGCCTACGAACAGGTGCTTGATCGCATCGAGGCCGACCTGGCCGCCCACCGGCTCCGGGTCGGCGACCGGATGCCGTCTGAGCGCGACCTGGCTCTCGACCTGGGCATCTCCCGGCCTGCGGTCCGCGAGGCGCTGCGCATCATGGAGGCCTGGGGAACCGTCGTCCAGGGCACCGGCTCGGGGCCTGATGCAGGCACGGTGCTCATCGCCTCCCCGGCGTCAGCGCTGACCCGGTTCATCCGGCTGCATGTCCTGCTCGCGAGCATTGGGGCCACCGACCTGCTGCAGGCCCGCATCGCCCTGGAGCGGGAATCAACCCGGCTGGCGGCCCTGCATGCTACCGCCCAGGACCATGAGCTCATCGCCACGCCCCTCACGGCCATGGATCAGCCGGGACTGGACGCGGACGCCTTCAATGAGCTCGACTCTGCCTTCCATGTGGCCATTGCCCGCGCCGCGGGCAATCTGCTGGTATCGGAGCTCACCATCGCGCTGCGGGAGGCCATGCGTCCCCGCCTGCTGGCCTCCCTGCAGGCTGCGCTGGATCTCCCGGGCATCACCAGGCGATTGCGGGCCGACCACCACGGCATCTACAAGGCGATCTGCCAGGGCCAACCACAGGCGGCCGCAGACCGGGTCGAGGTCCACATCAATCAGTTCTACGGGCGGGTGGATTAAGAGGTCGTCACAGCACCCGGCACCCCCGCCGCACCTCCGTCGGGTTTGGTTCGGACCTCTGAAGCGCCCGGCAGCCTCCAGCGCAGCCATAGAGGCTGATTCCAGGCGCAATCAGATTTCAAAAATAGCCATGTAAATCAACGATTTTATGTGGTCTGACCACATGTGATATCCGTCATAGACGAGCAGGTTATCTATGGGCAATCTCTACCTGCACCCCCGCCCCTGAACAGAAGGTGCGAGATCTTTCCAGATCCCCATCGACTTGGTCTCCTGCCCACCTGGAACCCGGACCTGGCCACCGGTGTCAGGTCGCGAACCAGCATGGATGAGTGCGCCGCAGGCCCACGATTCACCAACCCTACCAACTGTCCACCCAACCAGAGGGAGAACTGATGCTCGACAAGGCGGTTGTTCTGAAACTCCAAGAATTGGTCGGCAAAGAAAACGTGCTCACGAGCAAGGTTGAGATGCTCGCGTACAGCTATGACGCCACCGCGGACATGCCTCGCCAGATGCCCGACGTGGTCGTCATGCCCACGAGCAGCGCGATGGTCCAGCAGGTTGTGGACCTCGCCCGGGCCAAGCACCTCGCCATCTATCCCCGTGGCGCTGGATCCAACCTGAGCGGCGGCACCATCCCCTACAAGAAGGGCATCGTCCTGTCCTTCCAGCGCATGAACCAGATTCTCGAGATCGACCCGGCCAACCTCACGGCCACCGTGCAGCCCGGCGTCGTCATCGCGGCCCTGAACGCCGCCATCGCCAAGCACGGGCTCATCTATCCCCCGGACCCGGGCACCGTGGCCACGGCCACCATGGGGGGCTCCGCCGCGGAAAACTCCGGCGGGCTGCGGGGCCTCAAGTACGGCGTGACGAAGAACTACATCATGGGCATGGAAGTGGTACTGGCCAACGGCAACAAGGTCCGCTTCGGCGGCAAGACCGTGAAGAACGTCACGGCCTATGACTTCTCGAACCTCTTCGTGGGCTCGGAAGGGACCCTGGGCATCACCACTGAACTGACCTGCAAGCTGATCCCCGCGCCCCGGTTCCGCCGGACCATGATGGGGATTTTCAGCACCATCGAAGATGCGGGCAACGCGGTGGCCGGCATCATCGCGGCCCATGTCATCCCCGCGACCCTCGAGATCATGGACAACATGACCATCCGCACCGTGGAGGCCTTTGCGAACATCGGTCTGCCGGTGGAGGCCAAGGCACTGCTGCTCTGTGAGGTGGATGGGATGTCCCAGGATCTGGTCGATACCGAGGCCGAGGCGGTCATCGAAGTCCTGAAGAAGAACAACTGCGAATACAAGGCCGCGAACACCGACGTCGAGCGCGATCAGCTCTGGCTGGCCCGCCGCAACGCCCTGCCGGCCCTGGCTTCCCTCAACAACACTTGCATCGTGGAAGACGCCACTGTTCCCCGCAGCCGGATCACCGAGATGCTGCTGGCCTGCGAAGCCATCGCGGCCAAGTACAACGTCACCATCGGAACCTTCGGCCACGCCGGAGACGGCAACCTGCACCCGACCATCCTCTACGACATGTATGACCAGGACCTGACGACCCGGGTGCACATGGCCATCGATGAAATCTTCTCCACCGCCCTGGCGCTGGGTGGGACGTTGTCCGGCGAGCATGGCATCGGCATGGCCAAGATGAAGTACCTGGGAGACGAACTGGGCCAGAGCGGGCTCGACCTGATGAGGACCATCAAGGAGGCCCTGGATCCGGACTACCTGCTCAACCCCGGGAAGCTGGTCCCCCTGCAGGAGGTCCTGGTATGACTCCAGTGACGATGACCAAGGCGGGCTCCGCCACCCAGACCTACCATGACGACCTGCACCTGGTCCGGGACGAGATCGACAAGTGCATGAAGTGCGGCAACTGCATGGCGGTATGTCCCGTCTACTCCGTGGACAAGGACGAGATGGCCGTCACCCGGTCGAAGATCGCCGTGGCCGATGCGGTTCTGAAGGGCGACCTCTCGCTTGATGACCCGGAAGTCTCGGAGATGATCTTCAACTGCCTGGTCTGCAAGTCCTGCATGACCAACTGCCCGACCAAGGTCGGCTACGACAAGATCGTGCTTGCCTTCAGGGCAGCCCTGGTCCGCAAGAATGGCCTGCCCTGGCTGAAGAAGATGATCTTCTCCACGCTCAAGAACCCCAAGATGTTTGACGCTGCGATGAAGTTCGGCGCTTCCGTGCAGGGCGTGGCCTTCAAGGGCGACCGCAAGCTCAAGGCCATCTCGCCCAGGTCCCCCTTTGCCCTGGTGGGCAGCGGCATCGGTTTCGACGCGGACCGGAAGATGCCCGCCCTGACCGTGACGCCCCTCCGGGAACGGGTGGAGGAGGTGGTCACACCCCCGAAGGTCAAGCTGAAGGTGGCCTTCTTCACCGGCGACTCCCTCAACTATTTCTATCCGGACGCCGGCATGGACCTCATCGAGGTTCTCACAGCCAATGACATTGAAGTGCACATCCCCAAGGAGCAGTCCTGCTGCGGCATTCCGGTGCTGGTGCATGGCGATACCGAGACGGTCCGATCCCTGGCGAGGAACAACATCGACCAGATGGTGGCGACAGGCTGTGAATACCTGGTCACGGGCTGCGGTTCCTGTGGGGGCGCCTGGCAGCACGATTACGTTGACCTCTTTGCCGCCGATCCTGTCTACAAGGCCAAGGCCGAATACTGGGCGAAGCGGACCTATGACATCTCCACCTTCCTCACCAAGGTGATCCGGTTCCGCCAGCCCAAGGGCCAAGTGGATGCCGTTGTCACCTACCACGACTCCTGCCACCTGAAGAAGACCATGAAGGTTTTTGCGGAACCACGCGAGATCCTGAAGAGCATCCCAGGCGTGACCCTCAAGGAGATGGCGGCCCCGGACACCTGCTGCGGCAGCGGCGGCTCCTACGTCGTGTCGCACTACGACACCTCCTCCTGCCTCGGCAGGAACAAGGCCCAGGACATCAACCAGACCGGCGCCGACACGGTGTCCGTGGGCTGCCCCGCCTGCATGATGCAGCTCCTGGACAATGTCAGCCGCTTCGGGAAGGAGCAGAAGGTCTCCCACTACATCTCTCTTCTGGCGGATTCCTATCGCAAGGAGAAGGAGATCGCACACTAGTTACACGATGGACACGAAGTGCCAAGGCAAGGGCACGAAGGCGCTCATGGGGGCGCCTTCGAGTTCTGTGCCTTGGCAGCACCCATCGGTTGATTAATCGCAGAGAACGCAGAGAGCGCAGAGGGGCCGGGTCTTTCTGCGTGGCCTCCGCGGTTGGCGCTTATTCCTTGATCACGGGGCCCGACTTTCCTTCGGCCGCGCGGTAGCCCCCCGGGAAGTGCTCGTGGGCGCAGGTGGGGCACATGCCATGGGTGAAGGAGAGGTCCGTGCGCTCGGAGAGATACTGCTCCACCTGGGTCCAGAGGCCCTCGTCATCCCGCACCTTTTTGCACCAGCTGCAGATGGGCAGCAGGCCCTGAAGGGTGCGGATCTCGTCCAGGCTGCGTTTCAGTTCCTGGTTCAGGGCCGCCTGTTGCTTGCGCTCAGCATCATAGCTGGTGAGCACCACCAGCAGGATCAGGATGCCGGCCACGACGCTCAACAGGAAGCCCGAGACCAGGTCCCAATAGCGGTCTGAGGGGCTCTTGAAGGCGATAGACCAGCCTGGATGCAGGTGATCCAGGCTCAGCAGCAGCAGGATGTTGAGGGTGAAGGCTGTGAGCATGGCCCAGCGGAGGCGCCGCCGGAAGAAGATGGCGATGATCATGACGCCGGTGTAGAAGAACATGCCGATGCTGCCCTGGGACCCGCCATCTGTGAACCAGGAGAGGTTCAGCACCACCGCCACGGCCAGGGCGAAGGTCTTCTTGTGGGGATGTCCCGCCACCGAGCGCTGGTACAGGGCCCAGCTGCCAAGGCCGAAGGCGAAGATGATGAGGTTGAAGACCGGCGGCAGGTCCTGGAGGTAATTGATGGGAATGACCAGGAAGAGGCTCAGCACCGCAGCCGCCAGACTCAGGTGCTGGAAGAGGCGGTCCTCCATGGGCAGGCCTTGGGCCGCAGCAAACCTGGCCTTGAGCACCTGCAGGGGACGGATCAATGACGACTCCTGGCTCCTGTGGTGGCAGGAGCGACAGGAGTCTTTTCGGCCTGGACCTAGGCCTTGAAAAGTTCTGCGGCAAAAGCGTCCAGGGCCCGGTAGTAGGGGTCGATGCTGGGGATGTAGTGACGCTCCCCGGCGGCGTGGGGGCCGATGCCGGTCTGGCCCCAGACCACACCCTGGCCCCCGGGGGCGAAGCGGGCCGAGGTGCCCGCGCCCTTGCGACCGATGCGCACGTCACCGCCCGCAGCGCTGATGCCCGCCAGCAGGGCCTTGAGGTGGGGATTCTCGGGATCGCAGGCGATGCCTGGCTCCCAGGCGGAGGGCAGGAATTCCAGCTGCAGCTCCGCGGCCATGGCTTCGATGTCCGCACGCATCTTGGACACATCGTCCTGGGGGATGGGGCGGATCTCCACGCCCAGAGAGCCACGATCCGGGGTGATGTTGTAGATGCCCGGGGTGCCGACCTGGATGTAGGCGAAGCGGGCCAGGGACTGCCAGCCCTCGGCGGACTTGAGGGTGAGGTGCCGGGCGAAGAGTTCCCGCAGGGACTCCCGCGCACTGAGCAGGCGCTCCGTGAGGTCCGCACCGCCCGCTAGGCCACTGTGGCCCCGGGTTCCATGGGCCACCAGCTCGAAGCGCAGCACTCCGCGGTTCTGGGTGCAGACCTCGCCCCAGAGCTCGGTGCCCTTCTCACCCGTGCGCTCGCCAGCCGCGAAGAAGGCGGGCTCGTAGCCGGACTCCTCCTTGAGAAGCTGAAGCACGTGGGGCGTGCCCATGGCCTCCAGCTCACCGTTCTCCTCGTTGCCCACCAGCAGCAGGTTCACGGGAGGGTAGGGCGCGCCCTGCTTGAGGCGGTCCTTCATCCACACCAGGTAGGTGGAGACCACGGTCTTCATGTCCGCGGCGCCGCGACCCCAGAGGTAGTCACCCTCGATGCGGGGCTCGAACTGGCTATCGTCGGGCTCGGGCTCCACCACGTCGAAGTGACCGCAGAGCATGACCGGGGCCTGCTCGCCGCCAGGGAAGTGAGCCAGGATGGCAGGGAAGGGACCTGTGTCGAAGGTACGGACCGGGACGCCGTGGTTTCGCAGGTAGTCGTAAATGAAAGTGGCGGCGCGGTGGACTTCCGGCAGGCGCTCCTCGGGGCAGGCGGTGACGCTGGGGATCTTCACCAGGCGCTGGGAGAGGGCCAGCACCTCGCTGGTCTTGTCTGCGTAGGCCGTGTCCACGAAGGTCTCGGGCCGGGGCCGGAAGCGGATGGGGGCTTCGGAGTCGAGGTGCACTTCTTCCCGGGCATGCTGAACGAAGTCCTGGATCTTGCCTTCCTCCTGGCCCAGGTCCGACAGGTGGGCGGTGATGCCCTCTACCTCAGTGCGAACCTGCTGCTTGCGGGCCTCGGCCAGCTCCACCAGGAGGTCGGGAGGCACGATGTCCGAAGTGCCCAGCTTCTCCTTGAGGCGCAGGCGGATGCGCTCGGCCGTGCTCGGGGCACCGGCGGCCATGTCCCGCAGGGGCTGGAGGTCGTCCCAGAGGCCCAGGCCTTCGGCCAGGGGGCGCATCTCCTTGAGGGTCCACTCCAGGAAGGCACGCATGGCGATGGGCTTGGCCGTGAGGGGATTGTCGATGGTTCCGCGCAGGCCCTCTTTGGCGGCCGTATCTTCGTTGCGCCGGGCCCGCGTGATGTCCTCCGCGTCGTAGCGGAAACCCCGGGCGAAGTCAGGATCCGCGTAGAAGCGGAGGAGGAGGAGGTGCTTAAGCGTGAGATTGGCGACGTCCAGGGGCAGGTCATGGCAGGGATCGTCCGTGCGGACTTCCACGCGGGCCATGGGCAGGTCGATGCGAGCGAAGAGGTTCTGGCGCTCGATCTGGGCGGCCATGTCCTCCACGTTGCGGGTCTCGCCAGCGGCGAAGAGGCCGCGGGCGTAGATGTCGTGGAGCTGGTCACTCGTGACCTGGATGAGGCGCTCCACCGGCTCCGCCTGGGAGCGGGCGCGGACGGGGATCCAGTTGTTGTTGCCGAAGCGCACACCACTGCGCACCAGGTCGTAGGAGAGACGCAGGTAGTCCGCGTGGCTGCGGTTGAGGTCCGGCACGTCGAGCACCGGCGGGTTCGGGAAGGTGAGGTTGCGCACGGACTCATAGGGCGTGAGCCGCACCACGGGTTTCCCGTCCTCCTCGGAGGCCTGGAGCGGCGTGCTGGCGCTGGTGGCGATGAAGAGGGCCGCAAAGGCCCGCATGAGCCGGGTGCCCGTGATGTAGACCTGGTTCTTGTAGTCGTCCAGGTGCGTGTCACCGCGCTCGGCGGCGGGCAGGTGCATGAAGTCCCAGGCGAGCATGGGCTCAGGCAGACTCAAGTTGGAGTGGGTGCCCGCCGTGGCCAGCTCGGTGCCGTACATGTCCACGCAGCGCTGGAGGTAGCGGCGCTTGGCCAGGTGCCAGGACTCGGGCACGCAGTCCGGGCCGATCTTGGGCAGCACGAGGAGGTTGCCGTGCCAGTAGTGGAGCGGTTCGCCGAAGCTCTTGCCGACCTTGGCCAGGGCGTTGATGAGGGCCGCCTCCAGCAGGCGCCCCTCGTACACGGCGCCCTTGGGCGTGTGGTAGGGCCGCGTCACCCACTCGATCATCCAGTGGAAGACCTCCAGCTGGTGGTATTCCTCAGTCCAAGGCGAGAGCACCTTGGCCCGCAGGTGGTCCACGAAGGACATGCGATCCGGCCCCGTGCCCACCGTTAGCAGGGGGCGGAACTGGGGATCCACCAGGTTCCACTCCAGCTCCAGCCCGCAGAGGCCGCCCGAAGGCCGGGTCTCCAGCGCCGTCTGTCGCGCCAGCTGGAACTTCTCGACGAAGGCATTCAAATCGAACACGGGTACTCCTGGGACATTCAGAAAGGACAACTGATAACCACCAAGGCGCCAAGACACCAAGAACTTATGACACCGATCTACTGCTTTTATTGGTGCCCTAGTGTCTTGGTGGTGGTCATTCCTGCTCTTATTTTTTCAGGGAGTTCAGCGCCTCGATGAGCCGCTCGGCGGCACCCTGGGTGCGGGCCTGGGGGGTGGCGTAGGAGAAGCGGAGCCACTCACCGCCATAGGGGCTGAAGAAGGCGCCGGGCACGATGGCCACGCCGTGGTTCTCGGCCAGGTATTGGCCCATGGGTTCGGTGTCGGCCCAGCCTTTGGCTGCGAGCGTGTCGGCCACCTTGATGAAGGCGTAGTAGCCCTGCCCGATGATGTGGGTGAGGCCCTGCTCCTTGAGGTAGCCCCGCAGCCAGGCGCGGCTGGCGCGGCAGGGCTCGATGATGGGCGCGGCTGCCACGGCTAGGCCCTTCTCGTAGGCGGCCATGGCCACGGCCAGGCTGAAGAAGGAGGGGATCACCGTGTGGGAGGCCTGGGCCACGATGGTTTTCACCACCTCGGCATCGGCCAGAAGGTGGCAGTTGCGGATATTGGAACCGCCCAGGCTCTTGGTGATTCCGTCGAGGACCATGATGCGCTTGCGCAGTTCGGGCTCGAAGGCGCGCAGCAGCACGTTGACGTCATGGGGCTCGCCGTCGCCCACGGCGTGGTACATCCAGTCGAAGAGGACGTAGGCCATTCCGGATTCCAGGGCGACCCGGGCCAGGGCGATCTGGCGCTCCAGCGTGAGGGTCTGGCCCGTGGGGTTGTCAGGGCTGGTGATGACCAGGCCCGCCACTTTGCGGCCGGTCTTGGCAGCCTCGGTGACGCAGGCGCGCAGGCCCTCTTCCGTGTAGGCCCAGCCTTCTTCCGCGCGGCCCGGAGCCCACATGACGTTGGCGCCGATGCCGTAGGGCCCCCAGTTGTAGCTGATCCAAGGCACGCGGCTGACCACCACCACGTCCCCCTGGCGGCCATGGCCCAGGGCCAGCATGGCCTGATAGGCCTTCACCAGACCGTCGCGGCCACCCTGGGTGCCGATGACATTGGCCGGGCCCCAGCCCGTGTCCGGAGCCAGCTTCCAGTAGGACTCCGCCACGATCTTGCGGTAGGCATCGGTGCCGAAGGGCATGTCGTAGGCGGTGCCGTGCTGCTTCTGCAACTCGAAGGCGCGGTCCAGCAGGGCTTCGGGCACGCCGGGCAGGGAGGCGCCACCGTCGCCCTGGCTGGCGTCGAAGATGGGCACGCCCGGCTGCTGCTCCTGGAAGACCTTCAGGGATTTGTTGATCAGGAACATGCGCGAGGCCGGAATGGCCATCATCTTCCCCAGGTGATCGCTCACCGGGACGAGGTTCCCTTCGGGCACTGCGTAGGCCGGGGTCTCAGGGGAAAGTAGGGCGGACATGGAACCTCCCGATACGAAAATGTCGCCCCTGCGGGCGGGCGGGGCGACAAGCACCCACTAAGATTAACAGTTAAGACTATGCGCTCAAGTTATACGGCCTTATGAATCGATTAAAAAAACTTATGAATTACCGGCCAGATCCCGGTGGGTGAAGGGGCGGGCGGCGGGGCCGCTGTAGTCCTCCACCCGCTGGCCCGTGCCTCGCAGCAGGTAGCGGTGGCTGAGGAGGCCCTCTAGGCCCACGGGGCCCCGGGCGTGGATGCGGCCCGTGCTGATGCCCACCTCGGCCCCGAAGCCGTAGCGGAAGCCGTCGGCGAAGCGGGTGGAGGCGTTGTGGAAGACCCCGGCGGCATCCACCTCCGCCAGGAAACGGGCGGCGGCGGCGGGGTCCTCCGTGACGATGGCCTCGGTGTGGCCGCTGCCGTGGGCGGCGATGTGGGCCAGAGCTGCGTCGAGGTCCTCCACGATCTTGAGGGCGAGGATGGGCTCGCCGTACTCCGTGTCCCAGTCCGCCTCGGTGGCAGTGCCTAGCCCTGGTGCCAGAGCCCGGCAACGCTCGCAGCCCCGCAGCTCGACGCCCCGGCCCGCCAGGTCGGCGGCCAGGGCCGGCAGCAGGCGCGGAGCGGCGGCGGCATGGACCAGCACGGTCTCAGCGGCGTTGCAGGCGGAGGGGTACTGCAGCTTGGCGTCCCGCACCAGGGCCAGGGCCATGGCGGTGTCCGCGGCTGCATCCAGGTACACGTGGCAGATGCCTTCGGCGTGGCCCAGAACGGGGATGCGGGTGGAGGCCTGGATGTACTGGACCAGGGCATTGGAACCCCGGGGGATGATGAGGTCCACCAGATCCGACAGGCCCAGCAGGGCCTCCACGGACTCCCGGTCCTCCAGTCCCTGCACGGCGGCCTCGGGCTGGCCGCAGGCGCGCAGAGCTTCCTGCACGACCGCAAGCAGGGCGGCGTTGGAATGCCGGGCCTCGCGGCCCCCCTTGAGCAGGACGGCGTTGCCGCTCTTGAGGGCCAGGGCGCTGATCTGGATGAGGGCGTCCGGCCGCGACTCGAAGACCACACCCAGCACGCCCAGGGGGCAGCTCACGCGGCTCAGCTCCAGGCCCGCGTCCAGCTCCCGGTGCAGCTGCACGACGTTGAGTGGGTCTGGCAAGGCGGCCACGGCCCCCACGCCGGCAGCCATGTCCCGCAGTTTGGCGGCATCCAGCTTCAGGCGCTGGAAGGCCGAGGGGCTGATGCTGCCTTGGCTCTCGGTCAGATCCTTGGCATTGGCCTCAATGATCACCGCCTCGTCCCGAAGTAGGTTCGTGGCCAGGGTCTCCAACAGGTGGTTGCGGGTGGCGCTGGGCGTGGTGGCCAGGCGGCGTGTGGCCGCGCGGGCGGCCACGGCCTGGGCCCGGACGGGCTGGGCACTCATGGCTGGCCTGAGGCGCTGGGCGCGAAAAAGGTGCCCAGGGGCTCACCCTCGAGGATGCGCTCCAGGATGCGGGGGACGAGGCCCGAGGCCAGCACCACGGGCACGCCCTGGGCGGCGGCCAGGCGGGCGGCCTCCAGCTTGCTGGCCATGCCGCCGCGACCGCGGTCGCTGGTGCCTTCCACCTCCACGGGCGGGCAGGCGTTGAAGGGAACGTCCGTGACAGGGGTCGCCTCGGGATACAGATCCGGGTTCTGCGTGTGCAGCGCCGACACATCCGAAAGCAGCACCAGCAGGTCCGCGTCCAGGTGCATGGCCACCAGAGCCGAAAGATGGTCGTTGTCGCTGAAGATCGGGGTGCGGTCGGCGGCAGGGCGCTCCAGCTCCAGGGTGGAGACCGTGTCGTTCTCGTTCAGCACGGGGATGGCGTCCAGGCTGAGCAGGGTCTCCAGGGTGCGGCCCAGGTTGGCGTGGCGCACGGGGTCCGCGAAGTCGTCTTCCGTGAGCAGCACCTGGGCGGCGCAGAGGCCCATGCGGGCGAAGCCCTCCTGGTAGATGGACATGAGCTGGCCCTGGCCCGCAGCCGCGCAGGCCTGCTTCTGGGAGAGCCCCGAAGGCTGGATGCCCAGCTGCCGGGCGCCCAGGCCCACGGCCCCGGACGATACCAGCACCGGCTGGGCCCCGCGGCGGCGCAGGACCGCCACGGCCTCCATGAGCCCGTAGAGGCGGCTGAGGGCCGGGCGGCCCTCCGCGTCCAGTACCACCTGCGTGCCGAACTTCACCACGATGCGGCGGGCTGCGCCCAGCTCAGCGCGGTTGCGGATGTGGGCGCGGGTGAGGCCGAGCATGTCGGGTAGGGGCTGCGTGTCCATGGGTGCCTTTAAACAAAAACCCCCGAGCTCGAGGGTCGGGGGCGGGAGTGCGGGAGCCTGTTGTCGATCTAGATCCCCGTCCACCTCACCACCGGAGTGGCATGGTTAGGGCGAGGGTTGGTGATTTTGGTGAACAACATGATGTTGCCATTGTGAGGACAAGGCCCCGCCCGGCGCAAGGAAAAAATGACCCAGTGGTCGACTGGAGTCAGCAGGCTTCGGCTGCAGCCCGCAGAAACTCCCACAGCGCCTCCACATGCCGTCGCTCCGTGGTCTCGGCGCCGATGCTCACGCGGAGCATCTGGGTGCCCTTGAGGACCGAGGGCGTGAGGTAGGCCTTGCCACCCTCATTGATCCGGCGGGCGAGGTCGAGGTTGTGGGCGGCGGTGGCGGCTTCGTCCAGACCGGGCTTGATATGGCGGATACACACGGTCTGGAGGGGCACCGGGGCCAGGCGCTCCCAGTCTGGGTCAGCGTCGATCTGGTCCTTGAACCACTGGGCGTGGTCCAGGTCTCGGCGCAGGCGGGCCTGGAGGCCTTCCACACCCACGTCCATGAGGTAGAACCAGAGCTTCAGGGCCCGGAAGCGGCGGCCCAGCTGGATGTGCCAGTCCCGGAAGTTGCTGACCTGGCCGTCCTGGGCCGTGCGCAGGTAGCTGGGGTTGGTGCTCATGACGCGGATGAGGTGCTGGGGATCCCGCACATAGTAGGCGCTGAGGTCGAAGCCCACACCCATCCACTTGTGGGGGTTGAAGACCAGGCTGTCGGCCCGCTCCACGCCCGCCCACATCCAGCGGCACTCGGGCAGCACCATGGCCGTGCCCGCCAGGGCCGCGTCCACGTGGAGCCACATCCCGTACTGCTCGGCGAGGTCTGCCATGGCCGCGATGGGATCCAGGGCCGTGGTGCCCGTGGTGCCCACGGCGGCGACCAGGGCGCAGGGGCGCAGGCCGATCTCGATGTCCTTCTCGATGGCCGCCTGCAGCAGGTCCAGGCGCAGGGCGTGGTTTTCGTCGGTGGGGATGAGGCGCAGGAATCTGCGGCCGAAGCCCGCCAGCAGGGCGGCCTTCTCGATGGAACTGTGGCCCTGGTCTGTGGCGTAGACCACCATCGGCGACTCACCGCCCTGGAGGCCTTCCTCGTTCTGGCAGTAGCCCGAAACCTTCTCCCGGGCGCAGAGCAGCGCCGTGAAGGTGGCGGTGCTGGCGGTGTCGTGGATGACCCCCGTGAAGGCGGGGCTGAGACCCACCATCTGGCGAAGCCAGTCCATGACCACTTCCTCCACCTCCGTGGCGGCGGGGCTGGTCTGCCAGCTCATGCCCTGGGCGCCGATGCCCGAAGCGGCAAGGTCGCCCAAGATTGAGCTGTAACTGGTGTTACTTGGGAAGTAGGCGAAAAAGGATGGATGGTTCCAGTGGGTGATGCCTGGCATCACGTCCCGATCCAGGGCCGCCAGGGCCTGGTCCATGCGCCCCCCCTGCTGGGGTGGGTGCGCCGGGAAGGCCGCTCGGATCTCGCCGGGCTGGGCCTGGCTCATGACCGGCAGGCGCTCCAGACCCTCGCGGTAGTCTGCGATCCAGTCCACGAGCTGATATCCAAGGCGGCGGAATTCTTGTGCGTCCATCCCACCATTGTGCCGGAAGCCGATCGCTGCGCGGTCTGCTCAGGTGGAAAGATCGCTGGGGTCAGGCTCGTAGCGCAGCAAGTCGCCGGGCTGGCAGTCCAGCTCGCGGCAGAGGGCCTCCAGGGTGGAGAAGCGGATGGCCCTGGCCTTGCCGGTCTTCAGGATGGAGAGGTTGGGCGGGGTCAGGTCGATGCGCTCCGCCAGTTCGCCCAGTTTGAGCTTCCGCTGGGCCAGCACCACGTCGAGGGTCACGATGATGGGCATGGGGGTGTCCTCAGATGACCAGGCCCTGCTCCGCCTCCAGACGGAAGCCTTCTTCCAGCACATAGGCGATCAGCAGGGTCAGCCCTCCCCAGAAGAGACCGTCCAGGGAGGCTGGTCCTACTTGCTTCCAAGGTTGCACCACAAGCCCAGCAACCTGTTTTGAGACCATGGAGAAACTTCCGAGCATGAGGAACCAGACGGGTACTTTGGCGATCTGGATCCAGCCAAGGATGCGCACCAGACGGATGCTCTCCAGAGAAAACGCCGTACCCCCTTCGAACTGGTGGAGGAGCCGAATGAGAACACTCAAGGTGAGGACGGCGGCGGTGCAACTGATTGCCACCAGGCCCCAGACAAACATTCGAAGCATTCCACTCGAGTGAGCTGCGGTGAACCGGAATCCATCCATATCCAGTAGCCGGAGCAGGTGGTTGGCTGTGTCTGGCACGAAACCATTGAGGAATACGATCCCTGGCGAAAAGACCACCAGCAGCACAGAGAGCCAGAGGACACCCGAGGCGAAGCGGCGCAAGGTGCTGCTGAGGTGTTGGGTGTGGCTCATGGGCGCTCCAGTGCCATTCAAGGGTAAGTTGTACATGTTGGTAGTCAATATAAAAATATTGAAAAACAATAAAAAAATAACGATATACGATTCAGCCTAAATTCGTAAATCAATGCCATCATTTTTTATAATCTAATATTGAAATCATGAAATGATTTCAATGTGTCCCCACCCCAACCAAAGCGAAACCATGACCTTCACCACCACCCTCCGCCTCGACGATGACCTGGGCCGCTTCCTGCGGGAGGCGGCGGAGGCCCAGGGCCTGAGCGTGAACGGGTGGCTGGCGGAGTTGGTGCGGCGGGAACAGGTGGCGGCAGCCCGGCTGCGGCTGGCGGCAGACTGGGCGGCCTACGCCCAGGCGGACGAGGTCCAGGCAGTGGACTTCGCCTGGCCCGCCCTGACCGAGGCGGCGGAAGCACCCCGTCGTCGCATCTACCGGGCCCGGAAGCCCAAGGGTGTGGAATGACTGCCGAGCTGCCGCGCTGCAGCCGGGGCGAGATCTGGCAGCTGGACTGGAACCCCCTCCGGGGCTCGGAGCCGAGCGGCTTCCGGCCCGGCCTCATCGTGCAGTCGGACCTGGGCAACCACGCTCCCGGGGCCCGGACCACCATCCTGGTACCCCTCAGCCATGAGGGCGGCCCCTACGCCTTCTGCATCCCCATTCCCAGGTCGAAGGAATCCGGCCTCGCTACCGACGCCTGGGCCAACGCCACCCAGGTCCTCACCGTGGACAAGGACCGGCTCATGAAACGGCTCGGCACAGCCACTCCCGCCCAGATCAAGTCGGTGGCCGTGGCGCTCAGTGCTGTGTTGGATCTTTAGTCGCGGTTCCTGGAGAAATCGCTGAAGACTTCGAGGAGGTGGGTGTAGGTCTGGCGATGGGAGTATTCCCGAAATAAATCCATACCAGCCATCCAGAAGGCCGTGCGGCCCGTGGCGACATGGCTGACCTTGAACCAGTAGGTGTAATGGTTCGTCGGAGGGAAGTAATTCAGATACTCGATGGGGTGGTGTTCGCGCACCTGGGCAATGGTGATGAAGATCTCGAACTCGGCCTCATTTGGGTTGTCCACGAACTGGAAGTCGGGCTGGACCTTCAGCGTGCGCAGTAGGTGCGTCTGCAGGGCGCTCTCGATCTCGCTGCGGAAACCCTCGCAGCCTTCTGCACAAAGGAGCTCCAGATCCGGGGGGTGGATGTAGATCCGATGGTGCCTATAGTCCTCATAACGCTGCCAAGTCTGGAACCAGCCGAGCTTCTGGTCCTCGATCCGGGCCCAGCGCCGCAATTCCTTCGGCCCGTTCTGGAGACCTACGCGGCAGATTGGGCTCTTACAGCCCAGGACGAGGAGGAGCAGCAGGGGGAGAAGGCGCTGCAGTCTTGGCGAAACCATGGCGACCCTCGCGGTCAGCCTGCAGGTCCAGGCGATTCATGGCTCGTCTGACCCGGCCAGGCTGTCGGCATTGTCCCACGGGGACGCTGCTCAGTGGTGCGCAGGCGCCGCCGCCACACTCACCGGCTTGAAGAAGCTCACCTTGCCGCTGGCCAGGTTGTAGATGGCCGGGACGACCCAGACCTTCTCGGCGGCAGCGGCTTCGCGCAGCATCGCAGAGCGGTCCAGCATGGCCTGGGCCTGGCGCCGCGCATTGGCCTCTTCCAGACGGGTGCCGTAGGCCTTGGTGTCCTCGTTGGGATCCTGAGGCGTACTCTCCAGCAGGCCCGCCATGCCCGCCTGCAGGGACCAGAGGTTGCCGGGCAGGGCCTTGCCGTTGGCCTCACGCACGGCTTTCACGGCGCCGCAGCTGGTGTGGCCCATGAGGACGATGAGCTTGGAGCCCAGGTGCTCCACGGCGTACTCGGCGGAGGCGATGCCCTGCAGGTCCGGGGCGTTGCCCGCCTCGCGGATGGTGAAGAGGCGGCCGGCCTCCTGGTCGAAGAGGAGGGCGTCCGGCACGCGGCTGTCCGAGCAGGTGATGACAATGGCGAAGGGGGCCTGGCCGCCCACCAGGGCCGCGCGCATGGCCGCGTCATGACCCGTATCCAGGGTGCGGACCCGCTTGCCGGCCACGAAGCGGAGGTTTCCGGTGCTCAGTTCCGTGAGGGCCGAGCTGGGGCTGTCCGGGCTGTCCGCTGAGGGGGCTGGTCCGTGGACGGCGGCTTCATGGTTCTCCACCTTGGGTTTCGGCTTGGGCTTGGGAGCGGCCTTGGCCTTGGGAGCAGCCTCGTGCTCGGCTTCCGCCGGTTCAGCCGCCGGTGCCTTGGTCTTGGCCTTGGCGGCCGGCTCATGGGCTGAGGGCTTGGCAGCGTGTTCGTCATGCTCCTGGGCCACGAGGCATAGGGAGGTGGCCAGCAGCAGGGTTTTCAGGGCGCGCATGGGGGCTCCAATGGGGACTCCCACTTGATCGGAGGAATGGAGATCAGGGATGAATCGGGACGCCTGGGTGGGGGCTCCTGGGTGAAACCAGTCTGCTTGGTGTCAGACTGAAAGCGGTACCCGTGCGCGAGCTGGGGGCCACCTGGTCCAAGCGAACCCGGCCAGCAACCAAGGGGAAACATGAAGCTGGTCCTGGTGGCGATCCACATCGAGCCCTCTCCGCGCTCCCTGCCGCTGGGGCCAGCCATGCTGGCCTCGGTGCTGCAGGATGCCTTCGGTGAGCGGATCGAGACGCGGGTGGTGGATGCCTTTGTGGCTGAGGAGGCCGAGGTCTGCGCGGCCCGGATCCTGGCGTCGGAGCCCGATCTGGTGGGCTTCTCCTTGTATATCTGGAACCGCCACCTGAGTCTGGCCATCGCTGCCTGCCTCAAGGCGGCTCGGCCTGGCATCGGCATTTTCGCGGGCGGGGCCGAGGCAACGGCGGATCCGGCGGGCGTCCTGGCGGATCCGGCCATGGACTTGGTGCTGCCCGGCGAAGGCGAGGAGCTGCTGGTGGCCGCCATGGAGCAGGTGCTGGCGGGAACGTCCCTTGGCGAGTTGGCGGCCTGGGCCCGGCCCCGGCCCGTGGCGGACCTGTCGAAGCTGCCCTCGCCCTATCTGGATGGCACCCTGCGCCCCGAGGATTACGGCGGTGCCCTCTGGGAGCTGTCCCGGGGCTGTCCTTTCACCTGCGACTTCTGCTACGAGGCCCGCGGCGCGGCGGGCACGCGGCGGGTGCCCCTGGCCCGGGTCGAAGCGGAACTGGAGCTCTTCGAGGCCAGGGGCATCCGCGAAGTCTTCGTCCTGGATCCCACCTTCAACTACCACAAGGGCCAGGCCAAGCAGGTGTTGCGCCTCATCGCCGCCAAAGCGCCCAGTATCCACTTCTTCTTCGAGGCCCGGAGTGAGTTCCTGGACGCGGAGATGGCGGACCTCTTCGCCGCCGTGCACTGCACCCTGCAGATTGGCCTCCAGAGCGCCCACGACGATGTGCTGAAAAACATAAGCCGCAGCTTCGACCCGGCCGACTTCGAGGCCAAGATCCTGCTGCTGCACCAGGTCGGTGTGCCCTACGGCTTCGACCTCATCTACGGCCTGCCCGGCGACAGCCTGCAGGGCTTCCAGGCCAGCCTGGACTTCGCCATGGGCCTGGTGCCCAACCACCTGGATGTGTTCCGGCTCTCGGTGCTGCCCGGTACCCGGCTGGCAGAAACCGCCCCGGGCCTGCAGCTGCGCCACCAGGCTCTGAATCCCTACTCTGTAATTGAGTCGCCCACCTTCAGCGCCGGGGACCTGGATCAGGCTGGGAGGTTGGCAAAGGCCTGCGACTTGCTCTACAACCACGGCAAGGCTGTGCCCTGGTTCGGCATGGTGCTGGAGCCCCTGGGCCTCCGGCCCTCGGAGGTTTTTGGCGGCTTCGCCGACTGGCTGGATCAGCACGCGAACCAGGCGCCCATCGAGGCTCAGCAGACATTCTTCCTGTCCCTCTTCGAGGCCCAGGACCAGAGCGCCCTGGGCCACCTGGCCGCCGATGTCATCGCCTGCTTCGGCCACAGCGCCGCCCTCATGGAGGAGGCCGATGAGAACGGCGCCGCACCCCTCCGACGAGTCCGGTTCCACCACGACCCCAGGGACCTCATGGCCCTGATCGAGGAAGGTGTGGCGAACCTGGAAGAGCTGGCCTACAGCGTCCAGGCCCATCCCTGCGAAGCCGAGTTCGCGCTGCTGAACGGAGAACTGGTGCTCACTGTTTCTTAGGGAAGCCCCAGAAAGAATAAACACCAATAAAAGAATGATGAGCACCGCGTGTGGTCTATCGGCGTTTACCAGCTTTGATCGGCGTTCATCGGTGTTCTACTTTTTGAGACCAGCTCACTCGTAGCGCAGGGCCTCGATGGGGTTCTGGCTGGCGGCTTTGAGGGCGGGCCAGAGGCCGAAGATGAGCCCCACGGCGGTGCTGACGCCGAAGCCCAGGGCGATGCTCCAGAGGGGGGCGGCGGCGGGGAAGTCGAAGGTCAGACGCACCAGCATGGCGATGCCCAGGCCCACGCCGATGCCGATGGCGCCACCGACGCAGGTGAGTGTGACGGCTTCCACCAGGAACTGGACGGCGATGTCCCGGCGAGTGGCGCCCATGGCCTTGCGCACGCCGATCTCGCGGGTACGCTCGGTGACGCTCACCAGCATGATGTTCATGACGCCCACGCCCCCCACCAGCAGGGCGATGGCGGCGATGAGGATCATGGCCCCGGCGATGCCGCCCGTGATGGCCCGGAAGGTCTCCAGTTGCCCTTCGCTGGTGAAGATGGCGAAGTCATTGGGCATGTTGGCCCTGAGGCCCCGGCGTCCGCGCAGGATGGCGATGCCCTGGTCCATCATGGCCTGCATCTGCTGGGGATCCCGGGGCACGGTGGCGATGTGGATGGTGTCGCCATTGCTGTTCTTCACGTCCGGGAACATCTCGTCGAAGGTGCTGAAGGGGATGAGCACGATGTTGTCGGCGCTGCCACCCAGGGCGGAGCCCCGCTTCTCCAGGAGGCCGATGACGCGAAAGGCCACGCCGTTGATGAGCAGCTCCTGGTTGATGGGATCGCGGCGGGGCCAGAGGGCCTCGGCCACATCGGGGCCGATGGCGGCGGTGCGGGCGGCGTGACTCACATCCGCGTCCACGAAGAAGCGGCCATCGGCGATACCGGCGTTGTTGGCGGGCAGGTAGTCGGGCACCACGCCCGCCAGGGCGGGGCCATTGGCCTCCTTGCCCTTGCGGTTCTTGAAGGTGGTCGCGGCGGCCAGGGTGGGCAGGTTCAGGTAGCGCTCGGGGCTGACAGCGGCGGCCAGGGTGTTCAGCCGCTTGAGGGCCGCGGCGTCCTCCGGGGTGAGGTCCCGGCGCCGGCGCTGCTCCTCGGGAAGGGTCGAGGGCCCGCCGCCGAAGCGGGGTTCGTACTTCTGGTACTGCACCAGGGTGGTGCCGAAGCTGGAGAAGGCGCCGGTGATGGCGTCGTTGAAGCCCGCCACGAAGCTCACCATGGCGATGACCGTGGCCACACCGGAGACGATGCCCAGCAGGGTGAGGAAGCTGCGTAGGCGCTGCACCAGGATGGAGCGCAGGGCGAAGCGGACGTTCTCGAGGCCGAGGCCGAGGAGGCTGGTGCGGTGGGAGGCGGTCATGGCTCCTCCTACTCAGCCCGGAGGGCGTCGATGACGGGCAGGTTGGCGGCGCGGCGCGCAGGCAGCAGGCCCGCCAGAAGGCCCACCACCGTCGAGAGGGTCACCCCCATGAGCACGATGCCCACAGTGATCTGGGCCGGGAAGCCTGTGAGGGCTTTGACCAGAAGGGCCGCGGTGCCGCCGAGGAGGACGCCGATGATGCCACCCGCCATAGAGAGCAGGGAGGCCTCCAGGAGGAACTGGCGGTTGATGTCGCGCTTGCGGGCCCCCAGGGCCATGCGCACGCCGATCTCCTGGGTGCGCTCGGCCACGCTCACCAGCATGATGTTCATGATGACGATGCCGCCCACGCCCAGAGACACAGAGGCGATGAGGGTGAGCAGCACGAAGGTGGCTGTGCTGATCTGCCGCCACAGCTCCTGGAGCTGGTCCTGGGTGAGGAAGCCGAAGGGGTCCGGATCCCGCCAGGACGTGTGGCGCAGGGCCCGCAGGAAGGCCCGGGTCTCGTCGATGGAAGCGCTGAGGCCCTCCACGCCACCCCGGGCCTTGATGAAGTAGTCCAGGGGGTCGTTGGGCGCGAAGAAGGTCTTCCGGTAGATCTGGAAGGGGATGATGACCATCTGGTCCTTGTTGATGCCCAGGCCCTTGCCCTCCTTGGGCATGGTGCCGATGACGCGGAAGGGCAGGCCCCGCACCAGAACCGTGCGGCCGATGGGATCCAGGTTGGGGAAGAGCTCCTCCTTGATGTCCGCGCCGATGATGGCCACGGCGTTGGCGGACTGGTCCTCGGCATCCGTGAAGAAGCGCCCGTTGCCCCCGGTGTCCATGTTGAGCACGGCGGGGAAGCTGGCGGTGCAGCCCACCACAAAGGTGTCCGCGAGGCGGTGGGTGCCGTAGCTCACGGGCAGGGTCTTGAAGGAGCGGGTGGCCGTGAGCTGGGCGTGGTTGAGGACGCCGCTGCTGAGGCGCTGGTACTCCTCCCAGGTGAACTGGGGGCGTTTCACGGCCTGGATGAACTCCTCGCGGCTACGGATGATGCCGAAGCGCGTGACGATGAACATGTCCGGCGCCAGGATGATGACCTTCTCCTGCACGTACGTGTTCAGGCCCGTGATGATGCCCACCACACCCACGATGGTGGTGACCCCGATGATGATGCCCAGCAGCGTGAGGAAGCTGCGGAGCTTGTGGGCCCGGATGGCCCGCAGGGCCAGTCGGAACAGCTCTTCGAAGTTCATGGGGGCTAGGCCTTCTTCTCTTCCTTCTTCTTGTTCTTGTCCTCATGGACCAGCTCGCCGCCCTTGAGGTCCCGCAGGACGCGGAAGGGGCCGATGACCACGGTCTCATCGCCCTTCAGGCCGCTGAGGATCTCCACATCCAGGTCGCCCAGGAGGCCCGTGGTGACGGGCAGGAACTTGACCTTGTTGTCCTTGTCCAGGGTCCAGACGCCCTCCTCGTCCCGGGGGGCGCCGGGCTTGAGGGTCTCGCCGGGCTTGGCCTTGATCTCGCGGGTCACGAGGGACTGGATGGGGATGGCGATGACCTGATCGCGGCTGCCGGTGTAGATGTCCGCCTGGGCTGAGAGGCCGGGCTTGATGGTGAGGGGGGGGTTCTTGATCCAGACCTTCACCTTGAACTTGATGGCCTCGTTGGCGCTGGCCTTGAGGATGGGGCTGCCGCCCACTTCCGTGACCTCGCCGTCATAGGTCTGGTTGGGGTAGGCGTCGATGCGGACCTGGGCCTTCTGGCCCAGTTTCACCGTGGGAATGGAGGCCTCGTCCACCTCCATCTCGGCCTCCACCTTGCTCATGTCGGACACCGTGACCAGCACAGTGCCGGCCTGGTTCTGGATGCCGGGAACCGCAGTCTCGCCCAACTCGATACGGCGGGCCGTGACCACGCCATCCATGGGGGCCCGCAGCGTGGCGTAGCCGAGGCCGACGCTGGCCTGGGCCATGGTGGAGCGAGCCTGCTCCATGCGGAGTCGGAAGCTTTCCTCGGCGGCCCTGGCTGTCTCGAAGGCCGTGCGGGCCCGTTCGAAATCCGCCGTGGCGATGATGCCGGCCTCGCGGTTGACCTTGGCCCGCTCGAAATCGGACTTGGCCTGCGCGAGGTTGGCGGTGGCCGAGGCCAGGTCCGACTTGGCGGCCTGCATGGCGGCCTGCAGGGCATTGGTACTGGCCTGGGCGCTCCGGGGATCGATCTCCAGGAGGAACTGGCCCTTGGTGACCTTGTCGCCCTCCTTCACGGCCAGCCGCGTGACCTGGCCGATGAGGTTGGCGGAGATATCGGCCTTGGTGACCGCCTGGACCTTGCCGTTGGCACTCACCTTGGCCTGGATGTTCTGGCGGCCCACTTTGGCGATCTGCACGCCGAGTCCCTTGTCCTGCATGCTGGCGGCAGCCACGCCGATGACCACCAGGGCCACCAGGGCTCCACCCAGAATCCACACTTGCTTGCGCTTCATGTCAAAGGCCTCCACAACCCATAGATTGATAGGCTTCGCCCAGCGCCGCACTGGGTTTAGGGGCCGTTACGGAATATTCCACGCTTTGTTCGCCATTCCGTAAGGCCCTTAAGGTCGCCCATACCTTAAAATGAAAGGGTTATTTGGCCCAGCGACTTAGCCCACATCTGGATCATAAATGGAAATAATTTCTATTGACCATGTATGAATTAGATGGAAAATAATTCTATCTGGAGCCTGAACCGTGCCCAAGTTCTACCTGCGCGCCTCCCTGCTGACACTGGCCACCCTCGGGCTGGCCCAGGCGCAGTCCGCTCCCGCTCCGAAAGATCCGACCCCGGCGGCGAGTGAGGACCCGGCGAAGGCCCAGGAGGAGCGGATCCGCAAGCTGGAGGAGGAGGTCCAGGCCCTGAAGGCGGCCCAGGCGGCGGTGCCTGCGGTTCAGCCCCAGCCCCTCCAAATCGGCGGGGCAGGGGGCTCCGCTGCCAAGGCCCTGAACCCCGACATCAGCCTCAACGGCGACTTCCTGGGCGCTATGGGGCGCAACACCGTCCGGCCCGTGCCCGGCCTGGAGATGCATGAGGCGGAGCTGGGCATCCAGTCCGTCATCGATCCCTATGCTCGGGGTGACGTGTTCCTGTCCTTTGGGGATAGCGGCGTCAGCGTCGAAGAGGCCTTCGTCACCTTCACGGCCCTGCCCGGTGAATTCGTGGCCAAGGTGGGCAAGTTCCGGGCGGCCTTCGGCAAGGTGAATGCCACCCATAATCACGCTCTCTCCTGGACGGACCGGCCCCTGGTGACGGAAAACCTGGTCAATGGCGAGGATGGCCTCGACGACATGGGCCTCTCCCTGACTCGAATCCTGCCCGCCCCGGGCGACCTCTTTCTGGAAGCCACGGCCCAGGTCTTCAAGGGCGATTCCGGTGCCCTCTTTAAGTCCAGCCAGAACAACGACCTCAGCTACGTGGGTCACCTGCGCGGCTACGAAGACCTGAACGAGAACACCAATGTGGAGCTGGGCTACTCCTTCGCCCAGGGCCACAACGAGCTGGGCCACGCTTTCCTCACGAAGCTCCATGGGGTCGATCTGAGCCTGCGCTGGAAGCCCCTGCGGCGCTCCATCTACAATTCCCTGCTCTGGCGAACCGAGGCGGTGTGGAGCCAGCGGGATCAGCTGCCCACCACCCAAAAGGCCTTCGGCTGGTACTCCAGCCTGGACTACCGCCTGGATGAGCGCTGGACCGTGGGCACCCGGTACGACTGGTCCCAGCGGGCCACCCTGGCCAGCCAGGTGGACAAGGGCGGCTCCCTCCTGGCCACCTACTGGATGAGCGAGTTCAGCCAGCTGCGCGCCCAGTACCGCCTGGCCGACTACCAGGGCCAGGGCCGGGCCAACGAGTTGCGGCTGCAGCTGATCTTCGTCATGGGCGCCCATGGGGCGCATGCTTTCTGAGGCCGCTTTGACCGCACCTGTCGCATCGCTCCACTCCGGGGGAATCTCATGAAGTTCCAAGCGCGCCTTCGCCCCATCCTGCTTGCCCTGGCGGGACTGCTGTTCCTGGGTGTCCGGCCCGCCCTGGC
Organism: uncultured Holophagaceae bacterium; assembly: GCA_903913215.1. Taxonomy (GTDB): domain Bacteria; phylum Acidobacteriota; class Holophagae; order Holophagales; family Holophagaceae; genus Geothrix. The sequence continues at coordinate 85,512 of CAIWKE010000036.1, forward strand.
CGCTGGGAAACTCAACATCGTCACGGCCACGCAGGACCTGGGCGCCCTCGTGACGGAAGTGGGCGGGGACAAGGTGAACGTCCTCGCCATCGCGAAGGGCTACCAGGATCCCCACTTCGTGGAGGCCAAGCCCAGTTTCCTGCTGAACCTGCGCCGGGCGGACCTGCTGGTGGTGGTGGGCCTGGAGCTGGAGATCGGCTGGCTGCCTCCCCTCATCAACCAGTGCGGCAACCCCAAGATCCAGCCCGCCTCTGTGGGCTACTTCGACGCCTCCCGCTATGCGGAGATCCTGGAGATACCCACGGCCCAGGTGTCCCGGGCCATGGGTGACGTGCATCCCCAGGGCAATCCCCACTACTGGCTGGATCCGCAGAACGGCCTCCGGGTGGCCCAGGGGCTCGCGCAGAAGCTGAGCCAGATGAGCCCCGGCGACGCCGGGTATTTCAACCAGCGCCTGGAGGATTTCCGCAAGCGCCTCACGGTGGCTGAGCGGCGCTGGGATGAGCAGATGAAGCCCTATCGCGGCCGCAAGATCATCACCTACCACCAGAGCTGGCCCAACTTCGTGAAGCGCTTCGGCCTCCAGGTCGCGGACTACGTGGAGCCCCGCCCCGGGATTCCGCCCAGCCCCGCCCACGTGGTGGAGCTCATAACCCTCATGAAGCGCCAGAACGTGAAGCTCATCCTGGTGGAGCCCTACTTCGATCTGAAGACCCCCCAGAGCGTGGCCCGGGAGACCGGCGGCCAGGTGGTGGTGCTCATGCCATCGGTGGGCGGCAACAAGGAGTCCGGGGATTACATCCAGCTCTTCGACTATGACGTGAACCAGCTGGTGAAGGCCTTCCAGCAGACCCGCTAAGACCAGAAAAAGGAAGACCGGACCATGGATATTTTTCTATTCCTCTTGGCGCCCCTGGCGGCGAGCCTCATCCTCACGGGCATCCACGCCTACCTGGGCGTGCACGTGGTGGAGCGGGGCGTGATCTTCGTGGACCTGGCCCTGGCGCAGATCGCGGCTCTGGGCGCCATCGTGGCCCTCATCATGGGCTTGGATCCGCACGGCGCCTATGCCTACTGGATCAGTCTGGGCTTCACCTTTTTCGGCGCCTTCATCTTCTCCATGGCCAAGTCAAAGCGAGGCCACATCCCCCAGGAGGCCTTCATTGGCATCGCCTATGCCGTGGCTTCGGCGGCGGCCATCCTGGCCATGAGCAAGGCCACGGGCGAGACCGAGCACCTGAAGGACATGCTGGTGGGCAACATCCTGGCCGTGTCCTGGCGCGAAGTGGCCAAGACCGCCGGGCTCTACGGCGTCATCGGCATTTTCCACTACATCTTCCGCAAGCGCTTCCTGCTCATCTCCATGAACCCCAAGGAGGCCGAAGCCCAGGGCGTGTCCGTGCGTTTCTGGGACTTCCTGTTCTACGCCTCCTTCGGCCTCGTGGTCACCTCCAGCGTGGCCATCGCCGGGGTTCTCCTGGTCTTCTGCTACCTCATCGTGCCCTCCGTGGGCGCCATGCTCTTCACGGACCGCATCGGACCCCGCCTGGCCATTGGCTGGACCATGGGCACCCTGGTGTCGGCCCTGGGCGTGGTGCTGTCGGTGAAGATGGACACCCCCACCGGCGCCACCATCGTCTGCACCTTCGGCGGCGTGCTGGTGCTCATGTTCCTGGTGCACCTGGTGATCTACCACAAGCGTGGCGGCGGCGCGCAGCCCCAGCTCAAGGGCGCCGGGGAGCGGGCCTACGAGGCGGAGACCAGGTAGGCCCGCACCCAACGGCGCCTACTTCACCTTCATGAACGGGTGCTCGAAGCTGAGATAAAGGAAGATGGCCTTCTCGCCCCGGCTGGAGCCCACGCCCAGGGGCACGGCGATGCCGGGCACGATCTGGAGGCCACTGGGGAAGTTGTAGGCCCAGCGGATGCCCGGGGAGATGAAGGTGCTGTTCTGGTTCTGGACCTGGCCCGGGGCCAGCACCGCCTCACCGCGGGTGTGGACGGCCTCCAGCATGACGTTGAAACGGGAGTTCACCAGCCAGATGAAGCTCTGGCCCAGGGTCAAGTCGTGGGTGGTGGCCTTGTCCCCGGCCTGGTTCTTGGCACTGGGCGTGAGGGTGAAGCCCACATTGCTGTGGGCCACAAGGGACTCGCTGAGCACCCAGCTGACCGGCACCATGGCCTGGTAGCCCACGGCACCCTTGCCGTAGCCCAGGCTCTCCTTGCCCGTGGGAAGGATCACAGAGAAGCGGGGCGAGATGGCCACCTTGGCCTCCCCATCGCCCAGGAGCTGGTAGCGGTAATTGACCAGCACATCGCCGAAGGCAGGGGAGCCATTCAGGGAGCGGAGCTGCTGCCAGGGCAGGGTGTAGCTCAGCTGGTGCGTGATGCCGCCCACGGGCCATTCCTGAGTGAAGGTGTAGACCCAGTCCTTGGAGTCCTGATTTCGGCTGAAGGTGCTGATGTGCTGCACCACGCCAGCTTCCTGGTTGTAGGCTTCCTCCACGAGGAAGGAGTTGTCCTGGATAGGGCCCTCTTTCTTGTCCTGGGCCAGCAGGGCCGGGGACAGAAGCAACAGGGCGAGAAGGGCGCGGAGGGGGAGATTGGGTGTTTGCATAAAAATGATATTGAGTCTCATTAAGGCTCCATACAAGACCCAGAGGGCCTGAAGTGACCCGCATCACCAAGCGGGACAGAGGACTGACCTGTTATCTATCGTTCCGCCAGCCGTTCCCATGATTCCCGGTGCTTTTGCAGCCTGCCAGGGGAAGGGCCAAAGATACTTAGTGATACGATGGTCCGACCTTTTCAGTCCCTGGAGTGTGCATGAAAACCCGTTCCATAGTCCTATCCCTCCTTGCCCTCGGCCTCGTGGGTTCTGCGCTCCGGGCGGAGGAGGGCATGTGGACCTTCGACAACCTGCCCACCAAACAAATTCAGGCCAAGTATGGCTGGGCCCCGGACCAGGCCTGGCTGGACCATGTGCGGCTGTCGGCGCTGCGCTTTCCCGGGGGGTCCGGGTCCTTCGTAAGCAAGGATGGGCTGGTCTTGACCAACCACCATGTGGGCCGCAGCTGGATCCAGCGCGTGAGCAGCAAGGAAGCCGACTACGTGAAGAACGGCTTCGCCGCCGCCACCCGGGAGCGGGAGCTCAAGGTGCCCGGCCTCGAGGTGATGACCCTCATGGGCATGGAGAACGTCACAGAGCACCTGGCCAAGGCTGTGAAGGCGGGGCTGCCCGAAAAGGAGGCACAGAAGGCCCGCGAGACCGAGATCGAGAAGCTCAAGAAGGCGATGCAGGAGAAGAGCGGCCTCATCTGTGAGCACGTCAACCTCTACCAGGGCGGCGAGCACTGGATCTACAGCTACAAGCGGCACACGGACGTACGCCTGGTCTTCGCACCCGAGCAGCAGATCGCCTTCTTCGGCGGGGATTTCGACAATTTCACCTACCCCCGCCACAACCTGGACTTCTCCATCTTCCGGGTCTATGAGAACGGCCAGCCCTACCAGCCCAAGGAGTTCCTGCGCTGGACCCAGGGCGGCGTGAAGGCCGGCGACCTGACCTTCGTCACGGGGCATCCAGGCAGGACCAACCGCCAGGACACCCTGGCCCAGATGATCTATTCCCGCGACTTCGCCATCCCCGCCCGGCTGAAATCCTTTGAGCGCCGCAAGGCGGCCCTGGTGGCCTACGGCCAGACTTCCCCCGAGGCCATGCGTCAGGTGAACACCCAGATCTTCGGCATCGAGAACGGCATCAAGGCCACCACGGGCAACTGGTCCGGCCTGAAGGATGTGGCGGCCATGAAGCGCATCGCCGATGCGGAAAAGGACCTCCGCGCCAAGGTCGCCAAGGATCCCAAGCTGGCCTCCGTCAGTGAGAGCTGGGCGAAGATCGAGCAGGCCACGGTCGTGGCCAAGGGGCTTACCAAGGAGAGCCTGAACGTGGGCACCGCCAACTCCACGCTGCTGGGCTATGGCCTGGGCCTGGTCCGCATCGCCGACGAGGAGGCCAAGCCCAGTGAGCAGCGCCTGCCGGAATTCAGCGACGCGAACCTGAAGACCGCCAAGGCCCGCCTCGGCGTTCCCGCCCCCTACTACCAGGCCCAGGAGATCTTCCTGTTCACGAAGGGCCTGGAAGAGGCCGCCAAGGAGCTGGGGCCCAACCACAAGTTCGTGAAGGCCATGCTGGGCGGCAAGGCCCCGGCCGAGGTGGCCAAGGCCGCCGTCGAGGGCTCCAAGCTCGCGGATCCCGAGGCCCGCAAGGCCTTGCTGGCCGGGGGCAAGGCGGCCATCGCCGCCAGCACGGATCCCATGATCCTGCTGGCCCGCAAGCTGGACCCCATCTCCCGAGAATTGCGCAAGAAGCAGGAGGACCAGGTCACCAGCGTCATCAGCGAGCACGGCACCCGCATCGCCAAGGCCCGCTTTGCCATCTACGGCAAGAACACCTACCCGGACGCCACCTTCACACTGCGCCTCTCCTACGGAGCCGTGGCCGAATACAAAGGCAATGGCACCCTCATCCAGCCCTTCACCACCTTCGGCGGACTCTTCGACCGCTACGACGCCTGGGGCGGCAATGAGGCCAAGGCCCACGATGGCTCCTGGACCCTGCCCCAGCGCTGGCTCGACAAGCGCAGCGGTCTGAGCCCCGCCATGCCCTTCAACTTCGTGCACAAGGTGGACATCATCGGCGGTAACTCCGGCTCCCCCGTGGTGGACCAGAAGGGCGAGCTGGTGGGCCTCATCTTCGACGGCAACATCGAGATGCTGCCCGGCAACTACTTCTACGACGAGGCCGTCAATCGCGGCGTCTCCGTGGATGCCCGAGCCATCACCCACGCCCTCGACAAGGTCTACGGCGCCACCGCCCTTGCCGCCGAGCTGACGGATAAGTAGAGGTTTCTAACGACGAAGACCACGAGGACCACGAAGAAAAACACGAAGAGCTGCCTCCATGGCCTGTCTTCGTGGACCTTGTTTCCCTTGGAGTCCCCATGCGCCTGTCCGCCCTTGCTCTGCTGCTTGTCCTGCCGGTCCTCCGGGCCGAGGAGGGCATGTGGACCTTCGACAACCTGCCCCTCAAGCAGCTGAAGGAGAAATACGCCTTCGAGCCCAGCAAGGACTGGATCGAGCATGTGCGCCTTTCGACCCTCACCCTCGGTGGCTGCACGGGCTCCTTCGTGAGCGCCGATGGCCTGGTGCTCACCAACCACCACTGCACCCGCGGCTCCATCCAGCGCGTCTCCACCAAGGAGCGCGACTTGGTGAAGAACGGCTTCGTGGCCACCAGCCGCGATCAGGAGATCAAGCTGCCGGGCCAGACCTACCGCACCCTCATGGCCATGGAGAACGTCACGGAGCGTTTGGCGAAGGCTGTGAAGCCGGGCTTGACGGAAAAGGCCGCCAGCGAGGCCCGCGCCAAGGAAGTGGAAATCCTCAAGGCTGAGCTGGAGAAGCAGACCGGCCTCAGCTATGACGCCGTGAATCTCTACCAGGGCGGCGAGACCTGGATGTACGGCTTCAAGGTCTTCAAGGATGTGCGCCTGGTGGCCGCCCCCGAGATCGCAGTGGCGGCCTTTGGTGGCGACTACGACAACTTCACCTATCCCCGCCACGACCTGGACTTCAGCATGGTCCGCGTCTATGAGAACGATCAGCCCTACCACCCCGCCCACCACCTGACCTGGAGCACCGAGGGCCTGAAGACCGGCGACCTCACCTTTGTCGTGGGCCACCCGGGTCGCACCAGCCGCCTGCAGACCTACGCCCAGATGAAGTACGACCGGGACCTGGGCATCCCCACGGGGCTGCGCTCCTCGGATCGGTTGCGGGGCATCCTCGAGGAATACGGTCAGCGCAGCCCCGAGCACGCGCGGCAGGTCCAGACCCTCATCCTCGGCGTGAACAATGGCACCAAGGCCAACGAGGGCGCCCTGGTGGGCCTCAAGGACATGGAAGCCATGAAGCGCGTCGAAGACGCGGAAAAGGCCCTCCGGGCCGCCGTGGCCAAGGATCCCAAGCTGGCTGCCAGCACCGGCCAGAGCTGGGCGCGCATCGAGCAGGCCCTCAAGCAGCAGACCGCCATCCTCCAGGAATCCCAGTACGTGGGCTCGGCCCGGTCCACCACCCTGGGGCAGGCCCAGAGCCTTGTGCGCCTGGCCAGTCAGCTGGACCTGCCGGTTGAGAAGCGGCTCACGGAGTACAAATCCGAAGCCAGCCTCAAGACCCTGAAGACCCGCCTGGCGGGCCCTGCTTTCGGGATGATGGGCGCCACCTTCACCAAGGAGCAGGAGACCCTGATGTTCACCCGGGGGCTCGAGGATGCGGTCAGGGCCCTGGGGCCCAAGCACCCCTACGTGGTCGCCATCCTGGGGGGCAAGCAGCCCGCCGAGGTGGTGAAGGCCACCCTGGACGGCACCAAGCTCAGCGATGCCGCCGTGCGCAAGGCTCTGGTGGAAGGCGGCAAGCAGGCCGTGGAGGCCAGCACCGATCCCATGATCCTGCTGGCCCGGAAGCTGGAGCCCACACTGCTGGCCCTCCGTAAGAAGCAGGACGAGGTCCGGGCCATCTTCGAGGAGCACGGAGCCCGCATTGCCAAGGCCCGCTTCGCTGTCTATGGCAAGACCCTGCCCCCGGATGCCACGGGCAGTCTGCGCCTCACCTACGGCGCCGTGGCCACCTATCCCGCCAATGGCACCCTCATCCAGCCCTTCACCACGTTCCTGGGCCTCTATGACCGGAACCTGGGCTGGGGCGGCAACGGCGCCAAGGACAACAGCGACTGGAACCTGCCCCAGCGCTGGCTGGATCGCATGAGCCAGCTGGACCTGAAGACCCCCCTCAACTTCTCCCACACCGTGGACACCACAGGGGGCAACTCCGGTAGCCCCGTCGTGAACCGCAAGGGTGAGCTGGTAGGGCTGCTCTTCGATGGCAACATCGAGGGCAATGCCGGCCGCTACTTCTACGACCCCAAGGTGAACCGCAGCGTCTCCGTGGACGCCCGCGCCATCCTGGAATCCCTGAAGAAAATCTACGACGCCCCGAACCTAGTGGCTGAGCTCACCGCCAAGTAGCCCTGGAGTCCCCATGCGCCTCACCGCCTTAGCCCTCCTGCTCGCCCTGCCCGCGCTGCGCGCGGATGAGGGGATGTGGACCTTCGACAACATCCCGGTGCAGAAGATCAAGGCCAAGTACGGTGTGGAGCTGGACGGGGCCTGGCTGAAGAAGCTGCAGCTGGCCACGGTGCGCTTCCCCGGGGGCACCGGCGCCTTCGTGAGCGGAGACGGGCTGGTCGTGACGAACCACCATGTGGGCCGGGGCAGCATCGCCCAGGTCTCCAGCACCCATGCGGACCTGGTGCGAAATGGCTTCACTGCGGCCAGCCGTGCTCAGGAGATCCCAGTGCCGGGCCTGGAGCTCATGATGCTGGTGGCCAGCGAAAACATCACTGCCAAGGTGAATGCCGCCGTGCCCAAGGGCATGGCGGACAAGGATGCCCTCACGGCCCGACGCACCGTGCTGGCGGAGCTGCGCAAGGCGGAGGAGGCCCGCACCGGCCTCACCTGCGAGCCCGTGACCCTCTACCAGGGCGGCGAGTATTGGCTTTACAGCTACCGCAAGTTCACGGATGTGCGCCTGGCTGCCGCGCCGGAGCTGCAGGTGGCGGCCTTCGGTGGCGACCCGGACAACTACACCTACCCCCGCCACAACCTGGATTTCTCTCTGTTCCGGGTCTATGAAAACGGCCAGCCCTATCATCCCGAGGCCTTCCTGCCCTTCAGCGCCAAAGGGGTGGCGATGGGCGAGCTGACCTTCATCTCCGGCCATCCGGGTGTCACCTTCCGCCAGCAGACCCATGCGCAGATGGTCTACGCCCGGGACATCGGCATCCCCCATCAGCTCCAGACCCTGAACCGCCAGAAGGCCGCCCTGCTGGCCCTTTCCGCGACGTCGCCCGAGGCCCGCCGCCTGGCCGCTGAAACCATCTACTCGATCGAAAATGGCCACAAGCGCATGAGTGGCCAGCTGCTGGGCTTGGCCAAGCCCGAGAACCTCAAGCAGGTGGAGCAGGCCGAGGCGGCCCTCATGGCCGCCGTGGCCAAGAATCCGGCGCTCCAAGCCCGCGTGGGTGGCAGCTGGAAGCAGGTGGCTCAGGCCGTGGCGCGGCAGCAGGCCCTGCTCAAGGAGACCACCTGCATCAGTGCTGGCCGAGTGGGGTTGCTGGGCCACGCCCTCACCCTGGTGCGCCTGGCCGACGAGGAGGCCAAGCCCTCCGCCCAGCGCCTCACGGAATTCAGCGATGGCAACCTCAAGGCCGCCAAGGCCCGATTGCTCTCACCCCGTCCGGCCCAAAAGCCCGTGGACGAGGCCCTGCTGGCCGAAGGGCTGCGAGAGGCTCTGGCGGAGCTGGGCGCTGACCATCCCTACGTGAAGGCCATGCTCGGAGGCCAGAGCCCCGAGGCCGTGGCCAAGACGGCGGTGGGTGGCACCCAGCTGGGTGATCCCGCCCTGCGCAAGCAGCTGGCCGAGGGCGGGAAGGCGGCCCTGGCCGCCAGCTCGGACCCCATGATCGTGCTGGCGCGAAAGCTGGATCCCTTCAACCGCGCCATCCGCAAGCAGGTGGAAGACGAGGTCACCAGCATCATCGCCGAGCAGGGTGGTCGCATTGCCGAGGCGCGCTTCAAGGCCTTTGGCAAGACACTCTACCCCGATGCGACCTTCACCCTGCGTCTGGGCTACGGCCCCGTCCAGACCTACCACAACGGCACTGGCACCTTGGCCCAGCCCTTCACCACCTTCATGGGCATGTATGACCGCCACCTGGGCTGGGGCGGCAACGCCTCGGCCGCCGAGGGCGGCGTCTGGACCCTGCCCCAGCGCTGGCTGGATCGTCAGGCCAAGCTGGACCTCAGCACCCCCTTCAACTTCATCTACGCCTGCGACACCGTGGGCGGCAACAGCGGCAGCCCCGTGGTGAACGTGCAGGGCCAGTTCGTGGGCATCAACTTCGACAGCGTGTATGAAGGGCAGGGCGGCTACTACGTCTACGACCCCGACACCAAGCGCGCCGTGGCCACCGATGGGCGGGCCATCCTGGAGACCCTCCGCAAAATCATGGATGCTGGATACCTTGCTGACGAATTACTGGGGAAGTAGATCCATGGACCTCTACTTTTCTTGTTCGTTGACCGGCGGTCGCCAGGACCAGCCTGTATATGCGGCTCTTGTGGCACATCTTGAGAGTCTGGGGCACTGCGTGCTGACGGCCCACTTGGCGGCCCCCTCCGTCATGGCCGATGATGCGGACCACAGCGAAACGACGGTCTATGACCGGGACACGGCCTGGCTGCGCCAGTCCGAGGCGGTCATTGCGGAAGTGAGCACGCCTTCCCATGGGGTGGGCTACGAGATCGCCTATGCCCTGGAGCGGGGCAAGCCTGTGCTCTGCCTGGCCCGGGAGGGCGTCCGCGTCAGCAAGATGCTCACGGGGATTCGCCAGGCGGGCTTTGACTTCCAGACCTATGCCAGTGCCCAGGAGGCCCAGGTGCACGTGGAGGCATTCCTGGCGCAATACTAGGGCTCGATCACAGGAGGACGCCATGACCGCAGAGGGCACCACCCGTCGGGATCTCTTCAAGTTGGGAGCCGCCGCTGCGGCGGGCCTGGTAGCCACCCGCCTGGGCGCCTCGGAATACCTGGACCTGACCCCCGCTGAACCGAACTTGAAGGCTGGGGTCACGCCCTTCAACCCGAGGACTGCCACGGCCATGCCCACCCGGAACCTAGGCCGCACGGGGCACCTGGTGGGCCTCTTCAGCCTGGGCGGCCAGGCCGCCATCGAGCAGCCCAACAACGAAAAGGTGGCCGTGCCCCTCATCGAGCGGGCCCTGGACCTGGGTGTGAACTACCTGGACACCTCCGCTCGCTACGGCGGTGAGGCCCGCTGGAGCGAGCAGTATTTCGGGCAGGTCATGAAGCGGCGCCGGAAGGAGGCCTTCCTGGCCTCCAAGACCCACGACCGCACGGCGGAGGGCTCCCTGCGTCTGCTGGAGACCTCCCTGAAGCTTCTCCAGACGGACCACCTGGACCTCTGGCAGCTCCACGCCATGAGCAGCATGGACGACGTGGAGCGCATCTGCGCCAAGGGCGGTGCCCTGGAGGCCTTCGTCAAGGCCCGTGACCAGAAGCTGGTGCGCTTCCTGGGGCTCAGCGGTCACACGGATCCAGAGGTGCTGGCGGAAGCCATCCGCCGCTTCCCCTTCGACACGGTGCTCATGGCCTTCAATGCGGCCGACAATTGGCACCTTCCCTTCCAGAAGACCCTGCTCCCTCTGGCCGTGGAGAAGGAGATGGGCATCATCGGCATGAAGATCCCGGCCCGGGGCCGCATCCTCGAGGGTGTCCCGCCCCCGTCACCGGAGCAGCAGCGGGGCACCGCCAAGCATGACCGCCCCGGCACCCTCACCATGCGCGAGGCCATCCGCTACTCCCTGAGCCACCCCGTGAGCACGGTCATCATCGGCGTGGACACCATCGCCCAGCTCGAAGAGAACGTGGGTCTGGCCCGGGACTTCCGACCCCTCAGCGCCGCCCAGCTCAAGGCCCTGGAGGAAAAGGTGAAGCCCGTCTATGGCCAAGCCTCCTGGTTCAAGCGGGACACGCCAGCGAACCCGCCGAAGTAGGGTCTAGCTCTCCTGCCGTGCCGCCTCTTCCGCTTGGAACAGAGCATGAGATTCCCGCCTCCAGATGGGCAGGCGTAAGGTGAAGGCCAGCCCCGCCAGCACACAGCCCCCGCCGCCCAGGGCCACGGTGAGAGGTGCGCCAAACCTATGCGCCAGCGTGCCGCCTAGGAGGGCGCCGATGGGGGCCATGCCCATGAACATCATGGAGTAGACGGACATCACCCGGCCCCGAAGCGAATCGGGGATCATCATCTGGATGAGCGTGTTGGTGGCGGCCATCTGCACCATGAAGCAGAAGCCCACGGGCACCATGAGCAGCACCGAGAGCGGAAAGCTCCGGGAGAACGAGAAGGCCAGGAGGCTGAGGCCGAATCCCGATGCGGCGGCGGCGATCCACTCACCCAGGCCCCGGGGGCTGCGGCGCAGGGCCAGGCTGAAGGCCCCGGCCAGGGCGCCCAGGCCCGAAATACCCATGAGCAGGCCCAGGGCCTTGGCGCCGCCGTGGAGGATCTGGTCCGCGAAGATGGGCATGAGCACCGAGTAGGGCATGCCCAGGAGACTCATGAGGCCCAGCAGCACCATGAGGTCCCGCACAGGATGCGCCCGCGCCACGAAGCGGAAGCCCTCCAGGATGGACTGGCCCCGGGCGGCCCGCCGGGTGTGGGCCGCGTCCAGGCGCATGGCCAGGAGGCCGCCGATGACGGCCACGTAGCTCACGCTGTTCAGCAGGAAGCACCAGCCCTCTCCCACGGAGGCCACCAGGATGCCCGCCACGGCCGGGCCCACGATGCGGGCCCCGTTGAACATGGAGGAATTCAGGGCGATGGCGTTCATGAGGTCCGGCCGGTCCACGGTCTGGGCCACGAAGACTTGGCGCGCCGGGATGTCGAAGGCGTTCACGACCCCCAGCAGCACGGAGGTGGTCACGATGTGCCAGATGTGGACATGGCCCGTGAGGGTCAGCAGGGCCAGCACCAGGGTCAGCACCAGGGAAGTGGACTGGGTGATGACGATGAGGGTGTGGGGCCGCAGGCGATCTGCGGCCATGCCGCCCAGCGTGGCCAGGAGGAAGATGGGGATCTGCCCCGAGAAGGCCACCAGGCCCAGCATGGAGGCCTGGCCCGTGAGCCGGTAGACCAGCCAGGACTGGGCCACGGTCTGCATCCAGGTGCCGATGAGCGAGATGAGCTGGCCCGAGAAGAACAGGCGGTAGTTGCGGTAGCGCAGCGCGCGCAGGGCTTCCGGGAGCTTCGGCATGCGTCAAGTCTAGCGGACAGAAGGCAATGACCCGATGGGGGGGGCGCGGCAGCAACCATCGGTTGATTAACCGCAGAGAGCGCAGAGAGCGCAGAGGAGGCCAGGTATTTCTCTGCGCTCTCTGCGGCCTCTGCGGTTGATTGCTTTTCCTCCGCGTTCTCAGCGTTCTCTGCGGTTGGCGTTTGCATTCTCCAGCGAAGCGTAGACCTCCGGCCGCCGGTCCTTCAGGGCGGGGAAGCGCTCCCGCCAGGCCCGGAGCTGGTCCAGGTCCAGGTCGCCCACGACCAGTTCCTCGCCGTCACTGCCCAGGGCCACCACTTCGCCAAAGGCGTCGTGGATGGCGGAGGCGCCGGGGTAGTCGAGGCCCAGGGCGTCCTGCCCTACGCGGTTGACGCCGCAGATGGCCATCTGGTTCTCGATGGCCCGGGCGGCCAGGAGGGTGGACCAGGCCGAGATCCGTCGCCTCGGCCAGTTGGCGGGTACGAAGACCACCTCGGCGCCCCGGGCCGCCAGGGCACGGAAGGGCTCCGGGAAGCGCAGGTCGTAGCAGATCTGCAGGCCACAGGGGATGCCATCCACTTCGAACAGGGGGCAGTCCTCACCGCCACTGTAGTGCCGGTTCTCCTCGCCGTAGGAGAAGGGGTGGAGCTTCCGGTAGGTGGCCACCAGGCTGCCGTCCGGGCCGGTGACGAAGGCCGCGTTACGGGGATGGGGCGTGTGGGCTTCCACGGCCGTGCCCACGAGGTAGATGCCGAATTCCCGGGAGAGAGCTCCGACGACTTCGGTGGTGGGGCCTGGCAGGGGCTCCGCAAAGGGCTCCGGGGCCATGGTGAACCCCAGGGTGAAGAGTTCTGGGAAGACCGCGATGCGGGCCCCGGCTTCGGCGGCGCGGGCCACCCACGTTCGGGCGCGGGCCAGGTTCGCCTCCGGGTCCTGCCAGAGGGTGGCCTGCTGAATGAGAGCGACGCGAAGCCGGGAGGGGGCCATGCGATGATCCTACCTGGGCGGTCCCGCTCCTGCCATCGCCCCGGGCTTTCTAACGCAGTGGCCCCCTTGCAAGGCTCCTGGACATGTCCTGGCATCACCCCTTCCTCCACCTGCGGGCCCGGATCACCCTCCTGGTGGCAACGGTGCTGGCCCTGGTGCTGGTGGTGACAGGGGTCAGCGTCAACTGGAAGATCGAGCAGGAGACCCGCGAGAACCTCACGCAGCGCCTGGTGCTGCTGTCCCGCGCCACGGCGGACTCGGACGCGGTGATCCGCGGGCTCCAGGGCAAGAGCCCCGCCACCGAGGTGCAGACCTATGCGGAGCGCCTGCGGGCGGATACCCTGGTGGACTACATCACCGTCATGGACATGAGTGGGATCCGGCTCTCCCACCCGAATCCTGCCCAGATCGGGGCCCGCTTCGCCGGAGGCGACGAGGCGGAGGTGTTCCAGGGTCGTTCCTATGTCTCTGAGGCCAGGGGCACCCTGGGGCTTTCCTTGCGGGCCTTCACACCCGTCCGGGAGCCCGGCACCGGGCACCAGATCGGCGCCGTGGCCGTGGGCATCCTGGTGACGGGCCTGGACCACACGGTCCTGAGTGTCCGGAAGCGCGTGGGCCTGGGCGTCCTCATCGGCTTCGCCGCCGGGATGCTGGGCGCCATGTATGTGGCTGGGCGGATCAAGCGGATCCTCCTGGGAATGGAACCTCAGGAGATCTCCACCATGCTGCAGCAGCGCAACGCCATGCTGCACTCAGTGCGGGAGGGCATCATCGGCGTGAACCGGGACCTGGTGGTCACCCTCGTCAACGAGGAGGCCCTCCGCCTCTTCGCCCTGGCGGGCAGCCAGGGGGAACTGGTGGGCCGGAACGTGGAGGAGGTCCTGCCCAGCTCCCGGCTCCGTGGTGTGGTGGAGAGCGGCATGGCGGAATACGACCAGGAGGGGGACATCCTCGGGCTGCCCATCCTCACGAATCGGGTGCCGGTCTTTGTGGAGGGGCGCATCTCCGGGGCCGTGGCCACTTTCAGGGATAAGACCCAGGTGAACCTGCTGGCAGAGCAGCTCACGGGGGTCCGTTTCTACGCTGACGCCCTGCGGGCCCAGACCCACGAGTTCATGAACAAGCTCCACGTGATCCTCGGCCTGGTTCGCCTGGAGGAATATGAGCGGCTGAACACCTTCATCACGGGGGTGGCCGGACGCTACGACGACGAGGTGGGCTTCGTGGTGCAGCGCATCAAGGATCCCGTGGTGGCAGGTTTCCTCCTGGCCCGCTTCGCCTCGGCCCGGGAGCAGAACATCCTCATGCACCTGGCCTCGGAGTCCTCGCTGCCACCCGGTGCCAACGAAACGCTTTCCCACGACCTCATCACCGTGCTGGGCAACCTGCTGGAGAACGCGGTGGAGGCCATCGGGGCCGGGGCCCCTCGGGAGATCGAGGTTTCCCTCCGGCCCGAGGGGAACCGCCTGCATCTGTCTGTGGTGGATTCGGGGCCTGGCCTGCCCGAGGATCTGCTGGCCCAGGCCTTCAGCCGGGGCTTCTCAACCAAGGGCGAGAACCGGGGCTTTGGGCTCTGGCAGGCCGCCCGCACCGTGGAGGCCCGGGGTGGTCAGCTGCTGGGTACCAACCTGGAGGGGGGCGGCGCCGCCTTCAGGGCTACCCTTGTCCTGGAACCGGGGGAGGAACCATGATCCGTGTCCTGCTGGTCGAGGATGACCCCATGGTGGCCGAGCTGAACCGGATCTACCTGGGTCGGGTGGCGGGCTTCGAGACCGTGGCCTCCGTGCGCAGCGCACCCGAGGCCCTGGACCTGCTCCAGTCGCAGAATGTGGACCTGCTCCTGCTGGACATCTTCATGCCCGGCCAGAGCGGACTGGACCTCATGAGCGAACTGCGCCGCCTGGAAGTAGATGTGGATGTGATCTTCGTGACTGCGGCGCGGGACACGGCCACCATCGATCGGGCTCTGAAGCTGGGGGCCGTCGACTATCTCATCAAACCCTTCGAGTTCGAGCGCCTGGAGCAGGCCCTGGAGCGCTACCGCCAGACCCACCACATGATCCGTGGCGGGCAGGTTCTGGACCAGGCGGAGCTGGATCGGCGCCTAGCCCCCAAGCCTCCCGAGGAGCGCAAGCCGGAGGGTCTACCCAAGGGCTTGGACCGCAACACCCTGGACAAGCTCCTGCAGGCCATCAGCGCCTGGCCTGAGGACTCGCCTTGGTTTACCTCGGAAGAAATCGGCCAGCAGGTGGGGATCTCCCGGGTCTCGGTGCGGAAGTACTTCGAGTTCCTATGTTCGCTCAAGGTGCTGCGCATGGAACCTGGCTATGGCACGGGGGGCCGCCCAGTACATCGATTCCTCCTTCAGCGGGCCTATCTGTTTGGAGCCCAGCGCAATCTGTGACCTGCGTGCGCTGGGTCGATTACAGAAGTTTCAAAAGGTGGAATCAAGTTCCAGAACGTGACAACGGGAGCGGCCCAGGCCAGGATATTGAAAACCACCCGAGGGTCATGATGATTAAACGTGCTGCAGGCAAGCTGTACAACTGGGTCGCGCTCATGATTATTCTGGGCGCCATATTGGGGCACTTCTACCCCGTTGTGGCCGTGAAGATGCAGCCCTTGGCGGATGGCTTCATCGGCCTCATCAAGATGCTCATCCCGCCCGTGATCCTCTGCAGCGTGGTGCTGGGCATCGCCGGCTCCGGCAGCATCAAGAAGGCCGGCCGCGTGGGCGGCAAGGCCCTCCTCTACTTTGAGGTGGTGAGCACCTTCGCCCTGGTCGTGGGCTTGGTGATGGCCAACGTCTTCGGCCCCGGTCGCAGCTTCCACGCCGACCCCTCCAAGCTCGATCCCAAGCTGGTGGCGGGCTATGTCAGCCAAGCCCAGCACATGACCCTTTCCGAGCACTTGCTGAAGATGATCCCCAAGACCATGTTCAGCGCCTTCACGGATGGCGACATCCTTCAGGTGCTGCTCATCTCGGTGCTGCTGGGCTTCTCCGTGGCCGCCATGCCCGAGAAATACAAGGCACCGCTCATTTCCTTCCTGGAAGGCGTGAGCAAGATGTTCTTCGGCGTCATGCACCAAATCCTCTACCTCGCCCCCCTGGGCGCCGGTGCCGCCATCGCCTTCACCATCGGCAAGTTCGGCCTCAAGTCCCTGGTGCCCATGGCCCAGTTGATCCTGCTCTTCTACGCCACCTGCGCCGTATTCGTCATCGTGGTTCTGGGCGGTATCGCCCGCATCGCCGGCTTCAACATCTTCCGGGTGCTGAACTACATCAAGAGCGAGCTGCTGCTGGTTCTGGCCACCAGTTCCTCCGAGTCGGCCCTCATCCCGCTCATGGAGAAGATGGAGAAACTGGGGCTCTCCAAGTCCATCGTGGGCCTGGTCATTCCCACGGGCTACTCCTTCAACCTGGACGGCACGAACATCTACATGACCCTGGCTTCGCTCTTCATCGCGCAGGCCCTGGGCATCGAGCTCACCCTCGGCCAGCAGATGGGCATCCTCGTGGTCGCCATGATCACCAGCAAGGGCGCCGCGGGCGTCACGGGCTCCGGCTTCATCACCCTGGCGGCCACCCTGGCCGTGGTGCCCGGCATCCCCGTGGCGGGCATGGCCCTCATCCTCGGCATTGACAAGTTCATGTCCGAAGCCCGCGCCATCACCAACCACATCGGCAACTGCCTGGCGGCCGTGGTGCTGGCCATCTGGGAGAAGGAACTGGACTGGGACAAGTTCCGCAAGGGCCTGGCCGAGGGAAGCGTTTCCGACATCTAAGCTGCGAGGCTCGCGCCTGAAGGCGCGAAATGGAAAGCAGGTAAAGAAAAAATCTCACCACCAAGACACCAAGACACCAAGACACCAAGGCACCAAGGCACCAAGAGCAGCGGTTCTTGGTGCCTTGGTGTCTTGGGGCTGATCCGTTCTGCTTTGCGTGGGTCCAGCTTGTTCAGTCCTTGAATCGCGCTGGATCCAGCAGTCCCCCGGCGGCGCGGCGCAGGAAGCGCTCGGCGGCGAAGGCACCCACAGCCAGGCCGGTGGTCATGCCGTGGCCGCCCAGGCCTGCGGACCAGAAGAGACGGGGGATCCAGGGATCCCAGCCCAGGGCGAAGCGGCGGTCCGGGGCGAAGGTGCGCAGGCCGGTCCAGTACCGGGTGACTGGGCGCTCCGCCAGACGGGGGGCCAGCTCCCGGAGGCTGATGAAGAGTCCCTCCAGCACGGCGGGGTCCGTATCGGGCTGGCGACCCCGCACCGGCAGGGGCACGGAAACTTCTTCGCAGGGGCACATGAGCAGGCCGCCGCTTTCGGGGCGCAGATAGAAGGGACGATCCACCCACCAGGTCCAGGGCTCCTGGTACGGGTAGGGGGCTCCACTGAAGACCAGGCTGCGCCGCAAAGGCGTGAGGGCCAGGGGGGAGCCTGCCTGGTGGCCCAGTTCTCCAGCCCAGGCGCCGGCGGCAATGACGAGGCTCTGGGTTCGCAGGGAGCCCCGGTCGGTATCCAGGTCGAAGCCCTCGGCCGTCGGCCGCAGCCCCGTCACGGCACAGCCGAAGCGCAGCTCCGCGCCCCCGGCCCGAGCCCCTTCGGCGCAATGGGCCAGGAGGCCGGCGATATCAATGACGCCATCACCGGGGATGGCCAGGTGCTCTGCGGCACGCAGGTCGGGCCCCACCGCTGAGGGCAGACCCTCACCGCGATGGACTTCGATGCCGTGGCGCGCGGCCTCAGCCTCGAAAGCATCCAGCGGACCCGGTTCCAGGCTGGCCAGGAGGCCCCCGGTGACCGAGAGCAGGCCCGCCTCGGCCAGACGGCGGCGCCCCTCCAGGGCCAGGGCCGTGTGCTCGTCGCGGCCCGTGAGGGTCCGGGCGATGGCGGCGTTGTGGCCACTGGCGTAGGTGCCGGGCTGGTCCTCGCGGTCCAGGAGGACGATGCCGGTCTGCCCTGCTCGGGCCAGGTGGTAGGCCAGGCTCAGGCCCGCAATCCCCCCGCCCACGATCACGACCTCGGCCAGCTCAACGTCACCCATACCTTATCCTAGCGTTGAAAGCCGCGCCGATGCTGAGGCTCCCGCCCGCCCCTGTGATCCCCGTCAAGGTCCGTGTTGCCACAGGAGCGCTGGGCCTATACTGTTGCCTCCGGAGGTCTCTTTGCGGTCGATCCTGCGCGCCATCCTGGCTGTCGCGCTGCTCCTGGGCAGCGGGCTGGGGGACTGGACGCTCGGCACCGCGCAGAGTCCTGCTCATGAGTCCTGCTGCTGCGGCATGGCCGCAGATGCGGAAGATACCTGCCCCTGTCCCAAGCCTGAGAACGCACCCCAGAATCAGCGTGGCTCGCAGAATGCCTGCGCCAATCGCCTAGCCGCCGCAGCCCTGGCCGTCCCCCGCCGGACCGCCCAGGCCCAGCGGCGCGTCGAGCCCCGGCCTGAGCCCGCCCCATGGGCCCGGGCTGCCTGCGATCAGAGCGACGAGAAGCAGGCGGTTCCCGCGCCCCAAGGCCGCGACCCGGACCTGGGCCGCCACCTGGCTGGCCTGAGCACGTACCGGATCTGATCTGGCTGTGAAGCGAAGCCCTGCCCGCTCATGGGAGCGGGCCTGACCTTGTTTCCTGCGGAGTGATCCATGTCCAGCCCCCTGCGGCTGGTCCCGGCCCTGGTGCTTGTCGCACCGGTCCTGGCCCAGGCCCCCATTGCCACTTCCTCTGCGGACCCCGTCCTCGCCGCCCTCCTGCAGGAGGCCCTGGCGGAGTTCCCGGACCTCCAGAAGGCCGACGCCGCCGTGCGCATGGACCAGGAGCGCGTGCCCCAGGCGGGCGTGCTGCCGGATCCCTCGCTGTCCTTCGGCATCCAGAACGATGGTTTCCAGAAGCTGCAGATCGGGCGGATGGAGACCAGCTTCTACAGCGTGGCCTTCACCCAGCCTCTGCCCTGGCCCGGCAAGCGCGGCCTCCGCAAAGACGTGGCGGCCCTGAACGTGGACCTCTCGAAGGCCACCCAGTCCCGGGTGCGCCTGGGCCTGGAGGCCGATGTGCGCCGGGCCTACGCGGCCCTGCTCCTGGTGCGGGGCCAGCAGGCCCTCCAGGCCCAGCAGAGCCTGTTCCTGGAGCAGGCGGAGCAGCTGGCCCGCACCCGCTACGAAGTGGGGCAGGGCAGTCAGAGCGAGCTCCTGCGGGCTCAGCTGGAGCGCACCCGCCTGCAGCAGGCCGCCTGGGCCCTGGAGGCCGAGGAACGGACTACCCTGGCGGCCCTCAACCGCCTGCGTCAGCATGACCCCGCCGATCCCTTCCCCACCACCGCCTCGCTGCTGGACTCGCCAGAACCGGAGCTGCTCAGCCGCGAGGCCCTGGAGACCCGCAGCCCTGAGCTGGCCGGCGCCCGGGCCAGCGTGCAGCAGACTGAGCGGCAGCTTGAGCTGGCGAAGCTGGACCGCCGTCCCGACTTCGCCATCACGGCTGGGCTCATGCCCCGCGGCGGCTTCGACCCCATGTGGCAGGTGGGCGTCAGCATCTCCCTGCCCATCTGGGGCAAGCAGAAGCAGCAGCGGGCCGTGGCCGAGCACGAGCACCACCGCCAGGGGCAGGGGGCCGAGGTGGCCTCCGTGCGCAGCCTGCTGCGCCAGCGCACCGAGGAGCGGCTCCTCCAGATCCAATCCCTGCGCCGCAGCCGGGCCCTCTACCAGCAGGGCCTGCTGGTGCAGAGCGAGGCCAGCTTCAAGGCCACCCTGGCCCAGTTCGAGGCGGGGCGCGTGTCCTTCCTGGGGGCCCTGGAGGCCCTGAATGGCTGGGTGGGGGACCAGGGCGCCTACCTGCAGACTCTGGCCCAGCTTCAGGCCCAACACATCGCCCTGGCCGAGGCGGGCCTGGGCCCCGCGCCGGGCATCGCGGGCGGCTCCCTGGGCGCCGCCAGCATCGCCGCCAGCTCGGGCACCCCAGCACCCAAGGCTCCCTCCAAGGCCGCCAAGGCCCAGGACAGCGCCCCTGCTTCCATGAAGATGTAGGAGAGACCATGACCCTCGAACAGCCCACCTTCGATGCTAATCAGCCTGCCGCGTCCCGTTCCAGC
Source organism: uncultured Holophagaceae bacterium (assembly GCA_903913215.1). Lineage (GTDB taxonomy): Bacteria > Acidobacteriota > Holophagae > Holophagales > Holophagaceae > Geothrix. The sequence goes on from CAIWKE010000036.1 coordinate 105,516, forward strand.
TCACCCTTGCGCTCCCTGGCCCTGCTTAGCCTGGGCCTGGTGGCCGGAGCTGGCGGCGTCCTGCTGCTGCGCCGCCCCGCGCCGGCCGTAGCCGGACAGCCCGAAGCCAAGAAGCAGATGTACCAGTGCCCCATGCACCTCCAGATCATCCAGGACCACCTGGGCACCTGCCCCATCTGCGCCATGGACCTGGTGCCCATCGAGCAGGTCCAGGGCGGTGCTTCGGACGTGGCGGGCCTGGCCACGGTCACCATCGATCCGGCGCGCCAGCAGCTCATCGGACTGCGCACCGCCAAGGTCAGCGAAGGCCCCACGGGCGGCGAGCTCCGCGCCACGGTGCGCCTCGCCGCAGATGAGACCCGGGTGCGCAAGATCAACGTGAAGGTGGAGGGCTTCGTGGAGAAGCTCTACGCAGACTTCGTGGGGAAGCCCGTAGCCAAGGGGCAACCGCTGTTCAGTGTCTACAGCCCCGACTTCGTGAGCGCCCAGCGGGAATACCAGCTGGCCCTGAAAACGCAGAAGGCCCTGAGCGGCGGCTCCCTGCACCAGTCTGGCGGGGACCTGCTGGACTCCGCCCGGCGGCGCCTGCTGCTCTGGGACATTCCCCAGGAGACCCTGGACCGCCTGGAACAGGGCGGAGAGCCGCAAAAGACCCTGGTGTTGCGCTCCCCGATCTCGGGCGTGGTGACGGCCAAGACCATCGTCGAAGGGGGCCGGGTCTCGCCCGGCGAGGCGCCTCTGGAGATCACGGAACTGGGTCACCTCTGGGCCCTGGCGGACGTCTATGAGGCTGAGCTCGCCCGGGTCAAGGTGGGCATGGCCACGGAACTGCGGATGCAGGGCCTGGAGGGGCGCAGCTTCCCGGGCCGGGTGACCTTCATCGACGCGGTGCTGGACCCCAAGACCCGTACGGCCAAGGTGCGCATCGAGGTGGCCAACCCCAAGGGCGAGCTGAAGCCTGAGATGTTTGGCGACGCGATCCTGAAGTCTGGCGCCCGCAAGGGTCTGCTGGTCCCACTGGACGCGGTGCTGGACTCGGGCACCCGCAAGGTGGTCTTCCTGGCCCTGGGCGATGGCAAGTTCGAGCCCCGAGAGGTGGAGACGGGCCCCGCCGCAGGCGATCAGGTGGAGATCCGCAAGGGCCTCAGCGCCGGGGACGAGGTGGTCACCGGCGCCTCCTTCCTGGTGGACTCCGAGTCCCGCCTGCGGGCCGCGCTGGCGCAGATGAGCGCCAAGCCTGATGCCCAGCCGGCCACCGGCCACAAGCACTAGGCGGCCACCATGATCCCGCGCATCATCCGCTTTTCCGCCGAGAACCGCTTCCTGGTGCTGGCCGTCAGTGTCCTGCTGCTGGCCCTGTCCTTCTGGTCCATGCAGCGCATCCCGCTGGATGCCCTGCCGGACCTCAGCGATACCCAGGTCATCGTCTACTCCAAGTGGGACCGTAGCCCGGACCTGGTGGAGGACCAGGTCACCTACCCCATCGTCACCAGCCTCCTGGGAGCCCCCAAGGTCAAGGCCGTGCGCGGCCTCTCGGACTTCGGCTACTCCTACGTCTACGTGATTTTCGAGGATGGCACCGACATCTACTGGGCCCGCAGCCGAGTGCTCGAATACCTCAGCAAGATCACTGCGAACCTGCCCCAGGGCGTGAAGACCGAGCTCGGCCCGGATGCTACCTCCGTAGGCTGGGTGTTCCAGTACGCCTTGGCGGACCGCACGGGCAAGCACCGCAGCGATGAGCTGCGCAGCCACCAGGACTGGTTCCTCCGCTACGCGCTCCAGAGCGTGCCCGGCGTGGCCGAGGTGGCCACCGTGGGCGGCCAGGCCCGACAGTTCCAGGTGGAGGTGAATCCCAACCGTCTGGCTTCGTACAAACTCTCCATCGAATCCGTCATCGCGGCCGTGAAGGCCGCCAACAGCGAGGCAGGTGGGCGCCTGGTGGAGGTCGCGGGCCGCGAGTACATGGTGCGGGGTCGGGGCTACGTGAAAACACCCGAGGACCTGGCGGAGGCCACCCTGCGCTCGGAGAACGGCACCCCTGTACGCCTGGGTGACGTGGCCAAGGTGAGCCTCGGGCCTGATATTCGGCGCGGCCTGGCAGATCTGGATGGGCAGGGGGATGCGGTGGGCGGCATCGTCATCATGCGTCAGGGCGAGAACGCCCTGAACGTCATCAACGCCGTGAAGGAGAAGCTGAAGGAGCTGAAGCCCTCCCTTCCCGAGGGCGTGGAGGTGCTCACCACCTACGACCGGTCCACGCTCATCGAGCAGGCCATCCACACCGTGTCCTGGAAGCTCGTCGAGGAGATGCTCATCGTCTCCCTGGTGATCCTGGTCTTTCTCTGGCACATCCCCTCAGCCATCGTGCCCATCGTCACCATTCCCGTGAGCGTGGCCCTGGCCTTCATCCCCATGCAGGCGGCGGGCCTCAATGCCAACCTCATGTCTCTGGCCGGCATCGCCATTTCCATCGGCGTGCTGGTGGACGGCGCCATCGTGGAGGTGGAGAACGCTTACAAGAAGCTGGAGGAATGGAACAGCTCCGGGCGTCCCGGTGACTTCCACAAGGTGCGGCTGGACGCCCTGTTGGAGGTGGGGCCCTCGGTCTTCTTCAGCCTGCTGGTGGTGGCCGTGGCCTTCATGCCCGTGTTCACCCTGGTGGACCAGGAGGGCCGCCTGTTCAAGCCCCTGGCCTACTCCAAGAACCTGGCCATGGCCATCGCGGCGCTGCTGGCCATCACCCTGGATCCAGCCCTGCGCATGATGTTCGCCCGCATGGATCCCTTCACCTTCAAGCCCAAGTGGCTGGCGAAGCTGGGCAGCCATGCCCTGGTGGGCACCTACTATCCGGAAGAGAAACACCCCATCTCGGTGTTCCTGCATCGGCTCTACGAGCCCCCCTGCCGCTTCGTGCTGAAACACGCGAAAGCCACCATTTGCGTGGCCTTCCTCATGGTGGCCATCACGATTCCCGTATTCCTGAAGCTGGGCAGTGAGTTCATGCCCCCCCTGAACGAGGGCACCCTGCTCTACATGCCCTCCACCCTGCCGGGCCTCAGCCAAACCGAGGCCCAGCGCCTGCTGCAGGTGCAGGATCGGCTCATCCGCACGGTACCTGAAGTGGCGAGGGTCTACGGCAAGGCGGGCCGCGCCGACACGGCAACGGATCCTGCGCCCTTCTCCATGATGGAGACGGTCATCGTGCTCAGGCCCGAGGACCAGTGGCGTAGCAAAGACCGCTGGTTCTCCGCCTGGGCGCCGGATTGGCTGAAGGGGCTGCTGCGGCCCTTCTGGCGGGACCGCCTCACCCAAGAGGACATCGTGCGGGACCTGGACCATGCCGTGCGCCTGCCCGCCATGCCCAATGCCTGGACCATGCCCATAAAGGCCCGGCTCGACATGCTCAGCACGGGCATCCGCACACCCGTGGGCCTGAAGGTGAATGGCCCTGACCTGGCGGTCATCGAGAAGATCGCCATCGAGGCGGAAGCCCTGCTGGGCAAAGTTCCCGGCACCCGCAGCGCCTTCGCCGAGCGCACCAACCAGGGCTACTTCCTGGACTTCGTGCTGAAGCGGGAGCGCCTGGCCCGCTATGGCCTCAGCGTGGAGCAGGCCAACATGCTGGTGATGACCGCCATTGGCGGCGATCCCCAGGGCACGGTCTTCGACGGCCGGGCCCGTTACCCCGTGAACGTTCGCTACCAGCGGGACTATCGGGAGTCTCCGGCGGCCCTGGCCCGGGTCCTGGTCCCCCTGCCGGGTGGAGGCATGGTCACCATGGAGGACATCGCGGACCTGAAGTGGACCACGGGTCCCGCCATGATCCGCGACGAGAACGGGCTCATGAACGGGTATGTGCTTCTGGACTTCGATACCAGCCTGGTGGATGTGGGCACCTACGTGGGCCAGGCCAAGGCCGCCGTGGCGGCCCTTAAACTGCCCCCTGGCTACAGCCTCACCTGGAGTGGCCAGTACGAGAACATGCTGCGGGTGAAGGAGCGGCTGAAGGTGATCCTGCCCATCACGCTGGTGCTCATTTTCGGGCTGCTCTACGCCAACACCAAGTCGGCCTTCAAGGCGGGCATCGTGATGCTGGCGGTGCCCTTCAGCGCCATCGGGGCCTTCTGGCTGCTCTGGGCCCTGGGCTACAACATGAGCATCGCCGTCTGGGTGGGCCTCATCGCCCTCATGGGCCTGGATGCGGAAACCGGTGTCTTCATGCTGCTCTTCCTGGACCTCAGCCACGACGAGGCGGAAAGGAAGGGGCTGCTGAAGACCGACGGCGACCTCATCGAGGCCATCATCCACGGCGCTGTGAAGCGGGTGCGGCCCAAGGCCATGACCGTGGCCGCAGCCTTCATGGGGCTCCTGCCCATCATGTGGAGCACCGGCTCCGGGGCCGACCTCATGAAACGCATCGCCGCGCCCATGGTGGGCGGCCTGGCGACCAGCTTCCTGCTCGAATTATTGGTGTACCCGGCGATCTACTACCTCTGGAAGAAGCGTTCTCTCCCGACGGCTCAGGTTTCTGTCGAAGCCTGAGTTAATAAAAAACAACCAACTCACAAGGAGCCATGATGCTCGCACCTTTCCTTTCCCTGATGATCCTGGCCGCGCCGGCGGCCAAGCCCCTTCCGGCCAACAACACCGTCTGCCCCGTCCTCGGTGGCAAGGTCACTGAGAAGTCCAAGACGGTGGCCGTGCGTGGGCGCGAGTACCGCATCTGCTGCGCTGGCTGCGACACGACCCTCCTGAAGAACCCCGACAAGTACCTCGAGAAGGACGGCACGCCCAAGAACGCCAAGAAGTAGGCGGGTGGGGAACCGGGAGGCGGTGCCGAAGGTGCCGCCTCCCGCTACACTGGGGGCCGCTCTCGGAGGGCCCCATGTTCCACGCCACCCTGCTCTGCCTCGCCGTCCTGGCAGCTCCCGCCCCGGCTGATAAACCCGCTGTGAACGTCAAAGATCCCGTCTGCGGCATGGCCGTCAGCGCCAAGTCGCAAAGTGTGGCTGTGGGGGGCCAGGGCTACCGGGTCTGCAACAAGCACTGCGGCGAGGCCCTCCAGAAGGACCCCGACAAGTTCCTGGACAAGGACGGTTCCGTAAAGGCCGAGAAGAAGAAGTAGGCTCGGCCCAGCAGCGTTCAGGGGCAGTCCGCCAGCACATCCAGCCAGTGCTTGAATACGAAGGCCGTGGCACCCCAGAGGGGGGCCGCCCAGGCGCCCAGGTCCAGCTCCAGGCGGGGCACGTCCAGGGCCAGGCCATGTCGGTCGATGCGCTCGATGGTCCAGGGCGCATCCAGGAGGGGCCGCAGGGGAAGCATCAGCACGCGGTGCAGCTCCGGGTCCACCTGAAAGCTGGGCTCTGGCGCCTCCCAGCGGAAGAAGACCGGCGTGAAGCGCACCTGGGCCTTGGCCACGCCGTCGGGGAAGCAGCCCAGTTCCCAGAGGCCGTCGGCGAGGCCAAGCTCCTCGGCCACCTCGCGGCGGGCCGTGGCGGTGAGGTCCCGATCCGCAGGCTCCACCATGCCACCGGGAAATGCGATCTCGCCTGGATGGGCCGGAGCGCCGAAGCCCCGTTGCACCAGCACCACCTTGCGGGCGCCCGTCTCATCCCCCCAGAGGATCACACCCACGGCGGCGCGGCGGGGGTTCTCGGGAATGCGGGGGCTGAGCTTGAACGGGCTGGGCCAGAGCTGAGGGCGACGCAGGCTCTCGGCGATTCGGGACCAGGGGATGGCCGGTGCCTCTCGGGGCGGACGCCAGGCGCTCATCCCCAGGCCCCAAAAGGATTCACCGTAGGGAGAAACCTCAGCGATAAGGGAAAAGAAAAAGATAAAGAAATTGGCCACAAAGAACACAAGGAACACAAAGAAGGGACCAGGACCTTCAGAACCGCACGGCCCCCTCTGTGCCCTTGGTGTTCCTTGTGGCTGAAGTCTTTTCCTTCGTGGCCTTTCATGGCTCTTCCTTCGTGTCCTTCGTGGTGATCTTTTCGATGGTTTCTACTTCACCTTCCCGAACACGGACCCCTTCACGCGCTCGACGGTATAGACACCGCGGGTGCGGCGGAGGCTGCCCATGAGTTCCACCAGGTGGGCGCGGTCCCGCACGCGCAGGGCGATGTGGAAGAGGCCCGCGCCTTCTTCAGTCGCAGAGCCGTGGAAGCGTTGCACGTTGATGCCCACCCGCTGGATGTTCTCGGAGATGGATGCCACCATGCCGGGCCGGTCCTCGGTGGTGAGGGAGACCTCGGTGTCGTAGAGCTCGGTGCCGTGCTTGCCCCAGGCCACGTTCACGCGGCGCTCAGGGTGCATGGTGCCCGTGGTGAGCTGGGCGCAGTCGGCCCGGTGGATGGCGGTGCCACGGCTGCGGGTGATGTAGCCCACCACCTCATCGCCCCAGATGGGCTTGCAGCAGGCGGCCAGGGTGTAGAGGATGCCCGTGGTGTCGCCCACCACCACGGAGTCCATGAGGTTCGAGGTGTTCTCCTTGGGCTTGGCCCGCTCGGGTTCGGGAATCAGGGGCTCGATGAGCTTGTGCACCGTGAGACGGCCGAAGCCCAGGGCCGCGTGAGTCGCGTCCCAGCCGGCTAGGCCCAGCTCCGCGATGCGGGCCGTGAGCTTGGCTTGGGCCTCGGGGTCATCCAGTCGCACGCCCATGTTGCGGGCATCGCGCTCCAGACGCTCGCGACCCAGGGTGATGGCGTGGGCGCGCTCCTCCTCGCGGATGAAGGCTTGGATGCGGCTCTTGGCCCCGGCGGACTTGACGAAGCCGAGCCAGTCACGGCTGGGCTTGTGGTCCGGGCGGGTGAGGATCTCCACCCGGTCGCCGTTCTGGAGGGTGTGCTTGAGGGGCACGATGCGGCCGTTCACCTTGGCGCCCACGCAGCGGTGGCCCACCTGGGTGTGGATGGCGTAGGCGAAGTCCACGGGGGTGCTGTTCTCCACGAGGCTGCGCAGGTCGCCCTTGGGCGTGAAGACCTGGATGCGGTTGAAGGTCAGCTCGCCGCGCAGGTTGGCCACGAGGTCCCGACTGTCCTGGGCGTCCTGGTGCAGCTCCACCATGCGTCGCAGGAAGGAGACCTGGTTGATCTCCGAGCGGTTGGCGATGCGGCCGTCCTTGTAGGTCCAGTGGCTGGCGATGCCCGCCTCGGCGTGGAGGTGCATCTCGTCCGTGCGGATCTGCACCTCGAAGAGGTCGCCCGAGCCCATGAGCACCGTGGTGTGGATGCTCTGGTAGCCGTTCTCCTTGGGGAGGCTGATGTAGTCCTTGAACTTGCCGGGCACGGGCTTGTAGAGGCCATGGACCAGGCCCAGGGCCGTGTAGCAGCTGGCCCGGTCCGGGCAGATGATGCGGTAGGCCAGCCAGTCGTGGATATCCTCGAAGCCCTTGGCCTGGGTGCCCATTTTCTTCCAGATGCCGTAGAGGTGCTTGATGCGCCCGGTGACATGGGCGGCGATGCCCTGCTGGCGGAGGATGGCCTGGAGGGAGCCCTGGATCTCCTGGATGGTGTCCGAGAGCTTGGCCCGCTTGCGCTCCACGGCGTTGAGCAATTCGGTGTGCTGCTCCGGCTCCAGCTGGCGGAAGGCCAGATCTTCCAGTTCCAGGCGCACCATGCCCATGCCCAGGCGGTTGGCCAAGGGGGCATAGAGCTCCAGCGTCTCCCGGGAGATGCGGCGCCGCTTCTCCTCTTCCATGACGCCCAGGGTCTTCATGTTGTGGAGCCGGTCCGCCAGCTTCACCAGCAGCACGCGTACGTCCTTGCCCATGGCCACCAGCAGCTTGCGGACGTTCTCGGCGTTGAGCAGGTGCTTGTCCGTGAAGGCCAGCTTGCTCATCTTGGTGAGGCCGTCAACGATCTCCGAGATCTCGTCCCCGAACTGGGCCTTCACTTGGGCCTGGGTCATGAGGGTGTCTTCCACCACGTCATGGAGCATCCCGCAGGCCACGCTCACGGCGTCCAGGCGCCAGTCGGCCAGGCTCTGGGCCACGGCCAGGGGATGGAAGAAGTAGAGCTCCCCGCTCTTGCGCAGCTGGGTGGCGTGCATCTCCCGACCCACCGTGAAGGCCCGGTTCAGGAGGGCCAGGTCCCCGTTGGGATGGTGCTGGACGAAGGCCGCCTTCACCCGCTCAAAGGCCCCCTCCAGGCTGAGGAAACTGCCCTCGTCACAGGCAGATCCTTCCCCCTCGCGGAGGATCGGTTCCGGGGCTTTCCCAGACGCAGCCATGTTTGAGTGTCGCGCAGAGGGGCAGCGGACGCCAGACGGAACCGCAGAAAACAGGAGGGAAGAGCAACCGCGGAAGGGCGCGAAAGGTCGCGAAATCAGATGTTGCGGCCACTTGGCTCCTGGACAGATGGGGAAGGTGGCCGGTTGTTTCCGCGTACCCGAAGGGCGTTTCGCGTCTTTCGTTGTTTCAGTTGGTCCCTGGTTTCCGAGGTCTACTTCACAATGGATGGATGTCGCGCCGCCCCACTCCCGCCCCCGGTCCCGCCTTCAAGGGCTGGACCCGCCCCGGCCCCGTGCCGCCGGGTGGGGTGGACCTGGAAGAGGGCGAGACCCTGGACGGACTCTGTGGGCACTGGCGCATCTTCCAGTTGGCCAAGGGGAACCGCTTCAGCGTGGATGACCTGGTGACCGCCTGGTACGGCACCACCTGGTGCCCCCGGGCTGGGCGCATCGCGGACCTGGGCTCGGGCATCGGCAGCGTGGCCCTCCTGGCGGCTTGGCGCTGCCCCGGCGCCGAGGTCCACACAGTGGAAGCCCAGGAGCAGAGCCTGCGCCTGGCCCGGAAGTCCATCCGCTACAACGGCCAGGAGGGCCGCGTCTTTCCCCGCCTGGGGGACCTCAGGGACCCGGAGCTCTTCTCCGATCAGGCCCCCTTCGACCTGGTCCTGGGCACACCCCCCTACTGGCCTGAAGGCCAGCGCCTGGCCGCCGCCCACTCCCAGTCCGTGCCTGCGCGCCTGGAGGTGCGAGGCAGCATCGCGGACTATGCCCAGGCCGCCAGCCGTCTGCTGGCCCCCGGTGGGCTCTTCGCCTGCGTGTTTCCCAACGACCAGCGGGAGCGGGCCCTGGCGGCCCTGGCCGAGGCGGGCCTCCTCTGCCTGCACCGCCGCGAGATCATCTTCAAAGAGGGGGAACTCTACGGCCTGGACGTGTTCGCCGCCGTGAGGCGCGAGGATCTGCCCGAGGGCTTCGAGGCCCTGGCCCAGTGCCCCGAGGCCGAGGCCCCCATCCTCATCCGCCGCGCCGATGGCAGCGTGGACCCCGCCATCGCTTGCGTGAGGCTCGCCCTGGGCTTCCCCCCGGGGCTGTGAGCTGATTCGACAGAGGGGTCCAGTTCCATCTGTTGCTTCACCGCTGAGAACGCTGAGGAAATACATTCAACCGCAGAGGTCGCAAAGAGCGCAGAGAGAACACTGGATTTGAGTCGGATTCTGCGCCATTTTTAGCACTTTTAAGATGGTTGGCGGGGGCAGGGCAATGGGCAGGAAACCCGACTCCCTCTGCGCTCTCTGCGTCCTCTGTGGTGAATTAACTCTTGAAATGGGCCAAGCTGCCTGGCTTTAGCGGTTCCACCCGCTGAAATCGGATCCGGAAGCAGGTGCCACCCCTTTCCACGTCGCTGGCTTCGATGCGCTCTCCATCGGCTTCCAGGATGGCGCGGGGGGTGCCCGCCGCAGAGGCTTAGAAAATTTTCGAAATATGATCCAAATTTACCAATTCAGGATGCAAGTGTATGCAATTTTGCCTATGGACGGACCGGTTCCGGAACCGCCAGCGGGCCCATGCCACAGGGGTTTGAGCCATTTCTGGGCGATTCTGACCCGGGTGCCGATAGGTCAGGTTGAGGTCGGATCATGGATCGAGGCAGTTTCCTGGGCTTGTTGCTGGGCATCACCTTGTTGGCGGTGGCCATCTGGTTGGGCGGCAACGCCCGCATCTTCTTCCACCCGGCGAGCGCCATCGTGGTGGTCGGCGGCGTGCTGTCGGCCACCCTGATCCGCTTTCCCCTCGAGCACGTGAGCTATGCCTTTTCCATCGCCTCCAGGGCCTTCTTCACCCGGGCCCCGGCCACCCAGGATCTGGTGGGCCAGATCGTGAGCCTCTCCCAGCGGGCCCGGCGCGACGGCCTGCTGAACATGGAGAAGTACATGGACGTGGAAGGCTTCCTGGCCAAGGGCCTGCGCATGGTGGTGGACCAGGCCGAGCGGGACCACATTCATGGTGTGCTGGCCCAGGAACTGCGCGCCACTCAGGATCGCCACCACCAGGGCCAGGAGATCTTCCGCTTCATCGCCATGAGCGCCCCCTCCTTCGGCATGGTGGGCACCCTCATCGGCATGGTGCAGCTCTTCGCCAGCCTCAAGGATCCCTCTGGGGTGGGCGGGGCCATGGCTCTCTGCCTGCTGTCCACGCTCTACGGCGCTGTCATCGCCTACCTGCTGGCCATTCCCATCGCCGGCAAGCTGGAGCTGCGCAGCAAGGAAGAGCTCCAGCTCAAGCAGATCATGCTGGAAGGCGTGCTGGGCATCCAGGCTGAGCTGCATCCCATGGCCCTGGAGGCGCAGCTGAACGCCTTCCTGGCCCCCAAGGAGCGGGCGACGGACCGGAGGGGGCGTGGCTAGGAGCTTCCAGCTCCGGTTCAGCCGCCGGAAGTCGGACCTGGAGTCCCTCTGGCTCCTGACCTTTGCGGACCTCATGGTCCAGCTCATGGCCTTCTTCGCCCTGCTGTACTCCTTTTCCGCCACGGACCAGGCCAAGCTGGCCATCGCCCTGAATTCCGTTCGGAAGGCCCTGGGCGTCCAGGCCCAGATCGCCATGCCCCAAGGCGGAGACGGCATCCTGCCAGGCAGCCTGGGCCTGGACCCGACCAAGGCCGAGGACCTGGAGAAACTGCTCAACGCCGCCCAGGCCGCAGATGGCCGCGAGGTGGGCACCCATCTGCGTTTCGTGGCCTTCCGCGGGGCCCTCCTTTTCGACGAAGGCTCCGCCGTTCTGACCCCGGGCAGTGATGTCCTCCTCACGCGGCTCTCGGCCCTGTCCTTGCGCTACAAGGGCTTCACCCTGGTCTGCGAGGGCCATGCGGCGCCCCGGGAGCGGGGCCGTAATGGTGCCGACGCGCTGGAGCTGAGCGCCCTGCGAGCCCTCTCCGCCGAGCGCTATCTGGTGGGTGTCGGCCTCCCCCCTGAGATGGTCACCGCCGAGGCCCGGGGCGACTCCCAGCCCGAGGGGGATGGCCGCAGCGCTGAAGGCCGGGCCCTCCAGCGGCAGGTGGTGTTCCGGTTCCAGCGGGTGGCAGAGCGCTGAGGGAGTCTGGAGTCTGGGGACCTGGGCAGGCGTTGGTCCGCTAGAATCAGGTCAGGACAGGGGTGGCCATGCGATCTGACACCGTGAAGAAGGGCATCGAGAGGGCCGGGCACCGCAGCCTGCTGAGGGCCGCTGGCCTGAAGGACGAGGACTTTGCCAAGCCCTTCATCGGCATCTCCAACTCCTACACGGATGTGGTGCCAGGCCATACCCACCTGCACGAGTTCGCCGCAGTGGTGAAGCAGGCCGTGCGCGAAGCCGGGGGTGTGCCCTTCGAGTTCAACACCATCGCCGTGGACGACGGCATCGCCATGGGCCATCTGGGCATGCGCTATTCCCTGCCCAGCCGGGAACTCATCGCCGACGCGGTGGAGACCATGACCATGGCCCACTGCTTTGACGCCCTCATCTGCATCTCCAACTGCGACAAGATCACGCCCGGCATGGTCATGGGGGCGGTCCGCATCAACGTGCCCACCATCTTCGTCACGGGCGGCCCCATGCTGAAGGGGCAGCAGCCCGACGGCAAGCCCAGCGACCTCATCACCGTGTTCGAGGGCGTGGGCAAGGTACAGAGCGGCCAGATGACCGAGGCCGAGCTGCTGGCCATCGAGGCCAACGCCTGCCCCACCTGTGGCTCCTGCTCGGGCATGTTCACGGCCAATTCCATGAACTGCCTCCTGGAGGCCATTGGCCTGGCCCTCCCGGGCAACGGCACCATCCCCGCCGTGGATCCGCGCCGCCTGGACCTGGCCAAGGCCGCCGCGAAGCAGATCTTCCATCTGATCGAAAAGGACCTCAAGCCCCGGGACATCGTCACCCTGGCCAGCCTCGACAACGCCTTCGCCCTGGACATGGCCATGGGCGGCTCCACCAACACCGTGCTGCACGGCCTGGCCATCGCCCATGAGGCGGGCTTGGACTACGACCTGGAGCGCCTCAACGAGATCTCCGCCAAGACGCCCTGCATCTGCAAGGTCTCGCCCTCCGTGCCCGACGTGCACATCCAGGATGTGGACCGCGCCGGCGGCATCGGGGCGATCCTCAAGGAGCTCTCCCGGCGACCGGGGCTGCTGACCCTGGACACACCCACGGTGACCGGCAGCACCCTGGGGCAGACCATCGCCAAGGCGGACATCATGGATCCGACCATCATCCGCACCCTGGAGCGCCCCTTCTCTGAAGACGGCGGTTTGGCGGTCCTCTTCGGCAACATCGCGCCCAACGGCAGCATCGTGAAGAGTGCCGGTGTCGATTCCAGCTGCCTGATCTTCGAGGGTGAGGCCGTGGTCTATGAAAGCCAGGACGAGTGCCTAGCCGCCCTGGCCCTGCGGCAGGTGCAGGCGGGCCAGGTGGTGGTCATCCGCTACGAGGGCCCCAAGGGCGGCCCCGGCATGCCGGAGATGCTGTCTCCTACTTCCATGATCAAAGGACAGGGCCTGGGCAAGCAGGTGGCCCTGCTCACGGATGGCCGCTTCAGCGGCGGCACCGCGGGCCTCTGCATCGGGCACATCAGCCCCGAGGCCGCGGAGGGCGGTCCCATCGCCCTCGTGCACAACGGCGACCGCATCCGCATCGACATCCCGGCGCGGAAGATGGAACTGCTGGTGGAGCCAGCCGAGCTGGCGCGGCGCCAGGCCTCCTGGAAAAAGCCCAAGCCAAAGATCAGCACCGGCTGGCTGGGCCGCTACTCCCGCCTGGTCACCAGCGCCAACCGGGGGGCCGTGCTGGCCCTGCCGGAGGAGCTGGGTTAGGTTCTCACACGCAGAACCTAGGTACCGCTGTCGACGAGCGGCCAATTGACACACCCTTTCCGAATGGAGATGAACGATGCGCGTAGGAACTTTGCTTACCGCCTGCCTCGCGGGGGGCATGGCCATCCAAGCCGCCCCATCCAAGGATGCCAGCTTCCAATCCTTGGCTCGGCTCGTGGTGGAGGAGACTCTCCGCTTCTCCCCGGAAACCGCTACTCAGATGGGGGACCATCGGTGGGATGACCGCCTCTCGGACATGAGCGCCCAGGGCATCGAGAAACAAATCCTATGGGCCAGGCACATGTCCGGCCTTGTGCGAAGAATTCAGCCCGGTCAACTCTCCCCTGACCAGCGTGTGGATCGGAAAATTCTCCTGGACAATCTGGATGCGACCCTTCAGGACCTGACGGAATTGCAGACCTGGCGATGGGACCCCTTGGGCTATAACCCCGGTGGTGCCCTTGACCAGTTGCTGTCCAGAGACTTCGCCCCCCTTGGTCAGCGCCTTGCCAGTGTGAAGGGACGCCTCCTCCTGGTTCCGGCCCTGTTGGCCTCAGCCCGCGCCAACCTGGCCAATCCTCCAAAAATCTACACTGAAACAGCAATCCAGCAGTTCCAGGGCACCCTGGCCTTGGTGAAGGATGGCGTGACTGAGGCCGCCGCATCCGTGGGGATGAAGGACGACCTTTCGCCCGCTCAGGCCGTGGCTGCCAAGGCCCTGGAGGAATTCATCGCTTGGATGAAGGCAGACCTCCTCCCCCGGTCTGGAGGCAACTTCCGGATCGGAAGGACTGCTTACCGCAAGAAGCTCCGAACCACCCTGAGTTCGGACCTCAGCCCCGAAGCCATCCTTGCCAGGGCCGAGAAGAGCATCAAGACCCTCCATGGAGAAATGGCTGAAGCTGCTAAGCCCCTCTTCCGTGCCTGGTTTCCTGACCAGAAGGAGCCTGCTCCGCCAGTCCTTGTCAAGGCAGTGCTGGACCGTATCGCAGATCGACATCCGGACAACGGGACCATGGTCGAACAGGCCACCCGCGACCTGGAGGAGGCGACTACCTTTGTCCGGACCCATGATCTTTTGACCCTCCCCAATACCCCCGTTCGGGTTAAGGTCACGCCAGAGTATGCCAGGGGCATCGCCGGAGCATACTGCGAGGCAACTGGTCCCCTGGAGAAGGACGGGACCACCTTCTACTGCATTGACCCGACGCCTTCAGATTGGACCCCCACACGGGTCGCCTCCTACTTCCGGGAATACAATGACGCAATGCTCAGGGATCTGACCGTCCACGAGGCGATGCCTGGACATTACGTTCAGTTGGCCCTTTCCAACCGGTACCAGGGTGCCACCATGGTGCGCGCAGTCTTCTCTAGTGGACTCTTCGCCGAGGGTTGGGCAGTCTACAGCGAACAACTCATGGCCCGGGCGGGCTACGGTGGACGGGAAGTGCACCTCCAGCAGCTCAAGATGCGCCTTCGAGTGGCCATCAACGCCATTCTCGATCAGAAAATCCAGGCTGGGAGCATGACAGAGGCTCAGGCCATGGCCCTCATGATGGAGCAGGGCTTCCAGGAAGAGGGAGAAGCAGCGGGTAAGTGGAAGCGGGCCTGCCTGTCCTCCACCCAGCTCAGCACCTACTTTGTCGGCGCTTCTGAAATGGATGACCTTCGTGCAGCGTCGGAGGCCAAAGCGAAACGGGCGGGAAAGGGCTTCGACTTGAAGGCACATCACGACGCGCTTCTTAGCCACGGCACACTGGCGCCGAAATACGCTCGCATGTTGATGGGTCTCTAGTCGATTGAAGCCCATGCACATGCTGAAGGGGGTGCTACGAATCCGTCCTCTCGGTGGAGGTCCCGACTTGCACCAATCCTGGTAAGGGGCTGCGCAGGGTCTTGATCAACGACCAGATGGTTTGACACATGAGACTACAAGGAGTTGTTGAGAAGGAGATTGAAATGGACTCCTGGGCCAGGGCGGCCTTCTACTGAAACCGAACGTCCGACTGCGCCAGCGCATAGGCGAAGCTGGCGAGGGCCGCCGAACTGAAGGCCAGATCCTCCTTGACCACCTTGTCGAAGGTGTCCGCCTGGGTGTGGTGGATGTCGAAGTAGTGGGTGCCCGCATGCTCTACGCCGATGCCCGGCACGCCCTCGGCCACCATGGGGCTCACGTCCGCCCCTGAGTGCCCCAGCTGGAACGTGACCTTGAAGCAAGCCAATCCCTCGCCGAGCTTTTTCATCGAGGCCAAAGCGTCAGCTTTGGCCTGGGGTGAGGCCTTGCGGAGTTCCAGCTGGAAACTCTTGATGGGCTCGCTGCCGGAGTCCGTTTCCAGGGCCGCAATGATGTTCTTGAACTCAGCGCGATGGGCGTCGCGGTAGGCCTTGCCACCGCGCAGGCCGTTCTCCTCGTTGGTCCAGAGCACCACGCGGATGGTGCGGCGGGGCTTCAAGCCCAGGCTCTGGATGAGGCGCGCGGCCTCCATGGCGACGACGGTGCCCGTGCCATCATCCTGGGCGCCCTGGCCCACATCCCAGCTGTCCAGGTGCCCGCTGAGGAGGACCACTTCCTCGGGCTTTTCGGTGCCGCGGATCTCGGCCACCACGTTGGCGGAAGGGGCGTCAGGTAGCGTCTGCGCACCCATCTCCAGGCGCAGCTGGATGCGCTCACCGCGCTCCTGCATGCGCCGCATCTGCGTGGAGGCTTCGAGGGTCACGCTGGCGGTGGGGATCTTCGGAAAGCCAGGATCGTAGTCCATGGCGCCGGTGTGGGGGGTGTCCAGGCTCACGGGGCCCACGGAGCGCACCAGAGCAGCCACGGCGCCGAACTTCGCGGCGCGGGCGGCGCCGTCATGGCGGTAGACCACCGTGTGGCCATAGCCGGCGTAGGGCACGTCGAAGAGGACGATCTTCCCCTTCAGGGCCGGCCCGAGCTTCTCTAGTTCGTCGAAGGAGCCCACCACCACCACATCCGCTGTGAGGCCCCCCTTGGGCGTGCCCACGCTGCCACCCAGGCCCAGGATGTTCACGCGATGGTGCGTCGGCAGCAGCAGTTCCGCGGCTTCGTATCCCCGCACCCAGTGCGGCACCATGGCAGCCTCCGTGTGCACGTTCACAAGGCCTGCGGCCTTGAGCCGCCCCTGGGCCCACTCAATGGCTTGGTCCAGCTGAGGCGAGCCTGACAGCCGGTGGCCGATTCGGTCGCAGAGCCAGGCCAGGTCCGCATAGGCGCCGTTGGTGCGCGAGGCCTCCGTGCGCAGTCGCTCGGCCGTGCTGGTGAGGGCCTCGGGAGCGGTTTGGGCCACCAGGTGGGAACCGAGGCTCGAAGCCAGGAGCAGGGAGAGGAGGCAGTGGGATGAGGTCATGCCTCATGTTACTTGGTAAGCCTTTGAATGTTCAGCATTCTTGAATTCACAGCCCAAAAGGAGGACCCCGCCATTGTTGCGGGGAGCTTCATTTCGGGGTCTTCCCCGCCGCCTCGATTTGGGCCGTCACGCTCTTCATCAGCGCATTGGGGATGGGCACGCTGAGGCTGTACTGTTCGATGAGCCATCGGTCCTTATCGCGGCTGAGGACGCCGGTGCCGCGGGCGGGCCCCAGGTTGGGGGTTGCCAGGTCCTCGTCGAACCAGGCGCTGCGGCCGTCCTTTGCCACGGTGATGGCGCGCCGGGTGGCCTTGAAGGTCCAGGCCTTGCCGCGCTGGAAGATGGGGTGGGCCCAGGCCTGGAAGGCGGCCTTGGGCCAGCGCTCCTTGGGGTCGGTGCCCAGGAACACGGCGCCCTCGGCAAGGTGGCCGAAGTAGCGGGCCTCATCCACCTGGGCCGCCGCCAGGTGCCAGTCATCCAGGGCCGTGGCGATGACTTTCTCCGCCGGGGACTGGGCGCTCAGGGCGAGTGTGGCGCAGAAGAGCAGGGCAAGGCGCATGAAGACTCCCAAGACAGACATCATCGCCGATCCCCAGATCTGGGGCACCAGGAAGGCCGATGAAAATCCAATCACGCTGGTTGTTGATTTACTTCGGGCCTGAATCAAGAATTCGGCTTTTGGCCATTCGATCGATAGCTGAAATAGCCCGTTGAGTGCCAATGGAAGTTCGCGATCAGGGGCACCAGGGATGAGGAATTCCGCCAAAAGCTGCTGTGACAGGCTTCAGGCGGATGGGTATATTGACCCATAGGTAGTCATTAAAAATATTGCTCAGCCTGGCTCTCAGCACCGAAAACCCAGCCACTGGAGACATTCAAATGGATCTCAAGGCGCTCAGACATTTCTTTATGTCGTTGACGATGCTGCTGGCTCTGTTCGCGCCGCGGCTCTGCGGGGCCGCTGAGCCTGCGCCCGCCCCGAGAGACGCCATCCGCGATGCCGAAGTCATCGCCAAGGTCGAGCAGGCCAGGGCCTACATCAAGGCCAATGGCAAGGAGAAGGCGCTGGCAGAGTTCAACAACCCCAAAGGGGCCTTCGTCGATCGCGATCTCTACGTGTTTGCCTACGACTTCTTCGGCGTCAACAAGGCCCTGGCCACCAACCCTGGTCTGGTCGGCAAGAACCTCATCGACATGAAGGATGCCGATGGCAAGGACATGATCAAGGACCTGATCAGAATCGCCAATCAAGGCGGGGGTTGGTACGACTACAAGTGGGATGGCAAGGCCAAGTCCTCCTATGTCACCAAGGTGGATGACACGCTCTGGATCGGCTGCGGCGCCTACAAGCACGAGGCGGTCGAAATGGTGGAGCGGGCCCTGGAGTACCTCCGCACCAACGGCAAGGACAAGGCCCTGAAGGAGTTCAACAAGCCCAAAGGGCTGTTCTCGGAGCGGGATCTCTATGTCTTCGCCTATGACTTCAACGGCGTCAACCTGGCCCTGGCTTCCAATCCCTCCCTGGTGGGCAAAGACCTCATCGACTACAAGGATGCGGAAGGGAAGTACGTCATCAAGGATCTGATCGCCCTGGCCAGCAGGGGCGGTGGCTGGTACGACTACACCTGGGACGGGAAACCGAAAACCTCCTATGTTGTCAAAGTGGATGATGGGCTTTGGATCGGCTGTGGCGAGTACCAGGTTCCGAAGTCCCAGGCCTGGTTCCTGTTCGGCATGGCGCTGATCCCGATCGTGTGGCTGATCATTTCCCTGGGCGTGCTGAAGATGCCGGCCCACATCTCCACCACCGTCGCGCTTGGCATCACCTTCCTGCTCGGGCTCTTCACCTTCAAGATGCCCCTGCTGCTGGCCTTCACCGCCGCCCTGGAAGGCGCCGCCCTGGGTCTCCTGCCCATCATGCTCGTGATCATCGCGGCCATCTTCACCTACAACATGGCGCTCCACACCAAGAGCATGGACACGATCAAGACCATGCTCGCCAACATCACCACGGACCGCAGGATCCAGGTCCTGATCCTGGCTTGGGGCTTTGGTGGGTTTCTTGAAGGCGTCGCCGGCTATGGCACCGCGGTGGCAATTCCTGCGAGCATTCTGGCCGCGCTGGGCTGCGACCCCTTTTTCGCGGCACTGATCTGCCTGGTCGCCAACACTGTGCCCACGGCCTTTGGCGCCATCGGCATCCCCGTCATCACCCTCGCGCAGCTGACCAACCTGAATGTCAACCAGCTGAGCTACCAGGTGGCCCTGCAGCTGACCCTCTTCATCGTGGTGATCCCCTTCCTGCTGGTGGTGATGACCACTAAGAGCCTCAAGGGCCTGAAGGGCGTATTCGGCATCACCCTGGCCTCCGGGCTGGCCTTCGCCATTCCCGAAATGCTGGTGGCCAAGTATCTGGGCGCCGAGCTGCCTGCCCTGGTTGGCAGCGTCTGCAGCATGCTGACCACGATCCTCATCGCGAAGCTCTTCTACAAGGAGGACAAGGCCGCGCAGAGCAAGCAGGAAAGCGTCTCCCTCAAGGCGGGGCTGCTGGCCTGGCTGCCCTACATCCTGGTCCTGGTCTTCATCGTGGCCAGCAGTCCCCTGGTGAAGCCCGTGAACCAGGCCCTGGGCCACATCAAGTCCGCCCTGCCCATCTACCAGGGGACTGGAGCGCAGCCCTTCGTATTCAAGTGGGTGGCGACCCCGGGCACCCTGATCATCATCGCCACTGTCATCGGGGGCCTGATCCAGGGCGCCAAGATTGCGGCCATCGTGACGGTGTTCTTCCAGACTGTCGTCAAGCTGGCCAAGTCCGCGCTCACGGTGGTCAGCATCGTGGCCATGTCGAAGATCATGGCCTACAGCGGCATGATTTCGGCCATCGCCGTGGTCCTCGTGAGGATCTCCGGCTCCTTCTTCCCGCTCATCGCGCCCTTCATCGGCGCCCTGGGGACCTTCCTCACCGGCAGCGACACGTCTTCCAATGTCCTGTTCGGCAAGCTGCAGGTGGAGGTGGCCGTGAAGACCGGCACCAACCCCTACTGGCTGGCCGCCGCCAACACTGCTGGAGCCACCGGCGGGAAGATGATCTCCCCCCAGAGCATCGCGGTGGCCACGGCGGCCACGGGGCTCACCGGCATGGAAGGCAAGCTCCTGGGCCAGACGATCAAGTACTGCTTGGTCTACGTGATCCTGCTGGGCCTCTTCGTCTACTTCGGGAGCCGACTGCCCTTCCTGAACTGAGGCCGGTCCAGCGCCACGCGTACCTTCATACGCCCGCTGGCGTCGGTCTCCAGAACTTCCCAGGCGAGGGCTCCACTCCGGCCCTTGGGGTTCTCGCCTGGGCCCAGGTTGAAGGCCGCGTCATCCAGTTGCCAAAGCTTGAGGGGCAGGCGGGGCTTGGGCGGCTCGGGGCTACCTGGGTGGGCGTCCACCACGCGCACGGGGCCGCGGGGCGTGCCGTGGGTCAGCTGGCTGGGATCGATGCGGGCTATCACCAGGCCCTCGTGGCCGGGGCCGCTCCGGCCACCGATGCGGCCCCGCTCGAAGCCCCAGGGACGGCGCACCTCAAAACTGAAGAAGGCGCCCTGCTTCGCGGGATCGGGCACCGTGAGCCACTGGGGCTCGGCGCCGGGGGCGCGGCTGACCGGGGCCAGCCAGCCTTCCCAGTGGGAGCCGCGCAGGTTCAGGTGCTTCACCTGGGAGCGGAAGCGACCCTGGTACCAGAGCTCGGAGCGCACCCAGGCCAGGGGATGGGAGGGGCTGTAGCCCATGTCCTCCACCCAGGGGCCCTGCTCCGGGTGGTTGCGGTCCCAGCCCCGGTACTGGCCGCCGTCCATGAGGTCCCAGATGCCCGCCGTGAGGGCCGAGCCGTCCTCCAAGTAGAGGTCATCCACGCGGTGCTCGCCCATGCTGTGGAAGGCCTCGTGGACGATGTTCCCCAGGGGCACCTCCTCCGTGAGGAAGAGCAGGGGCAGGCGGCTGCGCCGCCAGGGCAGGAGCAGGCTCAGGGCTTTAATGTGGGTCTCGTCACCCGTGACAGACTGCGGGTGACCCGGGGCCACAATCCACAGGTGGTCCGGCTTGCCATCGGGGCGCGGGGCTCCACTGCGGTTGTCCACGCGGTCGCAGGTGCCCCAGTCCGTTTGCAGGTGCTCCAGCACCCAGCGGGACAAGGCCGAGACGTGTTCGTCCCGGCGCGGGGTCGGGTGCTCTGTGTCACGCAACTTCACCAGTCGGCCTTCCTCCAGGAGGAGGGCCCCTTTGCTCACCTCGTAGAGGTAGTTGGCGGCGCTGGCCTGACCAGGGCGGCGCGAGAAGAGCAGGGCGCGCAGGGCCTCGGCGGAGACCTGGGAGGGCTCGTCGGGGAAGTCGAGACGGACGAGGTACACGGCTTCTCGGCGGAAGTCCGGCTCGGGGTGCAGCACCACGTCGCGGTCCCACTCGGTCGCGGGCACCAGGTCCCGGCGCCAGCCTTCCTTTTCCACGGCCAGCACCGTGTCCTCTGCGGGCAGGTCCAGATGGAACCGCCCTTCGGCATCCGTGGTGGCCACGGGCAGGTCGGTGGCCAGGCTGACGCGGGGCAGGCGGTCGGGGTAGACCCGCACGCCAGCCAGGCCCTGCCGACCATCCGTGATCCGACCCGCCACACTGCCCGCGCTCAGCAGGGGGCTCAGCAGAGCGCCCATCAGAAGCAGGGCCAGGGCCCGGCGGTTCATGCCTCGACGAGCTTCTGGAGCTGGGCCAGGCGCGCCAGGAGGGCCACGCGGCGGCGGGTTTCGGCGGCCACCAGGGGTTTGTCGAGGGCATCGGCCACGGGCTCCCGCAGGCGGGACCAGGTCTCCAGTTCTCCGGGATTGTAGAGCAGGAGGATGGGCGGATGGCCCAGCTCATCGGAGTCATGGATGGCCAGGGCCAGGGTCTGGGCGCTGCCCTCCTGCAGGTCGGTGTCCAGCACCATGACATCCGGCTGATGGGCCTGGAGCATGGCCCGGGCCTGGGCCTCGCCCTGGGCCTCCAGGAAGGTGCCCTGGTCCTTGCCGTAGTGGTTTTGCACCTGGGAGCGCACCAGGGGACTGGCGGAAACCACGAGGACCTTGGGGCGGGCCGGGGGCTGGGGCCCCGAGCGCTGGGCCAGATCGTGGATGCGCAGGTGGGTCTGGATCCGCACCTGGAGCAGCAGGGTGTTGGCGGGCTTGCGGATGAAGTCGTCAGCCCCGGCGGCGTAGCTCCGGTCCTTGGCGTCCCGGCTCAGGGCCGTGAGCACAAGGATGGGCACGGCGGCGGTCCGAGGGTCGGCCTTGATGAGTTCGCAGGCCCTGAAGCCATCCATGGTGGGCATGACCGCATCCATGATGATGAGGTCCGGCACGTGCTCCTTCAGTCGCTCAATGGCCTCCAAGCCATTGTTGGCCGTGAGCAGACGGTGTCCCAGGGCCTGGATCTGCGCCTCCACCTGCCGGCGCTGAAGGGCGTTGTCCTCCACCATCAGGATGCTCATGGGGGACTTTAACTGAGGCAAGCTGTGCTCCTTGGACTGAACCGTTAGGTGCATGGTATCGGCTCGGAGATCGCCATGGTTGAAGATCCTCGGCCACGAATTGACCCTGCCATGGGTGCCCGGTAAAAGGGCGCAGACGCTGGGGCCTAGGCCAAGTACAATGGTGGGTTCGAGGTTCCTCAGTGCCTGATCCCAGCCTTATACGTAATTTTTCCATTGTCGCCCACATCGACCACGGCAAATCCACCCTGGCCGACCGGCTGCTGGAGCTGACCAAGACGGTGGCGGGACGCGATATGCAGGCCCAGATCCTGGATGACATGGACCTGGAGCGGGAGCGCGGCATCACCATCAAGGCCCACGCCGTGACGCTGAAATACCCAGCCAAAGACGGCAAAATCTACACCCTCAACCTCATCGACACGCCTGGCCACGTGGACTTCACCTACGAGGTGAGCCGCAGTCTGGCCGCCTGCGAGGGGGCCATCCTGGTTGTGGACTCCACCCAGGGCGTGGAGGCCCAGACCCTGGCCAACACCTACCTGGCCCTGGAAAACGGCCTGGAGGTCTTCCCGGTGCTGAACAAGACCGACCTGCCCAGCTCGGACCCCGTCCGGGTGCTGGAGCAGATCGACACGGTCATCGGCCTGGTGGACACGGCCCACGCCGTGAATGTGAGTGCCAAGACTGGCGAGAACTGCGACCAGGTGCTGGAGCAGATCGTCAAGTGCATCCCCGCGCCCCAGGGGGATCCCCACGCGCCCCTGCAGGCCCTGGTCTTCGACTGCTACTACGACGCCTACCGCGGCGTGGTGAACCTTATCCGGGTCATGAATGGCACCATCAAGGCCGGGGATACCATCCGCTTCATGTCCACCGGCAGCGAGCACAAGGTGGACGAGATCGGCATCTTCGATCCGAAAATGGACAAGCAGGACTCCCTCTCCGTGGGCGAAGTGGGCTACCTGGTGGCCAACATCCGCCTGCTGGTGGATGTGAAGGTGGGCGACACGATCACCCACGCGGTGACGCTCACTACGAAGCCCGCCACGGAGATGCTGAAGGGCTTCAAGGAGATCCAGCCTGTGGTCTTCGCGGGCATCTTCCCCACCTCCAGCGATGACTACGAGAACCTCCGCAACGCCATGGACAAGCTGCGCCTCAACGACAGCAGCTTCACCTATGAGCCCGAGACCTCCACGGCGCTGGGGTTCGGCTTCCGCTGCGGCTTCCTGGGCCTGCTCCACATGGAGATTGTGCAGGAGCGCCTGGAGCGCGAGTTCGACCTGGACCTCATCACCACGGCCCCCAGCGTGCGCTATCACGTGCACCTGACGGACGGCAGTGAGATCTCCGTCGACAATCCCTCGAGGCTGCCGCCGCTCCAGAAGATCGCCAAAATCGAGGAGCCCATCATCGAGGCCACCATCCTCACCCGCACCGACTTCGTGGGCGGCCTCATCAAGCTCTGCGAGGAGCGCCGCGGCATCCAGCAGAAGCTGGAATACCTGAGTCAGGACCGCGTCATGCTGGTCTACGAGCTGCCCCTCAACGAAGTGGTCATGGACTTCTACGACAAGCTCAAGTCCATTTCCAAGGGCTACGCCAGCTTCGACTACCACATGAAGCACTACACCGAGTCCGACCTGGTGAAGATGGACATCCTGGTGAACGCCGAGCCTGTGGACGCCCTCTCCATCCTGGTGCACCGGGTCAAGAGCCAGGCCCTGGGCCTCGCCCTCTGCCAGAAGATGAAGGAAGTCATCCACCAGCAGATGTTCGATGTGGCCATCCAGGCCGCCATCGGCTCCAAGATCATCGCTCGCACCAACGTGAAGGCTCGCCGCAAGGACGTCCTAGCCAAGTGCTACGGCGGCGACGTCTCCCGCAAGAAGAAGCTCCTCAACAAGCAGAAAGAGGGCAAGAAGAGAATGAAGTCCATCGGCAACGTGGAGATCCCCCAGGAAGCCTTCCTGGCGATCCTCAAGGTCGAAAACTAGCCCACGACCTCATCGTCCTTGATCTCGCCTGCTTCAATGAGATTGGAGAGCAGGCGCTGCAGCTCGTCCTGACCTATGATGCCGCGGCGCTGGAAGAGGCGGATGAGGCCCAGCACGAGCGTGCGGGTCTGGTAGGTCTCCAGGCGGCGCACCGTATCGCCGATGGTGCGGCTGTGGACCAGGTTGGGATTGGCCAGGGGGGGTGGGGTGCGCGGCGCAGGGGAGTTCTCGAAGAGGCCGAAGGGGTCGATGTTCACGGGCTGGGTGCCCGCCGCGGGCTCACCGAAGAAGGGATCTCTGGGGAAGGCCACCGGCCTGGAAGGTGTGGGAGGGGGCGTGGGGGGCAGGCTCACGGGATCCAGGGTGAAGGAGACCGGCAGGGCATCGTCCTGCATCAAGGCGTTGCCCACATCCACGGTGAGGGCTCCGTTGGTGTTCTCCATGCGCCGGTAGAGGTCTGTAATGGTCTTCTTCAAAGCGCTGTGGGAGGCCACCACAGGCTCAATGTTCAGGCCCGATGCGAAGCGGGCGCTGTCGATGGCGTTCAGGTCCGAGGGGTCGGACATGGCCAGGACCAGGGATTTGGGCTCCTTGGTGCTGATGGGCAACACGGTGAATTGCTCCGCCAGCCGGTGCGGCACCAGCTTCAGGACCTGGGGGGCCACCTCGATGTTGCGCACATCCAGCTGGGGCACCCCGGTCTGGTGGCTGAGGAAGTCCATGAGGACCTCCTCGGAAATATAGCCCAGGGCCACGAGGTTGCTACCGAGCCTCCCGCGGGCGATCTTTTGGTGTGTGATCGCGCTCTGGAGCTGGGCCGGCGTGATCAGACCGCCCTCTACGAGCAGTTCACCCAGCCTCTTTGTCGGTTGCTGCATAGGGGGTCCCGGAATTTTCTCTTGCTGCAACTGAGAGTCGTCCCCAAGGTAATTTCAATCAAGGATTTTATTCACACGGTGGCCATATGGAATCAGAGGACCTCTGGCGGGCGGCACTTCACGACTTCAACAATCTGCTCACCAGCCTCCAGGGCGTATTGGACCTGAGCGACCCGCGTCTGCCCCTGGATCTGCGCAACCGCGCCCGCCTGGAAGCCACCCTCGAGGATGGCAAGACCCTCATCCACATGGCCCGGAGTCTGGCCCTGGGCCGCAACACGGACGCAGGCCTGGTCCCGTGGGCCGAATGGCAGGCGGGCCTCCAGGCCCGGCTGGAGCCTATGGCGGGGCTCTACCGATGCCCCATTCAGATCTTGGACGATGGTGCCGGGACCGCAGCCTGGCCCGCGCCCCCGCTTCAGGACTGGGCCCTGGCCTTCACCCGCCAGATCCTGCCCTGGGCCGCCCCGGGGCCCCTGCTCATCGAGGCGCGGGTCGAAGCGGAGGCGTGGGTCCTTACCTGGCTGGGGGATGCGCCCCTGCCGCTGGCTTTCAAGGCGGAGTCCGCCGCGGAATCGCCACGCAACCTGGCCGCCCACTGGCTCAAGCACATGATGGGCCACCTGAACCTCTCCATCGAAGAGCAGCCCACTGGCCTGGTGGCGCGGATGGTGCGACCGTGCGTGTCCTGATCGTGGAGGACCAGTCCCGCGCCGCCCAGGAACTGCGGGCCGGCCTGGAGGCCTCGGGCATCCTGGGCTGGGTGGTGGGCAGTGCCGAGGAGGCCCTGAGTTCCCTGGACAGCGAGCGCTTCGACGCCATGGTGGTGGATGTCATGCTCCCGGGCCTCTCCGGTTTCGATCTGGTGCGGCTGCTGCGGGAGCGGGGCCGGGCCATCCCCGTGGTGTTCCTGTCCGCCAAGGCCGACCTGCAGGACCGCCTCAAGGGCCTGGAGGTGGGCGGGGACGACTACTTGGCCAAGCCCTACAGCATCCTGGAGGTGGTGGCCCGGCTCCGCACCATCACCCGGCGCATGCAGACCGCCCCCCCGGCCCAGACCCGCCGTGTGGCGGACCTGGAGTGGGACCAGCAGTCCCGGCGCATCACACGCTCTGGCGAGCGCATCGACCTGACCCCCAAAGAATACGCCATCATGACCCTGCTGCTGGACCACATGGGCGACGTGGTGGGGCGCAGCCAGATGATCCAGGAGGTCTGGGGCATGGACTGCGTGGTGGATGCCAATGCCGTGGACGTGCAGATTCTCCGCTTGCGCCGGAAGGTGGACGACCCCTATCCCGTGAAGCTGATCCACACGTTGCGGGGGGTGGGCCTCCTGCTGGAACCCCGTGACAGCGCATAGCGGCAGCATCGTCCACAAGCTGGAGGCGGGCTTTACGCTGTTCGCCCTGCTGCTGGCAGGCCTGCTGGCCCTCTTCATGGACCGGGCCCTGTACCGTTCTCTGGAGGCTGAGGACGCCCAGGTGCTCCAGGGCCACGCCCAGATTCTGCTTCGGGAACTGGCTGCGGGGAGGCCGCTGCGTGATCCCGAGGATGAGCCCCGGCCCGAGCGGGCCTCCTGGCGGGTGCTGGATGGCGTGGGGCGCACTCTCACCCAGAGCCGGGATCTGGTAGGCCTGGCCCTGCCTGAAGCCACGGCGGCGGCGGGGCCGCAGGACGTGGTGGCCCGGGGCCGGGCCTATTCGCTGCTGGCGCGGCCCTGGGCCTGCGGCGAGCGGCGGGGCACCCTGTTGTTGCTGTTGGATCGGAGCCATGAGGAGGCCCTCGTCCGGGACTTCCGGCGCACCCTGCTGGTGGGTGTGATCTTGGCGGGCCTGCTCTCGGCCTTGGTGGCCCGGCTTTTGGCCCGCTGGGGGCTGGCGCCTCTGGAGGCCCTCATTGCTGAGACCG
The DNA here is from genome assembly GCA_903913215.1 of uncultured Holophagaceae bacterium. Taxonomy (GTDB): domain Bacteria; phylum Acidobacteriota; class Holophagae; order Holophagales; family Holophagaceae; genus Geothrix. The sequence goes on from CAIWKE010000036.1 coordinate 132,240, forward strand.
GCTCCATCGGGGATCTGGACCTGGACCGGCGCCTGGCTCCGGAGCACTTCCCCCGGGAGTTGCAGGCCCTGGTGGGCACCCTGAACGATGCCCTGGCGCGGCTGCAGGAGGCCTTCGGGCGGGTGGGCAACCTGGGCGCCGAGCTGGCCCACGAGCTGCGGACCCCCCTGCAAAATCTGCGCAGCGCCCTGGAGAACCGGGCCCGACGCTCCGCGGCCGAGCCGGTGGAACCGGCGGACCTGGGCATCCTCATCGAGGACTGCGACCGCATGGCAGCCCTCATTGAGCAGATCCTCTTCCTGGCCCGCTCCGAGCACGGGGACAGCGCCCTCAGCCTCCTCCCCATCCCCGTGCCTGACCTCCTGGAGGAGGTGCGGGGCTTCTTTGAGGCGGCGGCGGAAGAGGCTGGCGTGGCCCTGCGCATGGAGGCCGAGGCGGGACTGGTGGTGGTGGGCGATCGTCTCCTGCTCACGCGGGCTCTGCACAACCTCACCAGCAACGCCCTGCGCCACGCCCCGGCTGGAGGTCATGTGGACCTGGGGGCCCGCGCGGAGGCAGGCGGGGTCTGGCTCAGCGTGGCCGATGATGGCCCCGGCATCCCGCCGGACTGGCTGCCCCGCCTGGGCACGCCCTTCCTGCGGCCCCCGGAACACCGCTCTGCGGAGGGCCTGGGGCTGGGCCTGGCCATTGTGAAGCGCATCGTCACCATGCTGGGGGGACGCCTGGAACTCCAGAGCCAGGTGGGCCAAGGCACCCGAGTCCAATTCTGGGTTTCAGCAACCTGACATTTGATTCAGGTTCATGTAAGGTTGTTCCATTCCCTGGAGCAGCCATGGCGCTGTCGCACCGCCCCCTGACCTCGCTCAGCCTACTGCTTAGTGCCTCGGTATTGCTGGCCCAGGCGCCCGCGCCCTCGGCCAACGTGGAGGTCACCGCCACGCGCTTTCCCGAGGATCCGGGCAAGGTGCCCGCGTCCATTACGATCCTGACGGCCAAGGAACTGGCAGAGCGCGGCGCCACGGACCTGCGCTCGGCGCTCAGCCTGCTGGCGGGGGTTTCCATCGCTCCGGGCGGGGACGGTGGCCCGGCGAGCAGTGTGCCGGAATTCTGGGGCCTGAAGGAGTTCGACGCCTTCCTGTTGGTGGTGGACGGGGTGCCCTGGGGCGGCGCCTTCAACCCGGCCCTCTCCACCCTGAGCCTCGAGGGTGTGGAGCGCATCGAGGTCCAGCGGGGCGCGGCCCCGGTGCTCTATGGGGCCACCTCCTTCGTGGGTGTCATCCAGATCATCCGCGGCGTGCCCGCCGACGCGCAGGGTTCCCTCCGCCTCTCCGGAGGCACCCACGGCAGCGGCGGTGCGGCCCTGACCCTGCGCCTGCCCAGCGGCCCCGGCCTGGACTCCAGCCTGATCTTGGACCATGACAAGCAGGGCTTCGCCGATGCCCGCACGGACTTCCAACGGGACCACCTGCTCTGGCGCAACCGCCTCCAGGCCCTGGACGGCGTCTTCCGCTTCGATCTCGAAGGCACACGCCTGGACCAGTCTCCGGCCAGCCCCTTCCCCCGGGTCGGCAAGGCCCTCACGACCCTGGTGCCCCTGGATGCCAACCACAACCCCGCCGGGGCTTTCCTCCAGGACCGGCGGGTCACGCTGTCCACGGGCTATGACCGCAGCCTGGGTGGCTCGACCCTGTGGTCCACCACCCTTTCCGTGTCCCGCTCCAGCCAGGACGTGTTCCGGGGCTTCCTGGTGGATGTGAGCACCACCGATCCCAACGCCCACGGCTTCCGGGAGCGTCTGGATTTCACGGATGTCTACTTCGACAGCCACCTGACCTGGGACCTGGGATCTGGCTCCAAGGTGGTGGCGGGCCTGGACCACCTGCACGGCCAGGGGACGGGCACGGGCGGTGACTTCGACTACGTTGTGAACCTGGACGGCAGGAACCCGCCCTCAGGCGCCACCCTGCCCAACCAGGCCGCCATCCGCGTGGACGACCAGCGGGATTTCTCGGGCCTCTACGTCTTCGGCCAGTGGCAGGCGGCGCCGCGCCTGGTGGTGGAGGCGGGCCTGCGCCTGACCCGCGCCAAGGAGACGCGCCAGACCTCCACCCTGGACTTTGAGAGTGGCTCCCTGGACCAGGGCCAGGATGCCCGCACCACGACCCGCCTGTCGGGCAGCGCCGGGGCCACCTGGACCGCCTGGTCGGCCGGCGAGGACCGGGTGAATGTCTTCGCGGGCCTGCGGAGCACCTTCAAGCCTGCGGCCGTGGACCTGGGGCTCGACAGCGAGGCCCAGATCCTCAAGCCGGAGACCGCCACCAGCTACGACCTGGGCCTGAAGGCGGAGTTGCTGGGCCGGCGCCTGCAACTGGAGCTGAGCACCTTCCTCATGGACTTCCAGAACCTGGTGGTACCTCAGACCGTGGGGGGCCTGCCCAGCCTCACCAACGCAGGCACCGAGCGCTTCCAGGGAGCGGAGTTCAGCGCCGTCTTCCGCTGCTCTGGCGACGTGAGTACCCGCCTGGCCTACAGCTACCACGATGCCCGTTTCCGGGACTACGCCAAGGATTTCGGCGACGGCAGCCTCACTCAGTTGGCGGGCAAGCGCCTGGAGATGTCGCCCTACCACCTGGGCGCTCTCGGGATCACCTACGCGCCCGCTCGCGGCTTCACGGCCCACGCCGAGGCGAACTACGTGGGCTCCGTCATGCTCAACCAGCGCAACACGGCTCCCAGCGGCGGCTACACCACCCTGGCCGCAGGCCTGGGCTGGCGGGAAAAGGCCTGGGATCTGCGCCTCAGCGGCCAGAACCTCACGGACCGCCGCCCCCCGGTGTCAGAAAGCGAGCTGGGCGATGCCCAGTACTACCTGCTGCCCGGGCGGCAGGTGAGCCTCGCGGTTCATTACCGGTTCTAGCCAGCCAGACTCAGGGGGCACCGGGACTGTGCAGCACATCCCGGTGCTCCCGGTAGTAGTCCAACCCGAAGCGCGCGAAAGCTCCCTCCTGGGTCTGCATGCGGAAGAGGGTCAGGAGCGACTTGCGGGGCATGGCTGGGGCGTGGGGGTTGTAGTAGCCCTGGATGCGCAGGAACACCGTGCGCTCCTGGGCTTCCGGCAGGGGCGGCAGCTTGAAGCGCAGGTCCACCTCCTCGCCGGGCTGGCTCAGGATCTGGTAGCGGCCATCCGCTGCCTCCAGCAGGGGGCGCTGGTCGCTGCCATCCTGGCCCTTGGCGGAGAGGATGGCCACGCGCTGACCTGCGGGCTGGTCGGGTGCTAGGGCCGAAAGGGCGAGGGCATCCACCCACCAGAAACCGGTGCCGCCGCTGAGTCGAACCTGGATGGGGCCCGCCTCCTGCCAGTCCGCAGGGAAGGGCAGGGCGATGCGCCGGTAGCCGGCGGCGCCCGAGGGATAGAGGTAGCCCAGGGGGCGCCAGCGACCGCCCTGGCGTACCTCAGCGCGGAGGTCGATGCCCTCCTGGTGGCGCCAGGCCTGGATGTCTTTGGCGTCGGTGGTGTTCATGCGCTCCAGCAGGGCAGGAAAATCCTCCCCCATGGCCGCGAAGTACCGGCCTGTCACAGTCTCGAGCCAGCGGGTGCTGCGCAACTGCACCTCCAGCACCGGGCGGCCGGGGATGGGGGCGAAGGTGGCGCTCAGGCCCTCCCGCAGGGGCGGCTTCGCCTGCAGCGCGACCCGCTGCAGGTCGGTCTTCCAGACCACCTGATCCACGGCCTCCACCTGGGCCAGACAGTCCTGTCCCTCCAGATCCCGGGCCGCCAGCGGCGCCTGGGGCGGGCCGACCACCACCACCTGGGCATTCATCGTGGCCAGGGCCCGGGTGTCCCGGGCGTGGTCCACGCTCAGCAGATCCAGCCGGTCCGTGTATTGGGTCTCGTCCACCAGATTGGCCAGGCGCAGCTTCAGGTCGCCGCCACCGCGCACGGGCAACTGGAGCAGGTCCTCACGCTGGATGCTGCGGCAGATGGCGCTGGGATAACCTTCGCCCACCAGACGCTCGCCGCTGCCCTCGTCCACGTAGATGAAGGGGCAGGACTGCTTGGTGGCGATGAGGATCATGACGATTCCCACGGGAATGCCCGCGGACAGGGCCACAGCCTTCCAGGGGTTGATCTTCCAGAGGCGCACCACCTGGGCCTTTTCCAGGTCGAAGCTGACGCTCTGCCAAAGATGGCCGGGCTGCTGGGGATCCCAGCCCATGGGTGTGCCGGTGACCTCCACCACTCGGCCCGTGACCTTGGGGTAGTCCATGGCATAGGGCTCCAGTAGGACCACGCGGCCGTCGCTGTAGGTGAGTTCGAGGTTGTGGTCCCGGTCCTGCCGACCCGTCTGGAGATCCTCCGGGTGGATGGGATACCAGGAATGGCAGGCCAGCTGCCCCAGCACTAGGGCCAGGACCAGGCAGGCATGGCCCAGGCCGATCAACGTCGCGTGCAGTCGAGTGCGCATGCATTCCTCCCGGGAAGTGCCAACGCCAAGCCGAATCGTTCGGAACTGGATTGCTGATAGCGGCCTCAGCTTAACCAAAGTCGGGGTGGGTGAGGTCGAAATAATCCAGGAGTGGCCTCGTGATGAAATGCAGCCGGGCATTCATTTCGTTAGTACAATCAAAGGTTTGGGCGGTGCGATGAAGTTTCACATCCAAACCTGGGGCTGCCAGATGAACGACCACGACGGCGAGAAGCTGTCGGGGCTGCTGTCGGTGGATGGTTTCGAGGAAGTGGCCTCCCCTGAAGAAGCGGATTTGATCCTGCTGAACACCTGCTCCATCCGTGAGAAGGCCGTGCACAAGGTCTACTCAGAGCTGGGGCGGCTGCGCGCGGAGAAGGAACGGCGGCCCCTGCTGGTGGGCGTCACGGGCTGCCTGGCCCAGCAGGAGCAGGCGGCCCTGTTCAAGCGGGCCCCCCATATCGATTTTGTGTTGGGCACCATGGCCCTGCGCCAGCTGCCGCGCCTGGTGGCTGAGGCCCAGGCGGGCAGGGCCCGGGTCATCGATACCGGCGAATACCCGGACAACCACCTATTCCCGCCCTCCGTGACCCGCCGCCACGACTCGGCCAAGGCCATGATCACCATCACCGAGGGCTGCAACCACGCCTGCACCTATTGCATCGTGCCCACCACCCGCGGCGTGGAGCGGCACCGGCCCTTCCAGGACGTGCTGGCCGAGGCCCGCGGCCTGGTGGAGCGGGGCTACCGCGAAGTGGAGCTGCTGGGCCAGAACGTCAACAGCTACGCCGGGGGCTGCACCTTCGCGGACCTGCTGGAGCGGGTGGCTGAGATTGAAGGTCTGGAGTGGATCCGCTTCACCACCAGCCACCCCATGAACTTCACCCGGGAGCTGGCCCAGGTGCTGGTGACGAACCCCAAGGTGGTGCCCTTCCTCCACCTGCCTGTGCAGAGTGGCAGCGACCGGATCCTCAAGCGGATGCTGCGTGAGTACACCGTTGAGGAGTATCTGGAGCGCCTGGGCTACCTAGGCGCCGCCCGGGAGCGCATGACCCTCAGCACCGATTTCATCGTGGGCTTCCCCGGCGAGACCGACGAAGACTTCGAGGCCACCCTGGCGCTGCTCAATACCGTGGGCTTCGAGGGCAGCTTCAGCTTCGTCTATTCACCGCGCCCCGGCACGCCGTCCCTGCGCCTCAAGGACGACCTGCCCATGACGGTGAAAGCTGAGCGCCTGAGCCGGCTGCAGAAGCGCCAGACCCAGCTCACCCGCGCTGCCAATGAGCGATTCCTGGGCCGGGAGATCCCGGTGCGCGTGGAGACTCGAGGTCCCAATGACCACGGCTGGTGGCTGGGCCGCAGCGCAGAGTGGAAGACGATCCACCTTGTGACAGGGCCCGGCCGGGAGTTGCCTTTTGGGGAGCTCATCCAGGCGAAAGTGACTGTGGCCAGTCCGCACTTTCTCGGAGCGGAACCGGTCTAGGGTTTGTTCCAGGAAATGGCCGGGGATCCGCGGGGAAACGGCAACAAGTTGACTTATCTGGCGTCTTTTAATTCCTTTGGCCGGGGATAGACGGGGATTGGCGGGGATGGGACCAGCCCGATCCCGATCCCCGTCCATTCGTTGTCTCGGGGGTGATCAGCATTCTCAGGGCTCAATCCCCACTAGGAAGCTCCACGCCTTCGTCCCCCCCGGCTCCACAAGAAAGCTCCCGGGCTTCTCGGCGAACTCCCCGTTGAATCCCTCGGGATCGGCGTAGCCCTGCCAGGGTTCGATGCAGAGGAAGGCGGAAGTCCCCTCTGGGCCCAGGTGGGGCTTGGTCCAGACACCCAGGTGGGGGAAGCCCTCCCATTGGAGCCTTAGGGTGGGGCCGCCTTCGGCCTCAAAGCGGAGGGCGCGGCTCTGGGTTTCCAGGAACAGGAGGGCGTCATCCTGGAAGAGGTCTTCGCGCAGGTCCAGGACCCGGTCGTGGATCGGGGTGGAGTGGGCCTCCTGCCGCAGGAGGCCCTGGGTGTCGAGGCGGCGCAAGGGGCCGGGCTCGGCCTGATCGAAAACCAGCCGGTGGGTCCCTCTGGGAAGGCCCGGGGCCAGAGGCCAGCGGAAGGCCGGGTGGAGGCCCAGACTGGCGGGCAGGGGCTCCGGGCCGGGGTTGTGCAGGGCTAGGTCCATGCGCAGGGCGGCGCCCTCCAGGGCGTAAGAGACGCTCAGCTGGAACGCAAAGGGATAGCTGGCGCGGGTGGTTGCGTCGTCCCACAGCTCCAGGCTGCAGGCAGTCTCGTCCCGACGGGTCCAGGTGAAGGCCAGGTCCCTGGCGAAGCCGTGCTTGGGCATGGGGTAACTGCGACCCTGGTGCCGCAGTTGGTCCCCGGCCAGGGCGCCCACCACGGGGAAGAGCAGGGGGGCGTGGCGGGGCCAGAGGGGGCCCGCCTCCCAGAGCAGGTCCAGGCCACGGAGGTGCAGGCCCTGGAGTTCGGCGCCCAGTGGGGCGATGGTGGCCTCGGCCTGGTCATTTCGGAGTCGATGCTTGTCCATGCGGACATGATGACGGGCCGTGGTAGATTGGCCCACCCGTCCTTCCTGCGTGCCTTCCCCGGGAGCCAGCCATGCCCTTCACGGCGGACGCCATCGCCACCCTGCTCCACGCGCCCCGGGCGAACGTGGAGGCTCACTGGCCACTCCTGACCCAGGCCCTGGCGGACCTGCAGATCCTGGAGCCGCGCGTGGAGGTGGCAGTCATCGCCAGCATCGGCGCCGAGAGCTATCTCTTCGCTCCCGAGGAGGAGGTCGGCAGCGAGGCCTACTTCCGGCGGATGTACGAGTTCGACCGGGCCCTGGGCAATGTGGAGCCCGGCGATGGGCTCCGCTTCCGGGGTCGGGGCTTCCTGCCCCTGGTGGGCCGCACGCAGTACGCCCGCTTCGGCAAGCTGGTGGGCGTGGATCTGGTGGCCCACCCGGAGCTGGCCCTGGAGGCGCCGCTGGCGGCGCGGATCCTGGCCTACGACTTCATGCTGAAGGGGGTACCCAAGGCCGCCGCCGAGGAGGACTGGGTGAAGGTCCGGCGCCTGGTCCACGGGGACTTGGGGGGCTGGAAGCGCTTCAACGGGATCCTGATTCCGCTTCTCAGGCAGATTCCCTAGAAAATCAGGGTCTTTTGGGCCGGACTTCAATTGTCCAGGAATTAAGAATCCGGCCGGTGATTCCGAACAGAACTCACCGCCGTGGGTCTGTGGGCGGTTCTACGTACGCGAACGCCTGAACCATCGGAGTGGACCATGCGAAACAACCAGCCGGTCACCCGCTCGGAACGACAGCTCCAGACTGGGGCCTTCATCGTCTCCATGACGGACCTGCGGGGCGTGATCACCTATGTGAATGATGAGTTCATCCGGGTCAGCGGCTTTACCCAGGAAGAACTCATCGGGCAGCCCCAGAACCTGGTGCGCCATCCGGACATGCCGCCCGAGGCCTTTGAGGACATGTGGCGGACCATCAAGGCCAACAAGCCCTGGCAGGGCCTGGTCAAGAACCGCTGCAAGAACGGCGACTTCTACTGGGTGGACGCCAACGTGACACCCATCGAAGAAAACGGGGCCTTGGTCGGCTACGTCTCCATCCGCAGCAAGCCCACCCCCGCTCAGGTGGCCGAGGCGGAAGAAATGTACGCCCGGGCCCGGGCCAAGCAGCCCATGGTACTGCCCGAGAAGGAAACCTGGGTCCCCTTCCCGGAGATGGGGTTCCACCAGCGCGTCTGGGGCACGGCTTTCACGGTCCTGGGGGTCGTCCTCCTCGGCTCCGCCATCGCTTTCTTCGGGTTCCTCAACACCCGCGCCCAGGTGGCCCAGGTCAAGAACGAGGACCTTCAGACGACCCTTGCGGCCGAAGAGATGGCCTACCAGACCATCCAGCTTCAGCAGTCCCTCACGGATGCCTCCCTGACCCGGAAAGACTCTGCCATGAAGGAGGCTGAGGCCGCTGGCGCAGCCTTCGAGAAGGCCCGGGCCAGATACCGGTCCCTCACCACGTCCCCGCAGGAGCAGCGCAGCCTGGACGAGGCCGGACCTGCCTTCGAGGCGCTGCACACCTCGGGCAAGGCCATGGTGAACGCCTATTGGACCCAGGGGAGCGCCGAGGGGAACAAGGCCATGGAGGGCTTCGACCGCGCCTCGGATGCCCTGAATGCCAAGATCAAGGAACTGCGCGACGGAGAGGTCCGGGGCGTAGAGGCCAAGCTCAACAGCCTCGCGGCGAGCGCGGACCTCAACCTGTGGATCCTGGGTGGGGGGGCCGCCTCTGCCCTGGTGCTCAGCCTCGTCCTGTTTGGAAAACTGATCCAGATCATGGACCACCAGCTGGGCGGTGATCCCAAGGATGCCCTGGCCATCGCCAAGGCTCTGGCCGAAGGCAACCTGCGCACGGATGTGCCCATCCGCTCCGGGGACCGCAGCAGCCTCATCGCCACCCTCTGGCACACCCAGGCCCAGCTCAAGAACACCATCAACCGCATCCGCTTCGATGCGCAGCGGGTGAAAGAGAACAGCAGCTCTATCGCCGTGGCCACCCACGAGATCGCCAGCACCAGCCATGAGCTGGCCCGCAACGCCGATGGCCAGCGCAACTCCACGGACCGAATGGCCTCGGCCATCACGGAGCTGTCAGCTTCGGTGAAGGAAGTTTCTGGCCACGTGAAGGCCAGCCACCTCCGCTCCCTGGAGGCCGCCAAGACCGCCCAGGGCGCCGATGCCGCCGGCCAGGCCGCCATCCAGGCCATGGCCAAGGTGGAAGAGGCCACGGGCCAGATGGTGGAGGCGGTCCAGGTCATCCAGGACATCGCCCGCCAGACCAACCTGCTCTCCCTGAATGCGGCCATCGAGGCCGCCACGGCGGGGCAACTGGGCAAGGGCTTTGCTGTGGTGGCTGAGGAAGTCCGCAAGCTGGCCGAGCGCAGTGATGCCTCTGCCCGGGAGATCGCCACCCTGATCGAAGGCAGCAACCGCGCAGTGGCGCAGGGCAAGGGCACCGTCCAGCAGGTGGTGCTGGCCCTGGAGAACATCCGGGACAACATCACCGAAGTGGCGGCCATGTCCTCCCAGATCGAGGCTGCTTCGGGCGAGCAGGCTACCGCCAGTGAAGAGGTGGCCCGCCAAGTGGAATTGGGCGCCGAGCAGGCGGTCCAGAACGCCAGTGCCAGCGTGCAGCTCTCCAGCACCGTGGACAGCAACGCCGCCATCACCCACCAACTCTCCCTCACCGCCGACGGCCTGGCCGCCATGGTGGGGCGGTTCAAGACCTGACCGAACGCCGGGTGGCGTAGCCTCAAGCTCTGGTGCGGGTGGTGGGAATCGAACCCACATGGACTTGCGTCCGCTGGATTTTAAGTCCAGTCCGTCTGACCAATTCCGGCACACCCGCAGAAGCTCAGTTTACCTCATCGACGCTCATCTTCCACCCAGCCCAAGAGGGGACTGCTTGATCCTGACGGATCGGCGCCGGCCGTGGTACCTTCGGATCATGCCCATGCGATTTGCCGCGCTGCTGCTGGCGCTGCTTGCCACCCCCCTGGCCGCCGAGGTCCGGGATTTGAAGGCCTTCTACCTTGAGCGCTGCGCGGTCTGCCACGGCCCGGATGGCACTGGCCGGGCCGGGGGCCAGCACCTGGGCGGTCGCAACCTCACGGAGGCCCGCTGGCTCGCCAAGCAGGAGGAGCCGCTTCTGGCGGCCACGATCCTGGCTGGGCGGGGCGCCATGCCCGGTTTCCGCCGCCAGCTGAGTGAGGCCGAGGCCCTGCGTCTGGCCAGGGACGTGATTCACGCCACAATTGGGAAAAAACACCCCTGAATTCGCTGCGCAGACAAGGATCTTGGCAGCATAGTGGAAGCTCCTCCCCCTGGGGTTTCCATGCGCTGGCCTGCACTGATCTTGGCCCTATGCTCCTTCTGCGCTTTCGCGGCCCAGCCCGGGGCCCGGAGCCTGGACGAGCTGCGGACTTTCTTCGCCGCCAATTGCGCCCGCTGCCATGGGACCGATGGCGCCAGCTCCTCCCCCGCCTGCCGGAAGCTCTGCAGCACGGACTTCACAGATCCCAAGGTCATGGCCAAGGTGAGCGACGAGCGCCTGGTGAAGACCATCCGCAAGGGCATCTTCTTCGGCGTGGTCATGCCCCCCTTCAAGAAGCGCCTGAGCGAGGCCGAGACCCTGCTGCTGGTGCAAGGGATCCTGCGCAAGGCTGAGAAGGGCAAGCTCATTGCGGCAGGTGGTGGCGGGGCGGCGGCGCGGTAGCGTGGCCTTGGCGCGGTAGCATGGAGCCATGCCCGGCCCCACCTCCGAACCGACCCAGCACCCCCTGCTCCAGAACCTGAATGCCTCCCAGCGGGAGGCGGTTCAGCACGCCCATGGCCCACTGCTCATTCTTGCAGGCGCTGGTTCGGGCAAGACCACGGTAATTACGCGGCGCATCGCCTGGCTCATCGAAGAGGAGGGCGTGCACCCGGGCTCCATCCTGGCCATGACCTTCACCAACAAGGCCGCCGAGGAGATGCGGGAGCGCGTGGCGCGACTGGTGTCCGTGCCCTCCTCCCAGATGTGGGTGAGCACCTTCCACAGCTTTTGCACCCGCATCCTGCGCCGAGAGGGCGAGCGCACGCCCGTGGGGCGGGATTTCGTGATCTTCGATCCCTCGGACCAGAAGAGCCTCGTCAAGCAGGTGCTGGCGGAGCTGAAGCTGCCCGAGAAGCAGTACCACCCCAAGCGTGTGTTGGAGCTCATCAGCGACTTCAAGAACCGCTGCCTGCTGCCCGAGGAGGCCCGGGAAGAGGCCCTGGATCCCTGGACCCGCAAGGTGCTGGAGGCCTATGACCTCTATCAGAAGGGCCTGAAGAACCACCGCGCCTGCGATTTCGATGACCTCCTGCTCTGGACCGAGCGGCTCTTCCGGGACCCGGCGGTGCAGGCCGTCTACGCCGAGCGCTTCAAATACATCCTGGTGGACGAATACCAGGACACCAACCGCGCCCAGTACCTGCTGGTGCAGCACCTGGCGCGGAAGCACCACAACCTGTGCGTCGTGGGCGATGAAGATCAGTCGATCTATGGGTGGAGAGGAGCAGACATCCGCAACATCCTCGACTTCCAACAGGACTTCCCGGAGGCCGTGCGCATCGAGCTGCTGCAGAACTACCGCTCCACCAAGAAGATCCTGGACGCGGCCTCGGAGGTGATCTCCAACAACGCCCAGCGGGTGGAGGGGAAGGGTGCCCTCATCACCGACTTGGGTGACGGTGAGGCCTTGCAGTTCAAGCTGGTGGACGAGGGGCGCCAGGAGGCGGAGTGGGTGGTGCAGCGCATCCAGGAGCTGCCGCGCTTAGGGGCGGACACCAAGGTGGCCATCCTCTACCGCGCCAACTGGCAGTCCCGACAGCTGGAAGAGGCCCTGCGTGCGCAGAACATGGCCTATCGGCTGGTGGGCGGGACGAAGTTCTACGAGCGGCAGGAGGTGAAGGATCTCATCTCGTACCTGCGCCTCATGTCCAACCCCTTCGACCTGGTGAGCTTCCGCCGCTGCGTGAATGCGCCCACCCGGGGTGTGGGCCCCACCACGCTGGGGAAGATCGAGGGCGCCATTCCCGAGGGCGGCACACCCCTGGAGGGCCTGGCCGTGCTGCTCCGCAGCGGCGAACTGAAGGGCCGAGCCCTGCGGGAACTGGGCAAGTTCCTGGAGCTGTTCCGCCGGGCGGAGAACGAGCGCACCAGCATGGGCCTGGCGGGCCTGGTCAAGTGGGCCCTGCAGGAGAGCGGCTACCTTCAGAGCCTGGAGGACGAGGCCACCCTGGAGGCCGAGGGCCGCATCCGCAACCTGGAGGAATTCCTCAGCGCCGCCGCTGAATCCGAGGCCCTGGGGCTGCGCCTCTCGGAGTTCCTGGACCGCATCACCCTGGCCTCGGACACGGATCAGCTGGAGGAATCCTCCCAGCTCAGCCTCATGACCATCCACTGCGCCAAGGGGCTGGAGTTCCCCTACGTCTTTGTGGTGGGCATGGAAGAGGACGTCGTCCCCAACCGCAATGCCCGCGAGACGCCGGATGGTCTGGAGGAGGAGCGCCGCCTCTTCTACGTGGCCATCACCCGCGCCCAGCTCCGCCTCACCCTTAGCGCCGCCCGCCGCCGCCGCATCATGGGCACGGAGATGCTCTGCATGCCCAGCCGCTTCCTCCGGGAGATCCCCTCGGAAGTGCTCGCAGCGCCCATCCGCTGGGGCACGGAGATCTATCAGGCCGGCGAGGGCATGCGCCCCGGCAGCTCCTTTTCCCGCAGCGCCCCTGGCGGCGCCTCCGTGGCCACGGAGCTGCAGCGGATCCGGGGCTTCTTCGATCGCGTCAAGGAGAGTGCGGCACCAGCCGGGGAGCCGGAAGGCAGCCGGTTCTCCGAACCGGCTGAGGAAAAGGACTTGAATGCCTATGCGGTGGGGACGCGAGTGAGAAGCGTCCGCTTCGGCACGGGCACGGTGCTGTCGGCCTCCGGGCGGGGCGACGGACTCACCTACACCATCCGCTTCGACCAGGGCGGCGACAAGCGCATCCTGGCGCGGTTCGGGGGACTCGGGCTGGTCTAGGTGATTCCGCATTCCTGGCGAAAAAAAACGCCAACCGCAGAGAACGCAGAGAGCGCAGAGAGGCTAGGCGCTTATCTGCGCTCTCGGCGGTTGGTAGTGCTGGCCTGCGCCTTTAGGCGGGGTTGGCAGCTGCCTCACCTCGAATCGCTCGGCCAGGACCTGGGTCCGGTATCGGAAGATCTGTTCGACATCGCCGCGCACCCAGAGGGCGGTGACGATTCTCCCGATGAGGCCGAAGCCCACGCGGTAGCGGACCTGGTCGGTCATGCGGGTGCCGCCATCTGGCAGGTCCTCGAAGCGGTGGGTGTGGTGCCAGAGGGCGTAGGGGCCCGCAATCTGGCGGTCCACGAACTGCTCCCCGGGCACAAATCTTGTGATGAGGGTCTTCCAGCGGATCGGCAGGCCCCGCACGCGGAGCCGGTATTCGAAGAGGGCACCTTCGCCCTGGGGCAGGGGCCGGGGCGTGAGCACCTCGAAGCGCAGCCAGGCAGGCGTGAGGGCCTCCAGATTGGCGGGGTCCGAAAAGAAGGCGAAGACCTCGGCCCGGGGGGCGGGGAGATCCTGGACGGAGATGAAGACTTCTTCCCTCACAGCAGGTCCTCCAGGGCGGCCTGGGCCGTGGGAAAGCGGAAGGCGAAGCCCAGGTCAAGGGCATGCGCGGGCCGCACGAAGGCGCCCTGGAGCAGGAGGGCCTGGGCCAGCTCGCCCAGGGCCAGCTGCAGGATCCCCGCCGTGAGGAAGCCGGGGATGGGCAGCATGGGGCGGCCCAGGCGGTGGGCGATGAGGCGCGTGAAGGCCTCGTTGCTCAGGGGCTCTGGGGCCGTGCCGTTGAAGGCGCCCTCCCAGGCGGGATTGCCGGCTGCCTCCACCAGTATGGCCACCAGGTCCTCCAGGTGGATCCAACTGAGGCCCTGGGTGCCACTGCCAAGCTTGCAGGCCTGGTAGAAGCGCACCGGCAGGACCATCTTGGGCAGGGCGCCGCCCTCGCGGGCCAGCACCACGCCGATGCGCACCCGGGCTACGCGCACGCCCAGGTCCGAGGCCTTGAGGGCCGCGGCCTCCCAGGCTTGGCAGACCTCCGCCAGGAAGCCTGTGCCAGGCGCGCTGGCCTCGTCCACGGGGGCCCCATCGCGGGGGATGTACCAGCCGATGGCGGAGGCGTTCACCAGGGCCGCCGGGGGCCTTTGGCACTTGGCCATGGCCTGGACGAGCCGATCTGTGGTCTGGATCCGGCTGTCCAGCAGGACCTGCTTCCGCGCCCTCGTCCAGCGGCCTTCGGCGATGCCTTCGCCCGCCAGGTTGATGACCGCGTCGGCCCCTTCCAGGAGGTTGGACAGGTGCGCCCACTCATAGCCCATGGCCCCCCAGGGCAGGTCCAGGCGCTTCGGGGCGCGGCTCAGCACCGCCACCTCGGCCCCAGCGGCTGCCAGGGCCCGCACCAGGGGACGCCCCACCAGCCCCGAGCCGCCGGCCACCACCACCCGCTTCAGCGTCGAACCAGGCATGGACACTCCTTCAAGTTGTCTAAGTATAAATCAGAACAAAATCCTTGTCCCGTGCCAATCCTGCTCCGGGCCTTTCGGGCTACCCTGGACCCTGGCCTTGAGTCCCGTGGACTCCTTTCGCCGAGGTGACCATGCGCTACCTGCTCTCGAACCTCCCCCTGAACCTGGGCGAGGAGGCGCTGGATCTGGCCTTGCCGCTGGCCCGCGTCCTGGGGGGCAATCCGGTGGACTACCAGGCCGTGAGCCTGGAGCGCTGCAGCCTGGACGCCCGGCACAAGGGCGCCATCCGCTTCCTCACGGCCCTGAGCTTCGATTCCGAGCGGGCCCTGGTCTTGGGCCCCTTGCCCGGTGGCCTGAAACTGGACACGGCGCCGGAATTGGCGCCCTACGCCGTGGCCAAGTTGCCGCGCAAGCCCAGAGTCGTGGTGGTAGGCAGCGGTCCCGCCGGGACCTTCTGCGCCCTGCGCCTGCTGGATTACGGCCTTGAGCCCATCGTGCTGGAGCGGGGGCCCGCCATGGGCGAGCGGGTCCGGGCCATCACGGGACTCTGGAAGGACGGCGTGCTGGACCCGGAGGCCAACGCCCAGTTCGGCGAGGGCGGGGCGGGTACCTTCAGCGACGGCAAGCTCACCACCCGTATCGGCCACCCGGCCACCCGCTATGTGCTGGAAGCCTTCGTGCGCTTCGGCGCCAACCCCCGCATCCTCTACCTGGCCAAGCCACATGTGGGCACGGACGTCATCCGCCGCTGCGCGGTGCTGATCCGCAAAGACGCCCAGGTCCGCGGTGCCCAGTACCGCTTCCGCTCCCAGCTGGCGGATCTGCGCTTTGACGAAGCCGGCCGGCTCCGGGCGGCGGTGCTCAGCAGCGGCGAGGAGCTGCCCTGCGAGGCCCTGGTGCTGGCGCCAGGGCACAGCGCCCGGGACACCTTTGAGATGCTGCACCGCCACGGCGTGGCCATGCGCCAGAAGCCCTTCGCCATGGGCGTGCGGGTGGAGCATCCCCAGGAGCTCATCGACCGCTCCCAGTACGGCCCCAGCGCGGGCCATCCGTCCTTGCCCGCGGCGGACTACAAACTGGTCTGCAACTTCGGCCTGAATCGCGCCGCCTACAGCTTCTGCATGTGCCCCGGGGGCGAGGTGATTCAGTGCGCCAGCGAGCCCGGTGGTGTGGTGGTGAATGGCATGAGCCTGGAGAAGCGCAACTCGGGCTTCGCCAACTCAGGCCTGGTGGCCAAGGTCAACACCGCCGACTTCGGCAGCGAGCACTTGCTGGGCGGCATGTACTTCCAGCGCAAGTGGGAGCAGGCCGCCTTCCGCGCCGCCGGGGAGACCTACGGCGCCCCGGCCATGGCCGTGCAGGACTTCCTCAAGGGCCGCGCCACGGGGCAGCTGCCCCGCAGCAGCTTCCGGCCCTTCGCCGTGGCCGCAGACCTCAGCACCTGCCTGCCGGATTTCGTGCGGGAACAGCTGGCCGGGGCCCTGCCGGACTTCGACAAGAAGATCCACGGTTTCACCAGCCGCGAGGCCATCCTCCTGGCCATTGAAAGCCGCACCAGCAGCCCCATCCAGCTCCTGCGGGGCGAGGATGGACAGTCCCTGTCCCACCCGGGCCTCTACCCCTGTGGCGAGGGCGCGGGCTTCGCCGGAGGCATCACCTCGGCGGCCGTGGATGGCATCCGCGTCGCCGAGTGGATCGCCCAGAGCGCCGGGGCGCCAGTGTTCCAGCCCTTCGAGAAGGCAATCAGGGCTGGGGATCTGGCGACTGAGTACTGAAAACTTTCTGAAAAATCATTTACCACCAAGGCACCAAGAAAGACGAAGGAATGGCACCGAATGCATGCCGTTCATTCCTTCTTGTTTTCTTGGTGTCTTGGCGCCATGGTCGTGATCAGTTCTGCCATTTCAATAATCTTCAGGGCCGCAGGCTGACGGCTGTGGCGCCTTTCATCCGGCTGGGATCCATGCGGCCCAGGGTCAGGTCCACCAGCGTCTTCTCGAAGGCGGCGGTGGCACGCTCCAGGGCCTGGTCAGCCTGCTCCCCCGTGGGAACGACCTGGGTCAGGGTGCCATAGGACAGGATCCGGCCTTCGGCGCTGCGCACCCTGTACACGAGGGTAAATTGGCAATGGGAGGGAGGAACCCGAAGTGGATCCACCATTCCCTTTGTGAAGGACAAAACCACGGCTTCTGGAATTAACCAAGCCTTGGAGTAGGGTGGATCTTTCTCAAACAGGGGCGTGAACTTCACCCACCAGATCTCGATCTTCTTGTCGGAGGGTTGGCTCTGGAAATGGGGCGCGAGATCGCTGTCCGGCGAGGCCAGGAAGTATTTCCCGAAGGAAGGCGAGTCCCGATAGCGCCCCTTAAACTGGGTCTGGTAGGACTGGCTCACTTCCATGTCCCCCGAGAAGATCAGCTCTGGCCTTCCTTCGGTTTGTGGCAGCACCTCCCAGATGGGTGTCTCCATTTGGACCACTGGCAGCTGCTGGATGGGGGTGACCTGGGGTGCCTTGCAGGCCAATAGGACCGGGGCAGCGCCGAGTTGGATACAGAGCAGCCTCCTCCTGTCCTCCAGCCAGCGCATGAGGTTGAAGATACCCCTGACCGTAGGGCCAATCCTCAGGCAGAGTCAGTATCAAAGAGGGTCAGAGCCTGGGCAATGCCGATGTTCGAACTGTAGGCAAATGTCAGCAGCCTGCCGATTCTACTTGGTGCCTTCTCGATTTCGCCTGTGGCGATACGTGCGACAAACGGACTTCTAGTGGTGATCAGTTCTGCTCTTCCTCAACAGCGACAGCCGAAGCCCCCTGCAGAATCCGCCACTCCTCCCCGAACTGCTCGAGGAACTTCAGGGAGTAGCAGCGGAAGAAGACGTGGATGGGCAGGAAGACCACGGAGCTGAGGTAGGGCAGGAGGGCCAGGCAGCAGGTGAGGCAGCAGCCCAGCAGCATGAGCAGGGCGGCGACCAGGCCCAGGAGGAGGTTCATGAGGTAGAAGCCCACGAAGGTCCAGGCCCGTCCGGGCAGCAGCTCCTGGCGCAGCACGGACCAGACTGCGGCAGTCCCAAGGTTGCGCCGGTACATGATGGGCACCACGAAATCCCGCAGCAGCATGGTGACCAGCACCAGCGCGAGCAGCGTTAAACAGAGCAGGCCCCCGGCCACCACCAGGGCCAGGATGGAAGCTATTCCGAAGTGGCGGGCGCGGATGTCGGGCAGGGCGAGGGCGATCCCCAGGCCAGCGATGACGAAAAAGGCGCCCCAGCCCGCCAACATCAGTTTCACGCGAAAGGCGAAGACCTGGTTTCCCAGATCCCGGAAGCGGGCCCAGGGCTCTGCAATCTGGGTGTGATCGTGGGCCACGCCGTCCAGGAACATGAACTGGCCGCGGCTGCTCAGCCACTGAAGGAGAATGGACAGGGCCAGGATGAAGAGGAAGGCCAGGACGGCCAGGGTGATCACCAGGACCAGATGCTCGGACACCCAGGAGAGGGCCCCCTCAAAATCGGGCCCTCCGCGGGACCGGTTGAAAGGGTTGCTGTTGTAGTTGAAGGAGCCCCCATCGGCTAGGTGGGCCAGGAAGGCGGCAAAGCCCAGCAGGAACCACTTCTTGGCCTGGAAGGGCTCGAAGAGCAGGCTCCGCATGTAGGCGTAGGCGGGTTGGATGGGATCGGTGATGGAGATCATGGCTCCCAGTCGCTTTCCAAAAATAACTGTTTCAGTCTGAGGCACCGGCGCCAGCAGGGGCTGTAACGGAATGGCAATATAAAGCCCTAATCATTCCGTAACAGCCCCTAATGATTCCATGTCCTGCAAGCATTCCATGGCCCCCATGAACCCAAAATCAGCTATGGTGACCATCCAGTCGAAAAAGCATTGCTGCCCGCCGGGAGGAACCATGTTCGAATCCGCGGAACTCGGTCATAAGGTCTCCAAGGAAGTCTGGGACCGGGAGCTGCCCGCCCTGCGGGAGGCGCTGTTGGACGCCCAGTTCGATCTCACGGCGGCCAAGGTGCCGGTGGTCATCCTGGTGGCGGGCGTGGATGGCTCAGGCAAGAGCGAGACCGTGAACACCCTCAACGAGTGGATGGACCCCCGGCACATCCAGACCCACGGCCTGGATGAGCCCTCGGACGAAGAGCGCGAGCGGCCCCACATGTGGCGCTACTGGCGCATGCTGCCTCCCAAGGGGAAGATCGGCATCTTCGACGGCTCCTGGTACACCTGGCCCATCCTCGAGCGGGCGCACGGTCGCACCAAGACCTCGGACCTGGACCAGGACATGGCCGCCGTGGCCCGGTTTGAGCAGATGCTCATCCACGAGGGCGCCCTGGTGCTGAAGTTCTGGATGCACCTCAGCAAGGAGACGCAGAAGAAGCGCCTCAAGAGCCTGGAGAAAGATCCCAAGACCCGCTGGCGGGTGACGCCCCGGGACTGGAAGCACTTTGAGATGTACGACACCTTCCGCCAAGTGGCGGAGCGGGCCCTGCGCTCCACCAGCACCGCCGAATCCCCCTGGATCGTGGTGGAGGCCACGGATCCCCGCTACCAGCGCCTCACGGTGGGGAAGATCCTGCTGGAGCGCCTGCGCGCCCGCCTCGACAACCCGCCCCCGAAGATCCATATAGCGGTTGCTCCGCCCTTGGCGGCCCTGGACGAGGTGAACATCCTCCGGGCCCTGGACCTCACGAAGCGTCTGGACAAGAAAGACTACGAGGAAGAGCTGCTCAGCCTCCAGGGGCGCCTGAACCTCCTGACCCGGCACCGCAACTTCCGCAAGCACGCCGTGGTGATGCTCTTCGAGGGCGTGGACGCGGCGGGGAAGGGGGGCGGCATTCGCCGCATCACCACCTCCCTCGACGCCCGGAACTATCACATCCACCCCGTGGCGGCGCCCACGGAGGATGAGCGCGCCCAGCCCTACCTCTGGCGGTTCTGGCGGCACCTGCCCCGGCGCGGCAAGGTGGCCATCTTCGACCGCAGCTGGTACGGCCGCGTCCTGGTGGAGCGCGTGGAGGGCTTCTGCTCCGAGGCGGACTGGCAGCGGGCCTACAGTGAGATCAACGACTTCGAAGATCAGATCGTCCGCAGCCGCAGCATCCTGCTCAAGTTCTGGCTCTCCATCAGCCAGGAAGAGCAGCTGCGCCGCTTCCAGGAGCGTCAGGCCACGGCCTTCAAGCGCTTCAAGATCACCGACGAGGACTGGCGCAATCGCGAGAAGTGGCCCGCCTACGAGCGCGCCATCTGCGACATGCTGGACCGCACCAGCACCGAGATCGCCCCCTGGACGCTGGTCGAGAGCGAGAACAAGTACTATGGTCGGATCAAGATTCTGAAGACCGTGGTGGAGCGGTTGGAGGACGAGCTTTAGAGGTCGCGGACCTCTTAGACGGCGCGTTCCTTCCCGAACACGCGATCCAGCACGAGTCCGGCGGTCTCTTCGATGCTGCGGCCGGTGACATCCAGGACGGGCCAGCGGCGGTGGGTCTTGAAGACCTCATCGGCGTAGGCCAGCTCTTCCAGGATGCGGCCCATATCGCTGTAGCTGTCGGCGCTGCCCTGGGCACCCAGGCGCTTGAGGCGGTAGGCGCGGATCTCCTGGAGGCGGTCCGGCTGGATGGTGAGGCCCACGATGCGGCCCTGCGGGATGGACTCCAGCTCTGGGGGCAGGCGTACGCCGGGCACCAGGGGCACGTTCATGACCTTGAAGCCCTCCATGGCCAGGTACATGGACAGGGGGGTCTTGCTGGTGCGGCTGATGCCCACCAGCACGATGTCCGTGTCGGCCAGGCCGCTCATGTCGATGCCGTCGTCGAACTTGAGGGCGAACTCGATGGCCTCGATGCGACGAAAATACTTGTCGCCCACGGCGTGGAAGCTGCCGGGCTGTTCCTCCGGGCGCTCCCGCAGGTAGAGCGAGAGGGTGTCCAGCAGGTTGCCGAAAAGGTCCACCTGGGTGAGGCGTTGCTCGGCGCAGCGCCGGTCGATGTAGTCGCGCATCTCGCGGGACACGGTGGTGTGGATGACCACGGCGTGCTTTTCTGCGGCCATCTGCAGCACGCGGTCCAGGTCCTCCCAGGAGCGCACGTTCTGGAAGCGGCGCACCAGGGCCGAGGCTTCCCCCTTGGCGAACTGGGTCAGCGCCGCCTGCACCATGCGGTGAGCGGTCTCTCCGGATCCGCCAGAGACGATGTAGATGGGCTGCCTGTCCATGGGAACCAGATTAACCTAAGGCATGCCCTCCCACCTGCAAGCCTGGTTGTTCCTGGTCCTGCCCATCGCGGTGGTGCTGGGGAGCCTCCTGGTCCTGCTCTTCCGCTGGGCCCGACTCCGGCGCCGACCGCCCGCCGATCCCGAGTCCCTGCTTCTGAGCGCCGTCTCAGGCAGCCTGCGGGAACGCGGCGAACTCGCCGCCTCGCTGGGGGAATTGCGCACCGTCCACGAGCGGCTGCTGGATGCCCTGCCCACGGGACTGCTCTGGGTGGACCAGCGCCAGCGCCTGGCGGCCCTGAACCGCCGGGGCCAGGAGCTGCTGGGGGTGACCCCGGGGGTGCTGGGGCTGGAGGCCGCCTTCGTTCTCGAGCCTTTCCCCTGGCTGCGGGAGGCCCTGGCCGCCAGCCCGGGCCCCGCCCGCCGCCTGGACGCCGGGGGCCGCCGCTGGTCCCTCCAACGTATGGAGGCTCCAGATCGCATCGGGGCCCTGGTGGCCTTCGACGATGTCACCGAGGCGGAGCTCGAGGAACGCCGCCGCCAGCTCCAGGCCCGCTTTGCCGAGCTGGGCGAGATGACCGCCGGTGTGGCCCACCAGCTCAAGAATGGCCTGGCGGTGCTGAAGGGTCAGGGCCAGCTGTTGGCACGGGCGGGCCACGGCGAGGCTGCCCAGGGGCTCCTGGAGGAGACGGCAGAGCTGGAGCAGCTGGTGCAGCGCTTCCTCCAGTGGGCCAAGCCCCTGGAGCCATCCAACGAACCCTTGCGCCTGGAGGAAGTGGTTTCTCAGGCCCTGGCCGACATCCGGCGGCGACCCCTCAGTCAGGGGCGGACCCTCCTGTGCGAAGGTCGGGGCGGTGCCACCGGTGATTCTGTGCTGCTCCAGCAAGCCCTGGTGAACCTCCTGGAGAACGCCTGCCAGGCCAGCCCCATGGGGGGTCGTGTGCTGGTGCGCGTGAGTGAAGGGGGCATCGAGATCCTGGACGATGGTCCCGGCCTGTCCGAGGACACCGCCATCCGCATGCTGCGCCCCTTTGAAAGCGGGCGCCCCGATGGCACCGGCCTGGGCCTGCCCTTGGCCCTGAAATGGCTCAACGCCCAGGGCGCCGACCTGCGCTTGGAACGGCGGCCCGAGGGTGGGACCTGTGCAAGCATCAGGTGGTAAGCATCCAGGCCACTTCCACTGGTAACTTGTTGGCATGCGCATCGCCCTGCTCCAGCTCAACGCCCGCCTCGGGGATCCCGAGGGCAATGGCCGCCGCGTGGAGGCCGCCTATGCGGAGGCCCTGGCTGCCGGGGCGGAGCTGGTGCTGGCGCCGGAGCTGGCCATCCCCGGCTACCTGCTGGAGGACCGCCTCTGGGAGCCGCAGATGCGGCGCCGCATCGAGGCCGAGTCCTGGCGCCTGGCGGCCCTCAGCGGCCCCGTGCCACTGCTCTTCGGCACGGCCCGGCCCGCACCCTCGGGGCGGCTCTGGAACGAGCTGTGGTGGTGCCAGGAGGGCCAGCTGCGCCACTGCGCCCACAAGCGCGTGCTGCCCAGCTACGACGTCTTCGACGAGCACCGCTACTTCGAGCCGGACCCCAGCGCCCAGCCTCTGGTGAGCTTCCAGGGCCACCGCATCGGCCTCTCCATCTGCGAAGACCTCTGGGCCGATCCGCAGCTGGGCAATGCCCCAGTGGGCTACGGCCTGGACCCCATCGCCGACCAGGCCGGGAGCGGCGCGACGCTCATCCTCAACGCCAGCGCCAGCCCCAGCGGTCTGGGCAGCTTCCTGCCACTGGGCACCAGCGCCCCTTGGGCCATTCCCTCGAAGGACGCCCAGCGCCGCCGCCTGCTGCCGGGCCTGGCCCAGAAGCACGGCATCCCGGTGGCCTACGCCAGCCGCGTGGGCGCTGAGAGCTGGCTGCTTTTCGACGGCGGCTCGGGGCTGGCGCTGCCGGATGGTCGCTGGCAGGGCTGGGCGCCCTTCCGCGAGGGTGTGCTGCTGGTAAATCTCGCCGCGCCCGGCGTGGCCTGGCCGGTGTCTGAGGAGGGCCCCTGGCTGCGCAAGGCCCTGGTGACGGGCATCCGGGACAACCTGGCCAAGCAGGGATTGGAAGCCCTGGTGCTGGGCCTTTCCGGCGGCATCGACAGCGCCGTGGCCGCGGCCCTGGCCGTGGAGGCCATCGGCCCCGGGCGCGTGCTGGGCGCGGCCCTGCCCACGCGGTTCAGCAGTGACGCAAGCTGCCACTTGGCCGAGGAGCAGGCCCGGCACCTGGGCATCGGCTTCCTGCGTCTGGATGCCGAGGCCCCCTTCGCGGGCTTCGGCGCGTCACTGGCCCAGGCGCTGCCGGGCCGTGCCTTCAGCCTCACGGATGAGAATCTCCAGAGCCGCTGCCGGGGCGCCCTGCTCATGGCGCTCACGTCAGAGCCCGAGGTGCACCGGCGCCTGGGCACGGAGCGGGTTTCCGTGCTGAACACCGGCAACAAGAGCGAGGCCGCCACGGGCTACTTCACCCTGTATGGCGATGGCATCGGCGCCTTCGCGCCCCTGGGCGATTGCCTCAAGGCCCGGGTCTACGCTGTCGCCCGGGATCTGGGCGCCGCCGTGCCCCGGGGCGTGCTGGAGCGCCCGCCCACGGCGGAACTGCGCCCCGGCCAGACCGATGAGGCCAGCCTCCTGCCCTATGCCCAGCTGGACGCCATCCTGGGCGCCGCCCTGGAGGCCCAGCGCCCCGAGGAGGGCCTGGTGGACGATCTGGCCCTGCTACTGGAAGGCCCCGCCCTGGTCCAGGCCACGGCCGCCCTGCCGCGCATCCTGGGCCTCCTGCGCCGCACTGAATTCAAGCGCCGCCAGCTGCCGTTCGCCTTCAAGGTGAGCCCCAAGGCATTTGGGGCAGGGCGACGCATTCCGCTCACGGCGCTGTGATCCGGGTGTTGGGCTACTGATCCAACACGAAGACACAAACAAGAACAAGTGAAAGGAATACAGATCACTACCAAGACACCAAGGAAGCCAGAGCATTGCCGTTCTGAACCCTTTGGTCGGGGTAGGGCCCATGTCGAGCTGAGGGTTAATAGGCGCTCTGCAAGCGGTTCATGGTGAACCATATCAAACGGCCGACAGTGCCGCAGGCACACAGCAAATCCCCGGCACGGGGATTTGCTCTTTGGTAGCCCTCCCCGGGGTCGAACCGGGATGCCTCGCGGCGACGCATTTTGAGTGCGTTGTGTCTGCCATTCCACCAGAGGGCCGAGCCCTGAAGCATACCAATCCCCGGCGGAGGGGTCCAGCCGGGAAGCTCCGGTTCAGTCCTCACGGGCGTAGAGGCTGAACTGGATCTCGTTGCCCTTCTCGCTGAAGGCCAGATCCTGGGCCAGGGCCTTCAGGAGGAGGATGCCCCGGCCGTAGGGGCGGGTGGCGGGAGCTTCGCTCTCGGACAGGTGTGGGCGCCAATCAAAGCCGAGACCCGGGTCCACCACGTGGACGCTCAGGTGAGAGAAGGCCCCGTTGGCCCGCTGGTGGATGCGGATCTGGAGGTCCACCGGCCCCTTGCCCCCGCTGGCGAGACGGTGGCTCCGCTCCACCTCGTAGGCCTCGAAGCCGACCTCCTTCAGGGCCGAGTCCAGGCCCAGGGAGCCGTGGTCCACGGCGTTCACGATGGCCTCCGACAGCAGGAGGGCCAGGGTCTGGGAGACATCCTTGGGTACGCCCTGGCGGCCCAGGAAGCCCACGAGGTTGGGGCCCACCTCGTCGTAGTTCACGGCGTTGGGGTGGAATTGGAGCCGCAGGCTCAGGTACTCCTCATCGGCGAGGTGGCGCAGCGAGGGGCTCGCGGGCAGCCGCACCTCGAGCTGTTCGGGGTGGTAGGGCCACAGGGACCAGCTGAGGTCATCGGCCAGCTCCCGGTTCCCCACGCGGGTGCCGATGAGCTCCTGCAGCAGCTCCGGGAAGCCCACATCGCCACCCTGCTCGTAGAGCTCCACCAGCTCCTTCTCATCCACGATTTCCGAAAGACCGTCGCTGCAGGCGAAGAAGCAATCCCCAGGCAGGAGACAGTGGCGGTTCACGGCCAGGGACCCCAGGTCCTCCTGGATGCCCAGCGGGATGCTGGTGGAGGCGTAGCGGGTGAGGCCGCCCCCCACATGGAAGATGAAGCTCTCGGGCATGCCGGCGTTGGCGATCTGCAGCTCACCGGTGTGGGCGTCTAGACGGAAGAGCAGTACGCAGGAGAAGCGCCCCCAGGGCAGGAGGTTCATGAGCTTCTGGTTGATCTCCGCAAGGATGCTGGGCAAGGGCAGGTCCCGGCCCGAAAGCGTTTTGAATACCTCGATGGTGGGGATTTCAGAGATGCCGGCCATGAGCCCGTGGCCCATGGGGTCGCAGAGCATGCCGAAGTGGATGCCAGGGGCCCCCGTGTGGTAGGTGCACACATCGCCGTTGATGCGGCGCGTGGCCATGGTTTCCATCCGGAAGCCCGCGGGCATGGTGTCCCGCCCCTGCTCCAGGAGGCGGTCGAGCATGTGCTTCACCATGGAGATCTCGTCCTGCTCCTCGGCCTCCCGGGCCATGAGGCCTGAGTGGACCGCCGCCAGTTCTGCGATGGCGTGGATGCGGGTCCGTAGCTCGGTGACGTTGAAGGGCTTGGTGAGGAACTCGATGGCCCCGGCGTCCAGGCAGTCCTTGAGAACCTCCGGCTCCCCCTGGGCCGTGAATACCACCACGGGCAGGAAGACCTGGGTATCGCCGTGGCTGGCCTTGAGGATGGCGTGGATCTTCCGGGTGAACTCGGCGCCGTTCATGCCGGGCATGGCGTAGTCGGTGAGAATCAGGTCCGGGGCGTGGGCCAGGAACTTTTCCAGGCCTTCCTTGCCGTCTTTGGCCAGGAAGACCTGGAAGCCGTCCACCCGGAGGGCCGCCTGCACGAAGGCCCGGGTGATGGGGTCATCATCCACTACGAGGATCTTGTAAGTCGGCTTGTGATTCAGGTTGAGGAGGGGCACGGCGTCCTTGAGCTGGCGGGGGGGCTGGAGGCACCCTTCCTAGGGCATCGGCGGGAAGGGCGTCGAGGGATATTTAGAGCGTCCCGAGTTTTTGGGACATTCTCGATAACTTCATCGAGAATTACATCTCTGTGACGAAGCGCAGGAAGCTTCCAGTAGCATGTCAGTGGATGGCGGGGTCAATAATTGAAATAAAATCGCCACCTCAAGTACCTGTCCTGCCAAGCCAGTGTTTATATTCGTTTATTTGTGGTTTCAGTGGTTTAGGGGTGTCACATGGAAGTTGCGTGGAGTCCACGTTACGGCACGGGCATCGAAATCATCGACGACCAGCACCGGGAGCTCTTCCGCATTGTGGACCGCTTGCGGCGCATGGTGTCCGGGGGCATGGACCGGAGCTTGGTGGAGGACGCGATCGTGGACCTGGTGGCCTGCTCCGAGCAGCACTTCGCCACGGAGGAAGCCTACATGGCCAAGATGGCCTACCCCGATCTGGAGGCCCATATCACGGAGCACCTCGCCATGCTGGGCAGCCTCCAGGATCTGCTGGCGAAGTTCCGGGAGAGTGAGCAGGCCATGGCCTTGGTGGTGCCCACTTTCATGGAAGGGTGGCTCCGCCACCACATCAGCGATGGGGACTTCGGGTTCGTGTCGTTCCTGAAGTCGAGGAACCTCGTCTAAGAACCGGGTCAAGAAACCGCGAAAAACGCGAAAGCCCTTCTGGCCGCGAAAGGGTGACGAGGCCACATGCGAGGAAGCCAGACTGGGGTGTCGAACCCCATGGTTGCCTTCTTTCGTGGTTCCTATTTATGGGTCTTCGCTGTCTTGGGAGGGTGGGGGCGAGCGATGGTAGCCCTGACCATTCCCTCCCCGGACAGCTTGTGTATCCCCGCCTAAACCTTAAGGGCATTCTTAGCGCACTCCGGACATACCCCGTGGGTGAATGTGGCCGCAGTTTTCTCCGATACGTATTGCTCGATCTGTGTCCAAAGACCCTCATCGCTGCGAACCTTCTTGCACCAGGCGCAAATGGGAAGCAGGCCCTGCAGCGTGCGTACTTCCATCAACGCCTTCTCAAGCCGGGCGTTGAGCTTGCGCAGCCTATAGTTCCAAACAATCCCGACGATCATGAGCGCGCCCAGCCCCGCTATGACCTTGATGATCAATCTGTAATTGACAGGGGTCTGGACATCGATCGATGGGTGTCTTTCGCGGACCTGTCCCCGCTCCTTGGGAGAGATCGTCCGCACGGCCCTCCCCAGAATTTCGCAGAGCAAGGGTTCCGTCTTGAGGACGCCGATGCGGAGCTCGTTTTGGTATTCCGGCATCTGCCCAGCGATCTTGAGATTGAACAGCCCCCTCTTCCTAATCGCGTAGGCGGCGACGGCGAGCGACCGCATGGTCATGTCCGCTTTCCTGGACGAAACCATGTCAAAGGCTTCGGCCTCGGTTTCGGTGATGATCACTGAAAGCTGCGGGTATCTACTCCTGATCCAGCCTTCCACCGCGGTACCGCGGGGAAGGACGATGGACTCGGCCGGGAGTTCCGCGGGGTCGCCGATGTAGGAGTGCTCCTCCCTGGTGATGAACACGTTGGGATCGCTGAAAATGGGCTCGGTGAAGGCCAGCCAGCCTTCACGTTCAGGGGTTTTGTTGAGGAAAGGAAGGACAAGGCATTCCCCCTTCCTGGACCTGGCCAAACTCTCGTCCCAATTTCGGGTCGGCACGAGTTCCAAGGGAATTCCGGACCTTTCTGACACCAGCGCGATCAGATCCGCCGCGATGCCCTCGTAGCGTCCCTTCTGGTCCACGCTCTCGAAAGGGGCCCAGTCGGGATCGACGCACATCGTGACCTTTCCGAGCCTCTGCACGTATTGCCGTTCAGACGCCGACAGTTCGACAGGAACCGGGGACTGACCAAGGAGCGGCAGGACCAAGAGTATTGCGAGCAGGGCGCGCATCCGGAGTCCCTTTCATTTTCGAGAACACGATCAGTTTATCTGGGCTCTCGTGGTTCGGGTGGGTAGCAGCGGGTTTACGCTGGGTCATTCCTCAGGCAGGGGTCGGATTCAGATTCAAATTCCCAACAATTCAGAGCAGATGCCTATTTGTCTAGGAACCTGGTCATGAAACCGCGGAAGTCGCGAAAGGGAGATGAGGTCATACGAAAGAAGCCGGCCCCATAGCCGGCTTCTTTCGCGTTTTTCGCGGTTCCTTCTTTTTGTGGTTCCGGTCTAGATCCGGAACCTCGCCACGATGGAGTTGAGCTGCTCGGCCAGGGCGCTGAGCTCGTCCACGGTGCGGGTGGATTCCTTGATGGTGGCGGCCATTTCCTCCATGGCGGCAGCGTTCTGCTCGGCAATGGAGGTGAGGTCGCCCATGGCGGCCACCACGGACTGGCTGTCGTGGCTCTGGGTCGAGCTCTGACCGCCGATGGTCTTCATGCGCTCGGCGGAGTCGGTGATGGCGCTCTGGATGCTGGTGAGGGCCTCACCGGCGGTGTTCACCATCTTGGTGCCATCGGTGATGGCGCGGTTGGAGGTCTGGATGAGGGCCGTGATCTCCTTGGCGGCGGTGGCGCTGCGCTCGGCCAGCTTGCGGACTTCCTCGGCGACCACTGCGAAGCCCTTGCCGTGCTCGCCGGCCTTGGCGGCCTCGATGGCGGCGTTCAGGGAGAGCAGGTTGGTCTGGTTGGCAATCTCGGTGATCACCATCAGGATGTTGCCGATCTGCTTGGAGTTCTGGTTGATGGCCTGCATGCCCGAGATGGCGCTGCCCACGGCCGTGCCGCCCTTGTTGGCGGCCTGCTGGGCCTGATCGAAGACGATGAGGGCATCGGTCACGTTGGAGTTCACCACCTGGGAGGCCCCGGCGATGCCCTGGACGCTGGCGGTGGTGCTGGAGACGCTGGACTTCTGGTTCTCCGCCGACTGGGCGATGCTCTGCGCGGTGCTGTGCATTTCGGACATGCCCGCGGACATCTGGAGGGAGCCCGAGGCGATGTTCGTCGAGATGGCCATGACCTGCTGGACGATCTGGTGGATGTTCTCCACGAAGCGGTTGAAGTGACCGGCCAGAGCGGAGATTTCATCGTTGCCACTGACATCCAGGCGGGCCGTGAGATCGCCCTCGCCCTCGGAAATGTCGCGCATGCGGGACTGGATGTTCTCCAGGGGGGTGACGATGGTATTGCCCAGGAAGAAGGCCGCGGCGACACCAATGCCCACCATGACCACGCCCAGCAGAACCATGCCCAGGAGGGCAGCCAGCTGGTCCTTGCGGAGGCGGTCGCGGTTCACGGCCAGCATCACATAGGACTTTACGGGAGCGCCTTCGATCTTGACCAGGTCGCCCACCAGCAGGTAGCCGTTCTGCTCGACGGCGGGGTGATCCTTGGAGGCACCGGCCTTGGCCACGGCCTTGAGGAAGGCATCGGCCATGGGCTGGAGTTCCAGCTTCGCGTCCTTGGACTTGGCCTTGGTGACCACTTTGGCGGCGCCGGAGGCGTCTAGGGAGACCAGGGCGGCCTGGGAGATGTCGGTGTCGTCCTTGAGGCCGTCCAGACCCCGTTCTACCAGGCCCATGTCCTCGAACTGGACACCGGACTGGATGCCGTCGGCCACGAGGCCCGCTAGGCTCCCGGCCTTCAGCTCCAGCCCGCTATTCAGGGCCGAATTCAATCGCCAGAGGGAGAACACCGTCGAAGACAGCCCGATCACCACAGCCAAGGCCAGGATCGAATAGAGCAGCTTTTTTCGGATGGTCAGCGTGTTAAGGAATTCCATGGTTCTCCCCTACGGAGGTGTGCCATTGAATCGGGCCACCGGGTGGGGGAGTTGAATTTTGAGTCTAGAGCCCACAGCCCGCAGCCTAGAGCCCGCAGCCTACCGAAGGGTAACGATCGTGGCCCCGGACCCGCCCTGGGCCTGGGGGGCATCCTCCACCTTGGCGATGCCAGGATGGCCGCGCAGAGCCTCCCGCACCGCCGCCTTGAGCCGCCCAGTGCCGTGGCCGTGGACGATGCGGACGAAGCGGCGCCCTGCGGCCAGGGCCTCCTCCACAAAGCGGTAGACCTCGCTGTCCACGTCATCGCTGGCCCGGCCGATGAGGTTGATCTCGGAGTCCAGGTCCTGGACTTCGGCCCGGACCCGCACCTTGCCCGAGGGCCGGGGCGCGACTTCCCGGGCCCCGATGGGCTCCAGCTCACCCAGGCGGCACTCCAGACGCCGCCCCTGGGGGGTCTCCAGGGTGGCCCGGTCCCCCTTGAGGACCACGACCTTGCCCTCGACGCCCAGGCCGCGGTGGCGGGCGTAGCCACCCTCCTTCACTTCCAGGGCTGGGCCACCAGCCTTGGCTTTGGCGGGTCGCATTTCGGCTTCGGCCAGGCGGCCCAGCAGCCGCACCCGCTCGTGGGCCTCGGTGCCCAGGCGGTCCGCGTTGACGGTGGCCTCCTTCTGGCGCTCCTTCAGTTCCTTCACCAGGCGCTTGCCTTCGTGGTCCAGGAACTCCAGGACCCGGGCCACCTTGTCCCGGGATTCCTGCTGGAAGGCCTCCCGGTCCGCCCGGAGCTTCTCCTCCCTTTGCCGGAGGATCTCCCGGTCCTTGTCGGCGGCGGCCAGCTGCAGGCGCAAAGCCTCGGCCTCCTCCAGCAGGCGGCTGCGCTCCGCCTCCAGCTCCCGCAGAAAGTCCCGCCAGTCCTGCTCCCGCTGGCCCAGCACCTTGTCAGCGTGGTCCAGCACGGCCTTGGGCAGGCCCAGGCGAGCGGCGATGGTGAGGGCCCGGCTCTGGCCGGGCTGGCCCACCAGCAGGCGGTAGGTGGGGGCCAGGCGGGTCTCGTCGAACTGCACGGAAGCATTCTGGAAGCGGGTGTGGCGCAGGGCCCACTGGCTGATGTCGCCCAGGTGGGTGGAGCAGAGGATCCAGCAGTGACGCCGCGAGAGGGTCTGCAGGAGGGCGATGCCCAGGGCCGCGCCTTCTTTCGGGTCCGTGCCCGTGCCCAGCTCGTCCAGGAGCACCAGACCGCCATCGTGAACCCGATTCAGGATCTCCTTCAGGTGCAGGATATGGCTACTGAAGGTCGAAAGACTTCCCGTGATGGTCTGGTGGTCGCCGATATCGGCATGGAGGCTGGGCAGGGCCGGAAAGCTGGAGCCCTCCCGGACCGGCACCGCGCAGCCGCAGGAGGCCAGGGCCGAGAGCAGGCCCACGGTCTTGAGCACCACGGTCTTGCCGCCGGTGTTGGAACCGGAGATTACCAGGCCGGGCCTGCCCGCCTCCAGCACCAGATTCAGGGGTACAACGGTGTGGGGCAGGGGCTCCAGGCCCATGGCCTCCCGCACCCGGGGCAGCAGCAAGGGATGCCGGGCCTCCAGCAGGCAGAGGCGGCCCTGCTGGGGATCCGTCTCCAGGTCCGGCAGCAGACCGTCGCAGAGGGAGGCCCAGCGCAGCAGGGCCAGACCCTGATCCGCCCGGGCCTGGAGCTCCTGCCAGCGGACGAAGTCCTCCCGGTGCTCCCGCAGCTCCGCCAGCAGGTCCCGCAGGTAGGCCTGCACGGCCTGGGTGTAGTCCCGGTCGGCTTCGACGAACGTGTTGTTGAGGGGCACCACTTCCATGGGCTCGATGAAGACCGTAGCGCCGGTGCCACTGCGGTCCAGCACCAGCCCCGGGATCTGGCTGCGGCGCTCGCTGCGCACCGGGAGGCAGAAGCGGCCGTTGCGCTCGACGATCATGGCCTCGTTGCAGGCCTCGGGGGAGCCGCGCAGAACCTTCTGCAGCTTCGCCTGTACCGCCTGGAAGGCCGCCTGGCGCTGGCGGTGCAGGCCCGCCAGGGCGGGAATGCGCAGGGGGTCCAGCTGGCCGTCCTCGGTGAAGGTCCGGGCCAGGCGCTCGCCCAGGGGGCCTGGATCGGGCAGCAGGGCCGCCGTGACCTGGAGGCGGTCGATGCCCAGGTGGGTGCCCGCAGGGGCAGGCCGGGCCTCGGGCCAGGGCAGGGCCGCAAGGGTCGCGAGCAGCTTGGCCATGCCCCGCAGGCCATCCCGCAGCTGGCGCCAGTGCTCGGGCAGCAGCCAGCCCGCGGGGTTCAGCAACTCCCCCAGAGCCTCGTCCATGGCCAGCACCGGCAGGCGTTCCGGCGCTGCGGCCCAGGTGTCCTGCAGCTCCAGTTGGTGCAGCCGCCGTTGCCCCGCGTGGCCGT
Source organism: uncultured Holophagaceae bacterium (assembly GCA_903913215.1). GTDB lineage: Bacteria > Acidobacteriota > Holophagae > Holophagales > Holophagaceae > Geothrix. The sequence continues at coordinate 164,202 of CAIWKE010000036.1, forward strand.
CCCAGGGCTGCATGAGCCCCAGGGCGCTGCGGGCAGAGGCCGTGCGGGCCCCACCCTGGATGAGGTGGAGGGCTTCGGGGAGTTCCAGGACTTCAAGTTCAGGGTTCATGGGCACGCGGATCCAATCCCATCCAGCATGCGGCCCGGTGGGCGGGTCGGGAAGCGCCAAGTCTGGGGGGCCCCCTTGGACCTCAGACCATCCGGTTGATGAGAACGGGCTGGGTGAGGCCCTGGCTCTGCGAATAGTTCCGCAGCCACTCGATGTGGAGCTGGTTCAGGTGAGTGCCCTTGGCCAGCACCACAGCCTCATAGGCCCCGGAGACCACATCATCGCCCAGGACCATGCCGGGCTGCAGCTCATCCAGGGGCAGGGCCACGATGCCCTCTGGGTTGTGGTCCTGAACCACCCGGAGCACCTGACCCAGGGCTGCAACCACCGTGGGATCGTACCGGGAGCCGGCGCCCAGCTCTATCTGGGCGAAGGCGGTGGCTTGGGTGCCCCTTGTGCGAAGGCGGTCCGTGTAGTCCAGAACCACCTTGAGGATGCGGGCCCCCAGAGGCAGCTGCGCACCAGCCACCCGGTCCCGGGGATAGCCCACGCCATTGAAGCCCTTGTGGCTGTACTTGATCATCTGGGCCACGGTCTGGAGCCGGGGGATGTGAGCGATGAGCTCGGAGCCCATCTCCGGGCCCCGAAGGAGGGCGTCGTGCTCCATGGGGCTGAGGCGCTCACCCCGTAGGAGCTTGCCCTGCACCTCACTGGAGATGGCCAGGTCACCCACCCGCGACAGCAGGGCGGCAATACCGATATCCCAGGAGGACGCCAGTTCGAGCGCCTCGGCGATGGCCATGGCCAGGTTCCGGACTTCCTGGCTGCGCCCGGAGCCGGTGGGGTCGAAGAGGGCCAGCAGGCCCACCAGGGCCTGGATGCTGCCGCTGAGGGTGTCTTCCAGGAGGGTTCGCTCAGCCGTGATGAGCTCGAACTGGGCCACGGCATCCCACAATACCTGGAGCAGGTCCTGCCCGTCGATGGGCTTGGTGAGGAAGCGGAACACGTGGCCCTTGTTGACGGCCTCCACGGCCGTATTCAGTTCCGCCTGGCCTGTGAGCATGATCTTGACGGTGTCTGGCGAGCGGGTGCCGAGGCGGTCCAGGAACTGGACGCCGTCCATGCCCGGCATCCGGAAGTCCGAGAGCACCACGGCCAGGGGACCTGGTGTGGCGAGGGCCTCCAGGCCCGCCTGCCCGGTCTCGGCCGTGAGCACTTCGAAGTCCGCCTGAAGCAGCCTTCGCAGAGCCCGCAACAACAGAACATCGTCATCCACCAGCAGGATGCGTGGCTTCATGGGGTGCTCCCCGGCTGAGCCTGTTGCCACTGAGCCAGGAGCCGCTCCCAGTGCGCCTCCAGGGACAGTGTCTGGGTGAAGGGCACGCTGTTGCTTGCGAGGCGGGCGCCATCGAAGAACAGGTTCGGCGGCTGGGCCCTTCCGGGGCAGAAGTGGGCGGCGTAGATGGCCAGGGAGACCAGGGAGCTGTGCGCTTCCAGGTGCTCGCAGTGATGGGCGCGGACCACGGCGCCGAAAGTTTCCGGCAGGGCCCAGAGACTCAGGAGGGCGGCGCCCACCCGGCAGTGGTCCGTGCCCAGGACTTTCCGTTCCTGGGACAGCATGCTCTCCCCCTCCCGCACGATCATCTGCAGGATCTCCCCGTAGTGGAGGACGGGGGAGGTCGCCAGGACCACCACGCCCACATCATGCAGCAGGCCCACCGAGTAGGCCTCCGCGGCCAGGGCTGCATCCCCCGTGGCCGCCAGCACCCAGGTGCTGGCCCGTTGCGCCACCTCCTGGGAATGGGCCCAGACGCCTTCCAGATCCAGGCCTGCCGCCAGTGCTTCGGTAGGGGCCATGCGCTGGCCCCGCTGCTCGAGCAGCTCGCGGAGGTTGCTGACGCCCAGGAACGCCACGGCCTGCTGGAGGTCTGTGATGGGTCGGCCTGCGGCGAGATAGGCGGAGTTCACCAGCTTGAGGATGGTCATGGCGAGGCCGATGTCCTGGCCCACCACTTGGCCCATGGCACCCAGGTCAGGGTCGGGCTGGTCCAGGAGCGCCCTCAGGGCGGCCACATGCTTCGGCAGGCTGGGGATCCGCTCCAGGCTTGTCACCAGGTGGCGGGTCAGGAGGTTCTCGACATCGAGGTCATCGAGGTTGAGGTTGGCCAGGATGGCAAGCTGGCGCTGGGGCTCGATGGGCTTGGTGAGGAAGCGGTGGTACCACCCCTCCGTCTCGAGGATCCGCTGCAGGGGGGTGTGGCCCGAAAGCACCATGCGGATGGCGTCGGGCTGGTGGTGCAGGCAGGCCTTCAGCACAGCGGTGCCGTCCAGGCCAGGCATCTGCATATCGGTCATGACCAGGTGGAAGGGGGTATGGGAGAGCAGTTCCACGGCCTGTTCTCCTGAGGACGCCGTGATCACCTCCCACGTGGGCCAGCGGGAGAGGATGGTGCGGTAGAGGGCCCGCAGCACCATGGGTTCGTCGTCCACCAGCAGAATCCGCATGGCCTAGGCCCCCTTCCCGGCGGGGGCGGCCGAGGCCTTGGTCAGCGGCAGCTGGATGATGAAGGTCGTGCCCTCACCCGGCACCGACTCGCAGCGGAGGCTGCCCCCGTGAAGGTTCACGATGACCTGGTAGCAGACCGTGAGCCCCTGACCCGTCCCCTTGCCCACGTCCTTGGTGGTGAAGAAGGGGTCGTACATCTTCTTGAGCACCGGCTCGGGAATGCCGACGCCGTTGTCGCTGATCCGGATCTCCACGCCCTGGTCCTGTCGCCGCGTGGAGAGGACCATCTTCCCATCCAGGGTCTCCGAGGGGGGGCGCTCGCGGATGGCGTCAGCGGCGTTGACGATGAAGTTCAGGAAGGCCTGGTTCAACTCCACGGGCAGGCCATGGATGAGCGGCAGGGTCGGGTCCAGGTCCAGTTCCAGCTCTGCGATGTACTTCCACTCATTGCGGGCGACGGTGGAAGTAGTCATCAGGCACTGGTTGAGATCCACGCTTGACCAGTCCCGCCCGCCCGGATGGGAGAACTCCTTCATGGCCCGGACGATCTTCGTGATGCGGTCGATGCCCTCCATGGACTCACTGATGGCGAGCGGCATCTCCTCCTGCAGGAAGTCCAGGTTCAGCTCCCGTCGGAGGGCTTCCAGCTGCTCGGTCTGGGGCTGGGGCAGTCCTGCGAGGTGGTCCTGGCAGGCTTTCTGGAAGCGGGACAATTTGCTGTAGCCCTCCTTCAGGAACCCCAGATTGTTGCCCAGAAACTGGGTGGGGGTGTTGATCTCGTGGGCGATGCCCGCCGCCAGGTGGCCGATGGATTCCATCTTCCGGGCCTGCTCCAGTTCCACGAGGACCATGCGATTGCTGGCCTCGCTCTTGGCCCTGGCCTCCATCTCCTCGATGAGGTCAAGGTTCATCTGGTCGAGCTCTCGGGTGCGCTCCGCCACCCGGCGCTCCAGCTCCAGGCGGGTGTCAGTCCGCTCGATTTTCGAGCCCAGGGCCTTGCCCGTCAGTCGGAGGATCTCGCGGTGGGCGGAGGGCCAGGGCAGCCCGTTCGAATCATCCATGAACCCGATGGCCCCCCACCACTGGCCCCGCACATGGACCGGCACGACCAGGATGTTGGTCGAGAGGGGGTGGCCGAGTTGGAAGGGCACCAACTCCGGGAAGCTGTTGCTGGGCCCATGGACCAGCTGGTCCGCCTTCAGCCGGTCGTTCCAGTGTGCAAACCCCGCGGCCCTCGTGGGTATGCGGTGGAACAAGGGGGACTGGAGCTTGGGCGGGACGCCTTCGCGACACCACTCGAAGACCATGTCGGCCCAGACCTCCTCATCGGTGTCGGGGTTCCCGATGACCTGTAAGATCTGGACCCTGCTGGCGCTGCTGGCCCGGCCGATGGATTCGAGGAAGGCTGGGATCCTTTCCTGCCACACGAGTGAATCCAGTAGGGTGATGACCCCCGAGCTGATGGCCTCCAGGATCTGGTCCTTCCGGGCCAGGGACTGCTCCAGGTTTTTCCGGGCGCTGATGTCGGCATGGGTGCCGATCATGCGCGTCGGCACACCTACGGCGTCCCACCCCACCACTTGTCCACGGTCCAGGACCCAGAGGAAGTGGCCATCCCGGTGCAGGAAGCGGTGCTCGCTAAGATACAGAGGACTGCGGCCCTCCAGGTGTTCCTGGAGCTCCGCCAGGGTGCGCTCCCGGTCCTCGGGGTGGAGCCGGGAACTCCACTCTTCCAGCTGGTTGCTGAGCTCGCCCGGGAGGTAGCCAATCATGCGCTTCCAGGTGTCGGAGAAGATCACGGTGTCAGCGAGGATGTCCCAGTCCCAGAGTCCATCCCCGCTGCCCTCGACGGCCAGAGCCAGTCGTTCTTCACTGATCCGGAGGGCCTCGGCGATGCGGAGCTTCTCCGTCACATCCTGAAAGGAGATCACCGCCCCCACAATGCCCTGGTCCCGCCGGATGGGGTTGATGGCCTTGGAGACGCGAATGAAACTGCCGTCCTTGCGGAGGTAGGCCTCCGCCTCCGAGCGGAAGGGCAGCCCCGTTCGGATAACCTCCTGGGACTCACAGGCAGACTCAGGAATGGCCTCATTCGCCTGGGGGTGCCAGTGGAAGAGGTCATGGGCCCGGCGACCCAGGAGCTCCTCCGTGGACCAGCCGAGGATCTCCCCGGCCCTGGGGTTCACGAAGGTGATGCAGCCTGCCTCGTCAAGCACATACAGGCCGTCGGCCATGGTGTGGGTGATCTCGTCCAGGCGGTTGAGGGCTTCGGCGTTCTCCTGGATCAGGATGGTCTGGATGTCCCGGTTTTCGATGAGATCCTGGATGCGGTCCCGGATGGCCCTGGACATGGCGTTGAAGGTCGCCCCCAGGCGGCCCACATCGTCGGTGCCCTCCCAAACCGGCGGTGGGAAGAGCTCCCCCCGGGCCACGGCCTCGCTGGCCAGAGTCAGGGCCGTGAGATGGCGGGTGAGCCAGAAGCCCACCACGGTCAACAGGCCTGCGGAGAGCAACAGTTCGCCGAGGGCGATGAGGATGCCCTGGGTCAGCAGTTCCCGGTGGGCGGCCAGGATCTGGGCCAGGTTCACGCCGAAGTGCACCGTGCCGAGGTTCTGGCCCGCTTCCTGGATGGGCGCCACCACGTTGTAGCGCGGGGTGCCCTGGGTTCCGTAGAGGTGAAAGCTCCGATCTGCGGCTGGCAGCGGCTGGGCCGGATCCCAGCCGCTCATGGCCACGGGCTTGCCGCGGCTGTCCCGCACGGCCAAGTAGTCGATGCCCTGGGTGGCGGCACATTCGTCCAGGATGGCTTTCACCGTGGCCGAGTCCCGCTGGGCCAGGGGGGCGATGAGGGCAGCCTGCAGCACAGGAGTCATCTGGGCCGCGTGCTGGGCGGCCTGCTCGGTCATCTTGCCCGAGAGCAGCCGGAGGCTGTTGGCCACCAGCAGGGTGAGCATGGTCGCCTCGATGAGGATGGCGGCCAGCAGCATCCGCCCCCGGATGGAGCGGCCCGGCAGGCGGAGCCTCATCGGGTGCCCAGGAGTATGTTTTCGACCACGAAAGCCCTCACTTCCAAGGACTGCCATGGGAAGAAGGAGCTCAGGCCGGCCTTATCTGGAGGCTAAGGGCCCTTCGGGGTCAGGGCTATAAGCTCGATCAACTAGGTGGCCTTAATTGTTTTTGACAAAAAAAGGCCCGCTTCCGCGGGCCTTGATCATCGTGACGCAATGCGTCGTGCTGGTATCAACCGATCATGCGACGTTCTTGAGCCAGACGCTTGAGGGTCTTCTTACGGGCGGCGAGCATCTTCCGCTTACGCTTGGCGCTGGGCTTCTCGTAGTGCTGACGCTTCTTCAGCTCGCTGAGAATGCCGGACTTTTCGCATTTCCGCTTGAAGCGGCGAAGGGCGAACTCGAACGTTTCGTCTTCTTTGACCTTGACCAAAGGCATGTGGATGCACCTCCTTTCCCGTGGATTTCGGCCTAGGCTTAGGTTCCGCACCGGACCGAACGAGAAGCTTAGCGTGAAACCAGTTTGATGGCCAGCATCATTCCCCCCCGCTACCCTGGTGGATTCACCGTCATTGGAACCACATGCCCCGACCCCTGCTCCTGATCATGGATGGCGAGTCTGCCCGCACGCCGGGGCTGGCCGCGGCCCTGGAGGCCGATGGCTGGTCCGTGGCCTGTCTACACTCTCGGGAGGCGGCGGCCTTTCTGACCCGGGGCCAGGCCCCAGACCTGCTCCTGCTGGACAGAGCCGCCCCAGGCGAGGCCTATGCTGCGGCCGACTCCCTCCGGGGGCGCTTCGGCGCCATCCCCCTGCTGGTGCTCACGGACGGAACGGTCCCTCCCGCGCAGAACCTCCAGCGGGCCCAGGTTCAGGCCTTCCTGGATCTGGCCCTGTCCGATGCGGCCCTGGCCACCTCCATCCGGCAATACCGCCCGGACAGCACCAAGCTCAGCTCCATGGACATCTTCGGGGGGCTGCTGGAGGAACTGGAGGAGATGGAGGCCCACGCCCCCGTGGTGCCGCCCCGGCCCACCGCAGGCCGCCCTGTCGCGCCGGTCCAGGCGGACTTCCTGGAGGGCCTGCTGCGGGAAACTCTGGCCGGCCTGCCCCAGGCCACCCCGGAGCTCGAGCACCTGCCCATCCCCACCGTGACCGTGGTCCAGCCCCGCCTGCCGACCAGCGTGCCCGAGTCGGCTCCTGTGTCTGTGCCCGTGGCCCTGGGCCCTTCGGACTTCACCTTCAGCGGCATCTCAGGGGTGCAGGATCCTTTCGCCTGGGTGCCGAACCTGGGCCCGGAGACACCGGCGTCGACGCCGCGTCCCCGGCTGGAAGCTGAGGGAGGGTCTGGTCAGGGATCCAGCGCGGTACTGCCGGGCGGGGTACTGGAGGAGTACGGCAACTACTTCCTCATCGAGAAGATCGCCGTGGGTGGCATGGCGGAGCTCTACAAGGCCCAGCAGCGAGGAGTGCAGGGCTTCCAGAAGATTGTGGCCATCAAGCGCATCCTGCCCCACTTCAGCGAGAACGAGGACTTCGTCACCATGTTCATCGACGAGGCCAAGCTGGCAGCCCAGCTGACCCACCCGAACATCGTGCAGATCTTCGACCTGGGGAAGGCCGGCAGCTCTTACTACATCGCCATGGAATACGTGAATGGCCGGGACCTGCGGACCCTCCTCAAGAAGGTGCGGGACTACGGCCTCCCCTTCCCGGAGCAGGTGGCGGCCTTCGTGGTGATGAAGGTGGCTGCGGCCCTGGACTACGCTCACCGCAAGCGGGGCTTCGATGACCGTGAGCTGAAGCTGGTCCACCGGGACATCAGCCCCCAGAACGTGATCCTCTCCGCCGAAGGGGCCGTGAAGCTGGTGGACTTCGGCATCGCCAAGGCTGCCACCAAGGCCAGCCACACCGTGGCTGGGGCCCTCAAGGGCAAGCTGCTCTACATGAGTCCCGAGCAGGCCACGGGCCAGCCTCTGGACAACCGCTCAGACCTCTACTCACTGGGGCTCGTCCTGTTCGAGTTGCTCACCGGGGAGCGCTGCTTCCAGGCCGACTCGGAGCTGGGCGTTCTGGAGAAGGTGCGCCTGGGCCGCATCACGGACATCACCCGCCTGAATCCCAACCTCTCCAAGGACATGCTGGCCATTGTGAACCGAGCCCTGCAGAAGGGCGTGGACCACCGTTATCCCTCCGCCCGGTTCATGGAGCGGGACTTGCGGGAGTACCTGCAGCGCCAGGGCACGACCCTCACGGAGCATGACGTGGCGGAATACATGCAGGCGCTCCTGGGCGATTCCCGGGAGGTCCTGGAACACCTGGTCGCCACCCGCTTCCCCACCCCCATCAGCCTAGCGAGCGGGGTGCATCCGGTCCTGGGCAGCTTCGTGGAGCCAGAGGCCTCAGGGGCACGGGAAGAGAACACCCTCGCCCTGGTTCCGGAACCCGCCCCGACCTCCAAGCCGGAACCGGTCCCTGCCCGCCCCGCCCGGCCGCGCTGGCTCCTGCCCCTGATCCTGACCTTGGCTGTGATCCTTGTCATCATGCTGGTCGTGGCACGCTGGTCTTGATATAAGTTAGACTCGACTTTTTCACATACGATCCTCAACTCAGGAGCACGTCATGGATCTCAGCCAGGACCAGAAGGCCTTCTATGAAACCACCCGCGAGCGCTGCCGCTCCGAGGTCTCGCAGATCAACAACACCATCGCCTCCGAGGTTCAGCGCGTGAAGGACCTCCTCACCAGCCTCAGCAACCGCAAGACCGCCGTCCTGCAGATGTACGGCGCCGCCTGCGAAGTGCTCGGCGAAGAGAACGACCTTGCCGAAGAGTCCATCGAGATCGAGTTCTGATCGCGCTGCTCGGCTAAAAAACAGTTTTATTCGCCGAGTTTCATCAACGGAGCCGCGCACTTCTGGCAGTTGGTGAGGTGGGCGGGGTTCTTCTTGCCGCAGTGGCTGCAGACTTGGACGTGCTCTTTCTTGCGGCGCCAGATGCGGAGGTAGAGAATCCCCAGGATGATGACCAGCAGCAGGCCCTTCTGGGCGGGCTGCAGGAAGAAACCTGTAGGGCTCTTGGCGGGCTGCTTGGGCGCCTCTTCCAGGCTGAGGGTGTTGGGCTGGTTCATGCCATTCCTTCGTCAGGGGCTTCGGGGTCGAGCAGGGCTTCATCGACCCCTTCGTCAGCATTCGGCTCTGGGTCCACGTTGAGGAGCACGCCGCCGCCGAAGAGGCCATCCTCGGGCATGGGGGGCTCCAGGGCCGCCAGGGCCTCAGCTTCCATGCGGCTCTCGCCGAAGTCCGCCAGCTGGGGCAGGTCGTGGAGGCTCTTGAGGCCGAAATGGAGCAGGAAGGCCTGGGTTGTGGCGTAGGTCATGGGGCGGCCCACCACGGGCTTGCGGCCTGCGGGGATGATGAGCTGGCGCTCCAGCAGGCTCTTCACCTGGTTGGCGCTGCTGGTGACGCCGCGGATGGCATTCAGTTCCGTGATGGTGACCGGCTGCCGGTAGGCGATGATGGCCAGGGCCTCGATCTGCGCTGGGGTGAGCTTGCCGCTGCGGGTGGTGGTCACCAGGCGGGAGACCATCTCCTTGTAGACGGGGCTGGTGGCCATGCGCCAGCCACCGCCCACTTCCAGCAGACGCAGGCCGCAGGCGCCCTGGAGGCGCTCCTGGAGCTTCTCGATGCCCTGCTGCAGGGCGCCATCACCCAGGCCCGTCAGCTCGCGCAGGCGGGGCAGGTCCAGCACCTCGCCGGCGGCGGTGAAGAGGGCCTCCAGGGCGCCCATGAGGTCGCCGCCTTCATCCCAGAGGGGATCTTGATGGAAGATGTCCGTGTCGTTCACCGGTAGGCCCCCAGCCGCTGTCCAACCCGCATCTCGCCCACCGTGTGGAGGGGAGCCCAGTCCGCTGCCCGGGGGCCGCCGATGAGCAGCACCACGGTGGAGCCGAACTCGAAGGTGCCCAGATCCTCGCCAGCGGTGCAGGGCAGGTGGTCCACCGTGAACCCGCCATCCCTCGCCAGGGCGCGGCCACCCAGCCAGTGGGGATCAATGACCACGCCGCCCACGTGGGTGGCACCCACCAGGATGGCGGCCACTTCCAGGCCCTCGCAGGGCCCACTGCCCGTGGCGGTCCAGGTGGCGCGGCGGTTCCGTTCGTAGAGCCGGGGCACGTGGCCGGTGCTGGCATCGTTCACGGGCCAGAGCTCACCCTCCACCCGGCTCACAGCGCTGACCCGGCCCTCGAAGGGCACATGGATGCGGTGGTAGTCCTTGGGCGAAAGATACAGCGTGAGGAAGTGGCCCCCCTCGAAGCGGACGGCCTGGGGATCGTGCTTGAGCAGTTCTGCCACCCGGTAGGGCAGGCCCTTGGCCTGGATGGCCAGGCCCGCCTCGATGCGGCCGCAGGCGATGATGCGGCCGTCCACGGGGCTGTTCAGGAAGCCGGGCAGGGCCTCCGCCTGGGGCCGCAGCCCCGGCTTCAGGCGCCGCGTGAAGAGGGCCTGCAGGCTGGGGTAGTCGGCGAGCTGAAGCTCAGCCTCGTCCAACCGGATGCTGTAGTGGGCAGCGAAGCGGCCCAGCAGCGGCTCGCGCCAGCCCTGGGGCAGGCTGCAGGTGGCGGCCCAGCCCACCAACCGGGAGCCGACCTTCTTGGGATACAGGCCCAGGAGGCGCAGGGACAGGGGGCCCGGTGTCCACCACAGGACGTAGCCGACCCAGAGCAGGGCCAGAACAAGCGCGCAGCGCGCCGGGGACAACCAGGATCCAGGCATGCCCCCAGGATAACCGGGCCCCTGAAGAATCCGCCCTGGGCTACTGATCAGGCCACGCCCGTGGCATCTTGGAGGGATGAGCCTTCTCCACGTCCTCACCGTCATGGCCGCCGCCTTCCTCGCCGGGGCCATCAATTCCATCGCGGGAGGCGGGACGCTGGTGTCCTTCCCGGCCCTGCTGGGCATCGGCCTGACCGGCCAGCAGGCCAATGTGACCAGCACCCTGGCCCTCTGGCCGGGCTCCATGGGCGGCTTCTGGGGGCACCGGGAGGATCTGGCGGGGATCAAGGACTTCGCCAAGCGCCTCATGCCGCCCTCGCTCATCGGCGGGGCCCTGGGTGCCTGGCTCATGCTGATCACCTCGCAGAAGCTCTTTGATCAGCTGGTGCCCTGGCTCATCCTGGTGGCGACGGTGCTGCTGGCGGCCAATGATCCCGTTGCCAAGCTGCTGAAGAAGATCCACGGCCACGAGCGCACGCCGGGCTGGTGGGTCGCGGCCATCGCCTTCCAGTTCATCGTGGGCATCTACGGCGGCTACTTTGGCGCGGGCATCGGCATCCTCATGCTGGCGGCCCTGAGCCTGCTGGGTCTCACGGACATCCACCAGATGAACGGCCTCAAGAACCTGCTGGCCATGAGCATGAATGGCATCGCCATTCTCGCCTTCATGCTGATGGAATACTTCCGCCACCCGGGCAATGCCAAGTGGATCCTCGTGGCGCCCATGGCCGTGGCCGCAGGGTTGGGCGGGCTCTTCGGCTCTCACATGGCCCACCGCGTGGGCCGTGCCACCGTCCGCTATGGCGTGGTGAGCATCGGCTTCCTGCTGGCCGCCTGGTACTTCTACAAAACTTACGCAATCTGAAGTTGGCTGGGCAGGAGCTCAGCGCTGCGGTGATGGGCGCGGGCTGAAGGGCTCGGTGGTCGCGCTGAGCTGGGGTGAAAAGCTCTGGTCAGGGCTACCAGCTAAGGACGAAGTTGGCTTCGAGGGTGTTGTAGCTGAGGCTCTGGTAGGTGCCCAGCACCGTGCGCAGCTCCACGCTGAAGCGCCGGTGCAGGGTCCAACCCAGGCCCGCTGCAATGGCGGGCTGGTTCTTGGTGGAGGTGTCGTCGACGTTGTAGACCCGGGTACTGGTTGTGAGCCGGTCGGCGGTGCTGTACTTGCCGAAGCTGTGCACCTTCCAGGCCTTCAGGTAGGCCCCCGCCACGAAGTAGAGTTTCCCCTCGGGGCCGTTGGGACGATAGAGGCCGTCGACTCCGTAGGACCAGGCGCTCCAGTGGGCGGCCTCGTCACCCAGATCCGAGTATTTCGTGGATTTGTAGGAGTAGTGGTTGTCGACGGTGGGGAAGATCTGGTGGCCCAGGGTGGGGCGAACGGCCAGGGTGGCTGTGAGGGGAATGGTCAGGGAGAGGGCCGTGTTGAAGCCCACCTTGGAGGCCACCTCGGAGCGGAAGTCGCCCTGGGCGCTGGCGGCGCCCAGTTGGAGGTTGAGGCTCATGGGGACGGCGGCTGAGGCGACGGCGCAGGCACCCAGGCCGAGCAGCAGGACTTTCGTGGAGAAGGTGGGCATCGGGGTTCCTGGATCGGCTAGTAGTACGCGGGCATGACGGCCTGGATGACCACGGGCTTGCCGCTCATGCTGTGGAGGTAGTTCACGATGATCTCGACGTTGGCCACGACTTCGGGGATGGGCACCCCCGCGTGCAGGTCGTTGTTCCCGATCATGAGGAAGTAGCAGTCGATGTCCGGGTGGATCAGGGTGTCCAGGCGCTTGATGACATCACCGGAAGTCTCGCCGTCCACGCCCATGTTGTAGGCCTTGATGCCCAGCAGGTCATCCCAGGTGGCGGGCTTGGTGCCGTTCTGGACCATGGCCACATAGGTGCGATTGGTGATGGAGTCGCCCACCATCCCTGCGCAGGTGACGGCATTGGCCTTGATGTACGAGGCCAGGCGGGCATCCACCCAGCGCAGGTAGCCCAACTCCGAGAGGTGCTCTCCGTCGGGCATGTAGAAAAAGACCAGGGGCTTGCCATCACTGCCCACCAGGATCGAGTAGGTATCGAGGTAGGTGTCCTTCAGCTGGGTGGCCTTGTCGGCCAGGGCCATGTTCAGGGCCCGGACTTGGATGTTGCTGAGGTGCCCATCGTAGGTGTGGCTGCAACTCATCAGCAGGCAGGCTCCCAGTGGCAGAAGTAGGGATCTGATGCGCAACCAACCTCCGGTGGGTAAGGCGCCAGAGCAGCCACGGCGCGATCAAGGGACTATCCAGCTTAAAGCAGACCCGGCCTTGGATTCTGAGGTAGAGGAAAAGAATCCAGTTCAGGGCAAAGTGGTCACACGGAACGGGAAAAAATCAATATTGAGGCCTACAATGATTGGTTTGGAGGAGATCCCTTGGTCCGTGGGCACTGGAAGGCTGCCAAGAAGGCCTGGCTCTGGAGCCTCCAGGTGTACCAGCACCCTCCTGGCGGGCGCTTCCACTTCAAGCGGCACCTGCGCTGGGCTACGGCCGCAGCCCTGCGGCCCGGGGCCTCCCTGGAGTGGTTCTCATTCCACGAGGATCCAGCCCATGCTGGCTTCGTGGCGGCCAATCCCCGCCTGGTCTTCCGGGCCATGACCAGCTACATGTCTGTGCGCTGGGGGCTCAGGCGGCGCATCAAGGTCATCCAGGACACCTACAGCCTCATCGCCCGCCGGGGGGGCTTCCTGGCGGAGGCCCTGCAACGACCCGAGGGCGCCGTCCTGGCCAGGCTGGATCTGGAGCGGGGCGTGCAGGCCCGGATCCGCCTGGGCAGTGACGCGCAGTTTCGCAAGGAGGGTGAGCTTTCCGTGTTCCTGGAGGTGGAGGGGATGGAGGGCTCCGTCACCGGCATGGCCCTCAGCCTGGAGCAGGAAGGCGAGTGGGTGCTCCGAATTGGCGGGATGCAGGGGCGCAAGGGCGGGGAAGAAGAGACCATCAAGCTCCTGACCAAGGCCATGCACGGCCTGCGACCCAAGAACCTCATGATCCTGCTGGCCCAGGAGCTGGCCCTGGTGCTGGGCATTCCGGCCATTCGCGGCGTGGGGAACGGCATTCAGGTCTTCCGGGCCCGGCTGAACAATCCCTTCGTGCCCAAGCGCAAGATCCGCTTCGACTTCGACGCCCTCTGGACCGAAGTGGGCGGGGTGGAGCTGGAGGATGGCTGGTTCGGCCTGCCCCTCACCACGCCCAGGCGCGGTCCCGACGAAATCAAACCCAACAAGCGCTCCATGTACGCCAAGCGCTACGCCATGCTCGATGACCTGAGGCATCAAATCTGGGAACAGCTGGCGCTCTGAAGGGCTCGGTTCCGCTGGGCGGCCGGATCGAACTCAGCGCGGCTGGGGTGGTGGCAGGCCGGAGGTATGGGAGGTCGCGCTGAGCTGGGTGTAGGGCTCTGGTCGTTCTGTGGGTTTGAATATATAAGTAAATTAATCAACAAACTTGACAATTCATCGAAACCCACCGATCCTGATGATCCGCCCCCTGGCGGCACCTGGAGCGCGCGATGCCCGGTCCCACCCAAGTTGAAGCCATCCCCCGTGGGCTCCCCGGCTTCGTGAGCCTGGTGGGCGCTGGGCCGGGCTGCCCGGACCTCATCACGGTGCGGGGGCTGCGGGCCCTGGAGCGGGCCGAGGTGATCCTCTACGACGCCCTGCTGGACCCCTCCTTCCAGGACCTTTTCCCGGCCTCGGCCCTGGTCATTGCCGTCGGCAAGCGCTGCGGGCAGGCCAGCGTCCTCCAGTCCGAGATCCACCAGCTCCTGCTGCTGCACGCCCGTGCCGGACGCCGGGTGGTGCGTCTCAAGGGGGGCGACCCCCTGGTCTTCGGCCGGGGCGGGGAGGAGGCCCTGGCCCTGGAGGCTGCGGGCCTGCCCTTCGAAGTCGTCCCCGGCGTGAGCGCCCTGCTGGCTGGGGCTGCCGGAGCTGGGTTTCCCCTCACCCACCGGGCGGTGAGCCGCCGCATCACGGTCCTGGAGGGCCACCACCTGCCCGAAACGTCTGCCGCCTGGCGGGACCTGGCGGCCAGCGGCGGCACCCTGGCGGTCTACATGGGCACCCGCACCTTGCAGGCCCTGGCCGGGAAGCTCCTGGAGCATGGTGCTGCGCCCAATCTGCCCGTGGCCCTGGTGGAAAAGGCCCAGTGTCCGGGCCAGACCAGCACCTTCTCCACCCTGGCCCATGCCGCCGCCGGGGCTCTGCAGCCCGCCACCGATGGTCCCGGCCTGGTCTTCATCGGCGAATCCCTCCACCACCGCTTCCACCCCACCCTGGAGTCCACCCATGAGCCTGTTGCCGCTGTTTCTGGATCTGCGCGGGAAGCGGGTGCTGGTGGTGGGCGGCGGCAGCGTCGCGCTGGCTAAGCTGCGGGCCCTGGCGCCCACAGGATGCAGCGTGAGGGCCGTGTCCCTGAGCTTCACTCCAGCCTGCCTCGAGGCTCTGGCGGGCTTCGAGCTGGATCTGCAGGAGCGGGCGTTTCAGCCGACAGATCTAGACGGGGTGCACCTGGTCATCAGCGCCACCAACGATCCGGCGGCCAACGCTCAGGTGGCAGAGCAGACCCGGGCCCGGGGCCTCTGGCTCAACGCGGTGGATGACGTGGCCTCCTGCGATGCGCTGTTTCCCAGCATCCTGCGCCGAGGGCCCTTCGTGGCGGCCATTTCCACCGAGGGTGCGTTCGCGGGCCTGAGCCGGGTGCTGCGCGAGGCCCTGGAGGCCCTGGTGCCTGAGGCCGCGGTCCCGGACTTCGAGGCCCTGGTCCAGTTCCGCCAGCAGCTCAAGCAGAGCCTGCCCGATCCCGAACGCCGCGCCACCGTTCTGCGCGAACTGCTCCGCCAGCTCCAGCAGGATGTCCTGCCCGCCGAGGTCCACTCATGAGCACGCCGACCCTGCATCCCATCGAGACCCTCAAGGCCGAGTCCAAGCACCTGCGCGGAAACCTGGCCGAGGAGCTGGCCAGCCCCGACCCCTCGTTTTCCAAGGACGGCCAGACCCTGGTGAAGTTCCACGGCTTCTACGAGCAGAAGGAGCGTGGCGCATCGGAGAAGCCCCCGATCCTGATGCTGCGGGGCCGCATCCCCGGTGGGCGCCTCAGCGCGGCTCAGTACCTGGCCTGGGACGAGCTGGCGGACCGCTACGGTGACAGCACCCTGCGCCTCACCTCGCGCCAGAGCATCGAGCTGCATGGCGTCCTCAAGGGCGACCTGAAGGCCACCCTGCAGGGCCTTCATGCCGCCCTGCAGACCACCAAGGGGGCCTGTGGGGACGTGGTCCGCACCGTGACTCAGGCCCCCAATCCCTGGCTGCGCCCGGACCTGGCCCAGCTGGACGCCGTGGTGGACCGGCTGGCCGCCCACTTTGCGGCGGTGTCCAACGCTTATGCCGAACTCTGGCTGGACGGCGAGCAGGTGAATCCCGAAAAAGAGGTGGAGTGGAACTTCGGTGCCAGCTATCTGCCCCGCAAGTTCAAGTTCAGCGTCACCGTGGCGGGCGAGAATCTGGTGGACCTCTACACCAACGATATGGGCCTGGCCGCCACCTTTGCCAGCGATGGGTGCCTGGACGGCTTCTTCGTGGTGGCCGGGGGCGGCATGGGCATGTCCCACGGCGACGACACCACCTTCCCCCGCGTGGCGGACCTGCTTGGTTGGATCCCCGAGGCGGCGCTCCTTGCCGTGGCCGAGGCCGTCGTGGGCGTGCACCGGGACGAGGGCAACCGGGGCGACCGCAAGCGGGCCCGCCTCAAATACGTCATCGCCAATAAGGGCCTCGCCTGGTTCAAGGCGGAGGTGGAGGCCCGCGCCGGGCTGGTCTTCGAGCACGGCCGCCTGCCGGCCTGGAATACGTCGTCGGTGCTGGGCTGGCTGGATCGCACGGACGGCAGCCTGGCCCTGGGCCTGTCGATTCCCGCGGGGCGCATCGCCGGGGCCCGCAAGGCGGCTCTGAAGGAACTCATCGCCACCTTTGAACCGGGCCTGCAGTTGAGCCCCGACCAGGACCTCATCCTCCTGGGCCTGCGCCGCGAGGACCTGGTCGCCGTGGAAGCCCTCTTCGCCCGCCACGGCCAGCCGCTGGTGGCGCCGGATCCCCTGGCCTCCCGGGCCATGGCCTGCGTGGCGCTGCCCCTCTGCGGCATGGCCCTCACCGAAGGGGAGCGGGCCCTGCCCAGCTACCTCGATGTGGTGCGCGGCGCCCTGGAGCGTCAGGGCCTCGGGGGCCGGGGTCTCATCTTCCGAGTCACCGGCTGCGCCAACGGCTGCGCCCGGCCCTACACCGCAGAGCTGGCCCTGGTGGGCCAGACCGCCAAGAGCTACGCGTTGTATGTGGGCGGCGATCCCGAGGGCACACGCCTGGGCTTCCCCGTGACGCACAAGTTGGAAGTGGAGCACCTGCCTCAGGCACTGGATCGCCTGTTCGGCGCCTGGGCCGTGGCCGGTGCCACCGAGGCCTTCGGCGACTTCGCCCACCGGACCGGGGCGGAGGCCCTGCGGGCCCTTCTGGAGACCGGAGCCCAAGCATGACCACCTTCCCCCAGCCACCCCCGGGCCTGGAGGCCCAGGCCCTCGTGCAGTGGGCCGCCGACACCTTTCGCGAAGACCTGGCCCTGGCCTGCAGCGCCGGGGTCGAAGACAGCGTCCTGGTGCACTTGGCGGCCCAGACGGGGCACCGAGTCCGCGTTTTCATGCTCGACACTGGCCGCCTCCACCCGGAGACCCACGAGACGTTTGACCGGCTGCGCCTGAGTTATCCCCAGCTGCGCTTCGAGGTCTACAGCCCCGAGGCCGATGAGGTAGAAGCTCTGGTGGCGGGGCAGGGGCTCTTCGGCTTCCGGGATAGCCTGGTGGCCCGCCACACCTGCTGCGAGGTGCGCAAGCTGGCGCCCCTGCGTCGGGCTCTGGCGGGCTCCCGCGCCTGGCTTACGGGCCTGCGCCGGGAGCAGAGCCCCACCCGCGCGGACCTGCTGGCGACGGAGCCCGACGGGGGCAGCCCCGAGCGCCTCAAGGTCGCGCCCCTCCTGGACTGGGATCTCGCCCGCACCTGGGCCTTCGTCTCGAAGCACCACATCCCCACCCATCCCCTGCATCAGGCGGGCTTCCCCTCCATCGGCTGCGCCCCCTGCACCCGCGCCATCGAGCCTGGCGAGGATCTTCGCGCGGGCCGCTGGTGGTGGGAGCGCCCGGAGCACAAGGAATGCGGCCTCCACAACCGACCTGGGAAAGCCTGACCATGACGCAGACTCTGACGCACCTCGAAGCCCTGGAGGCCGAGGCCATCCACATCCTGCGGGAGGTGGCGGGCCAGTGCCAGAACCCGGCCCTGCTCTTCAGCGGCGGCAAGGACAGCCTCGTGCTGCTGCGCCTGGCGGAAAAGGCCTTCCGGCCCTGCCGCTTCCCCTTTCCTCTGCTGCACATCGACACTGGCCACAACTACCCCGAGGTGATCGCCTTCCGTGATCAGCGGGCTGCGGAGCTGGGCGAGAAGCTCATCGTCCGTAACCTGGAGGACAGTATGAAGGCCGGGAGCATCGTGCTCCGTCATCCGGGTGAAAGCCGCAACCGCCACCAGAGCGTGACCCTGCTGGAGGCCGTGGCGGAGTTCCAGTTCGACTGCCTCATCGGCGGCGCCCGCCGGGACGAAGAGAAAGCCCGGGCCAAGGAGCGCATCTTCAGCTTTCGTGACGAGTTCGGCCAGTGGGATCCCAAGCACCAGCGACCGGAGCTGTGGAACCTTTACAACGCCCGCATCCACCCCGGTGAGCACATCCGTGCCTTCCCCATCTCCAACTGGACAGAGCTGGATGTCTGGCAGTACATCGCCCAGGAGGAGCTGGAACTGCCCTCCATCTACTTCGCCCACCACCGCGAGGTGGTGGTGCTGTCCGGCGGCGCCCTGCTGCCCGTGACACCCCTGACGCCCGTCCCCGCTGGGGCCCAGTCCGTGTGGCGCAGCGTCCGCTTCCGCACCGTGGGGGACATCAGCTGCACGGCGCCGGTGCTCAGCGAGGCCACCACCCTGGACGCCATCGTCAAGGAGACGGCCACCACCGAGATCACCGAGCGGGGCGCCACCCGCCTGGACGACCAGACCTCGGAAGCCTCCATGGAACAGCGTAAGAAGGAAGGGTACTTCTGATGACCACGGATGCCTTACTCCCGACCTTGACCGACCACGGCCTCCTCCGCTTCCTCACCTGCGGAAGCGTGGACGATGGCAAGAGTACCCTCATCGGCCGCCTGCTCTATGACAGCAAGGCCATCCTGGCGGATGCCCTGGATGCCTTGGCCGTGTCCAGCCGCAAGCGGGGCCTTGAGGAAGTGGACCTCTCGTTGCTCACGGACGGACTGGTGGCCGAGCGCGAGCAGGGCATCACCATCGACGTGGCCTACCGCTACTTCAGCACCGGCACCCGCAAGTACATCCTGGCGGACACGCCGGGCCATGAGCAGTACACCCGGAACATGGTGACCGGGGCCTCCACCGCGGACCTGGCCATCGTGCTCATCGATGCCCGTCGGGGGGTCCTGTCCCAGACTCGGCGCCACATGACCCTGGCGCACCTCATGGGTATCCGCCACGTCGTGGTGGCCATCAACAAGATGGATCTGGTGGGCTACGACGAGGCCGTCTTCCAGAGCATCCGCAGCGACGTGGAAGGCCTGGCCCGGAAGCTGGAACTGCCTGACCTCCACTACCTTCCCCTGTCCGCTCTCAAGGGCGACATGGTGGTGGAGCGCGGAGAGCACCTCGATTGGTACACCGGCCCCACCCTCATGGCCCTGCTGGAGGGTGTGGAGTTGGGCCTCGAGGACCTGGAGGCGCCCTTCCGCTTTCCTGTGCAGCTGGTCTGCCGCCCCCGCAGCAGCTCCCACCCGGACTACCGGGGCTACCAGGGCCGCATCGAAAGCGGCTCCGTGGCCCGGGGCGATGTGGTGACCATCCTGCCCTCAGGCACTCGCACCACCGTGCGCCGAGTGGAGCTCTTCGGCCGCGACCTGGACCGGGGCGTGGTGGGCCAGAGCGTGACCCTGCACCTGGACGACGAGGTGGACATCAGCCGCGGCGACCTCATCGCCGGGGCCGTGGGCGCTCCGGCCCGCAGCCGGGACCTGAACGCCACCCTCTGCTGGCTTGACGAGCGTCCCCTGGATCCGATGAGCCGCCTGGTGCTGCGCCACGGCACCCGGGAGGTGCGCGCCAAGGTGACCGCCATCCTGGGCCGCCTGGACCTCCAGGCCCTGGAGTCCCTGCCCGCCGAGGAGCTGCGCATGAACGACATCGCCACCGTGAGCCTGCGCCTCCAGCAGCCCATCGCCGCCGATCCCCATTCCTGGGTCCGCAACGGCGGCACCTTCATCCTCATCGACGAAGCCACCCACGCCACCGTTGCCGCGGGGCTGGTACTGGCGCAGGAGACGTACTAGTGATTTGGAAAAGAAAAAACTGATCCACCACGAAGACTCGAAGACTCGAAAAAAAAACAAGAAATGAAGACATAAAGAAAAGCAGAACTGCTCTCCACCAAGACACCAGGGCACCAAGGAAAAGCAAGAAGGGGTCTCCCAGATATCGGTGTCCTTCCTCTGCGCTCTCTGCGTTCTCTGCGGTTAAACAGCTTTTCAATCCAACAGGAGTCCCCATGACCGATAGCTGTCGCCACTGCTGATGGACTCACCCTGCCTTATTCTCTCTGCGCTCTCAGCGTTCTCTGTGGTTGATCTTTTTCTTTTGGAATTCTCATGAAAAGCTCGTTCAAACTCCTCGTTCTTCTCGCTGCGCTGGGCTCACTGGCCCAGGCTCAGGTGAAGCTTCTGAATGTTTCCTACGACCCCACGCGGGAGCTGTACCAGGCGCTCAACCCGGTGTTCGCGGCGCAGTGGAAGGCCAAGACGGGCCAGGTCGTCACCATCTCCCAGTCCCATGGGGGCTCGGGCAAGCAGGCCCGCTCGGTCATCGACGGGCTGCCTGCGGATGTGGTGACCCTGGCCCTGGCCCACGACATCGACGCCTTGGCTTCGCAGCGGCAGCTGCTTCCTGCGGATTGGCAGAAGCGCCTGCCGGGCAACAGCGCGCCCTACCTGTCCACCATCGTTTTCCTGGTGCGGGCGGGCAATCCCAAGGGCATCCACGACTGGAATGACCTGCTGAAGCCCGGCGTCCAGATCATCACGCCTAATCCCAAGACCAGCGGCGGTGCCCGCTGGAACTACCTGGCGGCCTGGGGCCAGGCCTTGAAGCAGAAGGGCGGTTCGGAAGCCAAGGCCCGCACCTATGTGACGGAACTCTTCAAGCGGGTGCCCGTGCTGGACAGCGGGGCCCGGGGCGCTACCACCACCTTCGTGGAGCGGGGCCTGGGCGATGTGCTGCTGGCCTGGGAGAACGAGGGCCTGCTGGTGACCGAGGGCACGGGCAAGGGCAAGTTCGAGGTGGTGCTGCCTTCCAGCAGCATCCTGGCTGAGCCCACCGTGGCCTGGGTGGACAAGGTGGTGCAGAAGAAGGGCACCGCCGCCGTGGCCAAGGCCTACCTGGAATTCCTCTACACCCCTGAGGCCCAGGCCATCATCGCCCAGAATGGCTACCGTCCCTCGGATCCCAAGGCCCTAGCCAAGGCCGGAGCGAAGTTTCCGAAGCTGAAGCTGTTCACCATTGCCGAGGTGTTCGGCGGCTGGGACCGCGCCCATGAAGCCCACTTCAAGGACGGCGGCAGCTTCGATCAGATCGTGGGCCAGAAGTGAGCTTCACCCGCCGTCCCGGGTTTGGCCTCAGCCTGGGCGTGACCCTGCTGGGGACGAGCCTGATGGTCCTCCTGCCTCTGGCGGGCCTGGCCCTCAAGGCCGCGCACGCCAAGCCGGGGACCTTCGCGGCGGTGCTCAGCAGTCCGCGCATCCAGACGGCCTGCCTGTTCAGCCTGGGGGCCGCCCTGGCGGCGGCCCTCTTCAATCTGGTTTGGGGCACCCTCATCGCCTGGGTGCTGGTGCGCTATCCCTTCCCGGGGCGGCGTCTGGCGGATGCCCTGGTGGACCTGCCCTTCGCCCTGCCCACGGCGGTGGCGGGGCTCACCCTGGCCTCGCTCTACGGGCCCAAGGGCTGGCTCGGCCACCTGCTCCCCTTCCCCCTGGTCTACAACCGCCTGGGTGTAGTGCTGGCCCTCAGCTTCGTGAGCCTGCCCTTCATGGTCCGCAGCATCCAGCCCGTGCTCGAGGAGCTGCCCCGGGACATGGAGGAGGCCGCTGCCTGCCTGGGCGCCTCCCGCTGGGCCACGCTGCGGCGCGTGGTGCTACCTCAGCTGCTGCCGGCCATCCTCAGCGGCTTCGCGCTCTCCTTCGCGCGGGCCGTGGGAGAGTACGGCAGCGTGGTCTTCATATCCGGCAATCTCCCCTTCAAGACGGAAATCGCGCCCCTGCTCATCGTGGTGAAGCTGGAGCAGTACGACTACGACGGGGCCGTGGCGCTGGCCGTCATCATGCTGGGCGTTTCGCTCCTGGTGCTCACCAGCATCCACTTCCTGAACCGCCTGGGGAGCCGCCGCCATGTCTGAGCCCCGCGTTCCCGCCCTGGGTGTGGGTGAGCCCCGCTGGCTGCGCTGGAGCCTCACGGCCCTGACTGTGGTCTTCCTGCTGGTGTTTCTGGTGCTGCCCTTGGTGAACATCTTCCATGCGGCCTTCTCTGAGGGCTGGCGCGTATTCATGGCCAGCCTTCACGATGAGAACGCCGCCCTGGCCATCCGCCTGAGCCTCATCAGCACGGTCTCGGCGGTGCTCATCAGTGGCGTCTTCGGGCTGGCGGCGGCCTGGCTCCTGGGCCGCCACCGCATCCCCGGCCACGGCTTCTGGGTGGCGGTGCTGGACCTGCCCTTCGCCATCTCACCCGTGGTGGCGGGCCTCATGTTCGTGCTGCTCTTCGGCCTGGGCGGCTGGTTCGGCCCCTGGCTGGATCGCCACGGCTATCAGCTCATCTTCGCCAAGCCCGGCATTGTGCTGGTCACGGCCTTCGTCACCTTCCCCTTCGTGGCCCGGGAGCTGCTGCCCCTGGTGCAGGCCCTGGGCCCCGAGGCGGAGGAGGCCGCCAAGCTGCTGGGGGCCAGCCCCTGGCAGACCTTCTGGCGCGTGACCCTGCCTGCCCTGAAGTGGGGCCTGCTCTACGGCGTCATCCTTTGCGCGAGCCGCGCCATGGGCGAGTTCGGCGCTGTGAGCGTGGTAAGTGGCCACATCCGCGGCGAGACCATGACCCTGCCCCTGCACATCGAGGCGGTCTACAACGAGTACCAGTTCGGCGCCGCCTTCGCCTGCGCCAGCCTCCTGAGCCTCATGGCCCTGGTGAGCCTGGGCCTCAAATCCTTCGTCGGGTGGCGCGCGCGCCGGGAACGGGAGTCCGCATGAGCATCGAAGTCCGCAATCTGTCGAAGCGTCTGGGCGGCAAGACCATCCTGGATCATGTGGACCTGGAGATCCCCGAGGGCGGCCTGGTGGCGCTGCTGGGGCCCAGCGGCTCGGGCAAGACCACGCTGCTGCGGGTCATCGCGGGGCTGGAGACGCCCGACGAGGGCGAGGTGCTGGTGCGGGGTGAGGCGAGCACAGCCCAGCGGCCCCAGGACCGGAACGTGGGCTTCGTATTCCAGCACTACGCGCTGTTCCCCCACATGAGCGTGCGCCAGAACATCGCCTTCGGCCTGGACGTGAAGCCCCGGGCTCAGCGGCCCTCCCGGGACATCATCCGCGCCCGGGTGGACGAGCTGCTGGCGCTCATCCAGCTGGACAGCTACGGCCACCGCCTGCCTGCAGAGCTGAGTGGGGGCCAGCGCCAGCGGGTGGCCCTGGCCCGGGCCCTGGCCGTGGAACCCAAGGTGCTGCTCCTGGACGAGCCCTTTGGGGCCCTGGACGCCCAAGTCCGCGCCGAGCTGCGCCAGTGGCTCCGTCGCCTGCACGATGTCTCCAAGGTCACCACGGTGCTGGTCACCCACGATCAGGAGGAGGCCATGGAAGTGGCCGACACCGTGGCGGTCATGAACAAGGCCCGCATTGAGCAGGTTGGCCATCCCCGGGACATCTACGACCACCCCGCCACGGCCTTCGTGGCCCGCTTCGTGGGCCAGATGAACCAGCTCCATCAGGTGCCCGGCGGCACGGCCTTCGCCCGCCCCCACGAGATGGAGCTGAGCCTGGATCCGGCTGCTGGCGAGCCCGCCCAGGTGGTGAGTCTGTTGGCCATGGGGCCCCTTGCTCGGTTGCGCCTGCAGGAAGCCTCAGGCCGGGAGCTGGAGGTGCAATTGGGTTGGGAGCGCCTGGCCCAGCTCCAGCTCAAGGAGGGAAGCCCCGTCTACGTGCGGGCCGGACGGGTGCAGATCCTCCAAGAGGAATACAGCATCTAGAATGAAGCTGCCGCCGTCCTCCGCTGCCCGGTTCGCCCTGGAGTCCTCCATGTCCCACCTCATCCGACCCTCTGCTGGCAGCGACTTCACGGACCTGGTCCACGCCATTGTGGCCAGTGATCTGGCGGAGCCGCTCACGCGGCACCTCGACGCCAGCCCCTTGCCTAGCCGCGATGCCATCATCGACCTGGTGAAGAAGCTGCGGGAGCTGCTCTTTCCGGGCTACTTCGGCAAGCAGAACCTCACCTCCCAGACCCTGGAATACTATGTGGGCGAACTTCTGGGGGAGATCCGGGGCCGGCTCCTGGAGCAGGTGCTGAACGCCATCCGCCACCAGGCCAGCCGCCACGGCGGCGAGCGCATCGACTTCGAGGCCCAGGCCGAGGCCATCGTGGGCGACTTCCTGGATGCCGTACCACGCCTGCGAGCCATCCTCGCCACGGACGTGCAGGCCGCCTTCGATGGCGACCCCGCCGCCCGGGACACTGACGAGGTGATCTTCTCCTACCCCGGCATCTTCGCCATCACCGTGCACCGCATCGCCCACGAGCTGAATGCCCTCCA
Source organism: uncultured Holophagaceae bacterium (assembly GCA_903913215.1). Classification (GTDB taxonomy): domain Bacteria; phylum Acidobacteriota; class Holophagae; order Holophagales; family Holophagaceae; genus Geothrix. The sequence continues at coordinate 188,488 of CAIWKE010000036.1, forward strand.
CGTGCCTCTGGTGCCCAGGATCATGAGCGAGTACGCCCACGCCCTCACCGGCATCGATATCCACCCGGGTGCCACCATCGCCAGTCACTTCTTCATCGATCACGGCACCGGCGTGGTCATCGGCGAGACCACCACCATCGGGCCCCACGTGAAGATCTACCAGGGCGTGACCCTGGGCGCCCTCTCCACCCGCGGCGGCCAGTCCCTCAAGGGCGTAAAGCGCCATCCCACGCTGAAGGAGGGAGTGACCGTCTACTCTGGCGCCTCCATCCTGGGCGGCGACACGGTCATCGGACAGGATGCGGTCATCAGCAGCAACGTGTTCGTCACCCAGTCCGTGCCCGCCCATACCCGCGTCACCGTGAAGAACCCCGAGTTGCAGTACCGCAACCGGCAGCCCATGGAGTTCAAGCAGGACGTGCAGGATGACTGGATGATTTAAGGAAGAAAAACCCACTGCCAAGAAGCCAAGGCGCCAAGAAAAAATGAAAGATCAACACAAAGACTGGAAGGCCACACAGGGCTGATCTGGCAATTTCCCAGACCCCTCCTCACGGCCCTAATGTTTTCGTGGTCTGTTTTTCGATGTATTGGACGTGAAGTTGTAACTGCCGGGCCGTGGGGTACAGGGTTTTCTTGGCGCTCTTGGCGTCTTGGCGGTAAATCAGTTCTCTCGTGCCTAGACCTTGTACTCGTTCACCACTTGGCGCAGGCCTTCGGCGACGCTGGCGAGGTCGTCGGAGGTCCGGGTGATTTCGAGCACGGTGGCGGAGAGCTCCTGGGTGGCGGAGGCGTTCTGGGCCAGGCGGTCGGTGGTCTGGCTCATGCGGTGGGTCACGTCCTGGCTGGTTTCGGCCTGGGCCTGGCTGAGGCTGCCGATCTCGCGGATGCTGCCGGCGATGTTGTCGATGCGCTCCCGGATGGTTTCCAGGTTGGCGAGGCTCACCTTCATGCCGTCCACGCCGCCAGCCACCGCCTCCTGGGTGCGCTCATTGAGCTGAGCGATCTCCGTGGCGGCACTGCGGGAGCGCTCCGCCAGCTTGCGGACCTCCTCGGCCACCACGGCGAAGCCCTTGCCCATGGTGCCGGCTTTGGCGGCCTCGATGGCCGCGTTGAGGGAGAGCAGGTTGGTCTGGCGGGCGATGTCCTGGATCACCTGCACGGCCTTTACCACCTGGGAGGTCGCATCCCGGATCTGTTCCATGCCCTGGGAGGCCCCTTGGCCGGCCTCGGCGCCGCGGGTGGTATCCAACACTGCTTCATCACTCTGTGTCCCGGTCTGGCGGGTGCGCTCGCGCATGGCCTCGACGTTCCCGCTCAGGCCCTCCATGGCTCGGGAAACCTGCTCGCCAGAGTGCTGCAGCTCTTCGCTCACCTTGGCGATGTCGTGGACGGCGCGGGCCATCTCCTGGGAGGTGGCGGCCAGTTCGGCGCTGCCGGAGGCGACTCGATCGGCGAAACTCCCGATGGTCCTCACCGTATCCCGCATGTGGCTGTTGTAGGTGTTGAAGGCACCGGCGGCCTCGCCGATCTCATCCCGGGTCTCCACGGGAATCTGCTTGGAAAGATCGCTGTCCCGCAAGCCCTGCACGAGCTGCCGCAGGGGCCGCACCATGGATTGGGATCGGCGCTTGGAGATGTAGGCGACCAGGGCGGCCACAATCAGGGCCCCGCCCAGGAGGGCCAGGGTGATGCGCCGCATCTCCATGTCGATGTCGTCCAGATACACGCCCGCGCCCACAACCCAGTCCCAGGCATTGATTCGTTTCGCATAGGCGGACTTGGGGAAGAGGCCATCTTTCCCGGGCTTGGTGAAGGGGTAGTCGTAGAAGCCGCCCGCAGGGTCGCCGGAAGCAGCCCGCAGCGCCTTGACGATGGCGAGGGTGGCGGGGGGGAGCTGTTCAGCGGTCTTGTTCTCCAGTTGCTTCGCGGCAGGGAGAACCAGGATGCTGTGGTTGGGGCCGTGGATGAACACGTAGTTGCCCCCGCCGAAACGAATCGAACTCACGAGGCTTTTGGCGCGGGCCTGGGCTTCCTCCTGGCTGAGGCGGCCAGCCTGGGCTTCATCCACCAGGAACGCGATCTGGGTGTAGGCACTCTCGACCACGTGCTGCAGCCCCTCCTTCTTGGAACTCAGGAGCAGGGTGTTGACCGTGGGCAGCATGTAGGCCGCGATGAGGGCCAGGAACAGCACCACGGGGATCATGGCCGTCCCGAAGACTTTGCCGGCAAGGGACTGGAAGTAGGTGCGCAGGCTCGACATGGAAGCTCCCCCGGAGGATCGGCTGACTTCAAGCGGCTGGGCACAGGTTGCGCGGGCTTGGCAACCACCAGCTGGATCCTGAACCGAGATCAGACGATTAAAAAAAGATCGTCCTGATGTAGGAATTTCTTGAATCTGGTTGCACCACCGGGCCGGATGCTGGGGTACGGTGAAGGTCAGCGGTGGGGGGCGGCGTCGGTTGTCGCAGGTGACGAGAATTGGCTGTACCCGCCGTTCTTGCTGGTGTTCCTGTTGAAGCAGCGGATCAGGTAGAGATAGGTCAGGCCAGGCTGCAGACTCGGGTCCTTGTCCGACCAGCTCAGGCGGGAAGCCACGGTGAGGGTGGCGAATTGGTTGATGGCCACCCTGGTCCATGCCTTGCTGTCGGTGGACCGGTAGACCTCGAAGCCGAGGACGATTTGGCCTTCGCCCGAGGCATTGAGCAGGGAGAAACTCAATTCCACCTCGGCGGTAGTGGGAGAGGCCTCCTTGGGCGACAACACCGTACCGGACTGGTCGCTCAGTAGGTTGCTGGGCTGGCTTCGGCTGAGCACCTGGACCACGGTCTTGGAGGGGCGCAGACCGGACAGGTCGGGCTGGGTGGGGTCCCCCGCTCCAGCCGTGATATTCGGTTGAGCACTCGGTTCGGTGCGCTTGTTGGCACCGGAGGGCAGGGGAGTGGCTGGTTCTCCTGGAGAACCCGTGGCCTGGTCATTCCGTTGCCGGTCAGGCTGAACCTTGTCTCTCTCGCTCAGACTGGGGTTATTCAAGGTGGCCAGGTTTGCCAGGGTATCTCTGAGGGCTTCGCCGCTGGGAGGGGTCCAAGCTTTGCTGTCTTTTCCGTAGGCAAGGCCCGGAGCCTGTTGATCTGGAGCAGGCAGGGTGGTCGCGCCCAAGGGGAGGCAATAGAGGCTGGCCACAGTCTCGCGGGAAGGATCGAAGCCAGCGATGAGGGACTGGGCCATGCCCCCAGCCGAGGCGCTGATGTTGTACTTCGATGTGACATCCAGGCCCAGCATGGCCTTGCCGGAAGCATCCACCGCCAGGCCGGACTGGAGGACAGTGCCCGAGGCATCCGCCAGGGTGAGGGTGGCGCCGGGCACGGGAGACCCATTCTCGGCGTTCAGGACATACACCGTGGTGTTGGGCGCGTTGATCTGCTCGGCGATGGTGAAGGTCTGGGTGGTGCTGTGGTCCTGGGCCGTGACCACGAGGCTGAGGGTGTTGGCGCCCACCTTGAGGGGAATGGCCGCTGAGGCGGTGCCGCTGGTGAGGGCCGTCCCGTTGAGGGTCATGGTGGCGTTGGGATCCGCCAGGGTGGCCGTGACGATGAGGGAGCCGGGGGTCGAGCTGTGGTTGGTCTTGAGGGTGTAAGCGAAGGTGCTCGCGGCAAAGGTCGGCGAGATATCCGAAACGCCTCCCTGGACGGTCAGGGCGGTGAGGCCCGCGTTCTGACTTTTCTGGGGTGCATCAGAGCGTTGGTGGCACCCCAGGGCCAGCACGAGGGCTGCGGCAGCAAGACCAACCGGGCGCCATGTGGAACTGCTGAGGCTTCCAACCATGCGCCACGACTCCTTTGCATCGAGCTGAGGAGGAGTAATGATCCTCGTCCAAGGGAGCCTCCACCCCAGGGGAGGCTTAGCTCCAGGCCCGAAACCCATTGTACTGACCGGGGAAACAAAGCCGATAAATATTGGAGAGCCGGTGGCACGGGCCTGCTCAGGGTCGGGAGGCGAAGGCCAGCAAACGCTGGGCGGCCTGCTCCAGCAGATCGTCCGTCTTGCAGAAGGCGAAGCGCACCAATCGGGGCGGGGCCGGGTTCGTGGTGAAGCTGGCGTAGGGGACGGTGGCCACGCCCGCCTCCTTCACCAGGCGGATGGCGAAGGCGCTGCTGTCCTCCTGGCCCAGGGCCGAGTAGTCCGCCAGCACGTAGTAGGCGCCTTGGGGCGGCGTCAGTTGGAAGCCCGCGCGGAGCAGGGCGCCGCAGAGCAGGTCCCGGCGCTGGCGGTAGGCCGCCGCCATGGCGGTGTAGTAGCTGTGGGGCAGGGTGTCCATGGCCACGGCGACGGCTTCCTGCAAGGGGGCCGGGGCGCCCACCGTGAGGAAGTCGTGGACCTTGCGGATGGCCGCCGTCAGCTCCGCCGGGGCGATGATGGTGCCAATGCGCCAGCCGGTGATGGCGTAGGTCTTGGAGGCCCCGGAAATGGTGATGGTGCGCGCCGCCATGCCCGGCAGGGTGGCCAGGGGGATGTGCTGACCTTCGTAGATGATGTGCTCGTAGATCTCGTCCGTGATGGCATAGGCGCCGTGGCGCTGGCAGAGCTCGGCGATGCCCGCCAGTTCGGCGGCCGTGAAGACCTTGCCCGTGGGGTTGTTGGGGGTGTTGAGGATGATGGCCCGGGTGCGGGGCCCGAAGGCGGCGGCCAAGCGCTCCAGATCCAGGGCCTGGCCCACGGGCAGGGGTACCATGATGGGGCGCGCCCCGCAGAGCACCGCGTCGGGACCGTAGTTCTCGTACCAGGGTTCGAAGACCACCACCTCGTCTCCGGGATCCACCAGGGCCAGCAGCACCGAGGCCATGGCTTCCGTGGCGCCGCAGGTGATGGTCACCTCGGTCTCGGGATTCACAGCGAGGCCATACCAGGCCAGCATCTTGCGGGCCAGAGCCTCCCGCAGGTGCTTCGAGCCCCAGGTGATGGCGTACTGGTTCACATCGGCCCGGATGGCGGCGATGGCGGCGTCCTTGAGGACGTCGGGGGTCGGGAAGTTGGGAAAGCCCTGGGCGAGGTTGATGGCCCCGTGCTCGGTGGCGAGGCGCGTCATGCCCCGGATGACGGACTCGCTGAAGCCATGGGTGCGCTGGGCCGTGTGCATGGGACTCCGGGGATCGCCTGCGAGTGTGCCGCAAGTCTATCCGTTCGGGCCAGCCTCAGTCCTCCCGGCGCTGCTCTTTCAGGAATTCCACATACTGCAGGTCCACGTCGTTGATGTGGTGCTTCAGCCAGTCCGCGAAGAAGATGACCAGTTCCATGGTGACGACCTTGCCCAAGGCGTGGTCGGCCTGCAGGGCTTCGGCCTTCTCCAGGAGGCGGGTGTGCTCCTCGGCGTGCTCCATCCAATAGGGGAAGCCGATCTCGCGCATGTGCTGTTCTTCGGTCTGGAAGTGCTCGGTCGTGTAGCGGATCAGGAAGTCCAGGCTTGGTCCGGTCTGATCCTGGGCGCGGCCTTCATGGAAGGAGTCCGCCAGTTGGTTCACGGCCGCAAAAAGATCCTGATGCTGGGCGTCGATGATCTCGATGCCGGTCTCGTAGCGGCTGTTCCAGATGGCGATGGTCACGGAGGCTCCGGGAAGGGCGGATGGAAGATCTCCGCCCATCATCCCGGATTCACAGGAAAAAGGCTTCGCAAATCTGATGCATCACCAGCTTGGAACTTCAAACTCGGGTCGCTAAGGACTACTTCGGGCTGGGCTTCGTGGCGGCGGGAGCCTCCACCGTCCCGGTCTGAGTCCTGGTCTTTTCGACGGCTTCCGGAGTGCTCACATCGATTTCCACGCGGCGGTTCCGGCTCTGGCCTTCCCGGGTGCGGTTGTCGGCGATGGGCTGATCGGCGCCGGCTCCCTTGGTGGTGATCCGGGCGACGGGGATGCCCGCGTCCACCAGGATCCTGGCCACGGCCTGGGCCCGGCGCAGCGACAGGTCCTTGTTGTGCGCAGGGCTGCCCAGGCTGGAGGTGTGGCCACCGATCTGCAGGGTGTATTCGCCGGGGTAGGCCATGAGCTGCGCGGCCACGGTTTGGATGGCGGTCACCGCCTCGACGCCCAGCACATCGCCATTGTTGGGGAAGTGGAGCACGGCCTCACCCAGCACGAACTTGGCCGGGAGGGCGACGGCCACGGCCGGAGCCGGAGCCGGCACGGGAGCGGCGGCAGGTGCCGGTGCCGGTGCCGGTGCAGGCGCCGGGGCGGGCGCCGGCACCACCGCTGGGGGCGGAACTGGCGCAGCCATGACTGGCGCTGGTGTGGGAGCCGGGAGGGGCGCGGCGGCGGGCAGGGCCGCGGCAGCCGGACGGCCACCCCAGCGCAGACCGAGGCCCGCGACGAGCTCCAGCTCCTGGTGGCGGGTGGAGGTCTGTACCGTGACCGAGCGGACTTCCAGTGAGCCTAGGCCTTGCGTACCCAGGAGGACCTGGGTGCCCGCACCCGCCAGCAGGTTCAGTCGAACCGTGCTGGACGGACCGAGTGACAGCGGGGCCTCCAGTCGCGTGAAGCCGGCCCCTGCCCGCAGGAAGGGGATCCAACGGCGGGTCCCGGTCCAGGGGCGGAAGAGCAGGCTCCCATCCAGATGGTCCTCGTTGGCCATCCAGAGGTTCCCCTTGCTCTCCAACTGGCTGTGGAGATACGTGGCCTCCCAGCCCCAATGGGGAGCGGTGGTCCACTGACCCAGGCCCAGGCCGAGGCCCAGGGTGTCCTTGGCGCAGATGGAGTTCTGCTGGATCAGGTCGGCGCCCTGGATCTGGGCCCAGGAGAGAGGGCCATCCGAAGGGGCCCCGCTCGCGCCCAGGGAACAAGCCACCAGCAGGAGGGGGAGTGTGGATCTGAGATTCATGAGTGCTCCCTCAATTGCAGGCAATGTTGTCGAGGTAGACGTAGCCGCCATGGCCACCCTGGGTGCAATCAGCGGCGGTGACCGTGAGCTTCAGGGTGTGGCCCTTGTAGGCGGTCATGTTGGGCAGGCTGACCTTCTGCCAGGGGATCGCGCCCCAGGAGCCATTCGTCTGCCAACCGGGGTAGGTGGGGTCCTGGGCCGCGATGTGGAAGAAATACACCGTGCTCACGTTGTTGGGGTCCGTGATGTCCTGGAGCAGGATGTCGGTATAGGGCTGCTGCTGGGCGGGATGGCCCGCATTCTCGAGCACGGCCGACCAGTAGAAGCTCAACTGGGGATGGGCCACGATCGTCGGCACCGTGAAGGTCTGATAGGCCCTGCTGAGCTCCGAACCCGAGCCGATATGGTTCACCCGGAAGCTGGCCGTGCCATCCAGCACCATGGGAAGTGGCGTGATGGTGCAGGTCGGATCATTCCCGACGGTAGCCAGGGCGCTGCCCGCCGAGGGGCTGGCCACGCCGGTGGGAGTGTACAGGGCGGCTGGAGCGTAGCCCGACATGCGACCCTGGGCGTCGAAGGTGGGATTCGTGGGGTAGTACACCCCGCCATTGCTCCCCTGCTCGGTGGTCCAGCCCTGGGGCGTCTTGCCATCCGCCTTGAGGCCGTTCTCGAAGCAGGAGTTGGCGAACCAGGGGGAGAGGGCCTGGTCCTTCACGTAGAACTCCTGGAATCCGGAGTGGGAGAAGGTAGGGTCACAGGGGTTGGTGGTGGTCTCCAGCATGATGCGGGTTCCATAGGGATCTTCCAGGGCGCCGACATTGAGGATGAAGCTGGTTCCCACCATGCCCACGGCGGTGCGGGGGCCGCCGTTCTGGTTCCAGTAGATGTAGGTGGCGGTATCGTCCCCATTGGTCACGGTGCCGTTGATGCCCACGCTGCTCACATCGGCGATGTTGAGCGTGCCGGCGGTCATGGAGGGGCTGGCCAGATTGCCGACATTGGCCACGTGGATCACAGCAAAGGGTGGGGCAGGCCAGTCCGTGTTGGCACCCTGGAAGGCCCGCTCATAGTCCACCAGCCTGTGGATGCTGGTATGGCCCTCAAAGGCATACTGTTTGAAAGCCGGGAAGTAGCCCTGGCTGCGCTCGTAGGCCGTCCACCCATTCGTCAAGGCCACTGGATCCCAGGTGATGGTGAGCGTCACACCGGGATAGTTGGGGTCCATCACGCTGAACTTCTTGGTGGTGGCGTTGTAGTCATAAACGACGGTGGCCAGGGCGTTACTGGTCACAGGGCGGGTATCACCCATAAGGAAGATCTGGGGCTGGCCGGTCACCTTGAGGGCCGTGATCAGCGCCAGGCCGGTCTGCTTGTCCGTCAGCTGGTACGCGGTCTGGTTGACGATCTGGGACCAGCTGTCGTTCGTCCCGTTGGCCAGCCGGCTGATGAGGGCCTTGGCGGCCACATCGTCGGAGGCGATGGGCCCCTGCCGGAAGAGCGAATAGAGCCCGGTATTGGCATTGGTGCTCTTCCGATCCTTGTAGTACCAGGAGGCGAAGGCGCTCATGCCGAAGCTGGAGCCGCCGGGCTGATCGAACACGCCCTGGTTGGGCTGGAACCAGCCATCCGTGGTGGAGACGAAGGCGGTGGCGGCATTGGACAGGGTGCTGGCCAGACTCGGAATGGCCATCACGGTGTAGCGCCCCGGGAGCAGGGTCGTGAAGGTGACTTCCTTGGCCACGGCATCGAAGCTCTTCACGCCGTTGGCCACCCAGACGTTGTAGGCCGGATCCCAGTAGAAGACGATCGGTACATCACCCGCCACCAGGGAGGTGGTGTCGTAGGGAAGGGTCACGGTGATGGGCTTCTTGAAGGGGTAGCCGATGGTCGTGGTGAAGTTGTAGGTCTGGGAGACGATCAGAGCTGGACTCGGTGCCGTGGAGGGGGCTGAGGCCTCTTTCATGATCGTGAGGTTCGTGTCGTCGCAGACGGCACCCTGGGATGGGATGACGAGCTTGAGCCCGTAGAAGGGATCGCCGATATGGCCGGGGTCGGTGTAGTCGATTCCACCTCCGCCGGAAAGCGAGACAGGCACGGTGAGAGTGGTCCCGGAATTGACCCACTGGATGGTCACGGGGGCCGTGACGATGGGGGAGGAACCGTTGGTCACCGTGAGGGTGTAGGTAATGGACTGGGGCGTCGCCACGGCAGGGGTGTAGATGTTCCCGCCGGACTGGATGGTGCCGATGCTGTTGTCAATGCTCCCCACGCCGCCTGCAAACACGGCCGTGAGCTGGGCGATCTGCCCGACCGGAAGCAGCACGGGATTGCCAGAGAAGGAGACCACAATCGGTAGCGGCACATTGATGCTGATGGTCTGGCTGACGTTGCCGGAGGGGTTGGTGCCCTTGATGGTCACGGAGACAGGCCCGGCGGTGGTGGCCGTGGGCGTCCCGTAGATATCACCCGTGGTGAGGTCCAGGTGCAAGCCAGCAGGCAGAGAGCCCGCCGTGATGGCGTAGCTGGCGGGTGTTCCACCCACGGGGTTGGGGCTGTTATTGGGTATCACGGTGTTCATGATGTAGGTGGACGGCGTCGCATAGTGAAGTGCCGTGGGCGCTGTGGCCGTCACAGTGTTGGTGATGGCCTTGAACGCTGAGCCCACACCGTTGGTGCCCGTGATGGTCACGGACAGAGCCGTCTGGGCCCCCGCGGGCGTGCCGGAGATCACCCCCGTCGTCGCATTCAGGGTCAGGCCCGCGGGCAGCGCACCGCCAGTGATCGCGTAGGAGCTGGGGGTTCCGCCGGTGGGGTTGGGGTTGTTCACCAGGATGGGAGTGCCATCCGTGTAGGTGTTGGGCGTGGTGTAGTTCAAGGCGGTCGGAGCCGTGTCGTTGACGGTGATGCTGATGGTCTGCGTGATCAGCCCTGTCCCGTTGGAACCCCGGATGGTCACCTGCACAAGGCCGGCGGTGGGGGCCGTCGGGGTGCCGCTGAGGACGCCGGTGGTCGGATTGATGCTCAGGCCGATGGGCAGAATGCCCGAGGACACTACATAGGAAGTGGGTGTTCCGCCCAAGGGATTGGGCAGGTTGGCCGTGATGGCGGTGCCATTGGTGTAGGTGTTCGGCGTGGTGTAGTTCAGGCTGGTCGGGGCGATGGGCGAAACCGTGATGACGACGACTTCAAAAACACCGCCATAGCTATTGGTGCCCGTGATGGTGACGGAGACGGGGCTGGCCGTCGGCCCTGCGGGCGTCCCAGAGATGATCCCGGTGCTGCTATTCAGGACCAGGCCCGTGGGAAGGGTGCCCAGGGTCACGGCGTACGAAGTGGGTGCTCCGCCGGAAGGATTGGGGAGGTTTGGCGTGATCAAGGATTGTTCAGGGTAGGTGGCGGGGGTCGTGTAGTTCAGGGCGGTGGGCGCGGCGGACACTGTGTAGCTCAGGCTGGCCGCAGCCGTGCGGGCGCCATTGGTGGCGGTCACGGTGAAGGCGGAGACGCCCCCAGCCGTGGGTGTGCCGGAGATGGCGCCACTGCTGGCATCGATGGCGAGGCCGGTGGGCAGGCTGCCGCTGGTCACCGCGAAGGTGGTGCTGAGGCCCGGCGTGGCGTTGGAGACCGTGGGCGTCTGGGCGGTGATGCCTACGCTGATCGGGAAGGTCACCGGCGTGGTGTAGCCGACGGTGAGGGCCGCCGCCGGGGTGACGGTGTAGGTGGGACTACTGGTGGCGGTACGGGCGCCGTTGGTGGCGGTCACGGTGAAGGCATAGACGCCGGGTGCCGAGGGGTTGCCGGAGATGGCGCCCGTGCTGGCATCGATGGTGAGGCCCGTGGGCAGGCTGCCGCTGGTCACGGCGTAGGTGGTGCTGAGGCCCGGCGTCGCGTTGCTCACCGAGGCAGTCTGGGACGTGATGGCGGAGCCCGCGGTGAAGGTCACCGGTGTGGTGTAGCCGACGGTGAGGGCCGCCGAGGGGGTCACGGTGTAGGTGGGCGTGGAAGTGGCCGTGCGGGCGCCGTTGGTGGCGGTGACCGTGAAGGTCGTGACGCCGGGTGTGGTGGGGGTGCCCGTTATGGTGCCGTCAGCATTGAGGGTCAAGCCCGCGGGCAGGGTTCCGCTGGTGACCGCATAGGTGGTGGTGATGCCAGGGGTGGCATTCGCGATGGTGGGCGCCTGGAGGCTGATGGGCGTGCCCGCCACGAAGACTGGGGAGGCCGGGTAGCTCTCCGTGAGAGTCGCCGAGGGGGTCACGGTGTAGGTGGGTGTCGAGGTGGCGGTACGGGCGCCATTGGTGGCGGTGACGGTGAAGGTCGTGACGCCGGGTATGGTGGGCGTGCCCGTGATGGTGCCATCGGTGTTGAGCGTCAGGCCCGCGGGCAGGGTGCCGCTGGTGACCGCATAGGTGGTGGTGATGCCAGGGGTGGCATTCGTGATGGTGGGCGCCTGGAGGCTGATGGGAGTGCCCGCCACGAAGACCGGGGAGGCCGGGTAGCTCTCTGTGAGGGCCGCCGAGGGAGTCACGGTGTAGGTGGGCGTGGAATTGGCCGTGCGGGCGCCATTGGTGGCGGTCACGGTGAAGGTCGTGACACCGGGCGTGGTGGGTGTGCCGGTGATGGTGCCGTCAGCATTGAGCGTCAAGCCCGCGGGCAGGGTGCCGCTGGTGACCGCATAGGTGGTGCTGATGCCAGGGGTGGCATTGCCGATGGTGGCGGACTGGATGCTGATGGGCGTGCCGGCCACAAAGACCGGGGAGGCGGGGTAGCTCTCCGTGAGGGCCGCCGAGGGAGTCACGGTGTAGGTGGGCGTCGAGGTGGCCGTGCGGGCGCCGTTGGTGGCAGTGACGGTGAAGGTCGTGACGCCGGGCGTGGTGGGTGTGCCGGTGATGGTGCCGTCAGCATTGAGGGTCAAGCCCGCGGGCAGGGTGCCGTTGGTGACCGCATAGGTGGTGGTGATGCCAGGGGTGGCATTCGCGATGGTGGGCGCCTGGAGGCTGATGGGCGTGCCCGCCACGAAGACCGGGGAGGCCGGGGAGCTCTCTGTGAGGGCC
>CAIWKE010000037.1 GCA_903913215.1 uncultured Holophagaceae bacterium
ACGGCCCCGGTGACGATGACCTGGTACTGGTAACCGCTCATGCCCAGGGGCGCGCCGCTAATGACCAGTGTGGCGTTGGTGGCGCCCGCATAGGTGGCGTTGTTCACGACGTTCACATAGCCCGAACCCGTGTTCACCTGCCACTGGTAGCTGAGGCCCGTGCCGCTGGCGACGACCGTGAAGGTCGTGCTGCTGCCTGCGCTGATGGTGGCATTCGCGGGTTGGGTGCCGATGCTGGGCGGGGTATTCACCGTGAGCGTGGCGGGCGAGGAGGTGACGGAGGGTGCCACGGTTCCCGAGACCACCACCTGGTAGAGGGCCCCGCTGAGCCCTGCTCCCACACTGCTGAGCGTCAAGGTGGCCGAGGTGGTGCCTGCATAGGTGGCGTTGTTGACCACGTTCACGTAGCCCGAGCCGGTGTTCACCTGCCACTGATAGCTGAGGCCCGTCCCGCTGGCCCCTACCGTGAAGCTGGTGCCGCTGCCGGCGCTGATGGTCGCATTCGCGGGCTGAGTGCCGATGCTGGGCTGGGTGTTCACTGTGAGCGTGGCGGGTGATGAGGTAACGGAGGGTGCCACGATGCCCGTGACCACCACCTGGTAGAGGGCCCCGCTGAGCCCCGCGCCGACATTACTGAGCGTCAGCGTGGCCAAGGTGGCGCCTGCATAGGTGGCGTTGTTCACCACGTTGACGTAGCCCGTGCCCGGATTGACCTGCCACTGGTAGCTGAGGCCCGTGCCGGTGGCGCTGACCGTGAAGCTGGTGCCGCTGCCTGCACTAATGGTGGAATTCGCGGGCTGCGTGCCGATGCTGGGCGGGGTATTAACCGTGAGCGTGGCGGCCGAGGACGTGACGGATGGGGCCACGATGCCCGTGACCACCACCTGGTAGAGCGCTCCGCTGAGCCCTGCGCCCACATTGCTGAGCGTCAAGGTGGCCGTGGTGGCGCCGCTGTAGGTGGCATTGTTGACGACGTTCACGTAGCCCGAGCCGGAGTTCACCTGCCACTGGTAGCTGAGGCCGGTGCCGCTGGCGAGGACGGTGAAGCTGGTGCCGCTGCCTGCGCTGATGGTGGCATTCGCGGGCTGGGTGCCGATGCTGGGCGGGGTGTTTACCGTGAGCGTGGCGGGCAAGGAGGTGACGGCTGGCGCCACGGTGCCCGTGACCACCACCTGGTAGAGCGCTCCGCTTAGCCCTGCGCCAACGTTGCTGAGCGTCAGCGTGGCCGTGGTGGCGCCGCTGTAGGTGGCGTTGTTCACCACGTTGATGTAGCCCGAGCCTAGGTTGACCTGCCACTGGTAGCTGAGGCCGGTGCCGCTGGCGAGGACGGTGAAGCTGGTGCCGCTGCCTGCGCTGATGGTGGAATTCGCGGGCTGCGTGCCGATGCTGGGGGGGGTGTTCACCGTGAGCGTGGCGGGTGAGGAGGTGACGGAGGGTGCCACGGTTCCCGAGACCACCACCTGATAGAGCGCTCCGCTTAGCCCTGCGCCAACGTTGCTGAGCGTCAGCGTGGCCGTGGTGGCGCCGCTGTAGGTGGCGCTGTTCACCACGTTGATGTAGCCCGAGCCTAGGTTGACCTGCCACTGGTAGCTGAGGCCGGTGCCGCTGGCGAGGACGGTGAAGCTGGTGCCGCTGCCTGCACTGATGGTGGAATTCGCGGGCTGCGTGCCGATGCTGGGCGGGGTGTTCACCGTGAGCGTGGCGGGTGAGGAGGTGACGGACGGCGCCACGGTTCCCGATACCACCACCTGGTAGAGCGCCCCGCTGAGCCCTGCGCCGACATTGCTGAGCGTCAGCGTGGCCGAGGTGGCGCCTGCATAGGTGGCGTTGTTCACCACGTTCACGTAGCCCGAGCCGGGGTTCACCTGCCACTGGTAGTTGAGGCCGGCCCCGGTGGCGCTGACCGTGAAGCTGGTGCTGCCCCCCACAGTGACGGCGGTGCTGGCGGGCTGGCCTGTGATGGCGGGTGCGTTAAGCACCGTGAGGGTGGCGGGGTTGGAGGTCGCCGTGGGGGCCACGGCCCCGGTGACGATGACCTGGTACTGGTAGCCGCTCATGCCAAGGGTGGCGCCACTGAGAGCCAGCGTGGCGCTGGTGGCGCCCGCATAGGTGGCGTTGTTGACGACGTTGACAAAGCCCGAGCCTGAGTTCACCTGCCACTGATAGGCCATGGCCGCCAGGGCCGTCACGGTGAAGCTGCCGCTGGCCCCGGTGGCCAGGGTCTGGTTGGAGGGTTGGACTGAAATGCTCGGGGCCACGCCCACGGAGAGCGTGGCAGCTGTGGAGGTGGCGTTCGGCGCGGCACAGCCCACCACCGTGACCTGGTAGAGGTAGTCGTTCATGCCGGAAGTGGCGCCGGTGATGGTGAGGCTGGCGGTGCCATTCCCCGTGTAGGGGGCGGCATAGGGGACGTTCACGTAGCCACTGCCGGAGTTCACCTTCCAGAGATAGCCCAGGGCCGAACTGGCCGTTACCGTGAAGGTCGCGTTGCCGCCCACATCGATGGCCCGATCAAGAGGTTGTACCGAGATGCTCGGGGTGCACAGCACCGTGAGGGTGGCGGCGTTGGAGGTGATGGGGGCTCCCACGCCTCCCGTCACAACGACTCGGTACTGGTAGCCACCCATGGTGGTGCTGGCCCAGACCGACAGCGAGGCTGTGGTGAAGCCGCCGTAGTTGACCAGATCGCTGATGTTGACCCAGGTTCCGGCAAAGGCTCCGGTGGTGGCCTTTTCCTGCCACTGGTAGCTGAGGCTGTAACCTGTGGCGGTCACTGAGAAGTGCGCCTGGGCGTTGAACAGGCTGCTGGTATCGGCGGGCTGGACGCTGATGCCCGCGGGATCCTTCACGCCCAGAGTCACGGTGCTGGAGGTGGTGCTCAGGGCCAGGGAGCCCGTGGCCACCAGGCGGTAGGAGTAGCCGTCCATGCCGGACGTGGGGGCGCTGATCGTCAGGGAGGCGGTGGTCGAGCCCGAATACACGGCGCCGTCGACCAGGTCGGTCCAGGCACCCACACCGATCTTCACTTGCCAGCGGAGGGCAAGGGCCCCGGTCACGGTGGCGGCAAAGCCGGCGCTGGAGCCGGTCGCCACCGTGGCGCTCGCCGGTTGGGCTGTGAAGCTGGGAGGCACCACCACCGTGAGGGTGGCTGCGCTGGAGGTTTTTGTGGGGTTGCTGGCGGCGGCGGCCCCCGTCACCACCACCCGGTACTGATAGGTGCTCATGCCGAGGGTGACCCCCGTGAGGCTCAGGCTGGAGGTTGCTACACCGCCGTAGAGGACGCCGTTCGCCAGATTCGTCCACCCGTTCCCGCTGCCATCGTTCACTTGCCACTGGTAGGTGGTGGCCCAGGTGGCCAGGACCGTGAAGCTGCCGTTGCCCCCTGCGGCCAGGGTGCTGCTGCTGGGCTGGGTCTGGACGGTTGGGTCGGGGGGCGGGATCAGCGTCAGCTGGGCCCCGTTGGAGGTGACTGTGAGTGGGCTGGCCGTGTCCGTGCCCCGCACCACCACCCGGTACTGGGTGCCGCTGAGGGCCAGGGGGGCGGCGGTGATGGCCAGGGCAGCTGAGGTGACGCTGCTGTAGGTTGCATCGTTGCTGAGGTTGACCCAGACCGATCCCGAGTACGTTTGCCACTGGTAGGAGTAGGCGCCCGTGGCCTGGACGGAGAAGCTGGTGTCCAGGCCCTGGTAAGCGGTCGTCGGCTGAGGCTGGGCCAGAATGGTGGGACCGTGGGCCTGCCCCGTGGATTCCCACACGCCCCGGCCATAGGTGGCGGCGCGAATGAAGCTGCCATCCGGCGCGATGAAGAAATCATGGACGCCCACCAGGGGCAGGCCCACGCCGTAGCGGGTCCAGGTGGCCCCCGAGTCCAGGGAGCTGTAGAGGCCGAAATCTGTTCCGGCCAGCAGGGTGGTGCTGCTGCTCGGATCGTTCTGGATGATGTGGACGGGGCCGCCGAGGTTCACCCCGTGGCCCGAGGGGAAGTCGCCCCCCTCGATGTTCTGCCAGGTGCTGCCTCCATCGGCGCTGCGCCAGAGGTGCTGGATGGTGGGGCCCCAGCCGGTGTAGGCGGAGGCGGCATAGAGGACCGAGTCGTTCAGGGAGTCGAACCACACGTAGCTGAGGGCCACCTCCACGCCGCCTGCGGGATAGACAGCCCCCTTGTCGATCCAGGTGGCGCCACCATCGGCACTGATCCAACAGTGGGTCGCATCGACGATGACCAGCTTCAGGGGATTCGTGGAGGAGCTGTTGAAGTTCCGGATGAGGCCGGCCCCCGAGTTGGGAAAGCCGCCCATGGCGCAGGCCGTCCAGGACTGGCCGAAGTTGGTGGACTTGAAGAGCTTGTAGTTGGTGGCCGTGTAGGCGGTGTTGCCGGTGGCATCCGCCCGGCCCGGCTCCACCCGCGTGTGGAAGGGGCCGCCGCCTGTCAGGTCGATGCCCGAGTTGCCGCTGCTGAACGTGCTGCCACCATCCAGGCTGTAGCCCAGGTTGACCTGGACACCGGAGACGATGATCTTGTTGCCATCCAGCTTGTGGATGAGGGTGCCGAAGCCATCGCCGGTGGCGTAGGCCTCGTCGAACTGGGTGCTGGAAGCCAGTGTTCCGGTCCGACGCCGGGTGCTGTTGTCCTGGAGACCAATGGTCACCCGCGACGGGGCGTCCGTCGGAGTGACGGCGTTGGTGGAGCCCAGGTGGTAGACCAGGTGGGTGCTCAGGCCCTCGTTGTGCAGGTTGTCCACGAAGGTTGGGTCCGTGAGGGGTTGGCTGCCCGTGCCCGTCGGACGCAGTGGGATGCTGGCCCTGTAGGGGTCCCAGAACACCGAGAGGCCGCCGTCGTTCCCCACATAGAGGGCGCTGCCATCCGGCGACCAGGTGGCCGTGTGCTTGTCCGCATGGGAGTAGACCGGGGTGCCCGGCCAGGTGTACCAGTTGGTCAGGCAGGTCCAGGTGGAGCCCCCATCTGTGGAGCGGTAGAAGCCCAGGTTGGAGGCCGTGAAGATTCCAGTGGTGGCTGCGTTGGTCCCGGTGGGGCTCACGGCCAGGCACTGGTTGTACCCGCCCTGCTGGCCATCGCCGCTGAGGGAGAACAGCGTGGCGGGACTGGAGGCGTCCGGCACGAAGTTGTACGTGCGCCCGGCATCGGTGCTAAGGAAGATGCCCTTGAACATGCTTGGGCCTGGCGTGACATGGGCGATGCCCCAGACATTCGTGTTGCCTGCGGCCTTGTTGCTCTTCAGGGTGATGCGGCCGATGTTGGCCGGGAGGGTGGGGCTCGTGCCGGAGATGGCGGCCTGGTTCCAGGTGAGGCCGCCATCTGACGAGTACCAGGCCGAGCCCGTGGCGGGATTGCCGGTGATCTGGAGGCTGGCCACCAGGTTCTGGGAGGAGCTTCCCACCTGCTCCACCGACCAGATGCGATCCCCGTAGCCATTGGGCCCCAGCACCCGGTTCCCGATGGCGTCGCCCCCGAAGCTGGCTCCGCCATCCGTGGAGCGGAAGAGGCCCGCATTGCCGCCGACCAGGAGGGTGGTCTCGTCTACGGGGAAGATGCAGGAGATGTAGTCAGAGGCATAGAGGCCGCAGAGGCTGGTCTTCGAGGTCTCGGTCCAGCTGGTGCCGCCGTCGCTGCTCCGGTAGAAGCCCTTACCATAGCTGGCGTTGAAGTCCCCTGCCCCGATGTAGAGGGCGGCGCCGCTCGGTGACAGGGCCACGGCCCCGATGGGGATGTTGCCCGTGGAGGAGGCCACGGGCAGCGAATCCGTCAGAGGCGTCCAGGTCCAGGTGTTGCCTGCGTGGGTCCGGTCCGCGGTGCTGGTCTTCCAGAGGCCCCCGGTGGCGGAGGCCAGGTAGAGCGTCAGGCCGTCCGCCGTGATGGCCAGGCCCTGGGGGGCTATGCGGCCGGAGTCCACGTCCGGGTTGGTGATGCCCGAATAGGTCGACACGCCTTTGGTGGGACCGATGCAGCGCCAGCTCACCGTGCTGGGTCCCTGGATCATGGGCAATTCTGGGCCGCCCTGAGGCCTCGGGAAGGACGCTGCGAAGCGCTCCAGGTGCTCTGTGGCCAGTTGCTTTTTGTAGTCCTGGTGGGCCGGCGAAGGCTGCCCTCCCATCCACCCGATCTCGGACTGCCGCCGTTCATCCTGGCGGTCCGGGAAGGTGAGTGCCCGATACCCCTCCGGTCGGCGCCGGGGCGGTGGCACGTCTTTCGGATCCTGGCTCACCAGACCCTGGCCGCTCAGGGCCAGCAGGCCCGCCAGCAGGGCCCGGCGCGCGCGCCACAGTGACAACATGCTCTCGGCTGGGGCTGTCATGCCAACCATTCCAACCCCCCGAGACCTCATCAGGTTCTACGTCATGGACACTAGGGCTCTATCGGCCGAGCCTGCCTCCGAGTAAAGGACCGACTCGGGAAATTCCCTGGCCCCAGAGGCGGGCGACAGCCGCCAGGACCCGCAGGGCAGGGGTGCGACCAGCGCAGAACCGGTGCATCATTCCCCCGGGGTCGCCTATCAGGGATCTCCAGGTTTCATTAAACTTGATCCGAATTGCCGGGCCCCATACCCTGAGACTAGGAGCGGGCCTTGAAACTTACCCAGGGAGAGAAATCCGAACGCAGCCAGGGGGCGATCCTGCAGGCGGCGCTGCGGCTCTTCTCCAAACAGGGCTACCGGGGCACCAGCATTCGGGAGATTGCCCTGGAAGCGGGCCTCTCCACGGGCAATGTCTACCACCACTTCCCGGACAAGGAAGCCCTCTTCACCACCCTGTTGGGCCAGTACTGGCAGGCCATTGAGCAGCCCGACTTCCCCTTCAACAAGGCCCTGGCAGCCGGCGCCTTCCCCGATGACCTGGAGGCCCTGGCCCGGGCGGCGGAAGAGAGCGTGCGCATCTACCGCCCCTACGTGGACCTCATCTACATCGATGTGGTGGAGTTTGAGGGAACCCACATCCGGAAGTTCTACACGGGCATGTCCGAGCGCTTCTCCAGCTTCCTGAACCACCGCTTTCCCGGTGATGCCCTCAAGGACCGCATGGCCCCGGGCTTCCACCCCAACACGGCCCTCATGCTGGTCAGCCGGGTCTTCCTCCAGTACTTCGCCGTGGAGATCCTCTTCGGCGTGCCCAACCAGTTCGGCATGGATACCCCCCTGGCCATGGCCGAGATCTCCCAGATCCTCCGGGCCGGCATGTTCCGCCAGGAAGCCTTGCCCCCTGGGAAACCCTGATCGGCGGGGCGGCCGCCATGGCCTTGGCGACCCCCCGCCCCATTGACGCTGCGCCCATGGCAGGGCTACCGTATTTGACCAACCGACCGTTCGTTTTTTAAATGTGGAGAAAACCATGCACACCTGGATCTGGCTGCTGCTGCTCCTGGTCGTCCTGGTCCTGGCCGGTCTGGGCACCCTGACCTGGCTAGGGCGAAAGCGTCCCCTGGCCCTCTATGCCTGGACCTGCCGACGCGCCCTGGCCAAGGCCGGGCTGCGGCAGCACTTCGTGCCCTCGAGCCAGGGCCCCCTTTCAGTCTTTGTGGGCGGGTCGGGGCCCCTGCTGCTGTTGCTGCACGGCGCCGGCGACCAGGCGGGCACCTGGGCCAAGGTGGTGCCCGCGCTCTTGGGCCACTACCGGCTCATCCTCCCGGATCTGGCGGGGCACGGGGACAGCGCGCCTGCCACGGGCACCATCGAGGCCGCAGCCATTGTCGCCGGGCTGGAGGCGGTCATCGGCGCGGAGGCCCAGGGCGAGCCCCTCACGGTCATTGGGAACTCCCTGGGGGGGTGGATGGCCATGGTGCTGGCCCAGCGGCATCCCGATTGGGTGGCCCGGGTGATCGCCGTGAACGGCGGCGCACTCAAGGGCTCCAGTGGCTCGGTCAACCTGCTGCCCGGAACTCGCCGCGAGGCCCAGGAGACCATGGCCCAGCTGCGGGACCCCAGCAATCCGGCTGTCCCCGACTTCGTGCTGGACGACATGGTCCGCCGGGGCAAGAGCAGTCCACTGCGACGCTTCGTCGCCACGGTCAACACCACCATGGGCGACTGGACCCTGGACGAGGCCCAGCTCCGCAGCATCGAGACCCCGGTCACCCTGCTCTGGGGTACCGCGGACCAGTTGATGACCTTGGGCTACGCTCAGCGCATGGCCTCAGTGCTGCCCCATGCGGACCTGATCCCCATCGCCCGCTGCGGCCACATCCCCCAGCAGGAGGCCCCGGAGCGTTTCCAGGAGGCGCTGCTGAAGGTGCTGGGCGAAGCCGGAGCCTAAGAATAAAATCACGCAGAATCCACTCGCCCCCCGGCGTTTGGATCCTGCGCTTCAGAGCCGGGTCCCAGGGATCCGGTTCATTCTGAGTAGGGGCCCCACTGGATGACCGTGGAGGCCCAGACGAAGCCGAGACCCGCGCCGACGAAGACGATGCGCGAGCCGTCGTAAACCTTGCCGTCCCGTAGGCCCAGCTCCAGGGAGAGGACCTGGTCGTTCTGGCCCAGGTGGCCGTACTCGTCCAGGTAGGTGCTCTGGTCCTGGCGCAGGCCCAATTCTGCCAGCACTGCATCGTGGGCGCTGCGCTTGAAGTGGAGGATGGCCAGGTAGTCCAGGTCCTTCTCGGTGAAGCCCGACAGCTGCAGGGACTCGCGGATCACAGCGTAGAAGTTGGGCATGGTGACCTCACCGAGCTTGGCTTTGAAGGCCTCTTCGTCGGGCACCATGAAGTGGGCCTTGGCCACATCCTCCGCAGCGGGGGGCCAGGCCTTGGTACCCAGGGTGGGCACGATGCACATCTCGGACAGCGACCCATCGCCCCGGAAGGCCGAAGCCAGCACGGCGTTGCGGCCCGCGTTCTTCTTCAGCACCACAGCGGAGCCACCGGAGCCGATGTCCAGCATGAAGCGGGTGGCGGGCACTGCTGAGTCGATGAGGTCGTTGTTGCGGTAGCCGGACACCAGCAGCACCGTCTCCAGCTCCGGGTGGGTGGTCATGAGGGCCTTGGCCACATCCAGGGCCGCCATCATGGAGCCGCACATGGCCTCCATGTCGAAGCTCCAGGCCCGTTTGGCGCCGATCTGGTTGGCCACATAGAGCCCCGCCAGCCAGCAGGGGTAGTCTTTGTGCTGGGCGCCGCACCAGATGACGAGATCCACGGCGCCGCCGACGACCTTCGCATCGGCCAGGGCCTTGTTGGCGGCGGCTAGGCCCATGAAGGCAGTGGTTTCGCCGGGCCCCGCCACGGGCTTGCCCTTCACGCCGAACTTGAGGGCGATGACGTCCTCGGGCACACCCGTGGCCAAGGCCAGGTCCGCTGCGCTCTGCCGCCCCGAGGGCAGCCAGGTTCCGGTGCCGATGATCCCCACATGCATGGAGGCCTCCACGAAAGACATGAATCGTCTCTCACTTTTGATACTCCCCTTTGAACCCAGCCACAAGAGGAAAAGATGGCTGGGTCATGTATGAGCCCTTCTCGACCACGCTATCTCGGGTTCCTTCTTTTTGTGGCCTTTGTGCTCTTTGTGGCAAATTCCATTTTTTTGGGCCTGGGGCAGAGCCCGCTGCCGCAAAACCGCCGCGGGTTCTCTGGGGTGATTCTTCAAGTGATCCGGCTATCTGGAGAAAAAAGGTTGGCCACAAAGAACACAAAGGGCACAAGGGAAAGCACTTTGAGGCGGTCGATAAGGAGCGCCAACTTTCTTGTTGCAAGCCAGCCTGAGGCAGGTCTAGACTCCCCATGACCACCGAATCGCCTCTCATTCCTGATCTACCGGTTTTCTTTCCTCTCATCCTGGAGTCCCCCGATGTCCTCTGGTGCCCGTGGCAACCCGCAGACCGCCGAACGGCTGGTGGCGGCGGCCGTGGAGCTCTTCGCCCAGAAGTGGTACGCCACCGTGTCCGTGGCGGAGATCTGCCGTGAGGCGGGGTTGTCCAACGGGGTCTTCTACCGCTATTTCGAGGGCAAGGAGGCGCTCTTCAAGCTCATCCTCGGTCGAGTCCTGGAGCAGATCCGGGAGGCCATGGAGCAGGCCGGGGGCCAGACGCCCCGGGAGCGGATCCAGAACTACTCCGCGGCCATGCTCCGCTACACCGAGGCCCATGCGGACCTGATCTCGGTGTTCCGGGAGGGCCAGTACCGCTACTTCGACTTTGAGCGCCGCCTGGTGGCCATCTACACCCGCAGCCTCAGCACGGCCCTGGGCCGGGAAGTGGACCTCGCGGAGTATCTGTTCGCCTTCGGCGGCCTGCGCTTCTGCTCCATCCGCGGTGCCTCCGGGGCCAGCTCCATCGACCTCGACACTGTCACTGGCATTGTCACCGACGGCCTCTTCCGGGGCCTCAGTTTTGACGCCGCCAAGGTCTTTGGCGGCTCGGCCAAGCCTTTGCCGGTCGCGCTTGAAGAGGGAGTCCGTGAGCGGCTGTTGCGCTCGGGCCGGCGCCTATTCGGGGAGAAGGGCTACTTCGAGACCAACATCCACGAAGTGACGAGCGGGGCTCAGCTGTCGGTTGGGGCCTTCTACACGCACTTCGGCTCCAAGGAGGCTTTCTACGCGGAGCTCATCGGCCTGGTGGGCCACGATGTGCGCGCCTTCATCGCCACGAACATGGCCGGGACGACGGGGCTCAATGCCCTGGAGTTTGAGCTGCGCGGCCTCTGGCTGTGGCTGGTGTACCTCTCCATGGACCGGAACTGCTACAACATCGTGCGCGAGGCGGAGTTCGTGCTGCCAGCAACAGTGCGGGAGTACTACGGCGCCTTCGCCGCGGGCTACAAGAAGCGGCTGGCCCCTCTGCGAATCACCCGCACGGCACCGCAGTTGGACGAAGCCACGGCCATTGAATTCCTCATGGGCCTGGCCCACTACTTCGGCATGGAAGCCGCCTTCGACACCTCGCCCATCAACGCACGGGCCCTGGTTGAGACCCTCGGCGGCTACCTGGCCCACGGTCTTTCTGAGTTCTTTCCCCAGCAGGAGTCGGCATGAACGCCAAGGACATCTATCTGAGCAAGTTGGTCCCCATCGATGAGGCCGTGGCACTCATCCGCAGCGACAACGACGTGATCGTGGCCCAATGCGCCTCCGAGCCCCAGGGCTGCATGTCCCGATTCCACATCGTCGGGGATCGGGTGGAGAATGTGCGGGTCTTCTCGGTGCTCACCCTGAAGGAATACGACTTCTACATGAAGAAGGAGATGAAGGGCCACTTCGAGCTGGCCTCCTGGTTCCATGCGCCGGGCTCCCGGGCGGCCCTCAAGGCCAACACGGGTACTGTTACCTACGTGCCCAACATGCTGCACCGCGCTGCCACGGACCGTATCCACGCCCACCGCCCCGACATCTTCTTCGGCACCTGCACCCCGCCAGACAAGCACGGCTTCGTATCACTTTCGTTGGGCATCACCTACGAGAAGGACATCATGGACCACGCCCGCCTCGTGGTCCTGGAAGTGAACCCGCGCCTGCCCCGGACCTTCGGTGACACCCAGGTCCACGTGTCCAAGGTGGACTACTTCGTGGAGCACGACCAGGAGGTTCCGGCCCTGCCGGCCCCCCAGCCCAACGCCACGGACCTGGCCATCGGCGCCCACATCGCTGGGCTGGTGGAGGATGGTTCGACGTTGCAGTTGGGCATTGGCGGCATTCCCAACGCTGCGGCCATGGCCCTCAAGGACAAGAAGGATCTGGGTGTCCACACCGAGATGCTGGTGGATTCCATGATGGAGCTCTACGAACTGGGCGTGATCACCAACGGGCGGAAGGCCCTCAAGCCCGGCAAGTTCGTCACGACCTTCGCTATGGGCTCCCGGAAGTTCTACGACTGGCTGGACGACAACCTGGCCGTGGAGTTCCAGCGGGGCAGCTGGGTGAACAACCCCGCCGTGGTGGCCCAGAACTCCCAGATGGTCTCGATCAACACCTGCATCTCTGTGGACTTCACGGGCCAGGTGGCCAGCGAGTCCATCGGCCCCAACCAGTACTCCGGCACCGGCGGCCAGTCCGACACGGCCCAGGGCGCGGTGGCTGGCTTCGATGGCAAGGGCAAGAGCATCATCGCCTGCTACAGCACTGCCAAGGGCGGCACCGTCTCGACCATCACGCCCATGCTCTCCGAAGGCTCCGCCGTCACCCTGCACCGCTCCCACGTGGACCACGTGGTGACGGAGCATGGCGTAGCCCGGCTCCGCGGCCGCACCGTGCGGGAGCGGACCCAGGCCCTCATCAGCATCGCCCACCCGGACTTCCGTGCCGACCTCACGGCCCAGGCCCGGACCCTCGGCTACCTCTGATCCACCCCGTGTTCCTTTCCTGGGAGCCAGCATGAGTGAACTAACCACACCTCAGACCTTCACCGTCGGCCAGAGCTGCCGCGCCTCACAGTTCATCGACGACGCCCTCGTCCGCGCTTTCGCGGAGGTGAGCGGGGACCACAACCCCATCCACCTGGACGACGCCGTGGCCAAGACCAGCCGGTTCGGCCAGCGCATCGCCCACGGCGCCATCCTCTTCGCCCTCATCTCCAAGGTCTTCGGCATGGACATGCCGGGCGTCGGCACGGTCTACCTCAGCCAGACCTGCAACTTCAAGCTGCCGGTTTTCCTGGGCGACACCGTGACGCTGGAAGCCACCATCGTCGAGCTGCTCCCCAAGAGCATCGCCCGAATTTCCACGGTCATTACGAAGCAGACCGGGGAGGTGGTCATGGATGGCGTGGCCGAAGTGAAGCTCCCCGGCTGGCTCTTCAAGGGCTAGAAGGGGTGCTTGGCGAGGAAGCCGGCCACGAGGGTGTTCACCTCCGCCGCCTTCTCCATCACCACCACGTGGCCCGCACCTGGGACCAGGTGGAATTCAGAACCGGCGATGGCCCTATGCATGATCTCGCCGTAAGACCTGGGTTTGAGGATATCGAATTCAGCCGAGGCAATGCAGGTAGGCACGTGGATCTTTGACAAGTCGGCAGTGACATTGAATCGCTGGAAGCTTTCCAGCAGTTGGTCCGCGGCCACGAGATCCAGGCTGGCATAACGCTCCTCCGCCATGGGGATCAACTCCGGCCGCTGGATGAGGAAGGCTTCCGAATAAGTATCCGCGTAGATGAGACGGAAGAATTTGGGTCCGTCGCCCAGGCTCGCGGCGATGCGCCAGCGCTCGATCATGGCCACCAACAGCGGTTCGCTGTGGGAGACCGAGGCGATGATCACCAGGCTCTGGCAGCGCTCCGGATAGCGGATCCCCATCACCAGGTTCAGCTCGCCCCCGTACGAGGTGCCCACCATGTGTGCCTTGTCCAGGTGCAGGGCATCCATCAGGGCCAGCAGATCCTCGCCGTGCTGCTCCAGGCTGTACTCGCCTGCGGGGTGTTCGCTCTGCCCCTGGCCCCGCATGTCGTAGGTGAGCACCCGGTAGCGCGAGACCAGGGCGGGCAACTGGAAGGCCCAGGAGGTGGTGTTCATGAACACCCCGTTGTTCAGGATCACCAGCTCGCCATCCTCGCGGCCCTGGAACTCGTAGAAGAGGCTTACGCCGTTGACGCTCAGGTGGGGCATGGTGGGTCTCCTGATACAAGATGGATGGGTTGTTTTTCCAGGCCGATTCTCTGCG
This sequence comes from uncultured Holophagaceae bacterium, assembly GCA_903913215.1. Lineage (GTDB taxonomy): Bacteria > Acidobacteriota > Holophagae > Holophagales > Holophagaceae > Geothrix. The sequence goes on from CAIWKE010000037.1 coordinate 13,587, forward strand.
CTCCGACTCGCTACGTCCATGGACAATGCGAATCGACTCGCAGGTCGATTATTTTTAACATAGATATTTTTCAATGTTTACAGACTATTTTGTGAACCATTTTTGACCTTGACAGCGATTGAATTCAGCGCAAAATTTCAAAGCAAACCAACTGTTCGTTTTTTAAAATCTTTCCTCGGTCCTCATCCGATCACCGGTTGTGGCGTGCACTCGCGAGGAATCCTGCAGAAACCTGGCTTTTCATAGGGAGACACGATGGACCGCTTTGCTTCGATCATTTCCACCGGCATGTACCTCCCGTCCATCCGGGTCCACAACGACGATCTGCGGAAGCGCTTCGCCCACCTGCCGGATTTCATCGACAAGATGGAGGAGTCCTCCGCCATCCGCTGCCGCTGGCATGCGCCCGAAGACTGGGCCACCTCGGACCTGGCCCTGCCAGCTGCTCAGCAGGCTCTGGAGCGGGCCGGACTCAAGCCTGAGGACGTTGACCTCATCATTCTAGGGACCGACTCGCCTGACTACATCACCCCCGCGACTTCCGTCGTCCTGCAGTACAAGCTGGGCGCCGTGAACGCAGGGACCTTCGATGTGGGCTGCGCCTGCGCCTCCTTCCCCACGGCCCTGGCCTCGGCCGCCGGTTGGATCGCCACGAACCCGGCCATCAAGACGGTGCTGGTGGTGGGGGTTTACCTCATGCACAAGCTGGCCGACCCCAACGACCCCATGACCTTCTTCTACGGCGATGGCGCCGGAGCCGCGGTGCTGGTGGCCTCTGACAAGCCCGGGTTCCTCGGCGCCGCAGCCCAGGCGGGGGGCGCCTACCACAAGCACTGGGGCATCTACTCGGGCGGGACCTATGAACCGGCCACGGTGGCCTCGGTGGAGGCGGGCCGAACCCAGGTGAGGATTCTCGAGCGCTATCCTCCCGAGGTCAACCACGAGGGCTGGCCGCGGGTGGTCCGCAAGCTGGCCGCCGGCGCTGGATTCCAGGTTTCCGATATCGATTTCATCCTCTTCACGCAGGTTCGCAAAGGCTCCATCGAGCTGGTCATGAAGGACCTCGGCCTGCCCCTGGAGAAGACGCACACGATCATGGAGGAGTGGGGCTACACCGGCTCCGCCTGCCTTCCCATGGTCCTGGACGATGCCCTGGCCAAGAAGATGATCTGCTCCGGCGACCGGCTTGTGCTGGTGGGCTCGGGGGTGGGCTACAACCAGGCGGCTGCCGCCTTCGTCATGCCCTGACATTCCGCTTTCAGCAACCCAACTTTTCCCCGCACGAAAGGAGCCACTCCATGAGCAAGGCAAGCATCATCGGTGCTTACAACACACAATTCGGTGCCTTCATCAAGAAGGACAAGGCCACAGGCCTGATCACCGACACCAAGACCTACTACGACCTGCTCATTGAGGCTGGTCGTGGCGCTATCGCCGATTCGGGCCTGGAAGCCAAGGACATCGACGCCATCTACGTGGGCTCCTGCTCGCCTGGAACCTTCATCAACCAGGAGCACGTCGCCCCCCTGGCCGCGGAGATCGATCCCGCCCTGCGCTTCAAGCCCATGTCCCGCTGCGAATGTGCCTGCGCCTCCAGCTCTGTGGCCCTCTACAACGCGGTCTATGCCGTGGAAGCTGGCCGTGCCAAGAACGTGCTGGTGATCGGCGTGGAGAAGATGAACCTCCTGCCCACGCCCCAAATGACCCACGTGCTGGCCTGCTCCTCCCATTGGCCGACCGAAGGCTCCAAGGGCATGTCCTTTCCCATGCTCTTCGCCGAGTATGCGAAGGGCTACCAGGCCTTCTACAAGATCCCCAAAGAAGAGCTGGAGCAGATGCTCTGGACCGCTGGCGCTCTCTGCTACAAGAACGGTGCTGAGAATCCCCTGGCCCATGTGCAGAATGGCCCCGCCAGCGTCGAAGCCATCATGAAGCTCAACGAGCTGGACCCCAAGGGCAAGTGCAAGAACATGATGATCGCCGCGCCCCTGCGCCTCCACGACTGCTCCTTGGTGACGGACGGCGCTGCCGCCCTGGTCATCACCGCCACTTCCGCGGTCACCAACCGGAAGCGTGCCGTGGAGATCGCCGGCATCGGCCACTCCACCGAGCGTCTGCCCGAGAACGTGCGCCCCAACATGCACGAGCTCATGGCCGGCAAGGACGCCGCCGCCAAGGCCTTCAAGGAAGCGGGCATCACCGCCGCCGATATCGACCTGGCTGAAGTGCATGACTGCTTCACCATCAACCAGATCCTCTCCACGGAAGCCCTGGGCCTCTCGGCCGATGGCCGGGGCGGCTATGACTACCTGGACGGCCGCTTCACCCGCGACGACAAGGTGGCCATCAACCTCTCGGGCGGTCTCAAGTCCAAGGGCCATCCCGTGGGCGCCACGGGTGCCTCCATGCATGCCCTCATCTTCAAGCAGCTCATCGGCGAGCCCATCGGGGTCGCTGCCAAGAAGGCCGACATCGGTGTGGCCTTCAACGTCGGCGGGTCCGCCGTCACCAACTGCGTCACGGTTCTGAAGAAGCTCTAGCCGCGGCCCTGCCCGAAAGGACGACCATGAAAAAGATTCTCTACAACGACATGCAGTTCTCGGTGGAGCCCTCTGGCGATCGCTGGGACATCACCTACACCCTGCCCAACAACGCGACGGCGGTGGTGGCGGCGGGCCTCTTCGCGGGCCTGCCGGAAAGCGAGGCGGGAGCCCGTGCTCTGGCCCTCATCAAGACCATCTTCCCGGTGGGCATCAAGTCTGTGGGCCCCGACGTCCTCCACCCCAACACCATCGGGGATCTGAAGATCGTCGGACCGGATGTCACCCACCCCAATTTCATCTACTGGGACAAGGACAGCGTCTCCTGTCCCAAGGCGCTCTGATCCATCGGATCAGGGCCATCCACTCCAAATCCAAACCACAATTGCAGACAGAGGAACCCATATGGAAATCAAAGGAAGCGTTGCCCTGGTGACCGGCGGCGGCAACGGCATCGGCGAAGCCGTCGTGAAGTACCTCTCCAGTCGCGGTGCCAAGGTGGCCGTGGTGGACATGGTCCAGAAGAACATCGACCGTGTGGTCGCGGAAGTGAAGGCGGCCGGCGGCGAGGCGGTGGGCATTCAGGCCAACGTCACCAGCGAGGCCGATACGGCCCGCTACATCAAGGGCACCATTGAAGCCTTCGGCCAGCTGAACATCGCGGTGTCGTGCGCCGGGATCATCCGTGACGGGACGATGCTAAGCCTGGATAAGGAGACCGGCAAGGTCTCCAAGAAGTTGGATTTCGCCAAGTGGCAGGCGGTCATCGACACCAACCTTTCGGGCACCTTCCTCACCATGCGCGACGCAGCTGAGGCCATGGTGAACGGCGGTTGGGAGGGCCTGCTGGTGCCCATCTCCTCCGTAAACAAGGTAGGCCAGGTAGGTCAAATCAATTACTCCTCTGCCAAGGTCGCCGACGCCCTCATGCCCAAGATCATCGTGGGTGAGTTCCTCATGCGCGGAATCCGCAAGATTCGCTGCGTGGCCATTGCCCCCGGCTACACGGCGACCCCCATGCTGACCGGGATGAACCAGGACGCATTAAAAGCAATCCTTGAAGATGTACATCTCGGCCGCCTCGTGGCCCCCGAGGAGATCGCCTCGCTCATCGGCTACATCGTCGAGAACCAGGCCCTGAACGCCACCACCATCGAAATCACCGGTGGCCTTTGCTACCCCAAGGGTATTGCGAAGTGAAACCTTTCTTTAGGAGTGGGTCCACAATTCTTCGCCCACTTCCCTGAACAGGTATAGCATTTCTCCAACAACCCCTTGTCCCAATAGCTTTCCCCCCAACCCCCTGGATCGTGGGTCCTTGTACCCCCTTCCGACTTCCTAAAGGACAGGCTATGAACATTCGTTTCGCTGTCGTCGCCGCCGCCTCGGCCCTTGTCGCTCTGCCCAGTTATGGGCAGGGTCTTCAGGTCGGCGCTGCCACCAACATCACCATCGGTGGTCTCCTCGCCGTGGGTGTGAAGAACTCCGAAATCACTCAGGGAAATGCCGCCACCGACCGTAAGGTCGCGGCTGAGACGCGCGTCGATGACAACACCTCCCGACTGGTCATCTCCAGCACCTCCAAGATCACTGAGGGCTGGAACGTGATCTTCCGAATTGAGAGCCGCTTCAACTCCGACATTCGCCCCGTCTATCAGGCGTCCGCCTACAACGGTTGGGCAGATGGCGACACCTGGGGCGGTATCTCCTCCCCCTATGGCTCTATTGTGGTCGGAAAGTCCACCCTTTACTACACCGACACCATCAGCGCCGGCTACCTGGCTCCCAGCCTTGAGGCTCCCGGTGAGGGCTATCGCATTTGGGATGACAACGGCCTCGCCAGTTTCAATATGCTGTCTGGCTGGATGAGTGGCACTGCCACCGCCGCAGGAGGATTCACTCCCGCAGCCAACAACAAGATCCTCGGCAACAGCCGCTCCTCGAACGTGATCCGCTACGATTCCATTACCTTCAAGCCTACTGGAGCTGACCTCCTCGACTTTTCACTGGCCTGGTCGAAGCAGCCCCAGGGCGACGAGAACCGCTACGTCTCGCTTACCAATGGATCCACCTATGAGGGTGGCCAGACCATCTACGGCCGTGTGCGTTACAACGGTTATGGTTTCTCGGCCTCGGCTAGCTACCTAGACCAAAAGCCGATGCCCAATGCCGCCCTTGTCGCCCCCAGCAATACCTTTACCGCATTGGGGACAGAGCTGAAGGCCATGCGCCTTGGTGTTTCCTACAAGTGGCAGGGCCTGAAGGTGGGCGTGGTCTATGACGACGCGACCCAGACGAACGGCATCATCACCGGGGCCGGCGCAACTGCGGTTCTTTCGGATGCAAAGCGCTCCGTCATCGCCATTCCCGTGTCCTATGCATGGGGCGATCATGCCGTCTACGCTACCTACACCGTGGCTGACAAGACCTCCTCGTACGCCGACACTGGTGCCAAGCAGATTAACGTCGGTTATGACTACGCCCTGACCAAGCGCGCCTTCATCGGGGTCTTCTACACCAAGATTGACAACGACAAGAACGCGAACTACGGTCCTTTCCTCGCCGGCACCGTCTTCGGTGGAACCACCACCGCCACCGGCGAGAGCTTCCGCCAGGTTGGCGTCAACCTGAACTACTGGTTCTAGGCAATAGGGACCACGTAGGTTCTGCACGATTCGTTGACTGAAGGACTCGACAGGGGGCGACGGCTGGAACCCGCCGCCGCCCCCTCCTCGGGGACTCTTGCCGCCAGGGCAGGGCACGCCATGTCCAGGCAGCAGCCACCGATTCACATCTCAACTTTCTTCCATGGAGGCAACATGCACCTGACACGCAAGATCGCCAAGGGCCTCGCTGCGCTTTCCCTCTGCGCGGGTGTGGCCGTCCTGGCCCAAGACATCAAGATCGCCCACGTCTATGACAAGACCGGAGTCCTCGAGGCCTACGCCAAGCAGACCCAGGCCGGTCTGGTGATGGGCCTGGAATACGCCACCGGTGGCACCATGATGGTCAACGGCCACAAGCTGGTGATCGTCGAGAAGGACACCCAGGGCAAGCCCGACGTGGCCAAGTCCATGCTGGCCTCGGCCTACGCCGACGACAAGGCCGCCATCGCCGTGGGCCCCACCAGCTCCGGTGCCGCCCTGGCCATGCTGCCCGTGGCCGAGGAGTACAAGAAGATCCTCCTGGTGGAGCCGGCCGTGGCTGATTCCATCACCGGCGACAAGTGGAACCGCTACATCTTCCGCACGGGCCGCAACTCCTCCCAGGACGCCATCTCCAACGCCGTGGCCCTGGACAAGGCCGGCTACAACATCGCCACCCTGGCCCAGGACGTGGCCTTCGGCAAGGACTTCGTGAAGGCTTTCCGTGGCGCCATCAAGAACGCCAAGCTGGTGCATGAGGAATACCTGCCCGCCACCACCACCGACTTCACCGCCGGTGCCCAGCGGCTCTTCGACAAGCTCAAGAACCTGCCTGGTCGCAAGATCATCTTCATCAACTGGGCCGGCGGCGGCAATCCCTTCAAGATCGCCGATCTGGACCCCAAGCGCTATGGCATCGAGATCGCCAGCGGTGGCAACATCCTGCCCGCCATGGCCGCCTACAAGGCCTTCCCCGGCCTCGAAGGCGCCCTCTACTACTACTACGAGATCCCCAAGAACAAGGTCAACGACTGGCTCGTGAAGGAGCACCAGAAGCGCTTCAACGCGCCTCCGGACTTCTTCACCGCCGGTGGCATGTCCGCAGGCATCGCCGTGGTGGAAGCCCTCAAGAAGACCAAGGGCGACGCCACCACCGAGAAGCTGATCTCCACCATGGAGGGCATGTCCTTCGAGACGCCCAAGGGCAAGATGACCTTCCGCAAGGAGGACCACCAGGCCCTGCAGTCCATGTACCACTTCAAGATCAAGGTTGATCCCAAGGTGGCGTGGGCTGTGCCTGAGCTCATCCGTGAGATCAAGATCACCGACATGGATATTCCCATCCGCAACAAGCGCTGAGCTCACCTGAACCGGCCACGCGATCCTAGGATCGCGTGGCCGCGCTTGACCTGTCACTTCACCGCCAAACCGATACGAGAATCAATGACGTTCGCCCTGGAAACCCGAGAACTCACCATCCGCTTCGGCGGCCATGTGGCGGTCAATGCCGTGTCCTGCGGCTTCGCGCCCGGCACGCTCACCGCCATCGTCGGCCCCAACGGAGCGGGCAAGACCACCTACTTCAACCTCATCTCTGGCCAACTCAAGGCCAGCGCCGGCAGTGTGCACCTGCAGGGCCACGACATCAGCGGCCTTTCGGCGCCCCAGCGCAGCCACAAGGGCATCGGCCGGGCCTTCCAGCTGACCAACCTGTTCCCCAACCTGAGCGTGATGGAGAACATCCGGTTGGCCGTCCAGTCCCGTGCGGGCATGGGCCTCAACATGTGGAGCATCTGGAGCAGCCACAAAGACCTGATCCGCAGAGCCGAGGAGGTCCTCGAAACCGTGGCCCTCACCGCCAAGCGCGACCTCGCCGCAGCGGCCCTGCCCCACGGGGATCAGCGAAAGCTGGAAGTGGCCATCCTCATGGCTCTGCAGCCCGACATCTTCATGTTCGATGAGCCCACAGCGGGCATGAGCGTGGACGAGGTACCCGTGATCCTGGACCTCATCCGCGGCCTCAAGACCCAGGGTGACAAGACCATCCTCCTGGTGGAGCACAAGATGGATGTGGTCCGGGAGTTGGCCGACCGCATCATCGTGCTGCACAACGGCGCCCTGGTGGCCGATGGCGACCCCGCCGAGGTGATCGCCTCCCCCATCGTGCAGGAAGCCTACCTTGGGATCGAGGTGGCCAAATGAGCACACCCCTGCTGCAACTCGAAGGCGTGCATACGCACATCGGCGCCTACCACATCCTCCACGGCGTGGACCTCCAGGTCGCCCAGGGTGAGCTGACGGTGCTGCTGGGCCGCAATGGTGCTGGCAAGACCACCACCCTGCGCACCATCATGGGTCTCTGGAGCGCCTCCTCTGGCAGCATCCACTTCGACGGCCAGGACATGACCGCTCGGGCCACGCCGGACATCGCCCAGTCGGGCATTGCCTACGTGCCTGAGAACATGGGTGTCTTTGGCGACCTCACCGTGGCGGAGAACATGCTGTTGGCCGCCCGCGGTGCCCAGCGGGCCGAGGATCTGGATGCGGCGCGGCTGGAGTGGATCTTCGGCCTCTTCCCCGCCATGAAGCGCTTCTGGGAACACCCTGCAGGCCTGCTCTCCGGCGGCCAGAAGCAGATGCTGGCCGTGGCCCGCGCCATCGTGGAGCCCCGGAAGCTCCTGCTCGTGGACGAGCCCAGTAAGGGCCTGGCGCCGGCGATCATCCAGAATATGATCTCGGCCTTCCGCGAACTCAAGCAGACCGACACCACCATTCTGCTGGTGGAACAGAACTTCAATTTCGCCCGGCAGCTCGGCGACCAGGTCGCCGTCATGGACGGCGGGCGCGTCGTGCATGCGGGCTCCATGGCCGCCCTGGCCGAGGACGAGGACTTGCAGCAGCACCTGCTGGGTCTGTCCCTTGCCTCGCACCAGTAGGATAGGAGCATTGATGAATTCCACCGCTACCTCGGCTCCGGCCCTCGAGGCGATCCCCAAGGTGAAGCTCGACCTGCTGCCCATGCTTCTGCTGCCGGCCCTGGCCCTCCTGGCGATCCCCCTCACCGGCTCCTTCTCCACCTGGGTCACGCTCACCTTCGCGGGCCTGGCCATGGGCATGATCATCTTCATCATCGCCTCGGGCCTCACCCTGGTCTTTGGCCTCATGGACGTCCTCAACTTCGGCCACGGCGTCTTCATCACCGTGGGTGCCTTCCTCGCCGTCACCATGCTGGGCCTCATGCCCGCCTGGACCGAGAGTGAGCACCTCTGGCGAAACCTCGCGGCCCTGGTGCCAGCGCTGCTGGTGGCCATGGTCGTGGCCGGGCTTGTGGGCCTGGTCTTCGAGCGGGTCATCATCCGCCCGGTTTATGGCCAACCCCTGAAGCAGATCCTCATCACTATGGGCGGCATGATCGTGGGCGAGGAACTGATCAAGGTCATCTGGGGACCCCAGGCCGTGCCCCTGCCATTGCCGGCCGCCTTCCGGGGCTCCCTGCTCATGGGCGACGCCGCTGTGGAGAAGTACCGCATCATCGCGGTGGTCTTGGGCCTGGCGGTTTTTGCGGTGCTCTACTGGGTGCTCAGCCGCACCAAGATCGGCCTGCTCATCCGGGCCGGAGTGCACGATCGCGAAATGGTCGAGAGCCTCGGCTACCGCATCCGCCGCCTCTTCGTGGGCGTCTTCGTGGCGGGCTCGGCCCTGGCGGGCCTGGGCGGTGTCATGTGGGGCCTCTACCAGCAGTCCGTGACGCCGCAGATCGGCGGGCAGGTCAACGTGCTGCTTTTCATCGTCATCATCATCGGCGGCATGGGCTCCATCGGGGGCTGCTTTGTGGGCGCCCTCCTGGTGGGTCTGGTGGCCAACTACGCGGGTTTCATGGCCCCCAAGGTCGCCCTCTTCTCCAACATCCTGCTGATGGTGCTCGTGCTTCTGTGGCGCCCCCAGGGCCTCTTTCCGGTAGGTAAACGCTGATGCTCCACCGACTCCTCTCCGGCGATCTGCCGCGCAGCCGTGTGCTGGCGGTGCTGCTGATCCTCATCGTGGCGGGCCTGTTCCTGGTCCCCTTCATCTTCCCCGGGGCCAAGGCCCTCGATGTGGCCGCGAAGATCTGCATCTTCATCGTGCTGGTGGCCAGCTTCGACCTGCTGCTGGGCTACACAGGGATCGTCTCTTTCGCCCACACCATGTTCTTCGGTATCGGCGCCTATGGCGTGGCCATCGCCCTCACGCGCCTGGGGCCCACCTGGACCGCCGTGGCGGCGGGGGCGGGCCTGGCCCTTCTGGTCTCCCTGGCCCTTTCGCTGGTCATCGGGCTCTTCAGCCTGCGGGTGAAGGCCATGTTCTACGCCATGATCACCCTGGCCGTAGCCACGGCCTTCCAGACCCTGGCCTCCCAGCTCTCAGACTTCACGGGGGGTGAGGACGGCCTCAGCATCCGCGTGCCGGAGCTGCTCACCTCGGCCTTTCCCGAAGTGCCGCGCCTGTTCCTGGGCGTCGCGCTGAATGGGAAGATCATCTCCTACTACCTGCTGGCCGCCACCACCGTGGTTCTGTTCCTGGTCATGCTGCGCATCGTCAACTCCCCCTTCGGCCGCGTGCTCCAGGCAATCCGCGAGAACGAGTTCCGGGCCGAGGCGCTTGGCTACAAGACCGTGATCTACCGCACCGCCTCCAACGTGCTCTCGGCCCTCTTCGCCACCCTCGCCGGCGTCCTGCTGGCCCTCTGGCTCCACTACAACGGACCCGACACCTCCCTTTCCTTCGAGATCATGATCGACCTCCTGCTCATGGTGGTCATCGGGGGCATGGGCACCATGTATGGTTCCGTGGTGGGCGCCACCATCTTCCTGCTGGCCCAGAACTACCTGCAGGACCTCATGAAGGTGGCCAGCCGCGGCCTCTCGGGCGTGCCCGTGCTGCGGGATCTGGTCCACCCGGACCGCTGGCTCCTCTGGCTGGGCGTGCTGTTCATCCTCAGCGTCTACCGGTTCCCGGCGGGCATCGTGGGCAAGCTGCGCATGAAGGCGGTCGTTAAGCCCTGACGCACTTTCGTTCTACAACCCATCGCGCTTCGGCGCGATGGGCTCAGGGAAAAACCAGGCGGGTCAGGCTTCGCCTTCCCGGTACCCGGTCATGGCATCGCCCGCATTAGCGGGCAGGCGCAGGCAGAGGGGCGAGGCCAGGATGGAGACGGCGGTCACGGCCAGGAAGGCCACGCTGAAGTCCGTGAGCATGGCCTGGGCGTGGCCACGAAGGGCCATGGAGAGGGCCAGGATGCCCGAGGCGAAGCAGATGCCCATGGACAGCATCAGCTGCTGGAAGGTGGCGTAGAAGCTGGTGGCGAGGCTCATGCGGCTTTGCGGGATATCGGCGTAGGCCACGGTGTTGTAGGCGGTGAATTGCAGGGACTGGAAGAAGCCCCCGGCCAGCAGCACACCGTAGACCAGGAGGTGGGGCCAGCCGGGCCGGAAGGCGGCGCAGAGCGCCAGGAAGGCCGAGGCGATGAGGCCGTTCCAGACCAGGGTGCGGCGGAAGCCGAAGCGCCGCAGAATGGGAGGGCCGGTGAACTTCATGACCAGGGCTCCGAGGGCCGTGGCGAAGGTGATGGCGCCACTGCGGGCGGCTGAGTAGCCGAAGCCCACCTGCATCATGAGGGGCATCAGGAAGGGCAGGGAGCCACCCGTGATGCGGCTGAGGGAACCCGCCGCCACGGAGAGCCCGAAGGTGGGCACCTTCAGAAGGCTGAAGTCGAGGATGGGATGGCTGGCGCGGCGGGCGTGGAAGGCATAGCCAAGCCCCACAACCAGGCCCACACCGAGCGTCAGGGGCAGCACCCCTGGGCCTGCGGCCTCGCCCCGACTGGCCAGTTCCAGGCCGAAGACCAGGCAGGAGAGGGACAGCCCTGAGAGCAGGAAGCCCCGCAGGTCGAAGGGGGCCCGTAGCGGTTCCCGGATATCGGGGATGTAGCGATGGGTCAGGGCCAGGCCCAGGACGCCGATGGGGATGTTCACGTAGAAGATCCAGCGCCAACTCAGGTAGTCCACCAGGAAGCCGCCCAGGGGCGGCCCCACCACGGGCCCCAGCAGAGCCGGGACGGTGAAGTAGGCCATGGCCTGCACCATGTCCCGCAGGGAGACTGTGCGCAGCAGCACCAGGCGTCCCACGGGCACCATCATGGCGCCACCGATGCCTTGAAGGACGCGGGCTGCCACCAGGAAGGGCAGGCTGGAGGCTTGGCCACAGAGCATGGAGCCCACGGTGAAGACCACGATGGCCAGGCTGAAGACCCGGCGCGCACCGAAGCGGTCGGCGATGTAACCGCTGGCGGGGATGAACACCGCGAGGCCCAGCAGATAGGATGTGAGCGCCGCGCCCATGTGCAGGGGCGAAACACCAAAGGTGCGGGCCATGGTGGGCAGGGCCGTGGCCAGGATGGTGGAATCCAGCTGCTCCATGAAGAGGGCGCTGGCGATGATGAGGGCCGTGGTGCGGAAATCGGGTCCGCGCCCCGGCTCGGCGGGCAACGTCATGTCAAAACAATATCAGGCGGGCCCGCCTCTCGTTACCCCAGGAAGGCGAAGAGGAAGAGCCCGATGCCCGCCAGGCCCAGGGCCAGGGAGCCCACCCACACCGGGCGGCTACGGGTGAGCGCCGCCAGGGCCCCCAGCGCGATGGAGACTTGGAAGAGAGCCACGGTGTTGGCGAAGCGGTGGTGGGCGTGCAGTAGGTGGTCCGCCTCCCGGGACTTTTCGTCGCGCTCCTTCTCCTTCTCCTTGGCTTCCTTCTGAATCTCAGCCTGCTCCTCGCCGTAGCGCTAGGCCTCCTCCGAGAAGCGGGCCGGGGGCTCCTTACTCAGGGCCTCCCAGGCGGATCGGGAGGCGGCCTGAACGGCGGCCTTCACGCCCTTCGCCTGGTAGAAGGCCCACTGGTCGGAGGCCAGGGCCTGGAGGCGCGTCGCCTCGGTCTTGAGTACCAGGGCCTCGTTCACCGTGGAGCCAGCTTCCAGGGCCGCCACGGCCGCGAAGGCCGCCAGCACCCCCGTGGTGAGGGCGATGGCGCGCAGGAAGCCGCCGCCCTCCTTTTCCATCTCCTCGTGAATGGCTTCGTGCAGCTTTTCGGTTTCGAGTTCCGGTCCTTCGGGCATGAGGTCTCCGTGGGCTGGGGTGCAGGGCCACCTTAGAGCGGACGGATCGGAGATTCAGCAGGAATCGGCTGACACTTGTTGTCAGGGCCCAACGGGAGGCGCCCCTGTGGGCCTTTACGGACTGTCAATGAAAGAGCCGCATGGAACATGAATATTGCACCAATGAGTGCTTCCGGTCACCTCTTGGAGAAGGTCTTGCCCTGGATCGGATTCCTCCGGCTAGAGTCATGTCGTCCTGTTTCCGGCACCTTTAACCATCCTGCCGCTGCCTCGGGACGGGCCACGACAGAACCGCCCTGCATTCCGACGACCGAGGCCTTCCGGCCCGCTTTCGCCACTTCCATTCAGGAGGAACCATGAGTCAGTACGTCAACGAAGTCCTCGAAGGCCTTAAGAAGAAGGCTCCCTGGGAGAGCCTCTTCATCCAGGCCGCCACCGAGATCCTGCACTCCCTCGATCCTGTCCTCGAGAAGGAACCCAAGTACAAGAAGCACGCCATCCTTGAGCGGCTGGTCGAGCCCGAGCGCGCCGTCTCCTTCCGTGTGCCCTGGGTCGATGACAAGGGCATCATCCGCATCCACACCGGCTACCGCGTGCAGTTCAACAGCGCCATCGGGCCCTACAAGGGCGGCATCCGCTTCCACCCCAACGTCACCCTCGACACCCTGAAGTTCCTGGGCTTCGAGCAGATCTTCAAGAACAGCCTCACGGGCCTGCCCATGGGCGGCGGCAAGGGCGGTTCGGCCTTCGATCCCAACGGCAAGTCCGATGGCGAGATCATGCGCTTCTGCCAGGCCTTCATGATGGAGCTGTTCCGGCACATCGGCCCTGACACGGACGTGCCCGCCGGTGATATCGGCGTGGGTGGCCGCGAAGTGGGCTACATGTTCGGAATGTACAAGAAGCTGGCCAACGAGTTCACGGGCGTCCTCACGGGCAAGGGCCAGTACTGGGGCGGCAGCCTCGTGCGCCCTGAGGCCACGGGCTTCGGCGTGGTCTACTTCGCCGAAGAGATGCTGAAGACCAAGGGCGAGACCATGATGGGCAAGAAGGTCGCCGTCTCCGGCTTCGGCAACGTCGCCTGGGGCGCCGTCACCAAGGCCACCCAGCTGGGCGCCAAGGTGGTTACCATCTCCGGCCCCGACGGCTACATCCACGATGCCGATGGCATCTCCGGCGAGAAGATCGCGTACATGGAAGAGATGCTCCGCATCGACCGCATGTCCGTGGCTCCCTATGCCCAGAAGTTCAAGACCGCCCAGTTCCACGCGGGCAAGCGCCCCTGGGAGCAGAAGGTGGACGTGGCCCTGCCCTGCGCCATCCAGAACGAACTGAACCTCGATGAAGCCAAGGGCCTCCTGGCCAATGGTTGCCAGGCCGTGGTCGAGGGCGCCAACATGCCCAGCACCCTGGACGCCGTGGAGTTCTTCCAGGCCAATGGCGACAAGATCCTCTTCTCCCCCGGCAAGGCCTCCAACGCCGGTGGTGTGGCCACCTCGGGCCTCGAGATGAGCCAGAACTCCATGCGCCTGGGCTGGACCGCCCAGGAAGTGGACGCTCGCCTGCACCAGATCATGGTGAACATCCACAAGTCTTGCGTGGACGCCGCCGCCCGCTTCGGCACCCCCGGCAACTACGTGAACGGCGCGAACATCGCCGGCTTCCTCAAGGTGGCCGACTCCATGATCGACCAGGGGCTCGTCTGAGCTCTGCCTTTCAGCCATGCACAAAATGGGGGGCCGCTTGCGGCCCCCCATTTTGTGCATAGACCAGTAAACTTCTGGAGAAACGAGGCCTCTAGATGATCAGCAGGGAATTCAATGAGATCTTCCGGAAGTACACCTCCGACAAGGAGATCTTCCATGACCTCATGCCACTGCGGGCCCGGGAGATCCTCCTGGTGGCACCGGCCTTCGACGCCTTCACCCTGGAACAGGACGGCCTCCTCACGGAAATCCTCTTTGATGGTTACTACCAGCTCAACATGAGCAACCCGCCCCGGGTCATCAACGTTTCCACGGTGGAAGAGGCCCTGGAGCGCTGCTCGGCCCGGCATTTCGACCTCATCATCGTCATGAGCCGCCTGGGCCAGGGCGGCCACGTGGAGCTGTCCAAGGCCCTGCGCAAGGCAGCGCCCCGCATTCCCATCTACCTGCTGCTCAACGACAACGTGGAGGTGGGCGCCATGGACCGGCGCCGCCAGGAGCTGCAGCGGCACTACGACCAGATCTTCGTGTGGAATGGCAATCCCGAAGTCTTCATGGCCATGGTCAAGTTCATGGAGGATCGGGCCAACGTCGAGAACGACACCAAGGTGGGCTTCACCCGCGTGATCCTCCTGGTCGAGGACAGCATCCGGTACTACTCGCGGTACCTGCCCATCCTCTTCAGCGAGATCCTGAAGCAGACCACCCGCCTGGCCAAGGGCGAGGCTCTGGACGGCATGTCGCGCATCCTGTCCATGCGGGTCCGGCCCAAGGTGATCCTGGCGACCACCTACGAGGAGGCCATCGCCTTTGCCGAGCGCTACCAGGACTTCCTGCTCTGCGTCATCACGGACCGCAAGTATCCGAAGGACGGCGTCCTCGATCGGGAGGCGGGCATCAAGCTCATCAAGGCCGTGAAAGACCGCAACCCCTACCTGCCCACCCTGCTGCAGTCCTCGGACCCCTTCAAAGAATCCTGGGCCACGGCCATCCAGAGCGGCTTCCTCAACAAGAACTCCTTCACCCTGGGCGCGGAGCTCTCCAACTTCTTCCATGAAAGTCTGGGCTTCGGCGACTTCATCTTCCGCAACGAGCAGGGCCAGGAGATCGAGCGGGCCGTGGACATGGAGGATCTCCAGGCCAAGCTGCGCACCATTCCCGCCGAGTCCCTGGTCTACCACGCCTCCCGCAACCACTTCTCCGCCTGGATCATGGCCCGCGGCGAGGTGCAGGTCGCCAAGGTGCTCTCCAAGTTCCGCATCACGGACTACAAGGATCCCGAGGACCTGCGCGGTTTCCTCATCAATGTGGGCGACTACGTGCAGCGCATGAAGTCCCTGGGCAAGGTCATCCAGCTCACGGAGTCCACGCCCCGGGAGGATCCCAACATCCTCCGCTTGGCTCCGGGCTCCATGGGGGGCAAGGGCCGCGGCGTGGCCTTCATCCACTCCCTGCTCTCCCGCATGGACCTGGACAACCTCTTCCCCGAAGCCACCATCCGCATTCCGCGCTCGGCCATCATCGGCACGGAGGAGTTCACCTCCTTCATCACCCGCCACGGGCTGCGGCAGATGCTGCAGAACGATGTGAGCGATGACGCCATCAAGCGCCGTTTCCTCATGGGCAGCCTGTCGCCTGAATTGATGGCCAAGCTCCAGCTCTTCCTCACCAAGCACGCCCGGGTGCCCCTCGCGGTGCGTTCCTCTGGCCTTCTGGAGGACAGCCTTTCGCATCCCTTCGCGGGGCTCTACAACACCTTCTTCCTGCCCAACAACGACCCTGATCCGGCCGTGCGGGAGCAGCAACTGGTGGAGGCCATCAAGCTGGTCTATGCCTCGGTCTACACCAAGGACGCCCGCTCCTACTTCCAGGCCATCGACTACAAGATCGAAGAGGAGCAGATGGCCATCCTCATCCAGGAGGTGTCGGGGCGGCGCTTCGGGGATCGTTTCTACCCCCACTTCTCCGGGGTCGCCCAGTCCTTCAACTACTACCCTGTGGCCTACACCCAGCCCCAGGACGGCATCGCCAGCCTTGGCGTGGGCCTGGGCAAGTACGTGGTGGAGGGGGACAAGGCCTACCGCTTCTCGCCCCCCTATCCCGAGATGGACATGGTGCCCCCCAAGGAGCAGCTCCGCACCACGCAGAAGCACTTCTACGCACTGGACATGAGTCACAGCTCCGTGGACCTCTACGCCGGGGAGGATGCCACCCTCCTCAGCCTCGATATCAGCGAGGCGGAAAAGGATGGGGCCCTGCAGCATTGCGCTTCAGTCTGGGACTGGAACGATGACCGCATCCGCGACGGCCTGGACAATCCAGGTCCACGCATTGTGAACTTCCGGAACATCCTCAAATACGACCAGTTTCCCCTGCCCAGGATCCTCAAGCACTTGCTGGAGTTGATCCGCGACGCCATGGAGACGCCCGTGGAGATTGAGTTCGCCGTGGACCTGGACAAGGACCCGCACACGGGCAAGCCGACCTTCACCCTGCTGCAGATCAAGCACCAGCTCCTGGACTCCGCCGAGGTGAACCTGGATCCCGAGACCCTGGACCGCTCCGAGTTGTTCCTGTTCTCCGAGAAGTGTGTGGGCAATGGTGTGGTGGAGGGCCTCCACGATATCGTCTGGGTGGACCCGGACTGCTTCGACAAGTTCGAGACCCAGGCCCTCGCGGAGCAGTTGGAGCGCCTCAACGATCGGTTCCGGAACAACCAGGGCAAGTACGTGCTGCTGGGGCCCGGACGCTGGGGCAGCAATGACCGCCACCTGGGCATTCCCATCAACTGGTCCATGATCTCCTGCGCCCAGGTGATCGTGGAATACGCCATGGAGAACTTCCAGGCTGACGCCTCCCTGGGCTCGCACTTCTTCCACAACGTGACCTCCCTGAACATCGGCTACTTCACCGTGCCCTACCCCCGGGGCATCAACCTCCTGGACTGGGACTGGCTGCGCCAGCAGCCCGAGGTCTCCCGCGATGGGGCCCTGGTGCACAGTCGCGTGGAGGCCCCCCTCCACATCGTCATGGATGGACGCCGCAGTGCCTCCGCCGTCTTCAAGCGGGTGCCGCCCCCACCCCCGCCGCCGGAGCCCGAGGAACTGCTGTTCTAGGGTCCTACTTCACCCGCACGTACTCCATCTCCATCTCTTTCACGAACCCCCCTTTGGGGGCCTGGACGTAGAGGGTCAAACTGCGGTGGTCGTGGTCCACCTGCACGTGGACCTGTTTGTGGGTGACCACTTTGCGGTTGGGACCGAAGCTCTCGAAGAAGAGGGTCTGCTCGCGACAGTTCCTGGCGCAGGTACCTTTCATGGAGGCCATCCAGGTGTCGGAACCATCCACCCAGCTCCCCACATGGGCGCCCTGGTGGGTATCAAATCCCGAGAGTCCATGGCCCTCGAAGGCCTGACCACCCATGTCCGCCCGCAGCTCTGACTGGAGCCAGAGGCCGCCTGAGACCACCTTGTTGGTCTCGGTCCCCTTGGAGACCACTGGGGGCTGACCAGGCTGCACAAAGAGCCGTGCCACCACGGTCCAGGTGCCGGCCTGCTCATGGAGGACCAGGTGGTGCAGGGTGGGTAGGGGCCCCCCCTGGGCAGCGAGGCACAGGGCACAGCCAAGGGTCAGCAGCCATGGGCGCATGGGTACCTCCAACCTCATCACAGTACGACAGGCCGCCCCCGATGGCGGGCCCGGCTTCCGTTAAAGTGGAAGCTGGAGGCTCCTTTGATCCATCACCCTGGCAATGTGTTCGTGGTCTCGGCCCCTTCGGGCGCCGGCAAGTCCACCCTCGCCCAGCGGCTGGTACGGACCGTGCCGGGCCTCATCTTCTCCATTTCCTTCACTACGCGAAAGCCCCGCCCCGGCGAGGTGGATGGCCAGGACTACTTCTTCATTGACGATGAGCGCTTCGACGCCATGGTCCGCGAGGGCGGTTTCGTGGAGTGGGTGCAGGTCTACGGCCACCGCTACGGCACGGGCCGGGATTGGCTAAACGAGATGCTGGCCACGGGCCTGGATGTTCTCCTGGACATCGAGACCACGGGCGCACTGAACCTGCGTCGGGCCATTCCCGACGCCCGCATGGTCTTCATCCTGCCCCCCTCGGCGGCCTCCCTGGAGGCCCGGCTGCGCAGCCGGGGCAAGGACTCGGAGGAGCAGATCGGCATCCGGCTCAAGCACGCCCGGCACGAGATGGAGCTCTACCACGCCTACGACTACCTCGTCATGAATGACGACCTCGAACTCGCCTACAAGCACTTCGAGAGCATCGTCTACGCCACGCGGGCCAGCCGCGAGCGGGTGGCCCCGGCGGCCCAGAAGATCCTCGAGGGGTTCTAGGTTCTTGTCCGGGGTTCCACGCTCCGCTTCGCTGCGCGAACACCCCCGGGCCCCCGCGCTCACCCCGGCGGAGCCGTGCCTCGCTAGGGAATAAAACCCCTCGTCGCCCTCCTTGCGGGCCGGGCGTATCCTGGTAGGACTCTCCCTGGGAGCCTCATGGCCCGTTTTCTCAAGCGCAACTGGATGTGGATGGTCATGGTCACCACGGTGCTGGTGGCCGGGCCGCTCCTGGCCCGGGCCAACGGCGAAGGCGTCCGGCAGCGCAGCCTGGACACCCTGACCGAGGTCATGGATTTGGTGCAGAAGGATACGCCGGAGCCCCCCACGCCCCGGCAGCTCACCCACGCCACCATCCAGGGCATGCTCCACACCCTGGATCCCCACTCCAACTACATGGACGAGACCGAGTTCCGCATGCTGCGCGAGGAGCAGAAAGGCTCCTTCTACGGCATCGGCGCCATCATCCAGCAGCACGAACAGGGCATCGCCATCATCAGCCCCATGAAGGGCGGCCCGGCGGATCGGCTGGGCGTGCGCTCCGGCGACATCATCAAGGAGATCGATGGCACCAGCACGGATGGCATGACCTCCAACGGGGCCCTGCAGAAGCTCCGCGGCGAGAAGGGCGTCCTGGTGGAGCTGGCCATCCAGCGCACGGGTGTGGCAGGGCTGCTTAAGTTCTCCATCCCCAGGGCCGAGGTGCCCACCAACAGCGTCTACTACAGCTTCATGCTGAACCCCACCACGGGCTTCATCCTCATCAAGGACTTCGGCGAGACCACCTCCGAGGAATTCGAGAAGGCTGTCACCACCCTCAAGAAGCTGGGCATGAAGCAACTCATCCTTGACCTGCGCGGCGATGGCGGCGGCGTTCTGGACGCGGCCATCGGCATCTGCCGCCAGTTGCTGGGCCCCGACCAGCTCATCGTGAGCCAGAAGGGCCGCGATGGCCGGGACGAGAACCAGACCCGCACCAGCAAGGGGGCCATGCTGGATCCCTTCCCCCTGGTCATCCTCATCAACCGGGGCACGGCCAGCGCCAGCGAGATCGTCACCGGCGCCGTGCAGGACCATGACCGCGGCCTGGTCGTGGGTCAGACCAGCTGGGGCAAGGGCCTCGTACAGAGCGTCCTCACCATCAGCCGTTCCCGGGGCCTGGCCCTCACCACGGCCCGCTATTACACCCCCTCAGGGCGCAGCATCCAGCGCGACTACAGCCACGGCCTCGACGACTACTACAACCCCGAGGACGACAAGGACGTGAAGCCCCAGGGGCCCGCCTACAAGACGGATCTGGGTCGTACGGTGTACGGCGGCGGCGGGATCAACCCCGACTACACCCTGCCCACCCTGCGCCTCAACGAGTTCATGGTGGACCTGCAGTTCCGCCAGCAGGCCTTCTTCCGCTTCGCGGTCCACGAGAAGGAGCATATGGGCATCAAGCCCGGCCAGCACGCGGACGAGGCCACCATGGCCCGCTTCCACACCTGGGCCCTGGAGCAGAAGCTGACCATTGCCGACAAGGACTGGGAGGCCAACCTCCCGGCCATGCAGGAACGGCTCTCCATCGAGATGCAGAACGTGGCCTACGGCGTGGAAGCCGGTTTCAAGATCCAGTGCGAGAAGGATCCGGGCATCCTCAAGGCCCTGGAGGTGCTGCCCGAGGCCGAGACCCTGCTCAAGAAGAAGCAGCTCCTGGGCAGCCAGAAGCCCGCCACGGTCGCCGCTCGCTGAGTCGAGGCACCCCATGGACGTCACGCTCCCTGACCACGTCGAAGCGCTGCGCCTGGAAGTCCGCAAGTTCGCCGAGCGGGAGATCCGCCCCCACGTCATGGCTTGGGACGAGGCCAAGGCCTTTCCATTCGAGGTGGTGAAGCAACTGGGCGCCATGGGCATGATGGGCGTCATCTTCCCGGAGCAGTACGGCGGCGCCGGCATGGGTTACCTGGAATACGCCATTGTGGTGGAGGAGCTCTCCCGGGTGGACGGCTCCGTGGGCATCACCGTGGCCGCCCACAACAGCCTCTGCGCCAACCACATTTTCAGCATGGGTGACGAGCGGCAGAAGCAGGCCTACCTGGTGCCCCTGGCCAGCGGCCGGGCCCTGGGTGCCTGGGCCCTCACAGAGCCCGGATCAGGCAGTGACGCCGGGGCCCTCCTCACCTCGGCGAAGAAGGAGGGCTCCCACTACGTGCTGAACGGCACCAAGACGTTCATCACCCATGGCACCGTGGGGGACCTCTTTGTCGTCATGGCCCGCACCCGCCCACCCCGACCCGGCCACGCCAGCGCCGACGGCATCAGCGCCTTCGTGCTGGAGAAGGGGCTGAACGGCTTCCGCGCCGGCAAGCAGGAGAACAAGCTGGGCCTTCGGGCCAGCGACACTTCGGAGCTGATCCTCGAGGACGTGCGGGTCCCCGAAACCAACCTCCTGGGCGAGGACGGCCTCGGCTTCAAGCAGGCCATGAAGACCCTGGATGGGGGCCGCATCAGCATTGGCGCCCTGGGGCTCGGCATGGCCCAGGGCGCCTTCGAGGAGGCTGTGCGCTACAGCAAGTTGCGTCACACCTTCGGTCACCCCATCGCGGACCACCAGGGCATCCAGTTCAAGCTGGCGGACATGGGCACGGAGATCGAAGCCGCACGCCTGCTCATCCACCGCGCCGCGGGCCTCAAGGACCGGGGCCTGCCCTACGCCAAGGCCGCCAGCATGGCCAAGCTCTACAGCTCCGAGGTGGCCTGTCGCGTGGCCAGCGAGGCCGTTCAGATCCTCGGCGGCTATGGCTACACCAAGGACTACCCGGTGGAGAAGTACTACCGGGACGTGAAGCTCTGCACCATCGGCGAAGGCACCAGCGAGATCCAGCGCACGGTCATCGCCCGCTACCTGCTGTCTGAATACTGATTCCCGTTTTCCGGAGCTCCCATGCGCACCGCCCTTCTGTTCCTGGCCTCTGTGGCCCTTCTGGCCTCGCGTCCGCTCTCCGTGGACGATCTCTTCAAGGTCAAGCGGGTCGGGGATCCGCAGCTCTCTGCCAGCGGCACCCTGGCCTACCAGGTGGGTAGTGTGGACTTCGCTGCCAACAAGACCGTGAATCACCTCTGGGTGGGCGCCTCCGCCGCAGCGGCCCATGAGCTGGACCTGGGGGTCGGCAGCCAGACCCGCCCCCGCTTCAGCCCCGACGCCAAGCACCTGGCTTACCAGGCTGGCGGTCAGGTGTGGATCCTGGACCTGGGCACCAAGGAGAAGCGCCAGCTCACAAAGCTGAGCGGTGGCGCTTCCGGCCAGACTTGGAGCCCCGACGGCAAGTGGATCGCCTTCCTCAGCACCACGGTGCCCAGTGGCGTCGAAGCCGAGAATGTGGCCTACCTGAAGGCCAAGGAGACGTCCAAGGTCAGCGGCCGGGTCTACACCACGCTGACCTACCGCCACTGGAACGAGTGGAAGGATGCCCAGCAGCTGAGCCACCTCTTTGTCGTGCCCGTGGATGGCAGCGCCGCTCCCAGGGATCTCACGGCAGGCTTCACCACGGACGTGCCCAACTACGCGGATGTCTCCGCCGGGGACGGCTACGCCTGGGCGCCAGACAGCCAGGCCCTGGCCTTCGAGTCCGCCCCGGACCAGGCCAAGGCCACCAGCACCAACGGCGAGATCTACGAGGTCCGCCTCGCGGGCGGCCCCGCCAAGAAGGTCTCGGACAACCCCGCCATGGACAACTCGCCCCGCTACTCGCCGGACGGGAAGTACCTGGCCTGGCGGGCCCAGCGCCGTCCTGGCTTCGAGGCGGACAAGTGGGAGCTGTGGGTCCAGGACCGCGCCACGGGCAAGATCGTGCGCACCACCCAGGCCTTTGACCTCAGCTTCGGCGACTACCAGTGGCAGGGTTCCGACCTCGTGGGCGTCTGCGAGCAGCATGGCCACGCGGACCTCTTCCGCTGGGACGGCAAGGCCATGCGCCGCCTCAGCAGGGGCCTCCACATCGAAGGCTTCACCCTGGCCAAGGACCAGGCCCTGGTTGTCACCACCACCCTCACCACGCCCCCGGACCTCGCCACCCTGGACCTCAAGAGCGGCCAGAGCACCCGCGCCACCCACCACAACGAAGTCCTGGCTCAGGAGCTGGGCCTCAACAAGGGCGAGGACCTCTGGCTGGACACCGTGCCCGTAAACGGCCAGCCCACCAAGACCCACGCCTTCATCGTGAAGCCCGTGGGCTATGACCCAAGCAAGACCTACCCCGTGGCCTTCGTCATCCACGGCGGCCCCCAGGGCGCCTGGGCCGATGCCTGGCATCCCCGCTGGAATGCGCAGGCATGGGCCAGCCGCGGCTTCATCACCGTGCTGCCCAATCCCCGGGGCTCCACGGGTTTTGGCCAAGCCTATACGGACGCCATCAGCGGCGACTGGAACGGTGCGGTCATGACGGACCTCATGGGCACCCTGGACGCAGTCCTGAAGCAGTTTCCCAATGCCGACCCCAAGCGCGTGGTGGCCTGCGGTGGCAGCTATGGCGGCTATGCCGTGAACTGGATCGCCGGGCACTATCCTGAGCGCTTTGCCGCCTTCGTGACCCACGCCAGCATCTTCAACACTGAGTCCATGCAGTTGGGCACCGAAGAGCTCTGGTTCCCCCACTGGGAGTTCAAGGGCTGGCCCTGGGACAATGCCGAAACGAAAGCCCGCTGGCAGGCCCAGAGCCCCAGCAGCGCCATCGGCCGCATGACCAAGCCCATGCTCGTGAGCCACGGCGAGCTGGACTACCGCGTTCCCGTCACCGAGGCCTTCCAGCTCTACAACACCCTCCAGGTGCGCGGCGTCCCCAGCCAGCTCATGTACTTCCCCGATGAGACCCACTTCGTCGCCAAACCCCAGAACAGCAAGCTCTGGTACGAGACCGTCCTCGGCTGGTGCGAGCGCTGGACGAAGTAACTGATCAACAGATCCACCACGAAGGCACGAAGGCGCAAAGGAACACGAAGAAGTACACCATTCTTCCTGTCTTTCTTCGCGCCTTCGTGTCTTCGTGTTGATCAGTTCAATCTTTAGGAATCACACCACCACACGCCCCTGGATCGGACAGGGCACGCCAGGGTTCGAGGACGAAGGGGCGGCTGAAGGCGCGGGGGTGGGGCAGTTCGAGGCTCAGTTCGGGGCCCAGGGCCCGCAGGTCTTCGGGGCTGGGCCAGGTCCAGGAGCCCGGGGGGCCGTCCGTGGTGATGAGGTCCAGGTCCAGGGTGCGCGGGGCGTTTCGACCCGCGCTGCGGTCCCGCCCAGCCATCAGTTCCAGCCGCAGCAGGGCCTCCAGCAGGCGCCGGGGATCCGCCTCCTCGGCGACCAGCAGGGCCACGGTGTTGAGGTAGGCGGGCCCAAGGCCCGACTCATCCGGCGTCTCCATGACCAGTGGCGATGGCACGACGGTTCCCAGCGTGCCCAGGGCCGCCAGCCCAGCCCTCAGGTGAGCCCGCCGGTCCCCCAGGTTCGAGCCCAGCGCGACAACGGCCTTCATGGGAACCGCGAAACCACGCGAAAAGTCGCGAAACAGGAAGTGGATCTAGCGACCTTCCGCGGTTTCACTGCTTCTTCCCGTGCTCTGCAACCACCAGGGCCCGGATGCCGCCGCGGATGAGGAAATCGCCTTCGACGCACATCCACTTGGGCTGGGTGGCCTTCACCAAGTCATCCAGGATCTGGTTGGTGACCGCCTCATGGAAAGCGCCCTGGTCCCGGAAGCTCCAGAGGTAGAGCTTCAGTGACTTTGACTCCACACACAGCTGGTCCGGCTGGTAGATGATGCGCAGCTTGGCAAAGTCCGGCTGGCCCGTGAGCGGGCAGAGGCAGGTGAACTCCTCCGTCTCAAAAGTGATGGTAAAGGCCCGCCCGGGGCGTGGGCTCGTGAACGTATCCAGCTCACCCGTGGGTCGCGTCACCACGAACTTCGGCAGCGGATTGGGGAGAGAGGCTTTGGGGGATTTTTTCGTGGCCATGGATCACCAAAAACAAATTAACCGCAGAGAACGCAGAGGGCGCAGAGAGGGAATTCAGATTCCTTCGGGCAGACCATTCACCACGCGTGTGAGACCGTCGACCAGACGGACATGGTTGAAGTTGACACCAAGACCCAAGGGTAGCTTCATGAGTTTCAGGTAGGTAAGCAATTGGGCTTTGACCAGACTGGGCACACCCTTGGCGGCTTTGAGTTCAACAATCAGTCGTTCATCCACCAGTAAGTCAATCCTGTAACCGGCATCTAGCACCTCCCCTTTATTGAACACAGGGACCGGCACCTGGCACCGACAAGGGATGCCAGCAAGGGCCAGTTCCCGGGCCAAACACAATTCGTAGGCAGACTCGAGCAACCCCGGCCCCAGTTCCCGATGGACCTCGATGCACGCAGCAATCACACGTTGGGACAGCTGGTTGAGTTCTGCTTGATCCAAATTCACTCTGCGCCCTCTGCGTCCTCTGCGGTTAAATTTTCAGCTTTTCAGGAATGAACGCATACGGAATGGGATCCGCGAAGCCTGCCTCCTGGAAGCCGCGCAGGCGCAAGTGGCAGCTGTCGCAGTGACCGCAGGCCTCGGTCTCGCCCCGGTAGCAGGACCAGCTGAGGTGCAGGGGGGCACCCAGGTCGCGGCCGCGCCGGACGATGTCGGCCTTGCGGAGGTGGATGAGGGGGGCGTGGAAGCTCAGCTGGGTCTCGGGCTTGGTGCCCAGGTTCGCAGTCTGCTCGAAGCTCTTGAGGAAGGCCTCACGGCAGTCGGGGTAGCCGCTGCTGTCCTCTTCCACAAAGCCCACGAAGATGGCGCGGGCCCTCAGCACCTCGGCCCAGCTCACGCAGGTGGCCAGCAGGTGCGCGTTGCGGAAGGGCACGTAGCTCACGGGCACGCCGGGGCGCTCCAGCTCGCCTTCGGGCAGGGCGATGCTGGGATCCGTGAGGGCCGAGCCACCGATGGCCTTCAGGGTGTCGAAGCCGATGATGAGGCGCCGCGCCGCAGGCACCTCGTAGTAGTCCGCGATGTCATGGAAGGCCTGGCGCTCCCGGGCCTGGGTGAGCTGGCCGTAATCCGCGTGAAGCAGGGCCAGTTCGAAGCCTTCGGCCTTGGCGATGGCGGCCGTGACGCAGGAATCCATGCCGCCCGAAAGAGAGACCACCGCCAACTCAGCCATGACTGATGCCCTCCGCCCAGCCTTCCAGCTCATTCATCACCTGCTGAAGGCGCAGGCCTTCAGCAGCATCCTCCGCCTTCGGTGGAATCCGGTACGGCTGACCGTATTTGATGGTGCAGGTCGAAAAGGGCAGGGGCATCACCATGCGGTCCCAGGTCCTCAGCTCAAAGTGCCGGTCGAAGGCCAAGCTCACGGGCACCACCCAGGCGCCGGTCTTGCGTGCCAGGGCTGTGACGCCGGGTTTCAGGCTCATGTTGGGCCCCCGGGGGCCATCGGGTGTGATTCCGAAGTCCCAGCCCTGCTTCACCGCCTGGATCATACGGACCAGGGCCTTGGCGCCATCGTCGCTGGCGGTGCCGCGCACGGCGTGGATGCCGAACCAGCGCCAGGTGGCGGCGCTGCGTTCGCCGTCCCGGCTGTCACTGGAGAGGATGGCCACGCCCTTCACCCGGCGGTGGAAGGGGTAGGCCAGGGGCATCATGACAAGGCGGCGGTGCCAGAAGCAGAGGATGAAGCGCTCGTCCCTGGCCACCAGGTCCTCCACGGCCTCGAAGCCCTCGCGCTTCACCCGCAGGGTGTAGGACCAGAGTTTTGACAGGCCTGCCACGAGAAAGGGCACCACGCGGAAGTTCAGCCACACGGACAGGGGCGAGCCCAGGGGACGGCCCCGCTCGGCGATTGCGACCCGGGGCCCCATCAGGCCGGCCCTGCCAGGTCGTCCTGGGTGATGGGGTAGAGGGTGCCGCAGTAGTCGCAGCGGACCTCCAGCGGGCCGGGCTGCACGAAGAGGTCTGCCTTCTGCTCCGGCGAGAAGCGGCGCAGGGTCTCCAGCAGGGAGTCCCGGGTGCAGCGGCAGCGGTAGCTGAGCTCCGTGGCGGCCAGCTCATCGGCGCCCTGGCCCTGGGAGACCCAGTTGGCCAGGAACTCGGGTGTGCGCTCCCAGAGGGGCACCACCTCCAGACCTTCTATGGCCTGGACCAGCAAGGCCAGGCGCTCCGGTGGGCAGTCGGGCAGGGGCTCCACCAGCAGGCCCCCGGCTTCGCCGGTGGCGGAGTCGCACCAGAGGCTGAGGCTGGCCTGGATCTGTTCCGAGTTCAGGAGGTAGTGCTCGATCTGCACCTGGATGCCGCCCTCAACCAGCGGCAGGTGGCCGATGTAGGGCTCGCCCGTGGCGTTGGAGCGCATCACCTGCAGGAGACCCGGCGCGAGAACCCAGTCGCCGGTGGCGACCTCGCTGGCGTCCAGCACGCCCCGGATGGTGCCATCAGGCCAGCTGTCTGCCACCACGGCCTTGGCCCGTCCTGCGCCCTTGACCAGCAGCTGCAGCCGCTCGGCGAAGAGGGTGCGGCTCTGCAGCAGGGCTGTGGCGCAAAGCAGCTCTGTGAGGCAGCCGCAGGCCTCGGGCTCCAGGTGCGGGTGCCCCCGCCGCACGCCGTCCCAGAGGGGGCTGGCGTCCAGGGAGGAGAGGCGGATGAAGCGGTCCTTCGTGAGGGACTTCATCACCCGGGCCATGGGTTCGGCTGGGGTCATTCAGTCCCATCCGATCTGGCGGCCCTGGTTCTGCTGCTCCAGCCAGGCCATCAGAGGCTTGAAGTAGTCCATCATGGCGCGGGTGGAGAGGTCCTCGCCGGTGGCTTCCTTCAGCACTTTGCGCCAGTCCTCCGTGGCGCCCTTGGCCAGCACGCCCTTCAGGAAATCGCCCACCTCCTTGTGCCCCGAGTAGTTGGTGGCGTGGGGATCCTGGTGCAGGATCCTGCGGGCGATGTGATCGTGCATCTGGAACTTGAAGACCGTGGCCCAGCCATAGCTGTAGTAGTAGGCGGGATTGTCGTTGATGTGGGTCTTGGTGGCGGCATCGCAGTAGGCTTCGTTGCGCGGACTCGGCGGCTCCACACCCTGGAGGGCGCGGACCTGCTTCCACCAGCGGGCATTCAGCTCGGTGGTGGGCATGCCCTTGGCGTAGAAGTCGTGCTCCCACTCGGGCATGGTGCCGCAGGCCCAGAACATGAAGGGGATGGCCACCTCCAGGGCGTCGTTGAGGAGCACCTGCATCTCGTCGGCCTTGTACTCCGCAGGCAGCACGCCGGCAGATTTCAGGTAGGGGATCTGCCGGGTGGCCAGGGCGATGAGCTCGCCCACGCCCTCGTGGAAGCTGGGGTTCGCGCCGTCGCGGAGGAGGGGCGGCACGTTGGGGTTGGTGTAGCTCATGAAGTAGTACCCATGACCCAGCTCGTGGTGGGCGGTCTCGAACCACTCGGCGTTGGGCTCCACGCTCATGAGGCTGCGGATGTCCTTGTCCAGGTCCAGGTGGTTGCAGAAGGCATGGCTGTTCTTCTTGCGGGTCTCGCCGGGCTTGATGGGGTAGAGGTCCGACTGCGCCCAGAAGCTCGTTGGCAGGGGCTCGAAGCCCAGGCCCGTGTAGAAGGCCTCGGCGGTCTTCACGATGCGCTCCGCCTGCCAGCCCTTGAAGTAGGGATCCAGGTCCACGGCTTGCACAAAGCCAGTCCAGTTCTGGCTCCAGCGGTTGTTGATCCAGTGGGCGGGGATGGCTCTGGGCACGGGCTGGCCGTACCTCTTGGCCATCTCGTACTTCACCCAGGTGTGCAGCTGCAGGTAGAGGGGTCTCAGCTCCGCCAGGAACTTGCGGTTGTAGGCCATCATCTCGTCACTGCTCAGCTCAAACTTGGCCACCTGCAGGGCGAAGTAGTCGGGGTAGCCCAGCTCCTTGGCGCAGTCGTTGCGAAGGTCCCGCAGCTTGAGGAGGCCTTCCTTCAGGGCGGGGCCATTCTCCTTGGAGACCTCCCAGGCCATCTTGCGCTCGGCCAGGTTGCTGCTCTTGGCGAGGATCTCGTCCAGCTGGTTGGCCGAGATGGGCTTTCCCGCCAGCTTCCAGACAAAGCCATTCATGGTGCTGGCCTGGGCGGTCTCCGCCACCACGCGGGCGTCCACCAGCTTGGGGTTGGTCATGGGGCCTTCGGCGGCGTTCAGCAACACCCGCTCCAGCTGCCGGTTCGTGACGTCCTTCAGCTCCTTGCGGTGAGCCAGCAGCTCCCGGGCCTCGGTGATGAGGGCCGGGTTGCCGTTGAAGGCCGCATAGGCCTTGCCGGCCCATTCGGCGGCCACATCGTTGGCGGGCGTCACATTGGAGGCAGCGTTCCAAATGGCCTGCTGGTTCACGTAGGTGAGGGACTGGTAGCCCGCGTTGACCACCTTGAGAAAGCGGTCTGCCCGGTCCTGCAGAGGAGCGCTCACCTGGGCCAGGAGGGGCACACCGAGAATGAGGGCTGGCAGCAGGCGCATGGGAACTCCATAGAACCCTTCATTGTGACGCCTAAGCCCGCTCCCGTCAGCCAGCCTTCGCCAACCCTGAATGACCACCACGAAGGGCACGAGTGACTGCGCGAAGGGGCATTTCGCTCAGGATTGCCAGAT
Source organism: uncultured Holophagaceae bacterium (assembly GCA_903913215.1). Classification (GTDB taxonomy): domain Bacteria; phylum Acidobacteriota; class Holophagae; order Holophagales; family Holophagaceae; genus Geothrix. Next base: position 42,569 of record CAIWKE010000037.1, read on the forward strand.
AATCAGAACCCCAGGGAGTACCCATGACCGCCACCCTTGAGCTCCGCCTTCGGATCCTGACCGCCACCGGTCGGGCCATGGGGCCCGGCAAGGCTGGCCTCCTGGAAGCCATCCAGGCGGCGGGTTCCATCAGCGGCGCGGCCAGGCAGCTGGGGATGAGCTACCGGAGGGCCTGGGAGCTGACCGATGCCATGAACCAGGACTTCAAGGAGCCCCTGGTGGCCACCACTCGTGGCGGCGCCGGACGCGGCGGCGCCGCTGTGACTCCCCTGGGCCTGACGGTGCTGGCCCACTTCCGTGAGATGGAAGCTGCTGCTCTCCAGGCGGCGAAGCAGCACCTCAAGAGCATGAACCAGCACTTGGCTCCTGCCAAACCAGGGTGCTGATGGGTCTCCTTGAATTCCTGGGTTCGATTACCGGCGCCGACGGAAAGAAAAGAACCATACAAGCCGGGGATGAACAGGGATGTATGGGATGAAAAGCAGGCCTGCCCCATCCCCGTCCATCCCCGTTCATCCCCGGCCAAATGTAAGATCCTTGAACCAGAAACGAACTCCGGTGAACACCGATCAAGCCGAGGCTAACCAGATGATTCGGGTGATTGCCCCTGGCTCATGGTCCGCTATAGTTTCAAAAGCATAGCGGGATCACCCGCTCCCCGAGGCCCCATGCTCCGCCTGTCCCGACTCCTGCTCTCCTTGTTCCTAGGCCTGAACCTGAGCCTGATGGCGGCGCCGCCCCGGCGGCTGGCCATCGCCGCCGCCGCGGACCTGCAGTTCGCATTGGTGGACCTGAAGGCCGCCTTCGCCAAGACGCACCCGGAAACGGAGCTTGCCCTGACCTTCGGCTCCTCGGGGAATTTCTACACCCAGCTCACGCAAAAGGCGCCCTTCGATCTCTTCCTCTCCGCAGACCTGAGCTATCCCAAGAAGCTGGTGGAAGCGGGCCTGGCCGATGGCGCATCCCTGTTCACATACAGCCGCGGCCACCTGGTGCTGTGGGTGCCCAAGACCTCGCCCATCCCCGTGGAGACCTTGGGCATGAAGGCCCTGCTGCACCCAGCGGCCCGCAAGGTGGCCATGGCCAATCCCCGCTATGCCCCCTACGGCAAGGCCGCCGAGGCGGCCCTTTTGAAGCTGGGCCTGCTGGAGGCCGTGCAGCCGCACCTGGTGCTGGGAGACAACATCGCCCAGACCGCCCAGTTCGTGCAGTCCGGCGCCGCGGACATTGGCATCCTCGCGCTGTCCCTGGCGATGGCGCCGGTGATGCAGGCCTCGGGCCGCTACGTGGAGGTGCCCCTGGACGCCTACCCGCCCCTGGAGCAGGGTGGCGTCATCCCAAACCATTCCCAGAATCGCGCCGATGCCCTGGCCTTCCGCGCCTTCCTGCTGTCGCCTGAGGGCCTGGCCATCCTGAGGCGTTATGGCTTCCAGGCTGGCGGCGCCTGATGGACTGGCAGGCCGTCCGGCTGAGCGTCCAGCTCGCTTCGCTCACCACCCTGGTGCTGCTGGGCTTGGCCCTGCCCCTGGCCTACTGGCTGGCGTTCACGCAGCGGCGCTGGAAGTTCCTGGTGGAGGCCGTGGTGGCCATGCCCCTGGTGCTGCCGCCCACGGTGCTGGGCTTCTACCTGCTCATGGCCCTGGGCCCACGCAGTCCCCTGGGCTGGCTCTGGGAGCGGGCCTTCGGTCACACGCTGCCCTTTTCCTTCGAGGGCCTCCTGCTGGCCTCGGTGCTCTACAGCCTGCCCTTCATGGTCCAGCCACTGGCGTCGGCTTTCGCGGGCGTGGAGCGCGGGCTGATTGAGGCGTCCTGGTGCCTGGGCGAATCCCGATTCCGCACTTTCGTTCGCGTCATCGTGCCCCTCTCCTGGGGCGGCATCCTCACCGGCCTGGTGCTCAGCTTCGCCCACACCCTCGGCGAGTTCGGCGTGGTGCTCATGGTGGGCGGCAACCTGCCGGGACGGACCCGCACCGTGAGCATTGCCATCTACGACCAGGTGCAGGCCATGGACTACGGTCCCGCGGCCCGCACGGCGGCCCTGCTGCTGGGCGTCTCCTTCCTGGTGCTCACCCTGACCTACGCCTTGCGGCGCTCCCAGAGGAAGCCGTGGACGCTCATCTGATCTGCGACGCGGAGCGCCGCTACCCGGGCGGGGCCACCATCGAAGCCCGCTTCGAGGTGCCCCTCGACGGCTTCTCGGTGACCGTGCTCTTCGGGCCCTCGGGCTCGGGAAAAACCACAGTGCTTCGCCTGCTGGCGGGCCTGGAGCGGGTGGATCAGGGTCGCATCCGCGCGGGGGGCGAGGCTTGGTCCGATGCGGCCCAGAACATCCACCTGGGCCCCCAAGCGCGCAACCTTGGCTTCCTCAGCCAGGACTACGACCTGTTTCCCCACCTCAGCGTCTACGCCAACCTGGGCTATGGCCTGCGGGACCTGGAGGCCAGTGCCCGCCAGGCCCGGACCGAGGAGCTGCTGGAGCTGCTCGACCTGCGGGGCCTGGGCGAGCGTCGACCGGCGGAACTCTCCGGCGGCCAGCGGCAGCGGGTGGCCCTGGGTCGGGCCCTGGCCCGTCGCCCCCGCCTGCTGCTGCTGGACGAGCCGTTCACGGCCCTGGACCGCCCGGCCCAGCTGCGCCTGCGTCGGGAACTGCGGGAGCTGCTGCGGGGCCTGGCCCTGCCCACGGTGCTGGTGACCCACGACCGGGACGAAGCCCTCCACCTGGGGGACCGCATCGTGGTGCTGGACCAGGGCCGGGTCTGCCAAAGCGGCGACATCCAGCGGGCCTTCGATCGCCCCACGGATCCGGCCGTGGCGCGCATCCTGGGGGTGGAGACCGTGGTGCGGGGTCGCGTCGAGGGCGTCGCTGAGGGTCTGGCCACGGTGGCCGTGGGCCCGGCGAGAATCTTCGCCGCAGACCCCGGCGGCCTGGGGCAGCAGGCCTTCGTGTGTATTCGCGGCGAGGACGTGGCCGTGGAGCGCCAAGGCGTCGCGCCCTCAGGCTCCACCGCCCGCAACCGTCTACCCGGGACGATCACCACCCTGCACGCTGAGGGCGCCCTCGTCCGCCTGAGCCTGGACTGCGGCTTCCCCCTGGAGTGTCTCGTGACCCGCCAGGCCTGTCAGGACTTGGGGCTGGTCGAGGGTGATGCGGTGACCGCCATCCTGAAGGCGGCGGCGGTGCACCTCATCCCGCACGACTGAGGCCTGGGTGCACGCGCACATCGCGCGGGAAAAGCGCCCGCACGATTTGCGGGAGTGAAAGCCTTCATCCCCGTGTCCTATATTTTTCACACCTACAAATCGTGGGCCGCAGGGCCCGCGATTTGTAGAGGAACGGCCCTACGACTTCACCCACCGAAGCACCGGCTTGCGGGCCGCCGTGGTCTCATCCAAACGCCGCAGCGGGGCCAGGGTCGGGGCCTGGTGCAGGGCCTCAGGGTTCTCCTCGACTTCCTTGGCGATGGCCAGCATCGTGTCGCAGAAGGCGTCCAGCTCGTCCTGGCCTTCGCTTTCCGTGGGCTCGATCATGAGGGCCCCGGGCACGATCAGCGGGAAGTAGATCGTGGGCGGGTGGTAGCCGTGGTCGATGAGGCGCTTGGCGATGTCCAGGGTGTGCACGTCGTGCTTGGCCTGGAGGGTGTCGCTGAAGACCACCTCATGGAGGCTGGGGGAGTCGATGTGCAGCGCGTAGGCGCCCTTGAGGCGGGTGCGGATGTAGTTGGCGTTCACGATGGCGCGCAGGGTGGCGGCCTTCAGCCCATCCGAGCCGTGGCTCAGGCAGTAGGTGAGCGCCCGCACCAGGATTCCGAAGTTGCCGTAGAAGGTGTGGACCTTGCCGATGCTCTGGGGCTGGTCCCATTCCATGCGGTAACTGTGCTTGGGCACCTCGCCCTCGCCCACCTTGACGGTGTCACGGACCACCACAGGCACGGGCAGGAAGGGCATGAGCTTGTCCACGCAGCAGACGGGACCGGCGCCGGGGCCGCCACCGCCGTGGGGCGTGGACATGGTCTTGTGCAGGTTCAGGTGCATGACGTCGACGCCGAAGTCGCCGGGGCGCGCCACGCCCACCAGGGCGTTCATGTTGGCGCCGTCCATGTAGACCAGGGCGTCCACGCTGTGGAGCAGATCGCTGATCTCCTTGAAGCGGTATTCGAAGACGCCCACGGTGTTGGGGTTCGTGATCATGGCGCCGGCAATCTCGGTGCCCAGCTCACTGACCAGGGTCTGGAGGCCCTTGCGGACCTTGCCATTCACGGGATCCGTCACGTCCTCGAAGCTGATGGTGCCATCGGGGCGGGAGGGCAGCTCGACCACTTCGTAGCCCGCCATGGCGGCCGTGGCGGGGTTGGTGCCGTGGCCGCTGTCCGGGATCAGGATCACGCGGCGCTTGGCGCCCTTGGACACGTGGTAGGCGCGGATGAGCATGACGCCCGTGAGCTCACCGGCGGCGCCAGCGCTGGGTTGCAGGGTGACCCCGGGCAGGCCCGTGATCTCCTTCAGCCACTCCTGGAGCGTGAAGAGCAGGGCCAGGTTGCCCTGCACGAAGGCATCTGGCGCCATGGGGTGGCTGTCGGTGAAGCCCGGCAACCCGGCGACCTTTTCATTGAGGCGGGGGTTGTGCTTCATGGTGCAGGAGCCCAACGGATACATGCCGTCGTCCACGCCGTAGTTCCACTTGGACAGGCGGGTGAAGTGGCGGATGACCTCCACTTCGCTCAGCTCAGGCAGGGCGTCGAAGCCGCTGCGCTTCAGGTGGGCGGGGCGGGTGTCCTGGGCCACCGGGACGTCGAGGCGGGGCAGGTCCATGCCCCGTTTGCCGGAGACGGAACGCTCGAAGGAGAGGGGTTCGCGCTGACGAAGAAACATGGCTCTCTCCCTAGACCGAGGCGGGGACGCGGGCGAGGATCTCGACGAGACTCTCGATCATCTGGCGCGTGTGGAGTTCCGTGGCGCACCAGAGGATGCAGCCCGCGTATTCGGGGTAGAAGCGGCCCAGGTCCAGGCCCGGCAGCAGGCTCTCCTTCAGGCAGGCCTCCTGGAGCGCTGCGTAGTCGCCCTTGTAGCGCAGCACGAACTCATTGAAGAAGGGCTGCTCGTCCACCACCTCCATGTCCGGCAACTCCAACAGGCGTTGGCGCAGGTACTGGGCCTTGGCGGCGTTCTGCTGGGCCAGGCCGCGCATCCCCTCGGGACCGGCCAGGTGCATGAAGATATTGGCGCGCAGGGCCACGAGGCCCTGATTTGAGCAGATGTTGCTGGTGGCCTTGTCGCGGCGGATGTGCTGCTCGCGGGCAGTGAGTGTGAGCACGTAGCCCGTGCGGCCCTCAAGGTCCTTGGTCTGGCCCACCACGCGGCCGGGAATCTCGCGCTTGTGAGCGTCTTTGACGGCCAGGAAGCCCAGGAAGGGGCCGCCGAAGTTGGGCTTGTTGCCGAGGGACATCGCTTCGCCACAGGCCATGTCGGCACCGGCCTTGCCGGGGGCCTCGAACCAGCCGAAGGCAAAGGCCTCCTGAGTGACGCTCACCAGCAGGGCGCCTGCGGCATGGATGGAAGCAGCCAGGGCCGGGAGATCCTCGACGTTACCGAGGAAGTTGGGATAGCCCACCAGCACCGCGGCGACATCGCCATTCAGCTTGGCCTGGAGATCCGCCAGGTCCGTGACCCCATCCTTCAGGTCCACTTCCACCAGGTTCAGCCCGGCGTGGGGCGCGAAGTTGGTCTTGAGCACCTCGCGGTAGAGCGGGTGGAGGCCACGGCTCACCAGCACAGTGTTGCGCTTCTTGGCGACGCGCACGGCCATGAGGGCCGCCTCGACGCAGGCGGTGCCGCCGTCATAGAGGCTGGCGTTGGTGACCTCCAGGCCGGTGAGGTCGCAGATGAGGGTCTGGTACTCGAAGATGTGCTGGAGGGTGCCCTGGCTGATCTCGGGCTGGTAGGGCGTGTAGGCCGTGAACCACTCCTGGCGGCTGATGAGCGCGTCGATGGCCGAGGGCACAAAGTGATCGTAGGCCCCGGCGCCCAGGAACTGTGCGCAGAAGCGGGTGTTCCGGTTGGCCAGGCCCATCATCTCCCAGGCCACTTCCTGCTCAGAGCCGCTGGTGGGCAGGTCCAGGTCGCGCCCCAGCCGCAGGGCCTCGGGGATGCCGACCAGCAGGGCCTCGGCGTCCGGGACACCGATGGTGTCCAGGAGGGCTCGATCCTCGACAGGGGAAGAGGGCAGATAGCGCATGGCGGCCTCGGCAAAAAACGTTGAAATGCCAACGCCCCAGAGTATCAGGCGGACCCGTCGAAGCGCCCTGGGAACGGGTCACAGGCCACACCGGCACAGACCACCGCCTTCCGCCCCCCTATCTCCGCTTCCACAGGTCGAAGGGCTGCGTGCCCACCAGCACATTGAAGCTGCCGGTGGCCCTGCCGCTGTCCGTGGGCGTCTGGAGCTTCAGCAGCCCATAAGAGATTTCAACGTAGTAGTTGGACAGGGTTGTGCGCAGCATGAGCCCCATGCCCTGGACCTTGAATCCATCCGTGCCGCCGCCCAGGGCCGCCCCATCCCGGGCAACCCGGGCCAGATCGAAGCGGGGGATGGCCTCCACGGTGAGCCCAAGGCCGATGTAGAGGCGCAGGGGCAGGCCCAGGCGGAGGGCCGCGAAATTGGGCGCCATGAAACCCGCAGCGCGGGAGCCGATGACGAAGGAGGGACCGCCCAGCACCCACCAGCGGTCCAGGGGCAGGTGGCGGCCCTGGCCCCACTCCAAGTCCAGGTCCGTGCCGAAGTACTCACCCAGGGCGACCAGGCCGCGTACTCGGGCGTAGCTCTGCTGGAAGGTGGCGCCTGGCAGGACCCCCGCCTCCGCCTCCCCCACGCCAAAGCGGGAGCGCAGCAGGAGCCCCTCACGCGGCAGGGTGTAGCGGTCGAAGTTGTCCCATTCCTCCGAGAGGAAGATCGCGTTCTGCTGCTGGGAGCGGCGTTGGCCCTGGTCCAGGAAGGCTGCGTCGCGATGACCCAGATCGAAGCTCAGCTTGCCCGTGCCCAGGTTGCTGAAGCGGAAATAGGTGCGCAGCAGGAGGTCCGAAACGCTGATGCGGGCGTCCTGGCCCAGGCTCACCAGCTCCGGCGTGGCCCAGGGCAGGGTCACGTCCAGGCGCTGCTGCCAGTAGGTGGCCGTCAGCTCCAGGCCGGCGCCCCTGGAGAAGCCGAAGGGGCCCCGCAGCACCAGGGCCGCCTGCTCCTGGAGGCGGTTGCGGGCACCACTCAGTTCCACTTCGGTGCCCCTGAAGCCCACGTTCAGGGCCCGGTAGTTGAGGCCCAGCTGCCCACCCAGGGTGGACTCGTAGCCCAGGGAGATGTCCAGGCGCTCCCGCTGCTGGGGTACCGGGATGAGGGTGATGGCCGTGCCTTCGTCACCGTCGGGGCGGATCTGGTAGCGCAGTTCCGCCAGGTGCAGGCGGTGCTCAGCCAGGGCGATGCGATTCTGGAGCTCCACCGGCCGGAGGGGGCGGCCGTGCAATTCGCCCAGCAGGCGCAGGAGGTGGGACTCGTCCACAGAGCTGGGCGCCGACCGGACCTCCACCCGCGTCACCAGGGGTTCTTCGAGGACGATGCGCAGGCAACCGGTCTGGGGGTCGAAGCCGCACTTCCGGGCATCCACCAGGGGATTGCCGTCCATGAGGAAGCCATAGACCAGGCGGGCCACCAGATGACCGAAGACCTCGGGGTTGAAGGGCTGGCCCAGCTTGAAGGTGTCGGTGGCAAGGTTCCAGATGGCGTGGCGCCAGGCGGCGGGGGCCTGCACATCCAGGCTAGTGACGGCCGCATAGGGCCGCAGGTGGAACGTGAGCACGCGCTCCGGGTCCACCGTGGCCCAGGCTTCCCGGGCCAGACCGTGCACCAGGGCCTGCTGGAGGAGGATCTGCACATCCTGGACCCGGACCGCGGGGCTTGGCTTCAGGGTGACGGAGATGAGGCCCGTGAGGGGCGTGTCCAGGTCTCCGGGGCCCTCGAAGGCCACCCGGGCGATGTCCAGCCGCTCCTGGGTGAGGCGCGTGCGGAGCAGGTCGTTCATGGCATCGCGGCGGGCGTCGAAGGCCTCCCGGCCCTGGCGCACCAGCTGGGCCGTCTGGGAGCTGTATTCCAGGAAGGGCACATCGTGGATGTCGGGGCGGATGAGGAAGTCCGCGGCGGCGCGGCTCTCCCATTGGCGGCGTTCCACCACCAGGTCCAGGCTGCGGGCCGCCACGGAGAGGATGCTGGTGGACGGGCGCCGCTCCAGGGGGGCGCTGATGTCCACGGCGATGACCAGGTCTGGGTGGAAGGCCTCCTTGGCCGTGTGCACGGGCAGGTTCTCCACCAGGGCGCCATCCACGTACTGCTGGCCCTCGATGACCACCGGGCGGAAGCCGCCGGGGATGGACATGGAGGCCCGCACGGCCTCCACCAGGTCGCCCCGGCCGAAGACCCGGCCCTGGCCCGTCTCCAGGTTGGTGGCCAGTACCCGCAGGGGCCGCTGGAGCCGGTCGAAGTCGCCGTTGGAGAAGTAGGCCCCGCGGGCCAGCAGGCCCTGCAGCGTGTGCTGGACCTCCACGCCGCTGCGCAGGCCTTGGGCCAGAGAGAGCTGACCGTCCTGCCGCTCGATGGAGAGGAAGGTGGCGTTGTGGTCCTCCTGCTCCATGAGGGTCTCGCCGGGATTCCGCAGCAGGGGTTCCAGGAAGGCCCGGGTCAGGTCCAGGCGGGCGAAGAGGTCCTCGATCTCCTTGCCCGTGAAGCCGCTGGCGTAGAGCGCGGCCACCAGGGCCCCGGCGCTGGTGCCAGTGAGGCTGTCCAGGGGGTAGCCCACTTCCTCCAGGCGCTGAAGGACCCCGATATGGGCCAGGCCCCGGGCACCCCCTCCGCTGAGGACCAGGCCCACCCGGGGCATGCCGGGGATGACCACCCGGGGGAGGAAGCGGAACACCATGTCCGGGGCCTGGAGTTCTACGTCGATGCGGCGGGGTTCCGCCATGCCAGCCTTGGGCGTGGCAGGGCCCTGCGCCGCCAGCAGCGCCGGCAGGCAGAGGGCCAGCCACCCAGGTTTCATGCGAGCGCCGCCCGTTGCGCCTCCATGAGGGCTCCACAGCCCTGGAGCCCCAGGTCCACGAGAGCCGCCGCCTCGGCGCGACTGAAGGGACGGCCTTCGCCGGTGCCCTGCAGCTCCACCAGATCAAGCACCCCGCCGTTCCTGCCCCGGGCCGCCACCAGGTTGCAGTCCACGGCGGCCAGGTGGTCCTCCTCGTATTCCAGGTCCAGCACCAGGCCCCGGCGACCTTCCCCGGCCTCCACGATGCCCGCGCTGACGGCGGCCACCTGGCGGACCAGGGCGGCCTCCAGGCCCCGGGCCCGCAGGGCCATGGCCACGGCCACCCAGGCTCCGGTGATGGAGGCGCAGCGGGTGCCGCCATCGGCATTCAGCACGTCGCAGTCCACCGTGAGGGTCCACTCACCCAGGAGGGCCAAGTCCACGGCCTGGCGCAGGCTGCGGCCGATGAGGCGCTGGATCTCCACGGTGCGGCCCTGCTGCTTGCCTTTGGCCGCTTCGCGGTCCGAGCGTGTGTTCGTGGCTGCGGGCAGCATGCCGTACTCCGCCGTCAGCCAGCCCGTGCCCCGGCCCTTCATCCAGCTCGGCACCTTGTTTTCCAGGTTGGCGGCGCAGAGGACATGGGTGTTTCCCTGCTTCACTAGGCAGGATCCGCCCGCGTGCAATTGGACGCCCTGAATGAGCTCCAGGTGGCGCAGGGCCTCGATCGGACGCATCAGCAGCTCCCCTTGTATTCGATCTTGTCCACCCGCCCCTGATGCCGCCCACCTTCAAAAGGTGTATCCAAGAACGTTTTCAGGTAGGATTCTGCATTGAGCGGATCCGTCAGCCGCTGGCCGAAAGCGATGGCGTTCGCGTCATTGTGCTGCCGAGCCAGTGCCGCGTGTTCAGTGGAGGTCACGAGCGCGCAACGGATTCCGGCATGGCGGTTGGCCGCGATGCTGATACCGATGCCCGATCCGCAGACCAGCACCAGGCGCTCCCACTGATCTATGCCTTCCGCTGCCCGATGCGCGAAATCCGGATAATCCACCGAGGCCATTCCATCCGTACCGAAGTCCACCACGGCATGTCCCTGCTCCACCGCCCAGGCCTTGAGCCGCTCCTTCAGGTCGTACCCCGCATGATCGCTTGCAAAGCCCAGCCGCATCGTCAAACCCCCAGGTCTCCAGCCTACCGCCTTCGGCCCACGGGCCCCAGCTTCCAGCCCACTGTCCACAGCTCAAAGCCGATAGCTCAACCATGCTGAATCTGTTCCTGCAGTATCGCCCCCAAGATCGCGGCTTTCTCCTGTGCATGCCTGAGGCTGTGGGTGCCACAGAGTGGCTCCGGGCGTTGCGGACCCTGCCTGGCGAACTCCAGGGCCGGGAGCGCCTGACCCCTGCCAAGGCACAGATCTTCCTACCCGACGGTGCCCTGGTCGAAATGCACGCCGTGCCCCTGCGCTGGCAGCGGGCCTATCCCTGGCTCTCCTCCCTGGCCCTGAACCCCGGCACGGCCGGCCCCACCCTCCGCTACTGGGCCACCGTGCTCCGCCTCCTCCAGTCCCTGGTGGTGCGTGGCGCCGTCCTGCCCCAACTGGACACCCGCGGCAATCCCTGGAAGGCCCGCTGGGGCGTCAGCCTCACCAGCCCCTCGGACCGCCTGGCCCTCCGCCAGCTCACGGAGGCCATGCCGCCAGCCTCGGTGGCCTTCCCTGAAACCGACACCTGGGGCTTCACCAAGACCGTGGCCCTGGGCGATCTGGACGCCTTCGACATCGAGGACGACCTGGCCATGCCGCCGGCGGCGGATGCTGTGCTGACCGCCTTCCTGGAGGATGGCGCGGACTTCATCATGCGCTTCGTGGCGGGCGGCCTGCGGGCCGGGGACGATCCCCGCCTCAGCCTCATCCACCGCCTGCGGGGCCACAAGCGGGACCGTCTGCCCTGGGACGAGCGCATCATGGTGGCCCTGTGCCACCAGCTGCCGGAATTCCCCACCATCGGCATCACCGAGCGCACCCTGGGTGAGCAGTTGACCCAGTGGAGCGAGGGCGCGCGGCCCCAGTGGCTGCGTCCCAGCCTGCGTCTGGAGGCCCCGGCGGTGCCCCTCACCACCCAGGCCGTGCAGGACGCGGACCGGCTGGCCGAAGAGGGCTGGATCCTCAAGGTGGGCCTGGAGACTGAAGCCGGTGCCGACATCGGTGTGGCCAAGCTCTGGGAACCCTCCACAGAGCCTGCCGTGTTGCAGGCCCGCCAGGCCCTGCTGCGAGGCCTGGCCCGCGCCACACCCTTCTTCCCGGCCCTGGAACGGGCCCTCTCCGGCCAAAAGCCCGAGGATCTGGTGCTGCGGCCCACGGAGGCCTGGGGCTTCCTTACCCGGGGCGCTGCGCAGCTGAAAGAGGCTGGCTTCCTGGTCCACATCCCCGAGAGCCTGGCGGACTTCGGCGGTGCCAAGCGGCTCCGCGCCAAGGTGCGCCTGGGGGCCCGCAGCACGGTGGACTCCGGCCCCCTGGCCCAGGCGGGTCTGGAGGGCAGCGTCAGCGCCGACTGGTCGCTCATGCTCGGCGACGACGCCCTCAGCGTCGAGGACTTCGCCCAGATGGCAAGCCTCAAGCACCCCCTGGTGGCCTGGAAGGGCAAGTGGGTGGCGCTGGATCCCGAGACCCTCAAGCAGATTAGCGCCGTCATCCAGGCCAGCGCCGGAGCGGGCTTCGAAAGCATGACCAAGGGCGATGCCCTGGCCGCCGCCCTCACGGGCACGGCCCGCATCCCAGGTGTCAGCGAGGCCATCGAGGTGGAGGTGGCCGGTGACTTTGGGGCTGCCCTGGAGGATCTCAAGGTCCTGCCGGACAAGCCCATCACCCAGCCCACCACCTTCAAGGGCCAGTTGCGGCCCTACCAGCTGCGCGGCCTGGCCTGGCTCGAGGGCCTGTCGCGCCATGGCCTGGGCGGTATTCTCGCGGACGACATGGGTTTGGGCAAAACCATCCAGGTCCTGGCCCTGCTGCTGCACCGCCAGGAAGACAGCCCCGAGTTCGGTCCCGCCACCCTGCTGGTCTGCCCGACCTCCCTGCTGGGGAACTGGGAGCGGGAGCTGGCAAAGTTTGCGCCCTCCGTGCCGGTCTTCGTGCACCACGGCAACAACCGGGACCGTCTGCCCAAGACCTTCAAGCCCCATACCCTGGTGCTCACCACCTACGGCGTGGTGCGCCGCGAGGAGGACACCTTCGCCGCCCGTCCCTGGGGCATGGTGGTGGTGGACGAGGCCCAGGCCATCAAGAACGCCAGCTCGGCCCAGGCCAAGGCCATCCGCAAGCTGCACGGCGCCTTCCGCCTGGCGCTCACGGGCACCCCCATCGAGAACCGCCTCACGGAGCTGTGGGCCATCATGAACGCGGGCCTGCCGGGCTACCTGGGCAGCGAGTCGCAGTTCAAGGAGCGCTTCGCCAATCCCATCGAGAAATACCGCGATCCCGACGCCGCCAACGAGCTGCGCCAGCGCATCGGGCCCTTCATCCTCCGCCGCCTCAAGAGTGACAAGAGCATCATCCAGGACCTGCCTGAGAAGAACGAGATGAAGGTCTTCACTACCCTCAGTCGCGAGCAGGCGGAGCTCTACCAGTACCGCGTCGAAAAGATGGACGAGGAGCTGGACGCCGCCTCCTCGGGCATCGAGCGCCGTGGGCGCATCCTGGCCCTGCTCACGCACCTCAAGCAGATCTGCAACCACCCCAGCCAGTTCCTCAAGGCCCAGGGGCCCTACAAGAACCGCAGCGGCAAGCTGGACCGCCTCACGGAAATGCTGGAAGAGGTCGTCGAAGCCGGCGAGCGCGCCCTGGTCTTCACCCAGTTCAAGGAGATGGGCGACCGCCTCCAGGTCCACCTCAAGGACGAGCTGGGCTTCGAGCCCCCCTTCCTGCACGGCGGCACCACCCGCGAAGGCCGCGATGAGCTGGTGCGGGCCTTCCAGGAAGACGCGGACTCCTCCCCCGTGCTGCTGCTGAGCCTCAAGGCCGGTGGCGTGGGCCTCAACCTCACGGCTGCCACCCATGTGTTCCACTTCGACCGCTGGTGGAACCCCGCCGTGGAAGACCAGGCCACGGACCGCACCTACCGCATCGGCCAGACCAAGAACGTGCAGGTCCACAAGCTGGTCACCATCGGCACCCTGGAGGAGAAGATCGACGCCCTCCTGGAGTCCAAGCGGGACCTCGCGGACCGTGTGGTGGGCAGTGGCGAAGGCTGGCTGACGGAGCTGGATGATGACGCCCTGCGTCGCCTCGTGGCACTGGATCCCGACGCCGAGCTGCTGGACGCCGATGAGGCCACACCCGAGGAGACCGCGCCCAAACCGGTGCGGCGCAAGGCCAAGGAGGTGGCGCCATGATGAGCCACGCCGACCGCTTCGGCGCCACGTGGTGGGGCCGCCTCTGGATCCAGGGCCTCGAGAAGCTCGGGGACGACTACGAAAATCGCCTGCCTCGGGGCAAGAAGTACGCGGAGGACGGCCACGTCTCCCACTTCGGCGTGCAGCCCGGCGAGATCCAGGCCCGGGTCCATGGCCGCAAGACCTACAACGTGACCTTGGGCCTGCCCGCCCTCACCACCGCGCAGTGGGAGAAGGCCCTGACCCGCATTGCCCAGGAGAGCCGCTTCGTGGCCTCTCTGCTGGCAGGCGAAATGCCCCAGGGCCTGGACGAGACCTTTCGCGAGGCGGGCGCCAGCCTCTACCCCCGCGTGCCCAAGGAGCTGCAGACCCACTGCGACTGCCCGGACTGGGCCAACCCCTGCAAGCACGTGGCCGCCGTCTGCTACGTCATGGCCGAGGCCCTGGACCGGGATCCCTGGCTGCTCTTCGACCTCCGGGGCAAGAGCCGCGAGGAAGTGCTCCAGGCCCTGCAGTCGGCCCTGGATGCCGCCGCCGTGGCCGTCCCCAAGAAGCGGGGCCGTCCTCCCAAGAAGCAGCAGACCGTGGCGGACCTCCTCCGCCAGGAACAGCCCGAACCCGAGCCCTGGCGCCGCCTCCCCGAGGAGGCCTATGACGCCCTGCCCATGCCCCTGCCTGAGCTCACCATCCCCCGGATGATCCCGCCGGATCCTTCGGTATTCACCCAGCTGGGGCCGCTGCCCCACGCCCGCATCGAGACCAGTCTCTGCCTGGCCGCCCTCATGCACCGCACCGCCCAATGGGTGCAGCAGCAGATTGAGGACGGTCCCAAGGGCCTCGAAGATGGGGAGGAGGATGGCGATCTGGAGCAGCCCGCCTCGCCCTTCGACGCCCCCCTCCAGCCCGCCCCCAAGACCAGCCGTAACTGGCGTCACAAGAAGCGACGCTGGGGCAAGAAGGGCTGATACCTTCCATCCTTGGACCTTAGGAGTTCCCATGCGCACCATCAGCACCCCCGCCGCCCCCGCCGCCATCGGCCCCTACAGCCAGGCCCAGATCTCGGGCAACCACCTCTACACCTCGGGGCAGATCCCCCTGGTGCCCGAGACCATGGAGATGGTCACCGGCCCCATCGAGCCCCAGGCCGAGCAGGTGCTGAAGAACCTCAGCGCCGTCCTAGCCGCTGCTGGCACCAGCTGGGACCGCGTCGTGAAGACCACGGTCTTCCTGTCCGACATGGCCGACTTCGCCGCCTTCAACGCCATCTACGAAAAGGCCCTCGGCGGTGCCAAGCCTGCCCGCAGCACTGTCCAAGTGGCGGCCCTGCCCCGCGGCGCGAAGGTCGAGATCGAGCTCATCGCGGAAGTCTGAATCGAGCGGCTCGACCCATTCCAGGGTTCTGTTTAACCGCAGAGGACGCAGAGAGCGCAGAGGAATGACGGCCCTCCTCTGCGTCCTCTGCGTCCTCTGCGGTTAATTGGTTTTACCCCAGCCCCAGTCGCGCCTTGAGGCCTGGTGCGGCGCCTCGACTGACTTCGAGTTCGACGCCGCCCTGGAGGCGCACGAGCAGGCGGCCGGACTCGCCGGTCTGCACGCCGACCACGGCTTCGGGGCGCAGCAACAGGTGGCGGTGGCCGCGCACCACGCGGCCCCCCAGGGCTGCCTCAGCCTCGGCCAGGGTCTTCCAGGTGGTGCGCAGGCGCTCGCCCACGAAGGCCCAGACCGTCTCGTCCTCCAGGAGGAAGTGGGTGGTCTTGGCCAGGTCCACCAGCACCAGGCCGCTGCCTGCCTTCACGGGAAACCGGAAGGGCCCTGCGGCGCGGGGAGTCTCGGGCGTCGGCACGGTCCCCCGGGCTCGCAGGCGCCCGAGGGTGGTGGCCAGGCGTTCGGCGGTGACGGGCTTCAGGAGGTAGTCCGTGGCGGCCTGCTCAAAGGCCCGCACCGCGTGCTCCGCATAGGCCGTCACGAAGACCACGGGCAGGGGTCGGGGCAGGTCCAGGGAGACGTCCAGGCCCGTGAGCCCCGGCATCTGGATGTCCAGGAAGAGGGCGTCCGCGGGCTCCCCGCTCGCCAGCCACGCCAGCACGGAGGGACCGTCCTCCAGCTCCGCCACCACCTCGCAGCCCGCCTCACGCAGGAGGCGGCAGAGGCGCCGCAGGTTGAAGGGCTCGTCCTCGGCCACCAGGACGCGGAGGGATGCCTGAGGCAGGGGCAAATGGGTCATGCCTGCACCTCCACCCGGAGTTCCGCCACAGTCCAGTCGCCTTCCCGGCGCAGGCTCAGGGCCTCAGGAGGCGCGCCCAGCAGGTCCAGGCGCTCCCGCAGGTTCCGCAGGCCGAGCCCCGTCGGATCCGCAGCCCCAGACCAGGGCCCGGTGTTGGCCACCCGGACGCAGAGGCTGGGGCCCACATGGGTCACGTGCACGTCCAGGTCGCCGCCCCCCACGGCCTTGGACACCCCGTGCTTGAGGGCGTTTTCCACCAGGGGTTGGATCATGAGGGGCGGGATCTCGAGGGCATCCAGGGCCGGGGGCCAGTCCCAGCGTTCCCGCAGGCGCTTCCCCAGGCGGATCCGCTCTAGGGCCAGGTGCTTTTCCACCAGCTCCCGCTCGGCCCCCAGGGGTGCCCGCAGGCGGGAGCCGTGATCCAACAGGGCCCGCAGCAGATCCGAGAGGTTCACCAGCGCCGCCTCGGCGGCCTGGGGGTCCTCCCGCACCAACTCCGTGAGGCCGCTGATGGCGTTGAACAGCACGTGGGGATTCATCTGCCCCTGGAGGGCCCGGGCCTGGGCTTCCTTGGCGGCTCGGCGGGCTGCCTGGGTCTGGAATTCCGCCTTCTCCCGATCCGCGAGCATCCAGCCCAACAGAAGACCGAAGCAGAGGTGGGCCACGCCCAGACCCCAGAGGCGGGGGTGGATGGGCAGGGCCCAGGGAGCCGGGCCGGGCGGCCCCATGGGCCCCATGTGCAGCGTGGGGCCCTGGCCCATCCGGCCCATGCCCCGACCGGGCCCCATGTGGGCGGGCGCGGCCGCATCCAGGGCCAGGAGCAGGCCCAGGGTCAGGAGCAGCATCCAGGGCAGGGCCTGGAGGGCCCCGCGCAGCAGCCCCGCCATGGGTGCCTCATCGCCGCTCCACTGCCAGGGCAGGGGCGCCAGCACCAGGAAGAGGGCCACCCACAGGGAGGGCGCCAGCAGGTCCACGAGGCCCGGCTCGGGCAGGCCCATGAGGACGCGGCTGAGGTTCCATACCAGCCCGAACAGCAGCGCAGCGCCCCAGGTCCCGGGGCGCTGCAACCGCTGGCTTGTGCTGCTGAGAACCGCTGAGGCGCGCATGGACCCTCAGTCTAGGCGTTCGGGTTCACTTGGTGGGCTTTTCGGCCGGGACTCCCGGACAATCCTGGGGGTGCTGGCCCTCGTGACCGGGATGCCCTTGCCCCATGTCGTGGCCCATGCCCCGACCCATACCGGGCCCCATGCCAGGACCGCCGGGGCCCATGCCCATACCGCGCCCCATGCCGGGGCCCATGGGCATCTGCTCGAACTTGGCCTTCTGCTCCGGCGTCAGCAGGGGAAGGATCTCCTGGCGGAGGGCCCGGTGCTCCAGCAGCAGGTCGAACTGGGCCGCCGAAACCTTGTCGTGGGCTGCGCGGAGGGCGTTCACATCTGCGTTCTTGGCCATGGCCTCGTGCAGCGCCTTCCCGGCGGTCTGGGCGGCCTCCTGCTTGGCCTCGAGGGTCTTCTGGTGGCGCTCGTGGATGGCCTTGAACTGGGTCTTCTGGGCTTCACTGAGGTTCATGCCTCGGAAGCCATCCATGCCGCCACGATGGAAGCCGGGGCCAGCGCCCGGTCCGGAGCAGGTGCCGCCGGGGCCGCGGTCCCGGGCCACAAGGGCGACGCCAAGGGTCACCAGGGCGAGGGTGAGGGCGGCGAGACGAAGGGGATGACTGATCATGGGATGCCTCCTGGCTGGGTGGGCGGTGCTTCCGTCCACACCATGAGATACGCCTAGCGGGGCCAGAGTGGCAGCGCATCCGCGAATGACAGAGCCGGGGGGGCGAATGACAGTGGCAAGAGGCTGAACTGCGTCGGCTAGCCCTCTTCGGTCTCCCCGATGTCCTCTTCGATACCCTCCCAGCGCTGGTGGGCCTGGAAGGCGGGCTCCTGGAGGTGGGCCAGGAAATCCTTCATGCGCGCCCCCCAGTTGGAGGCGGCCACGCGGCCCTCGGGCAAGTGGGGCAGGAGATCCGTCGGGGCCTCCTCCAGGCAGAGCTGAGTAAGGATCAGACTCTGGCGGAAGCTCTCCCCCACGGGCGTGAGGTTCGCGGCGAGGGTCTCGAGGAGTTCCGCCAGGGGATCCTCCTCGGGCAGAACTTCCAGGGTGCTGCTGAGTACCTCCACCGTCTTCATGCGGGCCGTGAGGAGCTTCAGGTGCAGGCGCTCCAGATCCCGGCGGGGAGCGCCCTTGGCCAAGGCGTGAGCCACGTCCTCCAGGTGGGGATGAAGCTTGCGGAACAGCAGGGAAAGGGCCGTTTCGGCGGGAGTCAGGATGCTAGGGTCTTCCATCTTTCCAGCGTACCCCACAGACTCATGCAAGCGCACGCTTCCGCCGAAGGAAATGCAAAGTCCCAAACCCCCGGAGGGACCATGGACCTGGTCACGATGCTGCTTTCCGCCAGTCCAGACCCCAACCAGGGCCCACTGCCCGCCTGGGACGGTCCCGACACCCTGGTACTGGCCTTCGGCAGCGGCGCTTGGCTGGAGGCGCCTGGGGCCTTCCAGCCCCTCCTGGAAGCCTATCCCTCGAGCTGCGTGCTGGGCTGTTCCACCGCCGGGGAGATCCACGGCGCCCAGGTCCATGATGATCGCCTCAGCGTAGCCGTGGCCCGGTTCGCCCATACCCGCCTGCGCCGGGCAGAAGCCCTGGTGACGGGACCGGCGGGCTCGATCCAGGCCGCCGAGACACTGGCCGACCAGTTGGCGGGGCCCGGGCTCCGGGCTGTGCTGCTGTTCTCGGACGGGCTCATGGTGAACGGCAGTGAACTGTCCCGGACCCTGGGGCGGAGGTTGGGCCCCGAGGTGGCCATCACCGGGGGGCTGGCCGGGGACGGACCCCGCTTCCAGCGTACATGGGTTCTCACGCCCCAGGGTCCGGCCGCGGGCCGGGTCACGGCCGTGGGTTTCTACGGTGAGGCCCTGCGCCACCACTACGGCAGCAAGGGCGGGTGGGACACCTTCGGCCCCCAGCGCCAGGTCACCCGCTCGGAAGGCAACGTGCTCTACGAGCTGGACGGCCAGCCCGCGCTGGCCCTCTACAAGAGCTACCTGGGTGAGCGGGCCGCGGGCCTGCCCGCCACGGCCCTCCTGTTCCCCCTCAGCCTCCTGGATCCCGCCGGGCGGGATGAGAATGTGGTGCGGACCATCCTCGGCCTGGACGAGGCGGCCCAGAGTCTCACCTTCGCCGGGGACATTCCGCAGGGTCGCCTGGTGCAGCTCATGCGGGCGAACTTCGATCGCCTGGTGGATGGTGCTGGCGATGCCGCGACGGGCCTGGGCGATGCGAACCTGCCGCCGGGCCTGGCCATCGCCATCAGCTGCGTGGGTCGCCGACTGGTGCTGGGCGAGCGGGTGGAGGAGGAGGTCGAGGCCACCCTCGAGGCCCTGCCTCCGGGCACCGTCCAGATGGGCTTCTACGCCTATGGGGAGCTGTGCCCACAGGCCTCTGGCGCCTGCAACCTGCACAACCAGACCATGACCCTGACGGTCCTCCAGGAAGCCTGAACCCGATGCTGCACCCCCTCCTACAGCGTCAGCTCAAGCGGTCCGGGGTGGACCCCGAGCTGTACGTCGAGGGCAGCAGCCTCCTTACGCTGCTCGAGCGGGTGAGCCGCTCCTACGCTGAGGCGGACCAGGACCGCTACACCCTGGAGCGTAGCCTGGCCATCTCCAGCGAGGAGATGCGCACCCTCTACGACGAGCTGAAGCACTCTGCCGAGCATCGGCTGGCCGAGAGCGAGCAGCGCTACAAGTCCGTGATGGAGACCGTGCAGGAGGTCATCTTCCACACCAACATGCAGGGGGAGTGGGTCTTCCTCAACCCCGCCTGGGAGGAGATCACGGGCTTCAGCGTGGCCGAGACCCTGAAGACCTTCTACCTGGATTCCATCTACCCTGAGGACCGGCAGTCAGCGGAAGTTGCGGTGCGGAAGATCCTAAAGGAACGCCAGCCCCGGATCCGGCACGCGGTGCGCTTCAACGCCAAGGGCGGCTTCCGCTGGCTGGAGGTGCTGGCACGGCCCCTGCTGGACACTGACGGCAGCTTCCTGGGCGTGAGCGGCACCCTCAATGACATCACTGAGCGGCGCCTGGCCGAGGAGCAGGTTCAGCAGCAGCAGCGCCTCATGACCAGCGTGCTGGATACCCTGCCCGTGAATATCTTCCTCAAGGATGCCCAGGGCCACTATCTCTTCGTGAACCGCGAGACTGCGCGGACCATGGGGCTGACCAAGGCGGAGGT
The DNA here is from genome assembly GCA_903913215.1 of uncultured Holophagaceae bacterium. GTDB lineage: Bacteria > Acidobacteriota > Holophagae > Holophagales > Holophagaceae > Geothrix. Next base: position 62,525 of record CAIWKE010000037.1, read on the forward strand.
CTCCGGGCGCACGGACCACGACATCTTCCCCGCCGCCATCGCCGACCGGCACCGGGAGGAGGACCGCATCGTCCTGGACACCGGACAGCCGTACACCATCGAGTCGTCCCAGGAGGGCCCCCAGGGGAAACGCTGGTTCTTTGTGGGCAAGACCCTGGTGCGCACCCACGCCCGGGCCGAGCCCATGCTGCTGGGCTTCAGCATCGACATCAGCCAGCGGAAGCGGGCCGAGGAGGAACTCCTCACCAAGGAACGCCAGCTGGAGGACGCCATCGAGACCCTGGACTCGGGCTTCGCCATGTACGACGCCGAGGACCGCCTGGTGAGGTGCAACGAAACCTACCTTGAGCTCTACCCGGAGGTGGCTCACCTGCTGATTCCAGGCACCCCCTACCGCAGCATCCTGGAGGCCTATGTCCGCAGCGGCGCCCACGAGGGCAGCGGCAAGACGGAAGCCGAGTGGATCGAGTGGCGCCTGCAGGCCCACCGGAACCCAGGGAACACCGCTGAGCTGAAGATCGGGGAGATCTGGCTGCGCATCAGCGACCGCCACACCCGCGATGGCGGCATCGTGAGCCTCCGTACGGACGTAACCCACCTCAAGGAACAGCAGGAGGAGCTGCGGAAGGCCAAGGATGAGGCCGAGGCGGCCACCCGGGCCAAGTCCGAGTTCCTGGCCAACATGAGCCACGAGATCCGCACGCCCATGAACGGCGTGCTGGGCATGATCGGCTTCCTCCTGGACACCTCCCTGGACCCGGAGCAGCGAGAGCATGCGGAAACGGTGCACGCCTGCGCCGGCGGCCTCCTGGAGATCATCAACGACATCCTGGACTTCTCGAAGATCGAGGCGGGCAAGCTGGACCTGGAGATCCAGCCCTTCGATCTGCGCGACTGTCTGGACGAGCTGCTGGCGATGTTCGCGGAGCAGGCGGGCAGCAAGGGCCTGGACCTGGCCTGCTTCCTGGATCCCGCCATCCCGAGCCTGCTCCTGGGCGACCCGGGGCGCATCCGTCAGATCCTCGTCAACCTCGTGGGCAACGCCCTCAAGTTCACCAAGACGGGCTCTGTCAGCATCCGCGGCCATCTGATCGAATGGGTGGGGGGCAGGGCCCACCTGCGCTTCGAACTGCGGGACACGGGCATCGGCATCTCCGAGGCCGCCCAGGCCCGGCTCTTCCAGTCCTTCTCCCAGGCGGACGGCTCCATGGCCCGGCGCTTCGGGGGCACGGGCCTGGGCCTGGCCATCTGCCGCCAGCTCGTGGCCCTCATGGGCGGCGAGATCCAGGTGGAGAGCCAGCTGGGCCAGGGCTCCACCTTCACCTTCACCCTCCAACTGGACGTGGATCCCGAAGCGCGGCTCCTCTCGCCCCGCCTGGAGGGAACCCGTGTGCTGTGGGCGGGTCACCCCTGCGCCACCCGGGACCTCATGCTGGAGCAGCTGAAGGCCCTGGGCCTGGTGCCCCAGGTCTGCCTGCCCGCCGAGGTCGCAACCCTGGATCCTGGATCCTTTCAGGTGTTGATCTTCGACGGGGAAGGCGCTGCGCCTTGGGGACCTCAGGGCCCCGTCCTGCTGCGCCTGGTGCCCTGGAACCGGCCCAGCCGCACTCCCGGCGAGCTGAGCCTGGTCCGGCCCGTCCGCCAGCGCTCGCTGCGGGCGGCCCTGGAGACCGCCCTCGGGTTCACACCCAGCTCTCCCTTGGTCGAGCCCAGCGTCGAGATCCCGCTGCACCAGCCCCGGCACGGGCGCCTGCTGGTGGCGGAGGACAACCCCGTGAACCAGAAGGTGGCCGTCCGCCACTTGGAGCGCCTGGGCTTCCGCGTGGACGTGGCTGCGGACGGCCTGGAGGCCCTGGAGGCCTGTGCTCGGCTGCCCTATGACCTGATCTTCATGGACTGCCAGATGCCAGAAATGGACGGCTTCGAGGCCACGGCGGCCCTCCGTGCCCGGGAAGCGGAATCAGGCCAGGCGCGGGTTCCCATCGTCGCTTTGACCGCCCATGCCATGGCCGGGGAACGCGCCCGCTGCCTGGACGCCGGCATGGACGACTACCTCACCAAACCCCTTCAATTGGACGAATTGGTCAGAGTGATCCAGCATTGGTTCCAGGAGCCCCCCATGTGTCCACCTCTCAAGGACGATTCCACCCCGCGCCCCGAGACGGATTCCACACTTCTCGATGCCACCACCATCCAGAATCTGGTGGACCTCGATGACGGGGGGTTCGGTCTCCTGCAAGAGATGATCGACATCTTCCGGGAGGACACCCCGCGGCGCATCCACGACATCGTGTCCGCCGCGGCCAAGGGCCACGCCGAGGAACTCTCCCATGCGGCGCATGCCCTCAAGGGGGGGGCCGGAGCTCTCGGCGCCGCCGCCCTGCGGCACCTGTCCGCGGACCTGGAGGCCCTGGGGCGCAGCGGCTCCGCAGATGCGGGAGCGGACCTGCGGGAGCGCCTAGAAGCCTGCTTCCAGGCCTCCCTGGTGGCCCTGGACGCCTACATTTCCAAAGGGAAACCCTAGAGTTCCAAAGACATCCACCACGTTGGAAGACCACGAAGTAAAGCCGGGTGCTTCTTCGTGGTGCTCATTCATCTAGAAAAGCAAAACGGCCTCAGGGCTCGCCGAAGGGCTTCACGCCCACGGTGCCTTTGGGCGGTGGCTGGTCACTGATCTGGATGCGGCCGTTGGCGTCGGTCCACTGGTACACGCGGGTGGAGGCGCGCTGCTGGGGCGTAGGCTCCGGCACCTCCTTCTGCTCGTCAACCTTGAAGCCACCGCGCCCCTTCTTGAGCAGGGCCATGCTACCCGCGGCCTTGGGATCCGCCTGCACGGCCTTGCGGTGGAAGAGGTCCAGAACCCGGGGCACGTAGGCCAGGGTCTCCCGGAAGGGAGGGATGCCCTTGTATTTGTTCACGGCGCCCTCGCCGGCGTTGTAGGCGGCCACCACCTTGGTGAGGTTGCCCTCGTAATACGTGTGGAGCCACTTGAGATACTTCACACCACCACTGATGTTCTGGCGCGGGTCAAAGGGATCCAGCACGCCGAAGCGCTCGGCTGTGGCGGGCATGAGCTGCATGAGGCCCAGGGCCCCGGCCCGGGAGCGGGCCTTGTAGTTGAAGGCGCTTTCCGCCTGGATGATGGCCCGGGCTAGGTGGGTGTCCACCCCCTCGGCGAGGGTGATCTCGTCCACGAGAGCAATGAGCTCGGGGCTCTTGAGGGCCTTGGCCATCTCGGCGGGCGTGATGGCGAGGCGCACCTTGCCCACGCCCACGTGCTTCAGCACCAGGCCCTGGCCCTGCACGAAGCTGGGCGGCAGGTTGTTGATGACCAGGCGGCCCTGCTTGTCGTAGTAGGTGTAGAGGTAGGTGACGCCCGCTTTCACGGGGTTCTTCGAGCCCACGGGCATCCCGGCGCATAAAGGCAGGGCCGCAAGGGCGAGGAGCAGGGCGGGACGGAACATCACAGGACCATGATAAGGCCTAAGTCTCCCGGAGGTCCTCCGTGGCATAAGCTCCTCGCCGGATCCTGGCGAAGCAGGCTGCCCTGCAGCCTGCTTCGCCATCCGGCGGTCGCTTACATATTCCGCCGGTATTGCCCACCCACTTCGTAGAGGGCCTGGCTGATCTGGCCCAAGCTGCAGACCTTGGCGGCTGCCAGCAGTTCCAGGAAGAGATTCCCACCGGAGCGGGAGACTTCCTTGAGGCGCTGCAGGGCCTCCGGGGCGCGGTCGGCGTTGCGGGCGTGGAAGGCTGCCAGGGTGTCGATCTGCTGCTGCTTCTCGGCTTCGGTGCTGCGGATCAGCTCGGGCTTGCCGGGCGCCTGGGCCTGGGGGTTCAGGAAGGTGTTCACGCCGATGATGGGCAGCTCCCCGCTGTGCTTGAGGTGCTCGTAGTGCATGGACTCTTCCTGGATCTTGCCGCGCTGGTACATGGTCTCCATGGCGCCCAGCACGCCGCCGCGGTCGGCGATGCGGCGGAACTCCAGAAGCACGGCCTCCTCCACCAGCTCCGTCATCTGCTCGATGAAGAAGGCGCCCTGCAGGGGGTTCTCGTTGTTGGCCTGGCCCAGCTCGCGGTTGATGATGAGCTGGATGGCGATGGCCCGACGGACGCTGGCCTCGGTGGGGGTGGTGATGGCCTCGTCGTAGGCGTTGGTGTGGAGGCTGTTGCAGTTGTCGTAGATGGCGTAGAGGGCCTGGAGCGTGGTGCGGATGTCGTTGAAGTCGATCTCCTGGGCATGCAGGGAGCGGCCCGAGGTCTGGATGTGGTACTTCAACTTCTGGCTGCGCTCATTGGCGCCGTACTTCTCCTTCATGGCCACGGCCCAGATGCGTCGGGCCACGCGGCCGATGACGCTGTATTCGGGGTCCAGGCCGTTGCTGAAGAAGAAGGAGAGGTTGGGAGCGAAGTCATCGATGTGCATGCCCCGGGAGAGGTAGTACTCGACGAAGGTGAAGCCGTTGGCCAGGGTGAAGGCCAGCTGGCTGATGGGATTGGCCCCCGCCTCGGCGATGTGATACCCGCTGATGCTCACCGAGTAGAAGTTGCGGACCTTCTCCTCGATGAAGGTCTGCTGGATGTCGCCCATGACCTTGAGGCTGAACTCCGTGCTGAAGATACAGGTGTTCTGGGCCTGGTCTTCCTTGAGGATGTCCGCCTGCACGGTGCCGCGCACGGTCTGGAGGGCCTCGGTGCGAAGCTTGGCGTAGACATCAGGCGGCAGCACCTCGTCGGCGGTGGCGCCCAGCAGGGCCAGGCCCAGCCCATTGTTCCCCTCGGGCATGGTCTCCGCATAGCGGGGACGGGTGAGGCCCTTGGCCGCGTACTTGGCGTCGATCTTGGCCTGCGCGGCTTCCAACTGGCCATGCTCCTTCAGCCAGAGTTCCGCCCGCTGGTCGATGGCGGCGTTGAGGAAGAAGGCCAGCATGGTGGGCGCGGGGCCGTTGATGGTCATGCTGACGCTGGTGGTGGGGCAGAGCAGGTCGAAACCGGAATAGAGCTTCTTGGCATCGTCCACGGTGCAGACGGACACGCCGCTGTTGCCGATCTTGCCGTAGATGTCAGGGCGGATGTGGGGATCCTCGCCGTAAAGGGTCACGCTGTCGAAGGCCGTGCTGAGCCGCACGGCGGGCTGGCCCTGGCTCACGTAGTGGAAGCGCTTGTTGGTGCGTTCGGGGGTGCCCTCGCCCGCGAACATGCGGGTGGGATCTTCGCCGACCCGCTTGTACTCGAAGACGCCCGCAGTGTAGGGGAAGCGTCCGGGCAGGTTCTCCAGCAGTTGCCAGCTCAGCAACTCACCCCAGCCCGAGTAGGAGGGCAGGGCCACCTTGGGGACCAGGGAGCCGCTGAGGGAGGCGGTGTAGTTGGCGGTGCGGATCTCTTTGCCACGCACCACATAGATGTTCTCGGGCTCGGTGTAGCTGCGCTTCAGCTCGGCCCACTCGTGGATGAGGCGGCGACTTTCACCGTGCAGCTCACCCAGGTGCTCCTGGTAGCGCTGGCGGAGCAGCACGATGGCGGTGCCCTGATCGCCTTCGCCCGCCTCGGTCAGGCGGGCCGAGTCGTAGAAGGTGCCGGCCGGTGGGACCTTGTCGCCCAGGGCCCGGAGGCTGCCCCAGAGAGCGTGGGCCAGCTCGGCGGTCTCCGCCTGGCGCCGGCCCCAGGCCTTGTAGCCCTGCACGGTGTCGGCGATCTCAGCCAGGTAGCGGACCTTTTCTGGCGGGATGATGGCGGCTCGGCGCGGGGGCGTGGCCTCGGCCTGCAGACAGGGCACCCAGTCCAGCCCAGTTTTAGCGGCGATGGCCTTCACCAGGTTCACGAAGAGCCAGTTGGTGGCGGGGTCGTTGAACTGACTGGCGCACGTGGCGTAGACGGGCATGTCCTCGGGGGCCTGATCGAAGCGCTTATGGGCCCGCTGGACCTGCTTGCGCACATCCCGCAGGGAATCCTCGGCGCCCCGCTTGTCGGCCTTGTTCAGCACCACGATGTCGGCGAAGTCCAGCATGTCGATCTTTTCGAGCTGGCTGGCGGCGCCGTATTCGGGCGTCATCACATACATGGAGAGGTCCACCAGGTCCGCGATCTCGCTGTCGCTCTGGCCGATGCCGGCAGTCTCCACGATGACCAGGTCATAGCCCTCGGCCTTGGCGGCGGCGATGCTGGCCACCAGGGCCTCACTGGTGGCGCGGTGGGCGGCGCTGCGGGTGGCGAGGCTGCGCATGAAGACGCGATCCCGCAATTCCGGGTGGTAGAGGGAGTTCATGCGAATGCGGTCGCCCAGCAGGGCCCCGCCGGTCTTGCGCTTGGTGGGATCAACGCTGAGCACGGCCACGCACTTATCCGGGAAGTCCACCAGGAAGCGCCGCAGCAGCTCGTCGATGAGGGAGGACTTGCCCGCGCCGCCGGTGCCGGTGATGCCTAGGACGGCGGTGGACTTTGGGTTGGGGGCTGTGGGCACGGTGGGAGCGCCGCTGAGTTCGATCTCGGTGATGCGGCGGGCCAGGGCATGGAATTCCGGTGTGGTGCGGGGATCGATGTCACAGCGGCACATCATGTCGTCGATCATGCCCTGGAGGCCCATGTGGCGGCCGTCCTCGGGGCTGTAGATCCGGGCCACACCGTAGGCCTGCAATTCCTCAATCTCCTCAGGGGAGATGACGCCACCGCCGCCCGCGAAGACCTGGATGTGGCCCGCGCCCCGCTCTTGCAGCAGGTCCACCATGTATTTCAGGTATTCGACATGGCCCCCCTGGTAGCTGGACAGGGCAATGCCCTGGGCGTCCTCCTGGATGGCGGTGTCCACGATGTCCTGCACGGCCCGGTTGTGGCCGAGGTGGATCACCTCGCAGCCCGTGGCCTGCAGGATGCGCCGCATGATGTTGATGCTGGCGTCGTGGCCATCGAAGAGGCTGGCGGCGGTGATGAAGCGCACCTTGTGCTTGGGCACATAGCCTTCAAGGGCGGCGAGGTCCGTAGGGCTGGCGGAGCTGGACGTGGGCATGGAGTCCCCTTTTTGTATTTGGAAGCGATCTCTCAGTCTAGCGACCCTTGGATTTTCCAAGAAGCTCTGCCTATGGGTTCAGCCCTGCTCCAGTAGCCGGAGGGGGAAGCGATCCTCCATGAGATGCTGTCGCTCCCGCAAGTGCTGAATGAGGGCCTGCCACTTGGGTAGCCCGCGCAGGGGCTCCAGCATGGGGCTGTGCTCATACCACTCCGTGCAGCCGAAACCCCGGGCGAAGGCGCGGTTGGCCATCTCCATGGCACTGGCCCGATCGCCCATGAGGGCATAGGCCTCCGCCAGGCGGATGGTGAACTCGCCATCGGGTTCCCGCATGCTGATGCGCTCCTGGTCATATTCGTGGAGCAGCTTCCAAGCCTCGTCCCGGTTCCCGTCCAGAATGAGGTCGTAGATGTGGCTCAGGCGCCGGATGTTGGTATAGCCGCTGCTGAGGCCAGCCGCCGCTTCGAATTCATTGTGGGCGAGGCTCCGGTCCCCCCGGACTAGGGCCAGGTAGCCTCGGTAGAAGGGCAGCACTCCGGAAGTACTCCGCAGGTGGCCCGGCTGCTCCCGAAGGCTGGCTTCGAAAAGGGGGATCTCGCCCGTGTAGAGGCAGGTGATGTTCACGGCCTGGGGCTGGAGGGTGGCGAAGGCCAGCTCATCCCGCAAGTCCATGGCCCGCCGCGCCAGGGGCAGCAGTCCCGCGCCCCGGGCCGCATAGGCGATGCCCGTGAGGAGGGTCGGGTTGTAGGGCTGCTTCCGCCGGGCCTGGAAGAGGAGGTCCAGGGCCTCGCGCTGATTGCCGCTGTCAGCCTTGAGCAGGGAGAGCAGGAAGGTGCCTCGGGGGTGGCCCGGTGCCAGGCTCAGGCCTCTCTGCAGATCGGCCTCTAGGTCCAGCTGCTCTTGCCGGAAGGCCGAGGGCCGGTCCAGCATCCAGCGGTAATGGAGGTTGCCCTGGAGGATCCAGCCGCTGGCGCAGGCAGGCTCCTGGCGGGTGGCCGATGCCGCCAGCGCCATGGCCTCTTCCAGGTGCTGGTTCTGGAGGCGCCAGGCCCCGGCGCGGATCAGGTCCCAGAACAGGGCCGGACTGGCGGGTATGAGGCTGGGGGCAGATCCCCGGATGGTCTGGGGGAAGCCGCGCAGGAAGCCTTCGAAGGCCCGGCCCGGGGGCAGGGCAGCCACTTTCCGGGTGGACCAGGGGATGGGGTTGCCCTGGCTCAGCTGTCGACCCCAGGCAAAGCGGTAGGACAGCTCCAGATTGTCCCCCTGGCGCCGGGGTTCCAGTTGGAGGAGCAGGGTGCGGGACTGCCCCAGGAAGAGGTCCTGGTCCGCGGGTACCTCGGTGACACTGGTGATGGCGAAGGGTCCGCAGAGCTCCAGGTGGTCCTGGACCATGGCCGCCAAAGCCCGCTCCTGCGCGGGTTCCAGCCCCGTTTCGCGAGCTGCGGGCCGGGTGATCAGCAGCACCTTCACGGGGCCCCGGATGCCCTGGCGGGCGAGGAGCCAGGCCAGCCCGCTCCCTGCTCCCAGCAGGGCCAGGAAGGCGATCCAGAGGAAGAGATGGCCGCGCTTGGGCAGATCGGAGGGCTGGGACATAGGGCCAGGATAGAGCAAGCTCGCAGGTCAGGAGGTCACTCCCCGGCGCCTGACCCCATAATCAGGGCGGGAGCCCTCATGATCCGCGCCACCTCGATCCTCCTCATGGCCCTGAGCCTGGGTGCCCAGAGTCCGGCCGTGCCTACGCCCCCCGCCAAGCCCACGACCTCTGCCGAAGAGCAGGCCATTCAACGCTTCCGTGCCCATGCCCGGCCCCGAGCGGTGGCTCCAGCCGCCCCCCTCAGCGCCGAGGACCGCAACACCATCCGCCGATTTCGAGAAGCCAAGCCCAGCGTGGTGTTCGTGTCGGCCTTCATCCTCAATCCGGATCCCACGGGACCACCCCGGTTGCCCGCCGGCACCGGCACGGGTTTCGTGTGGGATGAGTGGGGCCACATTGTCACCAATCACCACGTCATCAGTGCCGAGGTCGAGGGCAAGTTGTTCAGGGATGCCGAGGAGGTGGAGATCACCTTTTCAAGTGGCAAGGCCTACAAAGGGCGTGTCATTGGTCGCAGCTTTGCCTTTGATATCGCTGTGATCCAGGTGTTCGCGCCGTTAGAGGCGATGCGGCCCATCACAGTTGGGAGCAGTTCTGCCTTGCAGGTGGGGCAGTCGGTGCTGGCCATCGGCAATCCCTTCGGTCTGGATCATTCGCTCAGCAAGGGGGTCATCTCCGCCTTGGGCCGCATGATCGCCACTGGCTACAACTCCTGGATCCTGAATTCCATCCAGACGGATGCTGCCATCAACCCCGGCAACTCCGGGGGACCGCTCCTGGACGCCGGGGGACGGCTTATCGGCATGAACACGGCCATCGTATCCAACAAGTCAGAAGGCTCCGTAGGGGTCGGTTTCGCCCTTCCCGTCGACACCATCAATAAAGTGGTTCCGCTCCTCATCGCTCGGGGTGTCCTGCAACCCCCGCGCATGGGTTTCGAAGTGTTCAGCGCAGCTGAGGCGAAGCAGTTCTTCGGCGTGGAGCGTGGCCTGGTCCTGAGCCGAATCATTCCCGACACACCTGCCGCCGAAGGTGGCCTCAAAGGCGTTACCACCGATGCGAAGGGGAACGTCACCGGAATCGGCGACATTCTCCTCGGCTACCAGGGGGGTCTCATCGAAAACCATGGCCAGTTCGCTGCCCGACTCGAGCTGCAGCCTCCCGATGACGAAGTGGTCTTCGACGTGCTTCGGGAGGGAAAGATGATCCAGGTCACCCTGCACCTGAACCCAGCGGGAGCCAAGCCGAAGGCCAAGCCAGCCTCCAATTCCATCTGAAGGGCTGAGCCCTACTTCTTGCCCGACACCTGGATCATGGGGGTGGCGCCGCCCATGGGGGTGATGATCAGGTTGCCCTTGGCGCCGATGTCCCGCAGGGCCTGGATGCGCTGGTACTCGATGATCTGAGGTGTGAGGCTCTGGCTGACGATCTGCTGGGCCTTGGCCTGGCCCTCGGCCTCGATGCGCTTGCGCTCAGCTTCCTGCTTTTCCTTCTGGAGCACGAAGGCCATCTTTTGCGCGTCCTGGTCGGCGGCGATCTTATCGTTGATGGCCTTGGTGATCTGCTCAGGCAGGAGGACATTGCGCAGGAGCACCTGCTCCATGCTGATGCCGCGCTCCTTGAAGGCCACGGTCAGGGTCTTGGTGACGTTCTCCACGAAGCTCATGCGCTTGGTGGTGTAGAGCTCCGTGGCCGTGAGGCCCGCGGCGGCATCGCGCAGGGAGGTTCGGATCTGGCTGCGAAGGATCTGGCCTTCCACATCGTTGCCGATCTTCTCGTAGATCTTGGCGCAGAGGTCCACGTCCAGATGGTAGAAGACCGTGGCATCCAGCTTCACCGTGAGGCCATCCGAGGTGATAACGGGAATGGAGTCGTCGCCCCGCTTCTGGCCCTCATCGGCGATGCCGGACATGGTGTAGTTGCGGGTGCGGACTTCCATCTCCACCACCTGGGAGAAGGGGTTGATGAAGTGCAGGCCTGCGGGCAGCACCTGGGACTGGACATGGCCGAAGAGGATCACCACGCCAGCTTGGCCCGGCTGCACGATGACCGCCATGGAACCCAGGAAGACCACGGCGCCCAGCACCAGGCCCACCCACTGGAGCATGCCCAGGCGGGCCGAGAGCGGGAACTCCACCTTGGTCTTCATGCGCCAGGCGAGGCCGCCGGCGATCAGGAGGATGAGGGCAATCAGGACCATGGGTCCCTCCAGGAAAGGGCTTGACCATCACCTCAGGGCGATGGCTTGGAAGCATTCGGAGCGGGGGCGGATCGGATCTTGGGATCCAGGAACCGCAGGGGCACGTTCAGGGGTGCATCCATATTGGTACATCGGAGTACCAGCATAGCCTCCGGGGCGCTGCCCGTGCGGCGGATCCTCAGGATCTGACGGGCGGCCCCGGGACCGGGCGCATCGAGGAGCTGGAAGCCCGGACCCTGGATGCTGGCCTGGAGAATGCGAAAGGGCTGGCCATCGCGCGCCTTCAACTCCAGGGCAAGCAGGGTGGTGCTGGGATCCGTGAATACCAGCCGCGAAGGGCTGGCCTGCACGGGGGTCACCAGGCTCCAGTCCAGGTAGAGCGTGAAGAGAGGCTGCAGGGGTGCGTTGGTGGCCACCTTGAGGATTTCCAGGCCCGCAGTAGTGCCCGGCTGCAGGCGTCCAGGACGCAGGGTGAGCCGCAGGTCGATGCCCGCGCCGGCACTCAACAGTTCCGCGTCGAGGTAGGCTGGCAGTTCTCCCGCCAGGGCCAGCTTGAGGGGCTCCCCGCCCTCCCGCTTGAAGTGGAAACGGACCTCGGGGCTTTCATGGGGGGCGACCTCGCCCAGGCTTTTGCGCAGCGTGTCCACGGCCACGTCGGGGCGCACCAGCATGTCGTAGCGGAGGATATAGGCGGGCTGCGCGGGATCGTCTGTGCCCAGGCGGACGCCACCCTTGATGGGCCCCTCCAGTCCTGCGGGATCCAGCCGCAGGTGGAGCAGCCGCGTCTCGCCGGGGTTCAGGGGCTTCACCAGCTGACTCTCATCGAGGCTTAGTCCCAAGGACAGATCCAGGAGGCGGAGCTGGAAGGGGCGGTCGTGGGTGCTGCGCAGACCGAAAACCAGCTCCTGCACCTCCCGGGGCCCGATGCTGCCCAGGTGGACCGGGAAGGGTGTGGTGATCTCGATGCGGGCGGGCGGCACGGGATCCGCTGGCGGGGGTGCCGGGGCCGGAGCCTGCAATAATAAAAGGACAGGCGGAAGGAGCATGGGTTCCAGTGTGCCGCGATCTGCTCCCGCCATGAAGCATCTCTGGAGTCCCGCATGATCACCCGCGAACTCGACGCCCTCCCCAAGCGCGATGTGTACAGGATTCTCACCAGTCTGGTGATCCCGCGCCCCATCGCCTGGATCAGCACCGTGGACGCTGCGGGGCGGGTGAACCTGGCTCCCTTCAGCAGCTTCATGGGCGTCTTCGGGCCGCCCATGCTGGTGGTCACCCTGGCCCGCCGCAAGGATGGCTCCCTCAAGGATACGCACCAGAACTTGCGCACCAACCGCGAGGCCGTGGTGCATCTGGCGGACCTGCCCCTGCTGGAAGCGCTCCATGCCAGCGGCGCCGAGGTGGGGCCCGAGGTCAGTGAGGTGGAGCGCCTGGGCCTGGTCACGGCGCCGTCGCTCCACGTGGCGCCGCCCCGGCTGGTGGCCGCCCCCGTGGCCCTGGAGTGTCGACTGAACCGGGAGATCGAGCTGGGGCCCGCCAGCACCTTGGTGCTCCTGGATGTGCTGACGGCCCATGCGGCGGACCACATCTGGAACTCCGAGTACGACTGCGCGGACGCCAGTCTTTGGCAGCCCATCACGCGGCTCGCTTCCGTGGCTGGTCCCAACTACGGGGCCCTGGGCCAGACCTTCAAGCTGGGCGCTTCCGAGCTGCCTTGAGTGGTTTGGGCTCTGATCAGTCCCAGTGCTGCAGCCAGGTCGGGTCGTATTTCCCCTCGGCCGTCCGGACCGGATTTTCCAGAGCCACCTGCGTGATGCCCAGCGTCCGCAGGGCCTGGAGGATGACTTCGGCCCGCTGCTTCTGGAGCGCCGGCTTGAGGGCCTTCGCCTTGGGGACCTGCAGAACCCAACGTCCCTCGGTGCCCCAGGTCTCCACCCAGGCCTCCAGCTTCTTCACGCCCGCCAGGCTCAACTCCGCCCGCTGAGGCAGGAAGAAGAGCAGGCCCTCCCGGGGGGGCGCCACCGCCTGGGCCTTTGGAACGGGCAGCAGTGGCAGGGGATCGGTGTCGAAGCCCGCGAGCGTGGGCAGGGCCTTCAGGATCGCCTGGAAGACCATGTCCCCCTTCATGGGAAAGGTGGTCTCCGTGGGTTCGAAGCGGGCCTCTGCGCGATCACCCTGGCGAATGGCCACGCGCAGAACGCCCAGGGCCACGGCCTCACCCGGGCGCTTGACCAGCAGGCGTTCGCCCACGCGCAGGGCCTGGGCGCCATCCACGATGTAGATGCGATCCGTCGCGTCGTAGGGCGGCGGGCCATGGCGCTCCACACCCACGATGTGCATGGGCGCCTGGGCACCCAAGGCGCCCGCGAGGCTGAGGCAGAGGAGTATTCCCTTCATGTCTCCTCTATCGGCAGAACCCCGGTTGGAGCCTTAGAAAGGCCGAATGCCCAAGGCCCGGAGCAGATCGCCGAGCAGGTAGAGCGAGCCGGTCACCAGCCGGGGCGCCTTCGCTGGCGCACGCAGGCTGGCCGCGGCTTCGGCCACAGTCAGAAGCGGTGCCTCCAGGCCCCACGCCTCGCACAGGCGGCCCAGGTCCGCGTAGCGGGCGGCCTCGCCCTGGATGAAGGTGACCGAGAGGGGCCGCATGCGCTTGAGCTCCTGGGCCACGCCGGCGATGTCTTTGTCGGCCATGGCCCCGAAGAACAGATGGGGTCGCACGCCGCAGGCCAAGGCATGCTCCGCCAGGACCTGGGCCCCATCGGGGTTGTGGGCGCCGTCCATCCACACGGAGTCGAGACCCGGTACCTTCCAGAGTCGCCCTGGCCAGTGGGTGCGGGCCACGCCTGCCCAGAGGGGCTCCTCGGAGATGGGGAAGCCGAGCGCCTGGAGCTGCCGGACCGCTTCGAAGGCCGTGGCCAGGTTGTCCAGTTGGTGCAGGCCAGGCAGGCCCACGCGTCGCCCCCCCACCCGCGAGTGGTCCCAGCGGATATCGGCGGGGCCCAGCCGCGGGGCGGGCTTCAGGTGGGGGGCACAGGGCAGGAGGGGGCGGATCCACTCGGGGTCGAGGGTGGGGCCGAGCACCAGGGGGCGCCCCTCCCGGGCCGTGCAGAGCTTCTCGCGGGCGATGGCTTCGCGGGTGTCGCCCAAGTACTGCTGATGATCGAGGCCGATGGTGGTCAGCACGGTCAGGATGGGGTCCGTGGCATTGGTGGCATCCCAGCGGCCGCCCATGCCGACTTCCAAGAGGGCCACCTCCACGCCGGTCATGCGAAAGGCCGACAGGGCGGCCGTGATCATGAGCTCGAAGTAGGTGGCCTGGAGGCCGGCCTGTTCTTCCGCCTCGAAGGCCTCGCCCAACAAGAGTTCCAGGGCCCCCAGACCGATGGGCTCGCCGTCCACCCAGATCCGCTCCGTGACGTCCGTGAGGTGGGGCGAGGTGGTCCAGCCCACCACCAGGCCTGCGGCCTGGAGCATGTGGGCGAGGAAGGCACCGGTGCTGCCCTTGCCATTGGTACCGGCGATGAGGATCACGGGGAAGTTCTGGTCCGGGTGGCCCAGGCCGGCCAGCAGGGCCTGGATATTCTCCAGCCCGCACTTGATGCCCAGGTGGCCCCGCTCCTGAAGGCGTGCGACGAAGCTGGGGGCGTTGGTGTCGGCCATCAGTCCCGGGTGGAGGGCATCATCCAGGCCAGGCAGCCCGCGATGAAGTGCTTGAGGTCATCGCGGTTCACCACCTTGTCCACCATGCCGTGAGCCTGGAGGAACTCGGAGCGCTGGAAACCCTCGGGCAGGCTCTGCTTGATGGTCTGCTCGATGACCCGGGGGCCGGCGAAGCCGATGAGGGCCTTGGGCTCGGCGATGTTGAGGTCCCCCAGCATGGCGTAGCTGGCGCTGACTCCACCGGTGGTGGGATCCGTGAGGATGCTCAGATAGGGCAGGCCGGCCATGTCCAGCTTGGCCAGGGCGGCACTCACCTTGGCCATCTGCATGAGGGAGAGGGTGCCTTCCTGCATGCGGGCTCCACCACTGCAGCTGACGATGATGAAGGCGCACTGCTTCTCCAGGGCCTTCTCGGCACCCAGGCGCAGCTTCTCGCCCACCACACTGCCCATGCTGGCGGCCAGATAGTCGAAGTTCATGATGGCGGTGACCACCGGGTGCCCCGAGAGGGTACCCTCCACCACCACGACCGCGTCTTCGGTCTGGCCCTCCTGCTCCAGCTTCTTGAGCTGGTCCTTGTAGCTCTTCATGGCCACGAAGCCCAGGGGGTCCACGCTGCGCAGGTTGCCGAACAGCGTGGTCCAGCCCTCGTCCATGAGGTTCTCAAGGCGCTCCTCCACCCCGATGCGGAAGTGGTAGCCGCACTTGGGGCAGACGTTGTGGGTGTTGACCAGCTCCTTGCGGTAGATCAACTCCTTGCAGGCCTCGCACTTGATCCAGAGGCCCTCGGGCACCCGGACAGTCTTCTCCTCGACGGCGGTCTTCTGTTGGCGCTTCTTGACGAACCAGGACGACATGGGAACCTCCTAGCGGCGCTTGGCCGGACCGTGCTTGAGGGCCTCGAACAGGCGATCCAATTCGGCGTCACTGCCGAAGTGGAGCACCACAGAACCGGACTTGCCCTTGGCCTTGATCTCTACCTTGGTACCCCAGGACTGGGTCAGCTCCTCGGCGGCGGCCTTGATGAACAGCTCCTGGGGATGCTTTTTCTTCCCCTTGGTCTTCGTCTGCTTCTGGAGCTGCTGGATGCGCGCCT
Source organism: uncultured Holophagaceae bacterium (assembly GCA_903913215.1). Classification (GTDB taxonomy): domain Bacteria; phylum Acidobacteriota; class Holophagae; order Holophagales; family Holophagaceae; genus Geothrix. The sequence continues at coordinate 78,078 of CAIWKE010000037.1, forward strand.
CTAGGGCGCGCACGCTGAGCTGCTGGTCCACCACCTCGAAGGCCAGTTGTTCCTGGAGCCGGGGGTCGGATACGCCCAGCAGCACCTTGGCGTGACCGGTGCTGAGCTTGCCGGTGGCGACCTCGGCCTTCAGCTCTGCCGGGAGGCGGAGCAGGCGGAGTGTGTTGGCCACCTGGGGTCGGGACTTGCCCACGCGGTCTGCCACCTGCTCCTGAGTGAGGCGGAGGTGCTCACCCAGCTGCCAGTAGGCAGTGGCTTCTTCGATGGGGTTCAACTCCTGGCGCTGGATGTTCTCCACCAGGGCGATCTCCAGGAGCCGGTCATCCGGAACCTCCTTGATGACCACGGGCACCATGGCCAGGCCTGCCTTGCGGGCCGCCCGCCAGCGGCGCTCGCCGGCGATGATCTCAAACATCTGGCCCACCTTGCGGACCACGATGGGCTGCACCATGCCGTGCTGCTTCAGGCTTTCGGCCAGTTCCAGCAGCGCCGTCTCGTCGAAGTGCGTGCGGGGCTGGGCCCGGTTGGGCACCAGGCTGCCGAGGGGCAGCTCGCGCTGGGCGTTGTCCTCCGGCGCCATCTGGCTCATGAGCGAGGTCAGTCCCCGGCCCAGGGCCGGTCGCTTCAACGGGGTGGTCATCAGGCTTCCCTCCTCGCGGGGATCTCCAGACCCAGCCACTCTCTCGCGAGGCTCAGGTAGGCCTGGGCGCCCTTGGAGCGCAGGTCGTAGAAGGCCACGGGCTTGCCGTGACTGGGTGCCTCGGCCAGCCGGATGTTCCGGGGAATCATGGTCTGGAAGACCTTGCCGGGGAAGGCGTGGCGGACTTCGGCGGCCACGGCGGCACCGAGGTTGGTGCGCTCCTCAGCCATGGTGAGCAGGATGCCGCCCAGCTTCAGGTTGGGATTCGGACCGGACTGGATGCGGCGCAGGGTCTCGGTGAGTTCCGCCAGGCCATCCAGCGCGAAGAACTCGCAGGGCATGGGGACGATGACTTCATCTGCGGCCGTGAGGGCGTTGAGGGTGATCATGCCGAGGCTGGGTGGGGGGTCGATGATGATGTAGTCGAAGCGGTCCATGATCGGGGCCAGGGCCTGCTTGAGCACCTGGAGCTGGGGCATCTCGAAGAGCTCGAATTCCAGCTGGGCCAGGTCTTTGCCCGCGGGAATGACCTGCATCATGGGCACCTCGGTGCTGAGCAGCAGCGCCTCAGCGGGGGCACCCTTCATCAGGGCATAGGAGCCGGCGCGGTGATCCGGTTTGGGGAAACCCAGGCCCGTGGTGCTGTGGCCCTGGGGATCGAAGTCCACCAGCAGCACCATCTTTTCCATCATCGCGAGGGAGGCGGCCAGGTTGATGGCCGAGGTGGTCTTGCCCACCCCACCCTTCTGGTTCGCCAACACCACCACCCGAGCGCGCATCAGGCGGCCCCTTTCAATGTGCTGGCGAGGGTGGAACCACGCATCTCGATATCCCCTTGGGTGTGGAACACACCAGTCTAACAGGAGAGGTTCCACGGGGAGGAGCAGAGGTTCTTAAGGCCGCAAACCAAGCAACATCGAGGGATCAGGGTGCACGACGCCGAGCCGGCGGACGGGTCCAGAGAGCCAGAGATCCCGCCAGCTCCCATCAGCGCCGAGGTCGAGGCTCACGTCCACGACCTCACCACCGGCGGTGTGGATGCGCCAGTCGGTGGGGCCATCGGTCTGGGCCAGCCAGGCGGCGGTGACGGCACTGCCCGTTCCGCAGCAGAGGGTCTCACCCTCCACACCCCGCTCCCAGGAGCGGAGTTTTGCTTCACCGGGCGAGAGCACTTCCACCACGTTGACGTTGGTACCGCCAGGGAATGCGGGGTGGTGGCGTAGCGGCGGCGCGAAGGCGGGCAGGTCCACCGCGGCCACGGAAGGCACCCTCAGCACGAGTTGCGGATTGCCGATCCAACCGAAGCCCGCAGGCCACGCTGTGGTCATGGGTACGGCACTCAGGCCGAAGCCGGCACCCTCCGGCATGCGGATGCCGACTCGGTTTCCTTCGCGACGCAGCAGGATGCGCTCACCACTGCACTCGGCCTCCACCAGGGCATTTCCCGGGGCCCCACAGATAATCAAGGCGGCCCTACTACCATTGGAACAAAAGGACTTGGAACCATCTGTATCCCAGTGCTCGAGGCGCCACGGACCCATTTCCGGCCTTTGCATCAAAAAAAGGCCATCTAAACCGAACCCACTCCCCTTGGGACACAGGATTTTGGCATAATCCTCACCAGAGCAATCTTTAGCCTCGTCCTCCCAGAGGTAGCCAAAGACATTGCCCGCCGCCGACGCCAGGTAGAGGTCCAAGCTAGCGCTCGCGGTTTCGGAAGGTGTAGACGGTCTCTCCCTTGCGGGCATAGCCCTGGCGCCGGGCCAGGGCCTCCATCAGCTCGGGGTCCTTGGCGGCCAGGCGCTGGACCTCGGCCATGAGCTCCCGGTTCCGGTGATTCAGCTCGATCAGGTGCGTGCGGGCGGCTGTCAGTTCGGCCTCCCGCTTCCGCAGCTCGGGCAGTCCCCCCTGGGAGAAGAGCATGGCCGCCAGGGACAGAAGGCCTGAGGCTCCCAGGACTCCCCACAGCGTGGAGGACTTCAGGAGCCAGTTGGCATTCATGCGGGGATCTCCCTGTTGTGCCTACCCGAGGCGGGTTCCGAAGGCTTCCCGGCCGGCATAGCGCGCGGCGGCGCCCAGCTCCCATTCGATCTGGAGCAGGCGGTTATACTTGGCGACCCGGTCCGTGCGGCAGGGGGCGCCGGTCTTGATCTGACCGGCCCCGGTGGCCACGGCCAGGTCGGCGATGAAGGTGTCTTCAGTCTCACCGCTGCGGTGGCTGATGATGGCCCGGTAGCCGGCCTTGTGGGCCATCTCCACGGCCTGGAGGGTCTCAGTGACGGTGCCGATCTGGTTCAGCTTGATGAGGATGGCGTTGGCCACACCCTCCTTGATGCCCTTGGACAGGATGGCCGGGTTGGTCACGAAGAGATCGTCACCCACCAACTGGGTCTTGGCGCCCATGGCCACGGTCTGGGCTTTCCAGCCCTTCCAGTCGCCCTCGGCGAAGCCGTCCTCGATGGAGATCACGGGGTGGCGGGCGACCAGGCCCTGGTAATACTCCACCAGTTGGGCGGCACTCTTCTGGCCGCCATCCAGGGCGTAGCCCTTGGCGTTGGCGAACTCGCTGGCTGCGCAGTCCAGGCCGAGGAACACATCCTTGCCCAGCTTGAAGCCGGCTTTCTTGACGGCCTCGCCGATGAGCTCGAGGGCCTCCTCGTTGGAGCCCAGGTTCGGGGCGAAGCCGCCCTCATCTCCGACGCCCGTGGCCAGCTTGCGAGCCTTCAGCACCCCCTTCAGGGAGTGATAGACCTCGGCGCCCCAGCGGAGGGCCTCGCGGAAATTCGGGGCCCCCACGGGCAGCATCATGAATTCCTGGATGTCCACGTTGTTGTCGGCGTGGGCACCGCCATTGAGGATGTTCATCATGGGCACGGGCAGCAGGCGGGCCGAGGCGCCGCCCAGATAACGATAGAGCGGCATGCGGCTGGCCTTGGCAGCGGCGTCGGCCAGGGCCATGGAAACACCCAGCACGGCATTGGCGCCCAGGCGGCCCTTGTTCTCAGTACCGTCCAGATCGATCATCATCTCGTCGAGCTCGGCCTGCTGGAAGGGGTCCATCCCCGAGAGGGCGGCTGACAGCTCGACGTTGATGGCATCCACCGCGCCCAGCACGCCCTTGCCCAGGTAGCGCTTCTTGTCGCCATCACGGCGCTCAAGGGCTTCCCGGCTGCCGGTCGAGGCGCCTGAGGGAACGATGGCTTGACCTACCGTCCCATCGGAAAGTTGCACTCGGGCCAACACGGTGGGATTCCCACGGCTGTCGAGCACTTCGAGGGCGGAAACACGGTCGATGATGTTCATGGGGTCACCCGACTCAGAGAGGCGCGCCAGCGCGCCTCTCTGATAGTAGCCAGGTTGATGTGGTCGTTAGACCTACTTCTTCACGGCCTTCTTGGCGGCCGGCTTCTTGGCGGCGGCCTTCTTCGGCGCGGCCTTCTTCACAGCCTTCTTCACGGCGGCCTTCTTGGGGGCGGCCTTCTTGGCGACGACCTTCTTGGGAGCGGCCTTCTTCACGACGGCCTTCTTGGGAGCGGCCTTCTTCACGACGGCCTTCTTGGGGGCGGCCTTCTTCACGGCGGCCTTCTTGGGAGCGGCCTTCTTCACGGCGGCCTTCTTGG
>CAIWKE010000038.1 GCA_903913215.1 uncultured Holophagaceae bacterium
GCGGGTACCCTCGGGACCGGCGGCCTACTTGGCCTCGCGGTGAACCCGGTAACCGCCACAGAAACGGCAAAACTTGTTGAACTCAAGCTTGCCTGTGGTGGTCTTCTTGTTCTTGGTGGTGCTGTAGTTCTTGCGTTTGCACTCTTGGCACTGCAGGTGAATGATGTCGCGCATGGGGACCTCCTAGGTCGGGCAGGGCTGGCGATTAGGCCAGGATCTCGCCCACGTTGCCGGCGCCGACGGTGCGACCGCCCTCGCGGATGGCGAACTTCAGGCCCTTGACCATGGCGATGGGCTGGATCAGCTCCACCGTCAAGGTGACGTTGTCGCCGGGCATCACCATCTCGCGGCCGGCCTCGAGCTCGATGGAGCCGGTCACGTCAGTGGTGCGGAAGTAGAACTGGGGACGATACTTGTTGAAGAAGGGGGTGTGGCGGCCGCCCTCTTCCTTGGTCAGCACGTACACCTGGGCGTTGAACTTGGTGTGGGGGGTGATGCTGCCGGGCTTGGCAAGCACCTGACCACGCTCCACATCCTTGCGCTCCACACCGCGGAGCAGGATGCCGGCGTTGTCACCCGCCTGACCCTGATCCAGGGACTTGCGGAACATCTCGACGCCGGTCACGACCTTCTTGACGGTGTCCTTGAGGCCGATGATCTCGATTTCCTCACCAACGCGAACGATGCCAGCCTCGATGCGGCCGGTCACCACGGTGCCGCGACCGGTGATGGTGAACACGTCCTCGACAGGCATGATGAAGGGCTTGTCGATGGCGCGGGTGGGATCGGGAATGTAGGAATCGACGGCGGCCATGAGCTCATGGATGCAGGCGCAGTCCGCATGGTCCGGAGTCTCAGCGTGATCCAGGGCGAGGCGGGCCGAACCCTTGATGATGGGGATATCGTCGCCGGGGTACTGGTAGGAGGACAGGAGGTCGCGGATTTCCATCTCGACCAGCTCGGTGAGCTCGGGATCGGCGATGTCCACCTTGTTCATGAAGACCACGATGTAGGGCACGCCGACCTGACGGGCGAGCAGGATGTGCTCACGGGTCTGGGGCATGGGGCCGTCGGTGGCGGCGACCACAAGGATCGCACCGTCCATCTGGGCCGCGCCGGTGATCATGTTCTTGATGTAGTCAGCGTGGCCGGGGCAGTCGACATGCGCGTAGTGGCGCTTATCGGTCTGGTATTCGACGTGGGCCGTGTTAATCGTGATCCCGCGGGCCTTCTCTTCGGGCGCGGAGTCGATCTGATCGTACGACTTGGTTTCGCCGCCGAACTTCTTGGCCAGCACGTAGGTGATGGCCGCGGTCAGCGTGGTTTTGCCGTGATCCACGTGGCCAATGGTGCCGATGTTGACGTGGGTCTTGGAACGATCGAATTTCTCTTTGGCCACGAATGCCTCCTGGATGGTGGGAGAGAGAATGAAGGGGAACGAGCGAAGGGTGGAGCCCACAACCGGGCTTGAACCGGTGACCTCTTCCTTACCAAGGAAGTGCTCTACCACTGAGCTATGTGGGCTTGAACCTTCCCGCTGTGAAGCGGGGGGCCTTGACGTCTGCCAGGTGGTCCTGGCAAACGGGGAGGGTGGAGCGGGAAACGGGGTTCGAACCCGCGACATTCAGCTTGGAAGGCTGACGCTCTACCAACTGAGCTATTCCCGCGGTTGAATTCCGTGGACGGGATCCAGTTCTCCTTTGGTGGGAGGACTGGTGCCGAGAGAAGGATTCGAACCTCCGTAACGCGTTGCGTGGCAGATTTACAGTCTGCTGCCATTAACCACTCGGCCATCTCGGCTTGCTTGTCCAGTGCCCCTCCCGGGGCTTGTCAATGTCTTCCGGCAGGACCGGAAAACACCCCATAGATACCCCTATCGGGGCACCTTGTCAGGGTCACTGCGAGGCAGGGCTTTCCTGACAGGGAACTCGAAAGATATCACGCTACCGCAACACCCTCAAGCAGAAACTTCGAACCTTACCTAACCACGCCGAGCCAGCACGCGAAACAGCGTCACCGCTGCGGCTGCAGAGACGTTCAAACTCTCGATGCCACCGGGCATGGGGATGTGCAGCAGCGCGTCGCAGCGCTCCCGGATCTTCTGGTGCAGTCCCTCGCCCTCGGCACCCATGACCAGCACGGTAGCGCGGTCAAAGGATTCCAGCAGGTAGTCCTTGCTGCCCTCACCCGCGGCGAGGCCGTAGATCCAGCCCCCAGCCTCCTTCAACTCGTCCAGGGCCCGGCCCAGGTTCACCACGCGGCAGACAGGCACGCGGCCCGCCGTGCCAGCACTGGCGCGGATCACCGTCTCATTCACCAGGGCCGAGCGACGCTCGGGCAGGATGACGCCATCCACCCCGGCACCCGCCGCGGAACGCAGAATGGCGCCCAGGTTGTGGGGATCCGTGATGCCATCCAGTGCCAGCACCAGTGCGGCCTCGCCCTTTTCCTGGACCCGTGCCTGGATGGCCTCGAAGTCCACGTAGGCGAAGGCGCCGCCCTCGCCTAGTATGCCCTGGTGACGCTGGCCCTGACTGCGCCGATCCAGGCCCTCCATGGGTTCCCGATGAATGACCACGCCGGCTTCTCGGGCGGCGGAAACCAGCTTGGCCACACGACCCCAGGCCGCCGGAGCGATCCACAAGGTGTGCAGCTCGCCCCGTTCCAGGGCCTCTTCGCAGGCGTGGGGTCCTGGATATCGCACGACTAAAACATCTTCTTGAAGCCGATGGCCAGGAGATGCCCCATGCCCTCTTCCCGAACCCGGGTGCCCACGTTGCGGTAGCCCGCGGAGCTCCAGCCACCACTGAGGTTGCGGGAATCCTGGTCCTGGCTCTGGCGGAACTGGTAGCCGAAGCTCAGCTCTCCATCCATGACCTTGTAGCCGGCCCCGATGGAGAAGGCCGCACTGGGGGTGCCCCCGAGCTGGGGCTCAGTCAGAGACTCAGGTGTGCTGCGCTGGTCCAGCGACAGCCCAGCCCGCAGGGTCCAGAACTTCCCCAGCTCCACTTCGATGGAGCCACCCAGGCCGAAGCGCCCCACGCCCTTGGGCGGTGTGGTGGGTGCGATGACAACGCCGGAGGGCGTCTGGATGGAGGCATTGGAGGGGATCTGCAGAGACCCAGAGATCCAGCGGAGATCCGCTTCCCAGGTCACCATGGGGGTGGCGCGATGCCGCATCCCGAAAGTGGTGCGGGAAGGCAGCTCCATGGTCCCACTACCCGGTAGGGCGCTGGACCGCGCCACGAGGCTGGTGGCCCGAACATCGGTGCCGAGGGAGGGCGTGCTCAGCCCATCGTTGGCGTAGAGTCCCAGATTGTTGTCCCGCAGGCTGGCCTTCAGGTCCAGGTCCCCCTTCAATCCCGACTGGTGGGCGAAACCCAAGGTCCAGCGGGGACTCAGGGCCCAGCGCAGACCCAGGGAGTAGCTGGGCACCACTTTATTGCCGCTCTGGCCTACGCGGTGATCCACCAGACCGTCCACTGGGTTGCCTGCGGAACTGACCTGGGTCGGGTCCACCGGCAGGCCCAGACGCATGACCGTGGAAGAATCGAAGGCCAGCCGGGCCACGCCCAGACCGATGCCCACGGAAAGGTTGGGACTGAGGGACCAGGCAGCCTGGGCTTCCAGACGGCGTGCGGACAGGTCGATGCCATCGCCCAGGAAGCGCGAGGGGGCCGCGTCCAGCAGGCGGGCATGACGCAGGTAGGGCTCATCCAGCTTCAAGCCCAAAGTCACCCCTGAGGAGATGCGATTGGAGAGTCCGAAGCCGCCGATGGTCCGGTTTCGGTCGAAGCTGCTGTAGGTCTTCTGGTTGGATTCCAGGGTCTGCTGGGTCTCGGACATCTCCAGCCCGGCGGCCAGGTAGAAGCCCCGGGCCTCCTTCAGGGAGGCCAGGATGGCGGGGTTGGTGCCTGCCGCCTCCAGGCTGTAGCCATAGGCCACCTGGGCACCGCTGCGGGCGATGCCTACGGGATCTGCAGCCGGCAGGGCCAGCCCCTGGGCCGCAGCCGGAAGGGCGCCCACGCCCAGCATCAGCCCCAACCCGATGAAACCACGAACCGCCTGCACCATATCGCCCTGCCTCCGAGACACGCTTCTTGAATGGTCCAAACCCGGGAAGGGTTCAAACCCAAGGCTCCAGGATCGCCAAAAGGAGCCGAATCACCAAGCTCATTCCTGGGAACTCAGTGTTCCGAGTCCCCCATGAACCGAACCAGGAGCCGATCCACCAGCTCCCAGACCTCTAAAAGGGCCGCCAGGCACATCACCAGGCCGAAGCCCAAGGCCAAGGCCCGACCCCAGGGCCCCATGAGGGCCCGACAAAGCCAAGGCCACTGCCAGAACAGGGCCGGGAGCCGCAGCCGACCGTAAAAGGCCAGCGTAGACAGCAGCATCCCCCCCCACAGTAAGTAGAAGAACCTGAGGGCTCGAAAGAGGACATCCCAGGCGAAGGGACGGAGTCGGGGGGCGGGCATGAAGCGACCAGCATAACCTGGGTCCCCCGCCTTGTGCGGTTCAGGGATGCACAACCTGCCACCCCAGGCGCAGGATGAGGATACCCACCACGCCGATGAAGACCGCGCGCACCCAGGCGCTGCCCCGGCTGAGGGCCACGTGGGCGCCCAGATAGCCCCCTATCCCGTTGGCCGCGGCCATGCCCAGGGCAACGGAGGGGATCCAGCTGCCCTGCACCACGAAGAGGGCCATGGCCGTCAGGTTCGAGGCCCAGTTCACACTCTTGGCCAGGGCTGAAGCGCGGAGGAAGTCGAAGCCCAGGACAGCCACAAAGAGGAAGATCAGGAGCGAGCCGGTACCCGGCCCGAAAAAGCCATCATAGAAGCCGAGGGCAAAGGCGATGAGGGCTGCCAAGCCCCGCTGGTGGCTGAGCCCGAAGCGGGGTGCGTGCAACTGGCCCAGGTCTGGTTTCAGCAGGGTGAAGGCCAGCATGACCACCAGGAGCCCCAGCATGACGGGCCGCAGGAAGTCCCCGTGGACCCGATAGGTGAGCCATACCCCAAAGCAGGCGCCGACAGCCGAGGCAAGCACGGGAACGACCATCTCCCGCCAGGCCAGGGTCCCTGAGCGGAGAAACTTGCCCGCGGCCATGGTTGTGCCCGTGCAGGCCACCACCTTATTGGTGCCCAGCAACATGGGCAGGGGCGTGCCCACCGGCAGGGCCAGCATCAGGGCCGGCACGGTGATGAGCCCGCCTCCGCCCACGATGGCATCGATGAACCCCGCCAGGAGCGCAGCGAGCATCAGAAGGGCGAGGACAGGGAGGGAAAGCATCATCCCCCAGCCTACCGGCTCAAACCTTGAGGATTTCCGCTTCCTTGTGCTTCATGGCCTCATCGACTTCCTTGACGTGGGCGTCGGTGACCTTCTGGATGTCCTCCAGGGCCTTCTTGGCAGCGTCCTCGGAGATGTGGCCTTCCTTGGCCTTCTCCAGCTTCTTGATGTCCTCGTTGGCGTCTCGGCGGATGTTGCGCACACCGGTCTTGATCTCCTCGCCCAGACGGTGGAGCACCTTCACCAGATCCCGGCGCCGTTCCTCCGTGAGCATGGGGATGGGCAAGCGGATCACGTTGCCATCGTTGGAGGGGTTGATGCCCAGGTCCGACTTGAGGATGGCGGTCTCAAAGGCCTTGATGGCGCTCTTGTCGAAGGGCGTGATGACCAGCATGCCAGCCTCGGGCACGGAGACCGTGGCCATCTGGTTCAGGGGCACCACGGAGCCGTAGTAGTCCACGTGCACATTGTCCAGAAGGCTGGCATTAGCCCGGCCGGTGCGGATGGTGGCCATCTCCTTCTTGAGGGCCTCCACCGAGGCGTGCATGCGCCGCTTGGTCTCCAGCAGGATTGAGTCAGGGGTCTGTTCGGACATGGGGCACCTCGAATAATCGACAATCCCTCCTTTATACCTCAGCCCGGCTTCATCTTGGCGATGTGCTAAAGTGGTGGGACTTTTCCGAGGTCCCCATGCGCGCGCTCCATCTGCTGGCTCCCTTGGCTTCCCTGCTCCTCTGTGCAGCGCCAGCCTCCACCGACATGGCGCTGACCAGTGCGGATGGCTTCGCCCTCAAGGGCACCCTCACCCTTCCCAGCGCCAAAGGCAAGGTCCCCGTGGTGATCCTGGCCCACCAGTTCGCCACAGACCGCAGCGGGTGGACCCCCCTGGCCGAGCGCCTGGCGGCCCGGGGCATCGCCACCCTGGCCCTGGACCTACGCGGCCACGGCGCCAGCACCCACAAGGGCGACGCGGAACTGGCCGTCGGCACCGACTTCATGGCTTCGGCCAAGGCCGTGGGCTTCGACCAGATTCCTGCCGACCTGGCCCAGGCGGCCGCTTGGCTCCGCAAGCAACCCGGCGTGGACGGTCGCCGCATCGGCCTGGCGGGCGCCAGTGTGGGCGCCTTCTCAGTGCTGCTGGCGGCCGCAGATGTGAAGCCTGTCGCCATTCTCGCCCTCAGCCCCGCAGGCACGGGTGCCTTTGGCCCAGGGGCCCAGGAGAAGCTGAAGGCCTCCGTGCTGAGCGCCCGAGCCTCGTCCCTGGTACTGGCCTCCCAGGACGACAAGGACGCCTTTGAGAACGCCCAGGCCCTCAAGGGCCTGCCCGGCGTGGATCTGTCCCTTCGGACCGGCAGTGAGCACGGCTTTGCCTACTTCAAGGAGCGGGCAGATCTCATGGCCGTCTTCTTTGGCGAGTACCTGACCTACCACCGCAGCGGCGAAGCCCACCGGGCCGCCAAGGCGCAAGCACCCAGTAACGCCGACGCACCCGGGAATGGGAAATAGTTCCGCCATCCGACACTATCAGTCGATGAGTTTGCTACGCAGTTCCTTGCCGAGTTTGAAGTAGGCCACCCGCTTGGGAGGCACCTGAATACTCTCACCGCTGCGAGGGTTGCGCCCAATACGGGCCTTGCGGTCGCGCAACCGGAAACTACCGAAACCACGCAGTTCCACCCCCTCACCAGCCTTGAGGGAGGCGATGATGCTCTCTAGAAAGGTCTGGACCAAAAGGTCGGCGTCCGCCTTCCCGAATTCAAGACCCTCCATCAGGTGCCTGGAGAGATCGGCCTTGGTTAGGGTCTCAGGCGCTTCCATGCGGCACTCCTGGTAGGGGAGTTAAGCTTGGCAGATCTGGGGTTCATTGAAGCCCAGCTTCAAGGGCGACCGGAATTCCATTAGCCGTCAGCTGCCAGCACCTGTCCGAGTGGTTATTTCCCCTTTTCCGTTGACATGAAAAGCTATTTGCTACATATTTACCGTGTATTCGGTATTTTTACCGAATTTCAGGTATCAAAAAATACAGAGTAGAGGCTTACGCATTGATCTCTAGACTAAACATCAGGGCTGCTCATCACCAAAGAGCCTTCATCGGGAAGCGCTTACGCGACCTCCGGAAGGGTCGTGGTCTCTCCCAAGGAGACCTGGGAAAAGTCCTCGGCATCCCCCAGAGCACTCTCTCGGAGATCGAACTTGGGAAGACCTCCCTCGCGGCCGAACAACTCATCCAAGTCCTCAAGGCCTTCAACGTTCCTGTCAGCCACTTCGATCAGTCCCCAGGAGAGACTAGCGGAACGATCCAAAAGGCCCTGGCGGGCCACGGTGCCTCACATCTGGTCGATGATCACAACCTTCTACCCAGTGAAAACCTGGTGCGGGTTGATGTCGCCGTTCGGGAGGCCCTGGTAGCAGGCGAAAGCGCCCGGGAACTCGCCGCTCTGGCCCCCGTCATTATCGGCCACGTAGGCCAGATCAACTTCCACCGACTCTATGCCCAGTTCAAGGACTACAACCTTGAGACCCGCTACGGCTGGCTTCTGGACAACATCTTGGAGGCCATCAAGTCGACCCTGGAGAACAAACCCCCAAGAAAGCAGGCCCTAGTCCTCGCCAAGGCCGCTAGTGTCCTCCGGGACCACCGGAACCGAGTCTTCCCGAACGGGGTACCGACAGGATCTCTCCACGAGGACTACCTGGGAACCCCCATCCTGAGCCCCAAAACCAGGGCCGAGATCGACCGCAACCGTTCCCAGGTCTCACGTGAATGGAACATCCTCACCACCATCCCAATCGAGGACTTCGTCAGGGCGATCCAGGAGGCTCATGTCCCCCAAGCTGGTTGAGCACAATCAATGAGTGGCCTGCACTTTAAATTGAACACCCAATGCGTGCATGAGTTTGAATACCGTTTCATACCTAGGTTTGGCACCAGGCGCGAGGGTTTTATAGAGACTTTCGCGAGAAACCCCCGCGTCTTTGGCAAGTTGTGTCATGCCTCGGGCACGGGCGACAGCTGCCACAGCTTGTAGGAAGTGATCTGGATCAGGGTCTTCCATGGCCAAGGAAAGGTATTCGGCGATCATTTCCTCGCTATCGAGGTAGTCGGTGACATCGAAACGGGTGAAGGTGGTCATGGATTACTCCTGAGGAAGCGTTTTGAGCAGGGTTTTGGCACGGGTGATGTCCTTGGCTTGGGTGCTCTTGTCGCCACCTATCAAAAGCAGATATATCACCTCACCCCGCCTGGTGAAGTAGACCCAGTAGCCTGGACCATAGTGAATTCGCATTTCCGAAACACCATCCCCAACAGGAGTGCAATCACCAAAGTTGCCACCTTCGGCTCGAACGAGCTGACCCACGATGCGTGCCTTGCCGCTCAAATCTCTGAGCCCGGCCAGCCAACTCGCGAACTCGCGAACTCTTGAGACTGAAGGAGGGTGGCCATAAATCCAATTGTATCCATTCGGCTACAATTGTCAGGCATCTATCTTCCCTCTCCGAGGCCGTCTTTCGATGGGTTCAGAGAAATGGTGAAAAGGGCCTTGCTACCCAAGGTTTAATGACTGCCGGGCTTGCACCCCTCCCTCACCTTGGCCTTTGGCTGAAAACCAATTCATGTAAAATGAAATACGCCCACCCAATCTTCACAACTACTTATATATTCAATTGTTTAAGCCCTAAGGCCTGTGCGCTCGGAACAAACAATCATCTCCCTGTGCCCAAACACCTGATCCGTTTTCACTACTGGACTCCCCGATGAGCCATCATGCCTCCAGCGAAAACCCGGATGAATGTCGGACAGGCCAAGTTCCCGCCGCGGAGGTCAGTCCAACCCTGGATGATTTCTGTCCCTGGAAAAGCCCCGAGATCCAGTGCCCTTCGCTGACGTCTGTCGTCTCGCTATTGCAGAAAATTCCAGCACTGCTCTGGACGACCGATGCCCAGGCCAGGGTCACTTCCTTGTCGGGATCGGGACTCCAAGCCATTGGTGTCTCGGCCACGGACCACTCTGGCCAACCCATTGAGATGCTCTTCCCTGCCCACAGGGACTTACCAACAGCCCGTCAGGCCCATCTCCGATCCCTGCAAGGGCAGACTTGCTCCTTCGAGGCTGAAGTAAATGGGCGGGAACTGCAGGCGCACATTGAACCGCTGCGTGGCGCCAATGGGGCGATTGTCGGCGTCATCGGAGTGGCACAGGACCTCACGGACCGCATGGTGGCAGAACGGGCGTTGCGCCTTTCCGAGCACAGCTATCGTTCCCTGATCGAAGAGGCTCCCTACGCCATTTGCCGCTGCACCATCGACGGCCAGATTCTGCAAGTGAACCGAGCGATGCTGGAGATGCTCGGCTACGATGCCCACACCGAGGGCGACCTGCTGATCCGCGACCTGCACGAGATCTTTGCTGGAAGTTTTCCAGAGCTTCGCACCGCCCTGCTCGAAGGCCGAACCGTCACGGGGATGGAGACAGCCTGGCTGCCACACGATGGCAACCTGATCCAGGTTGTGGTCAGCGGCCGGGCGTTCCGCGATCAAGCCGGTGACTATTCTCTGCTGAATATTCTTGCGGAGGATGTGACCGAGAAGCGGCTCCTTGAAGAACAACTCAATCATGCCCAGAAGATGCAGGCCGTTGGGCAGTTGGCCGGGGGCGTGGCCCACGACTTCAACAACCTCCTCACCGTCATTGATGGCAACGTCGAAATGATCCTCGACAGCACTGATGACCCGGCCCTGCGGGCCCGCCTCACCCGGGTTCAACAAGCTACGGATCGCGCCGCCAAGCTGACGCGTCAGTTGCTGGCATACAGCCGCCGCCAGGTGCTCCAGACCAAGGTGATCGATCTCAACTTGGTGATCGACCATCTCATGGGCATGCTCCACCGCCTGATCAAGGAACACGTGGAGCTGGTTTTTCTGCCGGGGAGCGAGCTGTGGTGTGTGAATGCCGATCCTCACCAGATTGAGCAAGTCCTCATCAATCTGACGGTCAATGCGCAGGCGGCCATGCCAGAAGGCGGTCGCTTGACGATTGAAACGCTCAATCTGCGGATCGACACCGCATCGGCCTTCCTGTCTGAAGATCTGGGGCCTGGCGACTACGTCCAAATCGTGGTGCGCGACACGGGACATGGCATGGACCGTGACGTCCAGGCCCGCGCTTTCGAGCCGTTCTTTACGACCAAGAAAACCGGTGAGGGTACCGGACTCGGATTATCCATGGCCTTCGGCATCGTGACTCAGAGCGGAGGGAGCATTCGCCTGGAGAGTCAACCCGGGGCCGGTTGCACCTTCTGGATCACCCTGCCGCGCACCACCCAGGTCAACCCGGAATCCCAGCCTTCACGGCCCCAAACCTCGATTCCACGGGGGTCAGAGACCATTCTCCTGGCTGAGGATGAGGCTGGTGTCCGGGATCTCATCCAAAACTACCTAATCAACCTCGGCTATGAGGTGCTGGCGGTTGGGGATGGCCTAGAGGGAATGGCTGAAGCACGCAACCACCCGGGCAAGATCCATCTCCTCCTCAGCGACCTCGTCATGCCAAAAGCAGGTGGTCGGCAATTAGCTGGGGAACTGAAAAAGCTGATGCCTGAAGTAAAGGTGGTCTTCATCTCGGGCTATGCGGGACACGCTGTTTCCGAACGGGATCTGGATCTCTCCGGTGTTCGCTTCCTGGCCAAGCCCGTCTCCATGGAAACCCTCGCCAGGGCCGTTCGTGAGGTCCTGGACGAGTCGAATGGTTAGGGGTAGGTCCTCGAGGTCCTAACCGACTGGGGTCAGATCTTCGGCCGGTACGATCCGGGTGAAGGGAATCTGCCCGCGCTCATTGGCTTCGCGAACGTTCGCAAGGCTGGTGGATTCAAATAAGCACATGCACTTGTGCTCACCGGGCACAAAGGTCGAACGGATATAGCGAACTTGCCTTCCCTCGGCCGTTAATTCCTTGCCCATCTGAATGGCCATTTTCTGGGCTGCAGCCAACTGCTCCATGGTGATGCCAGGTAAATCACGCTCAACCAAGTAAACCGACATATCGAAAACCCTCCATATTGATGGGAAAGTGTAACCGAACCACGCCTACCCAGCCGGCAGGAGCTGAGCCATGGACTCAACGAAGTTCGCCCTCCTAAGTATCAGTCTTCTGCTCGGACTCGGTGGCTGTGGGGGTCCCCGGACCCTGGAAACCACCCTGGGCGGTCGCTCTGTGGAAAGCCTTCAGGCCCAGGCCCACAAGGTGGATGGCCAGTGGCAGTGCGAATTGGTCCTGCCCCTGGGCCAGTGGCGGGTGGAGACTGCGGAGGCTCAGACCCTCGAAGTGCTCCAGAACGAAGCCAGGGCGACCCTCCGATGGAAAGTCGCCCCAGATCGCTGGGCCCAGCAGGATCGGCCCTTCCGCTTCGACCTGGTGGGAGAGGCGGGTCTCCGCCTCTCCCTGGCCGTGCGGTATCCCAACACCTTGCCTAAAGCTGCGGAAGTGGTGCTCCAGGTTCTCCGGGGCACCCTCCCGATCTAGTGAAACTGCTGGGATTCCGTGGAACCCACCAGGGCCAGGGTGGAGGCCAGGCCGCCGCTGATGGCCTGGGCCACCTCGTCGAAGTAGCCTGTGCCCACCTCGCGCTGGTGCTTGGTGGCCGTGTAGCCCTTGACCTCGGAGGCGAATTCCGCCTCCTGCAGGCGGGAGTAGGCGCTCATGTGCTCAGTGCGGTAGGCGTTGGCCAGCTCGAACATCCCGTGGTTGAGGCTGTGGAAGCCCGCCAGGGTGATGAACTGGAACTTGTAGCCCATGGCGTTCAGTTCCTTCTGGAAGGTGGCGATCTCCTCGTCTGAGAGCTTCTTCTTCCAGTTGAAGGAAGGCGAGCAGTTGTAGGCCAGCAGCTTGCCGGGGAACTCAGCGTGGACGCCCTCTGCGAACTCGCGGGCCTCCTTCAGGTCCGGCGTGGAGGTCTCGCACCAGATCATGTCGGCGTAGGGCGCATAGGCCTTGGCGCGGGCGATGGCCATCTGGACCCCGCCGGTGATGCGGTGGAAGCCCTCAGGGGTGCGCTCCCCCGTGAGGAAGGGCTGGTCCCGCTCGTCGATGTCCGAGGTGATGAGCCGGGCCGAGTCGGCATCTGTGCGGGCGATGACCAGGGTGGGCACGTCCAGGACATCGGCCGCCAGGCGGGCCGCCACGAGGGTGCGGATGAAGTGGCCCGTGGGGATGAGCACCTTGCCACCGAGGTGGCCGCACTTCTTTTCGCTGGAGAGCTGGTCCTCGAAGTGGACGCCCGCAGCACCGGCCTCGATCATGCCCTTCATGAGCTCGAAGGCGTTGAGGGGTCCCCCGAAGCCCGCCTCGGCGTCGGCGATGATGGGCAGGAACCAGTCACGGGTAATGCCACCCTCGCCGTGCTCGACCTGGTCCGTCCGCTGGAGGGCGTTGTTGAGACGCTTCACCAGGGCGGGCACCGCGTTGGCGGGGTAGAGGCTCTGGTCCGGGTAGGACTGGCCCGCGGTGTTGGCATCCGCCGCCACCTGCCAGCCGGAGCAGTAGATGGCCTTCAGGCCGGCCTTGGCCATCTGAACGGCTTGGCCGCCGGTCATGGCGCCGAGGGCCCGGGTCGCGTCCTCCTGCTGGAGGAGCTTCCAGAGCTTCCGGGCCCCGAGGGTGGCCAGGGTGTGCTCGATGCGGAGGCTACCCCTGAGCTTCTTCACCGTGTCGGCGCTGTAGGGTCGGGTGATGCCCTTCCAGCGGCTGGCGGAGAAATCGTCTTCGAGGGGGGGGATGGGGAAACTGGGGGTCATGGTGCACCTCATGTGGGTTGGGGGTGGCGTTATGTCAAACATTGACCTATTCTGGTCCAAGTCAATGAACAGTAGATTTGATAGGGGTTGAGCTGAAAATTTTAGTCAATTTCCATTCTGTTTTTTGTAAATTACTGTAAACGAGGTCCCATGCCCTCCGCCCCTCCCGTCAAGGCCGCCGCCCGCCTGGGCGCCAAGATCCGCCTCCTCCGCCGCCAGGAGGGCCTGAGCCAGGTCCAGCTGGCCGAGGCCCTCGGCATCAGCCCGAGCTATCTCAACCTGATTGAAGGCAATAAGAGGCCACTAACTGCGCCTTTACTCATCCGGCTCGCACAACAGTTCAAATTGGACCTGAAAGCCCTGGCTCCGGAGGAGGACCAGCGCCTTTCGGATGACCTCATGGAGGCCTTCGGGGACCCCCTCTTCGAGACCATGGGGCTCCAGGCCCAAGACGTCCGAGAGCTGGTTCAGAACAATCCGCAACTGGCCCGGGGGGTCTTCGAGCTCTACCGCGCCTACCAGCATGTGCAGGACAGCCTGGACACCCTCTCGACCAAGCTCAGCGATGGACAGGGGTTTGATCCCGAGGCCTCCCGCCTGCCCTCAGAGGAGGTGGGGGACTTCATCCAGCAGGCCATGAACCACTTCCCGGAGATGGAGGAGGCGGCCGAGGAGCTCTGGACTCGCTTCAACCTGGAGATCGACAACCCGGACCATGGCCTCCTGGCGGCCTACGAGGCACGAGGCATCCAGGTTCGGATCCACCGGGTCTCCGAAGGGGCTGGCCTCCTCCGGCGCTTCGACCCAGAACGGAACCTCCTCAGCCTTTCGGAACTGCTACCCCAGCGCAGCCGCACCTTCCAGATGGCCCATCAGTTGGCCCTACTGGACCACAGTGACCTGCTGGACCGGCTGACCGTTCATCCCCTGCTCCGCATGCCCGCCTCCCGCTCCCTGGCCCGGGTGACCCTGGCCAACTACTTTGCCAGCGCCGTGCTCATGCCCTACGAGCGCTTCCTGAAGGCCGCCAAGTCTGAACGCTACGACATCGACATCCTGACCCGGCGCTTCCAGGCCAGCTTCGAGCAGGTCTGCCACCGTCTGACCACCCTGCGGCGCCCCGGCGCGGAGGGCGTCCCCTTCCACTTCCTGCGCCTGGACATCGCCGGCAACATTTCCAAGAGCTTCTCAGCCTCAGGCATCCGCTTCGCCCGCTTCTCAGGAGCCTGCCCTCGCTGGAATGCCCACGCGGCCTTCCTCACACCGGGCCTCATCCGGACCCAGATCAGCGAGATGCCGGACGGCCGGAAATACTTCTGCATCGCCCGCACCCTCCAGAAGGACACGGGCGGCTACCGGGGCCAGCACGCCATGCAGGCCGTGGGCCTGGGCTGCGAGATGGGGCTCGCGAAGAACCTCATCTATGCCGATGGCCTCCGCCTGGACCAGCCCCCTGTGCCGATCGGCGTGACCTGCCGCCTCTGTGAGCGCACGGACTGCGAGCAGCGGGCTTTCCCGCCCCTGCACCAGGCCTTCAAGGTCGACGAGAACCTCCGCCGAACCAGCTTCTACGCCCGCATCGAGGAGGCCTGATCAGCCCCGCCCCAACCTGCCCATAGGTTCCTCGATCCAGCGGTGGGCTGCGGCCGCAGCGATGATGGCCAGGCCCAGGGCCAGGCTGAAGCCCAGGCGCCCGGAATAATGCGGCGCCACCAGCTTCATGGTGAAGGGATGGATGAGGTAGAGGCCATAGCTCCAGGCGCCGAGCTGGGTCAGGGCCCGCCCCAAGAGGCCGGACTTCCCCTCACGGCTGAAGGCCGCTAGGGCCACCAGGGCCGTCACCACCAGCAGGTAGCGGAAGCGGATCCAGCCCGTGAGGGCCACCAGGTGGTCGAAGAACTGGGGCCAGGGTCGCAGCAGAACCCAGAGCAGGGGCAGGGCCAGGACCAGGACCAGCCAGGGCTCCAGGCGACGGTCAATCTTTTCGTGCAGTCCCGCCAGCAGGGCCCCCCAGGCAAAGAGGAAGAGATGGTTGGGGGCCATCACGTAGGCATGGAAGCGATTCCAAGGCTCCTGGGTCATGACGCCATGGAGGGTCGGACCGAGACTCCAGGCCCAGAGGCCCACGGCCAGGAGCACGAGGAAGACCAGTCCACCCTTCTCGCGGAGCCAAGCCAGGGCCGGATAAACGTAGTAGAGCACCGAGACCAGCCCCACATACCAACCCCCTACGACCAGGGCATGGTTGGGGTGGATGGCGCCGAAGGTGAGGGTGAGGTTTTCCAGGACAAAGCGCCAGGTCGGGCTCGGTCCCATGCCCAGGTGCAGGATCACGTTGACAGCGCAGAGGAGGTAGAACAGGGGCGCTAGGCGCAGGAAGCGGCGAAGCCAGAAGCGGCCGAGGCCCTCTTTCTGGACCCGGCTCCAGGGTGCCGTGCGGAAGAGCAGGAAGCCGCTCAGCACGAAGAAGGCCGACACGCTGTAGTTCCCCATCCGGGCCAGTGCCATGTTCTGCCCCGAGCCTGACTGGGTCAGGTCGAACCAGACGCTGAGATGGTAGACCGCCACACAAAGGGCCAGGATGCCGCGAAGCGGATCCAACTGACCGAGGCGGGCCTTGCCTGGTTCAGTTGCCACGGTGCCTCGGGGTGAAGGGATTGGTCCCCAGATTACACAGATTTCAGAGAAGAGATATTTTGGGTGTAATTGGGTTTATTTTTGGTTAATGGGTGTAATAGAACCTCCGCGCCCTGGTCGAACAGGGGCACCTCAAGCAGCACGGTAGCGGCCGAGGTTCGTGGTACGGGTTGTCCTGATAACCAGGCGAGGTCTCGGCACTCCAATGACCCACCTTGATATGGACCGCCTTCAATGCGGCTTTATCGGTAGGTGACCACGCCGGTACCAGCAACCAGTCGCCCCATGACCCAGGCGGGCTCCTCAGCCTTGTGGAGCTCCGTGAGGATCTCCTCGACCCGGTCCGCCTTGGCCACCAGCACCATGCCCACCCCCAGATTCAGGGCCTGGCGAGCATCGTCGAGGCCCAGGCCGCCCTTTTCCATGAGGAAGCGGAACAGCACCGGAATCTCCCAGCTGGCGGTGTCGATCTCGGCGTTGAGGGTGCTGGGCAGCACGCGAGGAATGTTGTCCGTGAGGCCGCCGCCCGTGATGTGGGCCATGGCCACCAGCTTCCCCGCCTTCACCAGGGGCATCACCTGGGCCAGGTAGCTGCGATGGATGGCCAGCAGGGCCTCAGCCACGGTCTGGCCCTTTTCGGGGTCGGAGCCGGGCACCCGGTCGCCCACATCGAGCTTTTCCAGCTCGAAGCAGACCTTGCGGGCCAGGGAATAGCCGTTGGTATGGAGCCCGGAGCTGGGCAGGCCGATCAGGACATCCCCAGGGGCCATGGCCTCCAGGCGGGGCAGGAGGTTCGCTTCGTCCACCACGCCGACGATGGTGCCGGCCACGTCCACCTCGCCCTCGGCGTAGACGCCGGGCATTTCGGCCAGTTCCCCTCCGATGAGGGCCGCGCCTGCGGCCTTGCAGGCGGTGGCCATGCCCTTGACGATCTGCTCGATGACCTCAGGCTCCAGCTGCTGGGCAGCGATGTAGTCCAGAAAGAAGAGGGGCCTGGCCCCCTGAACGAGGATGTCATTGATGCAGTGGTTCACCAGGTCCTGGCCCACGGTGTCCCAGATGCCCGCCCGCCGGGCCACCTTCATCTTGGTACCGACACCATCCATGCTACTGACAAGGATTGGCTTAGCTTCTGGGAAGCGAGCGTCGAAGAGACCGCCAAAAAGACCGATGTCGCTGCGGACTCCGGGGGTCTTGGTGGCCTTCACAAGGGGCTTGATGCGCTTGAGGGCCTCGTCTTGGCGGTTGATGTCCACTCCGCTGGACGCATAGCTGACCTTCTCGCTCATGACCCCTCCGAAATCCATGATCCCACAGGGACACCATGTACTTCAGCATTCATGCTTCCGGAAAGACCTATACTGGGGCTGTCATGGTTGCTCTCCGTATCGATGCCCTGACTTCAGTGGCGCTTAGCATGCTGAAGCCGATCCAGCCGCCCCCCACAGCGACCGATCAGGCGTCCTCCGCCTTGAAGAGCACCCAAGCCCTGACCCAGGGGCTGGCCCAGACCCTTTTCCAGCAGACCCTCCAGTCAGCGGCCACACCGGCTGCGGATCTGGCCACCCTCATCAATCCTTCCAACCTCGATTCCACGGCTGCCCTGTTGGCGAGCATGAGCAACCCTCAGACCGCAACAGCCACCACTGCCGCCACGAGCACCACGAGCGCCCCCACCTCAGTGCCAGAGCTCCAGGCCACCCCTACCGTAGATGAAGGGCTCACCCTGGAGGCGGCGACTCTGAACGCGACTCGCTTCGGAGCTGGCGTCGGAGCCCCAGGCACTGCAGCGCCGCTTGAATCAAGTTCGTCCAACCAGCAGGTTCGAGATGCCTCGACTGTGGTCCGCCTGGGTGCCCTCCAGGCTGAGGGCAGCCATCCGGGACCTGAGGCCTACCCACAACCCAAAACCTCCCTGGCCGAGACCCTCCACGCCTATCAGGCTGTGGCCGCCGAAGCCCAGAAGGTGGACCTCACTGTTTAGGTCAGTAGCAGCCAGAGCAGGACCAGCACGATGGCCAGGATTCCACCCAGCAAGGCCCGGGACCGGGCCTGGAACGGGGCCACGGCAGGGTCGAGTTCGGGCTGAATGGGTTCCTGGGGCATGGAGGCTCCATCCCAAGAGAGTCCCTTCCTGCGGAAATGGTTGAGGGCCCCTCTCAGGGTTCCCCTGGGTGGCAGGCCCGAGGCTGAGGTAGGATCGGCCCATGATCTTGCCTCATTCAGGGACTTGGCTAAGGCCCCACCCCCGCGTGGCGCTGAGCCTGCTGCTGGTCCTGGCCTGCAGCCGTTCCCCGGGGCCGCTGCCCCAGCGGCGGCCGGTTGTGGCGCCGACTGGGACCGCGGCCCGACCCATCCCCCGCCTGGGCTATTCGCTCCAGGCTGGTGCCTTCGCCAAGGTCGAGAATGCCGCCCGCCTTTCGGGGAAGCTCCAGGCGCAGGGACTCGAGGCCACCTACTATGCCTCCGGGGACGGGCTCTACCGAGTCCGCTTCGGCGACTTTCTGACCCGCGACAAGGCTCGGAGCGAGGGGGAGTCCCTCAAACAGGCAGGTACCCTGGAGTCCTACTGGGTGGTGGCCCCTGATGGCTCAGCGCCGGGTGCCGGGGGTCTCGCGCACATCCATCCCAAAGACATAGGAGGGCTGCGGGCCAGCCTGGTCGATACTGCGCGGGGCTACCTTGGGGTGCCCTACCTCTTCGGCGGCACCACGGAGCGGGGCTTTGACTGCAGTGGGCTCACCAGCGCCGTGTATCAGTTGAATGGCCTGCGCCTGCCCCGCTCCTCCCAGGCTCAGTTCGAGGCGGGCAGCCCCGTGGAACTGGACCGGGCCAGGGCTGGCGACCTGGTCTTCTTCGCCACCTCTGGCGGCAGTAGGGTCAGCCATGTAGGCCTCTACCTAGGCCAGGGTGCCTTCCTTCATGCACCCCGGCCCGGCCAGGGCATCCGCGAGGATGTACTGGCGGACCACTATTATCAAAAGGCCCTGGTGGGGGTCCGCAGCTATTTTTGACCTGGCGTGCCGAACCTCTGATAATCCTTCGGAAGGGGTCACTTGGCAGGAATTAAAGAAATGGCTCGATTTTTTATAATTCCAAACCAGAAAAGCTCTACACTGGTTCATGCCCGTCTGTTGTGCGGGCAGAAAAAAGCGCTGCTGCCTCGCCTGGAAGGGACATCGCATTCACATCCAGGTCGAACAAACAGGAAGTCATCATGGCTCAAGGTACTGTCAAGTGGTTCAACGCCGAAAAGGGTTTCGGATTCATTACCCCCGATGAGGGCGGCGCCGATCTTTTCGTCCATCATTCCGCGATCGAGACCACGGGTTTCCGCACCCTGGACGAGAATCAGCGCGTCAGCTTCCAGGTTGGCCAGGGCCAGAAGGGCCCCCAGGCTACGAACGTCCAGAAGATCTGACCTCGGTCAGCCCTTCTAAAACGGCCTCCTTCGGGAGGCCGTTTTTTATGCCCTCCTGGAACTCCCCCGCGCAAAGACCCGGCAATGCCGGGTCTTTGCCTTTTTGGCATCCCTTTCGCGATGTCCTCTTGTCCCAGCCGCTGGCTGGGCGAGAGGTGCCCAATGGATCCTGGATACTATGTCGCCGCCGGAAGCTTACAGGCCCGGTCCTTCCAATTGGAAGTGGTGTCGAACAATCTGGCGAATGCCGCCACGGTGGGCTACAAGCCCGACCAGGCCTTCTTCGCCGTGTTCAACAAGGCCGCAGGCAGCGGACGCAAGCTGCCTCTGAGTGGGTATCTGAATGACGGCGTGGTGTTCGCCGAAACCGGCGTGATCACTGAACAGGGCTCCCTCAAGGCCACGGGACGCCAACTCGATGTGGCCGTCGAAGGCAACGCCTTCCTCACGGTCCAAACCCCCGCCGGCGTGCGCGTCACGCGGGACGGTCGCCTGCAGATGGGCGCCAACGGCCAGCTCCAGGCCATGGACGGCAGCCCTCTCCTCGGCAAAAACGGCCAGCCCATCACCGTGGACTCGAAGAACGGAAACATCTCCATCGCGCCCGACGGCAGCGTCTCCCAGAAGGACCAGGTTCTGGGCCAGTTGGACCTGAAGGCCTACGAGAAGGCCGGCTCTCTCAAGCGCACCGGCGCTTTGCGCTTCGATCCCACGGGTGCCACGGAGGCCCCAGTGCAGGCCACCGTCACCCAAGGCCATTTGGAACAGAGCGGCGTCGATTCGGCGGGCGCCATGATCGAGATGATCCGGCTCAACCGGCTCTTCGAGGCCAGTCTCAAGGTGGCCTCCACCCTCAGCAACGACCTGGATGCCAGGTCCATCAACGACGTCGCCATCAGCCGGTAATTTCTTCGTTTCAGCTCATTCAGGGAGGTTCTTATGATGCGTGCACTGTGGTCGGCGGCGGCCGGCATGAATGTCCAGCAGCTCAACATGGACACCATCTCCAACAATCTTGCGAACGTGAACACCACGGGCTTCAAGAAGGCCCGGGCGGAATTCCAGGATCTGCTCTACCAGACCGTCAACTTGGCAGGCACCAACTCCAGCAACAGCACCTCCATTCCCGCGGGCATCCAGCTGGGTCATGGCGCGAAGCTTCAGAGCCTCCAGCACTCGTACACCACCGGCAACATGCAGCAGACCAACAACCGCTTCGACATGGCCATTGAGGGCGACGGCTTCTTCCGCGTGACCCAGCCCGATGGCACCCTGGCCTACACCCGGGATGGCAGCTTCACCACGGACCAGAACGGCGCCCTCGTGAACGCCGCGGGCTACCTCCTGGACCCCCAGATCACCATCCCCCAGGACACCCTCAGCGCCACCATCGCCCCGGACGGCACCGTCAGCGTGACCCAGACCGGCCAGACCCAGCCTCAGCAGGTGGGCCAGATCACCCTCTCCCACTTCGTGAACCCCTCGGGCCTCAACCAGCTGGGCCGCAACCTCCTGCAGCCGACCCTGGCGAGCGGCGATGCCATCGACGCCGTCCCCGGTTCCGACGGCGTGGGCACCCTCAACCAGGGCTTCCTGGAAGTCTCCAACGTGGACGTGGCTGAGGAGATGGTGAACATGATCATTGGGCAGCGGGCCTACGAGGCGAACTCCAAGACCATCCAGACCGTGGACACCATGCTCAGTCTGGTCAACGGCCTGAAGCGCTAACTTTATGCGCGGCGCGGCACTGCTCCTCATCCCCCCGGCCCTCTTTGCCCAGGCGCCGACCCCCTCCCCGGCCGAAAGGCTGGCGGATACCGCGCTGGTCTTCGCCAAGCTGGAGGCCGAGAAGCTGGGCGGCGCGCACACCTTCAAGGTGGCCCAGCCCCCGCGCGTCCCTGCGCTGCGCAAAGGCGTGCTGACCTTTGAAGCTGTCAGTCTCAGCAAGCGTGAGCCCCTGGGCCGGTTCTTCGTGATTCTGGCCGTGAAGCTGGACGGGGACCGGGTGGGCATGGTCCGAGTGGACCTGGAGGGTCAGTGGACTGGCACGGTCCTCAGGGCCAAAGGCGATCTGGCCCGGAAAACCGAACTCAGCGCCGATCAGGTGGAAGCGAGTTCCTTCACGGGCGTACCTCCCGAGGGAGCCCTGCTCCAGGTGCCCGAAGGGCGCCGCCTTATGCGCTCCGTGGTCTCTGGCAAGATCATCACCCGCGCCGATCTGGAAGCCATCCCCGTCATCCAGAACGGAGACCACGTGCGCCTGACGGGCAGCAAGGAAGGGCTCACTATCACCGTGGACACCACCGCCCGCAGCCAGGGCGGCCTGGGCGACCGGGTGCGCCTGGAGGCCCCCGGGGCCCGGCGTCCCGTCAGCGCCATCGTGACCGGCCCGGGAGAGGCCAAGCTCCAGTAGACGGGGTTCATAGCTTCTTTCCTTGGCTGGAAAGGCATTCAGCCCTATTCTGTTCCTTCGCGCAAGGAGGAGCCCATGGCTCACGAAGGTCACGAACACGGACCAGACTGCAATCACGAACACGATGATTCCTTTGAAATCGAGGTCGTAGAACTCGAAGACGAGAATGGCGAGAAGGAAGAGTTCGCCATCCTCGAAGAGCTGGAGTTCGAGGGCCGCAACTTCGCCATTCTGGCGCCCCTCGCTGAGCTGCAGGCTCAGGAAGAAGGCACCGCGGATCCCGAAGAGGGCCTCAGCCTGGAGATCTTCGAGGTGAAGGACGACATGTTCACCCCCCTGGAGGACGAGCCCCTGGCTGAGCGCCTCATGAAGCACCTCGACGAGCAGGAAGCCAAGCTCAAGGCTGAAGAAGGCAAGGACTGATCCTTCCCCACCCCATGACGAAGGCCCCCGGTTGGGGGCCTTCGTGTTTTCCATGGCTGCAAAAGGAGGTCTGGGTAGCCTTCGGGTTTAGAATCGTGGAAATTCCTCAGTCCGATCCCCAGCTCCTCAGCCGTGAAAGGATCCGTCATGAGCCCCCTTCGCCCCGCCTTGGTGCTCCTCTCCATCCTCCTGGCCGCACCTGTTGCGGAGGCCCAGGAACTGTCGCCACGAGTGGGTTTGGCGGCCTTCATCACGCTGCCCGCAAGCAAAGGAGCGGCCCTGTACGACTCAGGCTGGAAGCTGAGCTTCAGCATCCATGTGCGCCGTGAAGAGCTGATTGAAGGACGTGTGCGAATGGAGGTCGGCGAGTTCCCCGCCGGAAAGGGTCGCCTGGATCCAGGTGCCACGATCACTGTCCAGCGGGCGCGGACCCGGCTGGTGGGCTATGACTGGCTCATTCCTCTTGGAGAGAAGGGCCCCACAGGGCTGGATGTTATCCTGGGAATCGGGGGGGTGCACTGGTTCACTGACACCAGGGTCACCAGCCTGCCGAACAATCCCTATCCCTTTTCCTGGTCCTACTCCGACAGCGATGTCGCCTTCGCCAGCACCCTGGGCCTGCGGTACCGCCTCGCCCAGCACTTCACCCTCGAAGCCCACCATGTCTTCACCTTCAAGCCAGCCAATGGGAGCGACTTCAGTGATGGGGAGCTGAGCCACACATCGGTTGGCCTCGGGTACAGGTTCTGAGCTCGGCGGCCTGTCGTACTCTGGGGGCATGCTCGCCGACCCGATCTCCTTCCCAGGCCGAATTCTTTTCCTCACGGAAGATCCCGTAGGGATTTCCCGCCAGCTCCAAGGCGAGGATTTGGATTCGGCCAATACCGGCCCCCTGCGCGACCAGATCAGCACCGACGAGATCACCCCCGCTTTCATCTGCTACCACTACGACGAGCGCCTGGGCGACTTCCCATATTTGGGTCTGAAGTGCGGCGACACGCTGCCTGTGAAGGAGGGCGCCGTGCGTGCTGGCGGCTTCAGCGTGAGCGTGGCGGGCAAGCGCCGCGGCAAGGGCAGCAGCCGCGAGGCAAGCCCCTTCGCCGAGTGGTGCGCGGGCATCAGGCTGGTCATCGCCGATAGCTTCGAGCGCATCTACCGCCAGAACTGCCAGAACCTCGGCCTCCTAACCAGCACCGACTTCGGCCTCCTGGCCCGCATCCGCCGGGGCGAAGCCATCCCGCTCACGGAATTCACGGCGGGTCTCGATCCCGTCACCACCGAGATCGTGCGCCGGGGTGGCCTCTTCGCCTACAACGCCGCCCGCCTGACCGGTGAGGTGGCGCCCCCCCTGCCCTCCTGCGGGCAGCGCCCCATGACCTATGCGGAAAAATTGCTGGCCCGCCACGCGATGGTGGACGCCGCCGCCTCTCGCGTGGGCCTTGCGGCCGTGGCTCCGGGCGATGGGCTCTTCGTGCAGGCGGACTGGCGCTTCAGCCACGAGTACGTGACCCCCATGGCCGCCCGTTTCCTGGAGCAGGCCCTAGGTCCGAACGTGGCCCTGCGGGATCCCGCGAGCATCCTGGCCTTCCGGGACCACCTCACCTTCCTGGGGTACAGCATGGTGCCCGAACACCGGGCCATGGGTCTGCTGGATGTGGCCCAGTCCCTGAAGCCTGCCCAGGAGGCTTTCTGCGCGAAGCACGGCATCCGCCTCCACGGCGAGCTGGCCAGCGATTTGGACAGCGGCTCCGGCAGCGAGGGCATCTGCCACGTGCTCATGACTGACCGCTACGTCCTCCCGGGCCAGCTGGTGGTGGGCACCGACTCCCACACGCCCCATGCCGGGGCCCTGGGTGCCCTGGCCTTCGGCGTGGGCACCACCGATATCGCCAACGCCTGGGTCACCGGAGATGTGCGAGTCACGGTGCCGCCCACACTGCGGGTGCGCCTGAACGGGCGCCTGCGGGCGGGCGTGTCTGCCAAGGACCTGGTCCTATACCTCCTGGCCCAGCCCCTCATCCGCGAAGGCGGCGCCATCGGCCACGTCATCGAATACATGGGCGAAGGCCTGTTGGACCTCAACACCGACGAGCGGGCCACCCTCACCAACATGGCCGCAGAAATTGGCGGCTTCACGGGCCTCGTGGCGCCGGACTTGGAAACGCTTAGCTTCATCAAGGAGCAGCGGGGCCTGGACCTGGTGCTGGAGCCCTGGATGCGCGGCGACGAAGGCGCGGCGTACGCCCAGACCCTGGACCTGGACTGCCCCGCCCTGGGCCCCATGCTGGCTCGGCCTGGAGATCCAGGAAATGGCCTGGCCTTGGCGGATCTACGCGAGGACACGCCCATCGACATCGCCTACTTGGGCAGTTGCACCGGCGGCAAGCGGGAGGACCTGCGCCGGGCCTACGAAGTGCTGCGCCCAGCCGCCCAGGCGGGCCGCCGAATCCCCGAGGGTGTTCAATTCTTCGTCCAGTGCGGAAGCGAGGATATCCGCCGCCATGCCACCGAACAGGGCTGGATCGCAGCCTTCGAAGCCGTGGGGGCTGTGGTGCTGGGCAGTTCCTGTGGCGCCTGTATCAATGCGGGCCCCGGCGTGTCCACCCGCCCCAACCAGGTGACCATCAGCGCCATCAACCGCAACTTCCCGGGCCGCAGCGGCCCCGGCCAGATGTGGCTGGCCAGCCCCGCCACCGTGGCCGCCAGTGCCCTGGCGGGCCGCATCGTGGGGGCCCAGCCTTGAACGACCCCATGCTCGTCGCCCGCTACCGCGCCCTGGTCCTGGCGAACCTGTCTCGACCTGGTGCGCCGACCCTCGCGCCCACTGCCCGGGTTCTGGTGGTGGATGTAGCCCGGCAAAGCCTGGGCCTGCTGGAGGGGGATCTGCTCGCCTTCGAGGCGCGAATTTCCACGGCCCTCAACGGCGTGGGCTGCGAGCAGGATTCCTACCGCACGCCCACGGGCTGGCATCGCATCCACGCCCGCATCGGTGCTGGCGCCGAATCCGGTAGCGTGTTCCGGCATCGCGTGGCCACCGGTGATGTGTGGCGCGGCGAGGCACGGGATGAAGACCTGATCCTCACCCGGGTGCTCACCTTGGACGGCCTCGAAGCGGGCTGGAACCGCGGCCCGGGCCATGACTCTCTGGCCCGCTTCATTTACCTCCACGGCACCAACCAGGAGGGCCTCCTGGGGCAGCCCGTCTCCCATGGCTGCGTGCGCCTAGCCAATGCCGATGTGCTCGATCTGTTCGAGCGCGTGGCCGAGGGGGATCCTCTGCTCATCGCCGAGGACCTGGAGGGTGATACCTTCGGCCTGGGACGCCTCCACTTCGCCGGCGTGGCAGGCAGCGGCATGAGCGCCCTGGCCCAGTTCGTGGCCCTCAAGGGGGGTCGCGCCAGCGGCAGTGATCGCAGCTTCGACCGGGGCCAGCGCCCAGAAGCCCGGGCCCACCTGGAAGCCCTGGGCGTGACGCTCCATCCCCAGGATGGCTCAGGGCTCCTGGGTGACTGCGCAGCCCTGGTGGTCTCCACCGCCGTGGAAGAGGAGGTCCCGGATGTGGCAGCGGCCCGGCGCCTGGGTGTGCCCGTGCTCCACCGCTCGGAATTGTTGGCGCACTTGGTGGGGCGCTATCGCAGCGTGGCCGTCACCGGCACCAGTGGCAAGTCCACCACCACCGCCATGATCTTCGAACTGCTGCGAGGTGCGGGGCGGGATCCCTCAGTCATCACCGGCGGTGACCTGGTGGCCCTGCAGGCCGAAGGCCGCTGGGGCAATGCCTGGGCCGGGGCCTCGGACCTGCTGGTGCTGGAGGCCGATGAGAGCGATGGCTCCGTGGTGCGCTACCACCCGGCCCTGGGCCTGCTGCTGAACCTGCAGCGGGACCACAAGGAGATGGATGTGGTGGCCGAGATGTTCCGCACCTTTCGCGCCCAGGTGCGGGAGGAGGCCCTCGTGGGCGAGGCGGAGAACCTGCGGGAGTTCTCGGTCGGTGCCCGCACCTTTGGCTTCGCCTCCGGGGCAGATCTGCGCGGCGAGGCTGTGGTACTCGGACCAGAGGGCTCCACCTTCACGGTTCAGGGACTCGCGTTCTGGCTGCCCCTGCCTGGTCAGCACAACGTGGAAAACGCCCTGGCGGCCCTGGCCGCCTGTCAGGCCCTGGGCGTTCCCCTCACTGAACTGGTCGAGCCCTTGGCGGCCTTCCAGGGTGTGGCCCGGCGCTTCCAGGTGCTGGGCACCGTCCGGGGCGTCACAGTGGTGGACGACTTCGGCCACAACCCCGCCAAGGTGGCGGCTTCCCTTCGCACGGCCCACCTGCGGACCCAGGCCAACGACGGGCGGGTGCTGGCGGTCTTCCAGCCCCACGGTTTCGGCCCCCTGCGCTTCCTGCGGAACGATTTCGTGGCTACCTTCGCCGCGGAGCTGGCCCCGACGGACCGCCTCTGGTTTCTGGAGGTCTTCTACGCCGGGGGCACTGCGGCCCGGGACATCAGCAGCGCCGACGTCATCGCCGACATCGCGGCCCGGGGCGTAACAGCGGAACCCGCACCCTCCAGGGAGTGGCTGATCGAGCGCCTCGCAAGCGAGGCCCACAGCGGGGATCTCATCCTCGTCATGGGCGCCCGGGATCCCTCGCTCACAGACCTGGCGTGGGCCATCCTAAAGCGACTCGCGGGGCCGCCCGATCAGTAAAGGGAATAAGCGTACACTGAGGCCCGGAGGCACTCCCATGGACGAGGCGAGAACAGCCCGGGCCGTCCGGGAATTGCTGGCCAGCCTGGGACAGGATCCGGATGCTCCTGAGCTGCGGGATACCCCGGCTCGGGTGGCGGACTTCTGGCGCGAACGTCTGGCGGGCTATGACATCGACCTGGCCGCCGAGCTGAAATCCCTGCCTGGCACCCTGGCGCCGGTGCCCGTAATCCTCGAACGCATCCCCTTCGTGAGCACCTGCGAGCACCATCTGGCTCCCTTCGAGGGCCACGCCACCATCGGCTACCTGCCGGGCGAGGGCGGCACCGTGGGCCTGTCCAAGCTGGTCCGTGTGGTGCAGGCCTTCGCTTGGCGCCTACAGGTGCAGGAGCGCATGGCCCAGCAGATCGCCGACGCGCTACAGACCTACCTGCGCCCCGCCGCCTGGGGCGTGCATCTGGTGGCGGTCCACACCTGCATGAGCCATCGGGGTGTGAAGACTCCAGGCATCCCTGTGCGCACCACCCTACTCGGCGGGGCCTGGCTGGACCAGGCGCCCGCCCCCTTCCGGCTTTGATCCGATGTTCCAGGTGCGCTCCGACTCCGCCAAGAACCGCCTCTACATCACCCTGGCTGGGCACCTCGAGGGCAACGAGCGCCAGGAGGCTACCCGCGCCATCATGGCCGAGGCGGGCAAGCTGAGCGCCGGCTTCGACATAGTGACGGACATCCGGGAGTTGCACGCCACGGACCCGCAGGGCTTCAAGGACTTCCTCCGGGCCCGCTCCACCCTGAAGCTGAAGGGCGTGGGCCACATCATCCGGGTGACAAAGATCCCCCTGAGCCGTATCCAGCTGGAGCGCATCAGCGAGGAGGCCGGCTACGACTCGGACCGGGCTGACAGCCTCGAAGAGGCCGATCAGCGCCTAGACGACCTGCAAACCCAGCCGCCCAGTAAATCCTGAGGCCGCCGCGCCTCTTTCGACGAGGTTCCATGCACTACCTGCTGATGTACGACGTGAGCGCGGACTACCTGGAGCGGCGGGGCGAGTTCCGGGACGAGCACCTGAGCCTGGCCTGGGCGGCTCAGGCGCGCGGTGAACTGGTACTGGGCGGGGCCCTGGCAGATCCGGTGGATGCCTCCCTGCTGCTTTTTCGCGGAGATTCCCCGGCCGTGGCAGAAGCCTTCGTCGCCTCGGACCCCTACGTGAAACATGGTCTGGTGACGAAGTGGCGGGTACGGCCTTGGCTCACGGTGGTTGGCGAGGATGCTGCCAGTCCCATCCATCCTGCCGCAGGATGACCCGCCCGGATCATGGTGCAATGGAGCCTTCTTCGGAGCGTCCATGCACATCCTCGCCCTCTCTGGCAGCCTGCGAGCCCAGTCGCTGAACTCGCTGCTGCTCCAGGAGGCGGTCCGGCTCGCTCCGCCCGGCATGGCGTTCAGCCGCTGGGAACACCTGGATGAACTGCCCCACTTCAGTCCAGAGCGGGACGCGGAGCCGCTGCCTCCAGCCGTGGTGGACTTGCGGGCCCGCATTCGCGCAGCGGATGGCTTGCTCATCAGCACACCGGAGTACATCCACAGCCTGCCTGCGGTGCTGAAGAACCTGCTGGAATGGGTGGTCTCCTCGGGCGAGGGCTTCGGCAAGCCCGCAGCGATCTGGAGCGCTTCGCCCTCGCTGGAAGGCGGCGCCCGGGCTCACGCCTCCCTGGTCCATATCCTGGAAGTGATGTCCATACGCGTGGTGCCGGAAGCCTCCCTCAGCCTGACTCTGGCCCGGTCGGGTTTGAATGAGGCCGGCCAGTTGCAGAATCCGGCCCAGGCGGCGGCCCTCCGGGCCGCCCTGGACTGGCTGGCCGCCGCCGGGGAGCCCTCATGACTGGGCCTGAAACCGCCGGAGCCACGGCCATCCGCATCATCGTCGACGCGGACGCCTGCCCAGTAAAGGACGAGATCTTTCGCGTAGCCACCCGGTATGGCCTGCGGGTGATCCTTGTGTCCAACTCTCGGCTGCAGATCCCGCGAAATCCACTCTTCGAATCCGTGGTCGTGGCCAAGGGCCAGTTCGACGGCGCCGATGACTGGATCGTCGAGCAGATCGGAGTCGGCGACATCGCCGTCACTGCGGACATCCCCTTGGCGGCCCGGTGCCTCGAGAAGGGAGCTCGGGCTCTGGATGCCAAGGGCCGGGTCTACACGCCTGAGGCCATCGGCGATGCCCTCGCCAGCCGCGAGCTGATGATCCACCTGCGGGCCATGGGAGAGATGGGAGGCGGCCCGCCGCCCTTCTCCGCGCGGGACCGCTCCACTTTTCTTCAGCGTCTTGACGACCTCATCCAGGCCATTCGCCGCTCCAGGCGGTAGACTGCATAAGAGGCAGGAGCAGATCCAACTCTTCAGATGATCGGATGAACCATGGCCAAGAAGCCCAACTACAACTTCGAAAAGCGGCAGAAGGACCTGGCCAAGCTCAAGAAGAAGGAAGAGAAGCTGCAGAAAAAGGCACTGCGCAAGGATGCCCTGGGCAATGACATCCCGGACTCCGAGGACCAGGAAGACGGTTCCACGGAAGAGACTCCCGCGGCCGAGTAGTCACACCTCTGGGGAGGCGGCATGGACCCCGACCTGCTGGATAGCCTCAGGGCCCTGATGGCCAGCCCTGTGGCGGCCCTCGGCACTCTCCGCGGGGGGGCGCCTTTTGTGTCCATGGTCCCCGTAGCCCCCGCCGAAGGTGGCTATTTCATCCACCTGAGCGGCCTGGCCGCCCACACCCGGGATCTGCGAACTGATAACCGCATGAGCCTGCTGTTCATGGCGCCGCTCAGCCCTGATGCCGATCCTCTGGCCCTGCCCCGGGTGACCCTCCAGGGGGAGGCCCAGGAACTCGACCGGCCCAGCTCAGAGTACGACCAAGCCGCCAAGGTCTACCTGGCCCGATTCCCGCAGGCGGAGCAGACCCTCGGCTTGGGTGACTTCGCCTTCTTTCTGCTGCGGCCCAGCTCCGGCCGCCTTGTGGCGGGCTTCGGCCGGGCCCTCAGCCTAGGGGTCCATGAGCTCCTCCAGGGTCTGCCCCACTAAGAATCTCTCGACATGTCGAGGAATAAGCTCTCGATCTGTCGTGATTTGACCCGCCAGACGGATGGATTAATTTCTCAATCGTATTCAATGGTTGGACTTATTGCTTTGGCACAGGTATGGCACTACCTTGAGGCCGCCCATCGTGGCCATTCAGGAGAATCCATGTCCTTCACCGACTCCAAGACCCATCAGAACCTCAAGGCCGCCTTCGCTGGCGAGAGCCAGGCCAATCGCCGCTACACCTGGATGGCCCAAGTGGCCGAGAAGGAAGGCCTGCCGGAAGTGGCTGGCCTCTTCAAGCACAGCGCCGATGGCGAGACTGGCCACGCCCTCAAGCACCTCATGTTCCTGGCTGCCCAGGCCGGGGACCCCGCCACGGGCCTGCCCCTGGGTGACTCCCTCACCAACTTGAAGTCCGCAGTGGCCGGCGAGACCTACGAGTACACGGACATGTATCCCGAATTCGCCCGAGTGGCCCGCGAAGAAGGCCACACAGAGATCGCCGCCTGGTTCGAGACCCTGGCCAAGGTGGAACGCTTCCACGCGGGTCGCTTCCAGGATGCCCTCACCCGCCTCCAGTCCGGTGCCATCTCTGCCCCAGACGCCGACATCGCCAAGCACATTTAACTGGTTTTTTTCCACAGATTTCACAGGTTACACAGAAGGCAACGACAGCCGTTGTATTTAAATCTGTGTGAGTCGGTGAAATCTGTGGACCCATTTCTTTGCTCTTTCTGAGGATCTCGCATGATGGCATTGGCCTTCGACCCCACCACTGAACGGGCACGCTTCGAGGCTCGTCGGGGTTTCCTGGCCCGCCAGGAGGCCCTGCGCCTGAACCTGACCGAGGGGCTGAGTTTCCAGCCGGAAACGGCCGAGAGCGTCGAGGACCAGGTCATCGAGACCCTCTGGGCCGAGGGCAAGACCCCTGACACGGTGGAGGCCGAGGAACTGGCCGAGGCCCGGGCTTCTTTCGCGGTGCTCTCGCCCCGCCGAGAGTTCGGGGGCCAGAGCCTTGTCGCCACCCTCATGCTGGGCTTCCCGGATGCGGAGCGAGATCGCCGCCTCGCTGACCTGCATGGCTTCCCAGACCAGTTACAACTTGAACTGGCCGATGGCTCCCGGCTGTATCCAGCCGTGGATCGGGGCACCGCCGGTCCCCACGACCGTATGCCGGCCGTGCTCGCCCTACGCTACTTGATCCCGGACGGCAGCCCCATCGCCGCCCTTGTCTCCAATCACGCCGGGCTCCCGGGCCGGTGGGCCGCTCCCACCGCCTGGGCGACCTGGCCTTTCTGAGGAGATCGCATGAACCGCACCATCATCGACCATTTAAACGCCGAACTGGCCACCGCCTTCGTGTTGGCCCTGAATGCCAAGCGCTACCACTGGACCGTGGCTGGTCCCCACTTCCGCGACTACCACCTGCGCTTCGAGGAACTCTATACCGCCGCGGATAGCACCGTGGATGAGCTGGCTGAACGCATTCGCATGGTAGGGGGCACACCCCTTCATGCTCCAGCCCAGATCGAAGCCCAGACCAGAGCCGCCATCTCCAATCCGTCCGTCCGCCTGGAAGCCGACAGCATGTTGAAGGAGGCCCTGGCCAATGAGGAGGCCACCATCAGCCTCATGCACGAAGGCATCGAGCTGGCCAATGAAGCCGGCGACCCCGGCACCGCCGATCTGCTCACCCGCTTTGTCCAGGCCCACCAGAAAGAAGCTTGGTTCCTGCGCGAAATGCTCGGCTAGTCCATATTTGTATTTCCGACTTTTTTGGTAAACTACTCATCCGCGACCCGCGCACCGAAGGAGAAGCACATGGCCTATACCGCCAAGTCCTACGACAACCTGAAGGGCGGCGCCCTGAAGGGACTCAGCGACGCCCAGCTGGACCAGCACTTCACGCTCTACAAGGGCTACATCGCCAAGCTGAACGAAATCGAGGAGAAGCTGGCCACGGCTGACAACACCAAGCCCAACTACTCCTTCAACGAGTACACCGAGCTGAAGCGCCGGGAGGCCGTGGCCTTCAATGGCTCCTTCCTGCACGAGCTCTACTTCGAGAACCTCGGCGCCGATACCGATGTGAGCGCCAGCCTCAAGACCGCCCTGGATGCCTTTGGCGGCCAGGACAAGGTGGTCGCGGACCTCAAGGCCACTGCCATGACCGGTCCCGGCTGGGCCGTCCTGACCCGCAATCGCCGCGACGGCAAGCTGCACACCTACTTCGTGGCCGAGCACCACCTGGGCCTGCCCATCGAGCAGGACTTGCTCCTGGTGCTGGACAGCTGGGAGCATGCGTTCATGGTCGACTACGGCATCGCTCGCGCGAAGTACCTCGAAAGCTTCGTCGAGAACATCAAGTGGAGCGAAGTGAGCAAGCGCTACGGGAAATAGGCGCGGGCTGACTCGCGCCCCTCAACTCATTCTCAAGGACGGGCCCCCGATGGGGGCCCGCCTTTTTTTATCCCGCGCAGCGCTGCGCACCTCTATTCGACCTTGTCGATATCAGTATTATTTGGAAAAAGTAAAGAATTCTCATCAACACATGTTCCCTGGTGAAACGACAATTGCGTATTCGAACTCCATTGGAACCCTGAACCCAAAGGTCTTCTCCAGCGCACCTGCGACGAAGATCGGGGTGGCGTCCTCAAGCCAAGGACCAAGAATTTGAATGCCCACGAGCAGGCTCGAAGGTGTCAGCCCTACGTGACGCCCGTCACGATGGAAGGCTTGGTCATCCTGGAATGAGCATTCTGGAGGTTGGCTTCCACTCTACCAATGACATGGAACCGGCACGAAACCCCAGCACGCCGCCCCTTCCTTCACGGGTACCCATGCAAAGACTCCTTCTGACCTTGCGGCGAATCCTGTTCGGGATGGCAATCCTCCTGTGGCATCCAGGAGTCCAGGCAGCGCCGCTCCGGAAGGTGACGCTGCAGCTGAAGTGGGCGCACGCCTTCCAGTTCGCGGGCTATTACGCGGCCCAGGCCAAGGGCTTTTACGCGGCGGAGGGGCTGGATGTGGCCATGCGGGAGGCGAGCCCGAAACGGTTGCCCTTGCCGGTGGTGGAAGGCGGTGAGGCGGAGTTCGGTGTCAGTGACATGGAGGTCTTCCAGGCCTACCAGGAAGGGCGCCCCCTGGTGTCGCTGGGGGTGGTTTTCCAGCACTCCCCCTACGTGATCATCGCCCTGCGCAAGAGCCACATCATGCGGCCCTCGGATCTGGCTGGACGCCGGGTGATGTTCGCCGGGAATCAGGGACAGATGGAGATATTTGCCATGCTCCAGTCCGAAGGCATCAGGCCCGAGGCGTTGATCGCGGTGCCCCACACCTGGAATCTGGATGACCTCCTGACCGGGAAGGTTGATGCCATCTCGGCCTACATCACGGATGAGCCCTTCGCCCTCGAAGCAAAAGGCGCTGAACTCAGCCTGATCCGTCCCGCAGATTACGGAATCGATTTTTACGGCGACCTCCTCTTCACGACTCGGGCCTTTGCCGAGACCAACCCGGAACTGGCCGAGCGATTCAGGTCGGCCTCCTTCCGGGGCTGGGAATACGCCATGGAGCATCCGGCGGAGATCATCGACCTGATCCTCGCCATGCCGGAAGTCCAGGCCCGGGGCCTGACCCGGGAGCATTTCGAGTACGAGGCCAAGAGCATGAGGGATCTGGTCCTGCCAAAGCTGGTGGACCCCGGCCATATGAACCCGGGCCGCTTCGAACGCATAGCCCAAGCCTCCGTTCGGCTCGGGGTGCTGAAGTCCGTGAGGGACCCGCACGCCTTTCTGTTTGAGCCACACCCCTCTGTCGGGGGTGCCTGGTTGAAGTGGGCCGGATTCGGGCTGGCCGTGACCCTGGGCCTCAGCCTAGTCGGCACCCTCTGGATCCTCCAGTTGCGCCGACTCGTGGGATCCAGGACCCTGCAGTTGCAGGAGGAGGTTCAGCATCGGCGGGAGGCCGAGGCCAGCCTGGCCGAAAGGGAACAGCGGCTCAGGCTGCTGGTGGAACACTTACCCGGAGGTGCTGTCTACATCGATGCTTCCGGTTTCTACGCTAACGCTGCGGTGGAGCACCTGACGGGCTACGACCGCACCGAGCTGTCCGATATCGAAAGCTGGCTCAGGATCCTTGATCCAATTGGATGCCAACGGGTCCGGGATGCCTACCAATCCAAGCGCGACACGCACGCAGTGGCTCCCCTGATCGCCCGGGTCCTGCGCAAGGACGGGGGACAGTGCGATGTGGAAATCCGCATGCGCACGCTGCCGGACTGCGAGATCTGGCTGATACTGAATATCACCGCACGCCTAGAGGCCGAGGCCGCACGCCGGGCCAGCGAGGACCGCTACCGGGGCATCTACTTGAACTCGCCGGACCTGATTAAGGTCCTGCGCGTGATGCCGGATGACTCGTTCCTGTTCGAAGGCGTGAACCCGAGTTTCACCGCCACCTTCGGGGTCACCACCGCCGAGGTGGTGGGCAAGAGGCCCCACGACTGCCTGCCCAGCGATGTGGCCGACTTCATCACCGGCAACTTGAAGCGCTGCGTGGCCGCCGGTCGCAACCTCAACTACGAGGAGGTGCTCAACTTGCCCGGCGGGAAGCGGGTGCTACTCACGCAGATGGTTCCCATCCGGAACGCGGAAGCGGAAATCTACCTCCTGGCGGGCATCAGCCGGGATGTGACGGACGAGCGCAGGTCCCAGGATGCGCTCCGTCAGTCGCAGAAACTGGAAAGCCTCGGCGTGCTGGCCGGGGGCATCGCCCACGACTTCAACAACCTTCTTAGCGCAGTCCTCGGCAACCTGGACCTGGCCAAACTGAAACTGCCGGCCAACACAGCCTCGGAACCCTACCTGAAGAACATCGAGAACACCATCCTCCGGGCCGCGGACCTCACCCGCCAGATGCTGGCCTACTCGGGCAAGGGCAGGTTCATTGTTGAACCCCTGGACCTCAGCCGCCAAGTGGAGGAGATCACCCACCTGCTGTCCGTTTCCATCTCGAAGAAGGTGGCCCTGCGGTACGACCTGCAGTCCGACCTCCCCGCCATCGAAGCAGATGCCACTCAGGTCCAGCAGGTGATCATGAACCTGGTGACAAACGCCTCTGAGGCTATCGGAGACCGGGACGGCATCATCACCATCGCCACTGGCACCCGGGACCTGGACCAACAGGCCATGGACTTCCTCTTTGCCGGGCAGGAATTGGAACCGGGGTCATTCGTGACGCTGCAGATCTCCGATACGGGCTGCGGGATGTCTTCCGAAACTCTGGGCCGGATCTTCGATCCCTTCTTCACCACGAAGGCCTCGGGCCGAGGTCTGGGCCTGTCAGCCATGCTGGGCATCCTCCGGGGCCACCGGGCGGGCATCAAGATCTACTCGGAATCCGGGAAGGGGAGCACCTTCCATGTCTACTTCCGCGCCATGCTCGGCCAGGTTCCGGTACCCGAGGCTGCTCCGACAGCCCTGAGCACCCCCTTCTGTGGGAAGGTGCTCCTGGTGGATGACGAGGTGGATCTGCGCCAGAGCATCGCCGCCATGCTGGAGCACCTGGGTTTCGAGGTGGAGACCGCCTCGGACGGCCAGGAGGCCCTGGAGCACTTCCAGCCGGGCGCCTACACCTTGGTCCTAATGGACCTCACCATGCCCCGCCTGGACGGGAAGGAGGCCTTCCGCAGGATGAAGGCCCTGGATCCGGCGGTACGGGTGATCCTCTCCAGTGGCTACAACGAGCAGGATGCCATCCAGCAGTTCCTGGGCCGTGGACTCGCGGGGTTCATCCAGAAGCCGTACCAGATGAATACTCTCGTGGAGGCTCTCAAGAGAGCCTTGTGAGAAGGTTCTCACCCCCGCTTTACCTCAAGGTCACACCCATGAGGTACCGCTGCTGGAGCATTTGCACACCCCCCTACATCCAGTTGGCCCTCTGGACTTTGAAGACACGCCCTGGTTTCGAGCTATTTCCCCTGCGCCACCCGGGAGGCCCTCAGCACGGACCGGAAGACCTCCTCCACCCCCTGGGCATCGAGCCCGGCCTCGGCGGCCCAGGCACGACGAGCCTGAAGCTGGGCGGACTCCCGTTCGGGGTCGTGGATGGGGAGGTGTAGTTCCGCCTTGGCGCGCCCGGCGCGAAGCACCAATTCCGTGCGCCGAGCCAACAGGTTCACCAACTCCTGGTCCAGGGCGTCGATGTGATCACGGGCCTCCTGCAGGGCCGGGGAGCGCGTGGCCAAGCCCAGGCCGGGGATGGAGAGTTGCTCGCCGCCACCGGTCTTCAGAGCTTCGGCAAGGCTGGAATGGATGGCAGTCAGGGCCTCCAACAGGCCTTCCCGAGCCCCGCTGGCAAACGGATTTTCATTCTGGAGGGCCGCGAAGAGGTGGCCCGCGTCCTCCCGCACAGACTCCAGGGTGCGGGCGATGGCGTGGAAGGAGGGTGGCGTGAAGGGCAATTCGGCCCCGGCCCCTACAGCCAGAAGCCCCTTGGCGATGAAGAAGGTGAGGGCATGGGTGGTGGCCATGACGCGGTCATGGTCCTCGGGACTCTGGCGCAGCACCTCGCACCCCAGGCTGCAGAAGAGCGTCTCGATGCTACGGGCGGCATCGGGATGGTGGGGCGAGGCGCAGAGCACCACCCGCAGCGGCCGCTCAGCACGAGCAAGGCTCACGGGACCGAAGAGCGGGTGGGTTCCTGCATGGGGGATCGCGGCGCCGAGATGCGTCTCCAGAAGGCCGCAGGGCCCCACCTTCACGCTGCCCACATCGAAGACCAAGTGGTCCGGCCTCAGCAGGGGCCGGATGCTCCCGAGGGCGCTTCCAAGCAGAGGTACGGGAACCGCCAGCACCAGGGTGTCGTGCTCGGCGACCAAGCCCTGAAGGCTGCCCGCCTGATGCTCTGCGGGGATCGGGGCCACGGGATCCCAGGCACGGAAGCCGTGCCCGGCCTCCCGAATCAGTGATCCAAGCGCCACCCCGAAGCGGCCATACCCCATGATGCCGATGCGCATGACCTCTCCGCTTTACGTCTGGCCATCCTACCGCAGCAGAGCCTGGATCGCCGCCACCGTGGGCACCGTGCCCTGACACTTCAAAACCCCGTCGACCACCAGTCCAGGCGTGCTCATCACACCCCGGGCCACGATGTCCGGGTACTCCGTCACCTTCACCAGGGTGTAGGCCAAGCCCATGCCCCGGGCCGCATCCTCGGCCCGTTCCGCCATTAGCTTGCACTTCGCACAACCCGTGCCCAGCACTTCGATCTTCATGGTCACTCCTACATCAGGAAATTGAAGAGGTACCCTACGATCACGATGCCCAAGGTGACGACACCCAGGAAGGTGGCGATCAGGGTGGGGCGCAGGACCTTCCGCAGGATCACGGTCTCAGGTAGCGAGAGCCCCGCCACGGCCATCATGAAGGCCAGGGCCGTGCCCAGGGCGGCGCCCTTGGCCAGCAGCACCTGCACGATGGGGATGATGCCGGCGGCATTGGCATAGAGCGGCACGCCGATGAGCACCGCCAGGGGCACACTCCACCAGGCGGACTTGCCCATGAAGCGGGCCAGCAGCTCCGCCGGCACGTAGCCATGCAGGAAGGCGCCCACGGCGATGCCACCCAGCACGTAGGGCCAGACCTTGCCCACGATGTCCCATGTTGCCTGGACAGCAAGCTCCAGGCGCTGGGCAAACCCCATGGCGGTGGAAGATGCCGCCGCAGCCTCGTAGGGGATCTCCATCACCCATGGCTCCAAGTGACGCTCCATCTTCAGCAGGCCGATGAGCCAGCCCGAGACGAAGGCCACCGCCACCCCAGTGGCTGTGTAGAGGAG
The DNA here is from genome assembly GCA_903913215.1 of uncultured Holophagaceae bacterium. Lineage (GTDB taxonomy): Bacteria > Acidobacteriota > Holophagae > Holophagales > Holophagaceae > Geothrix. The sequence goes on from CAIWKE010000038.1 coordinate 37,591, forward strand.
GGCGATGCGCCAGCCGAAGAGGCTCCAGAGCAGGAAGAGGGCCACTTCATTCACCATGGGGGCCGAAATCAGAAAGCTGAAGGTGGCGCCCAGAGGCACGCCCACCCGCACGAAGCCGATGAAGAGCGGCACCGCCGAGCAGGAGCAGAAGGGCGTGGCGATGCCCAGCAGGGAGGCCAGCAGGTTGCTCCAAGCCCCGGTGCGCTTGGCCAGAAGATCCCGGGTTGCCTCTGGGCTGATGAAGGTCTGGACGAAACTGACTCCTAGCACCACGAGACCTAAAAGCATCAGGACCTTGGGGCCATCGAAGGCGAAGAAGGCCACTGCCTCACCCAGGCGGCTGCCCGGTCCCAGCCCCAGCACGCGGAAGGCCAGCAGATCTGCCAGGGGCTTCAGGCTCCTGTAGAGTCCCACCCAAGCAGGCAGGGCCACCAGGAGCCAGCCGCCCCTGGCCCACAAGGAACTCACAGGCGGCGGAGGCACCGCAGCGGCGCAATCACAGGCACAGCCCTTGGTTTCCGTGTCCATCTTCACTCCCTCAGAGCTGCAGCTGCCAGAAACCCACATCGACCCAGGCGCCGAACTTCCAGCCCGCCTCCTTCATGTGCCCCACCTTTTCGAAGCCCAGCTTCTCGTGCAGGGCCACGCTGGGCGCGTTGGGCAGGGCCAGGCCGCCCAAGGCCAGGTGAAAGCCGCGTTCGCGCAGCTCCTGAAGCAGGGCGCGGTAAAGTTGCACGCCAAGCCCCCGCCCCCGCGCGTCCTCGGCCAGATAGATGGCCGTTTCCGTAGAGAACCGATAGGCAGCACGGGTCCGCCAGATCGAGCTATAGGCATAGCCCAGCACCCGCCCTTCCTCCTCCAGCACGAGCCAGGGATAGGCCTCCTGCACCTTCTGGATGCGCCCGGCCATGTCGGCCTCGGTCACCACCTCCTCCTCAAAGGTGATGGTCGTACCCAGCACGCAGGGGTTGTAGATGGCACAGAAAGCAGCCGCATCGGAGCTCAGGGCTGGTCGAAACATGCATGCCTCCCGGAAGGCCTCGGAATCGGGGCCGGATCAGCGCAAATTTTGGATGGCTCAGATACCTACGAACCTAGCGGCAGTCGCAGTCATCGCCGCAGTCGCCCTTTTCCTTACCCTCAGCCTCGCAGGCGCAGGCGCCACCGCAGCAGCCACCGCCGCTGCCATCCGTGAGGGTGGATTCGGCCAGGGCCATCATCATCTGGTGAGGATCGCCCTTCACTCGCAGGGCGATGTTGACGGCCTGGATCATGTCCTCCTTGGAAACGCCGAGAGCCTCCAGCCGGGTCTGATGGGCCTTGAAGGCACGCTCGGCATTGGCGCCGATGGCAGCACCCAGGGCCACGAGGTTGAAGGTGATTTCGCTGAGGCCGGCCTCAGTGCTCGGCTCGGTCGTGGGCTCAGTCTGCGTGGTCATGGGGTCTCCTGGGGTGTTGGGGATCAATGAGATGAGGGTGCCAGCTGGGGGCAACTCTCGGGTTGGCAGGTCTGGCAGCGAAGGGAATGGGCCTGGGCGCGGTCCCGGGCCAGGGCGGGTTCTGCGGTGGCCATGAGGGGCCAGAGGGCTTCAAGCACCGGCCGGGCCTGGGCCTCGTCGGCCAGGGCCACGTGGACCCAGCGGCCTACCTTCCACTCCCGCACCAGACCGCTGCGACGCAGGTCTGTGAGGTGCTCGGACACGGTGGAGGAAGCCAGACCCAGAACCTCGGCCACCTCACAGACACAAAGCTCACCTTCGCGGAGCAGGGCCAGGATGCGGAGACGCACCGGGTGGGCCAGGGCCTTGAGGAGCTCAACTGTGGGGCGGAGGGTTTCCATCGTTATTTCTCGTTTTTCCGAAGAACGATCAGCATAGCGCTAATTGAATTCCTTGTCATACCTCAAAACATGATGTTTTCTGGAGACACCCTTTTCGGAGTCCCCATGCTGCGGCCCGCCCTTCCCCTTCTGGCCCTGGCCCTGGTGGGCACCCTCCAGGCCCAGTCCCCCTTTGCGCCGGCCCCGCCGCCCCCCTCCCCGGTGCCCTTGGTCACCAGCTTCCCCGACACCCCCTCGGGCAAGCTCCTGACGGAGATCCGGGAACATCCTGGCGTGGTGCAGCGCGTGGAATACCTGGCCGATCTGATCGGGCCCCGCCTCACGGGTTCCGACCAGCTGCGCCGGGCTCAGGCCTGGGCCATGACCGAAATGAAACGCTTGGGCGCCGTGAACGTCCATGAGGAAGCCTACGACTTCGGCCTGGCCTGGACCCGGGGCGTGGACAGCGCCCGCCTTCTCACCCAGAACGGCCTGCGCTTCCGGGTGGACCAGTTGGCCTGGTCCCCGGCCACCAAGGGGCCGATTCAGGGCGAGGTCATGCTCGTGGACGCGCGCAACCTGGCCGAACTGCAGCCCTTCAAGGGCCTGCTCCGGGGTCGGATCCTGCTGCGCAGCAACCCCGATGACAAGCGCCCGCCCCTCGGTCGGCGCACTGGGGACATGGGTGCCTTCCAGGCGGAACAGTCCGCCATGACCCAGTTCCTGCTGGATGAGGGCGCCCAGGCGGTGCTCCTGATGTCTGGCCGCAAGAACGGCCTCAGTTTCACCACCAGCGGCCCCGGCCGGGACCCCAAGAAGCCTGCCATCCCCACCGCCTACGTGCCCCAGGAGCCCTACAAAATGCTGCTCCGCCAGGTGGCGCGCAAGGAACCCGTGAAACTGGAGCTCTCCCTAGGCGGCAGTTTCTCGGCCAAGCCGGTCCAGGCGTACAACGTCATCGGCGAAATCCCTGGTTCTGACAAGGCCACTGAGTTGGTCATCCTGGGCGGGCACCTGGACAGCTGGGACCTGGGCACCGGAGCCACAGATAACGCCACGGGCAGTTCCGTGGCCTTGGAGATGCTGCGGGCCCTGCAGGCCACCGGCCTTAAGCCCCGCCGCACCCTCCGTGTGATCCTCTGGAGTGGCGAGGAAGAGGGCCTCCTGGGTTCCAGAGCCTATGTGGAGGCCCACAAGGCCGAGCTGGATGCCATCCAGGCGGTGATCGTCGATGACATGGGCACGGGCATGGTGAAGGGCTTCGACCTCCAGGGCCGGGAGAACTGCCGGGGCCTCATGGCCATGGCCATCGCCCCTGCCAACGACCTGGGCGTGCGGGAACTCTCCCTGCGCGTCATGAACAGCACGGACCACGCCCCCTTCGACCGGGCGGGAGTGCCCGCCTTCGCGGCCATCCAGGAACATGTGGACTACTTCGAGGGCACCCACCACAGCCAGATGGACTACCCGGACCATGTGCAGCCGGACCAGCTGATCCAGGGCGCCCAGGCCATGGCCGTCACCACCTGGGAGCTGTTGAACATGGAGCCCCGCCTCCCCCATGGGGTGGTGACCCGGCCTACGCGGCCAAACCCTTGATGTATCGCCCCTGGGCTTAGGCCTTTAATCTCATATATCGCACACATTTCATTTTTTTGAATGTCTAGGTATTAGGCCCTATTTGTTTGGTTTTTAAAGAACACAATAATAAACCGGACGAGTAGGAGATCCGAATGGCTTTGACTGCTTTATCCCACGCTTTTGCTTATGCCGGACTCATCGCTGCCGCTGCCTTCTGTTGGCAGATATTCAGTCTGATGAACGAAAGCGATTCTCATAACCCTGCTGTGTCCAGGGCTACGACGAAATGGATCCGGCGCAGCAGACTCAGTCTTCGGGCGGGATTTACTAAGGAGTAGAGGCGGCGCGGGCATCCTCATTGGCGCATCTCAACGATGCTGAAGTTGATGGCGACCGAGCTCATCACCTCAACCCACCCGCTGCGGAGAGCCGCCGGGGCCATGGACAGCCTGCGGATTGCCTAGCGGCAACGGCCCGATGGCACGCCCTTCGGGTCCTCAGCCTGACCACAGCCCCTTGGAAAACGCTGCACGTTTCCCACACCTCACCGCAGAAAGCGATCAGCAGCAGGAAGTTCCTTTTTCTGTGCCTTGGACCAAGCCAGAACCTCCATACAAAGGATCTGGAGGATCACCTCACTGGGAGATCTTGCCAGCCAAGCGAGTCAAGTTCTCCAAAGCCTCCGCGGGGCCCATTATGAGCAGCTCATCGTGAGCCTGGAAGCGCTCGTCCCCCGGCGGGTTGAACTGGAGACCGCATCCCGGATGGACCAGGCCCACGAGCAGGGAACCGGTGGCGTGGCGCAGCCGCGCATCCCGCAGGGTCTGGCCCACCAGGGCCGAACCTGGGGCGATGACGATGCGCTCTAGGCCCAACTCCAGCTGCTCCTGTTGGAGCACCACGTCGAAGAACTTCATCATCTCGGGCTTGAGCAGCAGGCCCGCCATGCGGCGACCGCCGATCTCGTAGGGGCTAACGATGTGGTCGGCGCCAGCGGCGCGCAGCTGCCGTTCCGTGCCCAGCTTGGCGCTGCGGGCGACCACCGGGAGGTCCGATCGCATCTGTTTCACCGTGAGCGTCACCAGCACGTTGTCCGCGTCCGTGGTAAGTGCCGTGATGAGGCCCTTGGCCCGCATCACCCCAGCCCGTTCGAGCATAAGGTCGTCCATGGCATTGCCATAGAGGATGATCTCCCCGGCGAAGCGGGGGCTGCGGCCCTTGGTGTCATCCTGCTCAATGATGACGAAGGGGACACCGGCCTTCTTCAGCTCCCAGGCGGCCTGGAAGCCCATCTTGCCGAAGCCGCACACGATGACGTGGTCCTTGAGGTGATCGAGCCGCTTCTGCATTCGGCGCTCCATGAGGTAGCCCCGGAGGTCACCCTCGAGGAGCAGGGCCGTGAGGTTCGACAGCGCATAGGTCGCCACGCCCAGGCCGATGATGAGGTAGAAGATCGTGAAGATTTTTGACCGCGCGTTCACATCACCCATTTCCCGAAAACCCACGGTGAACAGGGTGGTGATGGCCATGTAGAAGCTGTCCAGGACATTGAGACCGGACAGGAGGTGATAGGCCAGGGCCCCTGCCAGGATCACCGCCGCCAGCAGGGCCAGGGCGTAGCGCAGGCGCTTGAGGGGCGCGTCCGCATGGCGGTCCAGGTTAGACATGGGGAAAGGGCCATTGAGCCTCATGTCATCCCCCAATGCCATGCTTGATGGCGAAGTTGGCTGTGCAGAGGGCCACCAGGTGCCCCCCGCAGTTGAGCCGGCACTCCACGATGGCGCCGCGGCCCGAGAAGCGGATGACCTTGCCCTCACCCCGCACCTCGCCCTTGGCAGGCTCCAAGTAGCGGATGTGCAGGTCAGACGTGGCGAAAGGCATGGCGCCGTCAAATGCCGTACAGAGGGCCAGGGCCCCTAGGATGTCGGCCATGCTGGCCAAGACCCCACCGTTCACGATGCCGCGGGAACGGTTCAATACCACCTTCGTGGGCAGCAGCACCATGGTGGCCAGGCCCGGCTCGACACTTTCAATGGTGAGGCCCCAGTCCTTGATCAAGTCCCAAGGATGCAAGCGCGTGCGCAGTCGCTCCAGGAGATCCGGAGCCAGGGTCTCGGGAATCAACGGCTTGGCCATGGTCCAGTGTAGCCGGACGGAAGCTATCCGGGCGCAGCACACCGATGGACCATGTCGTTTACGGTTGAGTTACGCCCGCGTGAGCCAATGGCCATGGAGGAATTTTCATGTCCATTCGCTCGAGTTTTCCCATTGCCCTTCTGCTCCTGGGCATGGCCTGCCAGGTACCGCAGGAAACCCCCTCGAGATCCAGTTCTGCCCCACAGGCCCCAGCCAAGGAAGTCGCCCTGCAGGCCTATACCGCTGAGCGGCCTGTGTCTGGAGAGCTGAAAAGCGTCGGTTCCGATTCCATGGAACCCTTGATGGCCCTCTGGGGTGAGGATTTCAAGAAGTTCCACCCCCGCGTGAACACCCTTTTCATCTGCAAGGGCTCCGGCACTGCCCCGAAGGCGCTGATCGAAGGCAGCACCCTCATGGGCCAGATGAGCCGCGAGATGACGGAACAGGAATTACAGGCCTTCCAGGCCAAATTTGGCTATGCCCCCACCCGAATCCCCGTGGCCGTTGATGCCCTGGTGATCTATGTCAATGCCAACAATCCCATCAAGCAACTCCGCATGGAGGAGATCGACGCCATCTTCTCTTCGACCCGAAAGGGGGGCGCGAAGAACGAGATCCTCACCTGGGGGGACCTGGGCATCGGTGGGGATTGGAAACAGCGAGATATCCAGACCTACGGTCGCGATGAGAACTCGGGCACCCGGGCCTTCTTCAAGGAGCATGTCCTGAAGAAGGGGGAATTCAAGGCCTCCGTGAAGTCTTTCATGGACCAGTTCGCCGTGGTGGAAGCCCCCGCCGTGGACGGGGGTGGCATCAGCTACGGCCCCCTCCAATACGCCAATCGCATGGTCAAGGGCCTCCCCGTGGCGTCCTTCAAGAGCGACCGTTTCACCGAGCCCACCCTGGAAACCATCCAGAACGGCACGTACCCCCTGACCCGCTTCCTGTACATCTACGTGAACAAGGCTCCCGGCCAGGTTTTGGACCCCACGGTGAAGGAATTTCTCCGCTTCGTGATGTCCAAGCAGGGCCAGGCCGGTGTCTCCAGCTTCGGCGCAGTGGCCATCCCCGGGGATTTCGCCGCCATGAGCGTTGCCAAGCTCAACTGAGGACGCCATGCCAGCTCTGCTCCTGCCCCTGCTGATGTGCGCCTGGCTGGGCGCGGATTCCTCAGCGCCCGTTGGCCCCCTGGTCATCCCGCCTTTCGCACGCTCCTCAGGTCCAGCGGCGGAACTCCGCTGGACCGGGAGCAAACTCTATCCGGTCGCCGAAGGCACCCAAATCACAGCCAAGGTCGTCGGCACCATGCCGGTTCCTGCCACGGACCCCGGCCGAACCCTGCTTCAAGTGGAGGTTGTCCTGCCCCTGATGGCGAAGGACGGGGTCACGATCCTCCTACCGGCCGGATCCCGGTTGGTGGGCCAGGTGCATCTGCTGCGCGGGGAATACCGCTTCATCGACTTTCAGTCCTGCCGGCTGCCTGAGGGGCAGAGCATTGGCTTGCCTGAAAACACCTTCTCCCTTGGCCCAGGATCACTTGTGGGTGTGGAGGAAGAAACCCCTGTTCTGCTCACGGTAGCTCGCCCCCTTCGGACGGAGGCTTTCGGGCCCGCTCGCTAACTAGAGTTTGAGCTGGCCCCGCAGGGTCTCAGCCATGCCCTGGAAGACCTTGGTCTGGGGGCTGTCCGGGTGGGCGTGGACCAGGGGATCGCCGCTGTCGCTGCCCAGGCGGATGGCCAGGTCGATGGGCACTTCGCCCAGGAAGGGCAGCTCCATCTTCAGGGCGGCGGACTTCACGCCCCCGTGGCCGAAGATCTGGGTCTCCTGACCGCAGCCCGGGCAGACAAAGCTGCTCATGTTCTCGATGATGCCGAGGATGGGCACCTTCACGGTACCGAACATGCCGATGGCCTTCTTGGCGTCCATGAAGGCGACGTCCTGGGGAGTGCTCACGATGACCGCGCCGTCCACCTGGGCATTCTGGATGAGGGTGAGCTGCACATCGCCGGTGCCCGGGGGCAGGTCGATGAAGAGTACGTCCAGGTCGCCCCAGGCCACGTCCTTGAGGAATTGCTGGAGGGCCTTGTTCAGCATGGCCCCGCGCCAGATGACGGGACGGTCCTCCTCGATGAGGAGGCCCATGGACATGACCTTGAGGCCGAACTTCTCCAGGGGCAGGATCTGACCCTCGGGCGTACCTAGGGGCGAGTCCTTGAGGCCCAGCATCATGGGGATGGAGGGACCGTAGATATCCGAGTCCAGCAGCCCCACCTTCAGGCCCTGCTGGGCCATGGCCACGGCCAGGTTCACGGTGACGGTGCTCTTGCCCACGCCGCCCTTGCCCGAGCCCACCACCACGCAGCGCTTGATGCCAGGGATGAGGTTCTTGAACTCGATCTGCGAACTCTTCTCCCAGCCCACTTCAATATCCACCGAGCCCACGCCGGGCTGGGCCAGGATGAGCTGCTCCAGGGCCGCCTTCATGGGCTGCACCTGGTCCTTGAAGGACTCAGCCAGCTGCAACAGTACCGTCACCTTGTCCTCAGTGACATCAATGCCCTTCACGGCCTTGAGCGTCGTGAGCGTGGCGCTGGTGCCGGGGATCGTGTAGGCATTGAGAGCTTCAAACAGGGCAGCGCGGCTGATCTTGGACATGCGGTTCTCCAGCCCCCCAGTCTGACAGGGGCGCATTGAGGTCGAAACAGAGAACAATGCAAGCCAGGTTGGCGGCTCGGCTCGGGTCACTGATTCAGGTAGCTAGTGCCTTCAGATATCCGAATCCAGGAATCCCAGCTTCTGCGTCATGGCACCCACGCCGCTGGCCAGGAGGGTGTGTTCGTAGAGGCGTAGTTGGCTGCGCAGGGGCGGATCCTGAGGGTCCAGGCCCCGACGCAGAATCTGGCCGTCGGTCCCCAGTACCCGGCACTTGAGGGTGTCGTGAAGCTGCAGCTCGAGCATCTCGACCACCTGGGCGGCCAGGATGGGATCTGTGAGGGGGAAGGCCAATTCCACACGGCGGTCCAGGTTCCGGGGCATGAGGTCGGCGCTGGCCAGAAGGGTCTCGGGCTCACCATTGTTGGCGAAGTGGTAGACCCGGGCATGCTCCAGGAAGCGGTCAATGATGGAAATGGCCCGGATGTTTTCTGACAGGCCCGGCACCCCGGGGCGCAGGCAGCAGGTGCCCCGCACGATGAGGTCCACCTTCACGCCTTCGCGGCTGGCCTCGTAAAGCAGCTGGATGATCTGCGGATCCACCAAGGCATTCATCTTGAGCACCATGCGGGCCGCCCGGCCCTCGCGGGCATGGCCGATCTCACGCTGAATGCGGATCTTAAGGCCCTTCTTCAGGTGCTGGGGAGCCAGCAGCAGGCGGTGGAACTTCGGCGGGCGCGTGTAACCCGTGAGCATGTTGAAGAGGTTCGAAAGATCTTCGCCATACTCGGGTCGCGCTGTAAGCAGGCCCAAGTCCGAGTAGAGGCGACTGGTGCGCTCGTTGTAGTTGCCAGTGCCCAGGTGGCAGTAGCGCTTGATGCCCCCAGCCTCCTGGCGGACCACGAGACAGGCCTTGCAGTGGATCTTGTGGTTGGGCAGGCCGTAGACCACGTGGACGCCAGTCATCTCCAGACGCCGGGCCCAGGCGATGTTGGCCGCCTCGTCGAAGCGGGCCCGCAGTTCCACAATGGCGGCCACCTGCTTGCCCCGCTCCGCCGCCCGCTCCAGCGCGGCCGCCACGGGACTGAGAGCCGTCACGCGGTAGAGGGTCATCTTGATGGCGAGAACCTTGGGATCATCGGCGGCCTCGCGCACGAAGCGCACCACGCTGTCGTCGAAGCTCTGGTAAGGGTGGTGCAGCAGGATGTCGTTCTTGGCGATAGCCTCGAAGATGCTGCCGCCATGATCCAGCTGGGGCGCCGGCAGGGGCGGCAGCGGCGTGTCCTTGAGCTGGGGCAGGTCCAGTTGGCCGTAAAGCTGCATGAGATCCGAGAAGGCGGTCAGCCCCGTAGTGGGATAGAGGTCCTCGGGGCTCAGCTCCATCTCATCGATGAGCATGTCCAAGACCTTGGAGGAGATGCCGTGTTCGTACTGGAGGCGCACCACAGCGCCTCGGCGCCGATCCCGGAGGCTCTCCTCCACGGTCTTGAGCAGATCTTCGGAAGGGTCTTCTTCCACCGGCAGGTCTGAGTCCCGGGTCACGCGGATGGCGTGGCAGCTCTTCACGGTGTAGCCCCGGAAGAGCCGGGAAAGGTGGTGCTGGACCCCATCCTCCAGCATCACGAAGGAGTGCGTGCCCGGCGCCGAGGGCAGGCGCAGGAAGCGCGAGGCCTGACCCGTGGGCACGTGGATGAAGGAAAGCTCCGAGGCGGGCAGATCCCCATCCAGCTGATCCTCGTCCGGCTCCAGTTCCACCACCAGCACCAGGGCCCGGTTGCCCAGGCGCGGGAAGGGGTGGCCTGTATCCACGGCCAGGGGCGTGATGAGGGGCAGGAGGCTGCGCTCGAAGTAGTCCAGCAGGAAGGCGGACTGGGCCTCGTCCAGATCCTTCGGATTCATGATCCGAATGCCCCGGGCCTCCATCTGGGGCTCGAGAATGCTGTGGAAGAGCTCGTGCTGCCGGGTGGAATAGGCGTGGATCTTGGAAGACACCCGCTCCAGCAGCTGACGGGGGGTCAGGCCATCGGGCCCGGGCTGGGTGATGCCTGCGTCGATCTGGCGCCAGATACCCGCCACCCGCACCATGAAGAACTCGTCCCAGTTGCTGGACACGATGCTGAGGAACTTCACCCGCTCCAGCAGCGGCACCGTAGAGTCTTCAGCCTCCTCCATAACCCGGGCATTGAAATCCAGCCAGCTCAGCTCGCGGTTCAGGAGTTCTTCGGGACGGGGAATGGGGTGGAACACGGGGGCCCTCTGGTTTGAGATGCTAACCGCCGGATGTAACAAACTGATGATACGGGACCTGAATGGGTCCAACAGAAGAACTTCCTTTGATTTCATGGGATTTCTGGCAGAATCGTGAGTTCGGCCTCCCATGAGGGAGCCCCCGTACGGTCCGCCCGGACCCATCCCAACGAGAGGGCAGCTAGCTTCGTCGACGCTGCCAGGTAGGAGGAATACAGATGTCCCAGGAAGTCCTGATCGTTCCCAAGCGCGAATCTTTCGGCAAGGCCGCCGTGCGCGACCTCAAGAAGAGCGGCATGATCCCCGCCGTGGTCTACGGCCTCACTGAGCCCCCCGTCGCCATCGCCATCAGCCCCAAGGCCGTGGCTCGTGTGCTCGCCAGCGACAGCGGCATGAACTCCGTCATGTTCCTCCAGCGTGAGGGCACGGACATCAAGCGCCACGTCATCATCAAGGACCTGCAGCGCGACCCCATCACCGCTCGCCTGCGCCACGTGGACTTCATGCGCGTGGACATGACCATCAAGGTCCGCGTGAAGGTGCCTGTGCGCCTCGTGGGCACCGCAATCGGCGTCAAGGCCATGGGCGGCATCCTCGACTTCTCGCACCGCGAGATCGAGCTCGAGTGCCTGCCCAGCATCATCCCCGCCCACATCGACGTGGACATCAGCGGCCTGAACGTGGGTGACAGCATCCGCTTCGAGCAGTTGTCCCTGGGCGCCAACATCGTCTTCACCGGCGATGCCCACCAGGTGGTCTGCTCCGTGAAGGGCAAGGCCGCCGAGGAAGAAGTGGCCGCCACCGCCGCCGCCGAGCCCGAAGTGGCCAAGAAGGGCAAGAAGGAAGACAAGAAGTAGGTCGTTCTTCGATCCATTTCTCAACCATGCAAAAAACGCGGCTTTGGCCGCGTTTTTTGTTAGGCACGGGCGGAGCCCGCGCGGTTTAGGCTGGATCTATGTGGACACTTGTACCGCTGGGTAACCCTGGGGCTGAATACCAGGACACTCGGCACAATCTCGGGCGATTGCTGCTCCAGCGCTGGATGGCGGAGCGGAACCTTGCGCCCGCTCCGAAGAAGCGCTTCCCTTCGGGCAGCCTCTACCCGCTGACTCAGAACCTGCAGGCCCTGGTGCCCTCCACCTACATGAACCTCTCGGGTGAGGTCTGCGCGCAGGCAGCGGCAGCGGGCATCTACCCCCGCCGCCTGGTGCTACTCCACGACGACAAGGATCTGCCCCTGGGCACCGGGCGCTTCCGCCTGAACGGCTCCGATGGGGGCCACAACGGTCTGCGCTCTGTTTTCGAGTGCCTGGACACCCCCGACGTCGCCCGCCTCCGCCTGGGCATCGGCCCCTTCCAGCGCCCCCTGGTGGACTTCGTGCTGGAACCCTGGACCGAACCCGAGTGGGTCCTCATCGAGGGCCTGGACGCCCCCTTCGCCAAGTTCATGGACCTGCTGGCCGGGGCGGAGGACCTCAGCGCCCTGGCCAACCTGGTGAATCCTGATCGATTCTGGAGTCCCACTGAAAGTTAGTGCGTGACGACAAAGATCCCATTAGCCGAGGAAAGGGATTCGGTTCCATCGGTCAGCTTCCAGCCCTGGCGGTTCTTGTCCCAGTAGGCGGCCTTATTGTTGTAGGTTCCGCAGAGCCAGACAGTGCCGTTGGACACTGTGACCGCAAGGGTCTGGGCCACTGCGCTGGTGTCGCTGAGGGCGATGGGCTGGGCATTCTGCCAGAGCATGGCCAGGTAGGCCTGGCTGCCGGAGACGAGGACATCGGTGCCATTGAGGGCAATGCCGGTGCCATAGTCGCTTTGTGCCCCATTGCTGAGGGTTGTGGCGACGCCGTTCTTCCACTGCTTGGCGATTTTCGTTCCCGTGGCAGTCTCCTGGTGACCAGAGACATAGATGTCGGTTCCTGTGACAGCGATACCGGTAGCCTCAGCGACGGTGCTGCCGTCGGTCAGCATCACCGCGGTGTTGTTCTTCCAGTAGAGGGCGGTCTGGTAGGTGCTGCCGACTTGCTGGTAGCCGGCAAGGTACACATCAGATCCGGAAAACGCGATCGCGCTGGCCTGAGCAAAGCCCGCGGGCGAAGTGAGGGCCGTGCCCACGCCGTTCTTCCAGATCTTGGCCACGCTGAAGCCGCTGTAGCCGCCTGTGCTGGAATGCGTGGTAGCTTCCCGGCCCGCGACGTAGACATCTGTTCCACTCACCGCCACGGCATGGGCCTCTGCGTGGTAGGTGCCGTCCGAGAGGCGGGTGACCGCGCCATTCTTCCAGACCTTGGCGACCCGATACCTGTCAATGACCCCCAAGTTCGTGACATAGGAATTACCATCCGCCTCATAGCCCGCGACATAGACGTCCCCGCTGGAGACGGTCACGGCATAGGCGACGGCAGTCTTCGAGCCATCGCTGAGCGCCACCGCCACCCCGTTCTTCCAGTAACCGGCAATGGGCAGGGAGGGGTTCACGTAACCGGCGATGTAGACGTCGGTGGTGCCGGTCACGACGTTGCTCACCACGAGGGAGCCTGTCAGGGTCGCATCCGCGACGCCGGCAGAGGTTCCCTTGATCGTGAAGGGGTAGGTCCCCGCCGTCACCGATGCTCCGACACTCACCTGCAGGGTGCTGGCGCTGGTGGATGAAGCCGGGTTAAAGGTCCCAGTCACGCTCGCGGGCAGGCCACTCACGCTGAAAGCCACGGCGGCCGTGAAGCCGTTCTGGCCGGCCACCTGAACGCCCAGGGTCCCCGAGGTGCCCGCGACCAGGGCCAGGGGCCCAGCGGGGCTCTGGGTCAGGGAGAAACTTGGCTGGGCGACGGTGGTCACCACGAGCGAACCCGTCAAGGTCGCATCAGTCACGCCCGCCGAGGTGCCCTTGACGGTGAACGGATACGTGCCCGCAGCTACTGTGGCGCCCACAGTCACCAGCAGCGTGCTGGCTGTGGGGGATGAGGCCGGGCTGAAGGTCCCCGTCACGCCCGCGGGCAGACCGCTCACGCTGAAGGCCACCGGGCCAGCGAAACCGTTCTGGCCGGCCACCTGGACGCCCACATTGCCGGAACTACCGGCAGCCAGTGTCAGGGGGCCAGCAGGATTCATGGCCAGCGAGAAGCTCGGCACGGAGGAGGCGGTCACCTGCAGGCTCATGGTCGCAGCGGCGCTGGATGCCCCGGCGGCCACGCCGTTCAGGGTGATGGAATAAGTGCCGGGCACCGTCGCAGCGGCCACGGCGAAGGTCACAGCGGTGGCGGTGGTGGTAGAGGCGGGATTGAATGAGGCTGTGACGCCGGTGGGAAGGTTTGCCGCTGAGGCGGTCACGGACCCGGTAAAGCCATCTTTGGGAATGATGCTGAGGCTGGCACTGCCTGCGGTGCCCTGGACCAGACTGAGGGAGGAGGGGGCTGCGTAAAGCGTGAAGCTCGGGGTAGGCGTCGGCGCGGGGGTGGGCGCGGCGCTTCCGCCCCCACCACCACAGGCCAAGGAGACGAGCAGGCCCAGGGCCGGAAGCATCTGGCCGGCCCACCGAGCCATCTCGAATCTGGATTTCATGGGTGCCTCCCAGGCAGCAGGTTCTGAGTGTGTTGGCCACGGATGCGCGGGCCCAGCACCACTTCTGGGAAAGCGGGGGTGCCACCTCTCCAGGAAGGTGCGCACCAGAGGCTCGGGCAAAGTGCGCCGAGAGGCTGCCCCCGCAGACTTTCCGTTGATTTCCAGCCCTTTTCACGCGAAACTACTCCTTCGCGTCCTCCGTTGGAGGGCTCTTCCTTGCTCCCTGGAATCCATAGGGGGCTTCACATCCACAAGGAGGACAGATGCGTCGCTATGAGACCATCTTCATCGCCTCCCCGACACTGACGGATGAGCAGTCTGACGAGCTCATCAAGCAGTACGAGGGGATCATCGCCGAGCAGGGTGGCGAACTACTCAAGACCGACAAGTGGGGCCGCAAGAAGTTGGCCTACGAAGTCCAGAAGTTCAGCGAGGGCTACTACACCCTGTTCGAAATGAACGCGGGCCCTACCCTCATCGCCGAACTCGAGCGCCGTTTCCGCAACAACGACGCCGTCATCAAGTACCTGAGCGTCCGCATGGACGTGGCCGAAAAGGCCGCTGGTCGCACCAAGCAGCGCATTGAGCGTGAAGCCAAGCGCAAGGCTCAGGCCGGCATCAAGGAACGTTCAGCTGAAGAGGTGATGGGATGAAGCGCCGCGCCGATGCCAAGAAGGGCAAGCCCAAGAAGAAGAAGGCTTTTGGGGGACGACGCGCCAAGTTCTGCAAGTTCTGCGTCGAGAAGTCCCTCATGATCGACTACAAGGACGTGA
>CAIWKE010000039.1 GCA_903913215.1 uncultured Holophagaceae bacterium
AGAACGGCGGCTTGCACGGCGAGGGGGAGGGGATATGAGCGTCGAGCTTGTGGACCTCGCCATTGCCGATACGCTCGCCCTGCAGACGGAGCTGGCCTGGAGGTCCGCGCCTCACTTCTATGCGCAGCACATGAGCGCCGGCCGATGGAAGATGAGCCGGTGGCAGGAGTATCTCGGGCGGGAGTTGGCGCTGGCCATTGCCAAGGGCGACGGGCGGCTTATCGTGAACGCGCCCCCACGGCACGGAAAAGCCCTTGATGACAATACCCCCATTTGGACTCCATCAGGCAGGAAGATCATGAAGCCGATCTCGAAGGCGGTCTTCAGCTCGCTGATGAGGAATGCCGGCAGCAGGCACTCTATGGGCACCTCGGCCTTGGTCTTGGGCGCCGGGGCCTTGGCGATCTTGAGAAACAGGGACAGGTCCTTCTTGCGCGTGTAGCGCAGCATGAACACCTTCAGGGGCGCTGAGGTGCGCTCCAGGGCCTGGTCCGTGGTGAGTTCATTGCGCTGCAGGGGCAGGAGAACGGTGGTGTTAATCTCCCGGGCCGTGGGCGCCATGATGAAAAAGGTGAGTACCAGCGAAAGGCTGATGAGCACCTGGTTCGAGGGGGTCTGCTGCTGCCCCAGGCCCTGGCGCAGGAAGTGGAGCACCACAGTGATCCGGGTGAAGCTGGTGGCCGTCATGAGGATGGTGGGGGCCAGGCTCAGCACCGTGAGCAGCATCAGGGCCTGCAGGCTGGAGCTCATGGCCGGGCCCGAAGGGCTCTTCCCGAAGTCCACGGTGACGGAAGGCAGCGGCGCCGCCTGCTGGGCGCAAAGGCTCAGGCCCGCCAGCACCAGCAGCAGGGAGGGCAGCCAATGCAGGAGGCGCTTCACTGGCCACCCCCGCCCTGTCGGAGGAGCGCCTCCATCTCCTTCACGGGCACCGGGCGGCCCAAGTCCACCTGGCGGGAGAGCGCCTCGTCGAAGGTGCCGGCCTCGCCGGTCTCTGGCGTATCCAGACGGGAGATGAGGCTGATGCCCTGGGGTGTCATGGCAATGAGAAAGCGCTCGCCCTCAGCATCAAGGATGGAGACGAAGCGGCGGTCCCCCAGGGCCAGGGTCTCCTCCACCCGGAGCTTGCCGCCCCCGGAACCGGGCAGCTTGCCCCGGCCGTACTTCTTCAGGGCCCAGAGGCTGAGGCCCGCCAGACCCAGCACCAGGACCAGGGAACCGAAGGTCTTCAAGCCCGAGGGCCCCGGCTCCGTGGCCAGGCCCGGCGTCGGTTTTCCGTCTTCCAGCGTCAAGGGAGCCTGCAGTTCCTTCTCCGAGGCGGTCGGCTGCGGGGCCGGCCGGTCCGCGCCCTGCGCCCAAAGCCCAGGCCCCACCAGCAATCCGACCACAACCACCACTCGACGCCACACGACAAACCCCCGACATAGACCAGGAGTGGGGCGAGAGCGATGCCAGTCAGTGGCTCGGAGCCGGGTGCGGCAGACGGACGTCGAAGAGCACCTTCCAGGAGCCCGCCTGGGCCACCCAGACGCGGAGGAAGCTGGCGCGTCGGCCCTGGGTGTCGGCCCGAGTCTCACCGTACGACCACCCCAGATCCCCCCCGGCCGAGACCATCACCCGGGCCGGCTCCCAGCCCGGGCTGGGGCCCTCGGACTCCAGGGCCTGACGCCGCGCACCCGCGTCCTGGATGGGCAGGGCGCCAGAGCGGAGGAGGCGGGCCTCAGGGGCCAGGTGGTTCACCAGGGTCGCCCCGCCCAGGACCGCCCAGTCCTTGGCCAGGTCGGCCTCCAGGCGGGTCAGTCCCCGGAGGGACTCCGGAGCCACTGGGGCCGCCCCCTTGGGATCCCAGCCAAGCACCGCCGCGAAGGGCTGGATGGCCTGGGCTGGCGCTCCATGGGGCACGCCGATGTCCGCCACCACCCGCCAGGCGCCCGTGGACTGGCGACGCCACATCGAGAGGAAGTGCCCCTGAGCCACCACCGCCTGCCCCTTGCCCGGGGCATAGGTCCAGGGGCCGAAGCTCCAGGCCAAGTCCCCGTAACTGGCCAGGCCCATGGCTTCCGGGAACCAGACTAGGTGGCCGGGATCCCCAGGGGTGGGCGTGTACTGGGCCTTGGCTGTGGTCACCCGGGGCGTGAAGACCACGGCGTCCTCCTGGAGCCAAGTCCGGAAGGCCGGGTGGATGCCTTCCTGGTCCGCCTGTCGGGCGAAGGCCAGTTCCGACTGGCGCACGGCCTCCAGAGCCGGGGTTTGGCCCAGCAGGGAGAGGCCCACCCAGAAGCAGGCTGCAGGGCTGATCCGGGGTGCCAACATGAGCCCTCCTGGGTTCATTGAACCCTAGCACCGTTGCCACAATTTTCCTGGTGGCGTAGGTTTAAGCCTCTGCCGCCACGGAGTCACCATGACCACCCACCAGCTCAATGTGAACGGCCGAAACCACTCGGTGGACGTGGATGCCGACACCCCCCTGCTCTGGGTGCTGCGGGACACCCTGGGCCTCACGGGCACCAAGTTCGGCTGCGGCCAGGGGGTCTGCGGCGCCTGTACCGTCCACCTGGGTGGCAAGGCAGTGAAGGCCTGCCAGACCAGCCTCCAGGAGGCTGCGGGCCATGCCATCACCACAGTGGAGGGCCTCTCCAAGGACGGTTCCCATCCAGTGCAGAAGGCCTGGCTCGCCGAGGACGTGGCCCAGTGCGGCTACTGCCAGCCGGGCATGATCATGAGCGCTGCGGCCCTGCTTCATCACAAACCCCATCCCACGGACTACGACATCGACGCAGCCTTCGCTGACCATGTCTGCCGCTGCGGCACCTATCCCCGGGTGCGCAGTGCCGTCAAGCGCGCCGCCGGAGGTGCCAAGTGACCAGCCGCCGCGATTTCCTGAGGGTCATGGGCGGCACGGGCACTGGCCTGGTACTGGGCCTCTGCCTGGAGCCCAGGGTGCGGGCCGGGGAGGTTGCCAAGACCGAGTTCCACCCCAATGTCTTCCTGGCCCTGCGGCGGGATGGCACCGTGCGCCTCACGGTGCCCAAGACCGAGATGGGCCAGGGGGTGCGCACCGCCCTGCCCCTGGTGCTGGCCGAGGAGATGGACCTGGACTGGGCGCGCATCGAGGTCGTCAACGCCCAGCCCGGCCCGGACTTCAAGTCCATGCAGACCGGCGGCAGCACCAGCGTGAGCAGCACCTGGCTGCCCTTGCGCCGGGCCGGCGCCACGGCCCGGGAGATGCTGAAGGCCGCCGCCGCCGCCCAGTGGAAGGTGGGCCTGGAGCAGTGCCGCACGGGAAATGGCTTCGTGCTGGGCCCGGCGGGCCAGAAAGTTGGCTACGGAGACCTTGCCGAGGACGCAGCCAAGCAGCCCGTGCCCAAGGATCCCCCGCTCAAAAAAGCCGCCGACTACCGTCTGGTGGGCAAGCCCACCCTGCGCTTCGACGGCAAGGCCATCGTCACGGGGAAAGCGATCTTCGGCCTGGATGTGCGCCGCCCCGGCCAACGCTACGCCGCTCTGCTGCGCTGCCCGGTGCCCGGGGGCCAGCCCAGGACCTGGGATGCCGCCAAGGCCATGGCTGTGCGCGGTGTGCAGGCCGTGGTGCAGGTTCCCTCGGGCCTCGCCGTGGTGGCCAGCAGCACCTGGGCCGCGTTCAAGGGGCGTGATGCTTTGGCCGCCACCACCAGCTGGGACGAGGGGGCGGCCAAGGACTTCAGCACTGCGGGGCTCGAAGCCAGGATGCGCACGGCCCTGACGGGGCCCGCCGAGGAGGCCCGAAAGGAGGGCGACCCGGAGCAGGCCCTGGAGGCCGCCAGCCGCCGCATCGAGGCCGATTACAGCTTCCCCTACCAGGCCCACGCCACGGTGGAACCCATGAATGCCGTGGTGCAGCTAGGCTCCGAAAGCGCGGAACTTTGGACTGGCACCCAGTCCCCTAATCACGCCCAGGAGCAGGCCGCTGAGGCCCTGGGTTTCAAGCCCGAGCAGCTGAAGCTGAACGTGGCCCTCCTCGGCGGCGGCTTCGGCCGCCGCCTGGGCACTGACTTCAGCACCGAGGCCGCCCAGGTCGCCAAGGCCGCAGGGGGCGGGCCCATCCAGGTGGTCTGGGATCGAGAGGATGAGTTCCGCCACGACCTCTACCACCCCGCCACGCTGCACCGCCTGCAGGCGGGTCTGGACGCCAAGGGCGCCCTCTCGGCCTGGACCCACCGCGTGGCGGGTCCAGCCATCCTGCGCTCCTGGCTGAGCGGCCAGAAATCCCCAGCCCAGGCCTCCGTGGAGACCAATGGGGCCGCGGACAACCCCTACGCCATCCCCGCCATGAGGGTGGACTTCGCCGAAGTGGAGGTGCCGACACCCCTGGGCTGGTGGCGCGGCATTGAGATCGTGCCCAATGTCTTTGCGCGGGAGTGCTTCCTGGATGAGATCGCCCATGCCCAGGGCCGGGATCCCCTGCAGGTGCGCCTGGAATTCCTGGGAGACCGGGGCCTCGTGAAGTTCGGCCAGGACGAGGCGGACCTGCGCCGCCTGAAGAAGGTACTGCAGGTGGCCGCCGAGAAGGCAGGCTGGGGCCGCAAGTTGCCCGCAGGCCATGGTCTGGGCCTCGCCTGCCACGCCTACGACGGCCGTTCCTACGCCGCCCAGGTGGCCGAAGTCTCCGTTGTGAAGGGCCGGCTGAAGGTCCACAAGATCACCTGCGCCGTAGACTGCGGCCCCGTGGTGAACCCCGCAGGCCTGCAGGCTCAGGTGGAGGGCGGCATCGTCTTCGGCCTCTCGGCCCTCTTCACGCAGATCACTTGGGAGAAGGGCCGCACTGTGCAAACCGGCTACCTCGACTTCCCCCTCCTGCGCCTGGCGGACACCCCCGTCATCGAGACCCATGTGGTGGTGGGCAGCGACACGCCCACGGGCATCGGGGAGCCGCCGGTGCCCCTGCCCATTCCCGCCGTCCTCAACGCGCTGTTTGCCGCCACGGGCAAGCGCATCCGCACCCTGCCCCTGCTGCCGGAGAGTCTCGCCTGATGCAGGAGGTGATCCCGTGATCCCCGCCCTGATCATGGCCGCAGGCTCGGGCCGCCGCATGGGCGGGCCCAAGGCCCTGCTGGTCTTTCACGGCGAGACCCTCCTCCAGCGCGCCGTGCGGGTGGCGCGGGAGGCTGGCTGCGCCGAGGTCTTCGCCGTGGTGGCGGACTGGGACCCGGGCCCCGTGGCGGCCACCCTCGTGCGCAATCTGGCGGCTCAAGAGGGCATGGCCAGTTCCATCCGTGCGGGCATCAAAGCCCTGCCGATCGGCACCGAGCGGATCCTGCTCCTGGCCGTGGACATGGTGGCCGTGGATGCGGACCTGCTGCGCAGCCTTGTGGCCCTCTCAGACCTGGACCCGACCCGGCCCGCCGCTTGCTCGTACGGCGAGGGTTTCGGCATTCCCGTCGTCCTTCCCCAGCGCCTCTTTCCAGCGCTGCTGGCCCTGAGCGGAGACCGAGGCGCCAAAGCCATCCTGCAGCAGGAAAGCCCTGCCACCCTGCCCTTCCCCGGAGGCTTGCAGGACCTGGACACCCCCGAGGACCTGGCTCGCCTGAGTCGCTGAGGCCGGTTGTATTGAATAGTAAAACTGACCACCACCAGTAATCACTGTGTCTCGCGTATCGGCACAGCCGATACCGAGAACACTCCAAGGCACCAAGAAATGCTCTTTTCAGTTCTTGCTGTCTTGGTGGTGAGTTTTCTTCTCTAGAGCCCCGTGGTGAAGCCAGACCTCAGGCGCTGAGGCTGGGCTTCTTCTGCAGGTGGTCGTAGCGCTTGCGGGCCTGCTCCAGTTCCGCCAGGTGGGCTCCTGCCCAATCGCAAAGGGCGCCCATGGGTTCGATGAGGGTGTGGCCCAGGCGGGTCAGCTCGTACTCAGTGCGGGGCGGCACTTCGGGGTAGACGTGGCGGGTGACGAGGCCATCCCGCTCCAGCTTGCGCAGGGTCTGGGTCAGCATCTTCTGGCTGATGCCCCCCACCTGGCGGTGCAGGTCCCCGTAGCGCTGCTTGCCCCGGGAGAGCAGGTAGATGAGCAGGGTGGTCCACTTGTCGGCGATTAGGTCCAGCACCTGACGCGTGGGGCACTGGGCGCTGAGCACGTTGGGGGCGAGGGTGCAGGCTTTACGAACCATTGGGTTCCTACCTTCCAATTTAGTGCCTACTTTCTTTTCGATTGTAAGCACCTAAAGTTTAGGTCACGGGCCAATCGAATGCAAGGTCCGCCCAACAGAGGAGCAGTCATGAGCAAGATCGCCATCGTGTTCCACAGCGGCTACGGCCACAACAAGGTCGTCGCCGAATCGGTCAAGACTGGCGCCGAGAGCGTCCCGGGCACCCAGGTGAGCCTCCTGGCCGTGGAGGACGTCGAGGCCCACTGGGCTGACTTGGAGGCTGCGGACGCCATCATCTTCGGCAG
The DNA here is from genome assembly GCA_903913215.1 of uncultured Holophagaceae bacterium. GTDB lineage: Bacteria > Acidobacteriota > Holophagae > Holophagales > Holophagaceae > Geothrix. The sequence continues at coordinate 6,425 of CAIWKE010000039.1, forward strand.
CCCCACCTACATGGGCAACGTCAGCGCCCCCTTCAAGACCTTCATGGACGCCAGTTCCAAGCCCTGGCTGGAGCAGAAGTGGAAGGACAAGCTGGCGGCGGGCTTCACCATCAGCGGCAGCCCCAGCGGCGACAAGCTGAACACCCTCCAGTCCCTCATGATTTTCGCCATGCAGCACGGCATGATCTGGGTGGGTAACGCCGAGATGCCCTACAACGAAGAGGGGATCAACCGGTTGGGCAGCTTCAGCGGCCTCATGGCCCAGGCGGGCCAGGTGTCCCCAGACGTGGAACCCAACGCCGCAGACCGCCGCAGCGCCGAGAAGCTGGGCCAGCGCGTGGCCACGGCTACGGCCCGCTGGACCAAGGCTTCTTGAGACTCAGGATATTGTCATGACGGAGAAAGCCCCCAGATCCGCTAATCTGGGGGCTGAACCGGGAGCCTCTGCATGTCCGAACTCATCCAGCACCTGACCGACAAGACCTTCACCGCCGGCGTGGCCCAGGGCCTCACTGTGGTGGATTTCTGGGCTCCATGGTGCGCTCCCTGTCGGGAACTGGCGCCAATCACCGAGCAGCTCGCCCTGGAATTCAAGGGGAAGCTGGCGTTTGCCAAGCTCAATGTGGACGACTTCACGCCCCTCTCCGAGCAGTACGACGTGCTGAGCATGCCCACCCTGGTGATCTTCAAGGACGGTGAGCCCATCGCGCGCATCGTGGGCTCCATGCCCATCGATCAGATCCGCGAACGCATCCTCAAGGCCATTTGAACCCCGGCTCCCCAGCCGATTTTCTACCGAGGAACCCATGAGCACCATCACCGGCGATAGCCTTCTTCAGCAGTTGAACTGGCGCTATGCCACCAAGGCCTTCGACCCCACCAAACAGATCCCCTCAGGCGAGTGGGCGGCCCTGGAGCAGGCCCTGGTGCTTAGCGCCTCCAGTTTCGGCCTCCAGCCATGGAAGTTCATCGTCGTCACCAACCCCGAACTCAAGGCCAAACTGCGCGCCGCCTCCTGGAACCAGTCCCAGGTGGAGCAGTGCAGCCACCTGGTGGTCTTCGTGGCCAAGCAGGACATGACCGTGGCCGACATCGACCGCTACCTGGACCGCATTGCCGAGGTGCGTGGCGTCAGCCTCGAATCCCTGGCCGGGTATCGGGGCTTCATGGTGGGCAACTTGGTGGAGGGCCCCCGCCACGCTGAAATCGCCGACTGGGCGGCCCGCCAGACCTACATCGCCATGGGCAACCTGCTGACCTCGGCCGCCCTGCTGGGCCTGGACACCTGCCCCCTGGAGGGCCTGGAGCCCGCCAAATACGACGAACTCCTGGGCCTCACGGGCACTGGCTACGGCACCGTTTCCGCCTGTCCCGTGGGCTATCGCTCCTCTGAGGACAAGTACGCCACCACACCCAAGGTCCGCTTTGAAGCCAAGGACGTGGTCGTCCACTTGTAAGAGAATCAACCACGCTCGCTGAGGGACAACGAGATGACAGAGAATGCGGAGAGGCTGCCTCCTCTGTGTTCTCTGTCATCTTTTCAGTTCTCGGCGAGAGTTGTTTTCTCAATCCGAAATTCATTTTTTAGGAGCTCCCATGCAAACGCGCAGCCTCGGCACCCAGGGACTGGAAGTCTCTGCCCTCGGCCTCGGCTGCATGGGCATGTCGGACTTCTACGGCAACCGGGATGACGCGGAGTCCACGGCCACCCTGCTCCACGCCGTGGAACTGGGAGTGACCTTTTTCGACACGGCGGACATGTACGGCCCCTGGACCAATGAGGTCCTGGTGGGCAAGGCGCTGGGCCCGGCGCGCCAGCGCCTGATCATCGCCACCAAATTCGGCATCATGCGGGATCCCGTCGACCCGACCGTGCGGGGCATCTGCGGTCGGCCAGACTACGTGCGCCGGGCCTGCGATGCCAGCCTGCAGCGGTTGGGCATGGATGTCATCGACCTCTACTACCAGCACCGGGTGGACCCCGATGTGCCCATCGAGGAGACCGTGGGGGCCATGGCAGACCTTGTGCAGGCGGGCAAGGTCCGCTTCCTGGGGCTCTCCGAGGTGAGTCCAGCCACCCTGCGCCGAGCCTGCCAGGTGCATCCCATCAGCGCCGTACAGTCCGAGTACTCCCTCTGGACCCGGGACCCCGAAGAAGGCCTCCTGGCCACCTGCCGTGAGCTGGGCGTGGGCTTCGTGCCCTACAGCCCCCTGGGCCGGGGCTTCCTCACGGGCCAGATCCGGCACTTCGAGGACTTCGGACCCACGGACTACCGCCGCAACACGCCCCGTTTCCAGGGGGAGAACTTCCAGAAGAACCTGGACCTGGTGGCGCGCCTCGAGGACATGGCCCAGGCTCGGGGCTGCACGCCCTCTCAGCTGGCCCTGGCCTGGGTGCTGGGCCAGGGTGGGGATCTAGTCCCCATCCCCGGCACCAAGCGCCGGGACCGGCTGGCGGAGAACCTGGGGGCCCTGGAAGAGGTGCTCTGCCCCGGCGAACTGCAGGAACTCAGCGGCCTCTTTCCAGCTGGCGCTGCGGCGGGCACCCGCTACCCCGAGGCAGGCATGCACGTGGTGAATCGCTAGGGACTCTTGATCGCTGCTACTTCGCAGTCGTGGGAAACTAAGGGGTTCCGTCGGAGCCCGCATGTCCAGCCCCACTGATTCCCCCGTCATCACCGCCCCCCGCGGCACCCACCTGCACTGCAAGGGCTGGGTGCAGGAGGCGGCCCTGCGCATGCTCATGAACAACCTGGATCCCGAGGTGGCCGAGCGCCCCGAGGATCTGGTGGTCTATGGCGGCCTGGGCAAGGCGGCGCGGAACTGGGACTGCTTCCACGCCATCGTGAAGGAGCTCAAGCACCTGGGCAATGATGAGACCCTGTTGGTGCAGAGCGGCAAACCCGTAGGCGTGGTGAAGACCCACGAGGACGCGCCTCGGGTCCTCATCGCCAACTCCAACCTGGTGCCCAAGTGGGCCACCTGGGAGGTCTTCCGGGAGCTGGATCAGAAGGGCTTGATGATGTACGGCCAGATGACCGCCGGCAGCTGGATCTACATTGGCAGCCAGGGCATCGTGCAGGGCACCTATGAGACCTTCGCCGAGGCGGCCCGCCAGCACTTCAACGGCACCCTCGCCGGCACCTGGACCCTCACAGCGGGCCTGGGCGGCATGGGCGGCGCCCAACCCCTGGCGGTCACCATGAACGGCGGCGTCTGCCTCGCTATTGACGTAGACCAGACCCGCATCCAGAAGCGCCTGGACACCCGTTACCTGGACGAGTGGACCGACAACCTGGATACGGCCCTGGCCCTCGTGGAGCAGTACGTGGATGCCCACGAGGCCCGCAGCATCGGGCTGTTGGGCAACGCGGCGGAGTTGCTGCCGGAGATCCTGCGCCGGGGCCAGATCCCCCAGCTGGTCACGGACCAGACCTCGGCCCACGACGAGTACAACGGCTACATCCCCGCGGGGCTCAGTTTGGAGCAGGCTGCGATCATGCGGAAAAACGAGTCCGAGGCCTACGTGCAGCGGGCCCTGGGCTCCATGCGCACCCATGTGGAGGCAATGATCGAGTTCCAGCGCCTGGGCTCGGTCACCTTCGACTACGGCAACAACATCCGCGCCCAGGCCCAGCGCGCGGGCTGCGAGAACGCCTTCGCCTTCCCAGGCTTCGTGCCGGCCTTCATCCGGCCGCTCTTCTGCAAGGGCATCGGCCCCTTCCGCTGGGCGGCCCTTTCGGGCGACCCTGAGGACATCGCCGTCACGGACGCCGCCATGCTGGAGCTGTTCCCTGACAATGAGGGCCTCCACCGCTGGATCAAGGCCGCCCAGGAGAAGATCGCCTTCCAGGGCCTGCCCGCCCGCATCTGCTGGATCGGCGCCGGGGAGCGCCATCTGGCTGGGCTCAGGTTCAACGAGCTGGTCCGCGAGGGCAAGGTCAAGGCACCCATCGTCATCGGCCGGGACCACCTGGACAGCGGCAGCGTGGCCAGCCCCAACCGCGAGACTGAGGCCATGAAGGACGGCTCCGATGCGGTCAGTGACTGGCCTCTGCTCAATGCCCTCACGGCGGCCTCCGGCGGCGCCTCCTGGGTGAGCTTCCACCACGGCGGCGGCGTGGGCATGGGCTACAGCCAGCACAGCGGCGTGGTCATCGTGGCCGACGGCACCGAACGCGCCGACCGCTGCATCAAACGCGTCCTCTGGAACGACCCCGCCATGGGCGTCTTCCGCCACGCCGACGCCGGCTACGAATCCGCCCGCGAACACGCCGAGACCATCGGGTTGCACATACCGATGCAGCCTTAAAAAAGATCCACCACGAAGACTCGAAGGCCCAAAGAAAATCAAGGAATCTGTTTTCGAGTCTTCGTGTCTTCGCGTTGGATCAGTTGTCTTTTTCACCTGAATCGAGGTACCCATGTCCCGCCCCTGCCCTTGCACGTCCAAGAAGCCCTATGATCGCTGCTGTGGGCCTTTCATCGCGGGAACGGCGCTGCCGGATACGGCGGAGCAGCTGATGCGCTCGCGCTTCTCGGCCTATGCGCTGGGCAAGGTGGAATATCTGATCCAGACCCGGCCCGAAGCCAAGCGCGCCGAAGAGGACCGGGAAGAACTGAAGGTCTACTGCAAGTCTGTGAGTTGTGTGGGCCTCAAGATCGTGGCCAAGGAGAAGGGCGCCAAGGGCGATGAGACCGGCGTGGTCACCTTCCACGCCAGCCTCCAGGCCAATGGCCGCCGCAGCCTCCACATCGAGACCAGCAACTTCGAGCGTGAGAACGGGCGCTGGGTCTATGTGGATGGGATCGTGAAGGAGTAGGGACCGGCGTTCCGCTTAATGTGACCCGGTATATTTCTCCCCAGCCATGATGTCCATCTCCAGCTGGTTCTGTTTGGGCGGCAGGGGGCAGGTGGCGAAGTTCGAGAAGGCACATGGCGGATTGATGGCGCGGTTGAAGTCCAGCACCACCTTGCCGTCCTTGGGCATGTCCGCGTAGAGGAAGCGCCCGGCGGGATAGGTTCCCTTGGTGCTGGTGGTGTCCTTAAAGATGATGAAGAGCTGCGGGTGCTCGGGATCCTCCAGCATGGGCTCCAGCGTCACCTCGCGGCCCCCCAGCTTGAAGCGGAGCAGGCCCGGGGTGGTCATGGGTTCCGAGGTGCCCAGCACCGTGGAGATGGCGCGGGTCTGGGGCGGATTGTAGGGGATGAAGTCCGCCTCCACGCGCCAGGCTGCATCCACCGGATAGCGCGGCACGCCGTGGAAGGCCTTGCGGGTAGGAGCCTCGGGATCCTTCACGCGGACTCCGACCTTGGCCCCGCGCTGGATCAGATAGAAGGAGACTCGGCCTGCCTGCAGGACATCGGCCTTGCCGGTGGCATCGGACTTCAGGACCGCTTCCACCGCGGGTTTGCCATTGAGCAGGAGACCGCTGCCCGGCAGGGGCTTGAAGCGCACCGTGCTGCCCTCCACGATGAACAGGCCCGCCTTGGCTGGCGCGGCCCAGTCCGGCAGCAGCACGGTGGAACCCGGGGCGGACCCCAGGGTGTTCTCTCCGGGGTTGAGCCAGTCCCGGCCGATGAGGGTGAGCCAGCCGTCCTCAGCGCTCAGCCTTGCGACGCGCCCCGCGTGCCACGCGTCCACGGAGGCGCGGTAGGCCTCCTGGGCGGGGGCCGGCAGGGCCAGCAGGCAGAGGGTGGCGAGGGGGAGGAACAGGCGCATTCAGCCATCGTACCAGCCTCTCGGAGATCGCGATTCAGAAGGTAGGATGGAGGTCACCCCCACTTGGAGAGCCCATGCGCATCCTCACCTGCGTCCTGCCCCTCGGGCTCTCGCTGCTGCTCAGCGCGGGCGAGCCGCCCCGCCGTCCGGTCCACACCTTCTCCATCGTGGCCCGGGACGCGGCCACCGGGGACCTGGGTGTGGCCGTCCAGAGCCACTGGTTCGGCGTGGGCTCCTCGGTGCCCTGGGCGGAGCCCGGCGTGGGCGCCGTGGCCACCCAGAGTTTTGTGGAGCCCAGCTACGGCGCCCTGGGCCTGGCCCTCATGAAGGCTGGCAAGTCCGCGCCTGACGCCCTCAAGGCCCTGCTGGCCACGGATCCTGATCGGGAGGTGCGCCAGGTGGCCATGGTGGATGCCCAGGGGCACGCTGCTGCGCACACCGGCACCAAGTGCATCCAGGCTGCGGGCCACGAGGTGGGGGACGGCTTCACGGTGGAGGCCAACCTCATGGACAAGGCCAGCGTTTGGCCCGCCATGGCCAAGGCCTTCCGGGCTTCCAAGGGGGATCTTGCGGATCGGTTGCTGGCGGCTCTGATCGCCGCCCAGGGCGAGGGCGGTGATATCCGTGGGCGCCAGAGCGCCGCCATCCTCATCGTGAAGGGCAAGGCCTCGGGTCAGCCCTGGAACGACCGCCTCTTCGACCTCCGGGTGGAGGACAGCCCCGAGCCTCTGGTGGAACTGGGCCGCCTCATCCAGCTCCGCCGCGCCTACCGCCTCATGGACGAGGGGGATGGCTTCGTCACCGCGGCCAAGTGGAACGAAGCCAAGGCCGCCTACGAGGCTGCCGCCAAGCTGGCCCCGGGGATCTGGGAGATGCCCTTCTGGCAGGCCGTGGCCCTGGCCTCCAGCGGTCACCTCGACGAGGCCCTGCCCATCTTCAAGCGCGTCTTTGCCGCCGAACCCTTCTGGAAGCGCCTCGTCCCCCGCCTCGCCGACGTCGACCAGCTCCCCAAGGACCCCGCCCTTCTGAAGGCCATTGAGGCTCAGTGAGCTTTTACTGATCCAACACAAAGACACGAAGACTCGAAGGGAAATAGAAGCGGAAGGGCAAAAAGTAAGGGCTGCCGTTCTAATTCGTGGTCTTTGCGTCTTCGTGTTGGATCAGTTTTCTTTAGCCTTGCCTTCAATCCGCGACGCCAATAGCATGCGGATCCCGAACAACACGGCGCCGACGAGGATGAAGCTGTCGGCGATGTTGAAGGTCCAGTAGTGCCAGGTCCCGAAGATAAAATCCAGAAAGTCCACCACGGCGCCACGCAGGATCCGGTCGATGCCGTTGCCCAGCGCACCGCCCAGGATGAGGCCCAGGCAGACGCGATCCCAGGTTGGGGTCTCGTCCGCCAGGAAGAGGCGCCCGAAGTAGACCAGGGCCACCAGGCCTGCCACGGCGAACAGAATGTAGCGGACCGAGTCCGGCAGCCAAGTGAGGCTGCCGAAGATGGCGCCCCGGTTGAAGCCCAGCGTCAGTGAGAAGAAGCCCTTGATGACCGGCAGGGACTGTTCCTCCCGCAGCAGGCGCAGGATCCAGGCCTTGGAGCCGAGATCCAGGGCCAGGACACTGGCGGGCAGCAGCAGCCAGATCAGCTTCCGCACTAGGCCACCACGACGGCGCAGCGCACGCAGAGGGCCGTGTCCTCGCCCACACCATGACCGCCCTTGTGGTTCCAGCAGCGGGGGCACTTGGTGCCTTCGTGCGTCGTGACCGTCACGAGGGGGTCGGTTGCGCTCGAAGCTGCGCTTCGAGCGATGGAAGAAACCACCAGGAGGTCGTCCAGGGATTCACCAAGGGCGTCCAACTGATCCCATTCGCTCTGATCCTTCAGGGTGATGGCGACACTCGCATCCAGGCTGGTGCCGATGGTCTTGGCGGCTCGGTGGGGCTCCATGGCCCCTTGCACGGCCTCGCGGACCTCCCAGAGTTTCCGCCACTCGGGGGCTTCGGCCTGGGCCAGAACCTCAGGGAAGCGCTGCTCATGGACGCTGCCAGTGGCGCCGGGGATCGCCTCCCAGGCCTCGTCCATGGTGTAGCTCATGACCGGGGCCAGGAGGGTGCAGAGGCCCTGGGCCAGCTCCCAGCAGGTGGCGCGGCAGCTCCGCCGCCGGGCGGAATCCAGGGCGTCGCAGTAAAGGCGGTCCTTGATGATCTCGAAGTAACGGCCCGAAAGTTCCAGCTGGCAGAAGCCGTGGATGGACTGGGTGGCGCGGTGGAATTCGAAGCGCGTGTATGCGTCCCGCGCCTCCTGGGTGGTTCGGCCGAAAGCGTCCAGCACCCAGCGGTCCAGGGGGGCCAGATCTGCGGGGGCCACGGCATCCTTGACAGGATCGAAGTCCGCCAGGGCGCCCAGGAGGAAACGCAGGGTGTTGCGGATCTTCCGGTAGGCATCGGCGCTGCGGTCCAGGATCTCCTTGGAGATGCGGATGTCCTCGCTGTAATCGCAGCTGGCGGCCCACCAGCGCAGGATGTCCGCGCCCAGGGTCTTGAGGATCTCCTCGGGCGTGATGACATTGCCCAGGCTCTTGGACATCTTCTGGCCCTTGCCGTCCAGCACGAAGCCGTGGGTGACCACCTGCTTGTAGGGCTTGGTGCCCGTGGCGGCTAGGTTGAAGAGCAGAGAGCTGTGGAACCAGCCCCGGTGCTGATCCGAGCCCTCCAGGTAGATGAACTGGCCGTAGTCCGAACGCTTCAACTCGGGGTGGGACTCGCAGACCACGGAGGCGCTGACACCGGAGTCGATCCAGACATCGAGGATGTCCGTTTCCTTTTGGAAGACCTGGGAGCCGCAGCGGCAGGTGGAACCCGCAGGCAGCAGGCTCTCCACGGACAGCTCGGACCAGGCCTCAATGCCTCCCTGCTCGATGGCCAGGGCCGCCGCCTCGAATACCGAAGGCGCCACCAGGGGCTCGCCACAGGCCTCGCAGCGCAGCACGGTGATGGGCGTGCCCCAGGCACGCTGGCGGCTGATGCACCAGTCGGGCCGGCCCGCGATCATGGCCGAAATGCGGTTCTGCCCCTGGGCTGGGATCCACTGGGTCTGCTCCACACCCTCGATGCCCAGTTCTCGCAGGCTGCGGCCCTTGCCCGTGAGTTCCGAGTCCATGGTTATGAACCACTGCTCTGTGGCGCGGAAGAGGATGGGCGTGCGGGTTCGCCAGCAGTGCGGATAGCTGTGGGTCAGCATGTCCACATGCAGGAGGCTACGGTCGTTCTTGAGGCGCTCCACCACCAGGGGGTTGGCGTCGAAGATGTTCTTGCCCTCCAGCTCAGGGTCATTGACCGCGGGCAGGAACTTGCCATCGGGTCCCACCAACTGCAGGAGGCCCAGGTGGTGGGCCAGGTTGAAGTCGTCGACACCGTGGTCTGGGGCCGTATGAACCAGACCCGTGCCGGTATCGGCGGTGACGTAGTCCGCCAGCAGCACCGGGCTGTCCCGGTCGATCCAGGGATGCCGGGCCACCAGGGTCTGGAACTCCTTGCCGCTACGGATCTCCACCGTGTGCAGTTCTACGCCAAGCTTTTTGGCAAAGTCCTCACGCAGGGGCACCGCCACGATGTAGTAACGCTCCCTGGCCTTCACCACGGCGTACTCAAAGTCGGGATGCATGGCCACGGCCAGGTTGCTCGGCAGGGTCCAGGGCGTGGTGGTCCAGATGGGGACGAAGAGGGGCACGGGCAGCTCCAGGCGCCGGGCCTCGACGTCCGCCACTGGGAAGGCCACGGTGATGGCCGGACTGGTCTTGTCCGCGTATTCGACTTCCGCTTCAGCGAGGGCCGTGCGGGCGCCGTAGCTCCAGTGCACCACCTTCAGCTTCCGGGTGACGGAGCCGCTCTCGAAGAGCTTCGCCAAGTGCCGGACCGTCTCGGCCTCATACCGGGGGGCCATGGTCACGTAGGGCTGCTCCCAGGCGCCCAGCACACCCAGGCGCTGGAAAGCGGTGCGCTGGGTATCGATCCACTTCTGGGCGTATACGCGGCACTTCTGCAGGAACTCCGCGCGGCTCAACTCCCGACGCTTGGGCCCCAGGTCCTTTTCCACCGCGTGCTCGATGGGCAGGCCGTGGCAGTCCCAGCCTGGTACGTAGGGGGACTCGTAGCCCTCCATCCAGCGGGACTTCACCACCACATCCTTGAGGATCTTGTTCAGGGCATGGCCCATGTGGATGGCGCCGTTGGCATAGGGGGGGCCATCATGGAGCACCTCGCGGCCCTTCCCGAGGCCTGTGACGTTGTCAGCCTGACGCCTCGCCTCGATGCGGGCGTAGAGGTTCCGTCCCTGCGCATCGAGGGCCTTCCAGCGCTCCAGCCGTTTCGGCTCGCGCTGGGGCAGGTCCGCCTTCATGGGGAAGTCGGTCTTGGGAAGAAAAACAGAGTATTTCTTAACCGGAGCTTGCTCGCTCATCGGCGCCCTCGTGCGTCGGGGGGTGCACCCAAGCACCCCGGGGTTGATCTTCCAGTTCACCACGGGCGGCCTGCCCTCACAAGGGAAAGGGCCCGTCCCCGGGCCCTTCATGCGCCTTGATCTGGCTTCGGACTAGAGGTTGCTGGTGCAGTGCTTGCAGCGGGTGGCAAGAAGGGGCACCTGCTCCAGGCAGGCGGGGCATTCCTTGGTGGTGGGGGCGGCGGCGACTTCTTCCTTCTTGCCGAACCGGCCCAGGAACTTGATCAGTACCAGGAAGATCACCAGCGCGATGACCAGGAAGTTGACGGTGGCGCCGAGGACGGCCCCAAAGCGGAACTTCCCGATGACCCACTCCTCCCACTTGATGTTGGTGGGGAGCACATAAGTCACCAGGGGCATGACGATGCCGTCCACGAAGGCGGTGATGATCTTGCCGAAGGCGCCGCCGATGACCACGGCCACAGCCAGATCAATGACGTTGCCCTTGAGGATGAAGGCCTTGAATTCGTCTTTCAGGGACATGCGGATCCTCCCTAAAAAAACTGGCGGGAGCCCGGGGGACTCCCGCCAGTGGGGGTTTGAGACTACTTCTTGGCTTTCTTGGCCGGCTTGGCGGCGGGGGCGGGAGCCGGAGCGGCGTCCACGATGCCGGTTTCGGTCTTGCGGACCTCAGCCTTGCCGTCGTTGACCTTCACATCGATTTCCACGCGGCGGTTCTTGGCCTGGCCTTCCTTAGTCTTGTTGTCAGCCAGGGGCTTGTCGGGGCCAACGCCCACAGAAGTGATGTTGGCGGCGGGGATGCCCGATTCGGCCAGGATCTTGGCCACGGCTTCTGCACGCTGCTTGGAGAGCTTCTTGTTCAGAGCCGCGCCACCCACCGAAGAGGTGTGGCCGCTGACCACCAGGGTGTAGGTCCCGGAGTAGGACTTGAGGCCGTCGGCCACCTTCTGGATGGCGGCAGTCGCATCAGGGCCCAGCTCGGAACGGCCGTTGGCGAAGTGCAGCACAGCCTCGTCCAGCACGATCTTCGACGGAGGCGGGGGCGGAGGTGGCGGGGGGGTCGGAACCACAGGCTCGGGAGCCGGAGCCGGAGTCGGAGCTGGAGGCGGCGGAGGAGGAGGCGGCACGGGTTCAACCTTGGGCTCGGGGGCGGGAGCCGGGGGAGGAACGGGGGCGGGCGCAGGGGCCATGGCCTTCGCGCCACCCCAGGTGTAGCCCAGACCCACGGTGCCCAGGTATTCGGTGCGGGCCTTGGCAGAGTTGTAGAGGGTGTCGGCCAAGTTCACATGAACCGCCTTCACGCTCAGATCGAAGAAAACGTGCTCGGCAGGACGGCCCATGATGCCCAGGCCGCCGTGGTAGTTGAAGCGGTTGGTGCTGTCGGCCTTGCCGGAGTAACGGCCGCTGACGTTGCTGTCACCCACACCCAGGGCCGCGTAGGGATACCAGTTCTCAGCGCCGGGGCGGAAGTTGAAGAGGCCGGAAGCCAGGAAGTGGGTTTCCTTGCCCTTGCCCCAGGTGGGGGGGGCCTTGTCGACCTGCAGGTCACTCCGCAGGGCCCGGAAGTCCACGCCCCAGCGATCCGAGTACCAGTGCCCCAGGCCCAGACCGAAGTGGGCCTTGTCCTGGAGGTCGGGCTTGCTTTCAAACATGGTCTGCCCGACGTAACCGGCGACCCAACTCGTGCCCTGCTGGGCCGAAAGGGTCAGCGCGGTTCCCGCCAGCAGGAACAGCAACGATTTCTTCATGTGGTGCCTCCGTGATAAGTCGAGGTGTGACCTCTGTCACAGAGCATAGTCGGCCCAAGGGTCTAATTTCAATCTAAAAACACGTTTTTTTACCTCACAGTTTCTTACTAATCTGTGTATCCATTGGTTCTTATTTGTATTTTATAACTTGAAACATGGGAACGTCGAGCCTCCAGGATTTTTGTAACTTTCAGGCATTTCAGGCACTTGAATGGGCCATTTCTACCCGATTTTCGGGTGATCAATATCCAGCCTTTTCGGTCCACATGACCTGTATTTTCTCTGCCAAGGGTGCCGGGGTCCGCTGGTCCGAACCAGGCTCACCCAAAGGCCTCAGGCCCCTGAGTGCCCGGGGCCTGAGGCCTTTGGACCTGAGCGCTTCCTGGAGATCAGGCCTCGATCGGCACCACGGTGATCAGGGAGGCTCCCGCCTCCACGGTGGCATCCTCCACGACATGGATGGTTTTTACAGTTCCGGTGGCGTGGGTCTTCAACTCGTTCTGCATCCTCTTGGTATCGCCTGCGGCGATACGCAAGGCCTCCCAATCAGGCTTCGGGCGCCACCACCGTGATGAGGGAGGCTCCCGTCTCGACGGTGGCGCCCTCCCCGACGTGAATGGTCTTTACGGTTCCGGTGGTGTGGGTCTTCAACTCGTTCTGCATCTTCATGGCCTCCATGACGAGGAGGGTCTGGCCTTCCTGAACGACATCGCCAACGGCCACGAGCAGCTTCACCACCTTGCCAGGCATGGGGGACATGAGCAGGCCACCGCTGGCGCCAGCGCCGCCGGAGGCGCCCAACAGGGCGCGGCGGGGATCCACCAGGGCAAACTCGTAGGAGCCGTCATAGAGCATGGCCCGATAGGCGTGGCTTTCGGGGTCCGGGGACTTGGCGGGGTCCAAGCGGACTTCCACGGAGCGGCCATCCATCAGGATCGAGAAGCAGCCGGGTTCGAGTTCCATGATGTCGATGGAGTGCGACACGCCATCCCAGACCAGCGTGGTGACGCCGTCCTGGCGGATGAATTCCACGTCCTGGGATTCCTTGCCGATTACCAGAGTGCGTTTCACCTTGATCTCCTCAGCTACAAGCGGTTGAACCGGCCCCATTGTTTCCAGGCATCCGGCTTGCCATCGCCGTTGACGGCGGGCTGAGCGGCGCGGCGGTGCTCGGTCTCCAGCTCGTGCAAGAGGGCCGCGGCCACGGCGAACTTGAGATCGGGCCCCTGCCCCTTCTTCTTCCAAAAGGGTTCGTCCAGCATCCCCGTATGAAGGGCACCCGTGCGGAAGGGTTCGTGCTCCATAAGGGCCTCATGGAAGGCGATGTTGTGGCGGATGCCGCCGATGCGGTATTCGCCCAAGGCTGCCCGCATGCGCTCCACGGCCTCGATGCGCGTGGGCCCCCAGGTGCTCAGCTTGCTGATCATGGGGTCGTAGAACATGGGCACCTCGGCCCCCTCGTACACGCCGCCGTCATCGCGCACATTGCGACCGCTGGGGGTGCGCAGGTAGGTGATCCTGCCGGGGCTGGGCATGAAGTTCTTGTCCGGGTCCTCCGCATACACGCGGCACTCGATGGCCCAGCCGTTGAGGGGGATCTCCTCCTGGGTCATGGGCAGCTTCTCGCCTCGGGCCACCTGGATCTGCCACTTCACAAGGTCCAGGCCCGTGATCCATTCGGTGACGGGATGCTCCACCTGGAGGCGAGTGTTCAGCTCCAGGAAATAGAAGTTGCGGTCGATGTCCGCCAGGAACTCCACGGTGCCTGCGCCGACATAGTCCACGGCCTTGGCCACCTTGAGAGCCGCCTCGCCCATGGCCTTGCGCATTTCCGGGGTCACGTGGGGGCTGGGCGCCTCCTCGATGACCTTCTGGTGGCGCCGCTGCACGGAGCATTCCCGTTCGTGGAGATAGACGTGGTTGCCGTGCGTGTCCCCGAAGATCTGAATCTCGATGTGGCGGGGTTGGACGATGGCCTTCTCCACATAGACGCTGTCATCGCCGAACGAGGAAAGCGCTTCGCCGCGGGCCCGGGCCAGGGAGGAGGTGAACTCCTCGGGCTTGTGCACCAGGCGCATCCCCTTGCCGCCGCCGCCCATGGCGGCCTTGAGCATGACGGGGAAACCAATCTTCAGGGAAGCCGCCAGCAGCGCTTCGTCGGCCATGGTCTCCTGGATGCCCGGCACCACGGGACAACCCGCTGCGATGGCCACGACCCGGGCCGCGGTCTTGGAGCCCATGCTTTCGATGGACTCGGGCCGGGGTCCGATGAAGGTGATGCCTTCAGCCGCGAAGGCCCGGGCCGCGCCGGCATTCTCGGAGAGGAAGCCGTAGCCCGGATGCACAGCATCGGCGCCGCTGCGCTTGCAGACGTCAATGATCTTCTCCACTACCAGGTAGCTCTCCCGGGCCGCGGCGGGGCCGATAAAGTAGGCCTCGTCGGCCATGCGCACGTGCAGGGCACCGCGGTCCGCTTCGGAATAGACCGCCACGGTGGGAATCCCCATCTCGCGGCAGGTGCGGATCACCCGGCAGGCGATCTCGCCTCTGTTAGCAATCAGGATCTTGGTCACTGGCATGGTTGACCTCTGAATCGGGCATGATGTTGGGGTGCGTGCCTCTAGCCTAGCAAATCCTCTGCTCTCCATCACCATGTGCCTGGTCACAATCGCCTGCGGACGTCGGGGCGACCCCATTCCGAGACCCCGGGCCACGGCCCAGGCCCCGGAGGTCCGCCTGGAGGGCCTGCGCAGGCTGAGAGTTGTCCTGCCCTCTCGGGACACCCAAGGTGGCGACCTGGTGGGCATCGAGCAGGTGCGGGTGCTCTACCTGCCTCTGGGGCTCACGAAGCCCACCCCCGAAGAGATCTTCAGCAAGGGTGAAGTGGTCCTGGAGCGGCGGCGCCCCGATCTGCCCGGCCCAGGTCAGACCCTCGTCCTGGATCTGAGATCCCTGCAGCGGCCCCAGGGCTGGATTGTGGTGGTGGCGGTGCGGCTCGGCAACGTCCCCGGCCAGCCCAGTGAGGTGCTGCCCTGGCTGGATCCAGCGATCTGAAGCAGGACAAGTCCCCCTAGAATCCCGGCTGCTGGGCCCGGTCTGAAACATCCAAGCGGTGGGCCCACCACTGCACCACGGCCTGGGCCAGACGCTCCTTGGGCAGGGGCCCGAGGGCGGGCAGGACGCCCTGGGGGGTGATGGGGATCAGGGTGTTGGCCTGGGTGCCAAAGGCTCGGCCACTCTGGATGTCATTGACCAGGATGGCGTCCAACCCTTTGCTTTTGAGCTTGGCCTTGGCGTGATCCAAGTGCTTCTCGCTTTCGGCGGCGAAGCCCATGGCCCATTGGTCCGGCCGGCGTTTGGACGCAAGGGTCGCCAGCACGTCTGGCGTCCGCACCAGCACCAGGGACTCGGGACCATCCGTCTTCTTCACCTTTTCCGCTGCCAGATGCTCCGGGCGCTGATCCGCCACGGCCGCCGCCGCCACCAGGCCATCACAGTCCGCCCAGCGGGCTTCGCAGGCGGCCAGCATGTCCTGCGCGCTGCGCACGCGCATCGTCTCCACGCCCCAGGGCGCAGGCAGATCGCCGCCCAGCACCAGGTGCACCCGGGCGCCCACGTCCCGGAAGGCACGGGCCAAGGCGAGGCCCATGGCCCCAGTGCTGCGGTTGCTGAGGGTGCGGACCGGGTCCAGGTCCTCCCGGGTGGGGCCTGCAGTGACAAGGATCTGCCTGCCCTGGAGAACGGCTAGATTAGGCGTCCCATACATCTGGATGGCTTCGAGGATGGCGCCTACATCGGCCAGCTTGCCCGCGCCCTCCTCGCCGCAGGCCAGGACGCCCTCGCCAGGCTCCACCACTCCGTGGCCAAAGCTGCGCAGTCGGGCCAGGTTGGCCTGGACCGCCGGGTGCTCCCACATGCCCGTGTTCATGGCCGGGGCCCAGAGCACCGGTGCCCGGGTGGCCAGCAGTACGGTACTGAGCAGGTCCGGGGCCAGGCCGTTGGCGGTCTTGCCGATGCTGTTGGCGGTGGCGGGCGCCACGACGACGAGGTCCGCCCAGCGGGCCAGCTCGATGTGCTCGACGCTGGGATTGGCGCGCCACTCCCCCATGTCGGGGTTGGCCCCCAGGCAGGGCTCCCCCGTGAGGCTACTGAGGGCCAGCGGCGTGATGAAACGGGCCCCGGCCTCCGTGAGGATGCACCGGACCCGGTGGCCCTGGTTCGTGAGCTGGCGGGCCAGCTCGGCGGCCTTGTAGGCGGCCACGCCGCCGGTGATGCCCAGGACGATCTGCATCAGATGGCTCCAGGAAGACCGAGCAGCTTGCGGATGATCCCAATCTGCCCCAGGTGGTAGCACTCGTGCATGAACATGAAGGCCACCACCTGCTCCAGGGGCTGCTCGATGCCCAGGCCGGGGTTGCGGGCGGGCCGATCCCAGTCCGTCTCGCTCATGAAGGCCTCCTTCAGCTGCTGGTCCACAGCCTGCAACGCAAGCACCAGCTCCGGCCAGGCCAGGTGGGCCGTGGCTCCGGAACCGCCCCGGGAGTAGTGCTCCGCCCAGGCTGGATCTTCGGGGGGGCTGCCGCCCAGCAGCTTCACCACACTGCGCCGGGCCGCCACCACGTGCCCCAGCAGCCAGGCTGCCGAGGAGACGCCTTCGGCGGGACGCTGGGCGGCCAGGTCCGGGGTCAGCCCCACACTGTTCATCTCCAGCAGCCTCAAGTTGTTCCCGTAGCTGTTGCGCCAGAGCTTGCCGCGTTCCATGGTCTCTCCCGGGAAACCCACCATGCTAACGCCAACCGTTGCCCAGAAGCGCTCCTGGTGTTAAGCTTCGTGGTTCGGAGTGTCCATGACCCAGCGCACCATTGTTCGTGTACCGGATGAAATCGGCAACAAGTACCGCTTCGTCGTTGTGGCGGGCAAACGCTGCGAGCAGCTGCAGCGCGGCGCCTTCCCCAAGGTTGAGGTCGTGGTGCCCGTGAACAAGCACGGCCAGGCCCAGGATGCCCCCAAGCTCGCCTCGTTCTGGGGCCAGGTGGCCGTGGCCGAGGTCGAGGAGAACCGCATCGCCTTCGAGGAAGCCGAGATCGCCCCCATCAACGACACCACCGTGGTGCCCATCTCCAGCGAGTAGCCTGTCACGCTCGCACAAAAAGGCCCCCCATAGGCGGGGGCCTTTTTGTGCGAAACAAATTATTTCCACAGGCATTGAAATTATGACTTGCGCCGAGTCGCCCTGGAATCCAACATTCAACACACGTTGAATAGGATCCTCATGCGCTCCCCCGTCCATCCCCCTGCCCGTTCCCGAGGTCCCAAGGCCACCAAGGTGGACCCGGACCAACTCCTGGCTGCGGCCCAGACCGTCTTCACGGAGCAGGGCCTCCGCGCCGCCAGCCTGCGGGCCATCGCCCGTCAGGCGGGCTGCGACCCGGCCCTCATCTACTACCACTTCGCCAGCAAGGAGGCCCTGTTCAACGCCCTGCTGGAGCGCCGCTTCCCAGCGGTGCTGCGGGACGTGGAGCGCCTGGCGGATCCGCTGGACCGGCGCCCCACCGCCCTGCGTCTGTGGGAGGTCCTGCTGATCTTCCACCAGCACCTGGCTGAGGATCCCGGACTCCGCTCCCTGGTCCGAGGCGAGATCGTGAAGGGTGCCGAAGGTGTCACCGCCCTCATCGAGGCGCAGGTGCGCCCGGTCACGGGGGCCATTCGCCGGATCTTCGAGCAGGGCCTTGAGCGGGGCGAGCTCCGGCAGAACCTCCACCCCATGCTGGCCACCTTCTTCCTGGTGAAGATGCAGCTGGAGATCCTGGACGTGCTCCCGGTCATGCTCCCGCGGCTCATGGACCTCCCCCCGGAAAACGTCGTGGCCACGGGCATGCGCGCCTGGTTTGACCTGTTCTGGCGGGGCGTGGCCCTGGACCCCACCAGTCCCCTGCCCGCCCTGCCCGACTCCGCTGTCTGATGAGGTTCCCCATGCGTCCAGCCCCGCTGCTCCTGTCCTCCGCCCTGCCCGGGTCCATCCTCGGCGCAGTCCTGCTGCTCAGTGCCTGTGGCCACCGCCCGGAGCCCCGGCTCCGGCTATCCGGGAACATCGAAGTGGTCCAGGTCGAAGCCAGCTTCCGGCTGGGAGGACGGGTCCTGGAGCGCCCTGTGGATGAGGGCCAGGTCGTCCAGGCCGGCCAGCTGCTGGCCCGCCTTGAGGCCAAGGACCTGGAGCAGACCGTGGCCATGCGCAAGGCGGATGCCGCCACGGCACGGGCCGCCCTGGACGCCCTGCTGGCGGGCTCCCGCAACGAGGAAATCGAGGCCGCCCGCGCCACTCTGGAGCAGGCCAAGGCCGACCTCCGACGCCTGGAGCCCGATGAGGTCCGCCTGCGGGACCTTCAACGGCAGGGCATCCTCTCGGCCCGGGACTACGAGGCCACCAAGGCCGCCCTCGAGGCCGCCCGCGCCAAGGTCCGGCAGGCTGATCAGCAGGCCACCCTCGTGCAGAAGGGACCTCGCAAGGAGGACATCGACCAGGGCCGGGCCCGCCTCGATCAGGCCACCCAGGCCCTGGCCCTGGCCCAGACCCAGCTGGGCTATGCGACCCTCCTGGCTCCGACCTCGGGGGTGATCCTGTCCAAGAACATCGAGCCCATGGAATTCGTCAGCCCAGGCACCTCGGTCCTGACCATGGCCAACCTGGGCCAGGTCTGGCTGCGGGCCTACGTGGAGGAGGGGGACCTGGGCCGCGTGAAGGTCGGCCAGAAGGCCCGGGTCAGCTCGGATACCTACCCGGGCAAGCAGTACGAAGGTCGGGTCTCCTTCATTGCCTCCGAGGCCGAGTTCACGCCCAAGAGTGTCCAGACCCGGAAGGAGCGCGCCAAGCTCGTCTATCGCATCAAAATCGAGATCCCCAACCCCGCCATGGAGCTGAAGCCCGGCATGCCCGTGGACGTCGAGATCGAGCTGGGCGGCCGCTGATGGAGACCGTCCGGACCCAGGCGCTGACGCGCCACTTCGGGGATCTGGTGGCCCTGGACCAGCTCACGGTGTCTGTGGCAGAGGGGGAGATCTTTGGCCTCGTGGGGCCGGACGGGGCGGGCAAGACCACGACCATGCGACTGCTGACGGGTATCCTCGCGCCCAGCTCTGGCGAGGCCTGGGTGGATGGGCTCGATGTGCGGACCCAGCCTGAGCCCATCAAGGGTCGCATCGGCTACATGGCCCAGCGCTTCGGGCTCTATCCAGATCTCACGGTGCAGGAGAACCTCGACTTCTACGCCGAGCTCTACGAAGTGCCCAAGGCGGGCCGGAACGAGCGGAATGACCGCCTCCTGGACTTCAGCAACCTCAGCCCCTTCAAGCGCCGCCAGGCAGGCAACCTTTCCGGGGGCATGAAGCAGAAGCTGGGCCTTGCCTGCGCCCTCATCCACACCCCCCGGGTGCTCTTCCTGGACGAGCCCACCAACGGTGTGGACCCCGTCTCCCGGCGGGACTTCTGGCGCATCCTCTACCAGCTCCAGCAGGAGGGCGTGACCATCTTCGTCTCCACCGCCTACCTGGACGAGGCCGAGCGCTGCAACCGCATCGGCCTGCTCCACCAAGGCCGCCTCCTGGCCTGCGACACCGTGGAGGGCGTGAAGGGGCTGCTGCGGGGAAGCCTCTTGGAGCTGCGCTGCGATCAGCCCCGGCGAGCCTCCGGGCTCCTGCGTACGGCTCAGCTGGGAACGGTGGCCCTCTTCGGAGATCGCCTCCACATCCTCGTCGAGAAAGCCGATGAAGGCCGCCTGGCCATCGAGCAGGTCCTGCGGGCCGAGGGCATCCCGCTCCACGACCTCCGCGTCATCGAGCCCACGCTCGAGGATGTCTTCACCTCCGCCATCCCCGGAGGTGCCGCGTGAGCGCGGGGCGGGAGGGGAGCGCCTTCGCCGTCACGCTGCGGAACCTGGAGCGGCGCTTCGGGGACTTCGTGGCCGTGAACCGCATCAGTCTGGACGTGGCCCGAGGTGAGATCTTCGGCTTCCTGGGCCCCAATGGCGCAGGAAAGTCCACCACCATCCGCATGCTCTGCGGGCTCCTGGAGCCCTCCGGTGGCAGCGGCACCGTGGCCGGTTTTGACATCCGCACCGAGCGGGAGCAGATCAAGCGGAACATCGGCTACATGAGCCAGAAATTCAGCCTCTATGACGACCTGCGGGTGGAGGAGAACATTGATTTCTACTCCGGCATCTACAGCATCCCCCGGGAGAAGAAGGCCGCCCGGAAAGCCTGGGTACTGGAGATGGCCAGCCTCCAGGACCACCGCCAGACCCGCACCGGCGCGCTGCCCGGGGGCTGGAAGCAGCGGCTCTCGCTGGGCTGCGCCCTGCTCCATGAGCCACAGGTGCTCTTCCTGGACGAGCCCACCTCGGGGGTGGATCCCCTGAGTCGGCGCAGTTTCTGGGACCTCATCCACCAGCTGGCGGACCAGGGCGTGACTGTCTTCGTGACCACCCACTACATGGAGGAGGCGGAGTACTGCGACCGCTTGGCCATGATCTACCGAGGTGAGCTGGTGGCCCTGGGGACTCCCAGCGAAATGAAAGGCAGCCTCATGGCCGACCAGGTGCTGGCCCTCGCCTGCGACCGCTCCCACGAGGCCCTGGGAGTCGCCGCGGCGGTGCCGGGCGTCCGGGACGCGGCCCTCTTCGGGCAGCACATCCACCTCATGACCGAGGACGCCGCGACCCTCGCGCCCCGGCTGCAGGCAGCCCTGGAGGCCGCCGGGTTCCGAGTGGAGTCTGTAGAGCAGATCACGCCTTCCCTGGAGGATGTCTTCGTGTCCCTCATCGAGGCCCGGGACCGGGCCGACGGTGTGCAGCAGGAGTTCGCCCAATGAGCGCGCTGAACCTCCGCCGCCTGAAGGCCGTGGCCCGCAAGGAATTCCTGCACGTCCTCCGGGATCCCCGCGCCCTGGGCATCGCCATCCTGCTGCCCATGATCATGCTTATGATCTTCGGCTATGCCCTAACCCTGGATCTGGACCGGGTACCCCTGGCCGTCTTCGATCAGAGCCGCACCCCCCAGAGCCGGGAACTGGTGGGGCGCTTCGAGGGCTCCCACTACTTCTCCGTGGTGGCCAGGCCGGAAAGCAACCGCGAGGTGGAGGCGGCCATCGACCAGGGCCAGGTCATGATGGCTTTGGTCATTCCCGTGGACTTCGGTCGGCGGGTGGCCGCGGGGCGGACGGTCCAGGTGCAGATGCTCGCTGACGGCAGCGACGCCAACACCACCACCCTGGCCCTCGGCTACGCCGAGACCATCGTGCGCACCTACTCCCAGGCCCTCCTGGTGGAGAAGGTCCGGCGCCTGACGGGGGGGCCCCTGGCGCTGCCCCTGGAACTCAGGCCCCGCGCCTGGTTCAACGCCGACATGGAATCCAAGGTGTTCATCGTGCCGGGCCTCATCGCCGTGATCATGATGCTCATCGCGGCCCTGCTCACCTCCCTCACAGTGGCCCGGGAGTGGGAAACGGGCACCATGGAGCAGCTGATCTCCACGCCCGTCCGCAGCAGCGAGCTGATCCTGGGCAAGCTGGCGCCCTACTTCGCCATCGGCATGGTGGACATGCTGCTTTCCGTGCTGGCGGGGCGCTTCCTCTTCGATGTCCCCATCCGGGGCAGCCTGGTGCTGCTCTTTTCGGTATCGGCGGTATACCTGGTGGGCGCCCTCTCCCTGGGAATCCTCATCAGCACCCTGGCCCGGACCCAGCTCTTGGCCAGCCAGGCCGCCTTCGTGGCCACCTTCCTGCCGGCCTTCCTGCTCTCGGGCTTCATGTTCGATATCGGGAACATGCCCAAGGTGCTGCAGGGGGTGACCTACCTGATTCCCGCCCGCTACTTCGTGACCATCCTGCGGGGCCTCTACCTGAAAGGGACCGGAGTCGCCCAGCTCTGGCCCGAGTGCCTGCTCATGGTGGGCTTCGGCGCCCTCATGCTCCTGCTCGCCATCCGCAGCTTCAAGAAACGGCTGGACTGATCATGCTGGAACGCCTCTACCACATGCTCGTCAAGGAGTTCATCCAGGTGCTCCGGAATCCGCGGATGCGAGCCGTCATCTTCGTCATGCCTGTGATGCAAGTGCTCATCATCGGCTATGCCGTGAACACGGACGTGCGCCACGTCCACCTGGCTGTCTACGACCTGGACCGGACGCCCGCCACCCGCGACCTGGTGGAGCGCTTCGAAGGCTCCGGCTGCTTCGATGTGGTGCGCCGCATCGGCGACGAACCCGAGATCCAGGAGGTGCTGGATTCGGGCGAGGCCAAGGCCGTGCTGCGGCTGAACCGAGGCTTCGCCCAGGACCTGGCGGGGGGGCGCAGTGCCCAGGCCCAGCTGCTGCTGGACGGCTCGGACTCCAACACGGCCAGCATCATCCTGGGCTACGCGTCCCACATCGGGGCCGACTTCAACCGTGCCGTCATGGAGAAGCGCTTCTCCCGCGGTGCCGGGGTGCGCCTGGAGGCCGAGCCCGTCACCCTGGTCTCCCGGGCCTGGTTCAATCCCAACCTCGACAGCCGCAACTTCTTCGTGCCCGGGGTGCTGGCCATGCTGGTGGCCGTGGTGTCAATCATCCTCTCCAGCATGGCCATCGTGCGGGAGCGGGAGATCGGCACCATGGAGCAGATCATGGTGACGCCCATCGGCCGACTGGAGTTCATCCTCGGCAAAACCATCCCCTTCGCCCTCATCGGCTTCGTGGACGTGGCCCTCATCACCCTCATCGCCGTTTTCTGGTTCCGGATCCCGCTCCTGGGCAATCCCCTCATCCTCTTCCTGGGGACGGGGCTCTACCTGCTCAGTACGCTGGGTGTGGGCCTGCTCATCTCCACCGTGAGCGCCACCCAGCAGCAGGCCATGATGACGGCCTTCTTCTTCATGCTGCCGGCCTTCATGCTCTCGGGCTTCGTCTATCCCATCGCCAACATGCCCACGGTGGTGCAGTGGTTCACCTTCCTGAACCCGCTGCGCTACTACCTCGTGATCATCCGGGGCGTGTTCCTGAAGGGCCTGGGCCTTCCGGTGCTCTGGCCCCACATGCTGGCCCTGACCCTGCTGGGCACCACCACCCTGATCCTGGCAGCGGCGCGGTTCCGGAAGACCGGAGCCTGATTCAGGAAAAGCAGTAACTGGCGAGGCTGAGGCTGCCCAGCTGCCAGCCGCTGAAGAGGCTGGTAGGAGCGCTTTCGGCAGCACCCAGCGCCACGAAGAGTGGATCGAAGTGTTCGGAGGTGGGCACCGACTCTGCTGCGCCGGGAGCTCCGCGCCAGTCGGCCAAGGCCGTGGCATCGCCCCGCTCCAACTGCTCGCGCACCCAGCCGTCGAAGGCGGTGGCCCAGGGTCGTGGTGCCGCAGCCCCCGCCCAGTCCAGGCGACCGAGGTTGTGCACAATGCCACCGCTGCCCACGATGAGTACCCCCTCCCGGCGCAGGGGCGCCAGGGCCCGCCCCGCGGCCAGCAGCTGCTCGGGCGTGCGCGGGCGAGGCAGCGAAAGCTGCACGACGGGGATGTCGGCCTCGGGGGCCAGGTAGCGCAGGGGCACCCAGGTGCCGTGATCCAGGGGGCGCTGGTCATCCAGCACCACGTCCAGACCCGCCGCCCGCAGCAGCTGCGCAGCCTGGGCCGCCAGGACGGGAGAGCCCGGGGCCGGATAGTCCAGCTGGTAGAGGGCCTCCGGAAAGCCGCCGAAGTCATGCATGACGCCGGGCTGCGCCGCCGAGGAAAGGCGAAATGGGCCAGGAGCCTCCCAGTGGGCGGTGCAGACGAGGATGGCCCGTGGCCGTACCTGGACGCGGCTGAAGGCAGTCAGGGCCTGGCCCCAGGCTTCGCCATCCAGGGCCAACATGGGCGAACCATGGGCCAGGAAAAGGGTTGGAAGGGGTGCGGAAGCGTTCATGGCAATAGGATCGTTCTGAAATTTAGATGTTGCAACTCTTTTTTTAAGTAAAAACCCATGCCTCCTTCGTCCACCGGCGCATTGCTGCCGTGGTTAAGCTAGGGAGAATCAATTCGTGGAGCTTCCATTGACCCTCAGGCTCGGTGTAAACGTCGACCATGTAGCCACCCTCCGACAGGCCCGGGGCGGCCATGAACCGGAACCCGTGGCCGCGGCCCTCCTGGCCCAGAGCGCTGGCGCCCAGGGGATCACCGTGCACCTGCGGGCGGACCGCCGCCACATCCAGGACCGGGATCTCCGGGTCCTGAAGGAAGTGCTGGCGGTACCCCTCAATGTGGAGTGCGCTGCCACTTCGGAGGCCATGGAGGCCGTCATTCCCGCCAAGCCCTCCTGGGTGACCCTGGTGCCCGAGAGCCGTGAAGAGCTCACCACCCAGGGCGGCCTGGACGTCATCTTCCTCCAGGGCATGCTCAAGCCCGTGGTGCGTGAGTTGAGGAGCGCCGGCATCCATGTGAGCCTCTTTGTGGACCCGGTCCTGGACCAGATCAAGATGGCCGCCAAGGTGGAGGCCCATGCGGTGGAGCTGAACACTGGCGTCTACAGCGATCTGCCCATGGATTCCGACGCCTCCGCTGAAGTGGCCCTCCTGCGGGAGGCCGCCCGCCTGGCCAGCCGCCTGGGCCTCAAGGTGCTCGCGGGCCACGGGCTGACCCTGCAGAATGTAGGTCCCGTGGCCGCCATTCCCGAGATCGAGGAACTCAACATCGGCCATAGCCTCATCGGCCGCGCGGTCTTCGTGGGGATGGAGCGGGCCGTGGACGAGATGCTGACCGCCATGCAGGAGGCCCGGCCATGAGCAACGTCCTGGTCGTGGACGACGACGCCAATGTCCGCCAAATCCTCCGCGAGTTCATCGAGCGGGAGGGGCACCAGGTCATCGAATCCGCCGATGCCTCCGAGGCCCGCCGGGCCCTGGCAGTCAATCCCGTAGACCTGATCTTCCTGGACGTCTCCATGCCCGGCGAGAGCGGAACCTCGCTCTGCCAGTCCATCAAGGACGACCCGGAATGCCAGCACATCAAGGTGGTGCTGCTCACGGGCTACGATGGTGAGCGGGCCTGGACCCAGGGCCTGCGCAGCGGGCCGGACATCTTCGCCGTGAAGCCGGTGAATCGGGAGCGGATCAACGTCCTGCTCAACGAACTGCTCGGTACCGGCGAGGGCTCCAAATGAGCAACCTGCGCGGCGCGCTGGAGAGCATCTCCCTCACGGACGTGGCCCAGCTGCTGCATGTCAACCGCAAGACCGGGATGCTGCAGGTCAATGCCGGCCGCATCAGTGGTGTGCTTTATTTCTCCGGCGGCGAAGTCATCCACGCGGAAACCCTGTCCGCCTCCGGGGAGCTGGCTGCCTTCGAGATCCTGGAGTGGACCAGGGGCCAGTTCGAGTTCCTCACCACCCAGGTCCAGATCACCCCCACCATTCGCCGCACCGTGCCGGACCTGCTCATGGATTCGGCCCGCCTGCAGGACAGCCGGAAGCGCCTGGACACCATCTTCCCCAGCATGACCGCCATCCCCTGGCCCACCCTGCCGATCCCCCAATTGCTGGAGGGTCTGAAGCTGTTCTCGGAGGAGCGTCGGATCCTGCCTTACTTTGACGGATACCGGGACTTCCAGGACGTCATGGGGGCCTCGGGCCAGCACGACGTCACGGTCCGCCAGGCCGCAGCCATCCTCAAGGACGCCGGGCGCCTGACCCTGCTGGAGCCGGACGTCCAGGTCACGGTGGTGCCCCTCAAGACCGGCCTCTTCCGGAAGGGAGACCACCTGGAGCTGCCCAAGGCCATGGAGGCCGCCTGGATGGCCCTCCCCCCCTACCAGCAGGGCGTTCGCAACGTACGCCTGGTCTGGGCCAAGGCGCCGGTGGTGGAGCGGGTTGAGTTCTCTGCGACCCTGGGGGAACGGCAATTGGCCATCCCGCGGGAACTCATGCAGGCTTGGGAATTTTCCGAAGGATCCGTAGTGAAGGTGAGGCCCGCGCCCTGAGGGCGCCCTGGAGTCCCCATGACAGACACCCCTGAAGAACAGCCCCACATCGAGACCATGGAACTCCCCGCCGAGGCGCCGGAGTGCCCCCCGGTCGAATCTGCAGACAGTCCTGAAGATGGACCGGAGAGTCTCGTCATCGAGTTCCAGGCCCGCCGCGACCGTCTGGACCAGCGCCTCCTCAGCCTGGAGGAACTCATCGCGGACCTGCGCCAGGAGCTCCAGGGCGACTCCCAGGTAAGCCTGCACCGTCTGGCCGAAGCCGCCCAGGACATGGCCAACGGCCGGGTCTACCAGAAGATCGACATCGAGGCCAAGGGCGAGCTGGGGGCCCTGGTCTCCAGCATCAACCAGACCCTCCTGAACCTCCAGCAGCTCGATGCCTCAGTCAAGCACCAGAGCACCCAGGTGCCGGAGCTGGCCTCCCAGTTGGACGCCATCACCTCGGATACCGAGGAGGCCACCCAGAGCGTTATGAACCGCCTGGACAGCCTCATGGCCGCCGCAGATGACGCCACCAGGGCCGTGGAAAACTGCGATAAGGGCCTCGGAGTCCACAAGACCCATTCCGAGGGCCTGCAGGCAGCCGTGACCGGCTTCCTGGCCCGGGCTGGCAACGGCGAAGACACCCAGGCCCTGGCCCAGGAGGTCATCGAGTTCCTCTTCGCCCACCAGCTGGCGGCCCCCACCGCCCCCGTGGACCTCCAGCCCGCCAAGGACACCCTGCAGAAGGTGAGCGACGAAGCCTTCGAGATCCTGAACATCCTCCAGTTCCAGGACATCACCCGCCAGAAGATCGAGAAGGTCGTGATCCTGCTCAAGCAGTTCCAGGGCGGCCTCAACCGCCTGCTGTCGATCTTCAACATCGGCAGCACCGCCTTGGTCGGCGATGGCTTCAACGAGCGCAAAGTCGCCACCCAGGACCACATCTTCGAGACCAGCCTAGAGGCCGACAGCCGCAAAGACAGCGTGGATGACATCATCGCGCAGTTCAAAAAGAGCGGGAACTAGAGGCTAGGCTCTCCTGCGGGTTGCCCAACATGGGGCAGGAGCTACCCGACTGCAACATACAATGACCGGCGATGGACGGGGATGCCAGCCGTGGTGCTTGGCTTTATCTCCGTCCATCCTCGTGGATCCCCGGCTAAAGGGTTTTTCTCCGCCCCTGCCCCTTCCACCTAGACGATGGTGATGGCCAGTTCTCCCAGCCCTTCGATCCCACACAGCACCTTGTCCCCGGCCACGATGGGTCCCACACCCGCAGGTGTGCCGGTGAACAGCAGGTCCCCAGGCGCCAATTCCATGTAACTGGAGATATGTGCGATGACTTCGGGCACGGACCAGGTCATTTGGCTCAGGTCTCCGCGCTGCTTTTCGACGCCATTCACCGAAAGCCAGATGGCCCCGACGTTCAGGTGGCCCACCTGGGCCACGGGGCAGATGACTGAGATGGGCGCGGAGTGGTCGAAGCCTTTGGCGGTGTCCCAGGGCTGGCCATTGTCCTTGGCCTTGGCCTGGAGGTCCCGCCGGGTGAGGTCGATACCCACGGCGTAGCCGTAGATGCAGGCGCTGGCCTCACTCGCTGGGATGTCGCGGCCGCCCTTGGCCAAGGCCACCACCAGCTCGGCCTCGTAGTGCAGGTTGGAGGTCTGGGGCGGATAGGGGATCACCCCCCCACCGGGCACCACCACATCGCTGGGCTTGCCGAAGAAGAAGGGCGGCTCCCGCAGGGGATCCATGCCCATCTCCCGGGCATGGTCCGCGTAGTTGCGGCCCACACAGTAGATGCGGCGCACCGGGAAACGCTCGTCAGTGCCCAGCACGGCCAGGGTCGGGATCGTGGGAACGGGGATCACGGTTTTCAAGGCGGCTCCAGCTTAGGACTTGGAAAGCTTGGCCCGGGGATGGGCCTTTTCGTAGGTGCGGGCCAGCTCTTCCAGCCCCAGGTGAGTGTAACGCTGCGTGGTGCTGAGGCTGGCATGGCCCAGCAGCTCTTGGATCGCCCGCAGGTCCATGCCGCGGTTGAGCAGGTGGGTGGCGAAGCTATGGCGCAGGGCATGGGGGCTCACCCGGCTGCGCACGGCCGCAGCTTCCAGGGCGCTGCGTAGCAGGGCGCGGACGCTGGTGGGTGTGAGGCGACCGCCTCGCTGGTTGAGGAACAGAGCGGCACTGGGCGGCAGGCTCTTGGCGGCCAGGAAGGCGGACCTGTGGGCCAGGTAGAGCTCCAGTACGACCGCCGCCTGCTCGTGGTAGGGCACCAGGCGTTCTTTTCGCCCCTTGCCCAGCACCCTCAGGGTGCGCTCCGGGAGGAAGTCCTGGAGGTCCAAGCCCACCAGCTCCGACACGCGGAGCCCCGAGGCGTAGAGGAACTCCAGAAGGCAGGACAGGCGCGCCGTGGGGAAGTCCACGGCCTCTGGCAGGTCCAGGAGGGCCTGGCTCTCACCTTCAGTGAGGAAGGCCGGAAGCCGCTTGGGCTGCTTGGGGTTACGCAAGCCCGAAGCGGGATTGCTCAAAATGCGCTGGGTCTCCCACAGCCACTTGAAGAACCCGCGCACCGTGGAGAGGATGCGGCCCTGGGAGGCGGGGTCCAGGCCCCGGTCCCCCAGTTCCAGGGCGAAGCCCCGCAGGGTTCGCGCGCTCACGCTCCAGGCACCCCAGCGCTGTTGGCAGGCGTGGTCCAGCAGCTTGGCCAGGTCGCCCTGCTGGGCCCGGGCCGTGTGGGGCGAGACGCCCCGGGCCCGCTGTTCCAAGTGGAAGGCCGAGATGGCCTCCCCCAGCAGAGCCCCATCCGTACCTGTTAACATCTCCCCACATCCCATGAGTTCACGGAGTCATTGTGGCGCAGCCCCTCGAAACGATTGCCCAACTTTTCTACCAAGCCGCCGAACGGAATCTTCCTGATGCCCTGGCAGCCCGGAAAAACGGCGTCTACGTGCCCATCTCCCATGCGGATCTGGTGACCCAGGTGGAGCGGCTGGCCCTGGCCATGGCGGCCCGCGGGCTCAAGCCCGGGGACCGGGTGGCCATCATGTCCGAGAACCGCCCCGAGTGGGCCATGCTCGATTTCGCCTGCGCCATCCAGGGCCTGCCTGATGTCACCGTCTACGCCACCCTCAATGTGGCCCAGGCTGGCTACATCCTGAAGGACAGCCAGGCCAAGTGGGTGGTCTGCTCAGACCGGGGCCAGCTGGACAAAATCCTGGCGAACTGGGAACAGCTCCCCACCCTGGAAGCGGCCGTGCTCATGGACGGCGAACTGCCCGAGGGCAGCGGTCGGAACCTGGCGCTCTGGTCCACCCTCCAGGCCGAGGGCGAGGCCATGGAGGACCGCCGACCTGAGGTCCGCGCCTGGGGCGCCCAGCGCCAGGCCTCGGACATCCTCACCCTGATCTACACCTCCGGCACCACCGGGGATCCCAAGGGAGCCATGCTCACCCACGGCAACCTGGTGACCAACGTGCTGGCCGCCGAAGCCACCGTGAGCCTCATCGAGAACGAGCGGGCGCTCAGCTTCCTGCCCCTCACCCACATCTTCGAGCGCATGGCGGGGCTCTTCCTCTGGTTCCACATCGGCGCGGCCATCTACTACGCCGAAAGCGTGAACACTGTGGCCGCGGACATGCTGGAGGTGCGTCCCACGGTCATGGCCTCGGTGCCCCGCATTTACGAGAAGATCTACGCCAAGATCTACGACACGGTGGCCTCAGGCCACCTCATCAAGCGCCTGATCTTCCACTGGGCCATGCAGGCGGGCCGTCAGGCCCTGCCCTACCTCCTGAAGGACCAGACCCCGCCCTCCTGGAAGGGGGCCTGGTACCGCACCGCCCAGGCCGTGGTCTTCGAAAAGATCCGCCAGCGCACCGGTGGCCGCCTCAAGATCGCAGTGAGTGGTGGCGCTCCCCTCAGCGGGAAGATCATGGAGTTCTTCTGGATCATCGGCATCCCGATCCTGGAGGGCTACGGGCTCACCGAGACCAGCCCCATCATCACCGTGAACCGCCTGGGCGAGGTGGTACCAGGCTGCGTGGGCAGGCCCATCTACACGGAATGGGAGGGCCGCCCCTTCGTGAAGATCGCCGAGGATGGCGAGATCCTCTGCCAGGGCCCCAACATCATGGTGGGCTACTGGAACAACGCAAAAGCCACCGAGGAGGCCATCGATGCGGAGGGTTACTTCCACACCGGGGACATCGGCCACTTCGACATCGAGGGACGCCTCTACATCACCGACCGGAAGAAGGAGCTCATCGTCACCAGTGGCGGCAAGAAGGTGGCCCCCCAGCCCATCGAGAACCAGCTCAAGAGCGACAAGTACATCTCCCAGGCGGTGCTCATCGGCGACCAGCGCAACTACCTCACGGCTCTGGTGGTGCCCAACTTCGACAGCCTGATCCGCTGGGCCGGCTACAAGAAGATCACCTTCAAGTCCCACGCCGAGCTCATCAAAAACCAGCAGATCATCGACAAGCTCGGTAGCCGCGTGGAGCGCGTCAACGAGCACCTGTCCAACTACGAGCGCATCAAGAAGATCGCCATCATCGAGCAGGAAATGACCCTGGAGGGTGGCCAGCTGACCCCTTCCCTCAAGGTGAAGCGACGTGTGGTGAACCAGATGTACTCAGCGCTCATCGAGGGGATGTACGCCGAGGGCAAGAACTAGATTTGTGTTCAGCCCCGCCCATGGGCACTGAAGTAGCGCCGCAGGGCCTGCTCTGTCGCGGGCAACTGGAGTCCAGCCGCTTTGGCGATCTGGATGGCCTCCTCCAGAGGCATCCCCTTGGCCAGCACGAGCCAGGGACAGACCGCGGCCGCGGCCCGGTTGCCATCGCCGCAGTGGAACAGCACCCTGGATTTCGGCGGCAGGTCTTTTACGAAGGAACAGAGGAAGTCGAAGTCCCCGTTCGGGGGCGTCGTGGAGATGGCGAATCGGATGTACTGGATCGACATGCCGCCCAGCGTGGAGGCCTCGGCCTCACAGTTGAGGTTCGCCTCCCCATCCCGACGCAGATCCACCACGTGGGTGATGCGTTGGCCTTTCAGTGCCGCGAAGACCTCTTCGGTGGGCACCCCCCGGAGCACCCATACTCCAGGTCGCACCTCCGTGGCACCTGGGATGGGTGATTCCGCCGCCTGAAGCATCAGGGCTGGAACCAGCAGGAGCAAGGACCGGTACATAAACCCTCCCCGAGCGTCCGGCAGAGCGCCAGATGCTTAAAGAAGACCGCCAGGGGGGTCATGTACTTCGGGGGGCCTCAGAGACCCAGGCCCCACGGGCAGGTCTCCTAAGGCCCAATATAGGCTCGCGGGTAACCTATGCAACTTCGTGAATCGTTAAAATTTAGAATAGAACCGATGAGCACGAAGGCTCGAGGAGAAAGAGAGAATGACCTGTGAGACTTAGACAGTCCTGGAGAAGGGCGTTTTGGCGCTGAGCCCGGCGAGGTAGGCGTCAAAGGGCTGGACCAGGTTGCGCACGAAGCGGCGCCCCAGGTCCGTGATGAAGATGCCCTCGGGACGCAGGTCCACGGTTCCCTGGGCCACTTCCTCCTGGAGTTGGGCCACGGCATCTGCGAACAGCGTGGGTCCTTCCACGCCGAACTTGGCGTTCAGTTCCTCCCAGCGCAGTTCGAAGTGCCCCATGAGGTGGTGGATGACCCAGCGGCGCAGTTCGTCATCGTCCGAAAGCCGGTGCCCCTTGTGCACCGCCAGATGCCCCTCGGTGACGGTGTGCTCCCACTTGGAGAGGATCTTCTCATTCTGGGCGTATACGCCCGCCACGTTGGAGATGGCGCTGGGGCCGAAGCCCAGCAGGTCCGTGCCCGCGGACACCGCGTAGCCCATGAAGTTGCGGATGAGGCGGCCCTCCTGGACAGCCTTGGCCATGGGGTCCTTGGGGTGGGCGAAGTGGTCCATGCCGATGGCCACGTAGCCCGCCTTCTCCAGGATGTCCGAGGCCATGAGCAACAGGTCCAGGCGGATCTCCGGGGTGGGCAGGGTCTCGGCGGGGATGCTGCGCTGGAAGGGCATGATGGTGGGCAGGTAGGCGAAGCCGTAGATGGCCATGCGGTCCGGCGATAGCTCCAGGGTGGATTCCAGGGTGCGGCGGAAGGTGTCCATGGTCTGGCCCGGCAGGCCGTAGACCAGGTCCAGGTTCACGCCTTCGAAGCCCAACTCCCGACACTGGCTCATGGCCGTGAGGGTGTGCTCCCAGGTCTGGCCGCGGGTGATGAGGGCCTGGACGTTCTCGTCGAGATCCTGCACTCCGAAGGAGACACGGTTGAAGCCCAGTTCCCGCAGGGCCGGCAGCTGATCGGGGGTCAGGAACGTGGGGTCCACCTCGATGGCAATCTCAGCTTCTGGCAGGAACTCGAAGCGGTCCTTGAAGAGCTGGAAGGTGCGCTTGAGGTCCGCCGCGTTGAGGTAGGTGGGCGTGCCACCGCCCCAGTGCAGCTGCATTACCTTCCGTCGATCCTTCAGGTGGGCGCAGACCAGATCAAGTTCCTTGGCGACCGCCGCCAGGTAGGCCTCCACGGGATCGTATTGGGGACTCACGACCACATTGCAGCCACAGTAGGCGCAGCGGCGGGGGCAGAAGGGGATGTGCAGGTACAGGGAAAGGGCCTCATCCGGGCGGGCGTTGGCCCGGTCCAGGGCTTCCAAAACCAGGGGCTCCGGGAAGTCGTCGGACCAGACCGGGGGCATGGGATAGCCCGTGTAGCGGGGGCCGGGCCGGTCGTAGCGGCGGATGAGATCGGCAAGCTTGTTCATGCCTTCACCTCCTCAATCACCGCCGCCACCACGGCGGGATCGGTCTCCGGGGTGAGCCCGTGGCCGAGGTTGAAGATGTGTGGGTGGCCCTTCATGGCATCCACGATGGCGCGGGCCTTTCGCTTGGCCGTGTCCGCCCCGGCCAGCAGCGCGATGGGGTCCAGGTTGCCCTGGAGCACCATCTTGGGGAAGCGGCGCCGGGCCTCGCTGATGGGCACCTGCCAGGGCACCGCCAGCCCCTGGCAGGGGAGGTCATTCAGGGCATCCGGCAGGTAACCCGTGCGGGCAAAGAAGAGCGTGGGCGCAGCGGTCACCTGAGAGAGGGTGCGCTCCACCGCGGGCAAGGCGAAGGTCGCGTAGTCGTCCGCATCGAGTTCTCCCGCCCAGGTGTCGAAGAGTTGCACGCCCTGGGCGCCGGCCTCGATGTGCAGGTTCAGCAGGCGGGCGGCTGCATCCGCCAGCTTCTCCATCCACTTCTGCGCCAGCACCGGCTCCTGGTGGATGAAGGCCTTGGCCTTGGACCAGCTCTTGCTGCCCTTGCCCTCGATGCCGTAGGCCAGCAGGGTCCAGGGGGCCCCGGCGAAGCCCAGCATGGTCACGGCGGGGGGCAAGTTGGCCTTCACCTTGCGGATGGCCGCCTGCACGGGCTCGAAGACGCGCTCGTCCAGGGGCCGGTCCAGGTCGATCTGGTCCAGGGTCTTGCCGATGCGGGGCCCGCCCTCAGGGATGGTGACCTCGCAGCCCAGGGCATCCAGGATCACCAGGATGTCGCTGAAGATGATGGCGCCGTCGATCTTGGGGAAGCGCCGGATGGGCTGCAAGGACACTTCCGCCGCCAGGTCCGAGTCATTGAGCAGCTGCTCGAAGGTGGCCTTGGCCCGGATGGCGCGGTACTCCGGCAGGAACCGCCCCGCCTGGCGCATGAACCAGACCGGGGGCTTATCGAGGGCTTCGCCATTGAGGACGCGGAGGAGGGGCTGGGTCATCACATCACCAAAAAGAACCATTCACCGCAGAGAGCGCAGAGAACGCAGAGGGAAACGGCTTGCTGAAAAGATCAGGCAAACTGGGGTGCAACTTTGGCCACGGCCTTTTGGAAGTGGGCCAGCTCGGCTTCGCCGTGGGCGGCGCCAAGGAAGGCCACTTCGTAGCCGCTGGGGGGGAGGTAGACGCCCTCGTCCAGCAGGGCCTTGTGCAGGCGGTTGAAGGTGCCTATGGCCTCGCCCTTCACGCCGTCGCTGCGGCGCACGCCATCCTGGAACAGAGGCCAGAGCAGGCTGCCGTAGCGGGGGCAGTGGAGGCCGGGGATGGTCTCAAAGGCCGTGGCCCACTTGGCGGCATTGGCCTCGAGGTTGGCGTAGAAGGCCGGGGTGAGCTTCTCCATGGTGGCGAGGCCCGCGGCCATGGCCACGGGGTTGCCCGAAAGGGTGCCGGCCTGATAGACCGGCCCGTCAGGCGCCACCACGCCCATGATGTCCTTGCGCCCACCGTAGAGGCCCACGGGCATGCCGCCGCCGATGATCTTGCCGTAGGTGCCCAGGTCCGGGGTGATGCCCAGGCGCTCCGACGCGCCGCCAGGGGCCACGCGGAAGCCGCTGATGACCTCGTCGAAGATCAACACCACGCCGTACTTGGTGCAGAGTTCGCGCAGGCGCTGGAGGAACTCGGGGCGCTGCAGCAGGAGGCCGTTGTTGGCGGGGATGGGTTCGATGATGGCCGCGGCCAACTCACCGCCCACTTCGGCGAAGGTCCGCTCCAGGGTTTCCATGTCATCCAACGAGACTACGGAAGTCAGCTCCGCGATGGCCTTGGGCACGCCGGCGCTGGTGGGGGCGCCGAAGGTCACGAGGCCCGAACCGGCCTTCACCAGCAGGCCATCGCTGTGGCCGTGGTAGCAGCCCTCGAACTTGAGGATGCGCTCCCGACCCGTGAAGCCGCGGGCCGCGCGCAGAGCGGACATGACAGCCTCGGTGCCCGAGGACACGAAGCGCATCTTCTCCACGAAGGGCACCATCTCCTTGATGCGCCGGGCCAGGACCAGCTCCCGGCGGCTGGGGGCGCCGAAGGTGAGCCCCTCCTGCATGGACTCCGTCACTGCAGCCAGGATGTCCGGGTGGGCGTGGCCCAGGATCAGCGGCCCCCAGGACATGCAGAGGTCCAGGAAGCGCTGGCCATCTTCATCCTCAAACCAGGCCCCGGAAGCCTTCTTGAAGAACTTCGGCGTGCCCCCCACGGCCCGGAAGGCCCGCACCGGGCTGGAGACACCACCGGGGAAGTGGGTCAGTGCTTCAGCAAACAGCGTTTCGTTGCTCATAAAACCTCTAAAGAAATCAACCGCAGAGAGCGCAGAGGAAAGAGGGTCATTTCCCTGCGCCCTCTGCGGTTAAAAATTGTTTACGAAATCCAGCCCTTCTCTAGAGCTTCCCGCCCGGCGTAGGTGACGATCATGTCGGCGCCGGCGCGGCGGATGGCGATGAGGTGCTCAAACATGAGCTGGTCACCGTTCACCCAGCCCAGGCGGTCGGCGGCCTTCACGCTGCTGAACTCGCTGGACACGTGGTAGGCGCAGATGGGGGCCAGCTGGGCCTCCCGCAGGCGCCAGATGAGGTCCAGGTTCGGCAGGGCGGGCTTCACCATGAGCATGTCCGCGCCCTCCTCGATGTCCAGCAGGGCGTCCCGCAGGCCCTCGCGCGCATTGCGGGGATCCATCTGGTAGGTCTTCCGGTCGCCGAACTTGGGGCTGCTGTGGGCCGCTTCACGGAAGGGGCCGTAGTAGGCGCCAGTGTGCTTGATGGCATAGCTGAGGATGCTGGTCTGCGTGTAGCTATTCTGATCCAGCATGTGCCGGATGGCGGCCACGCGACCGTCCATCATGTCGCTGGGGGCAACCACGTCGGCGCCAGCTTCGGCATGGCGCAGAGCCATCTCGGCCAGGATGGGCAGGCTCTCGTCGTTGCAGACCACTCCATTCTCATCCACGACACCGCAGTGACCGTGGCTGGTGGCGCCGCAGAGGCAGATGTCCGTCATGACGATGAGGTCCGCGCCGAAGGCCTGCTTCAGGGCCTTCACGGCCACAGGCACCACGCCACTGGCATCGCAGACGTAGCGGCCATCGGGGGTCTTGGAGGCATCCTCGGGCACGCCGAAGAGCAGCACGCTGGTGAGCCCCTTCTTGAGGTCCTTTTCCACCTGGCGAAGGGTGTCCTCCACGCTGGCGTTGAAGATGCCGGGCATGCTGGAGATCTCGGTGCTGCCGGCCATGGGCTGCACGAAGTGGGGCTGGATCAGGTGCCGGGGCCGGAGGTCGGTCTCGGCCACGAGGTTGCGCATGGCCAGGCTGGTGCGGAGGCGGCGGGAGCGGTTCAACATGGGGACTCCTCCTTCGGGTGCTCTTGAGATGCCAGGAATTGGGCCAGCATGGCCCAGAGCAGACTGGGTTTGGGTTCGCAGTGGGCCGTGGCCGGGGCGCCGCAGCGGGCAAAGGCCGCCGTGGCCCCGCTGCCCCAGGCGAAGCGGGTCAGGTGCGCAGTCAGGGGCGCCAGCAGCTCCGCCTGAAAGGGGCTGAGGGCCAGCACCGCCTCAACCTCAGGCAGGGGCGGAAAGGGATCCCGTGCGGCCTCCCGGTGGGTGACCCAAGCGTGGAGGCGCCAGGCCGTGCCAGCGGCGGTCTCTTCGAGGTATTCACGGCTGCGCTCACCCCGCACGAGGATGAAGTCACCGCCCTCGGGAAAGCGCTCCTGCAGCAGATCCCAGAGGGCCTCGGCCCGGGCCTCCTGGGGCAGGTGGAGATTCAGATCCTCGCGGCCCAGGGCCTCGGCGGTGCCTGCGCCCTGGGCCAGGCAGCAGGTCCCCGCGGGCAGGGCCGAGGAGGCTACCCGAGCCCCAGAGGGACTCAGCAGCAGCAACGCGGCCACCTCGCCGATGGGCACCGGCGGCGGCGCCTGGGTGGGCTGCAGCTTGGTGAACGAGTAGGGAATGGGCTGCCACCCCGCTTTGCGGACCAGGTCCGCGAGGGGATGCTGGGCCGGCCTTGCCAGCGCCAAGCGGGGTCGGGGGGCGGCCGCCATCATGCCAGGCCGATGCCCTTCAGGACCGTGGCCAGGAGCACCGCGTCGTCATGGCCACAGGCCTCGGCGCGCCGCAGTTCGCCCTCGGGGGCATAGGCCACCTGGAGCAGGAGGCTGCCGTCGGCCTGGGGCGTTGCCAGGGCACCCAGGGGCTGCTGGCAGCCGCCCCCGATGCCCGCCAGCACCTGGCGCTCCAGAGTGACGCAGCGGGCCGTGAGGGCATCGTGCATCTCGGCGAGAGCCTCGATGAGGTCAGGGCGATCGGCGCGGGCCTCCGCCAGCAGGGCACCCTGCCCCGGTGCCGAAGGCAGCTCCGTGGGCAGCAGGGGCCGCACCGTGAGGCCGCTGAGGTCCAGCCCCAGGCGCTTGAGGCCCGCCGCTGCCAGCAAGGTGCCGTGCAGCAGGGCGTCCCGCAGGACGCCGTCACGAACACGCTGGAGGCGGGTCTGCACGTTGCCGCGGATCCAGGTGAAGCGAGCCTGGGGGAAGAGCTGGCTCAGCACCCGCTCGCGGCGCACGGCGCTGGTGCCGATCATCATGTCCTCGGGCGCATCCGGCCGCAGCACCAGCCAATCAGCGGGGTCCTCACGGTGGGGGATGCAGGCGGGGATGATGCCTACCGGACGCTCCAGGGAGACGTCCTTAAGGCTGTGGATGAGGAGGTCCGCGGCGCCTGCGGCCATGGCGTCCTCCAGCTCCTTGGTGAAGAAGCCGCCGCCCACCTGCTTGTCCAGGGGGCCCTGCAGCCACTGATCGCCGGAGGTGGAGAACTTGCGCCAGGAGACTTCATAGCCCCGGGCTTCCAGGAACCGCACCAGAGGTTCGGCCTGACCCACGGCCAGGGCGGAGCCCCGGGTGGCGACGGTGACATGTTTCGTGCTCATGCGGCACCTCCTGTGCCGCACCCTGCGGACTTCGGCTGCGCCAAAGTGGAACTCCGCTCCTGCTGCGTTCTCATGGGTTGACCGCCTCTTCATTGTTGTCAGGAATGGGACTGGCCTTGGGCTGGGTCTGGACCAGGGCGCGGAAGGCCAGGGTGCGGCCCCGGCTGAGGATTTCTTTGAGGGCCTCACGCTGAGCTTCATCAAGGCCCTGCATGGAGTCCTCCAGAGCGCCCACTTCGGCCTCCAAGGCCGCCCAGGCGGAGTCGAGCCGCTCCTGGGCCGAAGCCATGTGCCGCTTGCGTGCCCGGGTCAGAGAGCGCTGGCGCAGGCGGCGGGCGGCACCTACCAGGAAGGGCTCGGCCTTCTGTGCGGCCTCGGCG
Source organism: uncultured Holophagaceae bacterium (assembly GCA_903913215.1). Taxonomy (GTDB): domain Bacteria; phylum Acidobacteriota; class Holophagae; order Holophagales; family Holophagaceae; genus Geothrix. The sequence goes on from CAIWKE010000039.1 coordinate 44,421, forward strand.
CGAAGGGCGCGTGCCGTGGCGGTCTGGGCCAGGAAGGCGTTCAGGTCGATGCGGTGCACCCAGGTCAGCTGCTCCAGTCCGGGCTCCGAGTCCGGCGGCAGGGCCAGGTCCAGGATGCGCAAGATGGGTCGCTTGAGCGACTGCCAGGCCTCCAGGGTGAAGAGGGGCTCCGGGGCCGCCGTGGCGGTGACGATGGCGTCATAGCCAGCCGGATCGTGGCGCAGCTGGCCCAGATCCACCGTGGCCAGGCCCAGGGGATCGGCCAGATCGTGGGCTTTGCTGCGGGTGCGATTCGCCACCACCACGTGGAAGCCCCGTTCCGGCAGGCGTTCGGCCAGATACTGGGTCATGGGGCCCACGCCCACCAGGGCCACGGAGGCGCCCCCGGGCAGGCCTTCCACCAGGTGCTTGAGTGCCACCGTGGCCACACTGACATTGCCGTCCGCCAGCCCCAGCCTGGAACGCAGGCGCTGGCCCTCACGGATCACATCCTCCAGGGCGGTCTGGGCTTCGTCACCGGCGCTGCCCACTTCGCGGGCCTGTACCAGGGCGTCTTTGAGCTGGCCGGGAATCTCGCGGTCGCCGAGGTTCGCGGACTCCAGCCCCGCAGACATGGCCAGGAGGTGGCACCAGGCCTCCTCGCCTTCGTACCGCCTTGCGCCCGGCCCTGGATCGATGGCCTCGGCCTCGCCGCCCCAGACCATCCACAGCACCCGCTGGCAGGTGGCCAGATAGACCAGCTCCCGGGCTCCGCTGCGCTGTTGCCAGTCCCGCAAGTGGCTCGGGATGCCGTCACGCACCACATGCTGCGCCACCACGTCGAGATCGTGGACAGGGGCGTGAAAGCTGAGGAGCACGGGTTCCATAGGAAATTTCATGATCGGCCGGTCGCGTTCCGGCTCGGTCATCGCTTCGTCATGCCCATCCGAAAGTGGCTGCCATCACATGTAACCATCTACCGGGGGAACAGCGCCTCCACGGCATCCCAATCCCACTCTGGGACTGGACTGATCTGGTCACCCCGCAGGGACTGCTGGGTGAGCCAGGCGTCGTAGATCACCAGCGCGCACATGGCCTCGGCCACGGGCACGATGCGCGGGGCGATGCAGGGGTCGTGGCGGCCATGGGTGGCGATCTCCGCGGCGCGACCGTCACGATCAATGGTCTTCTGGCTGCGGGTGATGGAGCTGGTGGGCTTCACCGCCAGACGCACAACCACGGGGGCTCCGGTACTGATGCCGCCGAGGGTGCCGCCCGCATCGTTCTTCAGGGGCCCCTCGGGGCTCAGGGGATCATTGTTCTCGCTGCCCCGGCGCCGGGCACTGGCAAAGCCCGCCCCCAACTCCACACCCTTTACAGCGCCGATGGACATGCAGGCCAGGGCCAGCAGGCCGTCCAGCTTGCCAAAGGCCGGATCACCCAGGCCGATGGGCAGGCCCTCGATCCAGACCTCGCAGATGCCCCCAACACTGTCACCCTCAGCCCGGGCAGCCTCCACGGCAGCACGCTGGACGGGAAAGGCCTCCGGGTCCGCGGTGCGCAGGGGATTGGTCTCGACGAAATCCCAATCCACGCTGGCGCCTGCGATGCCGGCGATCTCCCGGTTGAAGCCCCGCACCGTGACCCCCAGGGTAGCCAACTGCTGCTTGGCCCAGGCACCCGCTGCCACCCTCGCCAGGGTCTCGCGGCCACTGCTGCGCCCGCCCCCCCGGGGATCGCGGATGCCATACTTGCGATCGTAGGTGAGGTCCGCATGGCCGGGCCGGAACAGGTCGGAGATGGCCTTGTAGTCACCACTTTTCTGGTTCTCGTTGAAGACCACCATGGCGATGGGATGACCCGTGGTCTTGCCCTCGAAGACCCCGCTCAGCACCTGGACCCGGTCTCCTTCAGAGCGGGGCGTCACCAGGTCCGACTGACCCGGCCGTCGCCGGTCCATCTCCTTCTGAATGGCCTCCAGGTCGAAGGGCAGGCCCGGCTTCACACCATCCATGACCACGCCGACCCCAGCCCCGTGGCTCTCGCCGAAGGTGAGGATTCGAAAACTGCGACCGAAGGTGGAGGGGGAATCGTAGAGCATGGAATCCAGTGTAAGGTGGCAAGAGCATCTTTTCAGCCGCACTTGGCTGGGGGCAAAATTAAACCAACCAGGGTGGGTCTTGCATCGTCGCCTCTTCGTTCTATTCGGATTAGCACTGCCACTGCTCAGCCAAATGCCAGAAGCGTGGAGTGTCAACAGGCCACTGGGGGCCGACCTCGCGCAGCCCGGCCCCTGGTACGGAGCCGGCACCTGGGCCGCGGGCAGCCAAGGCAAGCTTGGGACCTTCGTGAATTCACTGGGCATGGGCAACGCCCTCCAGGGCTTCGGGGTTCACCTGGAGGGTGGCACTCACATCGGTAACTGGGACATGGCCATGCAGGCCATGGCCATCCGGGATCCCGAGGGTCAGTCCTACCTGTCCATCTATCGGGGACACATCACCCACACCAGCCCAAAGGGGTGGATTGCCAGCCTGGAGCAGGAGCCCCTGGTCTGGGGCTATGGACTGAACGGCGGCTACCTACTTGGGGAAGCTGCACGTCCCTTTCCCCGGTTTCGGGTGGAATCCCCCATGAAGCCTCTCCAGTGGGGCAGGCTCTATTTCGGTACCTGGGGCTTTCAAGCCTTCATGGGGCGCCTTGAGAAGGACCGCGTGCTTAGCGCTACAGTTCAGGATCCCTCCTACCGAAGGACCCTAGTCGCCAATGACCCCAGTGCTCCGCTGTTCAACGGCTATCGGGCCCAGGCGGAATTCGGCGATGCTGTGGAGTTCTATATGAACTACACGAATCTCTGGGGTGGCACTCGTCAGGGTGTAGGCATGACCGATGGATATGGCTTCATGGACTACTTGACCTCCATGTTTGGGCTGAAGGATCAGCTCGCAGAAAGCAGTGTCTATTATTTTGATCCTAACCATCCACCTGCTGAATACAAGAACAAAGCCCGCAGTTCATCCAATATGGATGTAGGCACCCGGGTGCGGCTCCGATTTCTAGAGAAGGCCCTGGGTGCCAGTGCGGTCCACACATACGTGAGCCGCGGCTCCAAGAACTACACCTGGCCAACCGGTGTCTTCATTCACAAACCGCTCTATTACCTCGGGAAGGACCTCGAAAAGGACATCAAGGACCTCTCCCGGAGTCAATTCGGGTTGTTTTGGAACCAGAGCCAACGTGTCTCTGTGCCCACCCTGGCCGCCCCAAATGACACTGTGGGGATGCTAGTCGCTTGGCCGACCATGCGGCTGGGCCTGGAATACTCGGACATTACGAACGTCGCGAACAACCCCACCTCTGGGATTCGGGCCTTCGTCTCCGGGGACTATCCCATGGGGTTCTACTCCTATGGGGACCCCCTTGGCAACGCCATGGGTGGCGAAGCTCAGACCACAACCCTGCGCTTGGATATAGACCCGATCCAGAATGTCAGCACGAGTACCTGGGTCCATATTGGTCATCGTCCTTTCCGAGACACATTGAGCTATTGGGTAGCCGATCACCCAGGGGCCACCTTCGCCAAAAACCGGTTTTTTGGAGTTCAACAAACGGTCACTTGGAAGGTGCGGCCCGCGACCACGGTGTCCTTCGGTACGTCTTGGGAGAGACAGAGCGCCGTTGAGCAAGTGGCTGGACGCCAAGGCAACACTTTCCGCTGGTTTGTGGATCTGGGCCATCGCTGGTCTAAACCGTAGGTAGCCTTGCAGCCCGGGGATAGAAATTCACCCCAATTCTGTTAGGGCAAATAGCCATACATCATCAGTTTGAGACTTGCGAGGTTAAACCACCCCATAGCCCGGGCGTGGGCTAAGTGGAATTTCCGCCTAGCAGTTCGGGACAGATTGACCCTTTGCTTGCTGGGCAGGTTCGAACGCCCAGTTTGTTCCCAGAGGGCTTCGATCCTGGGGACGGGGGGATGCTTCAACTGCTCTGGGGGCGGACACACCACATGCCCGGACACAAGGTGCTCATCCATGCGGCTGCGCACCTTGGCTGGGTCATGGTGTTCCAGGCAGGTCGTGCGCACGGCCTGCTGCCGGGCCAGGGCCGCGGGATCAAGCTGGATCAGGGCGAGGCAGGACTCGACGAATTGACCTTCGTCGCTGGAGCGAAGATCGTCGGCAGCGCTGTAGCCCCAGGCCAGACCCAACATCCCAGCCACGCTGCGCCCCAGCATCAATGCCTCCGGGAAGGCAGTGCCTCCGATCCATGGATAGCTATCTACATACAACGATGCACCCTGGAGCAGATCGCGGTACTGTTCCTTCGGCATTGTGTTTATCAGCTGGACTCGTGAGCCGAACCTGCGGATCAGTGGCTTCCACCACCAGTCCCTATCGGTGCCACCAAGGACGACCAACCTCATGTCAGGGCTGGCTGCCAATAGGCGCTCCATGGCAGGTGCGAGCGACATCCCCCCAATCGGCTTGAATTTGTATCGAGCGCCACCCGTCAGGATGTAAGGCCCGTTGGCACTGAGCTGAGGTGCTGCGGCCATGCCACCTCCGGCAAGGATGGGAATGCCAATGTAGGAGGAGCGTTCCATTGAGCCTCGTTGCTCCCGGAGCATCCACCCATAGGCGCTGACCTCGAACAGATGGTCCGCAATGCCAACCCCTACCGAAAAAAGATGGTCCGCATGGTTGACGAAGGAAATCCTTAACTCGGGTCGAACCCTTTTCGCGACCCGAAGCGCCACGGCGCAGGCCACATCATCAGGATGAATGTGCAAAACCACCTCATCGAACCGCAGCAGCTGCTGAACCAGTAGGGTGATGTGCTCCCGTGCTAGTCCAGAAAGAGGCAAGGTTGTCACCTGATCAGCGCCCAGACCGAGAATGTCCGCCGCCTCCGAGGCAGCTGCCGGTCGAGTCAAGAGGGCATGGGCAGTTCGGCGGCCTTCATGGATGAGGGAGCGCATCAAGGGCGTATGCCCGCCTGAGCGATAGATCTGGGAAGCTACATGCAGTTCAATGCCGGGCAGTGGAGGCTCCGAGCCAACTTCAACGCCGTCGCCGATTTTCGCGACCAGCGTGTCTTCCAAATGATCGCAGCGATACAGCCCTGCGGAATTGGCAGTCAGGTAGCAGACCAGCTTCTCAGCGATCCGGAAAGCGGATTCAAAATCCGACTCCCGCTCGATGACCAGGAGCATCTCCTCGACGAACCCGGCCACATTCTCCTTCAGGGTCTGGGGCATCCAACTCTCCACTCAGGCTTGGAAGGCCCTGATGGCTTCAATCACCACGTCTACGTTGGCAGGGGACAAGTGGGGCCCCATGGGGAGGCTCAAGTGGGTCCGGCTGGCGGCCTCGGTAATCGGGAAGATGCCCCAATCACGGTCACTGGCGTAGGCCTCACTTAGGTGGGCCGGAATGGGATAGTGGATCAGCGTCTGGATTCCCCGCTCGAGTAGATGGGCCTGCAGCGCGTCGCGGCGCGGGTGGTCCACCACGAAGAGGTGCCAGGCCGGTTGTGTGCCTTCCAGGACCAAGGGAAGCCCAAGCCCTGGCAGCCCTCGGAGACCTTGAAGATACTGGTTCGCGAGGGTGGCTCTGCGCGCATTCCAGTGGTCCATATAGGGCAGCCGGACCCGCAGTATGGCGGCCTGAAGTTCGTCTAGGCGGGAGTTATGACCCTTCACCTCATTCTTGTATTTCACGCGGGAGCCATAGTTGCGCAGCACCCGGACCCGGTCCGCCAGTTCGGGATCGTTGGTGGTGATACCCCCACCATCCCCCAGGCATCCCAGGTTCTTTCCCGGGTAGAAACTCCAGGCCACCACATCACCGTGCGCGCCAATGCGGAGCCCCTGGTAGCGCGCGCCGTGGGCTTGCGCCGCATCCTCCAGCAAGCGCAGTCCATGCCGCTTAGCAAATTCCAGAATGGGATCCAGGTCTGCGGGCTGACCATAGAGATGAACCGGTAGCACCACCTTGGTCCGAGAGGTCAGCGCTGCTTCGAGCCTAGCGGGATCCATGTTCCAAAGGCCCGGAATCGGCTCCACCGGGACCGGAGTCGCACCCACATAGCTCACGCCCAGCCAGGTCGCGATGTAAGTATTGGCTGGGACCAGCACTTCATCACCAGGCCCCACGCCCAGAGCCTTAAGGCCCAGCACGATTGCCTCTAAGCCATTGGCTAGGCCCACACAGTGCTGGGCCCCGCACCATGCCGCGTACTCCGCCTCAAAGGACTCCAACTCCTTGCCCAGCAAGTACCAGCCACTGTCAAGAACACGGTGGATGGCCCCATCAGTTTCGCTGCGAAGTTCACGGTAAGCCGCGCCCACATCAAGAAAAGGAATGGAGTTAACCACGGCAGCCTACCAGCCTTAGGAATTCTTCATAATCTCTGATGTAACTTTCGGCCCGATAGATGTCACTTGCCATGACGAGGTAGACCGTGTTGGGGTCGAAATCTCCCTCTGAGGCCCAGAACATAGGCGGAACGTGAAGGCCTATCCATGGACGGTTCAGGTGCACAGTGCGCTTTTCCCTGCCGTCATCCAGGTAGACATTCAGTCCGCCTGAAAGACAGATGATGAACTGGTGAAGGTCATGATGGGCATGAGCCCCTCGGTCCTCACCGCTAGGAATGTCATAGATGTAGAAGACCCGTTTGATGTCGAAGGGAATGTGGGAATTCCCTTCTAGAAAAGTCAAATTACCTCGTTGATCCCGGATCTTGGGAAGCTCAATTAAGCGACAATCAGCAACCGTTCCCATGTTCTCCCCACCTCGACCTGGACGAACTCAAAAGCTGATCCCTCAAGTTCAAAGCATCATCGCATCAGCTCTTCGGAGCCTGGCGGATTTTCTTCTGACGGCTTGAGTAGAGGGTTTCCGAGGAGATGACGACCTTCGAAGGTGCTTTGTAAGGAGCCAGGGCAGCCATGCATGCTTTGCGTATGCGCACCTTGAGCGCGCCCACATCCTCAGGCTCGGCCAATGAGACTTTCGCAACCACGATCTGCCCAAGCAGGGGATGCCGTTCACCAAACACCGCCACATCCAGGACATTGTCGAGTGAAAGGATCACGTCCTCGATTTCCGTGGGATAAACCTTCTGCCCTCCCACGTTGATGAGGTCTGTGATTCGGCCGAGAATACGGAAGTAGTCTCCGTCCACCTCCACCCGGTCCTGGGTATTGAACCAGCCCTCGGCATCAAACTCGGAGGGCGCGTTGAGGTAGCCGACCATGGCGTAGTCGGACTTGATCCAGAGGATGTCGTCCAGGACCTTGGTCTGGAACCCTTCGCCGCCGATTCGCACCCAGAGAGATCCATCGGGACGGGACTGGGACCTCAGGACCCCCACCTCAGACAGACCGTAAGTCTGCTGGAACTCCACACTCGGAAAAGCCTGCCGGATGCGATCCAGGGTTGTCTGCGGCATGACCTCGGTGCCGTAGGTGATCCGCTTCAAGGACCCGAGGTCATAGTTTTCGTGGAGCCTGGAGGTGATGAGCATGGTGAGGAAAGAAGGCGTAGTGGGCAGCAGCTGAACTTTGAAATTCTGGATGGCTTCGCAGATGCTGGCAGCCGAGCGGTTTCGTACCGTGACGACATGGCCCAGGCTTGAGGTGATGGCCAGAATGGTATTGATGCCGCCGAAATGATCCAGCATTAGGAACGGGATGGCCGTTACGGCCTGACGAACCTTGCGGAACTTGTCAGCGACGCGATTGAAGTCGTGGAGGATCCCCTTGGGTTTCCCTGTAGAACCCGAGGAGAAGAGCACCAGGCCCGGGGCGCCTGTCTTCAGGAAATCGGCCAGGAGCGCGTTATCCGTGGGGATGCGCCGCTCGACGATGTTGACTTGAATATCCCCCACCTCGAATTCGGCAAACCAGTCACAACCAGAAACGGCCAGGGCTGTATCGAGCTCGATCACGGAATCCCGGGACAGCGGGATGATGACATTCCGGTTCTGGGCCAGGGCCAGAATGAGACAGACCACCTCGGGCGAGTAATCGCCGAGGATAAGGACCGACTCGCCGGGCTGGATGCACCTGGCGCGAATCTCGGTGCCAAAAGCATCCACCTTTGTGATCACCTCACCGTAGGAGACGTTCCTCCCCTCATGGGTGAAAGCCGGACTTTCAGGGAGCGTTGCAAAGCGCTCGAGCAGCCATTCCATCGAGTCCATCTCCTTAGACCTCAATGAGGGCTGTTCCTGCCGAGAGCCCTACCCCAAAGCCAGCAATCAATACGAGCATTCCCGGGACGAGGCGCCCCTCCTTCTCGGCCATGCCCAGAGCGATGGGAATGGAGGCGGAAACAGTGTTGCCAACGGTTTCGAGATAGCGGAAGGACTTGCCTTGAGGAATTCGCAAATTTCGTTCCAGTGAATCCAGCGTAAGTTCACTGGCCTGGTGGAAGACAAACAGGTCGATGTCGCTGATCTTCAGGCTGTTCCGGGACAGGATGGCCTCGATCTGCTTGGGCATGATCGTGCTGATGAAGGACCAGACACCTAGCCCATCCATATGGATGTCCTCCCGTGAGCGCAGGTTGCCGCTGTCATCCACCTCCACCCTGGCTGAATTCGCATCCTTGGGCTCGCGGCAGCCACCGGCAGGCACACAGAACTTCCGCCAGTTCCTGCCGCTGCTCCAGAGCTCGAAATCCATCAGCTTCAACCGATCGGTCCTGGCCGACACCAGGGTGGCAGCCGCACCATCGCCGAACAGCACCCGGGCGGAACGGTCCCCGGGGTTGATCAGGCGGGAATAGGTGTCGCCGTTGACCAGGAGCAGGCGCTCGCCCTGCCCGCCCAGGATCAATCCCCGACAGATGGCCAGACCATAGACGAAGCCGGAGCAGGCCAGGTTGATGTCGAAGGCCAGGATCCGATCCCCTAGCCCAAGCTTCTCCTGGAGCAGGAAGGCGTTGGACGGCATAACGAAATCCGGGGTCTGGGTGCAGAATACGATCCCGTCAATCTCCTCTTTCGGCACCTTCTGCAGCACCTCCTGGCAGGCGAGGAAGGCCAGATCCAGAGTTGTCTCGCCGAGAGCAGCGATGTGCCTGGATTTGACGCCGGACTTGGCGGCCACCTGGTCCATGCGCCAAGCCGGGTTTTCTGCGGCCAGATCCGCGTTGGTCACCACCGTTGTTGGCAGTGAGTGGGCCAGGGCTTCGATGCCGATCACCTGCATGACGATGCTCACCTCTCACGTTCTGAAGATTCTAGCAAGCCAAGGAACCGCAGCAGGGGCAGGTTGTCCCGCTGGATGTCGGCAAACGTGGCGCAGTCTCCGTGGCCTGGCAGCACGAGCGCTTCGCCTGGCAGGCTGTCCCAGAAGCCCAGGAGGGTCGTTTTGAGGGTGGCGGGGTCCCCTTCTGGGAGTTTGGACAGGCCGACACCGTAGCCAAACAAGGTGTCCCCCGTGAAGAGGGCCTGACCGAACTGAACCAGGCAACTCCCGGGTGTATGGCCGGGCGCGGTGAGGAATCGGAGTTCGCGACCTCCAATGTTCATGGAGAGGCCCTCGGCCTCCTCGATCTTGGGCTGCTTCAAGGAGAAGGGGATCCTGAAGGCCATCATCAGAAAATTCCCCCCTCGCAACGTCTTGAGATCAAGTCCGTGCAGATAGCAGGGCGCGCCATACTTGGTCTGGAAGTGGGCGGCACTGCCCACGTGATCGAAATGCCCGTGGGTGCAAAAAATGTGACGCGGCTGCAGACCCAGATGCTGGAGGCCCACCTCGATGACCTCGACATCTGTGCCCGGGTCTACCAAAAAGCAGGCGCCGGGTTCCCCGGTGGCACAGATATACGAATTGGAGGCAAAAAGCCTATTGGCAACCCGCCAGATGCCATGCCCGACTTGGCTTATGGAATCCAAGGGCTCCACCTAGTGCACTCCTCCCAGATTGAGGGTCTGGGCAGTGATGTAGGAGCTTCGACCCGAGGCGAAGAAGTCGATTACGTTGAGGATGTCTTCGGGTTGGGCAGGGCGGGGCAGTGGCAGGCCCCCGATGACTTCCTGAATGGTTTCCTGGGGCAACTGGCGCAGCATATCGGTCTCGATGGCGGAAATCGCCAGAGTGTTGACGGTGATACCGAAGGGGGCGAATTCCTTCGCCATGATGTTGCCCATGACGGTCAGGCCGGCCTTGCACGCTGCATACATCGTATCGCCCATGGGCTCCAGGCTCACGGCCATGGAACTGATGTTGATGATGCGGCCCCACTTCTCCTTGCGCATCAGCTTCGCGGCCTCCCTGGACACGAGGAAGGCACCCAGAAGGTTGGTGTCCACCATGCTCTTGGCCGCGCTGGCAGCCATGATGAGGGCGTATTGAGAGGTCAGCACCGCAGCATTGTTCACCACGATATGGAGCGCGGGGAACTCCCTGCGGACGGCCATGAAGGCCTGTAGAACCTGATTGGGGTCTGCAATATCGGCCTGGAAGTGCCGGTAGCGCTCATGCTGGTAGGTAGCCTCACCACGGCCGAAGCCGAGGACTGTCGCACCGTGCAGGAGAAGGTGTTCGCTTATGAGCCGGCCCACCCCCCGGCTGCTGCCGGTGATGAGCGCGACCCGACCGGAATAGACTTCCCCCGGCATGCTAATCAGGCCCTTTCGTGAGTTAACTGGAGCACATAGGCGCAGAGCGTCCGTACACTGGTGAACGGGGATACCTGCTGACTCAGGGCCTGATCATCCGTGAGGCTGATGGGCTCTCCGACCGCGTCAGAGACCGCCATTTCCACATCCGAAATGACGGAAACGAGGGCCAGGGAATCCAGAGCGGAGGCGCCACCGAAGAGAGCCGTATCAACATCCAGGGGGACCTGGCTGGAGGCATCCCTTTCCAGGTTCAGATTGGTGAGGGCCTGGAAAATGATCGCCAGGATGGCTTCTTGGCTGGGAACCATGAGGTTTCCTTTCACGAATGATTGCACTAGGCGGGCTTGTTGATGTTGCTTCGACCGGCGGCGATCAGTGCGCGCATTCGCGGCAGGGAGATCCTCCGATATTCGTCTTCTAGTAGGCCCATGCAGATCGCATCTTGAAAATGGTTGTTGATGAAATAGTGACGGCGCAGGCGGCCCTCTTCCTTCATTCCAAGGTAGCACTGCCACTTGTACATTGGCTTGTTGTCCGAGGCGATGGTGCCATGGACCCTGACGAGTTGAAGGGTGTCAAAGGCAAACTCGTAGAGCAGTTTCATGGCTTCGACCGCCACGGGAAACCCCCGACAGGCCTCCTCTTCGCCAATGAGAAAACGGGCCGGTTCTGCATGCCGGTTGACCTGATTTACCCCGACGAGAGAAAGCATTCCGACCGGGGTCCCGTCCTTCAGTTCGATGACGAAGTTGTACTCAGAATCAGGCCGAGAACTGATCCAGGCCCTTTGGGCGGCCAGGGTCCCAGCCCCCTGATTCAGGTTGATTGCCCGCTGGCTCTGGCGCCACTTGAGCGTCATTTCCGCGTCTTCGACCCCAAGAGGTCGAAGGCTGACGAACTCGCCGGTGAGTGTTTTCATGTTCGACATCGCCAATCCCCAAAGGTTATCGTTTCGCGCCTGCAAGGTACCAGGCCACCGTTTCGGCCAGCCCCGCTTCGAAGCCCGTCGCCACCTTCCAGCCCAGTTCTCGCTGGATCTTGCTGGCGTCAATGGCATAGCGCCGATCATGGCCGGCCCGATCCTGGACGTAGGTCTTCTGCTTCAGACCTGTGCCCTGGGGGCGGCCCAAGTGCTGGTCCACCAGCTCGCAGAGCAGGTCCACTAATTCCAGGTTGGTCCGTTCGTTGTCCCCGCCCACGCAATAGGTCTCACCGGCCAGGCCCTTGAGCATGACTGTCTCCAGGGCGGCACAGTGATCCTCTACGAAGAGCCAGTCGCGGATGTTCAAGCCGTCGCCGTAGATCGGAATGGCCTCGCCCTTCACCAAGCGGGTGATGACCAGGGGGATGAGCTTCTCCGGGTGCTGCCGGGGGCCGTAGTTGTTGGAGCAGTTGGTGGTGACGGTGTTCAGGCCGTAGGTGTGGTGGTAGGCCCGCACCAGATGGTCGCTTCCAGCTTTGGAGGCGCTGTAGGGGCTGTTGGGCGCGTAGGCCAACTCCTCGTGGAACTTGCCCGTCTCGCCCAGGGAGCCGTAGACCTCGTCGGTGCTGATGTGGAGGAACCGGCAGTCCCCCTGCCCCGCCCAGGCCTGACGGGCTGCCTCCAGCATGGAGAAGGTGCCCACCACATTGGTCTGAATGAAGGCGCCGGGCCCCGTGATGCTGCGATCCACGTGACTTTCCGCCGCCAAGTGGAAGACCTTTTTGATGCCGTTGGTCTCGATGAGGTGCCGGACCAGCTCCAGGTTCTGGATGTCGCCCACCACCAGCTCCACACCCTCGAGGCCGTCGATCTGACTGCGGTCCGCGGCGTAGGTCAGCTTGTCCAGGACCACGACACGGTCCTTCGGGTGGTTGCGATGCCAGCGGTGGACCAGATTACTGCCGATGAAGCCAGCGCCGCCGGTGATGAGAATGGTTTCAGACATAAGCGCTCACCTTAGAGAATAAAGAAAAAGATCACCACCAAGACGCCAAGAAAAGCAGAAAAATAAAAAAAGAATGCTAAGGCTCTGGACGCTGAACCACATCCAATAGGGCCTCGTGCCAGTGAGGCATGAGGTCGGTGCCGAGGGTGGCGCGGCGGCTGCCATCCAGCACCGAATAGGCGGGGCGGGTGGCGGGTGTGGGGTAGTCGGCGGTGATGCAGGGGCTGAGGTCCACTTGCATGCCCTTGGCCTCGAAGATCGCTTTGGCAAAGCCGTACCAGGTGGTCTCCCCCTGGCAGGTGGTGTGGACGAGGCCCTGCCACTGCTGCTCGGCGGCCAGCTTGAGCTGCCGCGCCA
>CAIWKE010000040.1 GCA_903913215.1 uncultured Holophagaceae bacterium
GGGTCACACCCGTTCCCATCCCGAACACGGCAGTTAAGACTTGGAGGGCCGATGATACTGCTCTGCACAGGAGTGGGAAAGTAGGTCGCTGCGACGTTAATATCACCCTCCGGGCCATCACCAAGATGGCCCGGAGCCGTTTTTAGGGACACCTAGGGTGTCCTGTTTTTTGCACCCCGCCCCCGGATCCCCGGGGGCTTTTGGCTTTCATGCGGGCTACACTGAGAAATCCGCATGGAGGAGTCCAATGAACAAAGGTGTTTACACCTTCGGGGGGAACCGCAACGAGGGCGGCGCATCCATGCGCAACCTGCTGGGCGGCAAAGGCTGCAACCTGGCAGAGATGGCCGGTCTTGGAATTCCGGTTCCGCCCGGGTTCACCCTGACTACGGAGCAGTGTGTCGCCTACTACACCAATGGACGCCAACTGGTGGAGCCCCTGAAAAAGGAAGTCACCGACGCCCTGGCCTGGCTGGAGGGTGTGCGCGGCTGCGGCTTCGGATCCACTGAAAATCCTCTGCTGCTTTCGGTGCGCTCCGGCGCGCGTGTCTCCATGCCCGGCATGATGGACACGGTCCTCAACCTGGGTCTCAACGATCAGACCGTCGTCGCCCTTGAGAAGGCCAGCGGCAATCCGCGCTTTGCCTGGGACTCCTACCGCCGCTTCATCACGATGTATAGCAATGTGGTGCTGGGCGTCGAGCACGGTCTCTTCGAGGCGGAACTGGAGCGCGCCAAGGAACGGGCTGGCAAGCACCAGGACACTGACCTCACCGTGGACGAATGGAAGGTCCTCGTCACGGCCTTCAAGGAAATCGTCCGTGATGAAACAGGCCATCCATTCCCGCAGGAGCCCATGGAGCAACTCTGGGGCGCCATCCGCGCCGTCTTCGAGAGCTGGAACACTGCCCGCGCCATCACCTACCGCCGCCTGAACCGCATTCCCGATGACTGGGGCACCGGCGTCAACGTGCAGAGCATGGTCTTCGGCAACATGGGCGATGACTGTGGCACCGGCGTCGCGTTCACCCGCGATCCCGCCACTGGCGAGCGCCTCTTCTATGGCGAGTACCTCATCAACGCCCAGGGTGAGGATGTGGTAGCCGGCATCCGGACGCCCCAGCCCATCACGCGCAAACAGGCTGATGGCACTGGCTTGAAAAGCCTCGAAGATGCAATGCCCGCCTCCTTCGCGGAGCTGGACGCCACCTGCAAGCGCCTGGAGACCCACTTCAAGGACATGCAGGACATCGAGTTCACCATCGAGCGCGGCAAGCTCTTCCTCCTCCAGACGCGCACCGGTAAGCGGACCGCCATGGCGGGCATCCGCATCGCCATCGACCTGGTGGATGAGGGCCTCATCGACAGCAAGACCGCGCTCAAGCGCATCGACGCTGACAGCCTCTCGCAACTGCTCGCTCCGGTCTTCGATCCCAAGGAGAAGGATCGCTTGCGTCAGGAAGGGAAAATGCTGACCAAGGGGCTGAATGCCGGTCCTGGCGCAGCCACCGGGCTCATCGCTCTCACGGCCGAAGAGGCCGAGCGCATGGCCCCCGAAGGTCCCGTGGTGCTGGTCCGCATCGAGACCAGCCCTGAGGATATCTCCGGCATGGTCGCTTCCCAGGGCATCCTTACCGCCCGCGGTGGGATGACCAGCCACGCCGCCGTGGTCGCCCGCGGCATGGGCAAACCCTGCGTTTGCGGTGCCTCGGCGCTTCAGATTGATGTGGCCCGGGGCATTGTGCGCGTGGGTGACCGCGAGCTCAAGGCCAACCAGGACTGGATCTCCATCGACGGGTCCACGGGCGAGGTGTTCGCGGGCAAGCTCAGCGCCCATCCCTCCGAGGTGAACCAGGTACTGGTTGATGGCCGCCTCAAGGCCGAGGACAGCGAGCTCTACCAGCGCTTCGCGAAGATTATGACCTGGAGTCACGCGGCCAAGCGCCTGAAGGTGCGCACCAATGCCGACACCCCGCATGACGCCGCCGTAGCCCGCGCTTTCGGCGCCGAGGGCATCGGCCTCTGCCGCACGGAGCACATGTTCTTCGAGGGCGAGCGCATCATCGCCGTACGGGAGATGATCCTGGCCACCGACACCGAGGGCCGCAAGAAGGCCCTGGCCAAGCTCCTGCCCATGCAGCGTGAGGACTTTGAAGGCATCTTCACGGCGATGAATGGCCTGCCCGTGAACATCCGCCTGCTGGATCCACCCCTCCATGAGTTCCTGCCCCAGGACGAGCATGGGCAGCGGGAGATGGCCGAGGTGCTGGGCGTGGATCTGGGCACCGTGGAGCGGCGTGTGACCCAGTTGCATGAGTTCAACCCCATGATGGGCCACCGGGGCTGCCGCCTGGGCATCACCTTCCCGGAGATCATCCGCATGCAGGTGCGTGCGATTGCCGAGGCCGCCCTGAACGTTGCCGCCAAGGGCATCAAGGCCATTCCCGAGGTCATGGTCCCCCTCATCGGCACCGTGAAGGAACTGGCCTTCACCAAGGCCGAGATGCTGGACGAGATCGCCCAGGTCAACAAAGAGCGGGGCACTCAGTTCACCTGCCCCATCGGCACCATGATCGAGATCCCACGGGCCGCCATCACTGCGGACCGAATTGCCGTGGAAGCTGAGTTCTTCAGCTTCGGCACCAACGACCTCACGCAAATGGGCTTTGGCTTCAGCCGGGACGATGCTGGGACTTTCCTGCCCGAGTACATTGGCAAGAAGATCCTGGAGGAGGACCCCTTCCAGAGCCTGGATCAGGAGGGCATTGGGGAACTGGTGCGCATCGCCTGTGAGAAGGGCCGCTCCGTCCGCCCCGGCATCAAGCTGGGCGTCTGCGGCGAGCACGGGGGCGATCCCCGCAGCGTGGTGTTCTTCCACGGCGTGGGGCTGGACTATGTGAGCTGCAGTCCTTACCGAGTACCCATTGCAACCCTGGCGGCGGCCCAGGCAGCCACCGAGTAGCAGTTCCGGTATCCTGGAAAGGCCGCGCCACGCGCGGCCTTTTTTGTCGGATACAGCCATGGCCAAGAGCGTCAGCGATCAGCCCGAGATCATCTACTCGATGATGCGGGTCAGCAAGATCTACAACAACAAGCCCGTCATCAAGGACATCTCCCTCAGCTACTTCTACGGCGCCAAGATCGGCGTGCTGGGCCTCAACGGGTCTGGCAAGAGCACGGTGCTGCGCATCATGGCGGGGGTGGATCACGACTTCAATGGGGAGGCCGTGCTCAGCAAGGGCTACACCACGGGCATTCTGGACCAAGAGCCCAAGCTGGACCCGGACAAGACCGTGCTGGAGATCGTGGAGGAGGGCGCCGCAGAGCAGGTGGGCTGGCTCAAGGCCTACAACGCCATCAGCGAGCAGTTTGCAGACCCCGATGCGGACATGGATGCGCTGCTGGCCCAGCAAGGCGAGTTGCAGGAGAAGATCGACGCCCACGACTGCTGGGATCTGGACTCGCGGCTGGAGCAGGCCATGGACGCCCTCCGCTGCCCGGATCCGGACACCAAGATCAGCGTGCTCTCCGGCGGTGAGCGCCGCCGCGTGGCCCTCTGCCGCCTGCTGCTGCAGAAACCCGACATTCTGTTGCTGGACGAACCCACCAACCACCTGGACGCCGAGACTGTGGCCTGGCTGGAGAAGCACCTGCAGGACTACGCGGGCACGGTCATCGCCGTCACCCATGACCGCTACTTCCTGGACCACGTGGCCCAGTGGATCCTCGAGCTGGATCGCGGCGAGGGCATCCCCTGGAAGGGCAACTACTCCAGCTGGCTGGAGCAGAAATCGGGCCGTCTGGCTCGCGAGGAGAAGTCCGACCAGAAGCGCCAGAAGACCCTGGAGCGAGAGCTGGAGTGGATCCGCATGTCCCCCAAGGGACAGCACACCAAGAGCAAGGATCGCATCGCCAACTACGAGCGGCTGGCGGGGGAGGAGGGTCGCCAGAAGGAGCAGGAGCTGGAGATCTACATTCCCAGTGGCCCGCGCCTGGGCGACCTGGTGGCGGAATTGGACGGCGTCTCCAAGGGCTACGGCGATCGGATTCTTTTCGAGAACCTCAGTTTCGCCATCCCCCGCGCCGGCATCCTGGGTGTCATCGGGCCCAACGGCGCCGGCAAGTCCACGCTGCTGCGCCTGCTCACGGGGCAGGAGACGCCGGACAGCGGCAGCATCCGCCTGGGTGAGACCGTGCGCATGGCCTACGTGGACCAGCTGCGGGCCAACCTGAATATGGAGAAGACCGTGTTTGAAGCTGTCTCCGGCGGCTACGAGCAGATCGAGCTGGGCGGCAAGCTCATCAATGCCCGGGCCTGGCTGAGCCGCTTCGGATTCAGTGGCGACTCCCAGCAGAAGAAGATCGCCGAATTGAGCGGCGGTCAGCAGAACCGCCTCAACCTGGCCCTGACCCTCAAGAGCGAAGCCAACCTGCTCTTCTTCGATGAGCCCACCAACGACCTGGACGTGAACACCATGCGTGCCCTGGAAGAGGCCATCGAGTCCTTCGCCGGCAGTGCGGTGCTGGTCAGCCATGACCGCTGGTTCCTGGATCGCCTGGCCACTCACATCCTGG
Source organism: uncultured Holophagaceae bacterium (assembly GCA_903913215.1). Taxonomy (GTDB): domain Bacteria; phylum Acidobacteriota; class Holophagae; order Holophagales; family Holophagaceae; genus Geothrix. Next base: position 4,576 of record CAIWKE010000040.1, read on the forward strand.
CCTTTGAGGGGGACTCCCAGGTCCAGTTCTTCGATGGCAACTACAGCCAGTACGAGGAGTACCGCAAGGATGTGCTGGGGCTGAAGCCCTTCGATCCGCACCGCATCAAGTACCGGAAGCTGACCCGATGACCGACACCGTGCCCCGTGCCTCAGGCTTGGCGCTGCTCAGCGCCGGGCTGGGTCTGCTCTTGGGCGCCGCGGCCCTCTGGGTGGGCCTCGGCGATGGTGCCATCGCCCAGTGGGCATTCGGAACCGCCTGTCTGCTGCAGGTGCCCCCGGCCCTGAGCCTGCGCGGCCGCGTGCTGGATGGCCTGGGTAACCGAGGCCTGGAGCGGGAACGCCGCACCCTGCGCAGCGTGAGCTACCTGCTCCGCTTTCTGGCCCTGGGCACGGCCATGGCCGCGGTCTCGGCCCTGCTGGGCGAGCGCTCACCCAGGCTCAATGTCCTGCCTCTGGGCCTGTCCCTGATGGCCACTGCGTCCCTGGGTGGCCTGTGGCTGGTCAAGCGGTCCTTGGAGGCCCTACATCCGGCCCTGGCCCAGGATGCCAGCCGCAGCCGCACCCTCTTCGAGCTGGCGGCCCTGCTGCTCGCGGGCAGCCTCCTGGGCCGCTGGTTCCCCTGGGCCGACGCCTCCACGGCGCTGGTGATGGCGGTGGGCCTCTTCGTGGAGGGACGGACCCTCGGCAAGGGGTCCACCCTGGCACCCCCTTCCTGCGCGGGCGGCTGCGGCAGCTGCGGCTGATGCGCGTTCTGGAGCTGTTCTCGGGCCTGGGGGGCTGGCGCTTTGCCCTCCGGGAGCGGGGCCAGGTCCTGGCAGCTTACGATGTGAACGAAGCCGCCAACGCTACCTACGCCCTGAATCACGGCGAGGTGCCTGTCCCTCGAGAGCTGGCCCACCTTAGCCTCCAGGAGCTGGCTGGCCATGGCGCTGACACCTGGCTCCTGAGTCCGCCCTGCCAGCCCTTCTGCCGCATGGGCAACCACCAGGGCCTGGAGGACCGCCGCTCCCGGGCCTTCCTCCACCTCATGGACCTCTTCCGCGAGGCGCCCCCGGAGCGCTTGGTGCTGGAAAACGTGGGTGGCTTCCTGGGCTCCGATGCCCACGCCCTGCTGCTGGACCGAATTCGGGCCCACGGTCTCCATTGGCTCGACCTCCAAGCCTGCGCCAGTCATTTCGGCTTGCCCAACATGCGGCCTCGGGTCTTTGTGGTGGCCTCGCGGAAACCCTTGATTGCGCGGCCCCTGCCACAGCTGCAGCCCGAACCCCTGGGCGCCTTCCTGGATGCGGTCGAGGACGAGCGCCTGTACCTCGACGCCGAGACCTACGCACGCCACGGCTTTGGCATGGACCTGGTGCGGGCCGAGGAGCGGCGCAGCACCTGCTTTATCGGCGGCTACGGACGGCGCTTCGTGGGCAGCGGCCCCTTCTTGAAGACCGAGCGCGGCGTGCGGCGTTTCTCGCCTTCAGAAGTTGCCCGGTTGCTGGGCCTGCCTGCCACTTTCCGCTTCCCGGAGCAGCTCTCACTGGAGGTCCGCTACAAGCTGCTGGGCAACGGCCTCTCCATTCCTGTGGCCGCCTGGGCTCTGGACCACCTGACGTGAACGAGGGGGGACCGCCTGCGCGCCTTTGCGTGCGAATGTCCCCCCTTGTGCACCCCTGTGGGGTGTCCAGGCAAGGCCTGGTCACCACGCCTGTAGAATCATCCCATGCGCCTCCTCGTCTCCGCCTTCGCTCCCGAACTGGGCCCCCTGGCCGCCGCCACACCACCGGGCTGGGAGATCGCCACTGTGGGTGTGGGGGCTGTGAGTGCCGCTGCGGCCACCGCAGCCCTGGTGGCGGACCGCTGGCCCGAGGCTGTTGTATTCCTGGGTACCTGCGGCCGCTATGACCAGCGCCTGCCCCTCTTTGAGTGCCTCTGGGCCACCGAAGCCATCGCCACCTCCCAGGAAGAGGTCCGGGGTGGCGCCTACCGTCCGGGCATTGAGCGGCGCCGCTGGGTCGCCTCCCTGCCCGGAGCCCTGCCAGGACACACCGTGGTGGTGCCGCCCGCCATCACCTGCACTCGGGAAGGCGCCGCCCTGCTGGGGGCCCTGGGCCCGGTGGAGCATTTGGAACTCACGGGGGTATTTGAGGCCTGCCGCCTTTTGGGTGTGCCCTGCGGCGCGGCCCTGGTGGTGGTCAACGATGTGGGGCCGGAAGCCCAGCCCCAGTGGACCGCCAACCATGAAGAGGGCAGCCGACGCCTGGTGGAGCGGCTGTGGGCTACGGGCTTTTTCGGAGAGGCATGAAGGCCGCAGCGCCTTCGCCGGTCTCGATGCGCCAGCCCGCGTCCAGCGCCGAGACACGCACGCCGCCTGTGGCGCCGGTGACCCAGGGGCGCAGCCCCGCCGCCTGGAAGGTCGCCAGCGTCTCGGGGTGAGGGTGGTCAAAGCGGTTGTGCAGTCCCGCGGAGATGAGCACGACTTCGGGTGCCAGGGCCTTGATCCAGGCGGGGTCCGAGGCGTTGCGGCTGCCGTGGTGGCCCGCCTTCAGGAGACGGTGGGCGGGGGGTCCAGGCTCCCCCAGGTCTAGCAGGTCCCCCTCTTGAATCGTCATGGCATCGCCCATGAGCCAGAGCTGCCGGTCCCGCCAGTCAATGCGCAGCACCAGCAGGTTGGCCAGGATGCCCCACCAGGGGGCGCCGCCATGCAGGAGGGCCAGCAGCAGGGGCATGGTGGACAACCAGGGTGCCGCCAGGCGGGCAAAGGGCAGGGCCAGACGGCTTAGCAGGGGGGACAGCAGACCCGCCAAGGGCTCGGCTCCCCAGAACACGCCCAGCAGGGCCCACCAGGCCAGCAGGAAGCCGGGTTCCACGCCCGCACCGGGGTGGCCCAGCAGCCAGAGCAGCAGGGCCAGGTGCAGGCCCGCCACCGGGGGCAGCTTCCAGCCGCTCTGGCGCCCCAGGGCCCAGGCCACACCCATGAAGAGGCCCCGCCACACGGGAGCGGAAAAGCCCACCAGGGCCGCGTAGAGCAGTCCTGCCAGGATCGAGCCCAAGGCCGCTCCCCGGAGGCGCAAACGGCGCAGCAGGGCCTCCAGGGCGGCCATGACCAGGGTGACCTGGAGCCCCGAGACCACCAGGATGTGGATGGTGCCACTTTCCGTGAAGACGCTGAAGTGGGCCTCATCCGCAGGCGGGATGCCCAGGGCCAGGGCGCCCCAGAGATCCCGGGCCATGGGATCCAGGGCCAGGGCCTCGAAACGCCGCCGCACGAAGACCTGAAAGCGCAACAGGGGCGAGGGCCGGGCAGGCCCCAGCACCTCCAGCAACTGGGCCGAGGCCAAGCTGAGGCGCCGGGGGGCCTCGTCGCTGCGGGCCCGCCAGAGCGGCCGTTCCGCCAGGAAGGTCGGCCCCGGAGACACGGCCCGCAACTCCGCCCGCACCCGGACCGGCGTGCCTGGCTCCGGCGGGGGCTATTCACCTTCCGCGGGGAGGCTCAAAGGCAGGCTCAGGCCTGCCATGGAAGCCGGGGCGCTGAGGCTGATCTGGCCCCGCAGGCGGTCTCCCTGCAGCGTCCAGGGGGCCGAAAGGCGGCCTTCCAATTCCTGGAAGCCTGTGGGCAGGGCGGTCTCCCAGCGGGCCCTGGTGGCCAGGCCCAGAAATGTGAAGGCCGCCAGGCCCAGAGCCAAGGGCAGGAGCTTCCAGCGATGGGTCCAGAACAAGGGCAGGCTCAGCAGCAGACCTAGCCTGCCCAGGATGAGCCAAAGGCCGCGGACCTGGCCGTTCCAGCGCTCGGGCAGGAGCCAAGGCACCAGGCAAGCGAGTGCCAAGGCCCAAGCCAGGGGCCAGAGGGTCGCTCCAGACAGGCGCAGCCACAACTGGGGCCGGGAAATCATGTGGGCATTCTATCCCTCCTGTCCAAACCTTGACAGGGGTCACCAACGCGAGGAATCTGGTTGGATGAATCCGGCCCGGGCCCTGCTGGTGGACGATGATCCAACCATTCTCGACGTGGTGGGAGCACTCCTGTCCCAGCACGGCCACGAGGTGGTGGGCACCGGCTCGGGGCTGCGGGGCACGCAGTTTCTGCGTAACGAGCACTTCGACCTGGCGGTGGTGGACCTCATGCTGCCAGACCTCAGCGGCCTGGAATTGGCCCGCCAGGCCGTGGCCAAGCCGGACACGGTGGTGGTGGTGCTCTCGGGCTCAACGTCCGTGGAGACGGCCCTCCAGGCCATGAAGATGGGCATTTACGACTACGTGCCCAAGCCCTTCCGGGCCGAGGAACTGGAGCACACGCTCCTGCGCGCCATCGAGAAGTCCCAGTTGAACCAGGAGAACAAACGGCTGCGGGAACAGATCCAGGGCCAGGTGCCGGGCCCGCAGATGGTGGGCCGCTCTGAGGTCTGGCAGAACCTCCAGACCTTGTTGCGCCGCGTGGCGCCCTCGCCCTCCACGGTGCTCATCACGGGGCCCTCGGGCACGGGCAAGGAACTGGCGGCCCGGGCCATCCACCAGTGGAGCCCCCGAGCCCGCGGGCCCTTCGTGCCCATCCACTGCGGTGCCATTCCCGAGAACCTCCTGGAAGACGAGCTGTTTGGTCACGTGCGCGGCGCCTATACGGATGCGCGCACGGACCGCCCTGGGCGCTTCCAGCAGGCGGAGGGCGGGACCCTCTTCCTGGACGAGATCGGCACCATGCCCATGAGCCTCCAGGTGAAGCTGCTGCGGGTCATCCAGGAGCGGGAGTTCACCCCCCTGGGCTCCACCCGCACAGTGAAGTCGGACTTCCGGCTCCTGGCGGCCACCAACGAGGATCTGGGCAGCCTGGTGGAGCAAAAACGCTTCCGTGAGGATCTCTTCTATCGCCTGAACGTCATCCCCGTGCAGCTGCATCCGCTGCGGGAGCACCCACAGGACATTCCTGTGCTGGTGGCCCACTTCACCCGGAAGTTCGCCCGGGAGCTGGGCCTGCCCCTCAAACAGGTGGAGCCTGCAGCCTTGCAGGCCCTGGAGGCCTATGGCTGGCCGGGCAATGTGCGCGAACTGGAGAACGCTGTGGAGCGGGCCATGGCGCTGGGCTCTGACCCTGAGCGCCTGCTCCTCCAGGATCTGCCCGCCGCCATGGTTGGCGTGCTGCCCTCGGTGGCCTTTCCCCGGTTGCCCCAGGACCAGGACCTAGGTCGCTTCCTGGAGGATCTGGAACGGCACCTCATCCTCGAAGCCCTCCAGAGCACCTCCTGGAACAAGAGTGAGACCGCCCGGCGTCTGGGCATGCGGCGCACGACACTGCTGCACCGGCTTCGCGCTCTGGGCCTCCCCATGGACCCCATGGGCGAAGCCAAGTCCACCCTGGCCCGGGAGTCTCAGTGAGCCTTGCCCCGCTTCGTTCTGCCCTGGTCCTGCTGCTCTGCCTGGGGCCCCTGGCCGCCTGGTCCCCCCGAACCCATGAGGCCCAGACCGTCAAGGCGATGCGTCTGGTGCCCAGGCGGATGGCCGCCCTGCTGAAGGCGCATTCCCAGGCCCTCCTGGAGGGCGCCCGCGGTGTGGCCAACGACCAGCCTCCCACTGTGGAGACCGTGGAGGCCCAGTTCCGAACCCTTCTGCGCCTCAGCGAGGAACACCGCCCTGCCGAGGACATCGTGCGCGATCTGGGCGTGCTGGCCCACCAGGTGCAGCTGCTCACAGATCCCTCCACCACAGAAGGTGTGAGCCCCCTGCGGGAATCCTTCGAGACCTACGCCGAAGACCATGCGGCCCATCTGCTGGTGACCCAGGAGCCCTATTGGGCCGCCACCGGCGGCCTGGAACCGGCCCCGGCCCTGCGGCAGTTCTTCGCCCTCAAGCTAGAGCGCAATCGGCGGCTGCGGTCCCACTTCAATGAAGCCACCGGCAAGCGCATCGGTCCCTGGGACGATCTTTCAGTCCCCTTTGCCCAGATGCAGTTGAGCTTCTCGAATGGAGTCTATGCCACTGCGAACCTCTGGATCCTGGTGTGGCGGGCGGCGGGGGATCAGTGGGAAGTTCCTGCCTCAAACTAGAGATTGCCAGGCTGTTGTAGGCCCATGTCCAGGATCCGTCCCTAGGCAAAACCCGAGTCTCAAGATATCTTTCCAATCATTCCCTCTGGAGTAATGGCTATGGGCACCTACACCCGCTTCGGGTCCTACCTGCTGGCTTCCGAACTTTCCAGCGATCCGTTCGGCTCGGTACACCGCGCCGTGGTCATCACGGGGAACGCCTTCGACCGGCACGTATTAGTACGGACCTTTTCAGAAGAGCTGTTCCAGGCGGGTATGAACAGCCGACTGGCCGAGGCCGGTCGCGTGGTGCCGCTCCTGGGTGGTGCCCGCATCTTCGGCATTGGTTATCGCATCGAGGGCGGCAAGTCCCCCAACGTGGCCTGGGATCACGTGCCGGGTCGAAGCCTGGCCCAGCTGATCGACAAGGCCCGCCAGGAGCAGATCCCCTTCGGTGTGGACCATGCGCTGACGGTGATCCAGGGCGTGGCTCAGGGCATCGTGCAGATGCACGCCAAGGGCGTCAGCCACGGCGTGCTGAGCCCCCACAGCATCTGGGTCAGCTTCGAGGGTGCCACTCAGGTGGTGGATGCGCCCTACGCCGCCTTGGTCAGGAGCATGCTGGCGAAGGCACCCCTCGCGAAGCAGAAGCTGGCGGCCTATCAGCAGGGCCCCGAGGGCGATGCCCTCCAGCAGGATCTGTTCGCCCTTGGCGCCGTGCTCTTCGAGCTGCTCACCTTTGAGACGCTGCCTCTGGGCGCCGACCTCCAGGGCGTGCTGGATCAGGCCACCCTCAAGGCCGCGCAGGAAGAGGCCCCGATTCCCGCGGAAATCCGCGCGTTTTTGGGTCGGCTTCTCCTGAACCGCCAGCCCTTCGCCACCGTGGAGGCCTTCAACGCCGAGCTGGAGCGGGTGCTCTACGACGGTGAATACAGCCCCACCACCTTCAACATGGCCTTCTTCATGCACACGCTGTTCCGGGAGGAGAACGACCGGGACTCCATGGCCATGAAGGCCGAGCAGATCGACAGCTACCTGGCCTATACCGCCGCCGGCGAGTCCCTGCGCAGCGGCCCCGCGGCCGTGGGCTCGGGCAGCGGGCAGCCCCAGGCCGAGGGCGCCTCAAAGAACAGCACCCTCCTCATCGGGGGCGGCCTGGCCGCCGTGGTGATCCTGGGTCTGGGCTACATCTTCTTCGGCCGTAACAAGGTGGATCCAGCTCTACAGAAGCAGCTGGCTGAGCTGCAGACCCTGAAGTTGCAGTTCGAGCAGCAGAAAAATGAGCTGGATGCCCGGGCCAAGCTTGAGGGCGAGAAGACCGCGCAGCTCCAGAAGCAGCTGGGCGAAAGCAAGACCGTGGAGGACAAGGCGCGGATCCAGAAACAGCTGGACGACGCCCTGGCCCGCAAACTGGAAACGGAGCGCCAGCAGAAGCTGGCGGAACAGCGGCTGGCGGATCAACGCCAGGTCGAGCAGAAGCTGGCCGAGCAGACCAAGGCTGCCGAGGTCAAGGCGCCACCGCCGCCGCCCCAGCCCGAAGCGCCCAAGCCCCAGCCCATGGCCGAGGCCGCCCGGCCGGTCGCCGCCCCCGCGCCTTCAGCGCAGCCCGCCAGCAGTGGTCTCACGGAGCCTGCCCGCGTGGTGAACCAGGTGGCTCCCGTCTCGCCCCTGCGAGCGGCCCAGATGCGCTGGGACGTGGGCAACGACCACTATGTGCGCCTGAAGGTCTTCGTGGGTGAACAGGGCCAGCCTCTGAAGGTCTCCCTTATCGAGGGTGTGCCTGGCGCCTACGGCTTCGACGAGGCCGCCATCGACGCCGCCAACAAGTCCACCTTTGCTCCCGCCACCAAGGACGGCAAGCCCGTGCGCGGCTGGACCCCCGAGATCTCCTACAAATTCCCCAAAAAGAGGTAGGGCCCAGGGCCCTCTTAAACCAGGGTCTGGGCTGCGGCGTTGGCCAGACGATCCACGCGCTCATTTTCCGCGTGGCCCGCGTGGCCCTTCACCCAGCGCGCCTCTACGTGGTGCTTCGCCAACTGGGCGTCGAGGGCCTGCCACAACTCCGCGTTCAGTACGGGTTTACCGTCGGCCTTCTTCCAGCCCCGGCGCTTCCAGTCCTTCAGCCAGGAGGTGATGCCCTTCACCACGTACTGGCTGTCGCTCTGGAGCAACACCTGGCAGGGCTTCGTGAGGGCCTCCAGGCCGCGGATGGCGGCCATGAGCTCCATGCGGTTGTTGGTGGTGTCCGCCTCGGGGCCTGAGCCTTCCTTCTCCTGGACGCCCGTGGCCAGGTGCACCCGCAGCAGGTACCCCCAACCGCCGGGGCCGGGGTTACCTAGACATGCGCCATCGCAGTAGAGCTCGATCTTCATCCCACCAGAGTAGGCGAAGTGGCCGCCACCTGCGCTACGGCCTGGTGGAGCAGTTCCACGCCCAGGTCCAGGTCGGCCGTGGTGAGGTTCATGGCGGGACGGAAACGCAGGCCCTGGACACCTGTGGAGAGGATCATCATGCCCAGGTCGTGGCCCTTGGCCACCACTGCGTTGCGCTGCTCCGTCGAGACGATGTCCAGGGCACAGAAGAGGCCCCGGCCGCGGGGATTCGAGGTGAACTCCGGGAAGTCGCGGTGGATCTCCTGGAGGCCCTTGAGCAGGCGCTGGCCCTGCACCACGCCGTGGTCCAGCAGGTTCTCCTCGCGGATGACGTCGATGATGCGCGTGCCGCGGACCATGTCCACCAGGTTGCCGCCCCAGGTGCTGTTGATGCGGCTGGGCACCTTGAAGACGCCGTCCACCTCGTCCAGGCGCGTACTGGCGGCGATGCCGCAGGTCTGGCTCTTCTTGCCGAAGGCGATGATGTCGGGGCGGACATCAAACCACTGGTGCGCCCACCACTTGCCCGTGGCGCCAAAGCCGGTTTGCACTTCGTCGAAGATCAGCAGGAACTCATGACGATCCGCCAGCACCCGCAGCTTCTGGAGGAACTCGCCGCGGAAGTGGTTGTCGCCACCCTCGCCCTGGATGGGCTCCACGATGAGGCAGGCGATGTCGTCGGGGTTCTGGGCCACGGCGGCCTCGATGGCGGCGATGGACTCGGCTTCCGCCGCCTCGATCTGGGCCAGGTCCATGGGGAAGCTCAGTTTGGGATTCGGCACCCGGGGCCAGGGGAACTTGGGGAAGTACTGGTGCTTGCGGGGATCGGCGGTGTTGGTGAGGCTCAGGGTGTAGCCGCTGCGGCCGTGGAAGGCCTCCCGGAAGTGGATGACCTGGGAGCCCTTCTCTCCCTTGCCCGCTGCCAGGTTCTTGCGGACCTTCCAGTCGAAGGCCGCCTTCAGGGCGTTCTCCACGGCCAGAGAGCCGCCGTCAATCCAGAACAGGTGGGGCAGATAGTCCGGGGCCGCGTGAGTGCCGAAGGCCTCCACCCACTCTGCGAAGGCCGTGGTGTAGATGTCCGAGTTGGCGGGCTTGTTGACGGCTATCTCGCCCAGGTGCTGCACGAAGGAGGCCTCCCGCAGGCGCGGGTGGTTGTGGCCCAGGGGCGTGGTGGCGAAGAAGGTGTAGAAATCGAGGTATTTCTTCCCGTCCCGGGCATCCACGATCCAGGAACCGTGGGATTTCTCCAGATCCATCACCAGGTGGAACCCGTCCACCAGCATATGGCGGCCCAGGGTATCGAAAACAGCATTGGGATCTAGGTGCGGGGTGGACATGGCAGACCTCTGTGTCGTTCAGTGTATGTTTGGGCCTGAAGTGGAGACACGCATGATTCCCTGGATAGCGGTTCAGGAAGCGCCTCTGGACGCAATGGCTTTACGAAGTGTCATGGAAGATCCCCACGCGGGCGCTCTCGTCCTCTTCGAGGGCCGGGCCCGGGACCACCATGAAGGGCGCGCCGTGCTGGAGCTGGCCTACGAGGCCTACGTCCCCATGGCCGAGAAGGAGCTGGGCCTCCTGCGGGAGAAGGCCATCGAGCGCTACGGCCTCACCCGCTGCGCCGTCCACCACCGCATCGGTGTGGTCCCCCTCACGGAGGCCGCCGTGATTGTCGTCACCAGCAGCGCCCACCGCGCCGAGAGCTTCCAGGCCGCCGCCTGGATCATGGACGAGATCAAGCAGCGTGTGCCCATCTGGAAGCGCGAACGGTACAGGGACGGTTCCGAGAGCTGGGTGGAGTGCACGCATAGGTTTCAGATGGATTCATAGGTTTCAGCACGCGCGCAGGCTGCGCCTGCGCGATAGAAAAAAGCTGAAAAAGGCTCAAGACCCCGGCTTCCTTTTACTAACTCGAAACGCGAATGCGTTTCGAGCCTGGACTAGACTGAAACATGGCCAAACCCACCAAACCCACCGTCCCCTCCGCGCTTCTCAACGCCATTGCGGCCGTCGGTGCCGCCAAGAAGGGCCCCATCCCCGGGGCCAAACCTGCGGAGGCCAGCCCCCAGGAGCGCCTCACGGAGCGGCAGAGCATCCGGCCCGCCCGCACCGCCATCGCCCACCAGCGGGGGGGGAACAAGGGGAAGTAGGGGGCCTGGCGGCAGATCGGCTCACCGCGCCCATCGATTGCATTTCGCTAAAAATTCGCCATACTTGGATCCCTTCTGGAGGTTCCGGTGCTGGCGATGTGGGTTCCCGAGCTGCCTTTCCAGCTGGCCTGCGGCCGGGACGGGGGCCTGAAGGCCCGGCCCCTGGCCTTTTTGAATCCTGAGAACCCCCGCACGCCCAGCCTCTGGTTCGTGAACCGCCTGGGCCGGGCCGCAGGGTTGGGACCGGGCCTGCCCATGGACCAGGCCCTGCGCCGGGTGCCGGGGCTGCGGGTGCTGGATCCCTCCCCCCAGGTCTGGTGGGAGGCCCAGGGCAGCCTGGGGGACCTGCTCCAGCACTGGACGCCCCAGGGGCAGCTGGGCCGACTGGGTGAGGCCCTCATCGAGCTGCAGGGCACCCAGAAGCTCTTCGGACCCCTGGCCGACACCGCCCAGCGCATCCGCCGGGAACTCACGGAGCGGCACGGCTGGGAGAGCCACGGGGGCCTGTCCCTGAGCGCCACCGCTGCCACCCTGGCCGCCCATGCTGAACACCGCCTGGAGCAGGTGGCCGAGGGGGGCGAGGCCGCCTTCCTGGGGCCCCAGCCCCTGCGCCGTCTGCCGGACCTGGCCCCGCGCCTCCAGGACCGCTTCCACCGCCTGGGCCTGCGCCACTTCCTGGACCTCCAGCCCATGCCCCTGCCCGTGCTCAGCGAGCTGGTCCCCAGCCGCCTGGCCCCCAAGCTGCTGGCCCAGGCCCGGGGCGAGGACCGGCCCCGCCTGCCGGCCCTGGCGGACCCCCCGGGCTCCAGCCGCAGTACCAGCCGCCTGCAGCCCCCCCGCCTGCCCGAGGAGGTCCACCTGGGTGCCTGGTGCCTGGAGCGCCTCTGGGCCGATCCCCGCAGCCCCCGCCGCCTCAGCCTGCGCTGGTGGGACGTGGACGGCGAGCCCCACATCTGGCGGGCCCCGGAGGAGGACCTGCTCCAGCCCACCCTGGCCCTGGCCCGGGCCCTGGAGCGCGCCTTCCTGGTCCTCTGCACCCGCCGCATCCTCGTGCGGGAGCTGGAGCTGCGTGTCCACTGGGGCCTGGGCTTGGCCCGCCCCCTCTTCCAGGATCCCCGCAACCAGAAGCTGGACCGCCTCGAACCCGTCCTGGCCCGCCTCCGCCGCCGCTACCCCGGCCAGACCGTGCTGCCGGGGTGGGTGGAGGACTTGAAACAACCTAATAAAAGCCTAATATTCAAGGAGGCCCGATGAGTCCCACCGTCTACCGGGAGGGCCCCTTCCTGTTCTTCTTCTACAGCCATGAATCCCGCGAGCCCCCCCATGTCCATGTCGAGCGCGACGACGCCATCGCCAAGCTCTGGCTGCACGACGGCAGCATCGCGGATGCGGGCGGCCTTTCCGCTCGGGACTTGCAGCGCGTGACGGCCATCGTGATGGTGCAGCGGGATCCCTTTCTGGAGGCGTGGCATGAGCACTTTGACCCAGCCTGAGGTTCCCCGCGCCACCCACCTCTGGTTCGAGCGGGGACGTCTGGTCGTGCAACTCCAGGACGGGCGGGAACTGGCCTGTCCCCTGGCCTTCTTTCCCCGCCTGGCGGCGGCCACGGCGGAGGATCTGGCCCAGTGGCGCCTCACGGGTCGGGGGCTGGGCATCCACTGGCCGCGCCTGGACGAGGATCTCTCGGTCCAAGGGCTGCTGGAGGGGCGCCCGGCGCCTGCAGCCGATGCACGAGCCCAGGCCCTGGCTCCGCGCCTGCTGGCCGCCCGTCGCCAGGCGGGCCTCACCCAGGCCCAGCTTGCAGAACGCCTGGGCCGCTCCCAAGCCCTCGTGAGCCTCGCCGAGCGGGGTGCCCTGCGCACCGGCACCCCCTACCTCCACGCCGTCCTCGAAGCCTGTGGTCTGCCCACTGGCTGGAAGCCCTGAGCGGTTTCGCAGGCGTCAAGGCTTTACCCACAGCGCAAAACGCGAAGGCGCGCCGGCAGCGGGTCTCTGGTCGCGGCCTGCTTTGCGCCTTCGCATTTTGTGCTCCCGCCCTCACCTTCATTCTCCGATCGGCCCCCCATGTTCGCCCTCGGCATCTCTGACTTCTCCCCCGGTGAGGGGGTCTACCCTGCGGCGCAGCTGCTGCGGGTGGCCCGGGGGCTGGGCTATCGGGACCTGGTGGCCTGGGACCGGGGGGTGGCGGGCTATCCGAAGCTGCGGGAGGCCCTGGACTGGATCCACCGGGCCCGGGAGCTGGAGGGCCTGCCGCCGGATCCAGCCTGGGCGAACTTCCGCGTGCACCTGGGGGCCCGCTTCACCTGGCGGGGCCACGAGTATGGGGCGCTGCCCCACACGGACGATGGCTACGCGGCCCTGAACCGCCTGCTCACGCACCAGGCCCATGAAAACGACGGCGAGGGCGGGGACGGCGGCGAGCCACCCACGGACTGCCTGCTGCTGGCGGAGGACCTGGCGGGCCTGGATGCCCTGCTGCGGGAGGGCCTCTACGGGGCGCTGCTGGCCCATCCCCGCCGGGTGCAGGAGGCCCGGAACGCCCTGGGCGCGGGACTGGAGGTGGTGGCGCCCCAGGTGTTGCGCTTCCGCACGCCTGAGGGCCTGGAGATGCACCGCCTGAAGCGGGCCATTGCCAGCCAGGCCACCCTCATCCGCACCGAGGCCCTGTGGGAGCCCAGCGAGGCCGCCGTGCCCCGCGCCGACTGGGAGACCCGCTTCCCCGCCGCGGAGCCCGCCGTGGCCCACGCCACCGCCGCCGCCCTGGACCGCATGGCGGGCTGGCACATCCACTGGGGCGCCTGGGTGGTGGCGGAGCCCCTGGGCCAGGAGGGCGCGGATCTGAACGCCCTGCTGCGCCAGCGGGTGCGGGCAGGCGTCGAGGAGCGCTTCCCCGTCCTGCGCGGCGACATCCTGGCCCGCATGGACCAGGAGCTGGACCTCATCTCCTTCAAGGGCTTTGCCCGCTACTTCCTCCTGGTGCAGGACATCGTCCAGGCCCTGAAACACCAGGGCATCCCCACCCGCATCTGCGGCCGGGGCAGCGGCGCGGCCTCGCTGGTGAGCTACGCCCTGTGGCTCAGCAACGTGGATCCCGTGGACACCAACCTGATGTTCGAGCGCTTCCTCACGAAGGAGCGTAAGGATCCGCCGGACATGGACATCGACTTCCCCTGGGACGAGCGGGACCGGGTCATCCAGGCAGTCTTCGAGCGCTACGGCCGGGACCGGGTGGCCATGGTCTCCAACCACACCTTCTTCAAGGCCAAGGGGGCCCTGCGGGCCGTGGCCCAGGCCCACGGGCGCCCCGAGAGCGAGCTGAAGCAGCTGGCGCGTCTGGTGCGCGGCTGGGAAGGCGGCCTGGGCCGTGCCGCCGAGAACCCCGCTTGGGACACGATCCTGCGCCAGGCCGTGGCGCTGAAGGGGCATTTCCACCAGTTCTCCGTGCACCCCGGCGGCACCATCGTCACGCCGGGACCCCTCTGGGAGCATGCGGCCTTCCAGCCCGCCCCCGCCAAGGCGAACACCTCCATCACCAGCTGGGACAAGGACGGCGTGGAGAACTACGGGCTGGTGAAGATCGACCTCCTGGGCAACCGCAGCCTCGCGGTGATCCGCGACGCCTATGCGGTGCTGGGGGACCGCGTGCCGAAAGACCCCGGCACCCACTCGCGCAAGGACCCGGCCACCCAGGCCCTCCTGGCCCGGGGCGACAGCATCGGCGTCTTCTACGTGGAGAGCCCCGCCACGCGCCAGCTCCAGCAGCGGGTGGGGAAGGGGGACTTCGAGACCCTGGTGATCCACAGCAGCCTCATCCGCCCCGCGGCGTCGCGCTGGATCGACCGCTACGTGAAGCGCAGCCGGGGCGAGGAGGCCTGGGAGCCCAGCGATCCGGTCTTCGCCAATCTACTCTCCGAGAGCTTCGGCGTGCTGGTCTACCAGGAGGACGTCATCAAGGTGGGTGTGGACCTGGCGGGCTGGATCCACCACGAGGCGGACCAGCTGCGCAAGCTCCTGGGCAAGCCCGACTGCGAAGCCAAGCTGCCCCTCTTCGAAGCGCGCTTCCGGCGCGGATGCGCGGGGCGGGGTGTGCGGCAGGCCATCGTGGACGAGGCCTGGGACATGATCCGCACCTTCACGGGCTACTCCTTCTGCAAGCCCCACTCCGCCAGCTACGCCCAGGTGAGCTTCGAGAGCGCCTGGATCAAGACCCACCACCCGGCGGTGTTCTTCGCGTCCGTCATCACCAACCAGGGGGGCTACTACCCCGCCATCGCCTACCTGGGCGACACCCGCCGCCACCGCTTGGTGGTGCGGGGCCCTGATGCCAACGAGTCCGTCTGGCCCTTCCGCGCCGAGGGAGAGCAGGCCCTGCGCGTGGGCCTCATGCAGGTGCGGGGCGCCCTGGAAAAGGAGGTCCGCGAGCTGCTGGCGGAGCGCGAACAGAATGGCCCCTTCGCGGATCTGGACGAGCTGCTGAATCGGGTGAAGCTCTCCGTCACCACCGCCGAGGCCCTGTGCGCCGCCGGCACTTTCGACCGCTGGGCTCCGGACGGCAACCGCACCCGTCTCATGTGGTCCCGCCTGGGCGGCGTGCCCCCCGGCGTACGCCCGCGCCCCACGGACCCCTTCGACCGCGCGGACCTGGAGATGGAGACCATGGGCCTCACCCTGGAACTGCATCCCGCCGCCCTGGCCCGCTTCCGCAAAGGCGGCGGCCCCGACCGCGTGGCGGACGTGGGCGGGAAAGCCGGGCGACGCCTGAAATTCTGGGCCCTCGTCGTGGCCGACAAAGACGTCGTCACCGAGAAGGGCGAGCGCATGCAGTTCATCACCTTCGAAGACGAGACCGGCCTCTGCGAAGCCGTGGCCTTTCCTGATACCGTGCGGCGCAGGCAGAGACCCTTCCGCGTGGGTGACATCCTGCCGGTGAATGGGATCACCACAAGACAGGATGGGCTGGCGGTGTTTGAGGTGCAGTAAGGGGAGGGGAAATCAGCCCCCGGATTCCCTGTGCATGAGATACAGCCGCAGATCGAACTCCAGCTGGTGGTAATCGGGCTCCATGTGGGTGCAGAGCTGGTAGAAGGCCTTGTTGTGCTCGATCTCGCGCAGGTGGGCCAGCTCGTGGACGAGGATCATGCGCAGGAAGGGCGCGGGGGCGTCCTGGAACAGGGTAGCCACGCGGATCTCGCGGCTGGCCTTGAGGCGGCTGCCCTGCACGCGGGAGATGCGGGTGTGCAGGCCCAGCAGCTCGCTCATGACCAGCAGTTTGGCGTCGTAACGGACCTTGTGCAGGGGCGGGGTGTTCTTCAGGAAGCGGTCCTTCAGCGCCTGGGCGGCCTGGGCCAGGGCCTTGTCCGTGCGGATGGCGTGGGTCTCGGAGTAGCGGTCGCGCAGGTAGGCGCCCAGCTTGTCCTGGTCCAGCAGGGTTCGCACCCGGGCCTGCACGGCGGGGCTGTAGCCCTCCAGGTAGGGCAGGGAGACTTCGGGGTTCATGGCTCCTCAAGCAACCGGATGCCGCTCTCCTCCAGGGCGATGCGACGCTGCTTATAGAGGGCACCCAAGGTCAGCTTGAAGGTCTTTTTGCTGATGCCGAAGGCGGCGTAGATCTGCTCCGGGGCGCTCTTGTCCGTGAGGGGCAGGAAGCCCCCGCGGCGCTTCAGCGTGTCCAGCAGGGCCTGGGCCACGGCGTCCACCTTGGCGTAGCCCGGTGCGCTCAAGGACAGGCTCAGCTTGAGGTCCGGGCGGGGCGCCTTGACCCAGCCCTCGTGGGTCTCACCCCGGCTGACCTTCTTGAAGAGATCGGAATCGTGGACCATGCCCCAGTACTGGTGGTTGACGATGACGCGGAAGCCCAGGTCCGTGCGGTCCGCGATCATGAGGGAAACCTTGTCCCCTTCGCGGAAGCCTTCGGCCTCATCCACCAGGAAGTCCGCCAACCGCGTGGAGGCGGCCATGTGCCCCTTCTCGTCCATGAAGAGGAAGACCAGAGCCTTCTGCCCCGGTTTGATGAAACGCCGCAGCTCGTGCTTCACCTCTTTCCAGGGCATGAAGAGAGGATTGGGCAGCCCCCAGTCCAGGTAGGACCCGGCAGGGTTTGTGGAGAGCACCTTCAGGAAGCCCACCTCGCCACCCAGGGCCAGGGGCGGGCGCAGGAAGGCCACCAGGCGCCCCTCGTCCTCGCGGTAGGCGAAGACCCGCAGCACCTGCCCCACAGCCACGTCAGGCGGCGCCTGAGCCAGCAGAATGGGCCCCTCGGGACCGCCGTCAAGGATGGCACCCGCGGGTTCCAGGCTCAGGATCTTCAGGTCGTTTAGGGTGCCGAGGGAGGCCATGGCAGATTCCAGAAAGTCAGGAGAGAGGGTAGATGGACACCACCACCGCGGGCGTAGTGCCGAAGGCGGCACGGAGTCTCAGCTCCGGCGCGGCATCGGCGGGGTCGAGGCGGAGGCATTCCCGGGAGTCCAGCTCCAGGTCCAGGGGGTCCACCCACACGGGCCCCCAGGGGGCGTAGAGCAGGGTCGTGGGGGCGGGTACCAGGAGGGTGGCCTCCCGGCCCAGGTTCAGCCACTGGAGTGTGACGCGGACCTGGGTCGGATCGCTGATGACACCGAAGTCCACGCAGGGGCCCTGGATGAGGGTGGCGCCCACGGCGGCGTCGCCAGAGAAGGAGACCACCTGGCCTGGGTGCTTTAAACGCAGTCGGCCCTGGCCCTCGATATCAAGGATGAAGCCCACCCCCTCCACCAGCAGCAGGGAGCGCTGCAGGCCCGAAAAGGCGGAGAAGGGCCCGGAGGCCGCCACGGTCGCGGAGCTCACCCGCCAGAGGAAGGGCTCCCCCAGGCTTGCGCCCTGGGGCTCGATGGCGATCTCGGTGGTGCTACCGCCTCCATTCTTCCAGGGCATGAGTCGGTAGTCGGCGGGGCGGAGTTGCAGCATGAGAACAGCTTCTCATGCC
Source organism: uncultured Holophagaceae bacterium (assembly GCA_903913215.1). Lineage (GTDB taxonomy): Bacteria > Acidobacteriota > Holophagae > Holophagales > Holophagaceae > Geothrix. Next base: position 22,060 of record CAIWKE010000040.1, read on the forward strand.
GACCCAGGGGGATGTGGGCCTAGTGGATGGTCCGCCAGGTGCGGATCTTGGGATGCTGCGCGATGGCGCCTTTGCCGAGGAAGGTCTTGAGCTGCAAGGCGGTGGCAGATTGACCCGCAGCGGATCCGGTAGTTGTCACACCGGCTTGCAGGACGCCTTGGGTGCCGACGGCAATGAAATCCGAGGCCACGCCGGACAAAATGTAAAGGAGGCCGCTTCGGTTATCCATCGGGGCGGGAATCAGCCCCTCGTAGATGAGGCCGGTGGTGGTGGTGCCGATGCTGCCGCCACAGGAGTCCACCTTCAGGGGTGTGAAGTAGGAATAGAAGAGGCTCCCGGCCACCACGATGGGAGGATTAATTCCCTTGGGCACCAGGCCGTTGGCGGCGGGGGGTAGGTTCAGGTAGTAACCCAGTTTGGCTGTGGAACCATCGCTGGGCGCCAGATATGTAGGTGCTTGAGCCTGGGGTGATGAGGGGGTTTCCGGCTTGGAGGGAGGTGGCATCCAGCAGATCGGCGTCGGTAATGAGGTAGGTGTGAAGCAGGGGCTTCGAAACGAAAGGGATTGATAAATTTATTGTTAATATTATTTAAAAATAGAATGACACAAATTAAATATTCAGTTGCTTGAAGGATTAACCGACGCAATCGGGCGATTGTTGTTTGCGTTTGTGTAAAACCTATACACAGCTCAAAGCCTTGAAATCCATGGATATGAGTGGGGCAAGGCTGTTCCCTCTGGACGCTGGCACCTCAGCTCCTTCAGTCCCTCCGGCTGCCCCTGCTTTCACATCTTTTTTACCGGCTCGAGCGCGATATGCTCCGCTTCATGAAGCCGACCCTGCTCGCCCTCCTGTTGCTGACCGCCCCCGCCTTCGTCCAGGCATCGGATTCGGAGCCATTGGGGGTCGCCTTGGAGAACCTCAGCTACCCACATCCGGTGCACTTCTTCCCGCTCATAGTGGAGGGCCAGGATCTGCGCATGGCATACATGGATGTGCCGCCCGCGGGCCACGCCAACGGCCAGACCGTGCTGCTGCTCCACGGCAAGAATTTCTTCGGCGCCTACTGGGCGGGCACGATCCAGGCCCTGAGTGCGGCGGGATTCCGGGTGGTGGTGCCGGACCAGCTGGGCTTCGGCAAGTCTCCCAAGCCCGACATCCATTACAGCTTTGAACTAATGGCCCAGACCACGCGGGCCTTGCTGGACAGCCTCGGCATCGCGAAGACCACCGTGGTGGGCCACTCCATGGGCGGCATGCTGGCGGTGCGTTACACGCTGCTGTACCCAGCTGCTACGACCCGTCTGGTGCTGGAAAACCCCATCGGACTGGAGGACTACCGCGTGAAGGTGCCCTTCACGAGCGTGGATGCGACATACCGCGCCATGCTCTCCCCCACGCGGGAAGGACTGGACCGCTTCTACCGCAGCTACTTCGGAACTTGGAAGGCCGAGTTCGGCATCTGGTCCGAGCTGGCCTGGCGGGCCACCCTCAGCGGCGAGTGGCCGCGGGCCGCCAGGGCCTCGGCCCTCACCTACGACATGATCTACACCCAGCCGGTGGTGCAGGACCTGCCGCGCCTGGCCGTGCCGACACTCCTGATCATCGGCCAGGCCGACCGCACCACCCTCGGCCGCGGGGCCCTGCCGCCGGACGTGCTGGCGACCATGGGCCGTTACCCGGAACTGGGTCGCCGGGCCCAGGCCGCCATCCCCGGGGCGAAGCTGGCCGAACTGGAGGGTGTGGGGCACATCGCCCACCTGGAAGCCCCGGAGCGCTTCCACACAGCCCTGCTGGCCTTCCTGAAATAGCCGCCAGCCCATCAAGCCTGGAGTACCCTCAGGGGATGGAACCCACCACCCTCCGCGCCGTCATGGCCGCCCTCCGGCATCCGGAGACTGGCTGTCCCTGGGATCTGAAGCAGGACCACCAGAGCCTGGCCCGCTACCTGCGCGAGGAGGCCGCCGAGGTGCTCGAGGCCCTGGCCTCCCATCAGATCGGAGACCCCACCAGGGAAGCCCACCTCTGCGAGGAACTGGGGGACCTCTGGCTGCAGATCGCCTTCCACGCGGAACTGGCCGAGGCCCGGGGCGCCTGGGACCTCCATGATGTCGAACGCAGCGTGGTGGAGAAGCTGGTGCGCCGCCATCCCCATGTTTTCGGCGAGGTGGATGTAGCGGGCTCCGACGAGGTGCTCACGAACTGGGCCGCCATCAAGCGGGTAGAAAAGGGGCACACCACCGAGAATGAGCCGCGTCTGCTGGAGGGCATTCCCGCCACACTCTCGCCCATGGACGAGGCCTTGGAGATCGGCCGCCGCTGCGCCAAGGTGGGCTTCGAGTGGCCGGACCTGGAGGGCGTCCTGGACAAGGTGAAGGAGGAGGTGGCGGAGCTGCAGGCGGAGTCTGATCCCGTGCGCGTCGAGGAGGAATTCGGCGATGTGCTCTTCAGCTTGATGCAGTGGGCGCGGAAGAAGGGGGTGGATCCAGACGCCGCCCTGCGGAAGCAGATGCTGCGCTTCAAGGGCCGATTCCGCGCGGTGGAGGACGATGCCCGGGCTGTGGGAGGCTGGGAGCAGCGGAGCCTGGAGCAGATGGAAGCAGCCTGGCAGGCAGAGAAGAAGCGGGTAAAGCCATGATGACCCTGCTCCTCTCCCGCTCCAGCGCCCCGCCTCCCGTCGGCTTCCTTTTGCTGTTCATCCCTGCCGTGTTCCTGGGCACCAGCTGGCTCACGAACAAGCTCATGGGCATCGACGCCATGTACGAGGACTGGCCCGCGGATCCCACGGATCCCATCGAGCAGAACGTCGGCTGGCAGCAGGTCGAGTTTGGCGGCTTCCGTGGCCACTGCCCCATGTCCATGAAGTTCGGTCGACGCTGCCTCCACCTCAAGCAGCCCTTCCCCTTCCAGCCGCTCTGGTGGAAGGGCCCCGCGTCCATCCCCTGGCACGAGGTGCTGCTGACCAAGCCCCCCAGCGAGGCCTGGTGGGCCCTTTTCAGTGCCGCAGAGTTCACCCTGGGCCAGGGGGGCAGGATGATCCGTCTCCGCGGCAAGGCCGCGAAGCTCCTCATGGCGAGGGTTGCACCGCAGGGACCTGGCTCAGGACCCAACTCAGGGCAGGGGCCCCACGTCCCACCTGTGGTCGGGCCCGGGGCCATCCGTCCCCGGTAGCCTACTGAAGTACAAAATCCAACACCAAGGCACCAAGAATTGATTCCCGCTTTCCTTGGTGCCTTGGTGGTGATCAGTTCTGCTTTTGTCGAAAAGGCCTCACACCGCATCCGCGATGGCCATGCCCATATCCGTGGTGCTGGCTTTGCCGCCCATGTCCGGGGTGCGGGGGCCGTGTCCGAGAACATGCTCAATGGCGGCCATGACCGAGGCTGCGGCCTCGGGGCAGCCCAGGTGGTCCAGCATCATGGCCCCGGCCCAGATCTGGCCCACGGGGTTGGCGATGCCCTGCCCGTAGATGTCCGGCGCGGAGCCGTGGACGGGTTCGAACATGGAGGGGTACTCCCGCTCGGGGTTCAGGTTGGCGCTGGGGGCGATGGCGATGGTGCCCGTGCAGGCGGGGCCCAGGTCCGACAGGATGTCGCCGAAGAGGTTGGAGCCCACCACCACATCGAACCAGTGGGGGTTGCGCACGAACTGGGCCGTGAGGATGTCCACGTGGTACTGGTCCACCTTCACATCGGGATAGGCCGCGGCCATGGCTTTCACCCGTTCGTCCCAGTAGGGCATGGTGATGGCGATGCCGTTGGACTTCGTGGCCGAGGTGAGGTGCTTCTTCGGCCTTGCCTGGGCGATGTCGAAGGCCACCTTCAGGATGCGGTCCACGCCCTGGCGGGTGAAGACACTCTGTTGCACGGCCATCTCCTGCTCCGTACCCTCGTAGAGGCGACCACCGATGCTGGAGTATTCGCCCTCGTTGTTCTCCCGCACCACCACCATGTCGATGTCGCCCACCTTTCGGCCCACCAGGGGGCAGGGCACGCCAGGCATCAGCTTCACCGGCCGCAGGTTGGCGTATTGCTTGAAGCCTCGACGAATGGGGATGAGCAGGCCCCAGAGGGAGATGTGGTCCGGCACACCGGGAAAACCTACGGCGCCCAGAAATACTGAATCATGGCGGCGGATCTGATCCAGGCCATCCTCGGGCATCATCAGCCCGGTCTGGAGGTAGGTCTCACAGCTCCAGGAGAATGGATCCCAATGGAAACTCAGCCCATGTTTCTTCCCGGCGGCGTCCAGTACGCGGATGCCCTCGGGCACCACCTCCTTGCCGATGCCGTCACCAGGAATCACAGCGATCTTGAACTCGCGCATGGAGCCTCCTCAATTTGAAAACATCAAAACCTGAACCACGAAGACAGGAAGACCACGAAGAAGGACCTCAACGACTCTTGCAGAGGGGGCCGCACCCCACCTCAGAAAAAGGGCACTCAGCCACAATGGGCACAAAGGCTCAGTCATCGCGTCTTCGTGGTGGATTTGTTAGTTGAAAACCAAGCCTCAAGCGAAAAGCTTGGATAGTCCATAGGCCACGACTGTGGAGGTGCTCACACCGATGAGGCCGGGGATCATGAAGCTGTGGTTGAGGAGGTATTTCCCGATGCGGGTGGTGCCGGTGCGGTCCATGTTGATGGCCGCCAGATCGCTGGGGTAGAAGGCGAAGAAGAAGTAGGCGTAGCTGGCGGGGATGAGGCCCAGCAGCAGGGGTGTGGGTAGGCCCAGGGCGTAGCCGAAGGGCAGCATGATGGTGAGGGTGGCGGCCTGGCTCTTCACGAAGGCGGACACGCAGAACATGGCGATGGCGAAGGACCAGGGCGCGTGCTGCACCATGACCTTGATGTTGGCGATGAGGTACCCCTCATTGGCCTTGATGAAGGTCTCGCTCATCCAGGCGATGCCAAAGATCGAGACCACGGCGATCATGCCTGCGATGAAGACGCTGGAGCGGGCGATGTCCGGGGCCTTGACCTTGGTGGCGAAGAGAATGAAGGAGCCAAAGGCCAGCATGATGATCTGCACGACCGTGGTCATGGGCACGGGTTTGCCGCCCACCAGCGGCAGCAGGGCGGGCTTCAGGGCGATGAGCACGATGCTGAGTACGCCTGCGAAGAAGAGGGCCACCGAGAGCTTGGCCGAGGTGGAGATTTCCTTGTCCAGGGTGGTGACGTCGGCGTCCAGGGCCTTGGCAAAGGCGGGATCCTTCATGCGCTCCAGGAACTCGGGATCCTGGTCCAGCTCCTTGCCCCGGTTGTAGCTCCAGGCCGCTGCGGCCAGCACGCCGATGATGCCCGCGGGCAGGGTGATGCGGATGATCTCGAAAAGGCCCACTGGATGGCCATTCTTGGCGGCCATGGCCAGAAAGGTGGTGACAGCGGCAGCCACGGGACTGGCGGTGATGCCCATCTGCGAGGCCACGCTGGAGATGGCCATGGGGCGCTCGGGGCGGATGCGGGTCTTGAGGGCCACGTCCGAGATGACCGGCAACAGCGCATAGACCGCGTGGCCCGTACCCACGCAGACCGTGAGCAGGAAGGTCGACAGCGGTGCCAGGATGGTCACCTGCTTGGGATGGGCACGCAGCAGGCGCTCTGTGAGCTGCACCAGATAGTCCAGGCCACCGGCCACCTGCAGGGTGGCCGAGGCGGTGACCACCGCGAGGATGATGAGCATGACGTCGATGGGGGGCGTGCCCGGGGCCACCCGGAACAGCAGCACCAGCACGGCGACACCCAGGCCACCGATGAGACCCAGGGCCACACCGCCCTTGCGAATACCCAGGAGGATGGCGCTGAGCACCAGCAGGAACTGGATCCAGAACATGAGGGCAGGGGACATGATGGGACTCCTGAAAGCGGGCCAAGTGGTTAGACCATTCCGATCTGTTCGGCCGAAATGGTAGCAGATAGGTGGGTCATCAAAGAGCTTTCCTTAGTTCCAAATCGTGAATGGAGTGGGTGAAGGCCGATGATGTCAGCCCTTTCCCGTGGCCCCTCAGGGTCACGGCAGGTAGGATGGCAAAATTGGATCCCGCCCTTGAAACCACTGCCCTTCCACCTTGTGACCCTGACCCACCCCCGGTGGGAAGACGCCCTCCACTGCGCCAAGCGCCTGGGGGAGGACGCCCTGCCTGAGTTGCGGCTGGACCTATTCCCGGACCTGGATCCCGAAGCCCTGGTGGACGCACTCAAGCGCCGGTGCCTGGTCACCTGCCGCCGCGCCTCAGAAGGGGGCCGCTGGCCCGACGAGGACGAGGCGGGGCGCCTGGCCCACCTCTGCCGCGCCCTGCCCGGACGGCCCGCCTGGCTGGACCTGGAGTGGGACCTGCCCATTCCGCCCGAGATTGAGGTGTCCCGCACCCACGTGCGCCTGCTGCGGTCGGTTCATGTCAAGCCAGGGGTCTTCGACCTGGAGGCGCGCCTGACCGAGTTGCCCCCGGGCGAGGCCTACAAGTGGGTGGGCTGGGCCGGGCGCCTGGGTGATGCCGGGCACCTGCGCCGACCCCTGGCCTGGGCCCGGGACCACGGCATTCCCCTGGCGGCCTTTCTCATGGGGCCCAAGGGCCTGCCCAGTCGGGCCCTGCAGTCCGTGTGGGGCGGGGCCTTCACCTACGCCGCCCCTGACGATGGCCCCCCGGCGGCTCCGGGCCAGTTGCCCCTGGCACTGCTGCGGGCCTGGCGCTGCGCGAAGCTGCACCCCGCTCATGGGCTGTGCGGCGTCATCGGCGATCCTGTCCTGCACTCCCGGGGCCCGGCCTTCCACAACCCCCGCTTCCAGCGGGCCTTCAAGGATCTGCTCTACCTGCCCCTGCTCTGCGGGGAGGCCGAAGAAGCGGTGGAGGCTCTGGACGCTCTGGAGGTCCTGGGTCTGAGCATCACGGCACCCTTGAAGCTGAGCCTTCCGGCGGCCCTGGGCCTGCAGGGCCCCCTCAATACGCTCTGGCGCCGCCGTGTGGGCGAGCCCTGGCAGGGCGCCAACACCGATGCAGAGGCCTTCGCCCAGGCCCTGGCGACTCTGTCGCCCGGCCCCGTGCTGCTCCTGGGGGGCGGTGGCGTGGCCGAGACAAGCCTCGCCCTCCTGGAGGCCTCGGGGCGCCCGGTGCTCCAGGTCTCCCGGGCGCAGCCCCGCAGCGAGGCCACCGTGGCCGCCTTCGCGCCCGTGGGCCTCGTGCAGGCCACGAGCCTTGGCATGAGTGCTGATGATCTCGCGCCCTTCCCCGCGCTGCTCGCTGCCGCCCGCCCCAGTGCCCGCTGGGCCCTGGAGTGGATCTACAAGGAAGACACCGCCTTCGCTCTCTGGGCCAAAGAAGCTGGTCTCCAGCTCATCAGTGGCGCCAGCCTCTTCGAGGCCCAGGCCGAAGGGCAGAGCCGGCGGTTCATCGAAGGCTGTGGCGGAGCCACCTGAGCCCCGTTCGCTGCTACCGTTCATCTCATGGACCTCCTGCTGGTCGAGGACAAAGACAGTTTCCGGCGCCTGTTGACGCAGGCCCTGGCGGATTCGGCCTGGGCGGTGCGGGCGGTGCCGGATCCCCAGGAGGCGCTGCGGGCCTTGGCGGAGCAGCCCTTTCATGTGCTGGTGACAGACCTGCGCCTGCCGGGCATGAGTGGGCTGGAACTAATCCGTCGAGCCCGGCTGGCTCAGCCCTCCCTGCGGGTGGTGCTCATGTCTGCCTTCGGGGAACCCAAGGACATCGTGGAGGCCATGCGGCTCGGAGCCGATGACTTCCTGCCCAAGCCCTTCGATCTGGACGCCTTCCTGGCCCTGCTGGACCGCCTGCGGGCCCTGGTCGGGGCCCCGCCACCCGATCCTGCGGAGCCCTGGGTGGCCCATAGCCCCGCCATGCAGGCCCTGGAGGGGGCCCTCCGCCAAGCAGCGGCCTCCAAGCTGCCGGTGCTGTTCCGGGGAGAGCGGGGCTCAGGCCGGGAGCGTAGCGCCCGACGCCTCCACTGCCTCCGGCACCCGGCCGCGCCCTACCTCAGCCTGCCCGCCACAACCCTGGGCGCCGAGGGCCCGGATCCGCGTACCCTCCAGCTCCTGCAAGGCGGCAGCCTCTACCTCGGGGGCCTGGAGCACCTGGCTCCTGGGGCCGCCGGGCCGCTGGCCCTGGCCATGGACAGTGAGCCGGGGCGGCGCCTGGTCTGGATGGCCGGCATCGACACCGAGGGCAGCCTGCCCCTGGAATTGGCCGAGCGGCTGGGGGTCTTGGAATTGCGGCTGCTGCCCCTGCGGGAGCGCCGAGAGGACCTGTTGGGTCTGGCCCGCCTGGCCCTGGAGCGGGCCGCCCGGCGGGAGGGCTGCCCGGTGCCCTGGCTGGAGCGCGCGGCGGAAAAGCAGCTCCTGGACCACGGCTGGCCCGGCAACGTGCGGGAACTGGACATCCTCCTGAGCCGTACCCTCCTCTTCACGCGGGGCCTGGCCATCCGAAGTTTCCCGGACCTGGGTCTGGGAGAGGCGGCGCCGCTCTGCATGCCCTGGCCCGAGGGGGGCGACCTGGAAACCATGCAGAAGGCCGTCGCCCGCTCGGCGGAGGCCCAACTGCTCCAGCGCTGCCTGCGCGAGGTCCAAGGGGACCTGCTCCGGGCGGCCGAGCGGTTGGGGCTGACGATGCGCACCCTGGCTCAGCGCTTGCGGGACCATGGCATCCCCCTGGAACATGGAGAAGCCAGCCCCGCTGGCGAAGCTCCCCCCTCCCGGAAGGCCCCATGACCCAGGCTCCCCCCGTCCACATTCCACCGGTCCGCACGCCGGAGGGCATCCGCCCAGCGGCCCGGGCCGGACTCGCGGCCCTTCAGTCCGTGGTGGTTGGCAAGGAGACCCAGGTTCGGCGAGCCTTCGCGGCCATGCTGGCCGGGGGCCACGTGCTGCTGGAGGATCTGCCCGGTGTGGGCAAGACCACCCTGGCCAAAGGGCTCTCGCGCATCCTGGGCGGCACCTTCCAGCGGGTGCAGGGCACCAATGATCTGCTGCCCTCAGACCTCCTGGGCGTCCACCTCTGGGATGCGAAGGAGCAGGGTTTCCGCTTCCAGCCGGGCCCCGTGTTCTGCCACGTACTGCTGTTGGATGAGCTGAACCGCATTGGCCCCAAGACCCAAAGCGCCATGCTGGAGGCCATGGTGGAGGGCCAGGTCACCCTGGACCGCAGCACCCACAAGCTGCCCGAGCCCTTTTTCGTCATCGCCACCCAGAACCCCCTGGATCATGCGGGGACATTCCCCCTGCCCGAAAGCCAGCTGGACCGCTTCTCCTGCACAGTGCACCTGGGCTACCCCAATCGCGAGGCTGAGCGCCTCATCCTGCGTGACACGGCGGGCGCCCAGCGCCTGGACAGCCTCAGCCCCGTGCTGGACCTGGAGGGGTGGCTCCAGGCTCGGGCCCAGGTTCGCCAGATGAAGGTGGCCGATGCCGTGCTCGACTATGTGGAGCGGATGATCGAGCGCATCCGCAGCGGGGGCGGCTTCTGCTCCACCCGGGCGGCCAAGCACTGGCTGGGCCTGGCCCAGGCCGAGGCCTGGCTGGAGGGGCGCGACTTCATCACGCCGGACGATCTGCAACAGACGTTCGCAGACACCATGGCCCACCGGGGCAGCCTGGATGACCGTCGCCTCAATCGCAGCGAACGCCGCGAACACCTGGCCAAGCTGCTCAAGGAGATCTCCGTGGGGTGGTCGAGTTGAGGAAGGTCCGCCCGCTCCCCGGTCCCGACGCGCCCAAGTCCAGGGCGGGCTCGAGGCTGAGGCCGGTCCGGGATCCGGCACCGGGGTCGACCTTGCAGCCTGTTCCCCCGGGCGCCACCGTGGGCGACTTGCTGCGCCCGCCCCAGGCCCGGGTCCGCGCAGTTCCGACCTCTGATAGGCCAGAGGTTGACGAGCCTGGCGAGCCGGTCCCAGCCTTGGTCCGGCCGCCCGCACCGCTGGGCGCGACCGTGGGAGAACTCCTGCGTCATGCCCGGGAGGCCAGGGACCTCACCCAGCAGGAACTGGCCACTGAGTTGAAGCTACCGCTCCGGCACATCGAGGCCATCGAGGCCGATGACTGGGAGGCCCTGCCGCCCGGGCGGCCCCGGCCCCTGGCCCGTCAGCTGGCGGCGCGCCTGGACGTGGACCTGGACTTCCATACGGGGGCCTTTCAGGTGGTGCCTGGGGTCCAGGAGTTGGAGCCGCCGGACCCCCGCCAGGAGCGCCTGGAGCGCATTGTCATGGGGGTGCTGAGTGCCGCCTCCGTGCTGGTGGTGCTTTGGCTGGTGGTGCCCGGGCCCAGCCTGGGCCGCAAGGCGGTACCGGGTCCGCCCGTGCTTTCTGGACTCCGGCTGGCGCCGCCCCCACCGCCCAGCACCGCGCCCAACCCCGTGCTGGGGGAACTGCTGCCAGAGGCGCCCATCAATGAGCAGGGCATCCTCGTGAGCCTCCGCGCCATGGATGTCTGCGAGGTGCGCGTCCAGCCCTATGCGGAGGGGGGTCATCCCCAGACCCGTACGTTGCGGGTTTCCGAGCCCTGGCAACTGCGGGTGAAGGGGCCCTTCGATCTTGTGTTGGAGAACGCCGGTGTGGTGAACGTGGAGGTGGCGGGTCGCCGCATCCCCCACGGGCAGAATGTCGGGGAGGCCTGGACCGGCCACTTCGACATTGAGGGTCACTGGTTGAGACCGGCAACCCCAGTCCTGCCTGAAGAGCCCCCCCTGCCAGACGATGAGGAAGAAACCCCATGAGCATGCACCCCATCGTCCTGAAATTCATCCAGGGTGGCCTCCCTGAGCCCATGGCCATGGCCCTGGTGGGCGGCAGCCTCCCGGTGCCCACAATGGACCTGCTGCAGGCCATGGCCTACGCGGGTCTGAAGGACACGCCTTATACGCGGCGGGCCCTGGACTTCTTTGCCACCATGCCCGAGTCCCTGCTGACAGGCGTCATGGCAGAGGCCATGGATCCCCCGGCGCCCCTGCAGTTGATCCTCTGCCACCGCAAGGAACTGGCCCTGCTGGAAGTGGCCCTGCTGAATCCCTCGCTCACGGCGGAGATCGTAGAAGCCTCTGTGCCGAGCCTCCCCGGTGCTGTGCTGGAAATTGTCCTCAACAACCAGGTGCTCTGGCTGAAGCGTCCCCGCATTCTGGACCTGCTGGAGGAGCACCCCGAGGGCGAGTACGTCATCAAACGCCGCATCAACGAGTTCCGCTTCGAAGTGCTGAAGCAGATCCCGGAGCAGGTCAAGAAGGACCGCTTGGAGATCATCGACGAGGTGGAAGCTGGGCACCTGGACAGGGCCTGGTCTGAACTGCCCCTGCCCAAGGAGAAGTCCCGGGAGGAGGCCGAGGCGGAGATTGAGCCCGAGGAGGTGGCCGCCGAGCGCCGCGCCCACGCCGGGAAGCCCCTGGTGGACCTCGAGGGCAAGGAGATCAACCTCACCCTTACCCAGCGGGTCATGAAGCTCACCACCAACCAGAAGATCATGCTGGCCATCAAGGGGGGCAAGGAAGAGCGCTCCATGCTCATCCGGGAATCCAACCGCCTCATCCAGGTGAACGTCATCCGCAACAGCCGCATTACCGAAGGGGAGGTGGCTTACATCGCCCAGATGCGCACCGTGAACGAAGAGGTGCTGCGCATCATCTCCATGGGCCGCGAGTGGATGAAGAAATACCCCATCACTAAGGCCCTGGTCATGAATCCCCGCACCCCGCTGCCCGTGGCCATGACCCACTTCAAGCGGCTCTACGAAAGTGACATGAAGCTGCTCATGAAGGACCGGAACGTGGCTGAGCTCCTGCGGCGAGAGGCCAAGCGGCTGGTGGATATGAAGTCGCAGGGGAAGTCCTAGGGCCAGATTGGCCATCGGTGGCTTTCAGTCCCTGGTATTTCCCTTCTTTCAATGATCAAGGGCCCCGTTTGGGGCCTTTGATCATTGGAGCGGGCGATCGGGATTGAACCGACGACATTCAGCTTGGGAAGCCCCGGGCCTGGTGCTTCTATCTGTTTATTTGTTTGATTTTATGAAAAACACCTGATTGTTGTGCTGACTCAGTGCTGACTCAGTGCTGACTGGCGCGAATGTCCTGTCCTCTCGACCATTCGATTGAGGTACCGCCAGGGAGGAGTCAGGGCTCTAAACGCTTCACTTCGTTTGTTTTGAATTCCGAACGATACTACCGCCCTTCATGACGAATGAAATCCGGGCCAGGGTGGTTATGTCCTTCATGGGATCGCCCTTGACCGCAATGATGTCAGCGAACTTCCCGGGGGCCAGGCTTCCCACTTTTTGGGCCCAGCCCATCAAATCAGCGGCGCAAATGGTTGTGGTCCGAATGGCTTCAAGGGGTGTCATGCCTGCCTCGACATAAGACAGGAGCACATCAAGGCTTGCCTGCCCTCGGGTCTGCCTTTCCGACCGGAAGTACCGGTCCGAGCCTGCTGCGATAGGAACACCTAACTTCCGCGCAATAGTTAGTCGGGCTGTGTTTCCTTGATTGAAAGTACTCAGTTCCCGAACTATCGTCATCTCCTCATCCAACGGAAGGTGACGGGGAGTTACCAAGAAAGCCTTGTAGCCTTCGAGGGTCGCGTCAGTAGGGACCAGGTAGATCTTTTTTTGTGCCATTTCTTTCCAGACATCATCGGGCACGATGTAGCCGTGTTCGATGGAGTCGACACCAGCCCCAGTGGCAATCCGCAGGGCTGGCCCATGGGTGGCGTGAGCGGCCACTTTGCGCTTGGCGCGGTGGGCCTCTTCTACGATCACTTTCATTTCGTCCGAGGAAAGAACCAATGACCCCTTGTTCACGATGACCTTGATAAGGTCTGCACCATCGTAAATGGCTTGGCGGACGGCCTTCCGCGCCTCTTCAACGCCCGTGATGACCGCATATTCCTCATCGACCAATGGCTGGGAGATGGCGGGGAGATGGCGGAACTGGCCCCCAATCGGTGAGAGCGCCCGCGTGCTTACTTGCATTCGCGGGCCAGGGATCAACCCCTCCTCGATGGCATCCCGAAGCGCCACGTCGCCATTCCGGCCCGAATTTCCAAGGTCGCGTACCGAGGTGTAGCCAGCGTCCATCATCTCGCGAGCCATGGCGGCGCCGAGGAGGACCCGTCTAGAAGTTTCCGTCTGCAAAATCCGAATTCCCTTTTCAGGGTCGATTTCCTTAGCGGTGTCCAGTCGAGTAAGGAGGTGTGTGTGAGTATCAATAAGACCTGGCAAAAGAGTCGCATCGCCGAGGTCGATGACCTCGGAACCCATGGGGATCTCCATGGAAGGCCCGATTGCTTTAATCCTTTCTCCTTCTACCAGAACCAGGGCGGGGCTGACGTAAGCTCCGGTGACCACATCCAGGAACCGAGAAGCCTTGATGAATTTGAGTCGAGATGATGGCTGGACCGAGTCTTGCGATATTGGTGTTTGCCCGATCAGAACACTGCAAATCATGACCTTCGAAAGAAGGATTTGAATCGTTCGCTTCACGACATGTGCTCCTAACGGTCGGTGGTGATCATGAGTCGCGAGAATCGCTCAGTTGGTGCCCGGAGGCTTAGGAAACCTTCCGCTAACGCAAAAAAGTGAAGTCAGACGGCTAGCCGAGAGTCCAGCCTGTTTCCATGCATTGTTGGGGGACTATTCGTCGATGAGTTTGCTACGCAGTTCCTTACCTAGCTTGAAGTAAGCCACCCGCTTGGGAGGCACCTGAATGCTCTCACCACTGCGAGGGTTGCGGCCCATACGGGCACAGCGGTCGCGCAGACGGAAACTACCGAAACCGCGTAGCTCCACCCCTTCACCTGCCCTGAGGGACGCGATGATGCTCTCCAGGAAGGTGGCCACGAGGAGGTCAGCGTCCTTCTTCCCCAGTTCCAGGCGCTCGATCAGGTGTCGTGATAGATCAGCCTTTGTGAGGGTCTCGGGCGCTTCCATGGGGGCTCCATTAGGGAATAGAGATAAGCCTGACAGACCTGGCCCCGGTGCCAAGTCGATGAAGGATAGATGCGGCTATTGCGGTTGTAGCAAGGGGCATGGTCGGAAAATCTGAAATTGAGAGGGCAGACCAATCGGAGGTATCACGGCGCAGCCGGGGAGAATGTCGCCAGGCAATCAATTGCTGCTCCGTTAAGCAGCCGAGAGTTCCCGAAATGGAGAGAGGTCGCCCTGGATAGCTTCTCATCATCCGTATTGCTCAGGTTGAGACCAGCCAGTGCGCGGGTTTCCTTGTCTGGTCCCTTGAAACCCCAGTGCCCGCCATTGAACGGCACCAGAAGTTTCTGGGTGCCAGGCCAGGCACGGTGAACCTGCTTGGCCACTTCTGGTGTGCAGATTTGGTCGTAACGCCCCTGGATCACGATGAGGGGCACATCGGCAAGTCGCTTCGGGAACCGAAGGTGCAAGGACCACTGGCCACGCTGACCACGGCACATCATCTCGGATTCGATGTAAGCAAAGCGGACATCGCTATCAGTCTCAGTTGCCAAGTCCACAGGCTTGGATTGAACCGAAGGAATGGCTTCGACCAGTGGCTTCCTGGGGATACGCCCCTCACCTGCCTGAAGCGACTCGGCATCCGAGTAGGCCTGCACCAGGGCCTTTCCTCCCCTCCCTGCGCGAATGGCCGCATGAAGGTCGCAGGCCGTCCCCCTCCCGCCTGAAGACGCTCGAAAAACCTCCGAAACACCTGCCATCCAGGATCGCGATCCCGAAGCCCCCAGGTAGGCCTCCACTTCGGCGGCAGTGTTCGTCCACACTCCACCGACGATGACACCCTGCACTAGGTCCGGGTGCCGCTGGGCAAATAGCAGCGCCATGGTGGAACCCCAACTCCAGCCCGTGACCAGGATGGGCTTGGTGATGCCTCGGCTTCGCAGGAAAGTGGCCGCGTCATCCACGGTATCCTCGGGCCGCCAGCCTGGAATCCAGGCCGACTGGCCCGTGCCGGGCTGGTCGATTTCGAGGTGACGGTAGCGCTTGGGATCATCGAAGCAGTTCACGTCCCATGCAGGATCCGCCGCATCGCCTGGCCCACCGTTCCACCAGAGCACCGGGGTGGCGTCAGGAGCGCCCACATCCCAGCCTCGTACCATCTGCCCGTGCTTTCCCTTGAAATTGTGCGAATTCGAGGGGTCGATCACAACCGGCTTGCCGGGGCCGCTCATGACGAACTGATCATGCCTGGCCCATACCTGTTGAAGCGTTGGTTGAGCCTCCAGGTAGAGGCCCAGAATAAAGCCGAGCAATAGGATGGCGTAGCATTGTGGACGCGACATCGGACCTCTACTCATTCTGAATCAGGAATACCGGGAAGCCTTCTGAGACCTGCTGCTGTAGTCCAGAGATACGGTGTAGGGGGATCCCGCAGGTTTCCCATCGTTGCCCAGACCCTGAAGCGTGATTTCGATAGGCTTTGAAGAAATCATTCGACCGGGGGGTAATTCAATTCGCACGTGCTGGCGTCCATCTATCACCACAATGCGCGGCGTGATGCCTGGCTCCGAGGCACTGACTGCCCATGCTCCCCCAGGGAGAACCAGGTCGAGCATGCGATCACCATCTTCCTTGGCGACGCGTGCCTCCATGGATTGGGTGGGTTGACCATTCAGCCGGACTTCAAGTTTGTGCGCGGTACATGAAACAAGACCGAGCAGAAGGATCGGGATAGGGATGTTTCGCATGATTATTCCTCTCGTATGGATCAGGGTATTCAATGCACTAGGGGCAGGGTCAAAGGAGCATCCATAAAGGTCACTTCTCGCCTGGAATGGCCTGCATTACAGGGAGAACAATCCGGGATGGCCACTCTTTGGTTCTGAAGATCGTATGCGTGGCCTTCCTGAACTGCCCTGGTTCGGCCTCCATGATGTTCATGAAGGTCTGTGGATTGCGATCAAAGAGCGGGAACCAGGAACTCTGGACCTGGACCATTAGACGGTGGCCCTTCTTGAAAGTGTGGAAGCAGTCCAGCATGTCGAAAGCCACCTGGGTGGGCTTTCCAGGCACGAAGGGCTCTGGCTTTTCCAAGCTGTGCCGATACTTTCCACGCATGATGTCGCCGCGCACAAGCTGCTGGTACCCCCCAAGAGGAACAGTGGCAGCCGCGCCTTCAGGAGCTTTGGCGTCATCCGGCCAGACATCAATGACCTTCACCACCCAATCAGCGTCTGTGCCGGTGGTAGCGACCCATAGGTCGGCCTTGACGGACCCTGCGATTGTGAGGTCCTCCGTCAGTGGTTCCGTGCGATAGACCACCACATCTGGTCGAGTGGCGGCGAATCGCTGGTCCTCCACCATGTAAGGCTGGTAGTAGTCGAAGCTGATCGACTGGGTATATGGAATGGGATGCCGTGGGTCACTGACGAAGGAGTCTTCACGCCCCATGCTGCTGGGCTGAAAACCCAGGCGGCCTTGATCCTGGAAGTAGATCTGCGTGGGCTTTATGTCCTTTGGCGGCCATGCCGGGAAGGTGTGCCAGGAATTGGCACCGGTCCGGAACGCCATGGCTCCGGTGATCACTGGAACAGAGTCATCTTTGAGATGGTGGCGAAGGAAGGGGAGTTCCACCTTCTCCTGGAAATCCTGACTTAGGCGATGGCCGAACCTGAAGACTTCGAGTTCATCCCCGCCAGGATATCCAGGCCTCTTTACGACCTGGGCCCGCCAGTTCCCGTGGACCCATGGGCCAAAAACTGCTGATGCTTGAACACCAGGGTTTTGCGTCCTGATGGCTTGATAGATATTGAGGGAACCAAACAGGTTTTCGTTGTCGAACCAGCCCCCCACGGTCAAGACCGCAGTCTTCAGGTCCTTCATGTGAGGACGAAGATCCCTGACCTTGCCAAAGGCGTCCCGATTGGGATGGCGCACGATTTCATTCCAGAAATTGGTGGGGTCCATCCCCATCTTGAGTCCTGACTTGGACAGGGGACCAAGGTTAAGAAAGAAGGTGTACCCATCCGGAGTCGTAGGCTCCTGATCAGAGGCGGTCTCGACAGGGTGAGGTTGAGGTTGCACCAGGTAGGCGTAGAAAAAGAAGGTTTGAGCCAACCTGATTGCGCCATTCCGATGGATGTCATCCCCGTCCCACCAGTCCGTCACCGGCGCTGAGAGGATCGTAGCCTTCAAAGCCGGGTGGTGGCGAACCATCCCAGATGCCGCATAGAAACCGTCGTAGGACTGGCCATAGAGGCCAACCTTGCCGTTGTTCCCTGGCGTGTTTTTCAATAACCACTCGATAGTGTCGTAAGTATCAGTGCTCTCGTCGATGTCACCGGCCTTGGGGTTGGAACGGATCGGACGAACGTCCTCGAAATCCCTTTCGGCTGACATAAAGCGTCCCCTGGCGTCCTGGCCTACCAGGATGAATCCATCCTCAGCAATACAGGCTTCCCGGATGGTGGCCATGAAGGGAACTGCATTTCCCTTCCCATAGCCGCTACCACCCTTGCCGTCGTCCTGGCCGTAGGGTGTTCGATTAAGCAGGATGGGGTAGGACTTGGCCTGATCCTTCGGGGTGAAGATAACCGTGAACAGTTTCTTGCCGTCCCGCATGGGGATATAGGCCTCAGTCTTCGTGTAGTGTTGTTGATTCCAGGCAGTGCGGTCCGCCAAATAGGCCTTGTATGGGCTTTGTTGAGGGGCGACCTGGGCGAATATTTGGCAACCAAGGACTAGAGCCGGGACCACTGATCGCATGATGACTCCGAGGTTGCATGGTTATGAATGGTGAAGGTGCATTTAGTTCTTTCTGAATTAATCCAGGAACAGGTCCAATCGGTATTTCAGTGAGCCGTCTGGCTGTCGATGCCAAACAGCCATGTAGCGGACGACTGAACGCTTGGGCTGCTGCTCTCCACTCTGAACAACGCTGGTATTGGTTCCCAATTCATGGATGGTCCCGTCAGGTTCAACCCAGACCTTGTCTGGTTTCACCTCAAGTGACAGGAATTTGGTTATTGGACCCTGCTTCTTCGTGGCCGCGCGGGTCAGAATTTCTTCCGATGAATAGGCCTGTCCATCCGGCTTGAAGGGAACAAAATGAGGATCTCTGAAGCGCTGCCTCATCTCCTCCGTCTTGCCCGCCATGGTCAGGCGGACGAATTCGACATATATCTGGTCGACGTCAACTACATTTCACCTCCAGCGACAATTACCATCCACCACAAGATAAATTGGTGCCCAAGGGGGTGGCCGAAGCTAAGGCCGTAGGCCGCAGCGGAGGGCACCCCCTTGGGCACCGTCGCATTTGCTGAGTCCAATCAGATGTTGGCACTGTGACCTATGGCTTCTGCCGTCTGACATCGCCGAAACAGCGAACCACCCACTCTCAGCCTCTCCCAAGAGGTTCGAGGTGCTGCTGAAGTTCTCTCATGCTGAAGGGCTTGGACAGCAGGGTGACACCCGCATGGGCTGAGGCAAGTTCCAGGGCCGTCTGGTCGACTCGACCCGTGCTCAAGAGCACCGGCACCTTGGGGCGCAGCGCCCGTAGGCGCGGCAGGGTGCCAATGCCTCCCAACCCCGGCATGTTCATGTCCAGGATGACCAGATCGGGCTCGAACCCCGCTTCCAGCTTGGCCAGAGCCTCTTCACCACTTCTGGCAGTGGTGACGGTGTGCCCTAGGACTTCGAGGATGGTCTGCATGGAACTCTGGATCAGTTCGTCGTCATCCACGAGCAGCACCTTCATCACCAGGAGGGGGCTCAACGTCTGGTCTATCTCTGAAGGGGCAGTGGTTGGATGGCTGATCTCACAGGCCGGGAAGCGTATTCGAACGCGGGTGCCTTGGCCAGGTTCGCTCAGGATTTCCATTTGTCCTTGGTGGGCTTTCACCGTTCGGTAGACGATGGACAGGCCAAGTCCCGTGCCCTTGCCGATCTCCTTGGTGGTGTAGAAGGGGTCCATCGCCTTCTCCAGAACCTCCTTGGGCATACCTGTCCCGGTGTCCTCCACCATGACTTCGATCCAGTCATTGTCGACATTCCTGGTGCGGAACGTGAGGGTGCCGTTATCGGGCATGGCATCCACGGCGTTGACGCAGAGGTTCATCAGCGCATGGGTTAGGGCGTTCACATCTCCGCTGATGGGCCGAAGGTCTGGGCCGAGGTCCATCACCAGACGGATCTTGGAAAACGTCGTGCTTTCCAAAAGGTGAACTTGCTCCTGAAGCACCGCATTCATATCCAGTTGGAATGTTTCGGCGGGACTCTTCCGGGCAAAGGTCAGCAGACTCCTGACCATCTTGCCGCCTCGCTCGGCAGCCTTGATGATCACTTCAAAGGCCCTTCTCGCGGGACTCCCTGCGGGTTGAACTTCAATGTTGGCCGAGGCCAATCCGAGAATGGCCCCCAGTACGTTGTTCATGTCGTGAGCGATGCCTCCGGCCAGACTGCCGAGGTTCTCCATCTTCTGGACATGATGAAGCTGTGCTTGGAGTTGCGTGTTCTGCTCCTCCACCAATTTCCGCTCGGTTATATCCTGAATCGTGCCAAGCATCCGAATTGGGTTTGAATGCTCGTCGTATTCAATCTCTCCCGTTCCTTGGACCCAGCGTTCCTCTCCATCGTTGATACGGATGATTTTGTACTGAAGGTCGAAACGCTTTCGTTCATCTACGACCTGCTTGTGATAGGCGAGTAGTTCATCGCGTGAATCAGGATGAATAAACCCAGCCCAGCCA
>CAIWKE010000041.1 GCA_903913215.1 uncultured Holophagaceae bacterium
ATCAGCACGGGCACGATGGAGACCAGGGCCAGGTAGATGGCGCCCACGAAAGTCAGCTTGGACAGGATGCTGTCCATGAAGATGCTGGTTTCCTTGCCGGGGCGAATGCCCGGAATATAGCCACCGGAGCGCTTCATGTTCTCGGCAGTCTCATCGGGGTTGAACACGATGCTGGTGTAGAAGAAGGCGAAGAAGATCACGATGCCCACGAAGACCGGGACATAGGTCCAGAAGTGGGTCTGAGGGCTGATGTAGGCCGAGGCCTTCGACAGCCATTCCCATTTGAAGAACTGGTTGATGGTCGCCGGGAAGAAGATCACCGAACTGGCGAAGATGACAGGCATCACGCCGGCGGTGTTGACCTTCAGGGGCATGTAGGAACTGCGCTGGCTGGACATGCCGGCCGAATCCGCGCGCCGGGCGTAGTGGATGGGAATCCGCCGGTAGGCGTTCTCCACCAGGACTACGGCCAGCAGCACCACGGTCATGGCCGCGATGAGCAGGATGAAGATGCCCGGAGGGGGCACATTCGGCATGTTCCTCAGCGACTGGCCGATCATGACGGACAGCGTGGTCACGCCCTGGGGCAGACCGGCCACGATGCCAGCGAAGATCAGCAAGCTGATGCCATTGCCAATGCCGCGCTCAGTGATCTGCTCGCCGATCCACATGACGAACATGGTGCCCACGGACAGCGTAAAGGCAGCCAAGATGCGGAAAGCCGTCGGCGACAGGGCCGAGGTCACCACTTCGAGTCCGGGCGAATTCTGACTCTGAGCCAGGGAGGCGATGCCCATGCCCTGGATGAAGGCCAGGAACACGGTCAGGTAGCGGGTCCACTGGTTGATTTTCTGGCGGCCGGCTTCGCCTTCCTTCTTCTGGAGGTTCTCCAGGTAGGGAACCACGGCCCCCATCAACTGCAGCACGATGCTGGCCGTGATGTAGGGTGCAATGCCCAGGGCGAAGACCGAGAACTTCTTGAACGCACCACCGGAAAAGAGGTCGACGACGTCGAACAACCCACCGCCGCCGCGCCGGAGCGCGGAGGCCAGGTTCTCGGCGTTCACCCCGGGCACGCTGACGTGCACCCCCAGCCGATAGACAGCCAGAAGGAGGAGGGTGAATAGGAGCCGCTTGCGCAGCTCCGGAATCGCGAAGAGGTTCCTGAGACGGTTCATGAGCCTTTACTCAGCAGCTTTCGCGCTGGGCTCCTGGATCGTGCCGCCCTTAGCCAGGATGGCTTCGCGAGCGCCCTTGGTGATGCGATCGGCCACGACGGTCACCTTGGTGGTGAGTTCGCCACTGGCCAGCACCACGATCTTCTCCACGCGGGAGTTGACGAGCTTCTTCTCGCGGAGCGCCTCGAGCGTCACGGTCTCGCCATCCTGGAAGTGGATGGAGATGAGGCTGAGGGTGATCTCCTTGGTCTCAGGAGCGAAGATATTGGTGAAGCCGCGCTTGGGCAGACGGCGGACGAGGGGCATCTGGCCACCCTCGAAGCCGCGCTTGCTGCGGTAGCCGGACCGGGACTTCTGGCCCTTTTCACCACGACCGGAGGTCTTGCCGAGGCCTGACCCCTTACCGCGACCGACCCGCTTGCGGGATTTGGTGGCGCCCTCTGCGGGGCGGAGTTCGTTGAGCTTCATGGTCTACCCCTTCACCTTGACGTCGAGGAGATGGGGGACGAGCTTGACCATTCCGTGGACGTGGGGGGTGTATTCGCATTCGCGGGTATCGCCGGGACGCTTCAGGCAGAGGGTCTGCATGAAGGCACGGTGCTTGGGAGTGGTGCAGATGATGGAACGCTTGAGCGTAATCACCACCTGCTTGCCGAAGAACTGCGACATGTTAAGCCTCCGCCTGGTCCAGGCCCCGATTGGTCAGGACCGTGTAGGGATCCATGAGTTCCTTGAGCCCTTCGAACGTGGCGCGAACCACGTTGTGGGGGTTGGAGGAGCCCAGGCTCTTCGTCATCACGTTATGGACGCCAGCGGCCTCCATGATGGCTCGCACCGCGGCGCCGGCGATGATGCCGGTGCCCTCAGGGGCGGGCTTCAGCAGCACGCTGCCGGAACCGAAGACGCCCGTCACCGGGTGCGGCAGGCTGCCGTTCGGGGTGAGCGGAACGCGGATCATGTTGCGCTTGGCGCTTTCAATGCCCTTCTTGATGGCGGAGGGCACTTCGAGGGCCTTGCCGAGGCCGAAGCCGACCTTGCCATTGCCGTCACCGACGACCACCAGCGCGGAGAAGGAGAAGTTCTTACCCCCCTTGACCACCTTGGTGACGCGGCCGACATAGATGACCTGGTCCTTGAATTCTCCAGCTTCGGAGTTGCGGGATTCTTTGTTGTGAGTGAGCTCTGCAGTCGCCATGGTGATCCCCTAGAACTGGAGCCCGGCTTCGCGGGCGCTGTCAGCCAGCGCCTTGACGCGGCCGTGGTAAACGTAGCCGTTCCGGTCAAACACCACGGAGGTGATGCCCTTCTCCTTCAGTCGAGCGGCAATGCTCGCACCGACAGCCTTGGCGGCTTCGATGTTGGCGCCGTTCTGTAGTGAAGCGCGGAGATCCTTTTCCAGGCTGCTCGCGGACGCCAGGGTCACACCCTGGGTATCGTCCACGGCCTGCACATAGATGCGCTTCAGGCTCTTGTAGATGGTCAGCCGAGGCCGCTCAGGCGTGCCGCTGATGCGGCCGCGGATGCGGGCCTTGGTCTTGTCACGCCGAATGTTGATATCGTTCGCCATGGGTTCCCCTTACTTCCCGGTCTTGCCGGCCTTGCGGCGGATGACTTCGCCGGTGTACATGACGCCCTTGCCCTTATAAGGCTCGGGCTTGCGGAACTTCCTGATGTCAGCGGCGACCTGGCCCACCAACTGGCGATCGATTCCGATCACCGTGATGTGGGTGTTCTTTTCGACGCTCATCGTGATGCCCGCGGGAGCCTCATACTTGATGGGGTGGCTGTAGCCGAGCTCGAGGTTGAGCTTGGCGCCATCCATGGCGGCCTTGTAGCCGACGCCGACGATGTCGAGTTCCTTCTTCCAGCCCTCGGTCACACCGAGAACGGCGTTACCAAGAAGGGCACGGGACAGACCGTGATAGGCACGGGTCTGGGCTTCATCGTTGGCGCGGGTGAACGTGACGGAGTCGGCCTGCACATCGAGGGTGATCCCCTTGGGGATCGGGCAGCTAAGTGTGCCCTTGGCGCCTTCGACGACAGCCTCGGACCCGGTGACTGTGACCTTCACGCCCTTGGGCAGCGTCACGGGCTTCTTTCCGATTCGAGACATGGGTGATTCCTTAGATGAGGGCGGGGTGACCGCCCATTTCAGGATGGGTTACCAGACGTGGGCGAGGACTTCGCCGCCCAGGTTCTGCTTTTTGGCGTCCTTGCCCGTGAGGAGACCCTTCGGGGTGGAGACAATGGCGATGCCGAGGCCCCCGTGGACTTCGGGGAGTTCCTGGGCACCAGAGTAGATGCGGAGGCCGGGACGGGACACACGGCGGAGGCCGTGAATCACGTTCTGCTTGTCCTTCACGTACTTCAGATTGACGATGAGGTAGACGCGGCCCTCGTGCTCAACCTGCTTGAAGGAGTGGATGTAGCCTTCCTGCTTCAAGATGCCGCAGAGACCGGCCTTGATCTTGGAAGCGGGCACCACCACGGCATCGTGACCGGCCATGATGCCGTTGCGAATGCGGGTGAGGTAATCAGCGATGGGATCGGTATGCATGGTCCCCCCTTACCAGCTGGACTTCTGAACGCCCGGCAGTTCGCCGTTGAGGGCGAGCTTGCGGAAGCACAGACGGCAGAGTTCAAACTTGCGCATATAACCGCGAGGACGACCACAGCACTTGCAACGATTGCGATGCTGGGTCGAGAACTTCGGCTTGCGCTGATCCTTGACGATTTTGGAAATCTTGGCCATCGGTATGATCTCCTTGGCTACTTGCGGAAGGGCATACCGAGGTGGGCAAGAAGGGCCCGCGCTTCGGTGTCGTTGGCGGCGGTGGTCACGAACGTGATGTTCATGCCCTTCATCTTGTCCACGCGGGAGTAGTCGATCTCCTGGAAGATCAGCTGGTCCTTGAGGCCAAGCGTGTAGTTACCGCGGCCATCAAAGGACTTCGTGGGGACGCCGCGGAAATCGCGGACCCGGGGAAGGGACAGGGTCACGAGGCGGTCGAAGAACTCCCACATGCGGGTGCCACGGAGGGTCACCATGCAGGCGATGGGCATGCCGGCGCGCAGCTTGAACTGGGCGACGCTCTTCTTGGCCTTGCGGACGACGGCCTTCTGGCCGGCGATGGCGGTGAGCTCGTCGACAGCCACATCCAGGACCTTGATGTTCTGGATGGCGTCGCCGACGCCCATATTGATGACGATCTTCTGCAGACGGGGGATCTGCATAGCCGAAGAGAAGGCGAACTCCTCCTTCAGCTTGGACGCCACCTCTTTGTGGTAGCGAGCCTTGACGCGGGGCTCCGCGTGCACTGACTTGTCAGTCATGAATTCCTCCATTTCCGTGGGACGGCTATGACCCAGGGGTTCGGGAGAGCGGGGGGGCTTGGGACGGCGATCCGGCCCGTTTCCCCCCAACCTCGGTTGTCATGGCGCAGAATGCGCCGTGGATACCTGTCCCGCGCACGGGACAGAATGATCATCTTCACACAGGAAAAGCAAAGATGGAAGAACTAAAGCCGAAGCGGCTGGAACTGTAATGTTCAGGGGTCGCCCGGAGAACCTGACAACCCGAGAAGATCAAGCTCGGAGCGGGCTTGGCCCGTTCCGAGCGAGGGGGTCCGGGGGTGTGTGCGCAGCACAGAACCCTCGGAGAACACTAAGCACGCTTGCGGGTGCCCTTGCCGGTCTTGGGGTCGAGAAGCATCACGTTGGAGGCGTGGAGCGGAGCCTCCTTCTCGATGATTCCACCACCCTCACCGGTCTGGGGGTTGGGCTTCGTGGCCTTCTTGATCATGTTCAGGCCGGCAACAACCACGCTATTGGTGGTGGGGCTGACCTTGGAGACCGAGCCCGTCTTGCCCTTTTCCTTGCCGGCAATGACGATGACCTGCTCGCCCTTCTTGAGCTTCATCTTCGTGATGGTGGCTTCCATTACAGCACCTCAGGGGCGAGGGAGACGATCTTCATGTACTTCCGCTCACGCAGCTCGCGGGCCACGGGTCCGAAGACACGGGTTCCGACGGGCTCGCCATCCTTCTTGATGATGACGGCGGCGTTCTCGTCGAAACGGATGTAGGATCCGTCCTTGCGGCGGAAGGCCTTGCGCTGGCGGACGATGACCGCCTGGACGACAGCTTTCTTCTTGACGGTGCCGCCGGGGATCGCTTCCTTCACGGAGGCAGTGATCACGTCACCAAGCTGGGCGATCCGACCCACACCGCCGCCCAGGGGCAGGATGCAGCAGATCTTCTTGGCGCCGGAATTGTCGGCAACGATGAGCATGGTTCCCATCTGAATCATGTGAGCTCCTACTCGCCGGCCTTCTGAACGATCTCAAGGACCATCCAGCGCTTGCGCTTTGAAAGGGGGCGGGTCTCCACGATCCTGACCACGTCGCCGATGGCGCAGGCATTGGTCTCATCGTGGGCCATGAATTTGGCAGTCTGCTTGACCGTGCGGTGGTAGAGCGGGTGCTGGAACTTGCGCTCCACCTTCACCACCACCGTCTTGTCGGCCTTGTTGGAGACCACCACGCCGTTACGAGTCATCTTGTTTTCGAGGCTCATGGGATCTCCTAGGCCAGCTTGGTAGCCAGGGCGGTTTTGACACGGGCGAGTTCACGACGGGTCTTGCGGACCTCGGCAGTGTTCTCGACCTGGCCCACGGCGTGCTGGAAGCGGAGCGTGAAGCGCTTGGCGGCCAGTTCGGTCTCCAGCTGCGCCAGTTCCTCGACACTCTTGCTGGTCAAATCGGAAAAAGGGTTCTTCTTGGACATGGCTCTTATTCCTCCGGCGGCGTGCGCGTAATGAACTCGGACGCCACGGACAGCTTCATCTGGGCCAGGCGCAGGGCCTCGCGAGCGGTTTCCTCGGTCACACCTTCCATTTCGAAGAGAATGCGTCCGGGGCGGATCACCGCAACCCAGCCGTCCGGAGCCCCCTTACCGGAACCCATGCGGGTTTCCGCGGGCTTCGAGGTGGTCGGGCGATCGGGGAAGATGCGGATCCAGATCTTGCCGCCGCGCTTGATGTGGCGGGTCATGGCGATACGGGCCGCTTCAATCTCACGGTTGGTGAGCCAGCAGTGCTCCATCGCCTTGAGGCCGTAATCACCGAACGCGAGATCGTTGCCACGGGTGGCAACGCCGCGGGTGCGGCCCTTCATGGTTTTGCGGTTCTTGACCTTCTTGGGCATCATCATAGGTTCACCTCAGCGCTTCACGGTCTCGGCAACCTGGTCGCCCAGATTCACCCAAACCTTGATGCCGATGATCCCGTAGGTCGTGTGGGCCTCGGCGAATCCGTAATCAACACCCACGCGGATAGTCTGCAGGGGCATCTGGCCGGAGAGGTAATCCTCGGTCCGGGCGATCTCGGCGCCATTCAGACGGCCGGCGACCTTGATCTTGAAACCCTTGGCGCCGAAGCGGATCGCGGCCTCTTCCGCCTTGCGCATGGCGCGGCGGAAAGCGATGCGACGCTCGAGCTGCTGGGCAACGCCCTCGGCCACGAGCTGGGCATCGACTTCAGGCTTCTTGATCTCCTGGATGTCGACGGACACGGGACGGTTCAGGCGCTTCTGGAGGTCTTCGCGGAGCTTGTCGATCTCAGCACCCTTGCGGCCAATGACGATGCCGGGGCGGGCGGTGAAGATGCGCACGGTCACCTTGTCGGCGGCGCGCTCGATGTCGATCTTGGAGACCATCGCGTTGAGGCTGTGGAGCTGCTTCTTCAGTTCGCGGCGGAGCTTGATGTCCTCGTGCAGGAGCGACGCGTAGTCGCGCTTGGAGAACCACTTGCTGTGCCAGTTCTTCTGGTAGATGAGGCGGAACCCGTACGGGTGTACTTTCTGACCCATGACTACTCCTCCCCGGCCGCGGACGCGAGCTGGATGGTGATGTGGCAGGTGCGCTTCTGGACCCGGTAGGCACGGCCCATGGGTGCAGGGCGGACCCGCTTCATGCGGAAGCCCTCGTCCACGAAGACGGACTTGACCAGCAGCTGGTCCGGATTGACCGAAGGATTCTTGTCGATGGCGTTGGCCACGGCGGAATCAAGCAGCTTGCGAATGGGGGCGGCGGCATACTTCTTCGCCTGCGTGAGAACCCACTGGGCCTCACCGACGTGCTTGCCGCGGATCATGTCCACCACGAGGCGGGCCTTCTGGGCCGAACCGCGCAGGTGGCGAACGGTGGCGCTGGAAACGATCTCAGCCATCGCTACTTCCCCTTCGCCTTGGAATCGGACTTGCCGGCGTGACCCTTGAACGTGCGGGTCATGGAAAATTCGCCAAGCTTGTGGCCGATCATGTTCTCGGTGACATATACAGGAATGAACTTGTTGCCGTTATGGACGGCGAGGGTCAGTCCGATCATCTGCGGTACGACCGTGGACCGGCGCGACCAGGTCTTGATCACGCGCTTGTCGTTGGCCGCCTGGGCGACTTCCACCTTCTTCTGGAGGTGGGCGTCAATGAACGGGCCTTTTTTCAGGGAACGTGCCATTGTCGGGCCTCCTAGTTGATCCGCTTGACGATGAACTTATCCGTGCGACGGTTGCCACGGGTCTTGTAGCCGCGGGTCGGCTGGCCCCAGGGCGTCACAGGGTGACGACCACCGGAAGTGCGACCCTCACCACCACCGTGCGGGTGGTCGACGGGGTTCATGACCACACCACGAACGGTCGGGCGGACGCCCAGCCAACGGGTGCGACCAGCCTTGCCGAGTTGGATGTTCTCGTGCTGCAGGTTGCCGACGGTGCCGATGGTCGCGTAGCACTCCAGGTGGATCTTGCGGATCTCACCAGAGGGCATGCGGAGCTGGGCGTAGTCGTCTTCCTTGGCCACGAGTTGAGCGAAGGTGCCGGCGGCGCGGGCGATCTGCCCACCCTTGCCGGGCTTCATCTCAATGTTGTGGACGGTGCTGCCCACGGGGATGTTGCGAAGGGGAAGCGCGTTGCCCACCAGGATGTCGGCGTTCTTGCCGGCCACCACGATACGGCCCACTTCCAGGCCATCAGGGGCCAGGATGTAACGCTTCTCGCCGTCGGAGTAGACGAGGAGGGCGATGCGGGCGGTGCGGTTGGGATCGTACTCGATGGTGGCCACCTTGGCGGGCACTTCGAGCTTGTTGCGCTTGAAATCGATGATGCGGTACTGGCGCTTGTGGCCACCGCCGATGTGGCGGGTGGTGATCCGGCCGGTGTTGGAGCGGCCTCCAGTTCGGTTCCTCTTGGACATCAACGAACGCTCTGGCGTGTCCGTGGTGATTTCCTCGAAGCCCGACTTGGACATGCCGCGCTGACCGGGGGTCGTTGGCTTGAGCTGCTTGATGCTCATGGTTGTCCTCTTGCCTCAGGGTTGAAAGGGGCGGGCGATAGTGGGCAAAGCTTTTCCGTCCGCCATGGTGATTCGATCGTTCGCCTTACTCAGACGCGGGCGCGCCCTCGGCGAGTTCGACATAGGCCTTCTTGCGGGGGCTGGAAGTCCCCACGAAACGACCCAGGCGCTTGGTCCGGCTGGGGATCCGCACAGTGCGGACGGCCTTCACCTTGGACTGGAGCAGGAGCTCCACAGCTTCTTTGATCTGGTGCTTGGAGGCCCAAGTGGCGACCTCGAAGACCTGGATATTCTTCTCGCGCAGGATCTGGCCCTTCTCCGTGAGGAGGGGCTTGCGGATCACTTCAAAAATCTTGGTCATGGCTTCACCACCTCTTGGAGGGCCAGGACGGCTTCCTTGGAGAAGACAACCTGGTCGTACTTGAGGAGCTCATAGACGTTCACGCCCAGGCTCTCGACGGTCTGCAGCTTCGGGTTGTTGCCGGCAGCCATGGTCAGCTTGTCGCTGGCCTCGGTGCCCACCAGAAGAGCGGAACCAGTGATGCCGAGCTTGGTGAGGGTCTGGATCAGAGTCTTGGTCTTGTGGGACTCGACGTCCCAGTTCTCGACCACCACGACCTGATTGCTCGCCAGCTTGGCGGACAGCGCGTTACGCAGGGCGGCGCGCCGGGCCTTCTTGGGGAAGGCGTAATCGTAGGAACGGGGGTGCGGACCGTGGGTGGTGCCGCCGCCCTTCCAGAGCGGGCTGCGGATCGAGCCCACACGGGCGCGGCCGGTACCCTTCTGTTTCCAGAGCTTGCGACCGGAACCGCTGACTTCCCACTTGTCCTTGGTCTTGGCCGTGCCAGCGCGACGCTTGGCCAGGAAGTGGCGGACCGCTTCCCAGATCAGGTGCTGGTTGAGCTCTTCGAGCTTGAACACTTCGGGAAGCAGATCAACGGTGCCGACCTGCTTGTTCTCGAGGTTGAATACGGGGTGCTGGAACACAGACATCCTAGGCCTCCTGCTTGATGACGATGTACCCACCCTTGGGACCGGGGACGGCACCCTTGATGAGCAGCAGGTTGTTCTCGACATCCACCTTGGCGATTTCCAGGTTGCGGACCGTCACCTGGGCATCGCCCATGTGGCCGGGCATGCGCACGCCGGGGAACACGCGGCTGGGGTAGCTGGACTGGCCGATGGAGCCAGGTGCGCGGTGGAACATGGAGCCGTGGGTCGCACGACCGCCGGCGAAGTGGTGCCGCTTGATGACGCCAGCGAAACCCTTGCCCTTGCTGATACCGGTAACGTTGACCTTGGTCTTCGCCTCGAAGGCGCTGGCCAGGACACTGTCGCCGGGCTTGGACTCGTCAGCCGCGTCCACCTTGATCTCGCGCAGAACGCGAACCGGGGCAACGCCAAGCTTCTCGCAATGGCCCTTTTCGGCCTTGGAGGCGCGCTTGCCGCCGTTGGGATCCACGAAACCGATCTGGACGGCCTCGTAGCCATCCTTGGCGGAGGTCTTGCGCTGAACGACGACGCAGGGGCCGGCCTGGATGACCGTCACGGGGACGACCTGGCCCTGCTCATTGAAGATCTGGGTCATCCCCAGCTTCTTTCCGATGATTCCTTTGGACATGTCTCTCCCCCCTCTACCTGTTGCCCTGACGGCTGAAGACCTTGATCTCCACGTCGACGCCAGCGGGCAGATCGAGGCGCATGAGAGTGTCCACCGTGTTCTGGGTCGGATTCAGGATGTCCAGGAGCCGCTTGTGCGTGCGGATCTCGAACTGGTCCCGGCTCTTCTTGTCCACGTGGGGTGAGCGGTTGACGGTGTACTTGTTCGTGCGCGTGGGGAGGGGGATAGGTCCCGCCACCTGGGCGCCCGTGCGCTTGGCGGTGTCCACGATCTCGCGGGTGCTCTGGTCGAGCAGACGGTGGTCGAAGGCACGCAAACGGATGCGGATGTTGTCTTTCATGTTCACTCCATTGGGACGGGAGACCGTCCATAGACGTGGGGCGCTGACCGCCCATGTGGATCCGTCCCTCTAACAGGGACAGGGCTGATCAGCATAACAAAAGCCGCTGGAAAATCAACGGCTATTTGAGAAGAACGCACGACCTCCCGGAGGAGGAAGCGGTAGATCAAGAGGCCCGGCAACCAAAAGGTTCGAGTAATGACCTCACCCCAGAGGGGCTAGAACAACAAGTAGTGACTTTATTTACAGCTTTTAACTAACCCAGGAAGTGGGGCTGGCCCACTTCCTGAGCAAAATTTACTTGGCACCCTTGATCTTGGCCACGATCTCTTCGGCCACGTTCCGGGGGGCTTCCTCGTAGTGCGAGAACTGCATGGTGTAGTTGCCGCGGCCCTGGGTCATGCCGCGGAGGGTGGTCGAGTAGGCGAACATCTCAGCCAGGGGCACCTTGGCGGTGACCACCTTGACGCCGGCCCGGTCTTCCATGTTCTCGATGCGACCACGGCGGCTGTTCAGGTTGCCGATGACATCACCCATGTAGTCCTCGGGGACCACAACCTCGACGCCCATGATGGGTTCGAGGATCACGGGGGAGGCCTTCTCGCAGCCCGACTTGAAGCCCATGGAGCCGGCGATCTTGAATGCCATTTCGTTGGAATCCACGTCATGGTAGCTGCCGTCGTAGATGGTGATCTTGATGTCGACGCAGGGGTAGCCAGCGAGGACGCCGGACTGCATGGCTTCCTGGATGCCCTGGTCGATGGGCTTGATGTATTCCTTGGGAATCACACCGCCCTTGATGTCGTTGATGAACTCGTAGCCCTTGCCGGCCTCATTGGGCTCGACATACATCTTGACGTGGCCGTACTGGCCGCGACCGCCGGACTGACGGACGAACTTGCCCTCGGCGTCCACGCGCTTCCGGATGGTCTCGCGGTAGGCCACCATGGGCTTGCCCACGTTGGCTTCCACCTTGAACTCGCGCATCATGCGATCGACGATGATCTCAAGGTGCAGCTCGCCCATGCCGGCGATGATGGTCTGGTTGGTTTCGGGATCGGACTTCACCTTGAAGGTGGGATCTTCCTGGGCCAGACGGCTCAGGGCAACACCCATCTTCTCCTGGTCGGCCTTGGTCTTCGGCTCGATGGCCACCTGGATCACGGGATCCGGGAAGTCCATGGATTCGAGGATCACAGGATGGTTCTCATCGCAGATAGTCTGGCCAGTGAGGACTTCTTTGAGGCCCACGGCGGCGGCAATGTCGCCCGTGCGGACTTCTTCGATGTCCTCACGCTTGTTGGCGTGCATCTGAAGCAGGCGGCCAATGCGCTCGCGACGTCCCTTGGCGGCGTTGTAGACGCCAGAGCCAGCGGCCAGCACGCCGGAATAAACGCGAATGAAGGCCAGCGAGCCCACGAAGGGATCAGCCATGATCTTGAAGATGAGGGCGGAGAAGGGCTCCTTGTCCTCAGCCTTGCGCTCCACGGTGTTCCCGTCGGTATCGACGCCCTTGATGGCGGCGATGTCCAGGGGCGAAGGCATGTAGCTCACGACCGCGTCGAGCATGGGCTGAACGCCCTTGTTCTTGAAGGCGGAGCCGCACATCATCGGCGTGAAGGTCAGGGCGATGCAGCCATTGCGGATGCCCACACGGAGTTCCTCCTCGGTCAGTTCTTCGCCACCGAGATACTTGTCCATGAGGGAATCGTCGGTCTCAGAGACCATCTCGATCATCTTCTCGCGCCACTCCTTGGCCGTGGCCAGAAGGTCCGCGGGGATGTCGCTGTAGAGAACCTTGAAGCCCTTTTCACCCTCGTCGAAGGTCAGGGCCTTCATGAGGACGAGGTCAACCACACCCTTGAAGTCCTCTTCAGCACCGATGGGGATCTGGATCGGCATGGGACGCGCCTTCAGGCGGGTCTTCATCATTTCCACAACGCGGAAGAAATCCGCGCCGGGGCGGTCCATCTTGTTCACGAAAGCCATGCGGGGCACGCCGTACTTGTCGGCCTGGCGCCACACGGTCTCGGACTGGGGCTCGACGCCTCCCACCGCGCAGAACACGGCGCAGGCGCCGTCCAGCACGCGCAGGGAGCGCTCCACTTCGGCCGTGAAGTCCACGTGACCGGGGGTGTCGATGATGTTGATGCGGTGCTCCACGCCCTTCAGCAGCCCAGTCTGGGGAGTCCAGGCGGCAGTGATGGCGGCGGAGGTGATGGTGATGCCCCGCTCCTGCTCCTGCACCATCCAGTCGGTGGTGGCGGCACCTTCGTGCACCTCACCGATCTTGTGGATCTTGCCGGTGTAGAAAAGAATGCGCTCCGTGGTCGTGGTCTTGCCGGCATCGATGTGCGCCATGATGCCGATGTTCCGATAGCGCTCTAGGGGGGTGTGGCGGGCCACGTCGGCCTCCTGAATGGGTCAAAACGGAAACAGAATCGGGGATGCTTCAAATGCTTTCGCGGAAGGAGCCGCCCAGACGGCGGCTCCTTCCGGACAGGCAGGCTGCTACCAGCGGAAGTGGGCGAAGGCCTTGTTGGCTTCGGCCATCTTGTGGACGTCGTCCTTCTTCTTGATGGCGGCGCCACGGAAGTTCATGGCATCGAGAATCTCGCCAGCCAGCTTGTCGCGCATGGTGCGCTCGCCGCGGGAGGCGGAGTAGGTCTTCAGCCAGCGCATGGCCAGGGACTGGCGGCGGTTCTGGGGAACCTCCACGGGCACCTGGTAGGTGGCACCGCCCACACGGCGGGACTTGACTTCCACCGAGGGCTTGATGTTGTTGAGGGCCTTCTGGAAGGCTTCGAGGGCCTCTTCGCCGGACTTCTTGGCGACGATTTCGAGTGCTCCGTAGAGGATGCGCTCGGCGGTGGCCTTCTTGCCACGCTCCATGAGGATGTTCACGAACTTGGAGACCGTGAGGCTGTTGTAGACGGGATCCGGAAGGATCTCGCGCTTGGCAGGTGCATTACGACGGGCCATGGTCTACCCCCTACTTCTTCTTGGCCGGCGCAGCGCCAGCCTTGGGGCGCTTGGCGCCGTACTTGGAACGGGACTGGTTGCGGCCCGCGACGCCAGTGGCGTCCAGGGTGCCGCGCACCACGTGATAGCGCACGCCCGGCAGATCCTTCACACGGCCGCCGCGGATGAGCACGATGCTGTGCTCCTGCAGGTTGTGGCCCACGCCCGGGATGTAGGTCGTGCACTCGATGCCGTTGGTGAGGCGCACACGGGCCACCTTGCGAAGCGCGGAGTTCGGCTTCTTGGGGGTGGTGGTGAACACGCGCGTGCAAACGCCACGCTTCTGGGGGCAAGCGTCGAGCGCAGGGCTCTTCGTCTTGTTCTGAAAGGTTTTCCGCCCGACGCGGATGAGCTGATTGATGGTAGGCACACCATCCTCCATGGAAGGCACCGGAGTGTCCGGGCCTGGGCTCGAGAGGTTCGTCAGACAAGAGCTGGAGAACGTCGAACGGATGAATAACTGGACCGACCCACGGGGCCGGAACCATCTAGGCTATCGGAAAGAGCCCGAAAGTCAACGGATCAACTGCAATTTGGGACCCGGATCACCCGGCGATAGGACAGCCACAGCCGCCTGCGGCACAGCCATGGCCGCTCTTGGGAGCCGCAGCCGGGGCCTCAGCCTTGGTGGTGGAAGCCGCTGGTTCCGAGGCGGCGCCCTTGTACCAGCCGCTACCCGCCAGGGAAAACGCCGCCACGGACAACTGCCGCTTCATGCCCTCTCCCGCCCCACAGGCCGGGCAGGCGTGGACCTCTGGAGCCGAAAGGCTCTCCAGCTTCTCTTCGGGCTGACCACAGGCTTCACATCGGTATTCGTAGAGGGGCATGGCAGACTTCTCCTGGGAATCGTCCCCGAACCGTCCATTTTAGGCTGATCCTTCGATGCCGTCACTGATCCCTTTCTTCCAGACCCCTGAATCCTTCCTGGCAGCCACGCCCCGTCCGGGTCGGCTCGTCTTCACCAACGGCTGCTTCGACCTGATCCACCCGGGCCACGTGCAGTACTTGGCCGACGCCCGGGCCCTGGGCGACTTCCTGGTGGTGGGCCTCAACAGTGACGCCTCTGTGGCCCGCCTCAAGGGCAGCAGCCGCCCCCTCCAGGACGAGGCCGCCCGGGCCGCCATCCTGCTGGGCCTGCGCAGCGTGGATGCCGTCATCCGCTTTGACGAGGACACCCCCTTGGAGCTCATCACAGCCCTCCAGCCTGACGTGCTGGTCAAGGGTGGCGACTACACCCCGGAGACCGTGGTGGGCCGCGAGGTGGTCGAAGGCCGGGGCGGCCGCCTGGTCCTGATCCCCTTCCTGCCCGGCCACAGCACTTCACGCATCGAGGCGCGGATTCGCTCGGGGCGTGGCGTGACGCTGGAGTAGGCACTGCAGCACATACAAAACACGGGCCGCTTGCGCGGCCCGTGTTTTGTATGGCCTGAAAAGAATCAGACCAGGGGGGACAGCAGTTCCCAATACTTGGGCAGGGGCCAGAGGTCCGCGTCGCAGGCCTCTTCGAGGAGGTCCAGCACTTCCCGGAGGGCGTGCTTGGACTCGTTGACGCTGGTGCCGAAGACCTCCGTGCGGGCATGGAGGTCTTCCACGGCCTCAGCGGCGATCAGGGCAGCCTTCATGGCGCTGAGGCGGTTCTGCGCTTCGCCAGCCAGGGTCGCCTGGGTCTGCAGGGCGGTCTTGAGCGACTCGGGCACACCCACGCCGGCACTGGCCAGCTTGGAGAGGCTTTCGGCGCGGGAGCCCAGGTCGGCCACCACGGAGGGCAGGATCTGGGTCTCGGCCATCTGGCGCAGCACCTGGGTCTCGATGGCGATGGCCTTCTGGTACTGCTCGTGGCGGATGTGGAGGCGGGATTCCAGCTCACCCTCGGAAAGGATGCCGGGCTTGCAGAACACAGCCTTGACCGCGGGCTCTTCCCAGATGTGGAGGGCTGCCACCGTGTCCTTGGCGTGGGGCAGGCCGCGGCGCTCGGCCTCGATCTTCCACTCCTCGGAGTAGCCATTGCCTTCAAAGCGGATGGCCTTGGTCTCGATGATGGCCTGCTTCACCACGATCATGACTGCGACCTTGAGATCCTTACCTGCCTTGAGTTCGGCTTCCAGCTTGGCGTTGAGCCCGTCCAGAGCCTCGGCCACGGCGGCGTTGATGACCGTCAGGGGCAGGGCGATGGGCTGACTGGAGCCCACGGCGCGGAACTCGAACTTGTTGCCGGTGAAGGCAAAGGGGCTGGTGCGGTTGCGGTCCGTGGCGTCCTTCTCGATGCGGGGCAGGTTGCCGATGCCCAGGTCGAGGATCTTCTGGGTGGAGGTGTCGGCCAGATCACCCTTCTCGATGGCATCGAGGATGTGATTCAGCTGACCACCCAGGAAGGCGGACATGATGGCCGGGGGCGCCGCATTGGCGCCCAGACGGTGATCGTTGCCGGCGCTGGCGATGCAGGCGCGCATCAGGCCGCCATGGGTGTGGATGGCCTTCAAGGTCGCGCTGAGGAAGTAGAGGAACTGCAGGGTCTCCTCGGGGGTCTGGCCGGGCTCCAGCAGGTTCTGGCCCTCGTCCGTGGCGATGCTCCAGTTCACGTGCTTGCCGCTGCCGTTGACGCCCGCGAAGGGCTTCTCGTGCAGGAGGATCGCCAGGCTGTGGCGCTCGCCGACAGACTTCAGAATTTCCATGAGCAGCTGGTTGTGGTCGCTGGCGAGGTTCGCGGCCTCATAGATCGGCGCGATCTCGAACTGGTTGGGCGCCACCTCGTTGTGGCGGGTCTTGGCGGGAATGCCCAGCTTGAAGCACTCCAACTCCACGTCCTGCATGTAGCCCAGTACGCGCTCCTTGATGCTGCCGAAGTAGTGGTCTTCCAGTTCCTGGCCCTTGGGGGGCTTGGCGCCCTGGAGGGTGCGGTTGGCGAAGAGAAGGTCGGGCCGCTGCTGGGCCAGTTCCAGATCCACGGCGAAGTATTCCTGCTCCGGGCCGCACTGGGCCACGACGGAGTTGGTGTTCACGCCGAAGAACTTCAGAGCCGTCTGCGCCGACTTGGACACCACGTCCATGGAGCGCAGGAGGGGCACCTTATGGTCCAGGGCCTCGCCGTGGTACCCGATGAAAGCGGTGGGAATGCAGAGCGTCTTGCCCAGGGGCCCTTCCATGAGAAAGGCCGGGCTGGCGGGATCCCAGGCGGTGTAGCCCCGAGCCTCGAAGGTGGCGCGCAGGCCACCGCTCGGGAAGGAGCTGGCGTCGGGTTCACCCTGGATGAGCTGGCCGCCGCTGAAGCGCTCGATGACCTGGCCGGGCTCGTCGTCCCAGGTGATGAAGGCATCGTGCTTCTCGGCCGTGGCGCCGGTCATGGGCAGGAACCAGTGGGTGAAGTGCGTACAGCCCTGCTCCAGGGCCCACTCCTTCATGGCGAGTGCCACGGACTTCGCCACGTCCGGGGACAGGGCCTCGCCGCGCTTATGCGCCTGGCGGTAGGCCTTGTACACGTCCTTCTGCAGCCGTTCGCGCATGGTGCGCTCGCTGAACGTATTGCAGCCGAAGTACTGGCTGATCTTGGTCTGGTCCAGCCGTGTAATGCTGGAAGTGTCGGGCGCCTGCGTCTTGGCCATGTGTCCCCCCTTTGGACGAAAAAACATGAATCCACCTAGACCTGGACCGATGCCCACTCACGTTGAGCAGCCATCGGATTCCCACATCCCTTTGGACCCTGCGGTCCAAGCCCATAATATCGCAAACCCTCTTGTGGCAACAGGTTTTGATGCCTGTTCTCGAGCGATTTTTTTACTTGAAGTCCTCCAGATCCAGCAGGGAAAGCTGCCGCGAGGAGCGGCCCTAGCCTGGGAACGGGCAGCCTTTTCCGAGGTCTTCGGCCATCAGGAGCCATCTGTCCGAATTCGGCGATTTCTCGACAGGGCATAGAATAGAACCATGGAACTGACGGCCCCCTACCTTCCCGACCTCGACACCATCCCCGCAGGCCTCGACCTGGCCGCCGAGATTCGACGCCTGAAGGTTGAGCGGAAAGCCGTTCTTTTAGCCCACTACTACCAGGAGCCGGAGATCCAGGATCTGGCCGACTTTGTGGGGGACAGCCTCCAGTTGAGTCAGCAGGCCGCCAAGGCCGACGCCGAGGTCATCGCCTTCTGCGGTGTCCACTTCATGGCCGAGACCGCCAAGATCCTCAACCCCACCAAGACCGTTGTAATCCCCGACATGGACGCCGGCTGCAGCCTCGCTGACCGCTGCCCCGCAGACCACTTCGCCGAGTGGCTGAAGCAGTACCCCGACCACGATGTGGTCAGCTACATCAACTGCTCCGCAGGTGTGAAGGCCCTCAGCACCATCATCTGCACCAGCAGCAACGCCGTGCGGGTGGTGGAGAGCCTGCCCAAGGACCGGAAGATCGTCTTCGCCCCGGACCGCCACCTGGGCAAGTGGGTCATGAAGCAGACTGGCCGGGACATGGCCCTCTTCCCGGGCTTCTGCATCGTCCACGAGCAGTTCACGGCCAAGCGCCTGGCGGCCCTCAAAGCCCAGCACCCCGAGGCCAAGCTCATCGCCCACCCTGAGTGCGACGCCAGCGTGAGCCAGCTGGCGGACTTCGTGGGCTCCACCGCCGCCCTCCTGAACTACGTGGCCAAGGACAGCGCCACGACGTTCATCGTCGCCACAGAAGCGGGCATCCTCCACCAGATGCGCCAGCTCCGCCCCGGAGCTGAGCTCATCCCCGCCCCCGCCGACAGCGGCTGCAACTGCAGCCTCTGCCCCTACATGAAGCTCAACAGCCTTGAGAAGCTCTACCTCTGCCTCCGGGATCTGAAGCCGGAGATCCACCTGGACGAGGCTCTCCGGCTGCGCGCCCTCACCCCGCTGGAGCGCATGCTGGCCCTGGGCTGATCCAGTCCCCATGTACCGGCACCGCACCTCTCGCTACCGAGCCCTGCACCCCGGCATGGGGCCCTCTCGGTGGCAACAGCTCCAGCAGCGCAGCGGCATCGTGATGCTGGTCCTGGCAGGCCTGGCCACGACGGCCCTCCTGGTGGCCTTGCCCCGGTACTACTACGTGGACCGGGTGGACAAGGGCCGCCAGGCCTACATCGACGCGCACTGGGTGGACTTCGAGGCCGTGGAGCGCAGCTGGAAGAGCCTGCCGGTCCTGCAGACGGTACACAAGGGCGACGAGGCCGATGTCCAGAAATTCCTGGAACACCAGCCCCTGGTCGTGGCCCTGCTGGATCGCTTCGAGGGCCGACGCCTCTGGGTCCGTCAGGGCGGTCGGCTGGTGGAGCCCAGGGATCAGGTCTTGGCCCAGCAGTATCTGGGCTGGTTTGCCCATGCCGAGATGGCTCAGCGGTTCGAGTGGAACCCCGACAAGGCCCAGGATCCGGACTTTGGCAAGGTGGCCTCCGTGGTCCTGCTCTCGGATCGCTGGCTGGTCATCAAGCGCTGGCACCTGGGCTCCCCGGAGGTGGAACGGGAACTGGTCGAGGCCCTCGCCCCCCACCCTGGCATGCGCATGGGCCTGATCCGCGAGCCGGACCTGAACCGGCGGGACCTGCACCCTCAGGCCTGGGGGGCCGAGCCGAACCTGCAGGCGGACCCCCAGCGCATCTCCAGGAGTCTGCTCTCCGCCCTGACCAAGACCAATGCCTTCGGGGACGGCTGGCTCTTGGCCGGCGTGGGCTTCGACGGCGAGGAGGCCGCCTTCAGGAAGGCCATGCAGCGTCAGCGCTGGCTGGCCTCCGGCGTGGCCGCCTTGCTGGGCGCAACCATCCTCCTGGGCCTCTGGCTGCGACACCGGAGCCGCCGGAAGATGGAGCTGGATGCGGATCGCCTGGCCTCCATGACCCACAGCCTCAAGACCCCCTTGGCCATCCTGAAGTTCCGCTGCGACTCCCTGCGCCTGGGCCGCCTGAGTCCGGATCGCGCAGACGAGGAACTGCTTCGTATCGGCGACGAGGTAGACCACCTCACCACCCTCATCGAGAACGGCTTGCGCGTGGTCCGAGGAGGCGGCCCCTCAGGTCCCCAAGGTCAGGCGACCCTGGCCTGGTTCCAGGATGTGGCCGAGGATCTTCTGCCCGGCTTTGAGCTCGAACAGCGGTCTCTCGTCCTTCAACTCTGCCCAGAAGCGGGTCGCGCCCCCCTGCCCTCTCTCCGCTCGGCGGTCTTCACCCTGCTGGAAAACGCCCTTGGACATGGCCGGGGCACCGTCACCCTGACCACCTGGCGCGCCCGCCGCCGTTTCTGCATCCAGATTTCCGATCAGGGCGAGGGCCTCGAACTCCATCAGCTGAAGGCCCTGGGCAAACCATTCCAGCGCTTAAGGGCTCCAGGCAAGGAGGGCTTTCTGCGCGAGGGACAGGGCCTGGGCCTGAGCCTCCTGATCCAGGTGGCGGAGCAGGAGGGCTGGGGCCTGACCTTCTCCTCCAGCCCCGGCGAAGGCTTCTCGGCTCTATTAGAGATTCCGGCGAGCTGAGGCACTGGAGTATCTTTTCTTCCGAGGAAACCGACTTGCCCACACCCCTTCCCGAGCGAGAGGCACCGACCCACATTCTCGTGGTGGAGGACGAGCCCTCGCTCTGCCAGCTGCTGGTGAACAACCTCAGCTTCGAAGGCTACTCCGTGGCCGCGGCCGGAGACGGAGGCCCCGCCCTGGCAGCCCATGCGGCCCACCGGGCCGACCTCATTGTGCTGGACCTGATGCTCCCCCAGATGGATGGCTTCGAGGTGCTCCGCAACCTCCGGGAGGCCAGGGACGAAGTGCCCGTCCTCATGCTCACGGCCCGGGGTGAGGAGTCCGACCGACTCCAGGGGCTGAGCCTCGGGGCGGACGACTACATGGTGAAGCCCTTCTCCCTACTGGAATTGGTCGCCAGGGTAAAGGCCATCCTGCGCCGGACCCGTGCCGTGGACCGCCCCCCTCTCCTGCGCTCAGGTCCCTTCCGCTTCGATCTGCCCCGCCTCGAGGCCCGCTGGGAGGGCCGAATCCTGGACCTCACGCCCCGGGAGTTCCGACTCCTGGAGATCCTCATCACCCATCCCGGTCGGACCCACAGCCGCAAAGAATTGCTGCAGCTGGCCTGGGAGCCGGATGCCCGACCCAGCGCCCGCACCGTAGATGTGCATATCGCCAACCTCCGCCGGAAGCTCGGTGAGGATCAGGATTCCGCCTGGATCACCACCGTGGGTGGCGAAGGCTACCGCTGGGTCACGCCCGTGGAGCCGCTCTCGGATTAGGAACTGGGGCCCCTTCCACGCCAGAATGGGGCATGGCGCTCTGGACTCCTCACAGTTGGCAGCACTTCCCGGCACAGCAGCAGCCGGTCTACGGGGACGCCGCTGAGCTGGAGGCCAGCTTGGCCCGCCTGCGCCGTCTGCCACCCCTGGTGGTGCCCGAGGAGATCCGGCGTCTGCGGGGCCTGCTGGCGGAGGCGGCCCTCGGGCGCCGCTTCCTGTTGCAGGGTGGCGACTGCGCCGAGGCCTTCAAGGACTGTACCTCCGAGGCCATCGAAGGCAAGCTCCGGGTGCTGCTCCAGATGTCCGTGGCCCTCACCCACGGCGGGCGCAAGCCCGTGGTGCGGGTGGGCCGCATCGCCGGACAGTTCGCCAAGCCCCGCAGCAAACCCACGGAGCGCGTGGGGGACCAGGAGCTGCCCAGCTATCGGGGCGACCTCATCAACGGCCTCGAGCCCAGCGCCGCCACCCGCCGGGCCGACCCAGCCCGCCTGCAGGAAGCCTACTTCCACGCCTCGGCCACCCTCAACCACCTGCGGGCCCTCAGCGCCGGTGGCTTCGCAGACCTGCACCACCCCGAGCGCTGGGAGCTGCCCGGCGGCACCGGCGAGGTGCCCGCCTATCGCCGCACCCTGGATCAGGTTCGGGAGTCCCTGGACTTCCTGGAGGCCCTGGGTGGGGTCCAACGGGATGCGCTGGAGCGCATCGACTTCTTCACCAGCCATGAGGCCCTGCTGCTGCCCTACGAGGAGGCCCTCACCCGCTGGGTGGCCGAGGACTCCACCTACTACAACCTGGGCGCCCACACCCTCTGGGTGGGGGAGCGGACCCGCCAGCTGGACGGGGCCCACATCGAGTATCTGCGTGGCATCCGGAATCCCATCGGCGTGAAGGTGGGCCCCAGCGCCACCCCTGAGCACCTCGTAGCACTCCTGGACTGCCTGGACCCCGGCCGGGAACCCGGGCGAGTGACCCTCATCTCCCGCTTCGGCGCCACCCGGATCCAGGCGGCCCTGCCCCCGCTCCTGGCGGCGGTGCAGCGCACGGATCACCCGGTGCTCTGGAGCTGCGACCCCATGCACGGCAACGGCACCGAGAGTGCCTCCGGCTATAAGACCCGCGACTTCGGGGCCATCCTCGCGGAGCTGCGCCAAGCCTTTGAGCTGCACCGGGCTCACGGCTCCCACCTGGGGGGCGTCCACATCGAGCTGACCGGAGAGGCCGTCACGGAATGCACCGGCGGCACGGAAGGCCTCTCCGAGGCGGACCTTGCCAGGGCCTACGAGACCGGCTGTGATCCCCGCCTCAACGGCACCCAAAGCCTGGAGATGGCCTTCCTCATCGCGGAGATGATGCGCGGCTAGTGGATGGTGGTGGGCAGGTCCATAGCCCCCAGCCCCACCACCAGCTGATCGAAGTCGGCGCTTAGGCTCACCTCGGCCCCCTCGGGCAGCTCAGGGAAGGGCTTCAGCCGAGGGGGCGGAAAGAGCAGCACCTCACCGGCCCGCAGACCCGAGAAGACCAGGTTCTCCCAGGCCTTCAGCGGCACACTGCGGCGGGTGTTCCCCACCTTCAGCTCCATGTTTTCCGCTGGCCACTGGTCCGAGAGCCAGGCACCCAACACGGTGCCGCTGGGCTGATCGAAGGCCAGACAGAAGCCGGCGACGGCTCCCCCGGCCGCGCCCACCACGCCCAGGCTGGGCTGCGGTGCCGAGTTCAGTTCCGCACCGGGGCCACCCAGGGTGAGGCGATCCAGGAGCCCGCCGTCAAAGCGGTGGAGGGCCAGGGGCCGGGGCAGACAGGGGCCCAGGCGCACCTGGTCGGCCATCGGGGCCAGGGCCTCGGGCAGGTTGCCCCGGAGGTCCCACTTCTCAGCGTAAGCCAGGGTTTGCTTGGCTCGGGCAAGAGCCCTGGGGCCGCCCTCCAGCAGGCGCCGCAGGCTGGGGGGCACCAGCGCCTCGGCCAGCCGTGTGGGATCGCCCTCCCCCAGCTTGCCCAGGCGGAGGGCCTCAATGCGATTCAGGTCCGCCAGGCGGCCCGAAGCCAGGCGACCCACCAGGGCCCGCCGCTCCGCGGGACCCTCGGCCCAGGAACCCGTCCCCAGCAACATCAGGATTGCGCTTCCAGCCACTCACGCGTGGCGGGGAGGAGGGGCTTGGGCCGGTTGGTGCTGAAGTCGAGCATCACCTGTACGGATTTTCCTTCGGCGAAGAGCTCGCCGCCCAGGCCCTTGGTGAGGCGGTAGCCCAGCTCGAAGGAACTGTTTCCCACCTTGAGCACATGCAGTTCGACGCGCACATCCTCGCCCAGAAGGATGGGCATGCGGTAGTCCACCTCGATGCGAGCCAGGAGGAAGCCCTCCTCCTGGAAGCGGCGCCCGCCCAGGAAGGATCTCCACCACTGGAAGCGCCCCTGCTCCATGAAGCTCACAATGACCGCGTTGTTGACGTGGCCCATGGCGTCCAGATCGCTGAACCGCACTTCAATGGGATGGGAAAAGGGCATGGGGCCTCCGAATGTCCAAGCTTAGCGCCAAGTCATGGCATCATTCGCCACGATGGCCGCGCCCCTCCTCCTCGCCTATGACTCTGCCTGCACCCTCTGCTGCCGGATGGTCCTCTGGCTGGCCCGCCAGGACCGGCAAGGCCTGCTGGTGATCCTGCCTCTGCGCGATCCGAATCTCCTGGAACTGGCGCCGGAGCTGGCCGGAAAGCCCCTGGAGAAGGAGATCCACGGCCTGGACCTGGGCAGCCGCGAAGTCCGAGCGGGAGCCGACCTCCTGGGACCCATCGCCCGGCGCCTGCCCGGCTGGCGCTGGCTGGCTCCCCTCTGCGGGATCCCCGGCTTGCCGCGGCTGCTGAACCGGATCTACCTCTGGGTGGCGGCTCGCCGCTTCCGGCGCACAGGGCGGCCTCCGTTCGCTTAGGGGCCGTGACGGAATAGTCAGAGCTTTGGATGGTCATTCCGTTAGGGCCCCTTATGTCGCTCACGCCTCTAAATGAAATGATGAATTTCAAATAGCGACGTAGCCTGGAGCCATGGATGCGGAACCTCGAGCCCCCTGGAAGCCGGACCGCAGCTGGGCGGACCCCCTCATTGTCCTGCTAGCCCTTCTGGCCCTGCTGGCCTCGAGCCTCAGCCTCTCTTCACGGAAAGCAGCGCTCCAGAAACCCGCCGAGCGGCTCAGCCTCCAGGGCCGCCTCAGCGAGGTGGCCCTCATGGGCCCAGGCCTCGTGACAGGCCTGGGTGGCAGGGCCCCGGACTGGATCAAGGTCGAAGGGCAGTTGCAGGAACCCTGGGACCGGGCCATGGTGGCCGTGCTGAAGGCCGAGTCCGGGGCGCAACCCCAGTCCGCCCTGCTTTGGATCCCGAGCGCCACACCCACGGGGGCTGGCGGCCCCGCCTTCAAACGGGTCTGCCTGGCCGCCTACGCCCAAGGGCCCATGCCCAGCCAGGCGGAGCGCCTGGAGGTTCAGAAACGCCTGGGCCAGGGCCATGCCGCGGCCCTGCTGGAGGCCCGCCTCCAGGATCGGGAGCGCGGTGGCGAGGCCCTCCGCGCCCAGGCCCGAAAAGCCCTGCTGCTGCACCTGCTGGGTCTCGGCTTCCTGGGCCTTCTGGTCCTGGGCGCGGCCACCGCCGGTCTGGTGGTTGGCATCTACCTGGTTGCCACCCGGGCCAAGGTCCCGCCCCACCCCCTGCCCGCCTGGTCCATGTCGGGCCGGGCCGCGGCCTTGATGCTCCTCACTTGGTTCCTGGCCTTCTTCCTGTCCGGGAACCTGATGGGCCTCCTGCTCCACCCCTGGCCCGGGCTCCGCTGGCTGGCCGTGCCACTGGGCTATGCGCTCCATGCCGCCGTGGGAGTGGGCCTCCTCTGTGGGGCCGAGGGCCTGAGCCTGGAGGAACTCTGGCGGCGGGTGGCCCCGGAGCGTGGCTGGCGCGACCTGGGCTGGGCTGCGGGTTTCCTGGCCCTGGCCCTCACCCTCGTCCTGCTGGTGGCGCTGTTCATGAGCCTCATCCTGAAGCCTGATCACAGCTCGCAGCGCGACCTCCAGGAACTGTTGCGGGGCCTCTCGGGGTGGGGGCCCAGCCTCGTGCTCCTGCTGACGGTGGCGGGCCTGGCGCCCCTCTTCGAGGAGTTGCTCTGCCGGGGCTTCCTGCTGCCGGTCCTGGCGCGACGTCAGACCATGGGCCTGGCCCTGGTCCTGTCGGCCCTGGCCTTTGGGGCCATGCACCTCCAG
Source organism: uncultured Holophagaceae bacterium (assembly GCA_903913215.1). Taxonomy (GTDB): domain Bacteria; phylum Acidobacteriota; class Holophagae; order Holophagales; family Holophagaceae; genus Geothrix. The sequence goes on from CAIWKE010000041.1 coordinate 24,970, forward strand.
CCCTCGGGGCTGCCGGTCCTCAGCACCCTGGGCTTGGTCCTGGGCCTCGCCATGCGCCATACAGGCAGCCTGCGGACCCCCATCCTCGTTCACGCCTGCTGGAACGGCGGCCTCTTCCTGCTGATGCGGGCATTTGCGTAACGAGCCCCGGGCGACCCTGAAGGAAAGAACAACCATACTCGCTGAGGGACGATGAAAGAACGGAGGTTAATGAGACCTGCCCTTTGAAGGCAAAGCTCTACGCCCTCAGCCTCCTCGTCATTTCTCTGCGAGTGAAGTTGTTCTTCGTGGTTCAAGCGTCTCAGCGCCCCAACCCAGGCGCGAGCCACCAGAACAGTTGGAGCAACACGAAGACCAGGGCCACCCACTTCAAGATGGAGAGCCAGTTGGTGTCGTCAGTGGAGGGCACCTCTGGCGCCGGCTTGCGGGTGGAGAGATAGCTCTCCACGGGATCCTCCGCGAGGCTGATCTTCAGTGGCTGACTCTGCCGCGACCGGGTGATGACCTCCTGGGGCCCGCTCTCGGGCGGCTCAAGGACGGGCAGGCGGAAGCGGGCCGTGGAGACGCTGCTGCCGTCCTCGTCCTGGGCCAGCAGGGCGAAGAGGCGGGCCCGCATGCTGACGGGACCCGGCAGCGCGTCCACCAGCTCCTCCAGGAATTCGGGCAGGGTGGTGTAGCGGTCCTCGGGGTCCGCAGCCAGAGCCCGTTGGAACACGTTCCCCAGACGGGGAGGCAGATCCGGGGGCAGGGCCACCGGCTCCTGGAGGATGTGGATGATGATCTCCGTGAGGCCACTACCGGGATGGGGCAGCTTGCCGGTGAGCAGCTCAAAGGCCGTGGCGGCAAAGCTGTAGCGGTCCGAGGCGGGGGTGCCCTCGCCGCCTTTCAGGATCTCGGGGGGCGCGTAGGCCGGGGAGCCCAGGAAGTCCCCGGTGACCGTGAGGCGCAGAGCCAGGGTCTGGGCTGGCCCCCCGGAAAGGGCACCATCCAGCAGGGCGGTCTCGGCCAGTTGTTCGGGGTTGCTGCTCATGTGGCCCATGCTGCGGGCGATGCCGAAGTCCATGAGCTTGGCCCGGCCCTCTTCGCTCAAGAGGATGTTTTCGGGCTTCACGTCCCGGTGGACGATGGCCCGTCGGTGGGCGGCCCGCAGGGCCCGCATGGTCTGGATGAGCACCCGGACCGAGGTCTCCGTGTCCAGGCTCTTGTCCTTGATGTGCTTGCCAAGGCTCTTGCCCTCCACGTACTCCATGGCCAGGAAGGGCCCCAACGCCTCCTCCACACCCACGTCGAAGATGGTCACCAGGTTGGGGTGGTTCAGCTGGGCGCTGATCTCGGCTTCCCTGCGGAAGCGCAGCATGGCCTGGTTCCGGGCGGCCCCGGCCACCCGCACGACTTTGATGGCCACCCGCCGCTTCAGCATGGGGTCCTCGGCCAGGTACACGGTGCCCATGCCCCCCTGTCCGATGGAGTGCAGCACTTGGTACCTGCCGATGGTTTTGGGATCCGCCATGGAACTGAAATTCTAACCAGGAGATCCCTTGGCGAAGACAAGGTAGAATGGAGGATTCGACATTCTGGAGATTCCCATGGCGGCTCTGCTCGAAGCCATCGAGATCAAGCGCAAGATGTTCTTCGAACTGGAGGACATCCCCTTCCATTGCCTGGACGTGGAGATTTCGACCCCCACGGCCCGGGGCGGCCAGACCCTGGTTCGCATCAAGATGCGCAACCTGCTGACACGAGCCGTGTTCGATAAAACCTTCAAAGCCGGGGACAAGTTCAAGGAACCGGACCTCGTGCTCACGCCTTCCAGCTACCTCTACAGCGATGGTGAGGGTTCCCACTTCATGGACCAGGAGACCTACGAGACCCACACGCTGGGTCCAGACCTGCTGGGCAACGCCCTGGACTACCTGACCGAGGGCCTCATCGTCCAGATCCAGAAGTTCAACGGCAACCCCATCGGCCTGCAGATGCCCACCCACGTGGAGCTGAAGGTCACCTACACCGAGCCCGGCGCCCGGGGGGACACGGCCAGCGGCAACGTCACCAAACCCGCGAAGGTGGAGACCGGCATCGAAATCAAGGTGCCCCTCTTCATCAAAGAGGGTGAGTTGGTAAAGGTCAGCACCGAGACCGGCGACTTCGCAGGTCGCGCGTGACCGTCTAATGCCACGCAAGTACCGCCTAGGCCAGAGCCGGGAGGCCCAGGACATGGACCACCGGGAGGCCTACTCCGGGGAGCGCGCGGCGGACAGCAAGCGGCGGCAGCGCCGCGCCGAGCGCCTGGAGACGGGCATTGAGTCCCATGACGCGACCTCTCTGCTGAGCCTGCCCGACCCGGCCCCCTGGCTGCACCTGCCCGAGGCCACCCTGATCCAGCGCTTCAGCCAATGGGTGGATCTGGAACTCGAGGACCGCTCCACCCTCCGGGCCACCCTGGGTGGCAAGCTCAAGGGTGTGCATCTGGTCTGCGGCGACCGCGTGCGCTACTCCCCGATCCCCATCGAGGCCACGGACACCAAGCGCCCCCAGGCCCAGGTGGTGGCCATCATGCCCCGACGCAGCCTGCTCAAGCGGGGCGGGATTGATGATCGCGAACCCTGGCAGCTCATCTGCGCCAATGCCGACGAGCTCTGGATCTGCGCCGCCGTGGTGGACCCACCCCTACGACCGGGCCTCCTGGAGCGGGCCCTGCTGCTTGCCCTGGACGCAGGGCTCACCTTCCGGGTTCTGGTCACCAAGCGGGACCGGGCTTCCAAGAAGGACACCCTCCCGGAGTTGGATCCGCTGCGGGGTCAGGGCATCGCCATCCACGAGACCTCTGCCCTCAAGGGCGAGGGCATCGAGCCCCTCCGGAACCTGCTCCGGGGCAAAGTGGTCGTACTGCTGGGCCACAGTGGTGTGGGCAAGAGCACCCTGGTGAACGCCCTGCGCCCGGACGAGGCCCTTAAGACCGGCGGGCTCACGAAGTTCGGCACGGGCAAGCAGACCACCACGGCGGCCCGCTGGCTGCCCCTGCTTGCGCCGGATGGTTCCGATGGAGGTGTGCTCGTCGACACGCCGGGTATCCGCACCCTCAGCGTCCGGGGCCTGAACCGGGATCTTCTGGCTCAGGTCTTCCCGGAGTTTCCGTCCGAGGTGCTGGAGGATCCCCTGGCCTTTGATCCTGACGACGAGGCCACCCTCGAGCGCCTGGATCTGGACTACCCGGAGCGGCTCCAGAGCCTCCAGCGGCTCTGGCAGGAGATGGACGACCGCAATCCCAACCAGAACATCTGGCGCTAGGTATGCAAGACCGGATGCAGTCCGATTCCAAGTTGCTGGGCCTCCTCTATGGGGCCGTGTTCGGGTCCCTCTTCCCCCTTTTCCACTTCGCGGCCCGTTCCTTCGCCCGCCGGGAGCGGGGCCACGACATCGCGGATCAGATCGCCAATGCCTTCATGACCCTGCGGCCTAAATACCTGGAGGCCATCAAGGGCAACACCGCCCGTGTCCTGGGCCTGCCCCCCACCGATCCCCGGGTGGAGCGTAATGCCGGAGAGATGGTGCGCCAGCATGCCCGGGCCTGGGTGGACTTTTTCTGGTTCGGCCAGCGCCCTTTGGCTGAGGCTCTGGCCCAATTCGATGAACTGGAAGGGACCGAGGGCTTCGAGGCCGCCCTGGCGGAAGGCAAGGGCGTCATCCTGCTCACGGCCCACGCGGGCAACTTCGAACTGGGCGGGGTTCTGCTCCGGGCCCAGGGGCGCAAGGTCCACGCCGTCTACAAGCCGGATCGCTTCGAGGCAGTGGAGCGACTGCGCGAGCAGATGCGGACCAATAGTGGCGTGGTGGGCATCCCCGTGGATGGCGTTGGGTTCTCGACCTTGCCGCTGGTGCGCTTGCTCCGGGAGGGCGCCCTGGTGGGCATGCAGGGAGACCGCGACTTCAGCCTCAACGGGGTGCCCATGCCCTTCTTTGGCCGGGAGGTCCCCTTCCCCCGGGGGCCCTGGGAGCTGGCGGCCATGACTGGAGCCCCCATCGTCACCACCTTCTTCTACACGGACGAGGACCGGCGCTTCCACGCACGGTTTGGTGCCCCCATTCGAGTCCTTGGAGGCCGCGGGGACCGCATGGCCGCCATCGAGGCCGGAATGCGCTCCTATGTGGCAGACTTGGAGGCCCTGATCCGGGCCCACCCCAGCCAGTGGTACTGCTTTTATCCCTTCTGGGATGATCCTGCCCGGAACGGTACCTAGATCCCACGCATCCAAGCAGGAACACCTGTTGCGCACCTTGTCCCCGGTCATAGGACCATTGCCCTAAGCTCAGGTTGTCCCCGGTTCGAATCCGGTCTCTCAAGGAGTTCTCCCCATGCGCGCCGCCCTCCCCCTGTCCCTGCTCCTCGCCCTCACCCTCGGTTGCCAATCCAAGAAGTCCGATGCCATCGTGGCTGCCTCCACCCAACCCGGAACTGGTGGGATGTCCGCTGCCATGCCTGGCGCCCCCCAAGGGTCAGGCCTCAGTGGCAAGGTGCTGGAGCGCATCGACGCCGCCCCCTACTGCTACCTGCGGCTCAAGACCGCCCAAGGGGAAGTGTGGGCCGCCGTGCCCGAAACCAAGGTGGAGAAGGGCGCCGAGGTCACCATCGCCAACCCCATGATGATGACCAATTTCGAGTCCAAGACCCTGAACCGCACCTTTGCGGAAGTCTACTTCGGCACCCTGGCCGGCGCTCCTGGTACCGCCCCTGCCGCGATGGCAGCAGCCCCCGGCAGCGCCCCCGCGGGCGCTCCGGCCCCCGCCCCGGTGCTCATCGCCAAGGTGGACAAGGCCTCTGGTGCCGATGCCAAGACTGTCGCCGAGATCTGGGCCCAGAAGGCCGGCCTCAAGGAGAAGACCGTCAGCATCCGCGGCAAGGTGGTGAAGTACAACCCCGGCGTGATGGGCAAGAACTGGATCCATCTGCAGGACGGCAGCGGGGATCCCGCGAAGAGCACCCACGACATCACCGTCACCAGCATGGACACCGTCGCCAAGGGCGATGTGGTCACGGCCAAGGGCGTCGTGCGCATCGACAAGGACTTCGGCGCGGGCTACACCTACCCGATCATTGTGGAAGACGCCAAGGTCGTGAAGAAATAGCCACGACCCACCAGCCACCATCGCAAAAAGGCGCCTCAAGGCGCCTTTTTGCTTTGTACGGGCCGAATTCGCCCTAGGAGCTGGCCGGAAATTACGAAGCAACCTCAATAGCGAAAGGGAAAAGCAAGACTGCTTCTGCTTCACATACCGAAGCTCTTGAGGCATTTCTCTTAAATAGAATCAAAAAAAATTTGCGATTCGCCCCTTGGCAACGATAGACAACCAGTACATCATGAATACGGTTCGAGTGGGTTACCCGACGGTAGGCACTTGGCGCCCTGTTTAGCATTCACGAATGTGGTGTTTTATGCCCACTTGTCCCAAAAGTGAGGTTCGAGTGCCAAAGCTCATCGATATCACCGAATTGTGCCTGCGCGATGCTCACCAGAGCCTGCTGGCCACCCGCATGGCCATGGAGGACATGGTGCCGGCCTGTACCGACATCGACAAAGCCGGCTACTGGTCCGTCGAGTGCTGGGGGGGCGCCACCTTTGATGCCTGCATCCGCTTCCTCAATGAGGATCCCTGGGAGCGGCTGCGCACCTTCCGCAAGCTGATGCCCAACTCGCGCCTGCAGATGCTGCTGCGCGGCCAGAACCTGCTGGGCTACCGCCACTACGAAGACGGCGTGGTGGACCGCTTTGTGGACAAGGCCGCAAGCAACGGCATGGATGTGTTCCGGATTTTCGACGCGCTCAATGACATCCGCAACATCCGTCACTCCGTGCAGGCGGTGCGCCGCAACGGCAAGCACGCCCAGGGCACCATCTCCTACACCACCAGCCCACTCCACACCACGGAGACCTTTGTCGAGATGGCCGAGCGCCTGGTGGAACTTGGCTGTGACTCCATCTGCATCAAGGACATGGCGGCCCTGCTGCGACCTCAGGCCGCCTATGACGTGGTCAAGGGCATCAAGACCCGCTGCGGTGAAGGAGTTCGGATCCACATCCACACCCACGCCACCACCGGCGTCACCCTGGTCTCGCTCATGAGGGCCATCGAAGCCGGGGCCGACTGTCTGGACACAGCCATCAGCTCCCTCAGCCTGGGACCCGGCCACAATCCCACCGAAAGTCTGGTCGCCATGCTGGTCGACACCGGCTACGAAACTCGCCTGGACAAGGCCGCCTTGCACCGCATCAAGAACCATTTCGCCACGATCCGTCCGCGCTACCAAGCCTTCATGTCCAACATCGTGGGCGTGGAAACCGATATCTTCGACAGCCAGATTCCCGGCGGGATGATCTCCAACATGGAAAGCCAGCTCAAGCAGCAGGGCGCCGGGGACCGGCTGGAAGAAGTGTTCATTGAAGTGCCCCGTGTGCGTGAAGACGCTGGCTTCCCACCCCTGGTGACACCATCCAGCCAGATCGTGGGCACCCAGGCGGTCTTCAACGTCCTGATGGGCCGCTATAAAGTGCTGTCGAGTGAGTTCTCGGATCTGATGCTGGGCTACTACGGCGAGACGCCGGGCCAGCGCGACCCCGAGGTGCTGGCCCTGGCCGAAGCGCAGGCCCACAAGCCCCCCATCCTGCAGCGCCCGGCTGACCTGCTGACCCCTGAGTGGGAATCACTGCACACAGCGGCTACGGCCCTGCCTGGCTGCAACGGCACCGAAGAAGATGTGTTGACCTATGCCATGTTCCCGCAGGTTGCCGCCAACTTCTTCGAGAAACGGAGTGAGGGTCCCCTCAATCTCGGCCGCGATCCCGAGACCCCAGGTAAATCCACAAAGGGTGCAGCTGGCGCGAACGCTCCTGGTAGCAACGCAGTGAACTCACCGGTGACCTACGACGTGAAGTTGAACGGCCGCTCACACCGGGTCTCCGTCTCCCCCGTCGAATAAGCCACAGGAAACGCCATGACCATGATGCAAGAAAAAATCGAGGAACTCCGGCGCAGGCAGGAAGAGGCCTATCTGGGCGGCGGTGCTGACAAGCTGGCCAAGCAGCGCAAGGGCGGGCGCATGACCGCACGCGAACGCGTGGCCGCCCTGGTGGATGAGGGCAGCTTCGACGAGGTCGGGCTCTTTGTCACGCACCGCTCATCCCTGTTCGAGATGCAGGGCAAGACCCTGGCCGCCGATGGTGTGGTAACCGGTGCCGCCTCCGTGGCCGGACGACTGGTGCACCTGGCCAGCCAGGACTTCACTGTGGCTGGCGGCTCCGCCGGCGAGATGCACTCCATCAAGGTGGCCGAGATCATGAAGGCCTCCCTGCGTGCCGGCTCGCCGTTCGTGTTCATCAATGATTCCGGTGGCGCCCGGGTGCAGGAAGGGATCGATTCGCTCTCGGGCTATGGCAAGGTGTTCCACGCCAACGTGCTCTTGTCCGGGGCAGTGCCACAAATCTCCCTGATCTGCGGCCCCTGTGCCGGTGGCGCGGCCTACAGCCCGGCCCTGACCGACTTCATCATCCAGACCCGTCAGGCCCAGATGTTCATCACCGGCCCCTCGGTCATCAAACAGGTCACGGGCGAAGATGTGACCGCTGAGGAACTCGGGGGCGCCGATGCCCACATGGTTCACTCTGGCGTGATTCACTTCATCGCCGAGGACGACCAGCACGCCATTCAGCTCTGCCACAAACTCCTCAGCTTCCTGCCCTCCAACAACCTGGAGGATCCGCCGCTCATCGAGGGCGACCGCTCCGTGGAACCCAACCCGGTGCTGGAAACCGTCCTCCCCGAAGAAAGCAAGCAGGGCTACGATGTGCGCGCCGTGATCGGAGCGGTCGTCGATGGTGCGGACTTCCTGGAAGTGCAGGAAGGCTACGCCATGAACATCGTGGTCGGCTTCGCCCGCATTTGTGGTGGCTCGGTTGGCATCGTGGCCAATCAGCCCTTGGTGATGGCCGGTGCGCTGGATATCAATGCCTCCAACAAGGCAGCCCGCTTCATCCGCTTCTGCAACGCCTTCAACATCCCGCTGGTGACCTTCGTGGACGTGCCTGGCTTCATGCCCGGGGTGGAGCAGGAATACGGTGGCATCATCCGCCACGGTGCCAAACTGCTGTTCGCCTACTCGGCGGCCACGGTACCCAAGATCACGATCATCCTACGCAAGAGCTACGGTGGCGCCTACCTGGCCATGTGCGGCAAGGATCTGGACGCCGACCGCGTGTTCGCCTGGCCCACAGCCGAAATCGCCGTCATGGGTGCCGAGGGTGCAGCTGAAATCGTCTTCCGCAAGGAAATTGCCGAAGCGGCCGACCCAGCCCAGCGCCGCGCTGAGCTGATCAAGAACTACCGAGACACCTTCTCCAACCCCTATGTGGCGGCCGCGTCGCGGTTGGTGGACTCGGTGATCGAGCCCAAAAATACCCGCTTTCATATCGCTCAGGCCCTGGAATACGAGCGCATCAAGCGCCTGCCAAGGCCGCACAAGAAACACGGGCTGACGCCGCTCTAGGATACGCCATGGACGCACCGACCAATGACCCGCTGGCCCTGATCGCGGAACTGCGCGAGGAACTGGATGCCCTCAAGGGGCGCCTGAGCACCCTCGAAGGCAGGACCCTTCAAGCCGCTGCTTCTTCAGGCCCCAGCGAGGAGGACATGCTGGCCATATCTGCCGCCGTGGCGGCCTTCCTCGGGGTTCGCGCGCGCATCCGCCAGGTGCGCCTGGTGCAGTCCAGCGCCTGGGCCCAGGTCGGACGCAGCGGAATACACGCATCACATCATCCTCACTGAATGGACCTGCCGTGAAACTACGCATCAGCCTGGACGAACGCACCTTTGAAGTGGAGGTCGAGGTCGCCGAACCCGACCACGCCAGCCTGCCCCCGGCCTATCCCGTGGGCTCAGCTCGCCTTGTCGGCAGCGCGGCCAGTTCAAGACCTTCGGGACCGGGCGCCGGTGGCCCACCCGCAGCCGTGGCCGATGAAAGCAAGGCCTGCCGAAGCCCGGTGTCCGGCGTGGTGGTCAAGGTCGTTGCCGCCGAGGGCGCGACCCTCAATGCCGGGGATACCATCCTCGTGCTAGAGGCCATGAAAATGGAGACCAACATCACCGCTCCCCAGTCCGGCGTCATTGCATCCATCAAAGTGATCAAGGGCAATCGGGTGCAGACCGGCGATGTGCTGGTGGAATTCGTCTAACCCGTTTAGGCAGCAAGGCCCGTTCCTCCGACTTCCTCGGAGGAACGGGCCTTGCCCGCAAACCTAGACCGGAACAGGAACGGCAGCCAGCTCCTTGACCAGAGCGGGCACCGTGAGGATCCCCTTGGGGGCTTGCAGGGCCTTCTGGTAACGACGCAATTCACCATCGTGGTTGACGATGAAGTCGTTCTCCTCGGCACAGCTGGCGATGGGCAGCCAGGCGGTGGCTGCGCGGCCCAGGTCCGAGGGCTCCACTTCCAGGGCCAGGCTGAACGGCGCAGCCTTGAGGATCTGGCCCAGCAGTTCGGCCTCCTTGTTGCTAGTGAAGGCAGCGTCATGCAGCAGCACCAAAGCCTTGATGGCGCCCTGCTGCACCTTGGCCAGCAACTCATCCAGGGTGCCAAAGCGGAAGCCCCGCTCCGTAAAACCGCGGCGATTGAAGATGCCGTCGGCACTGGTCTGATACTTGGGTAGGAGTACGGGGATGGTCTTGTCGCCGCTGCCGTAGCGTAGCTCTGGCGTCGAGGCCAGCTCACCTAGACGCTGGGCGGTATCGCAACCGAAGGTACCCTGGCCGATGACGGCCACGGTGCCGACGCCCTGCAGAACCTCACGAATGGCATCGAGGGTCGCGGGAGCGCCCTTCAGGCTGGGCGCAGGAGCCTGACCCTTGCGGTTGTATGCGACATAGGCGTACCGCTCTTCGTCACTGATGAAGTGCGTGGTCTCCTTCCCCTCCAGGGGGCGGGGCCGGAAGCGGTGGACCTGGTTGCCCTCGTGGTCCATCCAAATGGGGTTACCCAGGGCCGAGTGGCGGCTGATGGAGGGAACGCTCTTGAGATACCAGACCCGCTTCTTGAAGCGGAAGTCGCGGCTGGTGAGGGCGCCCACGGGGCAGAGATCCACCACGTTTCCGGCAAAGGGATTTTGGTCCATGCTCTTGCCCGTGAAGGTGGTGACTTCCAGGTGGGAGCCGCGGGAGGCCACGGTCAGCTCGCCGCCGCCGCTGATCTCGCGGGTGAAGCGGACGCAGCGGGTGCAGTGGATGCAACGGTTCTTGTCGATGACGATCTTTGCGCCCAAGTCCTCGTAACGGTAGCGGCGCTTCACTTCGCCCATGCGGGAGTCACCGCTGCCGTAGTTGTAAGAGTAGTCCTGCAGCTTGCACTCACCGGCCTGATCGCAGATGGGGCAATCCAGAGGGTGGTTCATGAGCAGGAATTCCATCACGCCGGCCCGGGCGTCAGCCACGGCGGGCGTATTGGTGAACACCTCCATGACCACTGCGTCCGGGTTGTCCTTGGGCGCGGGCGGCACCGTGGTGGTGCAGCTGGTGGCCAGTTTGGGCTGACCCTTGATGTCCACCAGGCACATGCGGCAGGTGGCCACCGGCGTGAGCGCCGGGTGGTAGCAGTAGTGCGGGATGTCGATCCCCACCTGACGGCAAGCGTCCAACACCAGGGTGCCGGTGTTCACGCTCAGTTCAACGTCATTGATCTTGATCGTCGGCATGGGCCCACTCCACTTCAACCAGAATGGGGCCTATAGCTGGGAACGTAAAGGAGGCGAGATCAACCCCTTCCGACCGCACCCACCATGCACCGCCTGCAGAAGTCGAGGAAATCCTCCAGATCCGGGATATCCGCCTGCACTGTGGCGGGGATCACATTCGGGATCACCACCCTTTTCCGCAGTTCCCCTGTGGCTTCCAGGGAAAATACGAACCAGGCTTGGCGGTCCTTTTCCGAGGAGAGGGTAAGGCTCACCACCTTGGACTCAAAGAACAAGTCTGGTGCCCCGCCGTCGTCTGGGGTCTTCCACTCGGGGATATGGCCCCGCTTGACGAACTCCGCCTTCAGTTGCTCCAGGGTGTGCTGGACGGTGAATTGCACCTCGACCTGGACATCCATGAGGGCCTCCTGTGCCCACTTCTTCGGTCGGATCGCCCGGGAACCCAAACCTGGACATCCTTTCCTTCCGAAAGGTCGCAGAACATGGAAAAATCTAGAGTTCAGGGGGCGGACATGCCAACGGCATTGATCTCGGTTTATGACAAGGTAGGACTGATCCCACTGGCTGAGGGCCTGCTGGCACAAGGCTGGCGGATCCTGGCCACGGGCGGCACCCTGCGCACCCTCAATGAGGCCAAACTGGAGGCCCTGGAAGTGGCCGCCTACACCGGGGCTCCCGAGTGCTTTGATGGCCGCGTGAAGACCCTCCACCCGCGCATTCACGGGGGTCTCCTCTACCGCCGCGACCAGGCGGACCACGTGGCTGACGCCAAGGCCCAGGGCATCGAGCCCATCGACCTGGTGGTGATCAACCTCTACCCCTTCGAGGCCACCATCGCCCGAGAAGGCGTCACGGCGGCTGAGGCCATCGAGCAGATCGACATCGGCGGCCCCAGCATGATCCGCAGCGCCTCCAAGAACCACGCCTCCGTGACCGTGTTGACGGCCCCGGACCAATACGAGCCCTTTCTGGAGAAGCTGGGCTCCGGCACCTGGGGCATGGAGGACCGCCGCCGCTGTGCCCTGGAGGCCTTCCGACGCACGGCTGCCTATGACGCCGCCATCTCCGGCTGGATGGAACGGGAACTGGTCTCCGGCAAGAGCGTGGAGCTGCCCCACCACCTCTGCCTGAACCTGGTCCAGAAGCAGAGCCTCCGCTACGGAGAGAACCCCCACCAGCCCGCGGCATTCTATGTGGAGCCTGGCCGCGCCTTCGAGGGCATGGCCTCCTGTGAGCAGCTCCAGGGCAAGGAACTCAGCTTCAACAACCTGCTGGATGCGGATGCCTGCGCCCGCCTGGTCTGGCAATTCCCGGCTCCGGCCTGCGTCATCGTGAAGCACAACAACCCCTGCGGAGTCGGTCAGGGCCCCCATGCGCTGGAGGCTTTCATGCGCGCCCAGGCCGGGGATCCAGTCAGCGCCTTTGGTGGCATCGTGGCCTTCAACCGTCCCGTGGGCGTCGAGGTCGCCAAGGTCATGTCCCAGAATTTCTGGGAGGTCATCCTGGCCCCGGCCTTCACCGGTGAGGCCCTGGAGGTCTTTGCCGCCAAAAAGCAGCTCCGTATCCTGCAGACACCGGACCATTGGCCCCAGAGCGCCAAGGGCCTCGACACCCGCTCCATCGGGGGCGGCTACCTGGTTCAGAGCGCTGATGACGCCTTCCTGCCCTTTGAATCCTGGGAAGTGAAGGCCAGCGGCCAGGGTGTGAAGCCCCGCACCGAGGACCTGGTCCTGGCCCAGCGCGTGGCCAAGGCCGTGAAGTCCAACGCCATCGTGTTGGTCAAGGATGGCGCTACCGTGGGTATCGGCGCTGGCCAGATGAGCCGGGTGGATTCCGTGGAGATCGCCTGCCGCAAAGCCGGTGAGCGGGCCCGCGGCGCCGTCCTGGGCAGCGATGCCTTCTTCCCCTTCGCCGACGGCCTGGAACTGGCCGCCAGCCATGGCGTCAGCGCCGTCGTGGAACCCGGAGGCAGCCTGCGGGACAACGAAGTCATCGCCGCCGCCCAGAAACTCGGTGTCTGGCTCTTCTTCACGGGGATGAGGCACTTCAGGCATTGAGTAACTACACTCGCAGAGGGTCGCAGGGGGATCTGAGGTTGCAGAGAAAAGCACCCCACCATGGCTTTCTCCGCGAACCTCTGCCTTCTCGTCTTTTCTCAGCGAGTGTTTTTTTTCTTTGGATGTACCCATGAAGACCTCTGAACTCCGCCAGCGATTCCTCCACTATTTCGAGCGTCAGGGGCACCGCCGGGTGACTTCCAGCGCGGTCATCGGCCCCGCGGACGACCCCACGGTCATGTGGACCAACTCGGGCATGATCCAGTTCAAAGATGTGTTCCTGGGCAAGGAGAACCGCGACTACCGGCGGGCCACCAGCAGCCAGAAGTGCCTGCGGGCCGGCGGCAAACACAACGACCTGGACATGGTGGGCTTCACGGCCCGCCACCACACCTTCTTCGAGATGCTGGGCAACTTCAGCTTTGGGGACTACTTCAAGGTCGACGCCATCCGCTACGCCTGGGAATTCCTCACGGGCCCCGTGGAACAGGGGAACCTGGGCCTGGATCGCGACCGGCTCTGGGTCACGGTCTTCGAGGGTGCCGATGGCGTCCCGGCGGACACCGAAGCCGAGGAGCTTTGGAAGGCTGCCGGAGCCCGCCCTGATCGAATCATGCGTTTCGGCAAAAAGGACAACTTCTGGCAGATGGGCGACACGGGACCCTGCGGCCCCTGCTCAGAACTGCACTATGACCGCGGTGAACATGTGGCTGGAGATGCCACGCCGAACGGCGAAGGCGACCGGGTCATGGAGATCTGGAACCTGGTCTTCATGCAATACGAGCGGGATACCCAGGGGAACTTGACCCCCCTGCCCAAGCCCAGCATCGATACGGGCATGGGCCTGGAGCGCACCGCCAGCATTCTTCAGGGCGTGGACACCAACTACGAAATCGATCTCTTCGCGCCCATCTTCGCGGCCATCTGGAAGGCCGCCAAGGTCAACCCCGAGGACCGGCGTGACCACGCCAACCGCACCGCCTCCCAGGTCATCGCGGACCACATCCGAGCTGCCACCTTCATGTGCTTCGACGGTGTGGTGCCCAGCAATGAGGGCCGCGGCTATGTGCTGCGCAAGATCATCCGCCGGGCCCTGCGCTTCGGCCGGAAGCTGGGCATCGACGGACTCTTCTTCGCGGACTTGGCCCCGGCCGTCTTCGAGGCCATGGGGGATCAGTACCCGGAGCTGCTGCCCGAGCTGGGCCGCATCCAGAAGTCCCTCCACCGCGAGGAGCAGCAGTTCAGCCAAACCCTGTCTGCGGGCCTGAAGCTGCTGGAGGCCTGCGACATCGGTTCGGGCACCCTCAAAGGCTCGGACATCTTCCGCCTCTACGACACCTATGGCTTCCCCGTGGATCTGGTCGAAGACTGGTGCCGGGAGCGGAATATTGTGGCGGACCTCACGGGATTCAACGCCGAGCTCAATGCCCAGCGCACCCGGGCCCGGGCAGCCATGAAGGCCCACGACCTGCGCCTGGCCGGAGACCTGGCCGTGCTGGCGGATCTGCCCATGACCCGCTTCATCGGCTATGACCATCTGGAGGGCCAGGCCCACGTGCTGGCCCTCTTCGACGCCCAGCACCGCCGCGTGAAGGAACTCAGCGGCGAGGGCTACGCCCTGCTGGACAAGACCCCCTTCTATGCCCTCTCGGGCGGTCAGGTGGGCGATACGGGCCAGCTCCGCTTCGAGGGCGGCCACGCTGAGGTCACCGACTGCACGGCGCCTGCCCAAAAACGTCACCTGCACCACGTGAAGGTGCAGGGCACCCTGGTGGAGAACACCGCCGTGAACGCCCTGGTGCACCCCATCCGGCGCCGGCGGGTCCAGGCCCACCACACGGCCACCCACCTGCTCCACGCGGCGCTGCGCGAAGTCCTGGGCACCCACGTGAAGCAGGCCGGCAGCGTGGTGGACGCCGCCCGGCTCCGCTTCGACTTCAGCCACTTCGCCCCCCTGGAGCCCCAGCAGATCATCGAGATTGAGCGCTTGGCCTCCCGGCAGTCCCTGAAGTCCCTGAATACCAGCGTTCGGGAGATGGACATCGAGGAGGCCCTTTCCTCAGGGGCCATGGCCCTCTTCGGCGAAAAGTACGGTGAGGTGGTCCGCGTGGTGCAGGTGCCGGGCTTCTCCACGGAGCTCTGCGGTGGCACCCACGTTCACAACACCGGCGAGATCGGCGTGGTGAAGATCATCTCCGAGGGCGCCGTGAGCGCCGGTGTCCGGCGCATCGAGGCTGTGGCCGGTGACATGGCTCTGGAGCTGCTCCAGGCGGACGAGGCCATGATCCATGCCCTGTCCCGGCAAGCCAACATGGGCCGGGAGGGTCTCCCGGAGCTGCTGAGCGCCAAGGATCACCGCATCGTCCAACTGGAACGCGAGCTGAAGGAAGCCAAGCTCAAGGCCGCCAGCGGAGGCGGCACCGCCGAGAAGACCGAGCAGGTGAATGGCACGACCCTGGTCACCGCCCTGGTGGAAGGCCTCGAGGGCAATGCGCTCCGCGAGTTCATGGACCAGGTCCGCACCCGCCACCAGAGCGCCGTCATAGTCCTGGCCTGCAAGACCGCCGAGGATAAGATCGCCGCCCTGGTCTCCGTATCGCCGGACTTGTCCTTCGATGCGGGCGCCCTGTTCAAGGCCATGCTCCCGGCCCTCAACGGCCGCGGTGGCGGGAAGAAGGATCTGGCCCAGGGTGGTGGCAGCAATCCTGCCGGCCTCCCCGAAGCCCTGCAGGCCCTGCGGGGGGCACTCTAAAATCCTCCACGAAGACAGGAAGGCCACGAAGCAAGGATGCCTGATGGCCTTCCTTCGTGGTCTTCCCGTCTTGGTGGTTAAGGTTTTTCGCCTTGACCTATTTCGCCGAGCCGCCCTTGTCGTGGCAGCCGAGGCAGGTGGCGATGCGGGGATCGGGACTGCGCCAGTACACCGAGTCCTGATTGCCGAAATCCTTCTGCAGGGCTTCAGGCACCTTGCCCCAGTAGAAGGCGAAGGCCGTAGTACCGTCCCCCTTGGTTTCCTTCATGTAGAGGGGACCGGGATCCGTGCTGGGTCGTCCCTTCTCATCCGAAAAGGTGGACATGACCGCATAAGCGCCCGCGGGCAAAGCCTTGCCGGCCTTGTACGCATCGATGCCCGAGGCGGTAACCCAGATACGGCGCCAGCGGTCCCCATGGGCCTTGCTACGCATCGGCGCAGCTTCAGCAGGTTCCAGGCTCGCATAGTCCAGGGCGCGAATGGGCAACTCAGCTTCCACATCGTTCCGCTTGGCGGCATCGGCAGCAGCGGCAGCCTTGTTGGTGGCCTCGTTACCGAAGACCATGATGCCCCCCAGTTTGCCGCTGAAGCCCCAGCAGCCCAGCCAAATGAAGCCCACCAGGAGAGCCGGTGCCCCCACGCCCCGCTCCCAGAAACGGCGCCCGGCGTGATGTCGGTGCTCACCCGGAGTGGCAGCATCCTGGCGCCAGGCCCGCCAGAGCAGAAACACGCAAAGGCCACCCACGAGGAAACCGATGAGGGAGGCCTGGATGTGGATCTGCAGGATCCGCTGCAGCACCTGCTTCTCCGAGGCAACCACCGGCAGGAAGGCCGAAGGGGCGATGAGGTTGATCTGCCGCCCCCACATGAGGCCACTGAAGAGCGCGACGGTACTGCCCAACCAGCCGATGGCACCCAGGAAGAAGGAGGTTCCCACCAGGGCCCTGCCGTGCCGCGGGTGAAAGGAAACCAGCATGGCCAGGGGCAGCACTGCCACCAAGCCCAGGGGAATGTGGACGAAAGCTGGATGCTCCCGGGCGATGAACTCGATGAGGGGTGAGGTCATGTCACTCCCGATCAGAACACGCGGGCCACGTTGAAACCGATGGACCACTGGGAACTGAGCCGCGGGCCGCCACCATAGTCCCCGCTCAGCACCTGGTTGGCAGTTGTGCCGCTGGCATTGGTGCCCACCAGGGTGAAGCGGTGCTTGAAGGTCTTGTACGAGATACCTGCCGCAAACCCCTGCTGGTAGGTGCTGCCGTCGGTGATGCCGCCGGGAGCCGCCTTGGCCAGCTTGGAGGGCCGAGGATAGTACTCCGTCACGATGGAGAACTTCTCAGTGATCCCGTAGCGAAGTCCCACGCCCACGTTGAAGACGCCGCCCTTGTTGGGCTTGGTGTTGGGCGTCACGCCGGGAGGCACAGCCAGGATGGTGTCCGTGGTGGTGGTGCGGGTGATGTAGGTGGGTACCACGGAGAGAATCAGGTCATCCGTGACGAAGATCTCCGTGGGGAGCTGGAAGGTCACACCCGTGATACCCACCTTCCCCAAGGGGGTCACCGTTTCCTTCACCACCTCGTCAAAGCGCTCCGCTCGGAGCGCCATGCGGACATGGTCGCCATTCAGAACCTGCTGTTGCAGGCCCACGGTGAAGGTCTTGTTGTCAGCCGTGCGGTAGATGAAGGCGTTCAACCCCTTGATGGGCTTGATGCCGAAGGTGAAGCCCAGGCCCGCATAGGTGTACCCGTCCAGGCCGTAGGCGTCCTTGCCGTGGTCCTTCACGGGTTGAATGAACCGGTGGGTGAAGGCCACGCCGATGTCCCAGAACTGCATGCGCTCTGCTGAGGGGAGGTTGATCACCAGCGGGACATCCGAGGATTCGGCCCGAAGCCCGCCCCCAGCCAGAAGGACGCAGGCGATCAGGGAAGCGGTCTTCCTTGTCATGGGGGCTCCAGAAAAGCTACTTGGCGGAGAACTTGCGCATGATGGCGACCATCTTCTGGACATCATCGGCGCTCATCTTGTCCTTGAAGGCTGGCATCTTCTCTTTGCCCTCCAGGGTGATCTTGACCCAATCGCTGTCCTTCTTCTTGTTGGCCTTGCGGCTGTCGGTGAAGTCGAAGCCCGCATCGGGCAGCGGCGCACCGTTGTTATCGCGCCCATTCCCATTGAAACCATGGCAGCGCGCACAGGCGTCATTCCAATACTTCTGGAGGTCGCCCCCCTGGAACTTAGGCAGATCCTTGGCGGGGTCGCCAGCCAGCAGGGTCGCGCTGGCCAGGAAGAGAATGGAAAGAAGGGATTGGCGCATGAGGCCTCCGTGTTGGGGGGGAATGGTAGGGTCAATTCCAGACATTGTTTGTGGTGCTGTGGGTCTGACCGTGGCAGCTAAGGGCACAACCGCCACGGCCGATGGTGGCGTTGACGGTGTAGGTCAGAGCACCAGTCGCTGGAGTGGCGCCACCACCGAATTTGACGGTGTCACTGGAGAGCTGATCGGGAGACAAACGCACGGCGGTGGTGTCCAGATACTTGAAGTGGTTCTGGGCACCGGTCTTGGCCTGGGTCATGTCGTGGCAATAGTCGCAAGTGGTGTTGTGGGCACCAGGGTTGTTGTGGCGGCCAGTGGCATCGTTGTACTGGGTGGCAGTCGAGGTCACCTTGTGGCAGGCGATGCAGTAGGTCGTGGCGTTGACGGTGATGCTTCCAGTCTGCCAACCCGGAGTGGTCTGGCCACCGTGACAGCTGATGTTCGAGCAGGTGAAGGCCGAGGCACTGGACACGGTGCCGGCCGCACCGCTCTGGGCATTGAAGGTGGGGTCAATGGCCACCGTGCCTGGAGCTGCGGGAAGGGGCGTGATCCTCAGGTTGGCATTGCTGTAGTGAGTGTTGGTGGCGTCGCCGGGGAGCGAGCCCGCGTGGCAGGCGGCGCAGGCCGGAAGAGAGGCGCCAGCCAGGGAGGCCGGCAGGCCCGGCGTGGACCGGGTGAAGGTGCTGAGGTTCAGGTGCTTGGGATGCGCCCCCTGGATGTTGGGCCAGGTGGAGCCTGTTGGGCCCATGGTCTTGAAGCTGGCGCCCACATGGCAGGAGAGACAGGTTCCGGCCGCCGTGCCCGTGGCCACCGGCGAAGCCAGGGTGTGGCAGACCGCGCAGACGGGCCCCGTCTTCGTGGTGGCGCCGCTGAGGTCGTGACAGGTGGAGCACTCGGCGGTGAACTGGGCCTGGGTGACGGTCTGATGGTGGTTCCCCGCATTGCTGGTGTCAGTGCTAAGGAAGGGGACGGGATGTGCCACTCCAGTGCCCTTGGGGGCACCCCAGTGGTTCGTGATGGCATCGTGGGTCTGACCGTGGCAGCTGAGGGCGCAGCCTCCGTCGCCCTCGGGCGTCGTGGCATTGATGGTGTAGGTGGCCGCCCCGGTGATGGCGTAGGTGGCATTGGTCAGTTTGAATTTGATGGTACCGCTGGGCAGCTGGTCCGCGGGTATCCCGGTTCCCACCCCACTGACCGCCGTCGTGTTCAGGTACTTGAAGTGGTTCACGGCGCCACCATTAGTGTTGGCCGTGGTCATGTCGTGGCAGATCGTGCAGTCCAGGGTGGATGCGTTGCTGTGGGTGCCCCAGGCGTGGCGGCCGATGGCGTCGTTGTACTGGGAGGCGGTAGCTCCACTGTTGACTGCATGGCAAAGGAGGCACTGGGACGCGGAGGCGATGGAGCCCGTCCGCCAGTTCGGGGAGACCTGGCCGCCATGGCAGCTCGTGCTGGAGCAGGTGAGGGCCGAGGGGTTGAAGCCTGCGGTGCCTCCGCTTTGGGCATTGTAGGTGGCGCTGAGGCTCACCGTGGCAGGCCCGGAGAGCGGTGCAATCAGGGCGTTGGCATTGGTGTAGTGGGTGGTGGTCCCCGCCCCGGACCCGGCGTGGCAGGCGTCGCAGTTGAGGGGTGTCAAAAGAGCCATGTGCTTGGCGTGGGCCCCGGCGATGTTGGGGAAGGTCGTGCCGGTGGGCCCAGCCGGCAGCCCTGAGGGGCCCGCATGGCAGGATAAGCAGGTTCCCACACCGGTGCCGGCAGAGGTCGGGTTCGCGAGGGTGTGGCAGGTGGCGCAGAGCGGAGCGCCGGCGATGGGTGAGGTGCCCGAATAGGCGTGGCAGGTGGCGCAGTCCGAGGCGAACGCCGCCGGGGTCACCGTGAGGTGCCCGTTGCCCTGCGTGTCCGTCTGGCCCCCCAGGAAGGGGACGGGGTGTGGGGCTCCCGTGGCGGTCCAGGTGTCAAAAGCGGTTGTGTGGGTGTGAGTGTGGCAAAGGATCGCGCAGCCCCCATTGCCCTGGGTGGCACTGGTGACCGTGTAGGTCCCGGCTCCCGTGACGATCAGGGGATCGAAGACGATGGTGCCGCTGGGCAGCTGATCGGCGGGGATCCCCGTGGCCACCCCGTCAACGGCGGAGGTGTTGAGGTACTTGAAATGGGCCAGGGCCCCCAGAGAGCCGTTGCCCATGGCGTGGCAGGTGGTGCAGGCGATGCCGTTGGCGGCGACGGTGGCGTTGTGGGTGCCCAGGCTGTGACGACCGAAGGCATCATTGGCCTGGACCGCCGTACCAGCGGTGGCGGCGACGCCGTGGCAGGCCGTGCACTGTGTCGCGGTGTTGAGCGTGCCATTCTGCCAGCCGGGTGTGGTCTGAGCGCCGTGGCAGCTCACGTTGGAGCAGGTGAGGGCAGCAGGACTGAAGGTCGGGGATGTGCCGGACTTGGGGGTGAAGATCTGGTCGATGACCACGGGGGCCGGACCCGTCGGGGTGCCGATGCGCACGTTGGCATTGGTGTAGTGGGTGACGGTCCCCGCCCCGGCGCCTGCATGGCAGGTGTCGCAGGTCAGCTGAGTGGCCAGGGCCATGTGCTTGGCGTGGGCGCCCGACAGGCTGGGGAAACCCGAGCCGCTGGGTCCATTGGGTAGGCCGGGGGTGCCCGTGTGGCACGAGAGGCAGGTGCCAGCGCCCGTACCCGACGCAACCGGATTGCCCACGGTGTGGCAGACGTTGCAGAGTGGCGCCGCCGCCAGGGGCGAAGTGCCACTGGTTGCGTGGCAGGTGGCGCAGTCCCCGGCGAAGGCTGCGGCGGTCACAGTCAGGTGGCCGTTCTGCTGAGTGTCGGTCTGGCCCTTCAGGAAGGGCACGGGATGGGGCGCTGTGTTGGCGCCGTGGCAGAGGGTGGCGTTGTAGCAGCCAGGCTGGGTTCCCGCCGCCGCAGGCGTGATGGGGTGACCGGCTGGGTTCTTGGGTGAACCGGGATAGTGGCACTGGGCGCAGACAGCAGCATTGGCCGGATCGGTGGTGGCGTGGGTGTACACCGAGCCCCCCGAGAGCCGCCAGGGCTTGGCCGGATGCGGAGCCTGGACACCGTGGCAGGATGCGCAGGCGCTCGCGGAGGGTCCGCCAGAGAAGTCCTTGCCGTGGCAGAGCTGGCAGGAGACAAGGCTCCCCCCGTCGGCCTGAATGGCCAGCTTGGCGCGCATGCCGTGGGTGGCAGCGCCGGCCCAGCCGGGCGTGGACTGATGGTGGCAGCCCGTGGTGAGGCAGGTGGGAACCCCGCTACCCACTTTGATGATCGATAGTTCATGGCACTTGGTGCAGGCATCCACCCCTGCCAGCGCTTGGCCACCGTGAGCACTGATCCACCCGGTGGGGTGGTAGTCCCCGTAATACTGGGCCACGCTGCCCGCCCCCTTGCCGCTGCCGCACCCCAGCGTGACCAGGGCCACCACAGCGATACCCAGCGCGCGCATGATCCCGATCCGATTCCAAATGCTGTTCATAGCGACACCCGAGGTTGCTGGCGGTTCTGGCTGGGACTGGGCTGGATCGGACTGAATGGGCTTGGTAAGTGATTCATCGTCTGTAAGCTTGATCATTCAAATTTTGGGGTCCATGTATGGGTGAAAAACGGGAAGGCCGCCATGGCTGAGCGACTAAGTTTGCCGAGGTCTGACGGTATTTTGTCTGTAACTACACTTTTATCCAAGCTGAGACATCTGCCCATATCCCCAATGGGAACAGTTATCTAGACCTAAAGGACTAGAGTCTGTTTGCTAGGTAGGTGTGGACGCACAGGGGGCGCATCCCAGGCGAGACCAGGAAAGCGAGCTTGGGAAACAGGCCCTTGCCCTTCCCAATTGCCCCACCCGGGCCGATGTCCTACCCTTCAGCTTCGATGCCAGCTGTAACGAGAGAAGCACACGTTCGACACCCGGGACCTCTCCGGTGGGTGCTTCTCGTCCTGGTCTGGCTGTGGACGGCAGGTGGGTCTCTGGCGCTGGAACCGGGGCGCCCCCTTTCGAACCATGCCCACCGGGTCTTCCGCAGCGAGGAGGGGCTGCTCCAGGATGCAGCCCTGGCCCTGCTGGAAGGTCGCGATGGCTACCTGTGGATCGGCACTTCGGCAGGCCTGCTCCGCTTTGATGGCGCCTCCTTCGAGACCTATTCCCGCTTGAACGTGCCTGGCTTCGTCCACAACGAGGTCCAGTGCCTGGCCCAGGAACCAGATGGGGCCCTCTGGATTGGCACTCGGGAGTCCGGGCTCTACCGTTTCCAAAAGGGCTCCGTGCGCGCCTATGGCCTGACTGAGGGCTTGCCAGACCAGCCCATCCGCCACCTGCTGAGGGACCGCCAGGGCATTCTCTGGGCCTCGCCGACGGAAGGACCCCTGCTCCGCTTCGACGGAGGCAGCTTCCATCCCGTGGAGTCTGCGGCGGCGCACCTTGAGATCCGGGCCCTGACTGAAGATCGCGAAGGCATTCTCTGGGTGGGTACCGCCAGCTCGGGCCTCTGGCGACTGAAGCAAGGGCGTCTGGTCCTGGCGGCGCTGGCCCCAGAGATCACCGCCCTGGATACCGGCCTGGACGGCACCCTCTGGGTGGGTACCCGCACTCAGGGCCTGCAGCAGTTCGAGGAGGGTCGGCTGCAGACCCCGGCCTGGGCCCGGTCCCTGCCATCCAAACCCATCAGCCACCTGCTACTGGACCGCCATGGCAGCCTCTGGGTTGGGCTGGAGCAGGGAGGGCTCTTCCGCCACACCGCCTCCGGCCGCCTGGAGACCACCCCCGGCGCCCCCGGCTCCCGCTGGACCCCAAGGGCCCTCATGGAAGACAGCTCCGGTGCGCTCTGGTGGGGCACCGCGGATCGGGGCATGGGCGTCATCTACCCGGTTCCGTTCAGGCCCATCCCCTTGCTGGATGCAGATCCGGAAGAACCCGTGAGCATGGTCTGCCAGGACCCTGCTGGGGAAGTCTGGTGCCTCACCGGGGACCAGAGCCTGGGCCATCTGCTGAACGGCCATCTGCAGCGCAAGATTCCAAAATCCGCCTTTGACGGCCCGCTTTCGGCCCTTTGGCCCCGACAGGCGGGCGGCCTTTGGCTGGGCACCCGGAAGGGTGAGATTCTTGTTCTAGATCAAGGTCAGATTCATCGACAGTCCTGGTCCCAGACCAGCCAACCAGAGCCAGTCCTATCAATTTACGAGGATCCCCAAGGTACCCTTTGGGTGGCCAAGGCCCACCAGGGCCTGGTGAAGGTCGCACCGGGCCAGGCTCCACTCCATCTGCCCTCCATCCAGGGCGTGGTGGCCATGACCGGGGGCGGACCCGATCCTCTCTATCTCGCCAACCGCACGATGGGCCTGGGCCTGCTGGCCGCCGATCAGGCCCGGTGGCTGGGCCGGGCAGAGGGCTTGGGCTCCAGTGGCGCCCAGGCCCTGCACCTGGATGCCAAAGGCAATTTATGGATCGGCACCCCGGACGGCCTGAGGCGCTATCGGAATGGGGGCTTCCAATCCGTGGTGAATCCGCCCGAGGCGCTGCAAGCGCCCATTCACGCCATCCTCGAAGACCCAGGAGAGCGTCTGTGGCTCAGCACTGGGCAGGGGGTGTTGCGCATTCCCCTGGCCGCGCTCCTCAAGGGGCTACGTCAGCCAACCCTCCTGGCACCGGTTGTCTATGACCACCACGACGGCATGCCCTCCCGGGAGACCTTTGGTGGAGCCCAGCCCGCAGCCTGGCTCAGCCGCGAGGGAGAGTTCTATTTCCCCACCATCCGCGGCCTCTGCCGCCTGGATGGCAACCTGACCACGCCACCGGGGCCCCCCATCCGGCTCCACCTTCTGAGGGCGGAAAGCGATGAGACCGTGCTGCCTGAGGGCACACCAATCCATGTGCCATCGGGTACCCACCGCTTCGAGGTCTACTACACCGCCACCTCCCTGACCCGGGCCGATAAAATCCGCTTCCGCTACCGACTTGAAGGATGGGACCGCCTCTGGAGCGACGTTGGCGACCGCCGCTTCTCGGCCTACTCGAACCTGCCCCCAGGCTCATACCGCTTCGTCGTCCAGGCATGGCGCCTGGACGATGACGCCCCGCCCTCGGAGCAGTCCGTGGCCGTGGTGGTGGAGCCCTTCCTGTACCAACGGCCTGCCTTCTGGGCCCTGTGCGCCCTGGCCCTCGCAGCCTTTGCCTGGTGGCTCCTGCGCCTCCGCCTCCAGCAGGTGGAGGCCCGTTCCGCCGTGCTCGCCGAGCGGAACCGCATGGCCCGTGAGATCCACGATCACCTGGCCCAGGGCTTCACGGGGGTACTGCTTCAACTGGAGGCCGCCGAGGCCAAGCTGGGTCACATGGCCGGGGATCCAGCCCCCGTCCTGACCCGCCTGGACCATGCAAGGAACCTGGCCGTGGCCAGCCTCCAGGAGGCCCGGCGTTCTGTAATGTCCCTCAGCCCCCGCAAGCTGGAGGGCATGGACCTCCTGGGCGCCTTGCGCTCCCTTGCGGATCGCCTGCTGGCGGGCACTGAGATCCAGGTGGAGCTGGTCCAAACGGGCCAGCCCCGGCCCATCCCGCCGCGTCTGGAAGAGGAGCTGCTCCGCATGGCCCAGGAGCTGTTCACCAACGCCCTGCGTCATGGCAAGGCCCACTGGGTACGGACGGTACTGCAGTTTGAGGGGCGCCATATCCACCTCAGCGTGGAGGACGATGGCCAGGGCTTCGACCCCACCGCCAGCGCTGCGGGCTACGGCATGCGCAGCATCCGCGAGAGCCTCCGAAAGTGGCGTGGCCATATGGACATCGACAGCAGCCCGGGGTTCGGCGCCCGCATCACCCTCACCCTTCCCCTCCGCAGGTGGCCCTTATGAACCTCGAACCAACCGATCGCATCAAACTCCTCATCGTCGATGACCATCCCATCGTCCGGGACGGCCTCGTGGCCATCTTGCACGAGGGCGAACCTGACCTGGAGGTGGTGGGCGAAGCCGGGGATGGCAGGGAGGCCGTGGCCGCCTGGCGGAAGCTGCAGCCCACGGTGACCATCATGGACCTGCAGCTACCCGGCCAGAGCGGCGTGGAGGCCATCCTGGCCATCCGCCGCGAGGATCCCGATGCCCGCATCCTGGTGCTCACGACCTTCGACGGGGACGCGGACATCCAGCGAGCCCTGGAGGCCGGGGCCCGGGGGTACCTGCTGAAGAGTGTGCGCCGGGCCATTCTCATCGAGGCTGTGCGGGCCGTGGCCGCCGGCCAGCGCTACCTGCCCCCCGCCACCGCCGCTCGCCTGGTGGAGGCCATGGAGGCGGAGCGACTCACGCCCCGGGAGCTGGATGTGCTGCGCCTCCTGGCCCAGGGCCAGCGCAATCGCGAGATCGCCGATGCCCTGGGTCTGGCGGAACCCACGGTGAAGATCCACGTGAACAACCTGCTGCGAAAACTCCAGGCCAAGGACCGCACCGAGGCCTCCATGATCGCCCTCAAGCGGGGTCTCATCCACCTGAGGCCCGGGGGAGTCTAACTAGCGCCGGAACATGAAGAAGACCGCCCCCACCAGGCAGAGCCCCGCCCAGAGGTGGTTCAGGTGGAGCCGCTCGCGCATCCAGACCACGGCGAAGACGGCGAACACCAGGAGGGTCACCACCTCCTGGATCACCTTCAGCTGGGGCAGACTGAAGCGACCGAAGCCTGCCCGGTTGGCAGGCACCATGAGGCAGTATTCAAAAAAGGCGATACCCCAGCTCACGAGGATTGCAATCCAGAGCGGGCTGTCCCGGTTGTGCTTCAGGTGCCCGTACCAGGCGAAGGTCATAAAGATGTTGCTGAGGACGAGCAGCAGGACCGTCTTCATGGGCGGGCTCCCGCCGGGTGCCTAGCGGGCGACCTCCACGGCGCGCAGCTCGCGCATCACCGTGACCTTGATCTGGCCGGGGTACTGCATCTCAGCTTCGATACGGCGGGAGACGTCCTTGGCGATCCAGTAGGCTTGGTCATCGTTCACGGAGCCGGCATCCACCAGGATGCGGATCTCGCGGCCCGCCTGCATGGCAAAGCTCTTCTGCACGCCCTTGTAGCTGTTGGCGATGCCCTCCAGCTGTTCCAGACGCTTGACGTAGGTCTCCATCATCTCGCGGCGGGCGCCGGGCCGAGCCGCGCTGAGGGCGTCGGCAGCGGTGATGAGCATGGCTTCCACGGTGCGAGGCTCGAAGTCCCCGTGGTGGCAGCTCATGGCGTGGATGACTTCTTCCTTCTCTCCGTAGCGCTGCATCAACTGCATGCCGATCTCGATGTGAGTGCCCTCCACCTCACGGTCGATGGCCTTGCCGATGTCATGGAAGAGGCCGGCTCGGCGGGAGAGCCGGGCGTCCGCGCCCATCTCGCCGGCCATGTATTCGGCAATGCGGGCCACTTCCTTGGTGTGCTCCAGGACATTCTGGCCGTACGAGGTGCGGTAGTTCAGGCGCCCCACCAGCTTGTGCAGCTTGGGGTGGATGTCCGGAAAGCCCAGCTCGATGCAGGCGGCTTCGCCGATCTCTTTCAGGTGCTGGTCCATGTCCACCTTGACCTTCTCGACCACTTCCTCGATGCGGGCGGGGTGGATGCGGCCGTCGGCCAGGAGCTTCAGGATGGCCTGGCGGGCCACCTCGCGGCGGATGGGGTCGAAGCTGGAGACGACGATGCTCTCGGGGGTGTCGTCCACGATGAGGTCGCAGCCCGTGGCCTTTTCCAGGGCCCGGATGTTGCGGCCTTCGCGGCCGATGATGCGGCCCTTGAGGTCATCGCTGGGCAGCTGCACGGAACTGACTGCCTGTTCGGTCACGACGTCTGAGGCCACACGCTGGATGGCGGCACCGATGGTCCAGCGGGCCCGCTTGGCGGCCTCCTCCTGGGCCTCTTCGTCAATGCGGCGCACCAGTTTGGCGGCGTCCATCTTGGCGGAGTATTCCAGCTGAGAGATCAGTTCCTTCTTGGCGTCCTCCCGGGTCAGCCCGGCGACCTCCTCCAGGCGCTTGGCCTGGGCCTCCACCAGCTGCTTGGCCTCAGCCTGCTGGCCCTCCAGGCGCTCCAGTTCGGCCTTGCGTTTCTCGGTGAGGGTCTCCAGATCCTTGGACTTCTGGTCCAACTGCTGGACCTTCTTGTCTAGGCCCTCTTCCTTGGACTGAACGCGCTGCTCTTGCTTCTCCAGGTTCTTCTGGCGCTCGGTCAGCAGCTTTTCCGCCTCCTGCCGGGCCGTCAGAGCCTGCTCCTTGGCCTTCAGCTCGGATTCCTTGCGAACGGATTCAGCCTCCTGCTCACCTCGCTGCCGGAGCCGCTGCGCCTCCTTCTGGGCTTCAGCCAGGAGGTGTTCCCGCTCGGTCTTGATATCGGATTCAGCCTTGGCTTGTGCCTGTGACGCCTCGATGGTGGCTTTCTGCATCCGCATGAAAGCCAACAGCCCCACCACCGAAGCAGCGAAGAACAGGAATAGGAAGATCCAGGCGATCAGATTCATGGGCGACTCCAGGGAAAGGATCCAAGAGCCACCAGCACCAGTTTGAAGATCCCCGCTCAGTCGTGGAGGCGTGCCGAGTTCCCTAGTTTATAGGGGGGAGACCAGAGTCCCTGGCTAAGGCGCGCCGACGCGCGGAACGCACAGGACAGGGGGAAGGTCTCCCTAGTCGACTTACGGAACAAGAGCTTGGCCATAATCACGGGCCTCGCAGGGAAATCAGTCTCCGTCCTCATCCAGAAGGGGCACAGGGGCGGAAGGTTCGTCCGGAACATCGTTCAGTAGCTTGGAGAGAGTCTGTTCCAGGTTGTGGGTGTGCTGGTTGGCTTCCTGCTCCAGACGCGCCGTGCGGTGCGCCAGGTTCAGGGCGGCCAGGAGGTACCAGGACGGGGTGTCCAGGCCCTTCGGGACGCTCCCCCATCTTAACTGGCATTGGGAATCCATGGCCTGAAAGGTATCCTCCAGAACCCGAACCGCTGCCTCCAGCCTTTCGGGGTCATCGGTCTGAATCTGCAGAGCCCGCCCCTGCACCATCACAGTGACCGGACGAGTGCCCGGCAGCGGGAGGGGTGGCCTCATCCCAAGGCCTCCAGGGCGCGGAGGATGGCAGCCACCTGCTCGCGGGTCTCCTCGCGGTCCTTTTCCAGGGCCGTCTGGGCGGCCTGGGCCTCCTCCAGGCGCCCCCGGAGGGAACGCAACTCCTGGTCTGCGCTGGAGCCGCTGGCCTTGAGGGCATCCAGTTCATCCTTCAACTGGTTGCGCTGCAGGACCAGGGCCTGCATCTTCGATTCGAGCTGCTTGAGTAGATCCATGATTGCCCCTTCTCGATTCTACGCCCGGAGCTTCGCCCCGAGGGACTCCGCCGCGCCCAGGGCTGCCGCGATCCAGCCATCCACCTCGTCACCGACCAGGGTGCGATCGGCCTGGAAGCGCATGCGCAGCAGCCAGGCCTGGCGTCCTTCGGGTAGACTCCGGTGCCGGAACACGTCCACACAGCGCAAGTCCTGCAGGGTGTCCGCTGGCAGGGCCACCCGCATGGCCGCTGCAAGGGCCTCGTAGGTCTGCCCCAGGTCCACGAGCAGGGAGAGGTCCCGCTCCACCACCGGGAAGCGGCTGAAGGGGCGGAAGGTCGGGATGATCCGGTCTCCGGCCAGGGGCAGGTCCGCCAGCGGGAGCTCCAGGCCGAAGAGCCCCTCACCCAGGCTGCGGACCTCAGGGGCCCGGGTCAGGCCAAGGTCGTGAGCGATGCCGGTGAGGTCCGCCTCCCGGACAGCCCTGGCAGGTGTGAGGTAGTCCTGCCCGCCCAGGGTGCCGCCCCAGACCAAGGCCAGGCTGGGCACCTCCCGGGGACCGCTGGGGGAACTGGTGTAGGCCGGTCCCAGCTCAAAGAGCCTCACTTCCCGGGCGCCCTGGCGGAGGTTCTGCTCGGCCGTGGTCTGAAGGCTGGGCAGGAGGGAGCCCCGCATGACGGAGTACTCCAGGCCCAGGGGATTGGACAGGGTCCGCCCCTCGGGAGGGTTGTCTGGCGCCGAGAAGGCCCCGTCAGCCTCGGGGCTTATGAAACCGTAGGTCACGGTCTGGTGGAAACCCAGATGAGCCAGACGGCGGGACAGCTTCTGCCGCTGCAGGTAGGTGGCCGAAAGCGTCTGGGGTGGGCCCTCCATGGGGGGCAAGACGGAAGGGATC
This sequence comes from uncultured Holophagaceae bacterium, assembly GCA_903913215.1. Classification (GTDB taxonomy): domain Bacteria; phylum Acidobacteriota; class Holophagae; order Holophagales; family Holophagaceae; genus Geothrix. Next base: position 53,991 of record CAIWKE010000041.1, read on the forward strand.
CGCTCGTAACCACGCAGGCGCAGCACCTCCTCTGCCAAGTCCTCAGCGATGACGAGGTCATGGCGCCAGGTGGGAGCCTGCACACGCAGGCCATGGGCCTCCATGGCAACGGCGCAGCCCAGGCGTTCAAGGATCTCTGCGGCCTCGGCCAGGGAAAGGATCTCCCCCGCCACCCGGGTGAGCAACGTGGTTTTCAGGAAGGTGGGTGCTGCGGGTACGGGAAGGCTGCCTGCAGTCCAGGCCCCCACCAGGCGGGCACCGCACCACTGGGTGAGCCGCTCCACCAGTTGGTTGCGGGCGATTCTGGCCATGGCCGGGTCTGCGCCCCGGCCGAAGCGATGGGAGGCGTCCGTGTGCAGGCTGTGGCGCCGGGCCGCGGCCCGCACGGTTTTGGCGTCGAAGTAGGCGCTCTCCAGCAGCACACGCCGAGTGCCTTCGGTGACCTTGGTTCGCTCGCCACCCATGACGCCCGCCAGCGCAATGGGACCCTGCTCGTCAGCGATAACCATATCCAGGGACGTGAGTGTGCGCTCGATGCCATCCAGGGTAACCAGGGCCTCGCCGGCACGGGCCCAGCGCACGGACACGGCGCCCTCGATTCGGTCTGCATCGAAGGCGTGGGTCGGGTGACCGTAGCGGTGCAACAGTTCGTTAGAGGCATCCACTGCAGGCAGGCGCTTGGGCGAGGCCTCCAGGGCCAAGAGAAACGATTGCACCTCCAGGGGGGTGCTGCCCGACCCCAGTTCAAGGACGGCGGTGCTGTAGACGGGGCAGGCCATGACCTCGAGACGAACGTCCACGATCGGCGTTCCTTCCACGGGCTCAGCGGGTGCCAGGGGGGCCATGGGCTGGGCCAGCTTGGTCGCCAACTCACGGGCGATGCCACGGTGGGACATGGCGTCACCGCGGTTGGCAGTGATGTCCACATCCAGAGCTTCGGTGCCTTCGCGGCTGACCACGCCATCTACGGGAAACCCCAGGGCGGCCAGCAACTCACAGACATGGCGCGTGTCCAGGCCCGCCACGGCGGGAAGTTCCTGGGCGAGAACTTTGCGTTCGATCCACATCAGTCCAGCCCTCCCATGGCCCGGAGGAAGCGCTGGTCGTTCTCGAAGAACAGGCGCAGGTCCGGGGTCTGACTCAGCATCATGGCCATGCGCTCCACACCCATGCCAAAGGCCCAACCGGACCACTCGTTAGGGTCAATGCCCGCGTAGCTCAACACGTTCGGATGGATGAGGCCGGCGCCGAGAATCTCCACCCAGCCCGATCCCTTGCAGACCCGGCATCCTTTGGCGTCGCAAAGGGGGCAGCTCACGTCCACCTCGCAACCCGGTTCCACGAAGGGAAAATAGGAGGGTCGGAGGCGGATCTCCGTGTGGGGACCAAAGAGAGCCCGCAGGGCATACTCCAGGGTTCCCTTCAGATGCTGCATGCCGATGCCGTGGCCCACGAGCATGCCCTCCACCTGGTGGAACATGGGGCTGTGGGTGGGATCAATCTCGTCCTTGCGATACACGCGACCCGGCGCCAGGAAGCGGACGCCGCCGCGCGTGGCCAGTTCCGGCGCGATGCGCAGCAGGGTGCGCACTTGCACGGGACTGGTGTGGGTGCGCAGCAGCAGTTCGGGATGGGCTGCCAGGTAGAAGGTGTCCGAACTGGCCTTGGCCGGGTGGTCTTCGGGGATGTTCAGCCCATCGAAGTTGTGGGCCTCGGTCTCCACCTCAGGGCCTTCCTCCACATGGAAACCCAGGGGCCGGAAGACCTCCACCAGCCGGTCCATGAGGCGGTTCAGCGGATGCAGCGCGCCCTCGGCTGGCCGCGGTGGTGGCAGGGAGGGATCCCAGTTCGCGGCCTGCGCACTGCGGGCCTTCTTGGCCGACTCCAACTCCGCCTGGCGGATCTTCAGCGCCTCCTCCCATTGCTGCTTGAAGGCGTTGATGGCAGCGCCCAGGTCACGCTTCTGGTCCTTCGGCGCAGCTTTGAGCAGATCCATCATGTGGGCCGCGTGGCTGCCTTCTCGGCCCACGTAGGCGCCCTTCAGACGCAGCAGCGCGTCCAGGTCGGCACAGGCGGCTAACGCCTCGGGAAAAAGCCTTCCCGCCTCGACGATGTCTCCAGGGAGCAACTGATCCATGATGTCCTCAACACAAAGAAAGGCCGCTTGCGCGTCCATTCTCGTGTCAGCGAGTTGCTGCTTCGAGTACAGCGCTTGTCCATGTCCACCATCTAGGTAAACGCCTCGGGATTGCGCACGGCGAGATCCGCGAGAATCTTGCGGTCCAGATCAACGGAGACCTTCTTCAGGCCGCCCATGAACTTGGAGTAACTGGTGCCGTTCTGGCCGCAGGCGGCGCTGATGCGAACCACCCAAAGGCGGCGGAAGTCACGCTTCTTGACCTTGCGGTCGCGGTAGCCGTAGCCCAGGGCCTTTTCGACGGCTTCCTTGGCAGAGCGGTACAGACGAGACTTGGCGCCGTAGAAGCCCTTGGCGAACTTCATCATGCGCTTACGGCGCTGGGCACGCTTAAAACCACGTTTTACGCGAGTCATGGGTGTTCCTTTCCTCGAGGCAGCCCGTCTTGAATTGGCGGAGCTTTGAAGGCCTCATCGGGGGTGGTTTTGCCACCGGGTTAAACCGTCGATGGAATCATCGCCGGGTGGGAGGGACAAGCCCTGAACAGGCTTTGCCTGTGAAGGGCGTGGGGGTCCGGGAGTGTTCACGCCGCAAAGCGGAGCGTGGAACCCCCGGAGGGAAATCAGGCGTAAGGCAGCATGGCCATGACGGCCTTCTGATCGGCCTTGGACACCATGCGACCCATGTCCAGCTGACGCTTGCGCTTGGCCGTCTTCTTGGTGAGGATGTGGCGCTGGTGCGAACAACCGCGCTTGAACTTGCCGCCGGCCGTCTTCTTGAAGCGCTTCTGGGCGCCCTTGTGGGTCTTGATCTTGTAACCGCTCATAAGTTCCTCACTGAATCTGGGCTTCTGCTGCCGGAGTTTCCGGCTTGGCCGGCTTGGGTTTCTTGGGTGCTTTGGGGACTTCAATGATCTTGGGGGCGAGGATGGCGTGCATGTCGCGTCCATCGATTCCGGCGCCTTTTTCAACGATGGCCTTGTCGCCGACCCGCTGAATGACTTCCTCGATGATCCGGTAGCCGATGTCGCGATGGACGACTTCACGTCCGCGGAACATGACAACGACTTTGACTTTGTCTTCTTCCTCCAGGAACCGCAGGATGTGCTTCACCTTGAAATCAAAATCGTGATCGTCAGTCTTGGGGCGGAACTTCACTTCCTTGACGACGATGTTCTTCTGCTTGGCGCGGGCGGCGTGCTCCCGCTTGGCTTCCATGAACTTGTACTTGCCGTAGTCCATGATCCTGCAGACGGGCGGGTTGGCATTTCCGGCCACTTCCACCAAGTCGAGACCGCGCTCTTCTGCGATCCGAATGGCCTGGTGAGGTGGCATCAAGCCAAGCTGTTCGCCATCTTCGGAGATGACGCGGACCTCTTGGGCCCGGATGCCGTCGTTGATGCGGGTCTCGTTAGGACGAATGGTGCCTCCCCTAGTTACACAAGGACAAAAAGTCTATCACTTGAAAGGATTCCCGCCAAGCACGGAAAACAGGATCAGCGGTTACGGGTTTGGACTTCGTGTTTGAGGTCGCTGAGGAACTCATCCAGGGCCCTAACACCCAGGTCACCCCGGTGGCGATGCCGGACGGACACGGTGCCCGCCTCGGCCTCTCGGTCCCCGATCACCAGCATGTAGGGAACCTTGGCCAGTTGGGCATCGCGGATCTTGGCCTTCAGACTTTCGTTGCGCTGATCCAGTTCTGCGCGGATCCCCAGGGCCTTGGCGCGGGCAGCCACCTCGGTGGCGAACCCATTGGCGCGGTCGGTGATGGGCAGAATGCTCATCTGGACAGGGGCCAGCCAAGCCGGGAAGGCCCCGGCGGTGTGCTCGACCAGGATGCCCATGAAGCGCTCCAGGCTGCCAAGGATGGCGCGGTGCAACATGATGGGCCGGCCTTCGCCACCATCGGGGCGAGTGTAGTTGAGGTCGAAGCGCTCAGGCAGCATGTAGTCCACCTGCAGGGTGCCCAGCTGCCAGGGCCGCTTGAGGGCATCGAGGATCTGGAACTCGATCTTCGGCCCGTAGAAGGCGCCTTCGCCCGGGTTCAGCGTGAAGGGTATGCCGGCTTCGTCCAGGGCCTCACTGAGGGCGGTCTCCGCCGCATCCCAGATCGCGTCCGAGCCTAGGCGCTTTTCTGGCCGGGTACTGAGAGCCACGCGCATGCCATCAAAGCCGAAGGTGTCGTAGACCTCCTTCAGCAGGGCGAGGAAGTCCGCCATCTCGGTCTTGATCTGGTCGGGTGTGCAGTAGATGTGGGCGTCGTCCTGGCAGAAGGTACGTACACGCGTGAGGCCGTGGGTCACACCGCTCCGCTCGAAACGATGCAGGCGGCCGAAGTCGGCGTAGCGGATGGGCAGGTCGCGGTAGCTGTGCTTCTGACTGCCGAACATGAGGCAGTGGCCGGGGCAGTTCATGGGCTTCACCGCATACTCACGCTCTTCGGCGGTGGTGAAGTACATGTTCTCTGCGTAATTCTCGTAGTGGCCGCTAGTTTTCCAGAGCGCCACGTCGAGGATCTGCGGCGTGATCACTTCGCTGTACCCGTACTTGAAGTAGAGCTCGCGAATATAAGTGACCAACTCGTTGTAGACCTGGGTGCCTTTGGGATGGAAGAAGGGTGAGGCCGGCGCTTCTGGATGGAAGGAGTAAAGGCCCAGTTCCTTGCCCAGCTTACGGTGGTCGCGCGCCTTGGCCTCTTCCAACCGCTTGAGGTGTTCGTCCAGTTCCTTCTGTGAATGGAATGCGGTGCCGTAGATGCGACTGAGCATCTGATTTTTTTCGTCGCCCTTCCAGTAGGCACCCGCGATGCTGAGCAGCTTGAAGGCCTTCAGCTTCGAAGTGTTCGGCACGTGGGGGCCGCGGCAGAGATCGTAGAAGTCACCCTGGTTGTAGCCGCTGATGATGTCACTGGCAGGAATATTCGCCAGAATCTCCACTTTGAGGGGCTCGCCCATGCTTTCGAAACGCGCCGAGGCAGCGTCGCGGCTGAGGTCCTCCCGGGTCACCTCCACGCCCTCGGCCACGATCTTGCGCATCTCGGCCTCGATGACCGGCAGATCCTCGGGCACGAAGGGCTTCGCCACCCAGAAATCGTAGTAAAAGCCATCCTCGATGGTGGGTCCAATACCGACGCGAGCATCCGGATAGAGCCGCTTCACCGCATGGGCCAACAGGTGGGCCGTGGAGTGGCGGACCAGCTCGAGGCTCTCGGGGGTCTTATTGGTGACGATTTCCACCTTGACGCCATCGGCCAGGGGAGCCTTGAGGTCTACCAGGTGCCCGTTGACCTTCACGGCCAGGGCGGCCTCCAGGAGTCGGGCGCCGATTCCACCGGCCAGGTCGGCCCCAGTGGCCCCTTCGGGCAGCTGCCGAAGAGAGTCATCTGGTAGGCGAACTTCGATGGACATGGCTTCCTCGAAACAAGAAGAGAATTTTATCAGTTATAACGGCTCCGGGCCATCTTGGTGATGGCCCGGAGGGTGATATTAACGTCGCAGCGACCTACTTTCCCACTCCTGTGCAGAGCAGTATCATCGGCCCTCCAAGTCTTAACTGCCGTGTTCGGGATGGGAACGGGTGTGACCC